>JBGARF010000055.1:0-26005 GCA_044230345.1 Limisphaerales bacterium
GAAGCAGCCCGTTCCTTTTTGGCCTGCTCACTAGACATGAACCGGCGGACTGCTCGGATGGACCGCGGGCTTTCAGCCCGCAGCGGCTTGGGCCGGCGACGATGCTTGATAGGTTCGTTCGTGTGCCGCCGATGCCACCCGCTGCGGGCCATAGGCCCGCGCTCCGGAGGGGAGGTTCATGGGAAGCAGCCCGTGCTTTTTGACCTGCTCACGGGGCATGAACCGGCGGACTGCTCGGACGGACCGCGGGCTTTCAGCCCGCAGCGGCTTGGGCCGGCGACGATGCTTGATGGGTTCGTTCGTGTGCCGCCGATTCCACCCGCTGCGGGCCACAGGCCCGCGCTCCGGAGGGGAGGTTCATGGGACGCTGACTGTTTTTTAGACCTGCTCACGAGACATGAAGCAGCGCGTTTCATAAGCTATAAAGCGCTTTCGTTAGCATATCGGATAGGTCGATTCGAAGCCGGTTCAAAGGACGGAGAAGCGAGTTCAACGGGCCGACGTCGGAGTGACCGTTGGAACCGCGTGGACCAAACGCCAGCAATGTGCGGGCGGGAAGGGGTTTCGTGGGCGTGAGGGATTGGCCGGCAGGCGAAAGTGTCGTCGTCGGGGGCGCCGGCGGCGCGCGCTGGCACGGGACCTGTTATAGGGCTGGTGTTAGGAATTAACACGAACATGAAAACGATCGAACTGGGTGCAGCCAACAAAATGAATCCGGCGGCTTCGACGCCGGTGTCTTCCGCGCCGTGGCGACAGTGGGGTGAAGGTTTGGAAGTTGAGGCGGTGAACCAGATGGTGCGGGCGTGTCAGGTGCCGGTGGCGTTGGCCGGCGCGCTGATGCCCGACGCGCACGTGGGTTACGGCCTGCCGATTGGCGGAGTGCTGGCCACGGACAACGCGGTCATTCCTTATGCGGTTGGGGTGGACATCGCCTGTCGCATGAAACTGACGGTGCTCGATCTGCCGGTCTCCGAGCTGGAGCCGCAGCGCGATCGATTGATTGGCGCGATTGAAGCGGAAACGCGCTTTGGGGTCGGCGCGACCTTCAGGCAGCGCCGGGCGCACGACGTGCTGGACGCCGATTGGAACGTGAGCCCGGTGACTCGTCAGAACAAGGACCGTGCTTGGGCGCAGCTGGGAACGAGCGGAAGCGGCAATCACTTCGTGGAGTTTGGCGTGTTCACCAGCGAGCAGACGGTGAACGGCCTTCCGGCGGGCGAATACCTGGCGCTCCTGAGCCACAGCGGAAGCCGGGGAAGCGGCGCGGCGGTTTGTGATTACTACAGCCGTCTGGCGACGGCCCGGCAGCCGGAGTTGGCCCCGGAGTTTCGGCGGCTTGCCTGGTTGACGTTGGATTCTGCCGAAGGCCAGGAGTATTGGGCGGCGATGGAACTCATGGGCCGGTATGCGGCGGCGAATCATGTCTTGATTCACCAGCACGTGGCCCGGCATCTCGGCTTGAACGTGCTCCTTGACGTCGAGAACCATCACAACTTCGCCTGGAAGGAACGGCACATGGTCGACGGCGCCGAGCGCGAAGTGGTCGTGCACCGCAAAGGCGCCACTCCCGCGGGCGAAGGCGTGCTCGGAATCATTCCGGGATCGATGGCGTCGCCGGGCTTCCTGGTGCGCGGTCGCGGAAATGGCGCGTCGCTGAACTCAGCTTCGCACGGGGCGGGTCGGGTGATGAGCCGGACCAAGGCCCTGGCCACCTTCGACTGGGCGACGGTCAACGGGGAACTGCGCGAGCGCGGCGTGAAATTGATCTCGGCCGGGCTCGACGAGGTGCCCGGGGTGTACAAAGACATTCATCAGGTGATGTCCGCGCAGGCGGATCTGGTGGAGGTTTTGGGCCGGTTCGATCCGAAGCTGGTCAAAATGGCGCCGCACGGCGAGCGCCCGGAGGATTGAGATGATCACGATCGATGGTTCGGAAGGTGAGGGTGGCGGGCAGATCCTGCGAACGTCGCTGGCGTTGTCGCTGGTGACGGGCCGGCCGGTTCGGATGATCAACATCCGGGCCGGCCGGGCCAAGCCGGGTCTGCTCCGCCAGCACCTGACTGCGGTGGAAGCGGCTTGTGCCGTGGGCGCGGCGAAGGCGTCGGGTGCGACCCTCGGTTCGCGGGAACTCGAGTTTCATCCCGGAGCGGTGACGCCTGGCGATCACCGGTTTTCGGTCGGCACGGCTGGCAGTGCGACCCTGGTTCTGCAGACCGTGTTGCCGCCGCTGCTCACGGCGTCAGGAGTCAGCACGTTGACGTTGGAAGGAGGTACCCACAATCCGATGGCGCCGCCGTTCGATTTTCTCGCGCGGAGTTTCGCCCCGCTGATTCGTCGGATGGGCGTGGGCTTGGAGTTCGAGTTGACGCGTCCCGGCTTTTTTCCTGCGGGCGGCGGCCAGTTTCACGCGCGGATCGAACCCGCGAAATGTCTGGGCCGACTCGATCTGCCCGAGCGAGGAGCGATGCTTCAGCAGCGGGCGCGGGCCATCATCGCCAAAGTGCCGGACGAAATTGGCCGGCGTGAATTGGAGACCGTGCGCGCCGTGCTCGGCTGGGACGCCGGGCGTGCCGCGATCGAAACCGTGGTCAGGCCGGTCGGGCCGGGCAACGTCGTGCTGCTCGAACTTGAAGCGGAGCATGTGACGGCGGTGTTCAGCGGATTTGGCGAGCGCGGCCGAAGCGCGGAAGACGTGGCTCGCGGCGCGGCGGAGCAAGCCCGCGCGTGGCTGGAGTCCGGCGTGCCTGTTGATGAATATCTCGCCGATCAGCTGTTGTTGCCGATGGCACTTGCGGGCGGAGGATCATTTCGAACCGTCGAGCCGTCGCTGCATTCGGTCACCAATGCCGCCGTGATCGAACGATTTCTGCCGATCCAGATTCGATTCGAACCGGAAACCGAGGGCGTTTGGCGGGTCCGGGTCGACGTAAAGACCTAGGTTGAAAGCTTGAGTTTTGACCGGAAGTCGGTCAGTTTCGCGCCATTGTCGAATCCAGGGAGGGGTCCAATAGTTCCGGTCGTCCGGGCGCCACGCTGTGGTGGGACCGCGTTCCGCCTTTGCCTTTGCGCTGACGGACTTCGGACAAAAATCAACCGCATGCAGTTCGCGACTCAAAACGTGTGAAGACTTCTCTGCGACAGTTGTGGTGCCAGTGGGCATTGCTCAGTTGTTGGTGCCTCGCCACCGGCGCGTCGTTCGGTCAAGGCAGCGCATTTACCTACCAGGGTCAGCTCAACGACCAGGCGAAGCCAGCCAACGGGACGTTTGATTTTCAATTCGACCTGTTCGACGCGCCGCTCGACGGGAATGTGGTGGGATCGACGCAGGCTGCGGCTGCCGTGCCCGTTGTGGGAGGAGTGTTCGCGGTGACGCTTGATTTTGGCGCGGCCCCTTTTGGTGGGGGCGCGCGCTGGCTTGAAATCGCGGTGCGCACGAATGGCGCCGTCAATTTCAGCAAGCTGAGCCCGCGTCAGGCGATCACGCCCACGCCCTATGCCGTGCTGGCCGGCACGGTCGCCAACGGCGCCATCACTCAGGCAAAAATCGCCGCCGGCGCCGTGGGCAGCAGCCAACTGGCCGCCAATTCCATCAACTCTTCCCATCTCACCCCCGGTGCCGTGACCAGCAACGACCTCGCTCCCGGCGCCGCCCTGGCCAATCTCGCCGCCGCCGGACAATCCGGCGTCCCGTCCGGCGCGATGATCCTTGCCGCCACCGAAAACACCTCGCTTCTTGCCGCCGGCTACCGGCGCATTGGCACCACCCAGATCGCCGACGGCTGGACGGAACGAGGCGCGATTGATCTGCCCGACGAGCGATCCCGTCACACGGCCATCTGGACCGGCACGGAGATGATCCTCTGGGGCGGCCGGACGGCGTCCGGCACGTTGCTCAACACCGGTGCGCGCTTCAATCCCGCGGCCAATACGTGGACCCCGATGTCCACCAATGGGGCCCCGGCCGGTCGTGTGGATCACACCGCGATCTGGACGGGACGCGAGATGATCATCTGGGGCGGAACCGTCGGCACCAACACGGTGAATACGGGCGCCCACTATGACCCGGTCACCGACACCTGGTCCGCCGCGAGCGTGGCGAGCGCGCCGTCTCCGCGGGCCAATCATACCGCGGTCTGGACGGGGACTCAGATGGTGATTTGGGGTGGTGACAATACCAACACCGTGATCGGCACCGGCGCTCGGTACAATCCGGTGACCAAGAGTTGGACGGCCACCAGCAATGTCAGCGTCCCGTCCGCGCGCACTGACCACACCGCGGTTTGGACTGGCACGGAGATGTTGGTCTGGGGCGGCTGGGATTTGACCACGCCTCTCGCCACCGGAGCTCGCTACAATCCGACCGCGAATACCTGGTCAACTCTTCCCACCAACGAGCTCGCACCCCCGCGCTATGCGCACACGGCCGTCTGGACGGATGCGGAGATGATTGTGTGGGGCGGGTTCGATTCCCTCGGCAATCGGCTCAACACCGGAGCACGCTACAACCCGACCTCGAATTCCTGGGCCGCGGTGACGATCGGCAATGCCCCCACCTCCCGCGGCAATCACACGGCGGTCTGGACCGGCAGTCGCATGGTCATCTGGGGCGGAACGTCGACGTTAGGTTTTTTGAACTCGGGTTCCCGCTATGATCCGGTCGGCAATTCCTGGTCGGCCATGTCGATCACCCGGGGCCCTTCCGCTCGCGCCGCCCACTCGGCCATCTGGTCCGGTCTCGAGATGATCGTCTGGGGCGGCCTCAACAACGGTGTCGCGAGTAACGATGGCGGTCGGTTTGATCCGGTCGGCAACACTTGGACGCCTTTCGTGCCCAGCGTGCCGCCCTTGGGACGGTCGCTGCCTTCGGTCGTTTGGACCGGAACCGAAATGATTATCTGGGGTGGGGGCTCGTCGGTGTTCGGGACGGGCACGAACTTTTACACGCGAACCGGCGCTCGCTATAACCCGGCGTCGAGCGTGTGGACTCCGACGTCCACGAACAACGCTCCCATCGGTCGCAGCCAGTCGATGGCCGTGTGGACCGGCACCGAGATGATTGTTTGGGGCGGACAGAACCGCGCCGGCGGAGGGGTGGGAGTCTCCTTCAACAACGGCGCCCGCTACAATCCCGTCACCGATACTTGGACCACCATGTTGACGGGTGTTGGGGTTCCATCGCCACGCCAATCTGGGTGCATCGTATGGACCGGCGCTCAGATTATCATCTGGGGCGGCTATGACGGCACCAACTACCTCTCGACCGGGTCGCGCTATAACCTGGCCAACAACACCTGGAGCGCCATGTCCAACGTCAACGCGCCGGCTGGGCGCGCGTTTGTCGATGCGGTTTGGACCGGCTCGGAGATGATTGTCTGGGGTGGGTCCGGGCCGGGCGCGCCCGTGAATGGCGGCGCCCGCTACGATCCCGTCAGCAACACGTGGGCGCCTCTCGGCACGCTGTTCGATCCAACGCCCCGCACCAGCTTCTCCACGGTCTGGACCGGCAAGGAAATGATTGTCTGGGGCGGCTATGATGCCGGCCAGTATCGCAATGACGGCTCGCGCTACAACCCGGCGACCGACAGTTGGATTCCTCTGCCCATTGGCGGTGCCCCGGAAGCGCGCGGCGGTCACTTCGCGCTCTGGTCCGGCACCGAAATGTTGATCTTCGGCGGCACCACCGGCCTGAACTCAGGCGGTCGGTTCAATCCGGAATCGAATCTCTGGTCTCCCATGACCGAGGCCGGCGCGCCCGGTGGACGCAACGAGCCGGTGGGCGTTTGGACCGGCAAGGAGATGCTCGTCTGGGGCGGCCAATTCATCGCCACCGGCGGATTCTCCACCAATGTCCACGTGTTCGAACCGGGCCGAACGATGGTCCTTTACCAACGGCCGTAGCGGAACGATTCACTTGCCCGCTGGGGATCGGTCGAGTTCGGCTACGCGCTCGAGCAGGTAAGCGCGGCGCTGATCGGCGAACGCCTTGAGACTGATCGACGGCCCGCCCGGGCCGCGGCCTGGCCCGGGTCGAAAGCTGGTGTCGTCGTTGCCGTTCTCCCTGTTTGGAGCGTTGATCCCTCGTGGGCCAACGGCCAGCGAGCCGCGAAAGGCCTCGATGGACTGCAGCTTGCGCGTGTCGGCTGCGACCTCGGGTTCAATCATCTGATGATAACGCGTGGCGATCGGGCCGAGGATCCGCCAGTCCAGCCACCGTTCCGCAATGTCTTTTACGTAGCCCAAATAACGAACGCGTAGCGCGGGAACGGCGAGCAGCTTTGACAGGAGCGGTTTGCTGGTGTCGTTCGTTCCGAACAGAGGATCAAGCTTGAGACCTTCGATGCCCGGTCCGCGCTCGGCTCGGCCCCCCAAGCGTCCGCCCTCGGCGCCTGGCCCTCCCGGGCCCGGACTGCCCGGACCATCGAAACCTTCGCCCGGACGTAGGCCTGGCCCGCCGGGACCGCCGAATCCGCCGGGACCGCCCCGGCGACCGAAGCCGGGTCCGCCCGGCAGGCTGAAGGTTTCGTTGGCGTCGTGGGGAACGAGGTGGAAGCGTCCTTTCGGATCTCGATAGAGATTGTAGTCGCTGGTGCGCACCCAATAGCCGTCGTTGTTGATGAGAGCGTTTTCGAGCGCGAGGAAGCGAAGGGCTCCGTCGATATCCAGCATCAGCGCGAGCGCGGATTCGAGTTGTTCGACGGGCGTTTCGTTCAGCGTTCGGCAGAGTTGGATCAGAGCTGCCCACGCTTTGGGATCTTCCTTGGAATGCAGCTCGTAGATCCCGCGGTAGTCGCCCACAGCCTCACCGAGGTAGGCGAGACTGCCACGTCCGCGCGGGCTGCCGGGCACTTTCCAGCGCGCGCCGCCGCCGTCGTCGGCCGGGAATTGATCGTGGAGAAAGTCCTTGTTGAATTGCTGGGCACTGACGTAGAGCCCCCAGCTTTCGCCGTTGATCACGACCTTCACGAAGTTGGCGCGTGGCGCGGGCAGGTAGTGGCGGGCGATTTCGCAGTAAAGCACCGTGCGGAGGTAGGAGGGATCCTCGTGCGAGTTGAGCAAATTCAATGTTCGGTAGCCGAGGAGGTTCTGGCCGTGGTGGATGAAGTCGAACGACAGGTTGAGTGAACGTTTGGAACCTTCGCCCACGGTGAACAGGGAGGAGGCGCCGCGAAAGTGGACTCCGACGCCGGCGTAGCTGCGGCCGTCGACGGTGACGCTGGCGGGGATTTCGACGTCGGTGTTGGCGAAGTCGGCCAGTTCCTTTTCCCAGTCGGCATTTTCGAATTCGAGAAACAACGTGCGGATGATTCCAGGGTCGTAGAGGTTTGTTCCGCTGAACCACTTCACGTCGGCGGGGGCGACCTTCGGGCCGGGCTTGGTGGGCTCCGCCATGCCGCCGCGTCCGCCTGGGCCGGGCCCTCCGGGCCCCCGTCGTCCGCCGGGCCCGCGTCCGCCTTCATTGCTGGCGCGTTCCTTTTTAACGAACTCTCGCGCGGCGACTCGCTCCTTTGCATCGAGTTGTTTGTCACCGTTGGTATCGAACTTTTTCACCACCTTGAGCTCGGGCTGGTTCGGGCCACCGGGACCGCCCGGGACTCCGAACGGAGGCGGTCCGCCGAAGCCGCCAGGGCCATCGGGTCCGCCGGGACCTCCCGGGCCACCTGGTGGGGGGAAATCCGGGGCTTGCGCGGTGCTTGAAGGCGTGAGCAAGGGAAGCACCGCCGTGGTCAGGGCCAAAGCTAACCACAAATTCTTTTTCATGGGCGCAGTCTACGGAAGACGACCTTAAGCGTCGATTAACCCGTCGAGAATTCCGGGAGTTTTCGGATCCTCGACCCACGAGAAGAAGAACAGAACCGCGGATGAACCCAGATGGGCGTAGTCGTAGATATGTTGAGCTCCGCTCGCGAGTCAGATTATCCCAATGCGGTAGACAACGGCACGAATGGTCGTGATCTACAAATCCCCGATTTTTTCTGCGTTCATCTGTTCATCTGCGGTTTAAAACTCGTCCGCGCGGATCAGGGAGATTCTGAGGGTTTGACCTCAGTGCAGGCGCTCTCTAGCGTCCGCCCGGGCGTTGTCCGCCCGACTATGATGAAAATGTTCGCATCAATGCTGGCCGCGCTGGTCCTGGCTAGCGTGATCGGATGCAAGAAAGAGGCATCTGGAGCTGCGGGTGGGCCGCCGGCCTTTGCCGCCCAGGCCATCCTGGTGGAGGCCCGGAAACAGCCGGTGACCGATGCTCTTTCCCTGGTGGGCAGTGTCGTGGCCAACGAAGTCGTTGAGCTCAAATCCGAGACGGAGGGGACTGTGCAGGAGATCCTGTTCGAGGAAGGTCAGCCGGTGAAGGCGGGCGATCTCCTGGTGCGTCTCGATGAAAGCAAATTCGCGGCGGCCGCCGCCGAGGCCGAGGCGAACTTCAAAGTGGCCGAAGCCAACTTCGAACGCTCCCGCAAGCTGCAGGAGGAACAGCTCGTGTCCAAGCAGGAATACGATCAGCAGGCGGCGGCGTTTCAGGCGGCTCGTGCGACTTACGATCTCAAGAAGCGACTGGTCAAGGACACCCGGATTCTTGCGCCCTTTTCCGGGCTGGCCAGCGCCCGGCGCATCAGTCCGGGGCAGGTCATCGACAAGAACACCACCCTGACCACGCTGGTCGATCTCAATCCGGTCAAAGTGGAGCTCAATGTTCCGGAGCGGTTCGTCGGACAGCTCAAAGTCGGGCAGAAGATCGCCGTCAAGATCGCCGCTTTTCCCGGCCGGCAATTTGCAGGCGAGGTTTATTTCGTTGCGCCGTCGGTGGAGGAAACTTCCCGGACCGCGCTGGTCAAGGCGCGCGTGCCCAACGTCGATCATGTGCTCAAGCCGGGCATGTTCGCCAATGTCGACCTGACTCTGCAGGTCAAGGAGGACGCGTTGGTGGTGCCCGAATCCGCCATCCTCAACAGCGGCGATCGCACGATGGTTTATGTCGTCGACGCCGAAGGGACCGCGCAAATCCGGCCGGTCAAGCTCGGCCTGCGGCTCGCCGGGTTAGTCGAGATTTCGTCCGGCCTCAAGCTCGGTGAACGCGTCGTCGCCGAAGGTCTGCAGAAGGTCCGGCCGGGCGGCAAGGTCGTTGCTTCCGCGCCGGAACGTCCGACAGGTCCTGGCGCCGTCGGCACGAACACCGGGGGCAAACTTTAATTCCCCAGCTCCGGATGATTCTTCCCCGCATCAGCATTCAGCGCCCGGTTCTGACCATCATGATGAACCTCGCCCTGATTCTGTTCGGGGTGATCGCGCTCAGCCGTCTGCCGGTGCGCGAACTGCCCGACATTGATCCGCCCATCGTGTCGGTCACCACCGTCTACCCGGGGGCCAATGCCAGCGTGGTGGAGACGGAGGTTTCGGAACGGCTGGAAGAGGAGCTGAACAACATCGAGGGCATCCGGACGATCTCGAGCCAGTCGCGCGAGCAGGTCAGCAGCATCACGATTGAGTTCGATTTGAGCCGGGACATTGATCAGTGCGCGCAGGACGTGCGCGATCGCGTATCCCGCGTGCGCGGCAAACTTCCGGAGTTCATCGACGAGCCGATTGTCGCCAAGCAGGACGCGGATGCCCAGCCGATCATCTGGATCGGAATGAACAGCGATCTCTACACGCCGCTGGAGATGACCCAGCTCGCGGAGAAGCGGATCAAGAACCGGCTCCAGACCGTGCGCGGCGTTTCGGGTGTCGTCATTGGTGGCGAGCAACGGTATTCGATGCGCCTGTGGCTGGATGCCGAGCGGTTGGCCGCGCACCAGCTGACCGTGCTCGATGTTGAGCGCGCGTTGCGCCAGCAGAATATCGAGCTGCCGAGCGGTCGGGTGGAGAATCTCCAGCGCGAGATGACCATTCAAACCCGCGGCGAGATGAAGTCGCCCGACGAGTTCAACAACCTCGTGCTGCGCGCGGACGGCGCGCGGCTGGTGCGGCTGAAGGATGTGGGAGAAGCGCGGGCCGGCGTGGAGAATGAGCGGACCATTGCCCGCAACAATGGGCGCCCCTGCATTTTCCTGGGCATCGTCAAACAATCGAAGGCCAACACCATCGAAGTGGCTGAGGGGATCAAGGCGGAGATCAACCGGCTGAAGCCGACCTTGCCTGAGGGGATTGAAACCGTCTTCAACTACGACGAATCCGTCTATGTGGAAAAGGCGATCAGCGAAGTTTGGGACACGCTGGGCGTGGCCTTCCTGCTGGTGGTGGTCATCATCTGGCTGTTCCTCGGGAATTTCCGCTCCACCATCATTCCGGCTGTGGCCATTCCGGTCTCGATTGTCGGCACGTTCGCCATCCTCCTGGCCTTCGGATATTCGATCAACATCCTGACCATGCTGGCGCTGGTGCTGGCCATTGGCGTGGTGGTCGATGACGCCATCGTGGTGCTGGAGAACATTCATCGGCATGTCGAGGAAGGCATGTCGCCAATGCAGGCGGCGTTCAAGGGCATGGAAGAAATCGCGTTCGCGGTGATTGCGATCACGCTGTCGTTGGTGGCGGTGTTCACGCCGCTGGCCTTCCAAACCAGCGCCACCGGCCGCCTGTTCATCGAGTTTGCCGCGGCCGTGGCCGGCAGTGTGGTGGTCAGCGCTTTCGTGGCCCTGACCTTGTCGCCGATGATGGCCGGCCGGATCCTCAAGCCCCATGACACCGGGCGCCGTTTTTTTGTCATCCGCTGGTTCGACGGTTTGCTGCGCTGGTTTACGCGCGGCTATGCCGCGTTGCTGCGGCCGCTGGTGAGCGCGTCCGATCGGCTCGTCCGGCCGTTTGTGCACTGGCCGTTGCTGCTTCGCATGATGGTTGGCTTGGTGTTCGCCGTGGTGGTCGGCGCCATCTCCATCGCGCCGAATCTGTGGATGCTGGGCCATCTGGAAGGGGAATTTTTGCCGGAGGAGGACAAGAGCCGGTTTTTGTCGTTCGTCTTTGCGCCGGAAGGATCGAGTGTCGAATACACCGATCGGCAGGTGCGCAAGATGGAGGCGATCCTGAAGGCGACGCCCGAGGTGGAATCCTTCGGCAGCGTGACCGCCTTTGCACTGGCGGGCCCCGGGCAGGCCAACCAGTCCATTTTGTTCGTGCGCCTGAAGGATCGGGAGGATCGCAAGCGGGGCATTCAGGAGCTGGTCAATGGGGCGGGCGGGCTGCGGATGAAATTTTTCCAGGACGTCGAGGGGGCCATCGCAGTTCCGAATATTCCCAAGGCCATCGGGCGTGGGTTTGGGTCCGCGTTTCAGCTCGTCATTCAAGGCCAGGACTTGGACCAGTTGAACACCTATTCCACCGCGTTGTTGAACAAGCTGCGCGGCCTGCCGTTCCTGGTGAATGCCCGCAGCAGTTTCGAGGTCACAAAGCCCGAGCTGCGGCTGGACATCAACCGCAATCGCGCCGCGGCGCTCGGCTTGAGCATCGAGGATGTCTCGCGCACTCTGCAGATCCTGTTCGGCGGTCGTGATCTCAGCCGGATCAAGCTCGACGGCAAGGAATACGAGGTCATCGCCCAGCTGCAGCGCGGCTCGCGCCTGCTGCCGCAGGATCTCGACCGGATCTATGTGCGCAACCAGCAGGGGCAATTGATCCAGTTGAGCTCGGTTGTGATCCGCAACGAAGGTGCCGCGGCGAACGCCATCGAGCACTACAACCGGCTGCGAAGTACGACGATCTCCGCCTCGCTGAACGGTGTTCCCCTCGGCACGGCCATTCAGCAGGTTGAAGCGATGTTGAAAACCGAGCTGCCGCCGGAGTTCACCTACGAGTGGACCGGCGAATCGAAGGAGTTCAAGGATTCGAGCGGCGAGTTTCTGTTCGTGCTCGTGCTGGCGCTGATCATCACCTACATGATTCTCGCCGCCCAGTTTGAGAGCCTCGTGCATCCGATCACGGTCATTCTTTGCGTGCCGCTGGCGGGGGTTGGCGCGCTGGGCTTGCTGTGGTTGGTCGGCTCCCTCAGCACGAATCACCTGCTGCCGCCCCTCATCGGAATGAACATCAACTTGTTCAGTTTGATCGGGTTCGTGCTGCTCGTCGGGCTCGTCACCAAGAACGGCATCCTGCTCGTCGAGTTTGCGAATCAACGTCTGGCGGAAGGGTTGCCTGCGCGGGACGCCATGGTCGAAGCAGGCCGGGTCCGCCTGCGGCCCATTCTCATGACCGCGTTCTCAACCGTCGCCGGCATCCTGCCCATCGCCATCGGCTTTGGCGCCGGCGCCGAAAGTCGTCGCCCCATGGGGGTGGTGGTGATCGGTGGCATGCTCACGAGCACCTTCCTAACTCTGTTCGTCATCCCCATGGTCTATACCGTCTTTAGCGAGCTGGCCCACCGCGCCGCAGCCAAGGCGCCGATGCCGGAAACAAAATGAGCCGGGGGGCGACCTCCGGAGGGGAGGTTCATGGGGAGCCACGCATTCATTTTTTGACCTGGTCACGAGACATGAACCTGCGACTGCTCGGACGGACCGCGGGCTTTCAGCCCGCAGCGGCACGTGGCGGAGACGATGCCCGAGGGTTCGATCGTGCGCTGCCGATTCCACCCGCTGGGCGTCACAGGTCCGCGCTCCGGAGGGAATGTTCATGGGAAGCCACCCGTTCCTTTTTGACCTGCTTACGGGACATGAACCTGCGGACTGCTCGGACGGAGCGCGGGCTTTCAGCCCGCAGCGGCAGGTGCCGGAGACGGTGCCCGAGGGTTCGCTCTTGCGCCGCCGATTGCACCCCCTGCGGGCCACAGGCCCGCGCTCCCGGGGAGGTTCATGGGAAGATCAAGGGTGAGGGTGGGCCGAGGGGGGGATGGATCGTTTGGTTGTTTGTCGCGGCGCTGACCGTGACCGTGGGCGTGGTGCGGGCGGATGAATTGTTCGAACGGACGAACCTGATGCGTCTGGCCATTCGAGTGGACGCAGCCGGGATGGACGCGTTGCGGCAGCGGTCGGATGGGGCGGGGGAACGAGCGCGGGCCCGCGCGGAGGTGTCGGAGGGCGGACGCGTCTATGCCGACGTCAGCGTGCAGCTCAAGGGTTTTTCCAGTTTTCGGCCGATTGATGATCGGCCGTCGTTGACGCTGAAGTTCAATCGGCACGTGCGCGGCCAGCGCTTCCACGGCTTGGAGAAGATCTCGCTGAACAACTCGATGCAGGACTCGAGCCGCCTGAACGAGGTGGTGGCGCGGGAACTGTTTGCGGCGGCGGGAGTGCCCGTGCCGCGGGCGACGCAGGTCTGGGTGGAGTTGAACGGGCGCGAACTGGGGCTCTACGTCTTGACCGAGGGCTTGGATGAACGCTTTCTGGCCCGCATTTTCGGTCGGGCGGACGGCGTGCTTTACGAGGGTGGGACGCTGCGTGACATCGACGCGCGTCCGCGGATTGCCTGGGGCGAGGAGCCGTTCGGGGAGCCGTCGCCGTTGTATCGGTTAATCGCGGCGGCTCGGAAACCTGATCCGGCTGAACGCTATGACGAGTTGTCGCGTCTGCTCGATCTGGATCGGTTCCTCAGCATGATGGCGATGGAGACGATCCTTTGCCATTCGGACAGCTACACGATGAACCGGAATAACTATCGGGTTCATTACAGTCCTGTCTCCGGCCGCTTCACCTTCATTCCGCACGGGCTGGACCGAATCTTGGGCGACCATCGGAGCGGGCTCGATCTGTCGATTGTTCCGCCGCAGCTGGGATTGGTCAGTCGCGGGCTGCTCAGCACCGCGCCGGGGCGACGACTTTATTTGGCGCGATTGGAAACGCTGGCGACGAACCTTTTCCGCCCGCGCGTCATCGCGGAGCGGGTTCGTCAGCTCGACTCTCGTCTGCAGGCCGAGCTCCAGATGCCCGTCCCAGCCCAACCCCAGGGCGCGCCCTTCGTTCGCCCGGGGCGCCGTCGTTTGCTTCATCTCGATTCTAGAAACGGTGGGGCAAATCTGTGCGATCGCCTGGAGCGTCGGTCGGCTGATCTGATCGCCCAGTTGTCGACGCTCCCCGAGTCACTGCGGGCGCCGGGTTTTCCCGAATTTGATCCCGTCGGACGGTGCCGGATCAGCGAGTGGGCGGAACGCCGGTCCTCCGGCCGCGAGGTGGGAACGATGCTGCGGACGAATCTCGGGAACGGGCCGATTTACATCGTGCGGTCGCCGGCGAAGGCGAATGACGTCGTCTCCGTGACGTTGGTGCATCGGTTGACTCTTCCCGCTGGACGCTACCGGCTGCAGGGCGGCTGGCGGGTGTTGTCCGACCGGCTGCCCGTCGAGGGAACCGCCTATCTGCAGAGAAGCGCCCGGGAACGGTTTCAGTTCCGTCGCGACGAATTGGATTGGCGTGCGATGGACGAGGAGGTTGCCGTGACGGCCAGCTATGCGCCCGAAGAGATTGAGCTCGTTTGCGAATTTCGGTCTGCCGGGCCGGAGCTGCGCCTTGATCCAGGCAGCATCCAGATTGTCACGCAGCGTTGAGTACGAGCATGATTTCGAACACTAACACCCCGATCCCCTCGCTGTTGGAAGGACCGGCCGCTCCGCCGGAACTCTGGCCGCTGGACTCTGCGGTCACGTTTCTCAACCACGGCTCGTTTGGGAGCTGCCCGCGGACGGTTTTGGAGTATCAGTCCCAGCTTCGCGCGCGACTGGAGCGCCAGCCGGTGCGGTTCTTCGTCCGCGAGTTGGAGGCCCTCTGGGATGAGGCCCGGGAAATCCTGGCGACGTTCGTGGGTGCACAAACGGAAGACCTGGTTTTCGTGCCGAACGCGACGGCGGGAATCAACACCGTGCTGCGTTCTCTCGTGTTTTCTCCGGGGGACGAACTGCTCGTGACCGACCACGAATACAATGCCTGTCGCAACGCCCTCGACCACGCGGCTGCCCGCGCGGGCGCCCGGGTGGTTGTGGCGCACGTGCCGTTTCCCATCCCATCCGCCGCGGAGGTTGTCGCCGTGATGGAGGCGCAGGTGACGGACCGAACCCGGCTGGCGTTGATCGATCATGTGACGAGCCAGACTGGCATGGTCTTGCCGGTGGCAGAGATGGTGCAAGCGCTGGCCCGGCGCGGTGTCGATACTTTGGTCGATGGCGCGCACGCGCCGGGCATGGTGCCGTTGAATCTCGATGCGCTTGGCGCGGCTTATTACACGGGCAATTGTCACAAATGGCTGTGCGCACCCAAGGGAGCGGCGCTGCTGCACGTCCGGCGGGATCGGCAGTCGGCCATCCGCCCGCTGGTCATCAGCCATGGGGCCAATTCACCGCGGCGGGATCGTTCCCGGTTTTTGATCGAGTTCGGCTGGACGGGCACGGGGGATCCCACGGCGGCATTGAGTGTGCCGGAGGCGCTGCGGGTCATGGCGGGCCTTATGCCGGGGGGTTGGCCGGAGATCATGGGACGCAATCGAGCTCTGGCTTTGGCGGGACGCCGCGTGCTGGCGGAAGCGTTGGGCTGCGCCTTGCCCTGTCCCGACGAGATGATTGGAGCCCTGGCTTCAATGCCGCTGCCGGATGGGGTGATCGGCGACCCGCCCAAGTCACCACTTTATCTCGATCCATTGCAGGATTCGCTGCTGGCGGATCACGGGATTGAAATTCCGATCATCCCCTGGCCAGCGGCACCGCGACGGCTGATTCGGATCTCGGCGCAGCTATACAACAGCCTGCCGCAATACCGCCGTTTGGCGGCGGCGCTGCGGTAAGGCGCTTACGGCGCTGGTTTCTCTTATCGGCTTCCACGATCGCCAGTGCCACGGTTACACGTCGGTCCTCGAACCAACTCGGTGCCTGGCTTCGGGTCGCCATGGGTGCGCCTTCTTGAACCCGCTGATCGCATTGACCAAATTGACCGCAGACTCGCGCTGACAAACGCAGATGAGGATGGGGCGCTCATCGATGGTGGCGGGCCGAACCTTCATCGACAGAGAGTCGTTCACGAATTGATCGAAAATGCGGCCTTGTGCTGCGCGTCGAGTTGAGATACAAGTCTGGTCATCCACGTCAGCTCGGGCCTGATTCGCGTTCGATTTCGCTGTGCGATGAGGTGGATTTGCAACCAAAGGAACCAGCCATGAAAAGTCCTCTGCTTTTGGCCGCTCTCTTGATGGCGAGTTCGTCAGTGGCGGTCCATGCTCAAGGCACTATTCAGTTCCTCAATTCCGCTTTGTCGAAGCTGAAGTATGTCGAGACGCTTGGGGCAGCCACGGTCGACATGCCGGTGGGTTCGGTCGTGGGTGTCTTTTGGGGGCGTTCGTCCGATTCGCTCACTTTGGTGGAGAATACGGTGAGAATTACGACGGCGGGTCTTTTCAACGGCGGGACGGTTTACGCCCTGCCCGGTTCGCAGCCGGGCGAAACCGTGTTTTTGAAGATCGCTGCTTGGTACACCAGTGTAGGGACGACGCCGGGGTTGGCGCGGGAGGGGCCATGCACTCCTGGCATTACTCACTATGGCGAGTCCGTGGTCGTCCAAACCACCGCCTTGGGCCCAACCGCCGGCCCGGGAACAGTGGTGTTTCAAGGCCCGACGGGGACCAGTCTGAACCGCGTCAAGCCTTTTGAATTGAACAACAACGTTCTCTGTCCTGAACCTTCTGCCTGGACCATTTTGGCCGTGGGCTTGGGGCTTGTTCAGATTGGGCGCCGAAAGTCGCGGCTGCTTTTTTGAAACCCTGTACAGTCCAGAGCCGAAATCGGAAATCCAAGCCAATTGTTATGAAGCTACAAATCCTTGTCGTGTTCGCCGCCCTCGTCGTGGCGCCTTCGTCGGTCAAAGCCCAAGGCACCATTCAGTTCCTTAATTCGACGTTGTCGAAAATTCGCGCCGCTGATTGGGACGGAACGAGCATGGGCGACGCGCCGGTCGGCACGTATGTGGGTGTGTTCTATGGAGCCTCGGCGGATTCGCTGACCTTGGCCGATGCCACGGTGCGGATGACCGCTCCCGGCCTCTTTAATGGGGGAGTTGTCTATGCTCTTCCCAATACCAGCCCGGGACAGACAGTTTTCCTGAAGGTTGCCGCATGGTTCAACGCGCTCGGGGAAACGCCGTCGCTTGCCCGCCAAGGCGTCAACTCTCCCGGCATCACCTGTTACGGCGAGTCGGCCGTCGTGGCGACCACGGCGTTAGGCCCGACGGCTGGCCCTGGAACCGTGGTGTGGCAGGCGGCCAGCGGGACGAATCCGAACCGGGTCAAACCATTCGTGATCGTTGGTGAATGTCCGGAGCCGTCGGCGTATGCGTTGGTGGGCTGCGGTCTCGGTGCGCTGTTCCTTCGCCGACGACGGGCGCGAAATTAGCCCTGATGTTTTGCGCTGGCGTGAACGATTTGGGCAACCCTTCCAACAACCGGTCGAAATAAACCGAAGCAAACCGAAAATACCCGATGAAAAAAATTCTGATTCCGATCGTTGCCGTCTTGCTTGGCTTGGCGGCGCCCATGAGTCACGGCCAAGGCACCATCCAGTTTCTGAATTCCGCTTTGTCGAAGATCAAGTATCTCGACGATCCGTGTGCGGCCTTGACCGATGCGCCGGTGGGGGCCGTCGTAGGGGTGTTCTACGGGGCCTCGCCAGACTCGCTTACCCTCGCAGACACGACCGCGCGGGTTACGGCTCCGGGCATTTTCAATGGTGGGACCGTGTATGCGCTTCCGGGAACCAGTCCAGGCCAGACCATTTCGCTCAAAATTGCCGGCTGGTACAACAAGGGAGGCCTAACACCGGAACGCGCAGCCCAGGGTCCATCCAGCGTGGGCATCACCCATTATGGTGAGTCAGAGGTGATCACCACCACCGCGTTGGGGCCGTCCGCTGGACCCGGGACGGTCGTGTTTCAGGGCGCGACTGGAACCAATCCCAACCGAGTCAAGCCTTTCACAATCCTGCAACCGGCATTGTGTCCGGAGCCGTCGACTTGGGCGCTCGTAAGCATCGGGGTCGTAGCCTTGGCCTTTCGGCGACGACGGGCGAGGGACCAGCAGCTGAGTTGAAAACTCGGTATTCCTCCTCGCATTGACCTCGACCTTTCCTCGAACTCCAGAACTCCATGAAAAAAACGCTCTCCCTTTTGGTGGCGACGTGCTGCTTCGCTGCGGTGTCGGTTCACGCGCAGGGCACGATCCAGTTTCTGAATTCCGCGTTGTCGAAGCTCAAGTACACGGCCGAACCTGGGGCACCTACGGCCGACATGCCGGTGGGTGCGGTGGTTGGCGTGTTTTGGGGTCGGTCGGCCGACGCGCTGACCTTGGCTGAAAACACGGTGGTGATTACGACGCCCGGACTATTTAACGGAGGTACCGTCTACGCCTTGCCGGGTTCGGAGCCGGGGCAATCCGTTTTTCTGAAGATTGCGGCATGGTACAACAGTGGTGGGACGACTCCGCGGCTGGCGCGGGAAGGGCCATGCACTCCGGGCATTACTCACTATGGCGAGTCCGCCGTCGTGCAGACGACCGCCTTGGGCCCAACGGCTGGACCCGGGACGGTCGTATTTCAGGGTCCTTCTGGAACCAATCCAAACCGGGCCAAGCCGTTTGAGTTCCAGATTGGGGTGCTCTGCCCGGAGCCATCCACGTGGGCCATCCTGGCGGTGGGCTTGGGAACGGTTCTGCTCCGTCAGCGCAAGGGTCGGTAGAGTCCGGGCCACCGATTTCACCCCAAAATCACCCCAAAAGGCCAGGGCACAAAAGCCCACCTGACGAATATGAAAAAACAAATCGTTCTCCAGTTGGACGTCATGGTGGGCTTGGCCATCCCTTCTGCATTTGCTCAGGGCACAATTCAGTTCCTGAACAACCCGCTGCAGAAAATTAAATACCTCGACGGCCCGTGTGCGCCTTTGACCGACGCGCCGGAGGGAGTCGTCGTGGGGGTGTTCTATGGGTCCACTCCGGACTCGCTGCGCCTCGCCGAGCCGACCACCCACATTAACCCCATCCGTCCGGGCGTTTTCAACGGCGGAAACTTGTTTCCTTTGGAGGGGACCAATCCAAGTGAAACCGTTTTTCTCAAGATTGGCGCGTGGTACAACAAAGGCGGCGTCACGCCGGATCTCGCTCTGGAGGGTGCTTTAAGCCCGGGTATCACCCACGACGGTGAGACTGAGGTGATCGTCACCGCGCCGCTGGGGCCGACGGCTGGACCTGGGACGCCGGTGTTTCAAACGAGCGGCCCGAGCCGGAACCGGGTCACTCCGTTCACGGTCCGGCCAGCGGCACTGTGTCAGCCGGTGGTCCGGGATGTGCCGTCAAAAACTGACCGCTTCGCAATCATCGGAAAATTCAAAACCTCCATGAAAAAACTGGTCACTATCTTGGTTGCCACGTGCTGCTTCGCCGCGTTTTCGGTGCACGCGCAGGGCACGATCCAGTTCCTCAACTCGGCGCTGTCGAAGATTAAGTATCAAGAAAACGTGGGCTCCGCTGCGGTCGATTGTCCGATCGGCGCGGTGGTCGGAGTTTTTTATGGGGCGACACCCGACTCGCTGACGTTGGCGACTCCCACCGCCCGAGTAACAGCGCCCGGCCTTTTTTCTGGCGGGACGGTTTACGCGCTGCCGGGGACCAACCCGGGAGAGTCAGTTTATCTCAAAATCGCCGGTTGGTATAACGCGGTCGGGACGACCCCGGACCTTGCGCCTCAGGGCCCGCATAGTCCGGGCTTTACCCATTGGGGTGAGTCGGGGATCGTGCAGACGACCGCGCTCGGTCCAACCGCTGGACCTGGGACCGTCGTTTTTCAGGGTCCTTCTGGAACCAACCCAAATCGAGCCCGCCCGTTCTGTCTCTGCATCCCGGAACCATCCACCTGGGCCGTGCTTGGGTTGGGTTTCGGAGTGCTCGTGCTGCGGCGACGACGCGGGCAAAGATAGACCTGAACAAACGTCCACGTTCGGTCGCGTGGCAGGCGTCCGGTTTATCGTGCTGGGACGTCCAGCTTCGATTCGCGATTTCCTCCAATCGCAAATCAGCAATCTAAAAATTTTAAATCGCAAATAGCCACCGGGGTTCTTTCCGTCTTTCCCCTTGCGACCCCCCCGGTCGCCTTTCTACTCTCCGGGCCATGGGCCTCGTCATAACGCTGCTGTTGATCGGAGCGGTTCTGATGATCCTCGAGATTTATCTGCCGGGTTTGGTGGCGGGCATTCTCGGTTTCCTTTGCATCGTGGCCGCAGTGGTGGCCGGCTACTACGAATTCGGCGTTGAGCGCGGGACTTGGTTGCTGACGGGCGTCACTGCGGCGCTCATCGTTGGCGCTGGCGCCTGGATCTGGCTCTTTCCTCGGACCAAGGTGGGCCGGGCGTTCATCTCGCAGGGGGCGGTGGGCGAGATTGGGACGGAGAAGCCGGAGCTGGTTGGCCTGACCGGCATCGCCTTTACGCAGTTGCGTCCGTCTGGCACGGCGTTGATCAATGGGCATCGAGTGGATGTGGTGACCGAGGGCGCTTTGGTCGAGAAGGGCTCAGCCCTTAAGGTCGTGGCGGTGGAGGGCATGCGCGTCGTGGTGCGCGCGCAGGCGTCGGAAACAAACTAATGGTGACGGAATCAAGAACTCATGAACACAACTGCAATCCTTGCGCAGGCGACCCAAATTGGACTTCCCACGCTGGTGATCGGGGGGGTGGTCTTCATCTTCGGCCTCGTTGCGCTGATCATTCTGCTCAATTTCGGCATGATCTGGGTGCGCGCCCTCACGTCCGGCGCAAGCGTCAAGTTCAGCGAGTTGATCGCGCTGCGCCTCCGTGGCGTGCCGGTCGGCATGATTGTCGACACGCGCATCACCGCCGTTAAGTCCGGCCTGAATGTTTCCATCGACGAACTTTCCACCCATTTCCTGGCCGGCGGCAGCGTGCAGATGGTGATTCAGGCCCTGATCGCGGCCCGCAAAGCGGGCATTCACCTCGATTTTGATCGCGCCTGCGCCATCGACCTCGCCACGAAAGGCACCGGCAAAACCGTGCTCGAAGCCGTCAAGACCTCGGTCAATCCCAAGGTCATCGATTGCCCGGCACCGGTCTCTGGCAAGACGACCATCGATGGCGTGGCCAAGGACGGCATCATCGTGAAGGCCAAGGCGCGCGTGACCGTTCGCACGCACCTCGAACGTTTCGTCGGCGGCGCCACCGAGGAGACCATCGTGGCCCGCGTCGGCGAAGGCATCGTTTCCACCATCGGTTCTTCGGACAGCTACAAGGATGTTTTGGAGAACCCGGATCGGATCTCCAAGACCGTGCTCGACAAGGCGCTCGATGCCAACACGGCGTTTGAAATTCTGTCCATCGATATCGCCGATGTGGACGTGGGTGAGAACGTGGGCGCGCGCCTTCAGGCGGAGCAGGCCGAGGCGAACAAGCTGATTGCCCAAGCCCAGGCGGAGGTGCGGCGTGCGATGGCGGTGGCGCAGGAACAGGAAATGGTGGCCAAGGTGCAGGAGATGCGCGCGCGGGTCGTCGAGGCGGAGGCGCAGGTGCCGTTGGCCATGGCCGAGGCGTTTCGGTCCGGCAACTTGGGCGTGATGGATTACTACAAGATGAAGAACATTCAGGCTGACACGGGCATGCGCGAAAGCATCGCCGGGCCGGGCGGGACTTCGAATCCTCCGCCAACCAAGTGATTCGCAGTTTGCGAACCGACGACTAAGACCCAAACACCGCTGCCATGGAGAAATTAATCGTCATCGCGGTGATTGTGGTGGGCAGCATCATCCACAGCTGGATTCAGCGGAAGCAGGAGGAAGCGGCCGAGGGCGCTGCCCCGCCCGAGCCGCCGCCTGGACAGCCGCCGCGGCCGCGATCGTCGGGCACTTCAAACCAGCCGCCCCGTCCTGCAGGATCCGGCGGGGGCCTGAATTGGGAGGAGGAAATGCGTCGCTTGCTGCAGGGGGAGGGGCAGCGACCTCCATCCCGCTCGCCGGTGCCGCCGCCCGTTCCCAAGCCCGTCCCCGCCGCTCCGCCGCCGGTTCTGGCGCGCTCTTCGATTCCGGTTCCAGACGAGGGCACGGAGATGGAAGTGGGACTGCCAGTGCGACCGGTGACGTTCGATCAGGCTTCATCCGCGCACGACCGAGCGCAGATCCAGTCCATGGTTGCGCAGCGCATGCAGGACACGGCCTCGCAAGTCGCGGCCCATGTTGGACTGAAGCGGCAGGCAGTTCAGTCGGTTCGCACGGCGGGCGTGCGTCGGTTGCTGCGCGATCGCGAGAGCCAACGGAATGTGATCCTTGCCTCGATCGTCCTCGGTCCGCCTCGCGCGATGGAAAATCCCCAATGAGATCGAACGACGCCGCTGAGGCGGATCCGCGTTGTGTTGGCGGCGGCTTGGCTGGGAAGTGGCTCGCCCTCGGCATCGTGGTCGCATGCTTTTTCCTTGGCGGGCCGGTGCACGGTCAGACCGGCCGATGGTGGAAGGGGAACTTGCACACGCATTCGCTGTGGAGCGACGGTGACGAATTTCCAGAGATGATCGCGCTTTGGTACAAGACCAATGGCTATCATTTCCTGGCGCTTTCGGATCACAACGTCGTTCTGGAAGGTGAGAGATGGATCGGCGCACGGGCGCCCGAACGTCAGAACGCGATCGAACGTTTGCACCAGGCGTTGGGTGCGCGGTGGGTGGATCAACGCGTGTCTACCAATGGACCGCAGGTGCGGCTCAAAACCCTGGCCGAACTGCGCTCGAAGCTGGAGAAGCGAAATCGGTTTCTGCTCATCCCCAGCGAGGAGATCACCGCGGAATTCAAAAAACTGCCGGTGCATCTGAATGTTTCCAATGTGCGCGAGCTGATCCAGCCGCTCCCGGGCACGAATGTTCAGGATGTGATGCAACGCAATGTCGATGCCGTGCTCGCCCAGCGCCAGCGCACCGGCCAGCCGATGATCGTGCACATCAATCATCCGAACTTTGGCTGGGGCATCACGGCGGAGGAATTGATGCGGGTTCGAGGGGAGCGCTTCTTCGAGGTCTACAACGGGCATCCGGACGTGCGCAACGACGGCGATGCCGACCGCGCGACAACGGAGCGCATGTGGGACATCATGCTGGCTTTCCGCCTGTCCCGGCTGGGCTTGGGCCCGATGTACGGTTTGGCGGTCGACGATTCCCATAATTATCAATCGTTCGGCACCAATCGCAGCAACCCGGGGCGAGGCTGGGTGGTCGTGCGCGCTCCGCGCCTGAACCCGCAATCTCTGATTGCCGCGCTGGAGGATGGCGATTTCTACGCCTCGACCGGGGTTGGGCTGAAGGAGATACGCCGGACGGCCCGCTCGATGCAGGTCGAGATCGCCGCCGAGCCCGGAGTCACCTACACGACAACCTTCATTGGCACCCTTCGCGATTTCGATCCAACCCGGCGCACGGCGCCCCTGCCGGAGAAAGGCAATCTGGCCGTGACGGGCAAGTATAGCGCGGAGATTGGGGCCGTCCTGGGCGTGGCACACGGAGCGAGTGCATTCTATGAGTTTGCAGGCGACGAACTTTACGTGCGGGCCACCGTCACCTCTTCCAAGCTCAAGGCGAACCCGGTCCGGACGGGCGAGGTCGAGACGGCCTGGGTGCAGCCCGTGGTGTTGCCGCGGTCAGTGCCGCGGTAGCGGCGGCGGCGCAAGCCGCCGGCCACTCAACGGCATCCCTCCGGTTGAGGCTCAGTTGGCGTGGTATCCGCGCCAGATCCAGACCAGCGTGTCGGCCAGGGTTTGTTCGAACACTCGGCCGTCACAGTGGCCGGTGGCCGCGCTGAACACGTAACGATGGTGATAGCCTTTCGCCTTGAGCGCGGCGGCCGTGCGCTCGCCAGCCATGACCCAATTGTGATAAGTCGCTTCGGGATCTTTGGCGCGAAGATCATTCTCGGACACGTGAGTGAAGATGCGCAGCGGTTTTTTCTCTGACTTTTCGATGAGCTTCAGGCTGGAGTGATATTCCCAGGCGCCGAGCGGAAATTTGGCTTCTTCCGCGGCGTCATCGTCCTGTTGATCCACGAATGTGCCGGAGTAGGCGATAATGCGCCGAAACAAATCCGGCCGAAACCAGCCCATGGTCAACGCGGCTGCGCCGCCCGAACTGCAGCCGATGACCGCCCGGCCCCACGGATTGGTGGTCAGCGCGAAGTGAGGAAAAGCCGCCTTGACCTCCGCGTTGGTCGTGACCGCGGGCAACACTTCCTCATGAATGAACCGGGCGAGCCGGTCGGACATGGTGTCGTATTCCAGGCCGCGCTCGCTGTTTTTTCCGTCGTTGCCACCGTTCTCAACGGCGATCGCCACGAAGGCCGGCAACCGGCGGTTGGGATTCGTTGATTTGGTCAGGTTGTCGAGCGCGTGACGAACGAGCTTGAGCTGGCCCGGCCCGTCATGAATGACGAGTAGCGGGGCCGGAGTGCCGTCCTGGTAGGCCGCGGGCACATAAACAAAAATCTTTCGCTCCTTTCGCACCGCTTTTTTCTCCGGCTCCAGCGTGGAATCGTCCCCGCGAAAAATCCTGCTGTCAGCGAGGCGGAGCGTGAATTCAAACGATTTTCCCTTGGGATTGCCCTGGTCGGTGAGGTCACGGTCGATTTTGTATTCGGGTCCCACGGCGTACAGGCCGTCGCCTTCCGTGCCGGGATTCTCCGTGTAGACCTCGGCGGCGGCTGCGGCCAACGCTGCCAAAGTGAGGTGTCCGCTGAACGCGAGGGCCAGGGTCGCGCGGACGCAAGGGAGGACGAGTGGTCGGAGGAACATGGTGGCTGGTTAAAACATTCGAGGGACCGGGTGACAAGGGCAAATTTTGTTGAACCAACGGCAATTGAAGCGGACACAGACGCACGCCGATCCCTTCCAATCATCCGTGGCCGGCGCGTTGCCGGCGTATTGAAGCACGCCATGAAACTGAATGTTCTCTCCATTGTCGCTGTGGCGACGTGTCTGGTCACCGTCCAGGCGTTGGCCGCTGATGCGAAGTCCAACTGGTCCAAACATTGTGCCAAGTGTCATGCCGAGAACGGCAGCGGCCAAACCGCCACGGGTCGCAAGCTGAGTATCCGCGATTATCGGGATCCCAAGGTGCAAACCGAATTGAAGGATCGCGAAATGATCAAAGCCACGCGCGGCGGGCTAAAGGATACGAAGCGCGAGCTGATGAAACCGTTTGGGGGAGTGCTCTCCGACGACGAAATCCGCGACCTGGTCGCGCACATTCGTTCGTTCGAAAAGAAGTAGCGCCATTCTCGACTTCAGATTTCCGCTCGTCCCGACGCGTGACCCCGGCTTCGGAGTTGAAAACCGCCGATGGACGCAGATTTGCGCAGATAGGCTCTGCGCTGCGAAAGATTACGGGGTGAGAATCAAGACCACGGGTCGATGATGGATTAGCGGACTGCCCTATCGGCGTTTATTCGCGTGCATCTGCGGTTAGAGATTCGTACGCGAGGAACGAGTCCGAGCTCGTTGATCCGCCGGACGGGTGGCCTTGGATGTCCCCCCGGACAGAGCTTTTTGCGGTTTGGCCAAAAAAATGTGTCGGCAGGTGTAATTTCCGGGCCTGGTCTTCTTCTTAGTCAGATGGAAACCAAGAAAAGACTATGAAATCGCAATTGCACATGCGCCGCGGATCGGGGACCCGGACGCGCAGTCTCCGGGGCGCAAACCCATCCGCCATTCGCCCGCTGGGACTCACTTCGCCGCCGGCGCCTTTAGTTCAAATTCCCATCCGATTGTCTGAGCACGGCATCCGGCAAACCTTCGCTGCGCGCGCGTCCAGCTTCGGCTTCGCCATTCCCGGCTTCGGTGCCCGCTGCTGGTTCCGGTGAGCTAAGCCGGAACGATTCGGTTAGCCGGCAGCGGTTTGCTTGATCTTCTTGCGAAGGCCTTCGGTGTTCGTCGCTTATCCCGCTTTGCGGGACTCGCTCCTCGCGCCTCGGCCTTCGCAAGAATCTGCGGCGCAACCGTCCGCCGCCCAACTGAATCGTTCCGTATAGGTTAACCGGAGTTGTTCACCAGCTCTGGAGGAGCGCATCTTTCACTCCTCCAGAGCTGGTGAA
>JBGARF010000056.1:0-25296 GCA_044230345.1 Limisphaerales bacterium
CTCTTTTTTTGTTTTGAATCACGTGCCATTAGCCGGTGGTGAAGGAGCGCAGCGACGACACCACCGGAGACGCGTCCCACCCGACCATCGCATCCCGGAGGGATGCCCCACAGATCCCGCCGTCGATCGCCGTCGCGGGATCCGACAGCTAGTGGAATCAGCGGTGTGCGAACAGGATCGCGTGAACAGTTCGCAACACGTGGTTGGCGGCGGGCGGCGGAGCGCCCGCCCTACCTGATGCGCCCGGTTCAGGTCTGGAATCGCCGGCGCGCGAACGAACGAATCGGACCTCGCCTTCGGCGCACGCCGTTGCGGACAGGGAGCCCGTGCTCCGGAACAGAAGTCACCCCACTTCCAAACGCATCCTGGCCAGAGCCCTCGCTTGCGGTTGATCTTTCTGGCCGGCATTCTCCGATGCAGATGATGCTTCCAGTGAGATCCGACCTTCGCGCATATGGCCGCCGCGTGATCCATCTCCTCGTCTCTTTCGCGACAATCGTTGGCCTCGGAACGGTCGTCGCCGCGGATTTGGCGTGGACCTCGCACTCTGGGCACCGGTTTGTCTCCCTCGCGGTGCCCACCTCCGGGCGCCCGGGTTTTACCCGGCTCCTGCCTGAGCACACCGGCCTGTTCTTCACCAATCATCTGGCCGAGGGCCGTTCGCTGACCAACCACGTGTTGCTGAATGGCTCCGGGGTGGCGGCGGGTGACGTGGACGGCGACGGTTGGTGCGATCTTTATCTCTGCGGACTCGACGGGCCGAATCGTCTCTTTCGTAATCTGGGTGGCTGGCGTTTTGTCGAGATGACGAATTCCGCGGTGCTGGCGTGTGGCGGGCAGGATTCAACCGGAGCGGTCTGGGCGGATCTGGATGGCGATGGCGATCTGGACCTGCTGGTGGGAGGCATTGGGGTTGGCGTGCGCAGCTTTGCCAATGATGGCAAGGGAACCTTTCGCGAGACGACCGAGGAATCGGGTCTGGCTTCCCGTTCCGCGGCAATGTCGATGGCGTTGGCCGATGTGGATGGAAATGGGACGCTGGATCTTTACGTCGTGAACTATCGCAGCTCGACCATGCGCGACTCGGTGCGAATGCAGATTCGCGTGGGCATGGTCGGCGGGCGCCGGGTCATCACCCGGGTCAACAACCGCCCGACCACCGATCCCGAGTTGATCGGGCGATTTGAATTGGATGAGACGGGAGGCTTGGTGGAGAACGGCGAGGCGGACGCTTTTTATCGCAACGAGGGCGGCGGGAAATTTGTGCGGGTGCCGTTCGTGTCCGACGCGTTTCTCGACGAGGATGGGCGGCGGCTGGTTAACCCGCCATACGATTGGGGATTGTCCGCCGCCTTTCGTGATTTGAATCACGATGGCGCTCCGGACCTCTACGTCTGCAACGATCTGGCTTCCCCGGATCGAATCTGGATGAACGACGGCCACGGCCGTTTCCGGGCCTTGCCATCGCTCGCGGTGCGGAAAACTCCCTGGTTCTCCATGGGGATCGACTTTGCGGATGTGAATCGCGACGGCTGGGATGATTTTTTTGTGACCGACATGTTGGCCCGGGACCATCTCCGGCGCCACACCCAGGAGAACGATCACCGTTCCACTTTGCTGCCGATCGGTTCCATCGACGTTCGCCCCCAATACGCCCGCAGCATGCTCTACTTGAATCAGGGCGATGGCACGTTTGCCGAGATCGCCAACCATGCGGGGCTGGCGGCCACCGATTGGTCCTGGGCGCCCGTTTTCCTGGATGTCGACCTCGACGGTTACGAGGATTTGCTCATCACCACCGGTTTCGAACGCGACGTCCAGGATCGGGACGTTGCCATGGAACTCGAGGCCATGCGCCGTCAGCAGAGACAGTCCGAGGCGGAGATGATCCAGGCCCGGAAAAAGTTCCCGCGTCTCGCTCAGCCGAACCTGGCTTTCCGTCAGCGGGGCGACCTGCGGTTCGAGGAGATGGGTGCCGCCTGGGGGTTCAATCATCACGGGGTTTCGCAAGGCATGGCTCTGGCCGATCTGGATCACGACGGTGACCTCGACGTCGTGATCAACAATCTGAATGACGGGCTGCTGGTCCTGCGAAACGAGTGTTCCGCTCCGCGTATGGCTGTGCGTTTGCGCGGCCACGCGCCCAACACTTCCGCCATCGGCGCGCGCATCCAGGTCACCCCGGCGCCAGCGCCGAGCCCGACGATAGCTGTGCCGGTGCAATCTCAGGTCATCATGTCCGGCGGGCGATACTTGTCCGGGGATGAGGCGCTCCGGGTTTTCGCGCTGGGAGCTTCGGATGCCAAAGCTGAGATCGAAGTTACCTGGCCGGATGGCGCGCGAACCCGGGTGCCAGGCCGAGCCAATCAACTGTGGGAGATTACCCAGCCCGCCGCGAATGAACTGGGCGCGAAGAAGCGAGAGCCGACCGAGGCGAACGCATCGGCCCGCGCGTCTTGGTTTGAGGACCAGACCGAGCTGTTGGGGCATCGACATGTGGAGGCACCATTCGATGACTTTGAACGGCAGCGGCTGCTCCCGTGGCGGCTCAGCCAGTTGGGACCCGGGGTGGCTTGGGGCGATTTGAATGGTGATGGACGCGATGACCTGGTGGTTGGCACAGGACGCGGCGGCAGGCTGGCCGCCTGGACGAACGACGGCTCGGGCGCGAGGCCCTTTCGCTCGACGAGCATCGGGTTGGGCCTGGCGTCGGCGGAACCGGCGACGCGCGATCAAACCGGGGTGCTGTTGGTTCCGCTGCCCGGCGGAACTCAGGTGCTCGTGGGCTCGTCGAATTATGAGGACGCCGGTTCCGCCGGCGCATTCGTTCTTGAAGGCACCCCGCGGGGGTGGACGAACGCTGTGCCTGGACCGGCAATGGCGGTGGGGCCTTTGGCTGTCGGCGCTTTTGGGTCGGAGAATGGGCTCGTTCTCTTTGCGGGCGGCCGATCGATTCCCGGGCGTTATCCGGAGGCCGCCGATTCACATCTGTTCCGTCGGACAGGAACAGCCTGGGTACCCGAGACGAACTGGGGCGCAGCGCTCCAGGGCGCAGGTCTCGTGAGCGGCGCGGTTTTCAGCGACTTAACCGGGGACGGTTGGCCTGAGTTGATTCTTGCCTGCGAATGGGGCCCGCTGCGGATCTTTCAGAACGACCGGGGCCGGCCCGTTCCATGGGATCCACCTGTGTCCAACGCAACCGCCGTTTCCAGCCTGTTTCCGATCGGTTCCTCCAGTCCATTGTCGCGCCTGACCGGATGGTGGAATGGGGTGGCCACCGCGGACGTGGACGGCGACGGTCGCCTTGATTTCATTGCCTCGAACTGGGGATCCAACACACGGAACGAGTCGTATCGCGCGCAGCCATTGCGCCTTTACCATGGCGACTTCGATCGCGACGGGCGCGTCCAGTTGATCGAGGCCTACACGGATCCGGCACGGCGCCAAGTGATGCCCTGGGCGACTTGGGATCGGATGGGCGATTCATTTCTCATGGCTCGAACCCGTTTTCGAAGTTTCCGTGAGTATGGCCAAGCGACCGTTGCCGATATCCTCGGCGATCGGATGCCGCTGGCCAGGGAACTGTCCGTGGTGTGGCTGGAGTCCGCGGTGTTCCTGAATCGCGGCGGCAGATTTGAAGTGCGGCCGTTGCCGATGGCAGCGCAGCAGACGCCGGCCTTTGCCGTTTGTGCCGGGGACTTCGATGGCGACGGCCACGTGGACTTGTTCCTGAGCCAGAACTTTTTTGCGACCGATGCGCGCACGGCCCGCCTCGATGCCGGGCGCGGCCTGTGTTTGCGCGGTGACGGGCGCGGCGACTTTACGCCGGTGCCCGTCCGGGAGAGCGGCGTCAGGATCGACGGGGAGCAACGCGGGGCCGCGCTCGGTGACTATGATGCCGACGGCCGCCTTGATCTCGTCGTGACTCAGAACGGCGCGGCGACACGCCTGTTCCGCAATATCGGTGGCCGTCCCGGATTGCGGGTTCGGCTCGCCGGACCGGCCGGCAACCCGGGTGGATTGGGTGCCATTGTAAGGCTGATCAGTGGGACCGGACCAAGTGTCCGCGCTGGCGCCGCACAGGAGGTTCGCGCTGGTTCCGGTTATTGGTCCCAAGACAGTCTCGTTCTAATATTCGCGCGACATTCCGGGGGCGAGCGCGTGCAAGTGCGCTGGCCCGGAGGCCGGATCGACGAGTGGCCCCTGGCGAAAGAGGCGAGGGAAGTGCTCGTCGAGCACGGCGGCGCGCTGCGCGTTGTCCGCTAGCGCCTGGCTACCGCTGCAACTGCAGGCGGAAGAAGCCCTGCGCGCCTTCCGGCGGATAGGTCAGCTGAATGACCCGGCTGGTGGGGGCCGCGTCGACCGAGTCAACGTTGATCCACGGCGACGCAAGGTTGTCGGTGTAGTCAATCCGGTAACCTGCATTGGCCGCAGCGGTGAAGGTTAGCGTCACCTGTCCATCCGGACGCAATTCGATGCGCGTGATGGCCAGGCCGCTGTTGCGGTCCCGCGGGTTGGTGCCGAGACGAAACTCTTCCAGGTTGGACAAGCCATCGCCGTCGGCGTCGAGGGCGGCGTCCGCCGGGTTCAACGGATCGAAGCCGTAGGTGCTCTCCCAGAAGTCCGGCAGGCCGTCGCGGTCGGTATCGAGACCCGACGCCTGCGGCCCAGGAGTGGGGCTCGCCGCGGCCCAGTTGGCTGGATCGTTGCCGAAAAGGGTGTTGTCCACCCGTTGCAACGAGCGACCGGTGCCGTCCGCATCAGCCGGCCACGGAGCGGTGTCCTGGTAACGGACACGTTCGACCAGGATGTAAGGCACGGCGCCGTCCAGATTGGGCTCGTCCGGGCGACGGAGCTCGATGTCGTCGGTGTCGTTGGCCAGTCGGCCGGACCACGGACCGACGATCGGCGTGCTGGCGGAAACCGAGTAGCGCGCGCGGAACGCGGCGAGCGTGGCCGGGTTGTTGATGGGGTTGAAGCTGACCACGAGCAGGTAACCGCCGGCGGGGATGGTGGTCCCGGATGCGAAGTCAAAATCCACGGCGTCGCGCAAGTGCCAGGTGTTGGTCGGGTGCGCGGCATCAAACAGGGCGACTGGAGCGGTCGTGATGTTGCGCAACTCGACGAACTCATCGAGCACGTTGTCGTTCGTGCCCTGATCCGGGGGGTGATACATGACCTCGCTGATGACGACGGGGCCGATGCGCGGATAGGTGTTGGCGGCGCCGGTGCCGGTGCGGAATTCCTCGACGCTGCCCGGGTCGTCCACGCCCAGCGTGCGGCTGGTGAGAGCGACGAATTCCTCGCGATTATCGCTGGTGACATGGCGACCGAAGGAGACGCCATTGAACTGGGCGCCAAATGAAACCCGCGTGCGGAAGCCCGTCAGCTGTCCGGCGCTGGAGGCCGAAAGAACTACTTCATCCCCGGTGGAGCTGAGGGCGAAGGGAACCGCAGCGGTGACGATGTTGGTGAAGGCGGTCTCGTAGATCACGGTGTAGCCGCCGGGCGGAATCACGCGGGGAGCCGGGATTTGATATTTCCGCAGCGTGCCATTGTCGTCGCTCAGCCACCAGCCGCCGACATCGACGGCGGTGGTGGTAACGTTGCGCAGCTCGATGGCGTCTTCGAGGGGGAGATCCGTGTGGGTAAGAACTTCGTTGATGACCACGTTCGTCAGCCAACGCCAGTTGGATTCCCCTGGGGACGCGGTGCCAGGGAACCGGACAATGTCGCTCGCGCCGTCGGGGAAGCGGCCTTCGCTGACGCCCTGGGATTGGGCGCCGAAGACCAGGCCGTCGAGCAATGAGGCGGACGTGGAGATGCCGAGTGCTTCGCCGGCGCCGCGGAGCGAGAAGTTGACGTGATCTGCGCCGGCCCCGGTGTTGCCGTCGGCCGTGAAGCGTTGAAACGCGTTCGTGCCATTGCCAAGGAACGACAAGGGGGCGATCGGATGTTTGGTGCGGTTGTTGAGATCGTCGGTCAGGAACAGCCCGCCCAGCGCAACGGGCAGGGGGCCACTGTTGTAGAGTTCAAACCAGTCGTCGTTGCCCGGCAGCGGGTCGGCCAGCCATTCGTTGACCCGGAGGCTGGTGGCGGCGCCGAGGGTGGGCACGGCCAGGTTGGGGCTGTTGGGCGACGGAAGATTCAGGACCCAGTTCGCGCCGCCGTCGGGCACCCGGCCGATCGAAAGGTCGGGCGTTTGCAGTCCGTAGACAACCGAGCTGAGGAGGCTTCCGCCCCGGCTCAAGGCATCGAACAAATAAACTCCGCCGCCCGTGGATTTGAGCGCGAAGTTTGGGTTCACCAGCGGCCCAGTGTTCGGAGTGCCGGGATCGCAAAGCACCCGCAAGCGTGCTGCGGGAGCGAGAGTTGTCGGGCTTGGGAAGATGAACCGGCGCGGCTGCAACGTATCATCGGTCAGGCTGAGATCGTCGAGGGTAACCGTGTTCGTGGTGCCGTTGTAGAGTTCGATCCAATCCGGAGTGCGGCCAGCTTCGACCAGGCTCGCGTTGTTGGCCAGAACCTCATTCACCACCAGCGCGCCTCCCAACGGATTGGCGCTGATGAGGGGATTGGGCGCGCCGGGGGTTGGCGTGTCGAAGAACGCGATGACGCCCGATCCGTTGGGGCTGCGACCTTGGGAGACGTTGAGGCGCTGGGGTTGATAGTAGACACAGTCGATGACCGTAAGGTCGCTGCGGAACAGGCCGATCTCGCCCTGAGCGGACCCGAGATTGAAGTTCAGGTGATCAGCTCCCGAGCTTGCGTTGCCGTCGGCCAGAAATCGTTGATAACCGAACGCGGCGATGAAGGTGAGCGCGGGGACGCGATGGCGATCGGGTTGGCCGACGAGTTCATCGCTGAAATAGAGGCCGCCGATCGCGACGGGCAAGGAGCCCGGGTTGTAGAGTTCGACGAAATCCTGGTCGAACGGCGAGGTGCCGCTGGCGAGCCATTCGTTAATCCGGATCGCTTGCGGATTGTCCACGCGAGCGGCCTGGTTTGCGGCTCCAAAGGTCGGCACAGTCAGCGCCCAGTCGCCTCCGGCCAACCGGCCCACGGACAGGTTTGCGAGCTGCATTCCGAAGACGACGGAATCGAGCAGCGCGCCGCCATCCTCGACCGCCGCGAAGAGATAGAGAGCGTCCCCGTTCTGGTTCAGGTTGAAACCCAGATGATAGCCGGGCGCGGCGGAGGCATTGTCGGCGTAGACGACCAGATAGCCTCCAGCCGGAATCGAAGCGCCGGCCGGGAAAGTGAACTTGTCCGGCTCACCGGCGTCATCGGTCAAGCGGAGGCCGGCCAGGCTGATTGGCTGGCGACTGGCGTTGAAGAGTTCGACGGCATCCGGCGTGGTCCCGCCGTTGACGACGGCGCCGCTATTGGCGGCGAGCACCTCATTGAGGCGGAGGGGAGATGCGGTGGGATCCACGATCCAGGTTCGTGAAGTGGTGAGGCTGGCGTCGACGCCGAAGGCGGAATCATCCTGGTAGAACCCGGCGTCATTGCGGCCGGTGACTTCCACAAAGTGCGGCCCAGTTCCAAGATTGTTGAGCGTGATGGGGGTGGCGATCGGAACTTCCGAGCTCCAGGCGCCGCCGTCGAGGCGCCAGCGGTAATGGGTGTGGCCGGAGCCGTTGGGGAAACCCGCGACGGGCACGCCGTAGCCGGTTTGGTTGTAGCCCACGGTCAGCGCGGCGCTGGTGGATGCCGTCCGTCCCGCGGGCTCGCCGGCGATGCTCACGCCGTAGCGGACCCGGCCGCCGAGGTCGCGTCCGTTCGGGCCGCGGCCGAGCGCCGGCGAGCCGGCTTGGGGACTGAAATGATCCCACAAAATCTGGGCCTCCGCCCACGAGGCGTAGGCCGCTGTCTCGGTCAAATCCGGAATCCGTTTCAGGAGCGGATCGGCGTAGACATTGCCGCTGCCAGATCCTGACCAGGCCGGGCCGGTGAGTTGATGAATGAGGTTGTTGGAATAGGTGACGAGGGCGGTGGTCACGTTGCGGGTCAGGTTTTGCGCGCCGACAATGATGTTCCCTTCGAGATAAAAGCCCTCGCCCTGGGCGGTGGCGACGCCTTGCTCATTGATGTCGGCGAGGATGACCACCGCGGTATTGGTGTCATCGCTCCCGACGTTCGTCTGCCGAACGACTGTATTGTTCACCATCGTATAGAAGTTGCCCTGCTTCGCATTGGCCGCCTGATCCACATCGAAGAACAAATTCCGGACGATGGTGATTTGCGACGTGTCGGCGTTGTCCGCCCCACCCGAGACGGCGCTGGCGGAATCCGGCGTGCCTTTGCGATGCGTGTGCAGGAAGATGTTGCCCTCGACCCACGCGTCGGTGCTGTCGAGATCCAGGAGATCGTCGTCGCTGCCCATGAACACGTTGTTTAACACCTGGAGGATGGGGCCCGGGCGGTTGCCGCCGGTGAAATCGAGCGCGTCGTTGTATCCCTGGACTCTTCCGAAGTAGTTCCGACGGAAGATGCCGCGGCCGCCGGCCTTGATACCGCCGGTGCCGTGGGTGGGTTCGAACGAACCAGTGATGGCCGGAAAGACGCAGTCCTCAACGATGAAAGAGGCTCGATCGAGCGCGAGATACTGGCGCCCGGTGTTGCCGAACGTGAGATGCGACAGGAACGCGGTGCCGTCGGCGACATCGATGGCGGTGCTGTTGTTGCCGTCAAGGTGGGCAAAGGCGATCCGTGATTCGGGGGAGTTGGCGCTGCCGTTGATGACGATGCCGCCCCAGTTGCCGGCACCGGGAACGGCCGCGAAGCGGATGCGCGCCGTATCGGTTCCCTCGGCATTGAGGCGTCCGCCGTTGGCCACGGTGAGGTTCACGCCCGAGCCAAGCCACACCGTGGTGCCGGGCTGAATCGTGAGCGTCACCCCCGAGTTGACCGTGAGATTGGCGGTCACCTGATACGGTCCGTTGGCTGCAGTCCAGACGGTGTCCGCGGCGATCGCGCCGGCGACGGAGGTGATGGTGCTGTCGTCATACCAGACATCGACCGTTGCTCGTTCGAACTCGACGTCGTTGGCGTCGATAGACTGGACGAGCACGCGGTTGACGCCCGGGTGCAGGGAAACCGTGTTGGTCCAGCGCGCCTGCCAGGCGACGCGTGTGGCGGAGCTGCCGTTGACCAGAACCTTGCGGGTGTTGACCGCATGGGAGTCGCCGAACAGCGTCAGGGCCGGCGACGTGGTGTAGGCGAGACCGTTCGAAGTGGTGGTGAGGCCGTGGCCGATCGTGAGATGGAGGGGAATCTGGGCGAGCACGCGGGCGCGACGGTTGGCCGCGTGCGTTTTCATGGCGTCGATGGTGGTGGTGCTGGGACCCCAGCCGGAAAGCAACTGGTCAAAGAGCGGGTTCAGTTGTGCCGGCTGAAAGACCGTTTCGCTCAGGCGCAGCAGTTCGGAGAAAAACACCGGAACATAGTGGTCGTTTGTCATCAGCCGGCGGAGCAGGGGCACGTTGGGACTTTGGCCCGCGGTGTTCGGCGGGTTCATCATGATGAACGGGGACGAGTTGGTGTCGATGGCGTAGCCTGACGTGGTATCGCCCTGACCGAAAATGGTGTCGAAGTCATGCCCGATGAGGACGAAACGCGGGTCCTTGACGCCGCGATACATCGCATAATCGTCGCCACGGCCGTTGAAGAGCGCCGTTTCGCCAAAGTTGACGAGCGAGCCGACCGCGAAGTAGCGCATCCAAAGCGTTACGTTCAGATTGGTTTTCACCGCCTCGGCGAAATCGGCGTCGTTCAGTTGGCTGAAGGCGGCGGTGAGATTGATCAGGTCCGTCCAGTCGTTCTCCGTCTGGTTCGAGGTTTTGAAGTAACCGCGATTCAGGTAGCCGTTGGGTGTGCCCTGGAAGCTGAGGTCGGCGTTGTGGTTGCCGGTCGAAGCGCGGTAGACATTGCCGTCGCCATCCTCGGGGAACAGGTCTGCGGCGAGGTCGCCATTGACTGGTTGAACCAGGATGAAGGTGCCGTAGCCCGCGCCGTTGTTCCCGCCAGGAGTGGTTTGCGGCGCCGGGTTCACGCCGTTCATGCGGTATTGGATCACGTAGGCGTCGGCCGCTGGAAGTCCGGACTTGCGCGCGACGGCGGCGCCCATGAGCTGGGAATGCACAAACTGGCTGTTGAGATTGAGTGCGACCATTCCACGCCATGGCTGGTCGTTTGGCAGATTGAGCCGGTTGTTCTTCGGTGTGCGCGACCGGGAACCGGCGCCGCGAATGCGCACCCCGCCAAGGTGCCGAATCTCCGTCGAATCCCCATCGGTCAAAATCGCGGTCACATTCTGTTCGGCATCACTGTTCTGGTTGATCGCTCCGTAGATGGCGCGTTCGGTGCCTGACATGATGACACGGATGGCCGGCATGGCGTTGGAGATGGACTCGTCGTCGACCTGAAAATAGGCGTTGGCAAACTGGCCGGTGGTTTGGTTGGTCTCCCAGGCGGCTGCGGGCCAGGTGCGGCTTTGCGCCGTGAGGTCGGTTGCTTGCACATAAAACTCCGTCACGGTTCCATTGGCTTGAGCGGGCAGGACAACGCCGTAGAGGCCGTCATTGGCCAGTCCATCGCCACTCGTGCCGTTGTCGAGCATCGGCACCTGCAGGAACGCGCCGGGGCCGGTGGTGGTGTGGTCACGATAGTAAAGGCTGACGCCGGAAACTCCATTCAGCCGCTCGTCGCTCACCCGCGCGGTGACGGCGACGGCATCGGTGGAGCGGGGGACGGCCGGGGTGTGCCGAACTTCGGTGATGAACGGGGCGGTGTTGGTGCTGTGGACCGAGTTGGCGAGGCCGGGTGTGCCGTTGACCACGGCGCTGGCGCGCCAGTTCTGCCCGAGCGAATTCGGCCGGCCGGGATTGATCAGCTCAAGGGAGAAACCCAGTCCGTCGGCGCCGCTGAACCAGGACCAACCGGAGGTGCCGTCATCAATGATCTGGCGGCAAAGCAGATTGCCGGTCGGCGTGCCGGTTGCGCCCGGGACATTGATCGTGAAGGTGCTGGCGCCGACGTTGGCGATGGTGAAGATGCCGTTGAACTCGGGCTGATCGGCGCCTGAAATCATGACGCGATCGTTGCCCGTGAAGCCATGGCTGAAGATCGTGATGGTGGCGGTTGTGCCGGCCAGCGAAATGCCTTCAACCCGATCGGCGCCGTGTCCGCGCTCGCGCACCGCCCAGTCGCCGGCAGTCGCATAGTGAACTTCGTTCACCGGTTCACCGAGCGCGGTGACGAGGCGAATGGTTTCCTCGCTGTTGGCGAGTCGGCCGTTCCAGCCTCCGATGACATTGTTCACCGCCGGGAAATGTGCCCGGAAAGCGTTGGTGTTTGCCGCGACCACCAGGCGGGCACCCAGCGGGAGGGACACGCTCGGGAACGTGAAATCCACGCCGCGATTGAAGCGCCAGCCGGTGAGATTGACCGGGCTGGGGCTGACGTTAAGCAGCTCGATCCATTCGTCGGCTGGCGCGCCGCCGGGAGGATTGAACATGATTTCACTGATGACCACGGACCCGGCAAAGCTGGCGTTCGGGTCCAGGGTGTAGGTCCAGTCTCCGCCCGAAAATGCGTTGGGCGGGCTGGCCAGGTCGGTAATGCCGTGCCCGACGATCCAGCGCAATTCCACCAGCCCGTTCGACGGCGCCGTGAAGTTGAAGGTGTACGGGCCTGCGCCCGATCCGCTCAACGAAAGCGCCGGACGGTTGTTCATCAGGAGATCGTTGGTTCCGAGCCCCGCTACCGGCTCCGTGAAGCTGACCACGAGTTGGGCCAACGACCGGACCGTGGCCCCCGGAGGAGGCGTGAGCACGGCGACCTGTGGCGCCAGATTGTCCACCGTCGTGTAGCTCCAGGCAGCGCCGGGGCCGGACGCGTCGAATGGATTGGAAACCGGCGCCAGGTCGCGAATGCCATGGGCGTTGAGCCAGGAGATGTTGATCACGGTTGCGTTGGGCTGGGGAAAGGCAAAGGTCCAGGTTGTGGGGCCGCCCGACACCGAGGTGGCGGGTTCGCCGTTGATCAGCAGGTCGCCTGCATTCACGCCCGTTACCGGCTCGCTGAAAGTCACAGTCAGCGACGTAAGATTGACCACCGAACTGCCGGAGGCGGGGGACTGGGCCGCGATGACCGGCGCCGTCTGATCGACCAGCGTGTAGGACCAAAGGTTGACGGCCCGTGCGGGATCGAATGGGTTGGCCGGATTCTCGCGATCGGTGATTCCGGCGCCGGCAGCCCACGCCAGGTTGATCGGTCCGTAGGCGGGTTGCGGGAAGGTGAAGACGTAGTTGGCCGGACCGCCCGAAATGCCAGCGGCGGGAACTCCGTTGATCAGAAGGTCCGCAGCGTTGACCCCCTGGACGGCCTCGCTGAAGTTGACGGTGACCTGGGTCAACTGGCTGACCACGCTGTTGGCCGAGGGCGATTGGGAGGCAACCGTGGGCGCGCTGGGATTGATCAAGGTGTAGCTGAGCGTGGCGCCTGCGCCCGTTCGGTCGAATGCCTTTGGCGGCACGTCCGAGTCCTGAATGCCGTGATCCGTTGCCCAGGAGAGGTCGACCCGCCCGAACGCCGGCTGGGCGAAGCCGAAGGTGTACGTGGTGTTTGTGGTCGAGGTCACCGTTGTGGCCGGCACGCCGTTGACGAGGAGATCGCCGGCGGTCACACCGGTGACTGCTTCGGAGAACGTGACGGTGATATTGGTCAGGGCGAAAATTTCTCCGGCCCGCGGACTGACATTGACAACGGTGGGCGGGACGGTGCTCGGATCGAGCACGAAGGTGTAGAGTTGGGCGTTGAATCCGAAGTCGGAGCTGGTCGTGGGCTGGTTGTTGAACGCGTGCACTGTGAGCACGTTCTCGCCGTTGACCAGATAGGCCGCCGGATTGGCGAGTGTGACCGAAGTATAGGGCGCACCGCTGTTATTCGGTTCATTGATCGAGCTGGGCGCGGATCCGTTGTAGGGGATTTCGCCAGCGCCCAGGTTGTAGCGGATCACCTCGGCTCCGTTGATCCAGGCGATGAAACCATCGTCGGACTGGTGAACGAGGAACAGGTTGGAGACTGCGGCAGCGAAGGGCACCGTGAATTTGTGCCGCAAATAAATGCTGCTGTAGCCGGCCTGCATGTCACTCAACAGCGTGCCGGGATTCGCGGCGGTGCTGTAAGGATCGCCGTAGTAAAAAGGCGCCGCAGCGTTCGACCAGCCCGCGTCGTCGTAAGCCAATCCGCGCCAAGCGTCGATGGGGCTCGAGGCTTCGGCCACTCCCTTGAGGAACCGCCACGTGGCGTTGGATTGCACGAGAATCGTCCGCAAGTCCAGCGTGTAGGCCCAGGTTGCGCCTGCGCCGGTGGGGTTGAAGGGATTGGAAGGATTGGCCAGATCCGAGATGCCAGCCGTCGTGGCCCAACCCACATTCACCGCGCCACCCGCGGGCTGGTTCAAGCTGAACGTGTAGTTGCTGCCGCTCCCGCTCACGCCGAAGGCCGGTGTTCCGTTGACGAGCAGGTCGGCCGCGTCCACGCCCCGCACGGGTTCAGAAAAGACCACGGTGATTTGAGTCAGGTTGGTCACAGTCGCTCCGGCGGCGGGCGTGCGCGCAAAGACGGTCGGAGGCTCGGCGTCGACTTGTTCGTAGCTCCAGAACGCACCCGGTTCGCCACCGTCGAAACCCAGCGGAGGAAAGCCGACGTCGTAGATGTTGGCCAGATTGGACCAGGTCACGAGCACGATGCCGTTGGCCGGCCGCGGAAAGGTGAAGGTGTAGGTCGTCCCGCTTCCCGTCACGCCGGCAGCCGGCACGCCGTTGATCAACAGGTCCGTGGCATCCACGCCCGTGACGCGTTCACTGAACGTCACCTGGATCGAGGTCAGGCTCGCGACGGTGGTCTCCGGAACCGGGGAAACACTCGCGATGGTGGGAGCAAGAACGTTCGGTGGCGGCGGGCGGACAATGACCGTCGCCACTTGCGATGTCACCGCGCGGCCGGTTCCGTCGTAGCCGACCGCAGCCAGCAAATTCGTTCCGACCGCGGCGTTCACCCACAGGTTGGTGTACGGAGTCTGACGTGCGGAACCAATGACGGCCCCCCGGTTGAGGAACTGGACGTTGGTGATGCCCGCCGGAGCGTAGGCGCTGGCGATGAGCAGCAGATTTGTGGGCGCCTCAAAGGTGGACCCGGAACTCGGGCTGAGCAGGTTCACCAGCGGAGTGCCGGCGGCGTCGTAGACGAAGATCGAGACCGAGCGCGTGGTTTTCGCACCCTGATCGTCCGTCGCCACGGCCGTCAAGGTGTGCGGTCCCAGGGGTGGCGCAGTCCAGACCACCGATGCGGGTGCCGAAGGGCTCTCGCCAAGCTTGGTGCCATCAACAAAAAACTCCAACCGCGCGATCGTGCCGTCCTCGTCAAAGGCGTCGGCTTCGAAATCGATGCTGGCCGGTCCGTAGAACGTGAAGCCGTCCGGGGGAGTCACAATCTCCAGCAGAGGTTCGCTGTTCAAGATGATGTTTGGAATTGCGACCAGCTCCAGATTGAAACTGATGTCGGAGCTGCTGGCGGTCGTTTGATGAACCTCCACTGCCAGCACGTTGTTTCCTTCCACCAGCAACGAGCCGTCCACGAACGCGCTGTTGAATCCAGCGCCATCGGCCGGATCATTTGGAGCCAGCGTGGTGAAGTTAACCGGGCCTCCGGGCATGTTGTAACGCGCGACTTCGACGCCGTTCAAATAGGCGACGGCGCCGTCGTCCTTCTGCACGTTGAGCAGCATTCCCAAATACTGCGCCGCGTTTTCCACCGGGAACGAACGCCGGAAATAGGTCGTGATGTAACGATTGTTCGGGTCAGGTCCAAAGCCAACGACGGTTGCCTCATCGCCATCCCCGTAGCCGAGTTGCGCCGGGCCGCTGGCCCAACTGCTGTCATTGAAGTCCGATGCAACCCACGCCGCGCCCTGATCGGTTCCATTGTCCAGATATTTCCAGACGGAATTGGAGGGGACGAGCGTCCTCGCCACCGCCACGTTGGCCGGGGCCGAATTGTAGGTCGCGCCTAACGAGGAACGGCCGGTTGCCGTCAGGCGATGGGTGCCGGGCGTGACCGTGCTCCAGACCGCGCTGAACGGTGCCGAGCCGTCCTGCGCAAACCGTTGTCCATCGACGAAGAACTCGACGTTGGTGATGGTGCCAGCGCCGGGCGGCAGAAGGCCCACCGCAGAGACCGGGAGCGGGTTTGTGCTAAAAAGGTAGGAAGGGTTGAGCGGTGAAACGATGGTCACGCCCTCGGAAAGCACCACCACGTTGACCACGGACGATGTCCATGACAATCCCGCCCCATCCAGCGCGACAGCCCGAAATGCGTTGGTGCCAAGGATGGCTCCGCTGAAAACCGACTCGTATGGAGCGCTGGTATCGCTGCCAATGATGGATTCGAACCAGTAAAAATCGACTCGTTGGACCGGCGGCGTGGGCACCGTCACGTCCACGCGCAGCGGGATTGGCGTGCCGGCAAACTGGACGGAGTTGTTGGTCGGCGCCGCGAACACCACGGACGCGAGCGTTTGAATGCTGAGCACGTAGGCCCCCGACGCCGCGCCGCCGCCGCCACCACCGGAGCGGCCGTCGATCGCGACGCGGTAGGTTGTTCCTGCGTTGGCCAAAAACTCCACCCGACTGCGGTTGTTGCCGCCGAATCCAGGCTGAATGTCGTCGTTTTCCGCCACCAGCGCCAGGGCCGAGACGGAATTGCCCGTATAGACACCAAGCAGGGTGTTGAACGCGCTGCCGTCGGTGGAGATGCGCACCGTCGCGGAGCGCGGAGCGGTCCAATTGAACCAGACCGACCGACCGCCCGGCCGCCCGGCGTGGTTGGGTTCCCCGGTCTCCTTGGTGCCGCCGTTGGAGTTGCCGTTGGTGGAAACCACCGCTCCGGTCAGGGTCCAGGCACTGGCGAAGGCATCATTGGCAGGCTGAGCCCAGGTTGGCTGTGTGAACAACAGTCCGAGGCATCCGGCGAAGAGCAAAACGATACGTCTCATAATACGGAACGGAACAATGCAAAAAACGTCCCACCCCAAGCCCGATGGGACCTGGTCTGGCACGTTCTGGTCCATGGGTAGACTGAGGCAGAGCCGAGGAGGTTACGTCAATTTTCGCTTGGTGCCAGATGTTTATTGGCCTCGGGCGCAACCGCTCCCGTTTGCGTTTGCGGGCGCCGGTCCGGCGCACGAGGCCGGCAGCGCGAAGGTTGGTGGAGATCGAAGAGAGACCTTGGGAAAACACCTGTTGCGGGCCCGGCAAGATCTTGCTAGATCCAAGGTGTCACACGACTGCGGGTGTGGTTCAATGGTAGAATGTGGGCTTCCCAAGCCTGAGACGAGGGTTCGATTCCCTTCACCCGCTCCACTTCAAACCTTAATAAAACCACTGATTTCATTGGCGATTGTTGCGTTTTGTCGTGCGGAGCAATCTCGCGCAATTTTGGGCAGTCCCGCACAATTCTTTCCCCTTTTTATCCCCTTTTTTGGACCAGCCTTTTTGTGTTCGACACGCGCGGAATCCGTATTGGCTCCCGGGGTCATTGAAAACTTTCCACCTGCCCGGTTCGATCTCGTTTCCGGAGGTCTGCCCTTTGGAGAGGGTCGGATTGAGAATTGGAAGGCCGACAATCCCGGGGCGCTCACCGCCCGGGCTACGGAAACTGAGAAGGGGAAGGGGAAGCCTGGCTGAATGTCGCCCCTCGCGGCGCGGACGATACCGCCTCAGTGGGCTCAGGGGATCCAAACTGGCTACGGGCTGGAAACTGCCCGTCGTTTGCGCTCGGCGTTCAGTTCTGCAATGCGTGCACGACAACGATCAGACTTCAGATAATCCAAGACTCGGGAAAGCCGGTAGGCACGACGACCGGCCACGAATTCGCCACAGTGTGTGGGAACCTGAAGGCGGTGCAGCCAAACCGGATGCTTCCGAATGAGCTCGTGCCGGGAAATCTCCTTCAGCGAAAAGTGTCGTTCCTCCCGCTCGGGACGATCTCCTCGCCGAATGTCGTCGACACTTTGAAGGCGCGGATCATTTTCAGCGAGACCTGCGAGCCAGGTAATGAGTTCGGACTTCACGGGTGTCCTCCGTGATCACCATCACTCCTTCCGCAGGCTGAAATACCCACTCCGAAACGCATCACACCGAGCATCGCAGTTCGCGGTTTTCGTGTGGTGTAGCTGATACACGATATTCGGTAAGGCGATGAGGCGCTTTGAGGATCGTGCGCGCACGATTGTTCAAGACTCTGGCCGAACTGGGGGCCGGCGCGGTGGAGTTCTTCGCGCCGATGGAGGTCTGATTGTCGCGCGATTCTGCCATTCTGCCAATTGGGCCAGATCAAATGCAGAATTGCACCGGAAGCCGGAATGTGATTTAACCGGTCCATCATATGAGGCTTCGACCAATCTTGTCTGCGCTGCTCTTGCTGGCGATTGCACCCTTGCACCTCGGTGCGGCCGAGAAGCGCGGAAAAGTGCCAGGACACCTACGGTTCTCGGAATACAAGGGATACGACGCACTGGATTGGGAGACCTCGACCGGGGCGCTGGAGGATACTTCATACAAGTTGCCGGTTTACCGTGGGTGGCCGAGCAAGGCCTACGTGATGCGTGTGGCCGAACCCAACGTCAGCATGGCCGGCGCAGTTGTGCCAGCAGACCCTCGATTCCAGCCAAGCCCGCCGCTCCGTTCCACCGCACTGCAGCGCCATTGGGCAGGCTCACTTCTCCCGTCCACGAACTCGCCGCCGGGCCAGTCACGTGGACCTCACGAAACTCCAGCGGCGTCTTGCGCCGGCTGCCTCCGGCCCTTTCCACCTTGGCCCAGCGGTGCAACGTTGATGTCGCTACTCCGTGCCGCCGCGCAAACTCCACCGCTGGTTCCTGTCGTTGGGTGAACGCCTCCAGCAGCTGCCGTCGCTGCTCCATTCCAAACCGCCGCGGCACGCTTTGCTTCTTCAGCTCTTCATTCATGCTCGTGGTTTTACCACGAACAGCCCCGACCTCCGCTAGATGCGGTCTAAATGACGCTTACTTTTGTCCAACCCGAGGGTTCCTCGGTGCAGTCCCGGCTCATCGCGTTTATCGACGACGCTTCTCGCGTCTGACATTGTCGAAGAAAAAATGAGGCTCGCACTCGAACCCCATAGACGAGCCCACCACAAGTGCCCCCAGCTTTGGACCGGTCGAGTTGCCACCAGGTCGTTTCGCACCCTCACCCAGGATTGCCTTAGCCATTCCCCGGCCCATGATAGGGTTCGCCGCCTCGGAGAAAAAAAGTTTCACTTTTTTGTAAGAATCCGACCCTCTCATTCGTAAACCCCAACAAAGACCCGGTGTGTTCACTTCCTGCGCGGAATTAGATTTTCCGCAGGTTTACGAATGCAATCGGTTGAGCCTGTGACGAATGCGACAGTTTTACAAAATTGGCTTGGGCCTTGTCGTTGCCTGCACAACTCTTGGCCCCTCGCCTGCTCGGGTGATGGCCGAATCTTCACATTGAAAACTCGTACTGCCATCGTGGCTAAATCCAGATGGCGGGTTGCCTCCAGGGAAAGGACTTATGGCGAGGAACAAAAGAACGGATCGCGAGCATCGGAGGTCCAGCGACGAGGTCGATCGTTTCGTCGCGCTCATCGGGCAAAGCCCGACCATTGTTGAGTTGGCCCGCAAGATTCCCCGCGTCGCCGAAACTGATGCTGTCGTTCTGATCCGGGGAGAAACTGGCACCGGTAAGGAACTGGTGGCCCGGGCGATTCATTACCTGAGCCCCCGACGTAAGGGCCCATTCGTCCCGGAAAACTGCGGGCGCCTTCCAGCGGAACTGTTCGCCAACGAGTTCTTCGGACACGAACCGGGAGCGTATACTGGAGCGGTCGGCCCCGCCAAGGGCCTGATCGGATGCGCGGAAGGGGGGACACTGGTTCTGGACGAGTTGGATTCGCTCCCGCTACCCGCCCAGGCAATTTTCCTGCGTTTCATTGAAGACCGAAACTACCATCGGCTCGGAGGGCAAGAGTGCTTGAGAGCGAATGTTCGAATGGTAGCGATCACCAATCAAGATCTCGCTGCCAACGTCGACAAAGGCCTGTTTCGACGAGACCTCTACCATCGCCTCAAAGTGGCCGAGTTGGTTCTTCCTCCTCTTCGAAATCGTCCGGGAGACATCGAGATCTTGGCGAATCATTTCCTCGCAATGTTTGCTCAGGAGCACAAGCGGCCTGTCCGGCGGCTTGGTAGAGGCTGTGTCGACAAGCTCTCCAGCTACGATTGGCCAGGGAATGTGCGGGAATTGAAGGACGTCATCGAACAGGCGGTAATTTTTTCAGACGGCGAGTCCCTTACCGCCGCACAATTCGATTTGCCAGATCCGGAGCGCGGCGGAGAAACAGTCCGTGCGTCGTTCAAAACGGCCAAAGCAATGGCGGTGCGAAACTTTGAGCTGAAATACCTGAGTCGTACTCTTGAGGAAGCCGGATACAACGTGTCGAAAGCTGCGCGAGCCGCGGGAATGCAGCGAGGAGCGATGTGGAATCTTCTGCGAAAGCACCATTTGCTCGCAGATCAAAAGAGATCTGACGGCCATCGCCCGTAGCTGGTAACTCTTCTCTCGAATGGGCCTGTTTGCCCTCTCCCGGCCGTCTTAATTTTACGGCATCCGTCGTATTTTTACGGCACCACATCTAGTCCTTCTCCGAGAGCGACTTAACCCAAAAATCGGCTCGATCGATGTTTTAAATTTAAAACATTTTCCGCACTCGCCGTTCAAAAAGCCCAACAAAACCGGGGATCCCCCGCTGGCATTTAGGCTGCTATTGGTAGCATGAACTCAAACCAATCTAAAAGGCGTCCGCCAAAGCGGCGTGCCAATCCGGTTGCGGAGCTGATTCTCGGCTATTTGCAGCGCCATCCGCAAGCGGAGGACACGCTCCATGGCATCGCAACCTGGTGGTTGCAACGGCAACAGACTTGGATCGCTGTCCGAGACGTTGAGCAAGCGTTGGCAGCATTAGTTAGGCAAAAGCGGTTGGTGGCAAGAGCGACGCACTATGGACCGAGCTATCGATTGAACAAAGAACGAGGGCCTCAAAAGAATATGAAAACGCTTTCCTGGTTGGTCGCTGGACTATTCACGGTGACGGTTGGGCCACGCCTCGAGGGTGCAGACGCCGTCGTCATCGAGCGCGGATTGCACCATCGACTGTGGCGTCAGACCGAGACCGTGCCGCTGCCGGATGGACGGACGTTTGAGCGCGCGTCGTCCTATACCGAGCTGGCCCACGGCATGCACTACGAGCAGGAGGGCCGGCTTTTGGAAAGCCGGGAGGTCCTCGAACTGTTCCAAGACGGTGCCATCGGAAGGCAGACGCAGGCGAAAGTGGTGTTCGCACCGAACATCGCCACGCCGGGCGCCGTCGACATTGAAACGCCCGATGGCAAGCGGCTGCAGTGTCACGTGCTTGGCCTTGGGCTCTACGACGAAGCCAATCAAGCCAGCCTGCTCCTGGCCGGCATCAAGGATTCGGTGGGCCAGTTACACGCTCCCAACGTGCTGGTCTACCCCGATGCATTCGACGATGTGTCGGCTACTCTGCGCTACACCTACCGACGAGACGGGATCTCCCAAGACGTCTTGCTCCTTCAAAAAATCACGCTTCCCAATGGGTTCAATGAGGCCACGACGAGGCTGGAGATCTGGACGGAGTTTGTGAACCCGCCGCCGCCCATCCTTCAAGCCTCGGTTCGCGATGGAAGGCAGGATGTGACGGTGGATTTTGGCGCAATGCAGATTGGCGAAGGTAAAGCCTTTAGTTTGAATGGCGGCGGTCCGAGTTTCCCGGTCACCAAACAATGGCTGACGATTGAAGGCCGGATATTCCTGGTGGAGGCGATCTCGGTGGCCCTCGCTAATGCAGAACTGGATCGGATCGGAGTTCAGCAAGCGGCGGTTCGTGCCGTAAATCGGGATCGCAAGACCCTGATTGCGGCCAATGCCCGGCCCTTTCCAAGCGCCCCCGTGCTAAAACGAAACACCGGCAAGATCGAAACGGCCGCGGTGTCGCTGCCAGGACGCGCCCTGGTCGCGGATTTCGATTTAACCGGCATCTACGGTTCGCTGACGCTCAAGGGAGACACGACTTACTATTTGTCCGGGGACATCACCGTCACCAATCTTATCATAGAAGGAGGCTCGGTGACCAAGCACGCCACGGGTGCCACGCTGCGAGTGGCATCGGGCGGCAGTGTTGACTGCCAGACGGAACCCTATCGGCCCGCGGTGTTTACGTCGAAAAACGACAACAGCATTGGGACGACCATCAGCGGCAGTACGGGTAGCCCATCAGCGAATGCGACCTTCGGCGAGGCGCACCTGCACCTCGTCAACAGCACGGTGCTGGGCAATCTCCGGTTCTCCTACGGCAACCCGGGCCTCTACTACGATTCCGGCTCGGGAGCGCAGACCCTGCGGCATGCGCAGTTCGTTCATTGTCCCACGGCCATTTGGATCGATTCGTCATCTTCTCTGGCCCTGGGCAATGCGCTGGTCTACGACTCGGACCGCGCCATCGCGGGCTTCAATTACACGGGTGTGGCCGAGAACTTGACCGTCAGCAAATGCCGCGATTTTAGTACCAACACCGGGACCAGCGCCTCCCTCGCGCTGACGAACGGGCTCCTGGTCAATGTCACGAATTGGGGTAACGCCACCATTACCACCAACCTTACAGTCAAGGTGTCAGGCACGGACATTCTCCAGACCGTCGGTGCCGGCAGCGCATACCTCGGGACCAATAGCGCTTACCGAAACATCGGCACCACGAACATCACGGCTGCTTTGCTCCGCGATCTAGGTAAAATGACCACCTACCCGCCCATCCAGATTGAGGGCGGAGATTGGTACACCAACAATCTCGACCTATCTCCCCAAGCACAGAGAGACTCCGATACTCCCGATCTCGGCGCGCACTATTGGCCCATTGACTACGTTATCGCCGGCCTGAAGCTGACAAACGCCACAATCACAGTTTCGAACGGGACAACCATCGCCATTCGCAACGTTAACTCTGTAGGTTTGGGCATTGGCGGGGCCGCCAGCTTCATCAGTGTAGGAGCTCCGGACCGGCCAAACCGCATCATTTCCTTCCTCAACGTTCAAGAGCAGGCCACAACCAATTGGACTGTGGGGATACGCATGATTACGGGCTGGTCCACCAGCGCAATCCCGCCGCGCGTGACCACCCGCTTTACGCACTGGTCGGCGATGACGGCTTGCGCTGAGCATTTTTATTCAGCGGACTCGGATAACGGCACTCACTCCTTCGCGGACAGCGAGTTTCACATCGGCGACCTCTACGCTCAGGGCCCGACCCTGACCTTTAGCAACTGCCTGTTCAACCGGTCGGGCCTGAGCCTAGTGGACGATCGAGGGACGATGAACCCCATCGTCCGCAATTCGACCTTCCGCGGTGGGTCGCACAGTTTCTCGCGGGTCAACGGCGGAACCTGGGCCTTTACGAACAACCTGTTCGATGGCGTGGCCATTCCAGTTCAGGCGGCGGTGATAGGCCACAATTACAATGGATACACGACCGGGGGCGGTCGACTGACCAATTCGGCGTCGCTCGATGTCCTGCTGGCGGGAACCAACATTAGCTACCAGACGGGCGCGCTTGGCTCATTCTATTTGCCCTGTATTGGTTCACTTCCAGCACCAACCAGGTAAAGGAAACCAATTCTCTGGCTGAACTCGGATACCACTATGTCGCCACCGACGCCAACGGCGTGCCCTTGAACTCGGATGGCGATGCCTGGCCGGACTACCTGGAGGACTTCGATGGCGACGGGGTCCTTGATTCCGGGGAGACCAAAACCAACGATGCCACCGATTCGGGCCTCAAAGTCCTCATCACTCGTCCGAAGAACGGCAGCCAGATCCCGTAACCGCAGCTCATTCTCGACCTTGATATGAAAGCCTTGCCGATCCTCTTTGCTCTCGCTTCGCTTCCCGTCTGGGCCCAAGTGCCTAATCCGGACAATCTGGGCAGTTGCACGCCGACAACCTCGCCCGGCTACAATTTCCAGCTCGATGGCCAGTGCTCGACTTGCAGCGGCGGCTATCCGCCGCCAACGGTGACACCACCAGTAACCCCTCCTATCATCGGACCAACCATCTCACAGCCGCCACCTTCGGGTTACCCGCGTTCAGGGCTGCCGCAACCCAGCAATTGCAGACCAGCCTGCGGGACCCCAACCGTCAATCCTTCGATGGCACTCGCCACGTGGATGGTCAGCGAGCCCGACATCAATGTCTGGCTCAAGGACAACCCCCTCTACTATGCGGCCAGCCGTGGCCGGACGGTTCGATTCTCCGTGCACTACAAGAACCGACTCGGAACCCAAGGGCTGGTGGACGCCTCGGAACCGAAAGTTTTCAGCGTCGGCAAACGTTGGCATTCGCCCTGGCGATCGTATCTCGAAGCGATCCCGACCGAGAGCACCAACTTCTGGGCGTACCTCGGCGATGGGTCATCCCGAAAGTACACCGTCAACCAAATCCACTCCGCGACCCTCGGAAAATTGACCCAGGTTTCGGGCACGAACATCCTCCAAGGCCACGATGGCACGACCTTTACCTTCGGCATTACCACCAACATGAGCGGTGTCACCCGCCATTTCCTGACCCGGAAAGAAGATCTTTACGGCAATGCAATGACGTTCGAGTACGAACACAGTAATGGCCTCCGGCTCAAACAAGTCGTCGACGTCGACAGCCGCGCCATCACGTTTGAGTATGTCCAAGCCGGCATCTATTCCAACCTCATCTCCAAAGTTATTGGCCCGCACGGCTTGACCAATCGATTGGAATACGACAACTCGGGCCAGCTCACGAACATTGTCGACGTCGAAGGTCTCAGCAGCAAAATGCAATACGATGCCACCAACCTGACCGCCCTGATCACGCCCTACGGCACCAACACGTTCACCTACTTCTCCATCTCGAACACGATGGACGCGGTGAAGGTCACCGAACTGGGCATCCGCAATCACCTGTACGTTTACAACGCCCAGGTTGATGGCGGAAAGGTTCCAGCCAACCACACCGGGTATGTCCCCACCACCACGAACGGCGCGCTGTTCTCCCTCTCCAACACGTTCGATCATCTGGAAAGCGATAAACGCAACTCGTTCCATTGGGGACCTCGCCAGTTCGAGAACCTCGCCGATCTCGTCCGAACCAACCTGCTCAACGGCAGCTTCAACGTCAGCAATTTGACCAGCGCCGATTACCTGAAGGCACGCCTGAGCCACTGGCTCAAGGCCGCGGGCACCAATGCTCCGGGTAACGTCTTGTCTTTCCGCCGTGAGAGAAGCCCGGACGGGACGACCCAGGGCCAGATTCAATGGTACGATTACGCCGGAAAATCAGCCGGCAGCCGGGATCAGGAAGGAGCAATGCTCATTCCCAGGTTCACCGCCTTCAAACTGCCCAAGGGCGAATCCCGGTTTGCCTATGCCGAGCACAACACACTCGGCCATCCCACGTTGCACGTCGAAACCTACACCACGCTCGCTGGCAACTGTGAATGCCGCACGAATCAATACGAATACGCCGCCAACAATATCGACTTGACCCGCCACATACAGCGACTCGGCGCCGTCAGCCGGCAGGTCACCAGTAACGTGTTCAACGCAGGGCACCGGATTATTACGAACTTCAACGCTCTGAACGAAGCGACTACGTACACCTACAACTCCAAACAACAGGCCACCTCCGTGCGCACAGCCGGTGGACTGACGACCACCAATCTCTACAACGCCAGCGGGACTTGGGCTGATTTCGTCGCCCAACAAATCCACCTTGAGATCCAAAACACCAACCTGTTCGCGTACTCCAACGGAAATGTATTTGTGATCACGAACACCCTAGGTCTGGCGACCACCTATACTCACGATCGTCTGGGGCGGTTGCTCTCGACGATTTATCCCGATGGCACCTCTCAAGCCCAGAGCTACTCGAACCTCAATCTCGTGCGAACCACCGATCGCCTCGGCAACACGCGTGACTACGGTTACAACGGCTTCCGTCAGCTGACTCGCGCCGTCGACGCCCGCAGCACCAACTCTTTCGAATACTGCGATTGCGGTTCGCTCAACTCCCAGACCGATGCGATGGGCAAGACCACCAGTTTCGTCTATGATCAGGCGGGAAGGCTCTGCATCACCCAACACCCGGG
>JBGARF010000039.1:0-111145 GCA_044230345.1 Limisphaerales bacterium
ACGTCCCCGTCGAAGCGCATGATGGCGATGGAACCGGTCTTTTTCCGGGAGAACGAAATCACCCGCGCTTCCCAGTCGATGTTCGCGGCTTCCAGATACGCGATATCCGACTGCGAGGCCCCGAGGTGCCACGCCAGTTGGTAGAACGCCCGGCGCTCCGGGTTCAGTTCGCGTTCAACGATGGCGCGGTGCTCGCCCGCCGTGATGCCGCGTTTGTCCTTGAACCGGACGCCCGGCCACCGCTTCTTCGGCAGCACCGGCCACGGCAACCAGTTCATGTCGAGGGCGAAGTTGTGGATGCGCCGCAGGTAGACGTTCGTGGAGACCTTCCCATGCTCCAGCACGCGGAGGAAATGTTCGGCCCGCGTTTCCAGCACCACCAGGGCGCGCAGGTCGTCGAAGGCCCGGTCCTTGATGGCGGTGCCCCAGCGGTGGCGGGTTTCGTCCTGCTTGAGCTTCAGGATTTCATCCATTACGTCCTGCCACGTCCGCCGGGCGGCGGCGGGGTCGCCCGCCTGCCAGTAGACGCGGGCGAGGTGGAGGCTGAACGCCGGAGTGGTTTCGGTTTCGTTCTTCGCGGCGACGAGACGGTGGGCTTCGTCCTTGTCGCGGGTCTTGAGGGTTTCCTGCTTCTTGGTGACAAGGTCCTCGCAGTAGTAGGTGCCCCACCCACGGCGGAAAACCCGGTAGCGGCTTTTCATGGCTCGATGCATGTCCATGAGCATGAGCCATCGCCAATGCGACCCTGGAGCGGGTAGTGGAGCGGCAGTGCGCGGTTAACCCCGGTTCTGGCAGAGTCAGCCCGTCACTGAAGCTTTCACTGAAGGTTCCGCGGTTTTTCCGCCAAAAGCCCAATGAAACGGACTGGAGGCGAGGGTCGGAATCGAACCGACGAATGCAGCTTTTGCAGAGCCGTGCCTTACCACTTGGCTACCCCGCCGCCTACCAACGAACGCCCGCCAGCATCAGAAATGCATCTCTTCTGGGCAAGAAAGAAATGGCCCCACGACCGATGAGACGCTCCAGGACCCAGCATTCCCTCGAGTCAGGGCCCAGCCACGATTCGAGAGGCGGCCCGGGCGCGGTTCCATCGAAACGCGATCCAACCAACCCGCCTCCGACCCTCTTCTCACCTACGGCCGATTGCCCCGCGCCGTCTTCGGCTTCGCGCCCGATTCGCCCAGGAATCGATTGACCGCGTTCAAGTAGGCGCGCGCACTGGCCTCAATCACATCGGTACTGGCGCCCTTCCCCGTGACAGGTTCGGCTCCGCCAAAATCCACCTTCATCGTGACCTCACCCAAAGCATCCTTACCTTCGCTCACCGCCCGAAGCTGGTAATCCAAAAGCTTCCCTCGGGTTTTGGTGATGCGATCCATCGCCTTCAATGCGGCGTCGACCGGGCCATCACCAATACTCGCATCCTGCAAGAGAACCGGCGTCTTGGATGCCTTCTTCAACCGTATGGTGGCCGTCGGAACGGTGGTGTTGCCGCTGCTGACACAAAGATAGTCCAGCGACCATGTCTCGGGCACTTCGGCAATCTGACCTTCCACCAAAGCAGCCAAGTCTTCGTCGTAGACGAATTTTTTCCGATCCCCGAGTTCTTTGAACCGGGCGAAAAGCGCAGCCACATCGGCGTCCGACATTTTGAAACCGAGGTGACGGAGGCGGGCGGCCACGGCCGCACGTCCGCTGTGTTTGGTAAGGGGAAGTTCGGTCAAGCCCCAGCCGACGTCTGTGGGGTCCATAATCTCATAGGTTTCCCGCTTTTTGAGGATTCCGTCCTGATGAATGCCACTGCCGTGGGCAAAGGCATTGGCCCCCACAATCGCCTTGTTGCGCGGGACGGGGAAACTGCACATCCGCGAGACGAGGCGTGAGGTCTTGACGATCTCGCGGGGTTTCAACCCGGTCTGAAGACCTTTGAACATGTCGTTGCGCGTGCGGACTGCCATCACGAATTCTTCCAACGCCGTGTTGCCGGCGCGTTCGCCAATGCCGTTGATGGTGCCCTCCACCTGACGGGCGCCACCCTGGATTGCGGCGAGCGAATTGGCCACCGCGAGGCCGAGGTCATCGTGGCAATGGGCACTGAAGATGACGTTTTTGGCGCCCCGGGCGTGGGTGATGACATAACGAAACATGCGTTCATACTCGGCCGGAGTCGCGTAGCCGGTGGTGTCCGGCATGTTGATGGTGGTGGCGCCGGCCGCGATGGCGACCTCGACGACTTGGACAAGGAAATCAAGTTCAGTCCGGGAGGCATCCTCGGGGGAGAACTCTACATCCTTGACGTAGGATCGGGCCTGCCTAACGCCTTCGGCGGCCAAGCGAAGAATTTCTCCCTGAGCCTTTCCAAGCTTGAACTCGCGATGGAGTTTCGAGGTTCCAAGGAACACGTGGATTCGTCCCTTTCGGCCCGCCGGTTTCACGGCCAGTCCGGCCGCCTCGATGTCCTTGGGTACACAACGGGCAAGGCCGCAGATGGTTGGTCCTTTGACCTCGCGTGCGATTTCCTGGACTGAATTGAAGTCGCCTTCACTGGCCACGGGAAAGCCCGCTTCGATGACGTCGACATTGAGCCGGGCCAGCTGGCGGGCCACCTCGAGCTTTTCCCGAGGGGTCATGGCTGCGCCCGGGCATTGCTCGCCATCACGGAGCGTGGTGTCGAAGATGATGATGCGATTGTTGGTCATGGCAGTATCCGATCTTGGTTTGGCGGCGCGGCTTTCGTTCAGTCCATCTTCCATCGGGCAAAACAAAAACCCCACCGCCGGTTTGGCAGTGGGGTTTGATGGTTCAAAATTCGATCAAGACCCGACTGCCCTGCTCAGCAGCAGGAGGTTGGTCAGCAGCAGTCGGCTATTGATGTTCAAAATCACTGGCGGCGAAGGTAGGCGAAGATATGAACCGAGGTCAATCGGTTTCTTTACGGAAGTCGCGACTCCGCGCGACTGCGCGACTCTTTGAAGCCTGTGCTCCTTCGCTGGGCCGATTTGCAGCCTCGCCCTTTCGTCGGAAACTTTACTCAACCGTAATGGCGAGAAGGAACGGCCCGGTAGCCGTTTTCAGGGAAGCAAAGTCAATGGATTGAACGGGCAAGTCCCACCGCGGATTCTCCCACGTGGTGCGATAGACGCGAATGGAGCTGTTTTGTCGACGGCTGGCTGCGTTAGTGCCAACCCAAGCGACAACCGGAGCGTTGGTCCCAGCTGCAGGCGTCGGTTCCACCCACCAGTCGACGAGGTCGCGTCCGTAGGTAATCCACACGATTTCCTCCTCACCAGTCATGTATCGAACGGCATAGGCACCGACGAGAGCGCCCGGCTTGCCGCGCCAATCGGTACCGTGGAGAAAATGAATTCGCTGGCAGCGACGCCGAACGGGAATTCCGCCGACCTCATCCGGAAAGCGGCCGTTGCGGGCTGCGAGCGTGGAACTGGCCAGCTGAATGACCCCTCGGACGTCGAAGTCAACCTCGGCCAACCGGCTCACGCCGGGCGGAATTGGAAGGTTGTGTTCCGGAGTGGTGCCGAGTTTGAACGAAGGAATCCAGCCATCCGCAAGACTCGCGTTGTAGTAGTTGGAGAGATCAAGGCAATTGGCCGGCGCTTGGTCGGGGCGTTTCGGAAGTCGCGCAGCGAGTGCAGGACTTTCATTGGTCAGTCGCGGCGCTTCAATCAGGACTTGCGATTCGAGGCGCGGCGGAAGCGGTGGCGGCTTTTCCGGCAGCGGCACGATGGGAGTCGACCAGTCCAGCCCCATGGAACTCAATCCCACCCGAATTTGCGCGAGATCCCAGACCTCAAGACCCAGCTTCTCCGTGGCCACACCCAGCTTGGAGCCGTCCGCACACAACGTCGCCGCGGTGGTGTGCAGCGGGACGGGGAACGACGCGAGGATCTGCCAGGCATCAAGATCGACGAGACTCATCAATCGGTCGTCGGTCCGAAAAACTCCCAGCGGCGCCTGCGCTGCGAAAGCGAGCGTCTCCCGTCTGGGTTTCCCTGGCGGGTGACAGAGCACCGTTGGCCCCGGTTGCCAGGAACCAACTTGATGAGCCTGATAGTAATTGGTCAGGGCGAGCACCAGCCATCGGCCGTCGGGAGAAAACTTCGAAACGGTGGCGTTGGCACAGTTGAAATTGGTGACGGATCGCCCTTGTGCATCCTGAATCTCGAGCCGGTTGTAGCCGCGGGCGAATGCCCGCCATTTCAGGTCGGGCGAGAACGAAACTCCCGCGGCACCGAAATTCAAAGTGAGCCCCGGCTCCCAGCGATCATCTTGGCGAGAAATGAGAAGCGTTTGCCGATCCCGAGTCAGCGCCGCTTGGCGTCCGTCTCTGGAAAGATTGAAGCTGGAGTCGCCTTTAAAGCGAGTGACTTCCCGAGCGGGGCCAAGCTTGAGGAGCCGGCGAGCATCGTCGATCTCAAAGGGCCACTCGCCGGCGACTCCATATCCCGCAGTGATGATGCGTCGGCCGTCCGGGGTAAATGCAGGCGTTGAGCAACTGGAGACTGGCAACGCAGCGACCGGGTGATAGTAAGGCCATTGCCAGATATTGATCGCCTCGGAGTTGCCGGCCGCGATCAGACGGCCGTCCAGAGAAAACGCCAGGCCGTAAACTCCATGGGCCCGCTGGAGTGAGACACGTTCCCGGCCGGGAATGATCTGCGTGAAAACCAGCCGCTCGTGGTTCCAGGTGGAATACACCAAGCGCGTGCCATCGGCCGCGAGCCGGGCTCCATTGCCACCGCCGCGAATCCGAACCAGAGGTCGCGCCGATTCCGGAGACCAGAGACGGGTCGTATCGTCCCAGGAACTGGAGGCGAACAGAGTGCCGCTTTCATCAAAATCGACGCCGATCGTTTCCGCCTCGTGATCTTCGAATCCGCCCAGGAGCTGCCCGGTCTGGGCGTCCCACATCCGGACCTTGAAATCGTAGCACGTGGTGGCGAGTCGGCGGCCATCAGGATGCCAGGTCACGGAAGTCACCGGCGCGCCATGGGCCAGCGTGAAGAGCCGGGCTCCGTCGCTGGCACGATAAAGCACGCAATCGTTCGAGCGAACGCCGGCAAATTTTAGTCCCGACGCATTGAAACGAACGCCGCTGCCGGGGATCGGATCGAGCGTCAGCGCGCGCGAAACCGAGCCGTTCGTCACATTGACGAGATGAAGTTGCCCGCGGTTGTCGAGCACGGCGAGTTCAAGTCCGCCCGAAACGCTCGCACCAGCGGACGCCCCGACCGGCAAACGAACACGATTGGGTTTGATGTGTTCAGGGACCGCGGACCAAGCGGGCGCTTCTTCGGGTTTGTCCAGGGAGGCTGGAAAATCCCGCAAAGGCCAGACGACGAAACGCCGATCGAGATACGAAGCGCCGATCTTCTCGTCATCCTCGGAAAAGCCGAATCGAAAAACTCCCGCCCCTGGAGACGGCAGCACGTGGAGGAGGCGATCATCGGCCACCGAGCGGATCCAGATGTTGCCGACCGGGTCGTTGGTGGCATAACGGGTCAAGTTCCGGTCCGTGGCCCAGCGGGCGCCAGGATTGCCGCGTGGGAGCGGCAGGGAGCGGAGGGGCTGGGCGTCCGGGAGCGCGAGACACGCGATGGCCTCGCTGCGGAACGCCAGATTATTGGTGATCGACGGATTCTCGCGCAGCAACCGGAGGGATTCGAGGCGTTGTCCGGTCCAGCCGGACTGCCGATTCGCGCGCACCTGATTAAGCAGGACATCGCGGAGCGCGGCTTCCGCGGCCAGCCGATGTCGCTCCGACGTGACGTAATTTCGGTGTGCCTCACGGGCCTGGAACGTTGCCCAAAGCCACGCGGCCACCGCCACAAGCGTGACCAGGATAGCCACGGCGGCGGCGCGCAAAGCCAGCGCGAACCGGGTCTCCAGCAACCGCAATCGGCGCACGGACTTGCCCGCCTCGAGCAGCAAGAGATCCCGGACCACTTCTTCGGCTGAGGCGTAGCGGCGTTGGCGGTCCGGATCGCCCGCTTTGAGCACGATCTCATTGAACTCGAGCAGGGCAGCCCGGTCGTTCAATTGATCGAAGTCTTCCGGCAATCGCGGATAATCCATCCGGTCGCGTCCGCTGGACATTTCATAAAGCAGCCGACCGAGGGCAAACAGGTCGGAGCCGACCGTCCCGGGTCCTTCCGGCGGAACAAACCCTTCCGTGCCGACGAACGATCGCGACTCATCCAAGCCTGCAACGAGGCCGATGTCGGCCAGCTTGGGCACTCGATTCACGAAGATGACGTTCGACGGTTTGATGTCCCGATGGATGAGCCCGTGACGGTGCAGATGCTCAACCGCGCGGGACAATCCCTTGGCGATGGTCAGGCACTGGGGGACAGGCAGGCGGCCGCGGGTCCGCATGAGTTGTTTCAGCGTGCCGGACTGATAGTTGCCGGCATTCAAGTCTGAGCCTGGGGCCCGGTAGATATCTTCCAGGGGGCCGTCGGCCACAGCGTCCATGGCGCCCGCCGGATCCGCCAGCTCCATGACATAGAAGAAATAACCGGCCGCGTCGTTTCGGCCCACGTGCAGAATGTTGACGAGATTCTCCTGGGAATGGCTGACGGCCTGGAATCGTTTGATACCGGAAAACTCGCGCTCGTAAGGGCGGTCGTCTGAAAACCCGGCCCTGAACACGATTTTGACGGCGCGATGGAGTCCGGTGACGCCGCGAGCCAGCCAGACTTCGCCATAGGCTCCGCGCCCGATCGAGCGGAGCAGAGCGTAATCTGGAATGGTGGGAGGCTGAACGGACATTCGATTGGTGGCACCCTACCAGAATCCACCGCTCACAGGCCATGTGAAATCATGGCAACAAACCGACCGGGAACGGCCCCTTTCTGGCGGCGGACTCCGTACGCCTCCTGAGCAAAGATCCCGGCCGCGCCCGAATACCCCGGGGCTGGAGGATAGCCTAGCGTGCGACCGTGCTTCCGGACGACGGTGGGGCGCGCGAAACGGGTGAATGGAGAGGGTTCGCGCCGCCGAGAACAACCACTCGTCGACTCTGGCAGCGGGCGGGCCGGCGGCGGCGCAGGAGCAATCAAGCGACCAGACGCCTGGACCCCAGGGGTGGCGGATCCAGCATCCGCCGGGGTTGGCAGTTGGCGGTGGCCCGTGCCGGGTCGTTCCCTGGCGATCGGCACGGGTTCACCAGCCCACCGTTTGAAACGTGTGCAACGAATGGAAAGGCGGTGGATCCGCCTGGTTGCGCCGAGGCGAAATAGATTTTCGGAACCGCCGGTGACGCGTTGCCTTCGCTTGGCAATGCCGGCCAGTCCCCAGGTCGTGTGCGCTGGCGGTTCCACGATTTCAATGGCAGGCAGGGAGCTGTGGCGGACGGCAAGGCTCACGCACGTAGAGGTGCAGGTGCAGTTTCGACTGTCATGGAACGGACAGGCTGGTCATGCTCCTGACCTGCTTGAACTCTGCATACGGATCATCCGACGGAACCTTGGCCTGGCGAGCCAGCGCCGAACTTCTGCGTTCGTTGCTGGAAACCGCCGGCACGGTCATCGTCGGGCTCAAGCCGGATCGGACCATATTCGAATGGAACGAGGCGGCCTATCGCACCTTTGGCTACCTTCCGTCGGAGATGTTGGGTCGAAATTTTTTTGATGCCATCCTGCCCCCGGATCAGCACGAGCGCATGGCGGGTGAAATGGAGAAGGCCTTGGCCGGCGAGGTGATTCGGAGCCTGGAAACCCCTGGCATCGAGTGCAACGGCGAAGTTTCGATTTTGCTTTGGAACATGACTCGGGTGGTGGATGCAACTGGAATGGCGGCCGGCGTGCTGGCGATCGGCCAGGACGTGACCGAGCGGGAACGCGCCGTGCGCGCCCTCAACGAGGCCCGGCGCGCGGCCGAGGCCGCCAACAAAGCCCGCGGCGATTTCCTGGCCAACATGAGCCACGAGATCCGGACGCCGCTCAATGGCATCCTGGGCATGACGGAACTCGTGCTCGACTCGCCGCTGGCACCTGAACAACGCGCCCGTCTGGCCGTCGTGCACCGCTCCGCGGAAGATCTTCTGGCCCTGGTGAACGACGTGCTCGACTTTTCCCGCATCGACGCCGGCCGGCTGGAGTTGCACGCGGAGGACTTTGTCATCCGCGATGCGCTCAGTGCGAGCTGGCGGCTCTACGCCTCGCGGGCCGCCCGCAAGGGACTCGAGTTCTCGGTGCAGATCCACGAAGACGTGCCGGCCATCGTTTCCGGCGATCCGCTGCGCTTGCGGCAGGTGATCAACAACCTGATCGACAATGCGATCAAGTTCACCGAACACGGGAGCATCTCCGTGGAAATTCGCCGGGATCCCCCCACTGGGCCGGCATCCCCTCGCGAGGTTTGGTTCGGCTGTACCGTCACGGACACCGGGCCAGGCATCGCTCCGGAGAAACAAGCGCGCATTTTTGAGGCTTTTCGCCAGGCGGACAGCTCAATCACCCGGCAGTATGGCGGAACCGGGCTGGGCCTTTCCATCTGCCAGCGGCTGGTCGGGTTGATGGGCGGACATCTCTGGGTGGAAAGCAGGCCAGGCCAGGGCAGCCGCTTTCATTTTACGACGCGATTTTCACTGCCCGCCGCAGCGGAGGCCGCGGCCGCCCGATCCACCGACGGCTCAGCGCCAGCATCATCAGCGTCCAACGACCACTCGTTAGGCGCAACGGCTGAGCCGCTCGGCGCGGAAAAGCTATGCATTTGGGTGGCGGAGGATAATCCGGTTAACCTCGATCTGGTCGTGGCGTTCCTGGACGGGATGGGGCATCAGGTTACGGCGTTTCAGAACGGGCGGCAGTTGGTGGACGCATACAGGGCGAATCCAAGGCGGCCGGATTTGGTTTTGATGGATTTGCAGATGCCGGTTTTGGACGGATTGCAGGCCACCCGGGAAATCCGGGAGTTCGAACGATCCCGCAGCGCCACCGCGGAAGCGTTGCCCCGGCTGGCGATTGTCGCCCTGACCGCGCACGCACGGTCCGGGGATCGCGCGACGGCCGAAGCTGCTGGCGTAGACGATTACCTTACCAAGCCGGTCCGTCGGCCGGAATTGGCCGGAGCCCTGGCCCGGGTGAGTCCGAACCGCCGCCCCCTGCACCGCCCGAAGCCCGCGACGCGCGCGGGCGCGGTAATCGGGGAGGCATTTCGGCCGAGCGAAGGTGACCTTTTTGATCGAGCTGGTTTGATGGACGACTTGGGGGGCAACACCGTGCTTTTCCGGCGACTGGCCCGGACCTATTTGGAGCACACGCCGGCAGTGCGAACCGCGCTGGGCAACGGGTGGAGGTCGGGTGATTGGGCTGGTGTGCGTCGCGCCCTGCACACGCTTCGTGGATCGTTGAACCAGCTGCGAGCGACCCGGGCGGCCGATCTGGCCGGACAGCTGGAGCAGGCGCCGACTCTAGACGCTGCGGATCAGCGGGCCAGCCTGGCCGCGCTCGACGTTGAACTTGATCAGTTGGAGGCCGTCCTGCGGTCCGAAGCGGCCCGTGCTTAACGAAGCGCCCAATGGCTAATAGTAGGTGACAAAGGATTTGGCTTTGAGGCGCTCGACCCATTTCTTGTGCAGGCGAGCCCGCTCCAGCACGAGGAGTTCCTTTTCAATTTCGTCGCGAACCTCCTGCAACGTGCGGGTGTGGGCCACCTGCCGTTCGTCGACCGAAAGAAGAAAAAACACCTGGGGCGCCGTCAGCAACCCCACCTGGACCTCGGGTCCGAAGACCTTCTCCTCCACGAACGCATCTCGGGCCGTGAAACGGCGACCTTTGGTCAGGGTGCCGCGCGCATCATACTCGTAGAGCCAGTAAGAATTGTCGGCCTCGCGTGCGAGACCAATGATGCCGCTGCATTGGCCAGGCGAGAGCGGCAGCGCCATTTTCGAGAGTGGCGACAGGGCGGATTCCTCGACCCAACCGAGCAAGCCACCCTCTTTTCTCTGGCTGGGACTGTCGGAGTAACTTGAGGCCATCTCCGCAAACGAGGCGCCCCCGAGGATTTTGGTTCGAATCTCCATGGCCACGGCCTTGGTTTCATCGGCCGTCGCGCCCACCGGACGATTGAGGGTGATCATGCGAAGCTTGACCTGGTTGCCCAGTTGGAAGCGGTTCAGATTGGTCCGGTAATACTGCTCGATCTTGGCCGGGGAAATCAGAAGTGCTTCACGCACGTTCTTCCGGTCCATGTAATTGAGAATGATTTCCTCGCGAATCCGCTGGCGGTAGGTCTCGGTTTTAATGCCCTGGGCCTGGAGGTTCTTGATCAACGTGGCGCGATCGCCGAATTGCTGGCGGATCCGATCCTTGATTTCGTCGTCGATGAAACTTTCGGGGAGATTGCCGCCGGCGGTTTTGAACTCGTAGAGCTTGAGCTGCCGTTCAATCAACAGTTCCTGGGCATCGTTAATGGCCTGGTCGGCCTTTTTGTCGAGCTGCTTGGGGTCATTCTGGTAGGTCCGCTGGACCAAATCGATGGCTTGGGCGGAGGCCTGGCGGACTTCGAAGATTGTGACGACCGAATCATTGGCGAGGGCGGCGATCCCGTTGATCAGATCGAAACGGTCAGCCGCCCGAAGCTCGACCCGGGCTCCCAGTCCCAGGGCACAGATCAGGCCGAGGCCGAACAAAGTTGAGGACGACCACGGCCGGGCGCGAGAACCGATCTGGCGGCGGCGTTCAACGGACGTACGAAACGAACAAAGGTAGGCGTGCATGCAGGAGATTACTTCCGGGGAGCCGGCGCAGGTGGGACGGGGAGCGTTTCCCCGGAACGACCGGGCTTGCTTTGATACAGGGCTGGAGACAGGTCTTTCAAAGGATTGGACGGCTCGCGCATTCGTCCGCGGATCAGGACCACCGCCACGGCCACGCCGGCAAGAATGGCCACGACGACGACCAAAATCCGCCAATTCAGGCGGGAAAGCTGCAGCATCAGGAAGTCGACGATGCCCTGATGTTGCGCGGCGCGCGGCGCGGCTTCGCGCAAACGCCCGCTCTGGCCGAGCTCGGACTCGAGTTCCTTGAGCAGCTGGACTGGATCCAACTTCAGCATCGTGGCGTAGGTCCGGATGAAACCCCGGACGTAAACCGGGGCGGAAAACACCTCGAAATGCCCGGATTCGAGCGCGCGCAGGTGGTCCGTCTTGATCTTAGTGATCTCGGCGACCTGATAGATGTCGAGCTGCTGTCGCTCGCGCGCATGCCGAAGTTGCTCAGAAACCGTGGCCATTTCGGCGACAGCTAACGACTTCGGCGCGCTTTTGGCAAAGCCGAAGTTGGAAGGACGGCACTCCCGGGATCCGAGACCGGAAGTGCCGCCGTTACCCCAACCCCCGCCCGAGGAGCGTCACAACCCCGGGCTCCGTGCGGTCGCCGAACCGTCTGCGCGACCTGGTAAGAGCCGGCCTGCCTTCCCCTCGACCCGCCTCCCTCTGATCTTGCGGACCGACACAAACCGGCTCTGCATTCCTATTGCCGCAAAAGTCGCGAATCTAACGGACTATTTTAAAAAAGTTTCAGCGGACATCCCCGACCGACTGACGAAAAGCATCGTCAACGGGCTGAATTCCGAGCAGTCGCTCCGCATTGGACACGTCCCAGAACCGTCCGGTGTTGTTGGAAACGCCAAAGAAAACGCCGAACCCGAGCTCTGTCCCGAGACTTTTCAGCAAAAGCCGCGTCAGATCCCGGGGACTGCACCATTCCCGCCAGATCGGGGATTCGCTGCGCAGCAATGGACTGTCGTAAGGCTGAAACCAGCACAGGCGAATCACGATCATCGACAAGCCATGCACCTCCGCATAGTAACGAGCCAACGACTCGCCGAACAGCTTGGTGCAGGCGTAAACCGTGCTCGGCCGGGCCGGCATCTCGGGCGTCACCCATTCGCCCTTCGCATATCCGAGCACCGTCTGTCCGGTGCTCGTGAAGACCACCTTGCGCACCCCAGCAAGGCGGGCCGCTTCGAAGACGTTGTAGACACCTTCGAGATTGGCCGGCAACAGCCGGGAATGAAAATCCGCCTCGTCGGAGATGGCCGCCAGATGAAGCACGGCATCGGCCCCAACGCACGCGCGCCTTACCGCCTCCAGGTCACCGATGTCTGCCCGCACAAACTCATCGTCGTCGACCAGCCCGAACGGCAGGAGTTGCGCATCGAGCAGACGCAGCGCGAATTGTTCACGCAGTCCGAGCAGGATGTGCCGCCCCACCCGACCACCGGGTCCGGTAACGAGGAGCCGGCGGCGCCCGGCGCGCGGTCCAGCGGCAGCATTCATGGGTTCCGAACTCATTTCCAAGGGTCACTGAACCGGGCACCTCGGGTGGGGTGGGGCGGGCGCTCCGCCGCCCGCCGCCCGCCGCCGGTTCAAGGTGAGGGGGAGGAGATGCGACGTTTACGCAGGCCAGCAGCCGCGGTAAAAGAAGGCCGCCAACACCCCACCGACAACCGGTCCGACAATCGGAATCCAGGCGTAGCTCCAATCCGATCCACCCTTTCCCGGAATGGGGAGCAGCGCATGCGCCAGCCGCGGGGCAAAGTCCCGCGCCGGGTTGATGGCGTAACCCGTCGGACCGCCGAGCGAAATGCCGATGGACAGCACGATCAGTCCAACCAGCACAGGACCAAAACCGGTTTTAAATCCGTGCTCGGGCTGGAGATTGCTCGGGCCGAGCACGGCGAGCACGCCCAGAACCAGCACGAAGGTGCCGAGGATTTCCGTCACAAGATTCCCCAATGGATGCCGGATTCCCGGCGCGGTGCAGAACACGCCCAGCTTGGCCGACGGATCCGGGGTCAATCGCCAGTGTGGCAAAAAGGCGAGCCACACCAGCACGGCACCCAGAAACGCTCCGATCATTTGCGCCGTCACGTAGGCAGGAACATCTGCCCACGGAAAGCGTCCGATGGATGCGAGCCCGATGGTCACCGCCGGGTTCAAATGGGCGCCGCTGAAGTTGCCCACGCAATAAACCGCCAGAGTTACGGCCAATCCCCAGCCCATGGTGACGACGATCCATCCAGCATTCTGCGCCTTCGACTTGTTGAGCAGGACGTTTGCAACGACGCCGTCGCCGAGCAGGACGACCAGGGCAGTGCCAATGAGTTCAGCGACGAATGGGGTCATGCGAAGGGTTTACTGAGCCGTCCATCCGCCGTCGATCAGAATATCAGTGCCGGTGATGAACCCCGCCTCTTCGGAACACAAATACACAGCGAGCTGACCGACCTCACGCACATCTCCCCAGCGGCCGAGTGGAATGCGTGAGACGAACTGGGCATTGGCCTCCGGGTTCTGGAGGATCGGCGTGTTCATCTCGGTGGCAAAGGGCCCGGGGCTGATGCCGTTGACGGTAATCTTCTCCGCCGCGAGTTCCAGGGCGAGCGCCCGGGTGTAGCCGAGCAGTCCCGCCTTGCTGGCGCAATACGCCGTCCGTTGGCCGAGTGCGACGTGGCTCATGATCGACGTCAGATTGAGGATGCGCCCATACCCCTGCCCCAACATCGGAGGAATGAAGGTGCGGCACATGAGAAAAACGCTGGTCAGGTTCGTGTCGAGCACGCGTCGCCATTCATCGAGCGTAAACTCGACAGCCGGCCGGCGAATGTTGATGCCGGCGTTGTTGATCAGAATTTGTGCCGGCCCCATCCGCGCGGCGACGTCCATGCCGAGTCGCGCCACCTGCGCCTCCTGGGTCACATCGGCGACGAACACCTCCGCCTCCGCGCCCAACGCCCGGACTTCCGCGGCCACGGCTTCAAGCGGTTCGCGCTGACGGGAGACCAGCGCCAGCCTGGCGCCTTCACCAGCGAGGGCGAGGGCCATCGCCTTGCCCAGACCTTTGCTGGCCCCGGTGACGAGAGCGATCCGGCCGGAGAGCCTTTTCATCGCGGGAGCGGTTTGAGTTTGATGTTCTTGAACCAGCAGGGACTGCCGTGGTCCTGCAGTCCGATGTAGCCGTCCTGAAGGTGATCCTTGAAGGCCTCATCGAACTTGTGGGCGGTGCCGTCCGGCCGTTTGTTAGGTTCCACAAACAGGTCGAGATCCGCCCGGGTCACGGGATCGCCATTCAACACGACCTCGATGCGGTTCGTGATGCAGGCGACGCGAATGTGGTTCCACTGCCCCGCCGGCTTCATCGCGTTGCGCGCCGGCTTGACGAGATCGTAAATGGCGCCCGTGTCGTGGTAGCCCGCACCCTTGGTGTCGTCGATGGCAATCTCGATGCCGTTGTATCCGATGTCGCGATTGGGCCGGGGATTGAGGGAGGTGGTGCGCACGAAAATGCCGCTGTTGCAGCCGTTCGTGATCTTGAAATCAAGGGACAAAATGAAATCCGACCATCGCTGCGTATGAATCAGCATGTAGTGGCCCGCCTGGTGCGGATTCAGTGCGCCGTTCATCACGGGCGTCCGCGGAGCGGTGCCATCGCTGTTCAACCAACCATTGGTCGTTCGACCATCAAACAGCAGGACCCATCCATCCAAGCGCTCGGTCTCGGTCAATTGATTGTCCGCGGCCCGGCCGGGGGGGATGGCCATGATCAGCCAGCATGCACAAGCGGCCCACCAGATCCCGGCTGAAGGAAATTTTCGTGTGTTCATTTTGGAAGTGCGGCCTTTATTCCCCGGGAATCCGGCGCGCGCAAGCGGAAAGCGGGTTCCAAACAGCGAGAGGAACGGCAAAGGCGAGGTGAACCTCAACCATTGGTGAGGGCTAACACTTCAAATAACTTCGTCTTCGCGGATACGCGGGGAGGCGGTTGACGGTGAAGCAGTGGCTAGCAGTGCCTTCTTCCCAGCCAGGAAAAACTGGAGCGGGCGGCGGGAATCGAACCCGCGTGGCCTGCTTGGAAGGCAGGAACTCTACCACTGAGCTACGCCCGCGCAGTCAGTGCGGCCGACTATACCGACGACCCTTGCCTTGTCAATTCACGTCCCTGTAATCTCCTCCCGCATGAGTTCCTTGCTTCTCCTCGGCGGCCGCGTGATCGACCCCGCCCGCCCATTTGACGGCCCGGCGGACGTGCTCATCGTCGACGGCCGCATCGCCGCCGTGGGCCCCGGCGCGGGCGCGAGCGCGCCGGCGGGAGCCGACCGGCTCGACGTCACCGGCCTGGTGGTTTGCCCCGGCCTGATCGACCTGCACGTCCACCTTCGTGAACCGGGCCAGTCGGCGAAGGAAACGATTGCTGCCGGCACCCAGGCCGCCGCCCGCGGCGGCTTCACCTCGGTGGTCTGCATGCCCAATACTTCCCCGGCCATCGACAGCCCGGGAACGGTCGCATTAATTCAGGAAAAAGCCCGGCGCGAAGGCGTCGTCAATGTCTACGTCACCGGGGCCATCACCAAGGGAATTGCCGGAGAGGAACTCGCCCCCATCGGGTCGCTCAAGCAGGCCGGGGTGGTGGCGATCACCGACGACGGCCACTGCGTTCAGAACAACGACCTCATGCGGCGCGCCCTCGAATACGCGAAGATGTTCGACCTGCCAGTGATGGATCACTGCCAGGACTACACGCTGGTCAGCGACGGCGTCATGAACGAGGGCTACTGGAGCACCGTCCTTGGGCTGCGGGGCTGGCCCGCCGTGGGCGAAGACATGATTGTCGCCCGGAACATTCTGCTCGCGGAAAAGACCGGCGCGCACGTGCACTGCCAGCACCTGAGCAGCGCCCGCAGCGTCGAACTCCTGCGCGCCGCAAAAAAACGAGGCGTGACGATTTCAGGAGAGGCCTGCCCGCATCATTTCACCCTGACTGACGCCGCCATCGCTGGGAGCGAACGCTTCTGGGCCACCGACGGTCCGGCTATCCACGGGTTTGCCGATCCGCTCACGCCCCGCCCGGCGTGGCCCGTCTACGACACGAATTTCAAAATGAACCCGCCGCTGCGCTCGGCGCGGGATCGGAGCGCCATCCTCGAAGGGCTGATGGACGGCACGATTGAAATCCTTTGTAGCGATCACGCGCCGCACTGCAATTTCGAGAAGGAAGTCGAGTTTGACTACGCGCCGTTTGGCATCACCGGCCTGGAGACCGAGCTCGCACTTTCCCTCAGCCAACTCCACCACGGACTGGGATTGTCTCTCGTCGATCTCATCGCCAAGTACACAACCGCACCGGCCAAGCTCCTGCGCCTGAAAAAGGGCACCCTGGCCGTCGGCGCCGACGCCGATGTCACCGTGTTCGACCCAGCCGTTGAATGGATCTGTCGCCGCGCGGATTCCGTCAGCAAGTCACGCAATCATCCCTTCGATCAATGGCCCATGAAAGGGCGGCCGATGGCGACGGTGGTTGCGGGAACGGTGGTATGGAAACAAGCGGACCGATTCACCGGCACGCTCTCCGTTTAGGCTAGGGCACACGTCGCCTGGAGCGCCGGCATATCCCACCGGAGCGCGGACTTCCAAGTCCGCAGCGGGTCGACTGGGCCGTGCGCGCGGGAGCCTTCAGGCCGCGTCGCCAGCGCGGGCCGCTGCGGACTAAAAGTCCGCGCTCCGGACGCTCAAGGACCAACCTCCCCCCATCGCTCGCTCGAAGCCGTCGCCGTCAGGACGCTACGGCGCCTGCGCTTCGCTCAGCACACGCAGGCGGAAGAAATGCGCGCCCTCTCTCAACGGTCGCGGGAGCGAAACCTCGGTCCAGTCGCCTGCGCCTAACACCTCAAGCTCGGGCATCCCATGCCAGCCACGGGCCATGCCTAGATCGTCACTGAGTTCAACCGCATAGCGCACGCCCCGTTCGGCGAAGAAACCAAGCACCAGACGCCCCGCCTGCCACTGAACGTCAAGGGACGGCGGCGCGATTGGCGGGTGGGCGGACCGCTCGCCCGTCAGGTCGGCGGCCAACTCCATGCCATTGCCGACGTCGTCATTCGTAATGCTGGCCCGCGCCAGGGAGCGCGCAATCACGGCATTCATCGGACTGCCGAGGCGCAGGGAAAAGTATTCCAACGCTTCGAAGCGGCTGTCGCCGATCAATTCAACGCGGATGAACTGGTTCGTCTCGCCGGGCGCAAACGTCACCAGCCCGTTCGTCGACACATAATCCTCGCCGGCGAACGCTGTGCCATTGGTCGTGCTGAACATCACGGTCACCGGGAGCTCACTGGGCGGAACGAGACGAACGCGCAGGTTCACTCGATTTGTCCCAGCGGCATTCCCCTCCACCGCACCGGCATCGTCCACAAAAACCTTCGGCAACGGATCGTTGTCCAGAATGGTGCAGGCGATCGCGTTGGTCGCGAGCTCTGCATTCACAGGGTTCGACAAGGCGAGAAGGAATGTTTCGTTGGACTCGAGCACTTTGTCGCCCGCGACCAGAACCGTGGCCGTGGCGACGGTCTTGCCCGCGGGAAAAACCAAGGTGCCGTTGGTCGCCACGTAATCCGTCCCGGCCTGCGCCGTGCCGGCTTGCGTCGCGTAGTCGACGGCAACCGTGCGGCCGCTCGCCGCGGAGAGCTGAAACTTGAACTGGACCTTGACGAAGCCTCCGTTGCCTTCCGGCCGGCTGACGTTGGCACCTGAGATGACCGGGAGCGCATCGTCGTTCACGATTGTGACGATGGCGGACGCATTCCCCAGAACGGCGTTCATCGGCGATTGCAACGAGAGCTGGAACGTTTCATCGGCTTCGTTGCGCGTGTCGCCGACGACCCCCACCGCCACTGTCTTGTTCGTCTCGCCCGGCAGAAAAGTCACCACCGTCTTGAGGGGAAGGAAGTCCGCCCCGGCCGACGCCGTGTTGGTCACGGTCTGCGCCATCACCGTGACTTTGCGGGAGCTTGGATTGGAAAGTGTGACCGCAACAGCCACGTTGGTTTTGCCGGCGCGCCCTTCGTCCAGCGAGGTGTCGTGAGCCGTGATGACCGGCAACGGCAGGACATCCACGGCCCCGCTCGTGACGTTGTCGGCCAGCGAGACCTCGGTCACGTCGTTGGTCGCTCCGGCCAAAACCATCTTTGTCCCGGCGGTGGTGTTCGAAACCGTCACATTGATTATCCAGTTCGAACCGGCAGGCAGGCTTGCGCCGTTGAACATCAAGCGTCCGCCCGAGCGATTGATGGTCGCCGGCGTGGACGAAACGAACACGGTTCCTACGGGCAACGGATTGGTGAGCACAATCAGTCCCGATCGGCTAAACCCGGTGTTACGGACGGTGATGGAATAGGTCATGACGTCGCCGACCAGGACTGGGCCGGGGGGGGCGGACAGCGTGAGGCGCAGATTGGGGCGGGATTGGGCCAGCGCACGAGCCACGTTGATCCGACCGGAGCCATAAAAGGTGTTTCGTCCGTTGGCATCATAGTTCACCTCGCCGATGCGATCGCATGTTCCCCGGAGCAAGGTTCGCAACTCCCCCGCAGTGATATAAGGATTGAGCGAAAGCACGAGCGCGCCCGCTCCGGATCCAATCGGGGCGGAAGCCGACGTCCCCCCAAACTGAAAGGTGTAATCATCGGGTCCATAGCCATTGGTCCCTGTGCGATCCGTCGTGGTGATCGCGCCCAACCCGCCGTCGCTGGGCACCACGAAGTCCAGCAGCGATCCATACTGACTGTAGTCGGCGCGATAGTCGAAATCCGTGCTCGCACCGATTGCGATGGTGTTGGGGTTGCTGCCCGGATAGCTCACGAGGGGCTCCGGAAGCGGCACGCCAGACTGGGTAAAAATGAGTGTGTCGGTTCCATTGTGGCCCACCCAAAAATCGAAATAGTCGTAATCCAGTTCGCTCGAGACCAGTGTCCACACCACCAACCGGCCCGGGGTCAGAGTCGTGGTCATTTCCGCGTAATTCGTCTGATTGTGCGTAATGCGACCGGCGCGCAACGCGTGCGATCCGGGCCCATTCCAACCCGTCAGCGCAAAATTGCCCGCGACACCATCCGTGACGATCGACCATGGAGAAAAGGTGCTCGTGCTCCAGGCGTCGGAAAGGTCGCCTTCAAAGGTTTCAACCGTTCCATCGGGAAACCGGATACTGTCGATCCAAACGGTGTCGGCACCGATCGACAAACCGTCGGTGGAATCCTTCGAGTACTCGAAGCGAAGCGTGTAGGTGCCCGCCTCTTCGACGATGTATTCGACTGGTTCCCACGCCGAGGCGTAGTTGCCGGCGGCCACCATAACCGCGCAGCCGCGGCCATTGCGTCCTTTGCTGACGACGTCGGCCAAGGCGGCATCGGTGCTCGCGAGTTGTCCAAAAACCAGGCTGATGTTCAACACATCGGCTCCCGCCCACACCGATTGCCCGGAGCTGCCGAGCCCTGCCGCGTAGCGCAACGCCTTGGCCAGCTGGCTCGCGCTGGCCGCAAAATCACCCTCCAGAATCTTGACCGGCAAAATCCGGCAACCCGGCGCGACACCGACGGTGCCCAGCCCGTTGTTGCCAACCGCCGCCGCCAACCCGGCCACGGCGGTGCCGTGATTGTCGTCGATGCTGTACGGATTCGGATCGTCGAGATCCGCGACGAAGTTATAGCCCGACACATCGTCGATCACCCCGTTCCGATCGTCATCGAAACCGTTGCCAGCAATCTCACGATCATTGCGATAAAGGTTCGGGCTCAGATCGGGATGGTTCAACTGCACGCCGTCGTCGAGAATCGCGATCACAATATTCGATCGCCCGGTGGTGTAATCCCAAGCGCCCGTCAGGTGCGCGTCGGCTCCCGGCATCGCGCCCGTCTGGCCCACGTTTTCCAAATGCCACTGGTCTCCAAAATAGGGATCGTTGGGAATCGACGAGCGCACGGCCTGCCCCAGAAAATCAGGCTCAGCCCAAATCACCTCGGGAAGCGCGGCCTGACGGTCGACTTCAGCGAGCACATCCTCCGCCGTCCCGCCCGGGACGGAGACAACGAATTGATCGTCTGTTCCCCACAGAGGATGAACATGGCTCCACTGTCGTCCGAAATGCCGGGCTGGATCGACTCCCGATCGCAAACGCACGATCAGTCGGCCGTCGATGAGCAACTGCAAACCCGTTTGCGGATCGACGAAGACGGGATTGACGGTGACTCGACTTGTTTGATGTCGCGCCCGCTCGAGCGTCATTCGAGGATCCTTCGCCGCCACCGTCGCCGAACGGGCTTGAATCGCCGAGGCGGCGTCTGCGCGCAGAACGACCAATCCGGATCGCAGGCGGGTCGCCTCGCGATATCCCGGCAGCGGTCCTGCGGCCCGGGTCAAGGAGCTGATTGCGCGCTCGCGGGCCGCATTGCCTTGATCCAAGGACTTCACGGCGACGGCTCCGGGCAATCGCCGCAGGTATCGCCGGCCCTCGCGCCCGGCGTACGAGTCACCGGCATCGACGCTCATCGCCAGCTGCGAGGTGAGCGCTGTGGGAACGGGGACACGACGGTGATGAACTCCGGGGCGCAAGGAGTCACGGTCGGAGACCGGCTTGCCTGCGGTTTGGGCATTCACCTTCGCGAGCAGTGACAACAATAGAAGCAGGCAGGTCAGGCCGCTCTTCGTGGAACCCGCCAATCGCCACGCCCACGCGGGTCTATTCCTGATGATTTTGGATTCAGTTGCCATGGCTTCCTCTCTTATTGCCGCGCCGCATGCCAAAGTTTCACGTGCCCTTCACGAATGCCCCATCCGCAGGGCGCGCCTCCATTGATGCCTCAGCGGGGGAGCACATTCACCCGGCGCTTTGGGTCCGGCCGATTGCCTTCCGGGGAGGTCAACGGGGCCGCCGGCTTGTTCGTTGGCCAAAGGTCGATGACGGCACCCGACTGCCACGGCAGTTCACGCCGGTTCACCACGAGAACGCGCGGCATCAGCTCTATCTCATGCCCGAAAATGTTGAACGTGATCACGCCGGGCAGGAACGTCAGGTCCTCGTAAATCACTTCGCCAAAAACGGCGTTCTTCTCGACGCCGTCGAAGCGGACGGTTCCCGCCAAATTGGTGGTGTGTTCCCCGTGAAACCTCAGCTTGACCCTGGCGACGCCGGACGCGGGTTGATTGATTACCATTGTCGGGACGTTCGCAACTGGCCCAACGGACGCTGGCTCAAAGGCGACCTCCCACGGCCCCTTTCGAACCCGCAGGTATTCGAGGCCGTGAAACCCTCCAAAGTAGAAGGCCAACACCACCACGAAGACAATGAGGACGGTCCTGATCGTAAATCCCGAATTCTTCAAGCGGTAGCAGTCTTCCGGGGGACCCTGTTGAAGTCAAGGGGCGGAAGGCAGGGGGGCAACTTTCAGCACCCGATAGATTCGTTGGCTCCAATCGCGGGGAATCGGCTCCGTGTATTGAGCCGAACCAAACGGCGTCTCCACGACACCTCGTTCAACCCACTGCGGGTATCCGGGGGTATATCCCGCTTCAACCGAGTAGCTTGCTCCATATTCCCCCGTCACCAGCACTTTTATGGTCTCAGGATTTTGCTCGTCCACGCACGCCAACAAGGTCAACCGAGGGCGGGCCGTGAATCGCGCTCGAATCGTCCAGCTTCGGCTCATCGGGACCACCAAGGGATTCCTAGTCCCATTCGTATCGCCGTCCCAAGCCAGAAACTCCTGCCCCATCTCCGGCACGGCAGACAGAAAGACGCTCGTCCCTTGCCGCTGACGGCCGCCGGCCGGTGCTTGGCTCACGGAGCCAAAGCCGTCTGGAACCACCGCGATGGCCTGGAAGCCGCTCGCCAGCGGCACGAAGACCGCAGTCACCGTCGATTGAGCATTTGTCAGATCGAAGCTGAGCGGACTGTTCGTGCCGCTCGCGGCGTTGGCCCAGAAGGCAAAGGTGTTGCCCGGCGCCGGCACCGGCGTCAGGCAAACTTTCGCACCGAACGGATACAGCGCGCTCTCGGGATTTCTCACCACCGAGCCCGCCCCGATTACAGCTTGGCCCAGGGGCGCGCCGAAAACGGCCTGCACACAACGATTGCGTGTCATCGCCAAGGTCACCTCTGGATCACGGCCCGTGGCATCGCCGATCCATTGGAGAAATGTCCATCCATGCGCGGGCACCGGGGCAATTCGCACCGTTCCGTCGGAGTGATACGCGCCCTCCGGCGGATCCACCAACACGCTGCCGCCCCCGCCGGCCGCGCCAGCCAGCAGCTGAGGTAACAGCAGCATCGACAAAGGATCGCTCTGCGCCATCCGGCTGAAATCGACGTCATACGCGATCGCGCGAAGCACCACCGGTTGCTTGACCAGGAACGGCCCCGTGTAGAAGGCCGAGGTCAGTCCGGGCTCCGACCCGTCGAGGGTGAAAAGCAGGCTTGCGCCGGGGAAGGTGCTCACCAGTTCAACCCGCGCCATCCCCCGCACGTACACGTTCGATTCAACCACGAACCGGCCATCCATCACGACCGCTGGCGTCCCCACGGGCGCCTCCCGACTCACGCCACCAATCGTCACCGTCTCCAGCGGCGTCTCCGGGACAAAGACCGCGGTGTAGGCGTTGAACTCACCCACCACAATCGTCCGGGGATTCATCGTGCTGCCGTCCGACCAATGACTGAACTTCCTCCACCGATCTGGCCGCGCCTGGAGGACCACGGTTTGGCCCAAGGCGTAAACGGGAAAGTCCGGATCTTTTCGAACTGCTCCGGCCCCTTCGATCGTGACGGTCACCGCCAAGGACGCGAACACGGCAGAAACCGTCTTGTTGTCGTCCATCGATAGATCGGCGGGATTCGCGCTTCCAGCCAGGCTCCCCGTCCAGCGAATGAACCCGTGGCCCACCGCCGGCACGGCGGTCAGCCGGACAGAGGTGCCCGCGGGATAGCTTGCCAGCGTCGGCTCGACTTCGATTTGCCCTGCGCCAACCGCCGACACGCGTAGCAAGCAATCGACGTGAACCTGACGCGACACTGGAAGGGCTGGCTCGTAATTGGCGTCCCCGGACTGAGTGGCGGTCAGCGTGGAGATTCCCGCGGCGTGCGGCGTCAAAACCAAGCCGGCGACCGTGGCCACGGCCGGTTCGCTGCTCGTGACCGTTACCGCCAGGCCGGAAGATGCGGCGACCGAGAGGTCAAACGACGGCGCCTCCTTTGTGGTGCGAGGCACCTCCGCAAACTCAATGCTCTGTAGCGCCTTCTGCACGGTAAACTCCGCCCTGGCGATTCCTTCATAATTCGGCGATTGGATTAAAACCGAGACCGAGTAGATGCCAGGGGAAACCGGAGAACCCGGTCCTGGATCAAAGACAAAGGACACCGGCAGATCGGGTGGAGTCGTCGTGACCCGAGGCCGGAGCGGGGAACCGTTGTAGCGCGTCGTCAGGTCGAACAGTTCGATCAACGCCGGCGCCTTGCTGACGACCAGCGTTCGCGACAACGTCATGCGCCCGATGGTGGCGTTCCCTGCTTGAATCGCCGTGATGGTCGTCGTGCCTGAACCCACGATTGTGACGGTCGACCCGCTTACCGTCGCCACCATCGGATTGGAACTCTCATACACAATGGGCAGTCCGGATGAAGCGGTGGCGCCCAGCTCGAATGGAGCATCACCGTAAGTTCGCGGCGACAGCGCTGGAAAATTGATGTCCTGGGAAGCCCGGACCCGCACGACCGTGAACGGCCTCATTCGGTGCGGATTCGTCCCGGCAACGCCCTGCCAAATCGGCGTCCCAGGTCCGGCCGTCAACCCCAGCGGATCGCTCTGCACCACTCCTGACTCACCGTAATGTGCGGATGCCCACCAATCATCCCCCGCCTCCGGATCCCAACCTGCCATTTTGAGATAGACAACGTCACCAGGAGCGGTCCCGGCAATTGGGAAAATCGCGCCTCCATTAAACAAACCGCTTTGCAGGACCGTGACCGTGGGCTGGGCCAGGACGAGGTCGTTTGCGTTTGTCCCCCAGAAGAGGCCAAGGCGAATCCCGACTGGGGCATCAATGACCTCGACACCTTCGTTCGCCTGGTACTTGACCTTCGATAATGCCGAATTGACGAACACAACCGTTCCTTGAGGAAACGCCCCCGTCACGGTCCCCCACAGCACCAAGGCGGCGAGTAAACTCTTCATGGCAGTTGCGGCATAGCAGGCGAAAAGACAACCATTCCCAGCCCAGTTGCGCCGGAGGATCTGCTCACGCTGCCAAGAAAACTGAACCTGACGGCATCCTTCGCTCCAAGGCAATGTTTGGCGAATGCGCCCCGGCAATTGTCGCGCAGCCGGAACGATTCAATCGCATGGCGAACGCTCGCGATGCAGATTCGTGCGCCAGCCGAGCTACTTCGTCTCGGGCATGGCACCCGTTCGGGCGGACTCGATTAATTCCCAAAACTTCGGGTTCCGCTGGAGCGCTTCGTCTTCGGCCAGGGGAAGGTTGGACCGGAACAAGAAATCCTTCAGCGTATTGCGATTGAGGATGCGATGGACGAGGACGCCAAGGTCATGCTTTTCGAAGTAAACGCGGTAATCGCCGATGCGAAATCGGTGGAGCGTCCGTCCTTCACGATCGAGGCGTCCGTATCGTTCCAAGTCCGTGCTGATCACCTCTTGAGGAAGGCCGCGGAACTCGCCGAGGATGTTGAGTTGGAGTTCTTTCGGCATTCGCGCCAATTCGGCGGCGCTCAGCGGCGTAAAGATGATCTGAAAAGGGCGCATCGGGATGTTGGTAGCGCGTACGGGAATCGAACCCGTCTTTCAGCCTTGAGAGGGCTATGTCCTAGCCGATAGACGAACGCGCCAATGACGCTACTCGGCTACCAGTTCGGTGCTGCGGTGTCAATTGAAGATCCCAATCCGGCCGAGGCAACCCGCGCGAGCTGCTTCTTCCGCAAGGGCGCGGCGCGCTGCAAAATCGTGCGCAACAGCTTTTTGTTGGCTCCATCCAGCCGCGAACAGCCGCAGTAGCGCAGGAAAAACCGGAGCCGCTCGGTGCGACGAAAATACGCCTCCGCAGGTGCATCAAGCGCCGCCAGATCCGTCGCGCGCGCACGGTGCTCCTGAAACGACCGCCAAATCCGGCCTTTGTGCGCATCGATCAGGAAAAAATGATCCAGCTTCGACCCGCTGAGGATGATGTTTCGCCAGAAGTAATCGTGATGAACAAAGCGATGGTCGTGCAACCGCTGCGCGGCATCAGCGAGGGCGTCGATCAATGCTCGTCGGCGCTTTACTCCCGATGGACCCGTTTCCTGGATCAGCCGATCGCGAATGTACAGATCGAGCGCCATCGGATCCGGAATGCCGGCGCTGATCAGAAAGGAGCGGACCAGGAATCCCGCACGACGTTCTTCCCCGTAAGCAATGGCCTCCGGAGCATCCAAGCCCCAGGCCCGCAGGCGGACCAGATTCTCAAACTCCCGGCGCGCTTTACCGCGGCCAAAAAAGGCTCCGCGGAAAAGCCCGCTCCAAAGCTGGCCAAGGCGGTTCACCCAATATCGTTTGATGTAGACCGCTGATTCCGGCGTGCTCGCATCGCCTGCCAGGACCACCCGTCGCACCTCGGTGCTTCCACTCCGGGTAACCGTCGAGCCCGCCGTCGAGGCGTACAGGTCGGCCACGGTATCCAGCTTTTGGATCCGCAACCGCTCGCGCCAGGCGGGCGCGATGATGACTGTTAACGTGCGCAGCAAAACAGCGGCACGGTAGTCAGGCCGGCGCTGGCGGTCGATTTGAATGTTGGGTTCGGAGGTTAGAGTTGCATTCTCACGTCGGTCCGAATTGAATCCGGTCGCGTCATCTCAGCGACATGAACATTCACGAGTACCAAGCCAAACAGCTCCTCGCGCAGTACGGCGTTGCCGTCCCCGCCGGCGAGCCCTGCAAAACCGTTGATCAAGCACGGACTGCCGCGGAAAAGATTTTCAACGCCGGCCACAAACTGGCGGTAGTCAAGTCCCAGATCCATGCCGGCGGCCGCGGCAAGGGCACCTTCAAGCACGGCTTTCAAGGCGGAGTGAAGCTGGCCAAGTCCGTGCCCGATGTGGTCGACCTCGCCGGCAACATGCTGGGACGCACGCTGGTGACCAAGCAGACTGGCCCCGACGGCCGTCTGGTCAGCACCATTATCGTCGCGGCGGCCGAGGACATTCGGAAGGAGTTCTATCTCGCCGTGCTGCTCGATCGGGCGGTCAGCCGTCCATTGATCATGGCCAGCACCGAGGGCGGCATGGACATCGAAGAAGTCGCGGAGAAACACCCGGAAAAAATCATCAAGGAACACATCGACCCTTTGCTCGGCTTCCAGGCCTGGCAGGGACGAAAAATCGCGTCAGCGCTCGGGCTGAAAGGCGATCTCGCCGGCCAATGTGCCAAGCTCCTGGCGGGCGTTTACAAAACGTGGTGGGAATGCGACGCGTCGCTGGTTGAGATCAATCCGCTGTGCATCTGCGTGGGCCCCGACGGCAAAGAAAAGATGGTGGCGGTGGATGCGAAGATCGGGCTCGACGACAACGCGCTCTACCGGCACAAAGACATTCAGGAGATGCGCGACCTGGCGGAGGAATCGCCGCTCGAGATTGAAGCCAGCAAGTTCAACCTGAATTACATCAAGCTCGACGGTTCGATTGCCTGCCTGGTCAATGGCGCAGGCCTGGCGATGGCCACGATGGACATCATCCAGCATTTCGGCGCAAGCCCGGCCAACTTTCTCGACGTGGGTGGCGGCGCCAGCAAGGACCAGGTGACCGCTGCATTCAAGATCATCCTCAGCGATCCCGCGGTGAAGGCGATCTTTGTCAACATCTTCGGCGGCATCATGGACTGCAACGTGATTGCCACCGGCATCGTCGCCGCCGTCCGCGAAACCGGCCTGAAGCTGCCGTTGGTGGTTCGGCTCGAAGGCAACAATGTGATTGCCGGCAAGAAGACGCTGGCCGAAAGCGGTCTGACCATCATCAGCGGCGACTCCATGGCCGACGCCGCCCGCAAGGTCGTGCAGGCGGTGAAGTAACCAATCTCTAATCCATCCGCCATGTCCATCCTCGTCCAACCCGATACCAAGGTCCTCGTGCAAGGCATCACCGGCGAATTCGGCGCGCGCCATGCCCGACTCTCCATCGAATACGGCTCCCAAATCGTCGCCGGCGTCACACCCGGCAAAGGCGGCCAGTTCTTCGAACACGCCAATCGCAAGGTTCCGATCTTCGACACCGTCGCCGACGCCGTGAAACAAACCGGTGCCACCGCCAGCGCCGTGTTCGTCCCGCCGCCGTTCGCCGCTGACGCCATTCTCGAAGGAGTCGACGCCGGGCTCGACCTTGTGGTCGCCATCACCGAAGGCATTCCCGTCCGCGACATGATTCGGGCGAAGCAGGCGATGGCCGGACGCAAGACGCGCCTGATCGGCCCCAATTGCCCAGGCATCGTCACACCCGGATCGGGCAAGGATTCGTCGGGCGGTTGCCGTATCGGCATCGCTCCCGGCTACATTCACAAGCAAGGCAACATCGGCGTCGTTTCCCGCTCCGGCACGCTCACCTACGAAGCGGTCTGGCAACTGACCAGCCGCGGGGTTGGCCAGAGCACCTGCGTGGGGATCGGCGGCGACCCGGTCAATGGCACATCGCACCTCGACGTCATTCAGCTGTTCATGGCCGACCCCGAAACCAAGGGCATCATCATGATTGGCGAAATTGGCGGCAGTGCCGAGGAAGAGGCGGCGGAATGGATCCGAAAGCACGGCACGAAACCGGTGGCAGGTTTTATCGCCGGGGCCACCGCTCCGCCCGGACGTCGCATGGGCCACGCCGGCGCCATCGTCAGTGGCGGCAAAGGCACGGCTCAGGCGAAGATCGACGCTTTCAAGGCTGCCGGCATCGGCGTGGCCGTCACGCCGAGCGAAATGGCGGAGACGCTGTTGAAGATGATGTAGCCAGCGCCGGCCGCCATGGTCGGGCAAGAGCGGCTCGGCCAGGCAAGTCGGTGGGGCACCGTTTTTTTGAGGTTAACCTTCCGCCCGGGCTGCCGATCCATGATGTGGAGTGGAGCGCGGAGTGTTCGCCCGGCGACGCAATATGGGCATTGAATTCGGATCTCGCCTCCACCAATGTCCAGCGCCATGGAATCGAACGACCAACTCGATGAGCTGTTGACCTGCCGCCTGAACTTCAGCCAGAAGAAGGTCGAGCCCTGCTCGATCGTCATCTTCGGCGCCAGCGGTGACCTGACGGCGCGCAAGTTGATCCCTGCGCTTTACCACTTGTTCCTGGAAAAGCGGCTGCCGGATCCGATTCGGATCATCGGGTTTGCCCGACGTGAGAAGTCCGACGATGCCTGGCGACAGGAGTTGCGCGAAGGCGTGGAGAAATTTTCCCGCACCAAACGCATTGATCCTGCGTTGTGGGACTCATTCGCCGCCAAGGTTTCATACTGCCAGGGAGATCTCGGCGACGCCGCCAGCTATACTAGGCTGACGGAATGTTTGGAATCAGCCGGCCACGTCGCGTTGCGCCGCAACTTGCTCTTCTACCTCGCGATTTCACCCAGCCAGTTCGCTGAGGTGGTTGAAAACCTCTCTTCCGCCGGGCTGCTGCATCGCGACGGAGCCGCCGAAGGCTGGCAGCGGGTAGTGGTGGAGAAGCCGTTCGGACATGATTTGGAGTCAGCGCAAAAGCTGAACAATGAGCTGACCCGGTTCGCCCACGAGAAGCAGATCTACCGCATCGATCATTATCTCGGAAAGGAAACCGTCCAGAACATCCTCATGTTCCGTTTCTCGAATGCGATCTTCGAGCAGCTCTGGAACCGGCAATGTGTTGATCACGTTCAGATCACGGTGAGCGAAAAGATCGGGGTAGGCGCGCGGGGCGGCTATTATGAAGAGGCAGGCGCCTTGCGCGACATGGTCCAGAATCATCTGCTGCAGGTCATGGCCCTGGTTGGGATGGAGCCGCCGGTGTCGCTGGCGGCGGAAGCGATCCGCGATGAAAAGGTGAAGCTGCTGAGTTCGATTCGCATCTTCGATCCAAGTCAGGTCGCGGGCAACGTCGTGCGCGGACAATATCTCGAAGGGGATGTCGAAGGACAACCGCGACCGGCCTATCGCCAGGAAAACAAGGTGAAGCCCGGATCGAATGTGGAGACCTTCGTGGCCGCCCGCTTTCTGATCGACAACTGGCGTTGGGCGGGAGTGCCGTTCTACCTGCGAACCGGGAAGAACCTGGCGTTAAGTGCGAGCGAAGTCCGCGTCCAGTTCCGGCCCACGCCAAACGTGCTGTTCGCGGCCCAATGCGGGCCCAAACTGGACGCGAACTCCATCACGCTGCGGCTGCAGCCCAACGAAGGCATCACGCTTCGCTTCAACGGGAAGATCCCGGGAACGTCCCTGCAGTTGCGACCAGTTCGCATGCATTTCAGCTACGATTCGGAATTTGGCGCCTACACCCCGGAAGCCTACGAACGTCTCCTGCTCGAAGCACTCGAAGGTGACGCCACCTTGTTCATCCGGCGCGACGAAGTGGAAGCCGCCTGGCGAATCATGGATCCCATCCGTGCGGGATGGGGTGCCAAGGGGCTTGTGGACGGGGAGTTTTATCGCGCCGGCACTTGGGGACCGGCCTCAGCGGACGAATTATTGGCAGCCCGCGGTCACAGCTGGCGCAATCCGCAGCCCGTCAGTTAGTTGATTCATAAACTACTAATCATAAGTAATTTATGAATCAAAAACCAAACAAACAACCCCCCTACCACTGGACGGCTCCAGCCACTAGGAAAAGTTTTCCTATAAATGTTTGAACAAGGAAAGGCATGTAGACATCAATATCTCAACGCAGCAGTTTTACGCTGTTCGTTTAGGGTTGGCAGAAAGGTCTTGCTCGTAGTGAGGTTCGAACAGCGTCCCAAGTTGGCCTCACTACCCTTCTGAGCGCCATGGTGATGGCGTATACGACCTTGTCACCAGAGCCGGAGAAATCCGGCTCTTTTTCTTTTTACTGGCGGCCAGCGCTTCGGTTGGAAAGGCCAATCGGCGCCAGTTGCAGACCATTCGCGGCTCACGGATGACTTCGATAACGCTAAACCGAGCAATTGATGGGTGGCATCGGCCGGTAATCGGGCGCTGCAGTGTGTCGCTCAACCGCAACGCCGCAGCACGGTTACCATTCCGATGAACCGCCGTCCGCCACCTCCCTCAGCCCCTACTTCGACGGAGACGATGCCGACCGAAGCGGGCGGGTGGACAAGAGTTCGGAACCCGCGGGCGCTGGCCATCGCAGCAGTGCTGTTGATGTCCGGCGACGCTCTCCGGTCGAATCCACCCGAGCATAGCCCGTTCATTGAGGCCAACTTTCCGTTCTTCTCATCGGTGCTTGATGTCCGCCACGCCCAGGGGACCAACGCCCCAAACAACCTCACGCCCCGAGGTCTCATTCTTAATCTCGGTCACGAGTGCTGGGCGGGTTTCGACCTCGACTTGTTGAGAGTCGCCGCCCTTTGGAAAGGGAAGGGCGTGACACCCGTCGCCATGTCTCAAGGATCTTACCACCAAGCATCCGCAGCGGTGAAGGCACCCGATGGACAACGGACTCTCCCGAAGCCGGAAGGTGAACTATGGCTTGTAAACGGTATCTATCCCGGTTGGCAAATGACCTCCAACTTTTCCCTGTCCGACCCGCGCCCGCCAGGACCCGACCCGTCCGAAGTTGGCCGCGGCCCACTCCCCGAACGCCTCGGACGCTTTCGTTCGATTCGCCTGCTCGACTCCGGAGTCGAACTCAACTACTCACTCCCCTTCACCACCGGTGATGTCTCCGAACGGATCTCGGCCTGGGCCACCAACGGTCAGACCTTCGTGCAACGTTCCTTCTCGCTGCCACCAGTCTCCAGCGAGGTGACGGTCGCGCTGGGGTACTCCGCACGGTTGACAGGTCAATCGTTGCAAATCGAGGCAGACCCGGATTCCCGGATCCAAACCATCCTTCGTTCCGACGGCCTTTGGGTGGCGCACATCAATCCCTCATCGCAACCAGTGTCCTTCCAGGTCAGCATCGGAGTTGGCCCGGGGCCGTTGCCCCACCTCGAGCGCACCGCATCGGTTCGACCGGGACGGCGCTGGGACGAAGCGGTGAAAACCGCCGCGCCTCCGGTGACGAATAATCCCGAGTCAGCCTGCACGGTGGAAGAGATCGAACTGCCTCTGAAAAATCCGTGGCGACGTAACGTCCGCCTGGCCGATCTGGCTTTCGATGGAACTGGCCGTGCCGCCGCTGTGACCTTCGACGGTGATGTGTGGTTTCTCGACGACTTGCGCGACGATCTCGCGGTCGTCCGATGGACCCGGTTTACGTCGGGCCTGCACGAACCGCTGGGCATCGCATTTCGGGCGGGCGAACTGTTCGTGAACGATCGCAACGGGATCTGGCGCCTACGCGACGTTGATCGAAACGGGGAGGCCGACGAGCACGAGCTGTTCTCGAGCGCCTTCACGCAGACGGCGGAGACCCGCGAGTTTGCCACCGGCCTTCGCTTGGCACCGGATGGCGCCTTCATCATCTCGAAGGGCGGCCAGCAATCGTCGACTCTGGGGCAGGACAACGGTTCGGTCTTGCGCGTGGCGCCGGATGGACGTTCGTCCCGCACGTTGGGCTGGGGCTTGCGGATGCCGTTCATCGGCGTGCACCCGCGCACCGGCCGGATCACCGCCAGCGATCAGCAGGGCCATTACGTCCCCGCCACGCCACTGCACCTCATCCGCGATCGCCAGTATTACGGATACCTCAGTCTGCTGTTGCCAAAAGAACAGTATCCGGCGCCGATCGCCGATCCCGTCACGTGGATTCCCCATCCCGTCAACGCTTCCGGCGCCAGTCAGGTCTGGCTGACGGGCGCGCGGATGGGGCCATTTAACGACGCGATGATTCACCTCGGCTATTTCCGACCGGAGGTGTTCCTCGTCCGATGGAACGAACGTTCAGCTCAACCTCAGGCTGCCGTGATGAGTCTGACCCGTGACCTTTCATTCGCGCCGCTGAACGGGGCAGTCAACCCGTTGGATGGCCTGCTTTACATCACCGGCTTTCAGATTTGGGGCACGGTGGCGAAAAATATTAGCGGCCTTGCCCGGGTCCGCCCCGCGCCCCGCGCTTCAACTCTCCCGCGAGAAATCGTGCCAACAAAGCGCGGTCTCCTCGTCCGGTTCGACGTTCCCCTCGAGCCGAGTGTCGCGACCAATCCGACCAGCTATTCCATCGAGCGATGGAACTACCAACGCAGCGCCAACTACGGTTCACCGCACTTCCGTCCCGATGGAAGCAAGGGCCAGGAATCCCTGGGAGTGTCGTCCGTGCACCTTTCGCGCGACGGCCGATCAGTCTTTGTCGCCGTCCCGGGTCTCAGTCCGGTAATGCAGATGCGACTCGGCTGGTCATTGTCGTCCCGCGAAGGAAACGCTTTCGCTTCCAGCGCTTATTTTACCCCGCACGATCTTGCGCCACTCAACCTCTCGAGCGAAGGATTCGAGCCCTTCAACCCGGATTCCCCGCGCACACCCGCCGTGGTTGCCGGCAACACAGCGAAGGTTGCCGCCACGCCCGACGCGGGTCGGCGAGTCGCCGAATTGATGGGCTGCGTCGCGTGTCACTCGAACGATGGCTCCTCGGTCGGCAAGGTCGGCCCCACCTGGAAAGGGCTCTATGGTCGAAAACGCGAAATTGTCGGAAGAGGCGAGATCCTGGCCGATGAAGCCTACCTGCGGGAATCAATCCAAGATCCACCCGCCAAAGTTCCGCGCGGATTCGAGCAGGGCGACATCGGGATGCCCAGCTATGACGGGGTGTTGACTGAAGCGCAAATCGACGCGCTCGTTGCTTACTTGAAGTCCCTGCAATGAAAACCCAAACCCGACCGGCGTTCGCACAGGCCACGTCCAAACTCGGGCGGGGAGCGTGGTTCCGATTCCTCTGGCTGTTCACGCCTCTCGCCATGACGGCCGCCCAGAACGACAACAACGTCGAATGGAACGGCGTTTACTCCGATTCCACTTTCCGCCAACCCATTTCGCCCGGGCGCCTTCAACCGTTTACCGTCGATCTTCGCGTCTTTCGCGGGGACATCACGGGAGGCAAGGTGCGCACCTGGGACGGCAACGAACGGAAGTTCGACTTGTATTGGGTCCGTAATGATGGGCCTTACGACATCTGGCGCGCCAGCGTGGCCGGGACGGCGTCCAACGCCTTATTCTACCGGTTCGAAATCACGGACGGCACCGACACGGACTATTACAACCGCCTGGGCATGACCGGCGGCGAACCGGCATCCGGAGATTTCGTTGTGAACACCACCCCGCTCGGCCGTTTCCCGTTGGGAGCCACCGATGACGGCACCGGAACGGTCTTTCGCGTCTGGGCACCGAACGCAACCAACGCAAGCGTTGCCGGCACGTTCAACGGCTGGAGCACCACGGCGCATCGCCTAACCAATGTCGCCGGCACCTGGCAGACACGAATCGCCGGCGCCCGACCCGGCGACGAGTATCAGTTCGTCTTTGAAAACAGCGGAACCCATTGGCGAACCGATCCCCGGTCGCGGATGCAGGTCAATTCGATCGGCCATTCCATTGTCGCGGACACAAATCATCCCTGGACCGATCAGCAATGGGTGTCGCCGGCGAAGCAGGACCTCATTCTCTACGAACTGCACGTCGGCACATTCTCCGGCCAGGGCGATGGCGGCGGCACACATCCTGGGGGATATCGCGCCGCGGTCGATCGTCACCTGGACCACCTGACGGAACTGGGAATCAACGCCATCGAACTGATGCCCGTGAACGAGTTCGCCGGAGATCTTTCGTGGGGCTACAACCCGGCCTTTCAGTTCGCACCCGAATCCGCCTACGGCTCGCCCACCGATTTGAAGTATCTGATCGACCGATGCCACCGGGCCGGCCTCGCCGTCTTGGTCGACGTCGTGTTCAATCACATGGGAGCCAGCGATCTCGCCGGAAACCTCCTCCAGTTCGACGGCGCCGAGGCTTACTTCTATCCAGCCGGCAGTCCCTACCGCGAGTCGCCGTGGGGACCAAGGCTCGACTACGGAAAAAGCGAGGTCCGCGAATACATCACCGACGCCGTCCGCGCCTGGCTCGCCGAGTATCACGTGGACGGGTTCCGTCTCGACGGCACAGATTTCATCAAGGTCAACGCCGACGGGTGGCGGGTCTTGCAGGACATCGCCCGAACGGTCGAAACAACGGCCCCCCGGGCGATCGTAATCGCCGAGCAGTTGCCGAACGACAACGCCGTGACTCAGCCAATCGACCTTGGCGGCGCGGGAGCGGACGCGCAGTGGAACGACGCGTTTCACGATGCGCTGCGGGCTGCATTGGGCGAAGCGGCGTTCGGCGATCCAAACCTGAACGCGCTGGCGAATGGCATGAACCATTTCGGCTTCGGCGGATCCCGGGCCGTGAACTACATCGAAAGTCACGACGAGGTCGCCGTCCACGGTCGAACGATCCGCGTTGCCGATCCCTCGGACCCGCACAGCATGTGGGCGCGCGGCCGCGGAAAACTGTGCTATGGCCTGACGCTCTTCACCGCCGGCCTGCCGATGATTCTGCAAGGGCAGGAATTCATGGAGGATCGTCCTTTCGGTGATGCGATCGCGCACCGCATCCAATGGCCCTACCGCACGAATTACGCGGACTACTTCCTCGCCTGCCGCGACATGACCTGGCTGCGCCGGCGCTCAACCGCTCTTCGGGGAGACGCAGCTCAGAACGTCTATCATGTGAATGACACGGCCAACGTCGTGGCGTGGCACCGGTGGAACCAGGCCGGTGACGACCTCGTCATCGTCGCCAGCTTCAACAACACCTCATTCGACAGCTATTGTCTGGGGATGCCGCTGGGCGGCGAATGGCTGGAATTGTTCAACTCCGACGCCGCCGTCTACGGCGGCGACAATCGGGGAAACGGTGGACGCGTGCAGGCCAATGGCCCGCCTCGGGATGGTCTGCCGAACTCTGCGTGCGTGACGTTGCCCAGGATGGGCATACTCGTCTTCGGGCGTCGAACCGTGCCGTTGGCTCCGGTTGACGCCGATCTCGATGGCATCCCGGACAGCTGGGAAAAGATCCTCGCCCTTGATCCTTATGATCCGTCGGACGGCACGGCAGATTTCGACGGCGATGGGGTAAGCAATCGCGACGAATTTCGCGCGGGGACGAATCTGCGCGAGGCCGGCTCGGTCCTGCGGCTCACGGAGATTTCCCGCCAATCGGAAAGCGTTGTCCTGCGATGGAACACACGGCCGGGCCGCGTCTATCGGGTCGAATCGGCAACCGCACCCACCGGCCCGTGGCTGCTGGATCAAAGTTGGGTCGCGGCCGGTGCCCAGATCTCCCAGACCAATAACGTCTCCGGCAACGCACGGTTCTATCGAATTGGCGTCCAGCCCTGATCACCGGCGCATCGCACGTCCCGCCGGCCGCTGCTGGAGGAGTTCGATCCGATCAAACCAGGCCGGGCCGCCCATCGCCGTTGGGGCCAGGCCAGTCAGCGTAAATCGGCCATTGTCCTGCCATAGGTCGAATAACTCCTCCCTCCATTCGCGAGGTGGCGTGTGACCCGAATCGGCCGCCTGCGCCTGCCACTTGGTCGTATTTCGTCCGGCATAATACCGTCGGCGAGCCGAATCCGCGGGCGGCCACTGGCCTTCCGCCGCGAGCTCGATCATCACGCCCTCTCCTTCCGCCCGCCACGCCAGGCGCAAGTAACGGAACTCATCGGGCGCTGAAGGTGTCTCCACGATGCGAAAGTTCCACTGCGGCATCCGCGCGCGATACCGTTGCGGAGGCGCAATCCGCAAACAAAGTGCGCCCGCAAACGCCCCGCCCGAACTCATTTCCGCCCGGCCAGAGCCTTCGTTCAGCAGCCTCGCGAACTCAGGTTCTTCGTCGAGCAGAACGCGCACGCGCGGAAGAGGCCCCTGCAAATTCGCGCGTAGCCACGCCAAAACATGGGCCACATCGGCCGGCGCCAGCGATTCCGCAAAGGACGGCATGAGCGACACCGCCGCGCGCCGCACGCCTTTCACATCCTTGCGCAGGACGCTTCGCTCAATGCCGCCGGGCTGGCGGAGGGCCAGGCTGGTGGCGCCATCCTCGTGCAGCAACCCAGCGAGCACGGTTCCCGCCTGGGTTTCAATCAAGGTGGTTTCAAATCCAGGGCGGATGCGCTCGGATGGCAGCAGGAGATGACGCACGAGCGTTTCCTCGGCCATACCAAGTTCCCCCATCAAGTCGGGCCCAAAATGGTTTCCCTCCTCTCCCACCCGATGACAAGTCGCACAGGCTTGCCGAAACAATTCATGCCCTCGATTGGTGTCCCGCGGGCCAGCCAGCGCCGCCACGTAGCGTCGATAGAGTTCCTCGCTCACCAGCGGCGCGGCTGGAGGCAGGCCGCCGATCGATTCGTCGTCGGGCGGCGCGGGGACAAAGGTGTCTTCCAGGGCGCGCGCCGCACGCCGAACCTCCGGCGACGCATGCGCGGCAAGCGCAGCCAAGGTCCGGCTCGCAGCCGCGTCCGTCAGTGGATCTCGTCGCGCGTTGGCCCTGCCCTTCGCGAGGCTGTCCAACAGCGCAACCTGCCGTTCCGGCGCCACGCCGGAGATCAGCGTCAAGGTTCGCGCCAACTCTGCCCGGTCCCGCCGCGCCGCAATCACCCCCGCCAGCCGATCCAGGAAAGCCATCACCAAACCGTTCGTATCCGGCAGCAGTTCAGCCAGCAGATCACCCGCGCGCCCGCCAACCGACGAAAGGATAGCTGCATCCATCCAACGAAGATCCAAACGCGTCCGCGCATACCGGGCCAGAAGGGCAAAGGCCCGCGGATCCGCCGCTTCGCCCAAGCTGAGCGCAAACTGCAACGCCAGGCGCGGCTCAGTTTCGCGCTCCGCCGCGGTGAGCACGGCGTCCAGCAACACCCGGCCCGCAGCCTGGCGCAACCAGGGTTCGCCCAGCCGAATCGCGTGCAAACGGACACTCACGTCCGGGTGCCCAATCAACGCCACGAGTTCGTCCGGCTGCAGCGCCCCCAGTTGGTCCAGCGTGTGCATCACGCTGATCACCGCGCCCGCCCCGTTTGTCGACCTCGCCAAGTGCGATCGAAGTGCCGGGATCGCACCGGACTGTTTTCGCTCGACCAACATTCGTTGCGCTGTCTCCCGCCGCCAGGAGATCGGGCTGACGGTCTCATTCGCCAAGGCGCCCGCATCCAAGCCGGAAAAATCGGGCGCAGCCTGACCAGACGCAACGTCGCGATGGGTCAGGCGGAAGATCCGTCCGCGATCGTGTCCCGCGTAAAGTCCGTATTGCTGCTGCAGATGACGCGGGATGGCAGAGTAATCCTCAATGATCTCGCGGTAGTAGTCGACCACCCAAACGCAGCCATCCGGGCCATGATGCAGCCGGATCGGATGACTCCATCCATCCCGACTCGCGGCGAACTCCACCTGCTCCTCGCCCGGCACGCGGCTCAGCTTTCGCGCCACTCCGTCGGCTTTGATTGCGCTGCGATGAATCAGATTGCCCGACGGTTCGCAGACGAAATACTGACCGTGCAAACCAGGCAACACCGCATCCTGATAGACCATGCCGCCGCACGCGGATGTGAACCAACCGGAAGCGTCGCTGTCCGCGGCGCCATACCGATCGCGGTAGAACTTGGCGTACGCGGAATCCTCAGCACGCTTTCGACGCCACGGGTGCGGCGCCGAGATCTGATGCGCACGCCGGTCGCCCGTCGCCACGCTGATGGCGGGCATGGCCGCATTCGGGTTCCGGGCAAAATACCGCCACGCAATGGGCGCGATGAAAATTCCCGGCACGGAAGTTGTGCAAACGAAGCGCTCCCCCGCTTCCGTGAAGGCAAAACCGAACGTGTGAGTCCCACCCGTCACCGGCTCAATCGCGGTTCCATCCGCCCGGATGCGAAAGTCCGATTCCGGCAGCGCCACCGGCCCGGCGAGGTGTGGACCGGTGATGGCCGTTCCGCCCCGCCCGTGACCGAAATAAATCCAGCCGTCGATCTGCCAGAGCGGCGCATTGATCCCGCGTTCCAAAGCTCCGGTCCGAAAGCCCGTGAACAGAACTTCCCGGACATCCGGCCGCCCATCGCCGTCGCGATCCGCCAGATACACGATGTCCGGAGCGCAGGCCACAATGACTCCACCGCGCGCCGCGACGAGACCGTAGGCGGGCGGAAGATTGGTGGCCCAGACAATGGCTTGATCCATCCGACCATCGGCATTGGTGTCGACCAGCGACTTGATCACTCCGTAGGTGCCCAGCCTGGCCGCTTTTTTGAACTTTTCGTCGGCCTCGACCCGCCGGACCTGCGTGTCGAGACGCCCGGTTTTGTTCAACTCCTCGATGTCGAGCTGGCCCTCCAGATTGTAACCGTGCAATTCGCTGACGAACATTCGCCCGTGTTCGTCCCAACACACACCCGACGGCGAAGAAATCAGTGGCTCACTGGCGACGACTTCGAAGCGAAAACCCTCCGGCAGTCGATACGACTGAGTGCTTTCCTCGGGTGAAAGGGCCTTCGGCGCATCGTCCGGCCTGGGAATGCCCGCCGGAACCGCTTCGGCGGCGAACCCAGCGGCCGGCAGGAAGGTGAGAAATAATGCGACGAGCCCAACCCCCCAAGCCGGCGGAACAGAAGGGCGTTGAGGCAAGGATGGCACCTTCGTTCGCCCGCCACGGATATTTGCCTCCTTCACGGATGCCCCAGCAGCCGGCTCCGGGCGGCCTGATATTCAGCGTCCGAGATCGCGCCCGATTCGCGCGCCTTCTTCAGGTCGATCAATTGCTGTCCCACCGTCGGGGACTGCGGCCGGGTCGAGGATCCGCCGCCCAATTGAAGATTCAAGCATCCGGTCAAGATCGTGGCCGCAGCGATCGCAGCGACGGGAAGGATCACGGCACGGTGCAAAACGAGAATTGAGCCTCGGCGATTTGATGAGGGCTTCATGCGGAGGAATGGACGAACATCGATCCCCGCCGCATTCGATGGGACTGCTTGACGCGACCGCCCGCCCCGCCTGAGGCCACATCAAAAATGAGCGGGCCGGTGGCCGTGGTCAGAACGTGATCCAGCCGACCTTGTACATGCCGTAGACCAGGGCAAAAGCAACGCCCGCCGTTGCCGGCAAGGTAAGGATCCAGGCCCACAAGATCTTCTCGATAACCTTCAGCTTCAGCGCGCTGAATCGCTTCGCACAACCCACGCCCATGATGCTGGTCGTGATCGCGTGCGTGGTCGAAACCGGCATGCCCATCGAACCGGTCATCGCCAGAACCGTGGCGGCCGTCGTTTCGGCGGCAAAGCCGTGGACCGGCTGGAGCTTCACCATCTTGTGACCCATGGTCTTGATGATCTTCCATCCACCGGCGGCGGTCCCCGCGCCCATCGTGAGCGCGCAAACAATCACCACCCAAGCGGGCACGCCCTGGCTTTTCACGTCCACTGGAGCAGGCATATAGCCCAGTTGCAGCCAGGTCGGCAGCCATGAAATGAAATGGTCACCAATGCCCAACGCGAGGGCATCCGAGCCCTCCGTCGTTCGCATGAAACTCATCCAATCGGGAACGCTGGCGAACAGGCCAGCCTTGGTCGCCGCAACCAGGGCCAGGGTGATGATGCCCATGCATTTCGTTGCATCATTCATGCCGTGGCTGAAGCCCATGTAGGCTGAGCTGGCGAGTTGGAGTTTGCCAAAAACCCGGTTCACGGTCACCGGACGCCAGCTGCGCAGGAGCGCATACAGTGTGGCCATCACCATCAAGCCGCCCGCAAAACCCACCAACGGCGACGTCACCATGGGAATCACAACCTTGTAGTAGATGCCCGCTTTGTCCGTCTTCTCCTTCTCGACCACTTCGCGCACCCGGCCGCAAAAGGCGACCACTTGAACTTTTTTGCCGTTCAACTCGATCGTATGGGTGCCGTTCACTGCCCGCTTGTCCCCCAAGGCGGCCAACACTTCCGGAGCCGGCTCCGCCCCGGACAGTTTCTTTTCCTTCTTCTGCTTTACCTCGACCCACTTGATCGACGACCACGCGCTCACCGGCTTGCCTTCCTTGTCCACCATCGGTTTGGTCGCGTTCATGCATACCGCCGCCGCCAGGGCCGCGCCGACGAGGCTGCCGACCAGCGCGTGCGTCGAACTGCTCGGAATGCCATACCACCAGGTCAGCAAGTTCCAAAAAATCGCCGAGATCAAAACGCAGACCAGAACCGACTGCGTGATGAAGGTGGCATCCACGATGCCAGACGAGATGGTTTTCGCCACTGCGAGTCCGAAGAACGCCCCGACCAGGTTCGTGACCGCGGCGAGCATGATGGCCTGTCGCGGAGTGAGCACCTTGGTCCCGACCACCGTGGCGATGGCGTTGGCGGTGTCGTGAAAGCCGTTCGTGTAGGTGAAAAGCAACCCGAGGAAGATAACGATGCTGACCGTGAAGAGTTCCATAATCGTTTAGGCGTTTTTGAGCAGGACGTGGGAAACTACATTGCCGGCGTCGCGGCAGCGGTCCACCACCTTTTCGTTGAGTGAGAACAGGTCCTTCAGGATGACGGCTTTCAGCGCAGGAAAGCCCGGCTGGTAAAACGCGCGCTCCATGTCCAGCAGCACGTCATCCGCGTCCGACTCACAGTTTTGCAGTTCAATCTGAAGATTCTTCACGCTGCCCAGGTCGCGCCCCGCCCGCAGCGCCTGGACCATCCGGAGCACCAGACCCGTGGCCTTTTCCATCAGCACCAATTGCCGGGAAAAATCCACGTCCTTCACCTTGTCCGCCACAATGCTGTAACGCTCGGCGAATTTCTCCACGATCTTCGGCACCTTGTAGAGCGCTGAGGCGAGGGCCTCGATATCCTCGCGCTCCATCGGCGTCACAAAGGTGGTGATCAGCCGCTCCGTGATTTCCTCCGTGATTTTCTTGTCCTTGCTCCGGGCGTCCGCGAACTCGTGCAGGGTCGGGGATAGCTCGTGCCGTTTGAGTACGTTCTTGAGCAGGGCGACGGCGTTGCACCCCTCTTGGGCGCTGGCTTCAAGCAGCTCGCAAAACTCATCTTCGCGACCGAGGAGACGTTGAAAGGAGATCATGCTCTTGGAAATTGGGAATGGAATGGAGTGTTTCAGCCCGGCCGGAGGACACGATTCGAACGAAACGCTCGGTCATCCGGCCCGGCTGCTAGGAATTCTTCAGCACAATGTGCGTCACCACAATGCCGGCATCCCGACAACGATCGATGACTTTCTCCAGCAGCTCGTAGAGATCCTTCATCGCCATCACCTTGGTCGCGTCATGCTTGCCGCTGTAGAGGTCCTTGAGAATCTCCAGAATCACCGTGTCCGCCTCCGCTTCTACCTGCTGCAACTTGTTATTGATGGATTTGGCCGAGTCCAGCTGGCCCTTGCCGATATGTCGCAAGAGCCCCACCAGCTCAACCACGCACTTCGTGGCCGCATTCAGCAGGGCAATATGCTTGGTGAAGACAACATCCTTGACCATCGGCGCGCTGATGATGAAACGCTCCGCGATCTTCTCCACCGTCTTTGGGATTTTATAGAGCGCGGCGCTCAAGACCTCGATGTCGTCCTTCTCCAACTGCGAGACAAAGGTGGTGACGATGGCTTCGTTGATCTGTTCGGTGATTCTCTTGTCCGCGTCTTTTGAGGCGTGAAAATCCTCCAGGCGCGGCGCCTGGTTCGGGCTCGACAAAATCTTCGTCAGCACCTCCACGCTGTGACGCGCCTCCTGGGCGCTGGCTTCCAGGAGATCGAAAAACTTGTCGTCTTTACCAAAAAACTTTTGCAGGGAGATCATAGCAAAGCGTTTGTCACACAACCGTCACGGATTTGTCACGTGGAAACTCCCAAAGTGTCCCCGGGTCAACTGTTACGATTTAGTTACAGCCAAGTGACGAAAAGGTGACTCGCCCGATTTGAGGCGTTTTGCGGGCGGCCGCCGGTGGAATATCATCCGTGACTCGCGCTCACGATCGACCCGATGCCAACACGATTTCCACCATCGGAACCTCCCACTCCGGCACCAAATAGGATTCGCGCCGCTCAGGCTCGTCGTCCTGCGCCGCGGTTCGAGCGACCATCGCCACCACGCGAATCTCCCGGACGCGGTCCCGACGTGAGACCCAATCGACCTCTCCCTTCCGGGAAAGGCGCGCCACGCAAACTCCGTTCGCATCAAAAAGTCCCACGCCCGTCGTGTCCAGCAAACGCATGGACAGAAGATCTCCCACCGAAAGCCGGCCCAGAGCCCCATGAATCGGAGCATCGACGGCAAACATTCCCGGGTAGCCCAAATGCAGGTCCTCCAATCCCAGAGTCTCGTAGGTCAATCCAGGACGAACGCCGAAAGCGCCTTTCGCCTCAAATCGGGTATTTGCCACCGCCGGACCGGACACGGTTTCCGGCACGGACGGCCGAACATCCATCCGATCGACGATGGCCAGAGTCCGGCGCGCGCGGGTCATGCCGACATAAAAGGCCCGCCGGCTTTCCTCCAATTTCCCCTGCTCCGTCCGAGCCGGCCATGCGCCGATCAGCAGAACGTGGTCGAACTCGGTTCCCTTTGCCGAATGCACGGTGCTCAAGGTAACGCCTTCGCCATAGGTGAATTCCCGCCGGCTCTCCGCACACGCTTCATACAAAAACTCCAGTGCTTCGAACACCGGCAGTTCCGCATCGGCGGTCTCATGCCGCCAGCTCTCGAGCAATCCGCCGAGGAACTGCGTCCATGGGTTGTCCCCCGACGCATCGAAGATCGCACCCGCCATGGCCATCAGGTCACTGGCCCGTCTCAACTCGTTGCGCACGGGTTCAAGCCCTCGCAGAAAGCGCCGAAGTTCGCGCACCTGATGCAGCGAAACCATCTTGTCTCGCTGCGCCACCCACCGCACGGGAACTCCGGCCTCTTCAAAGACCCCACGCACGTGAGCCAGCTCCCGGTGAGTGCTGGAAAGGACGGCAAACTGCGACCAGTCTTCGGCCCCCGCTTCCCGCCAGCGCAGCACCTCGTCCAGAGCCGCCTGCGCCTGCGCCCGGTCGTCGCGAACCTGAATGACCTTGACCTTGCCCCGGGTCGCTCGATCCACCCGTGCGAATTCACCACCCGGCGGCAGGAGCTGGCGCTGTCCATCGATGCGGATCGGATGTTCGGTCTTCATGCGATCCACGTTCGCAGCAATCAACTGGTTCGCCGCCTCAATGATGTAGCGCGTGGACCGGTAGTTCTCGACCAGGTAATGCACCTCAGCCCCGTAGTCCTGCTGAAAGCGGCGGATGAACTCCACGTTGGCCCCGCGAAACGCGTAGATGTTCTGATCGTCATCCCCGACCGCTAGGATCGAAAGCTTCAGCTCGGGATCCTTCAGCGCCTTCCCCGCCAACGCGCTGATCAGGTCATACTGCGGCTGGTCAATGTCCTGATACTCGTCCACCAACACATGCTGAATCCCGCCCAATAGCCGGTCCCGCACCTCGTCCGACTCCACTCCCGCCGGGACTTTCTCACCCCGCAGAAGTTTCACCGCGTCGAGGATCAGGGCGTCGAAGTCGACCCCGTTGCCCGCGCCCGGCCTCTCCGCTCCGCCGGCAAAGGTGCAGCCCAACAGCCGCATCGCCAGGCCATGGTAGGTCACCACCGTCACCCCCTTCGCGTCGTCGCCCACCAAATCCCGGAGGCGGCGCCGGAGCTCGATGGCAGCGTGTCGATTAAAGCAGCAGACCAACACGCTCTGTGGGCGCACCCGCTCCACGCGGAGCAGATAAGCGCAGCGATGGACGACGGTTTTAGTTTTGCCGGAGCCAGGTCCGGCGAGCACGAGCAGGTTCCGATCGATCGGGGCGGTGACAATTTTGAGCTGGGCCGGGTTGCCGAGGTCGGTGACGATCCGTTGATAGGATTGGGCCGTGGTCGCATGACTGAGCAGATCCGGCTTGGTGCCCAGGTAGCGCCGGATGAATTCCTCCTTGCCCACCGAAAAGTAAGCCAGGACCAACCCCAAAGCCTCCTGGATTTGCGCCATGCCCCGCCGGGCGAACTCGCTCATCACGTGCACCTGGAGAATGCGCTCCTGATAGTGGTGTTCCAACGGTTGATAGTCGCTGACCTTGTACTTCTCCCCTCGCGCTTCCGGCTGGAGACGAATGGTCATGGCTGCGCGAAAAACCGCCAACCCCTGTTGCAGCACGATGACACGTTGCTCGTGCAGATACATCAACGCCCGTTCCAGCGCGGCCGCCGGATCTTTTAGCTCCGACCGGACGGCCGGAGCCCGATCAAGCGCGTCCTGCAATTCCTGAAAGGAAAATTCCACCAACAGATCGGCGCGCGGCGGCGTTTCCGGAGGCACTTTGGCCAGCAGCACATCAATCACGAGCGCCGCCACGCGTCGCCGTTTCTCGGCCAGCTCGCTGATGGCAGACCAGCTTCGCTTCACGCGCACGCGCCACGAATCCTGAGCCACGTGGCGTAATTCAATGCTCCCTTGGGCGCCGGCAAATCCCCGCCCGTCCTGGCTCAGGCTGCCCAATAGGGCGCGCACGCGCTCCACCGATGACTCGTGCTGTTCATCGCACAATCGCTGGTTGACCAGGCGCAGGGACAACGGCATCCAGCCCTCAGGATCCGGTTCCTCCCGGGCCAGCAAATCCACCAGCGCGCGATCCACCCGCAGCACGGAGTCGAGACGGACCCGCGAATGGTCGGCAACGTTGTAGCGCACGAAGGCGTTCAGCAACAGATCGCGCTTCATCAAGCCCGCCCGCGCCATGTCGCCCAATATTCTCAGCACCTTCGCGCTGATATACTCCGGATTGGCCGTCGGCCTGCCCTTCGCCAACTGCGCGAACTCGGGCAGAAGCGCGAGGCGATCCACGGTCAGATGATCACCCGGGCCGGCGTTGATGATCTCCCGCAGGATCGCCAGCCAGAGTTGCTGTTCGGCCGCCGACAGTTCTAAAGCAGCCATCTTGCTGGCCGCCTCCTCCAAATCTTTCACCAGGGGCCGGGCCTGAAACACCTGGGTCACGTTCTCGTCCCGTTGCAAAAAGTCAGCGCGCTCCAGCCACGCGATGGCCGTCCGAACTTTCGTCTCCGCATCCCGATCCTCCGCTTGGATGCTCGTCTCCACATCGTCGTCGCGCAGGATCTCGCCGGCGGTGATCACCACTTCCTGCCGATCGCCTTTGGCCGCCTTGCGCAGGCCTCGCAAGATTTGGGCGATGTCGCGCCGCGTCAGCTGCGAGAACGCGCCCATGCGGAACTGCTGCTCGCAGTCCGCATCGTCGAACAAAAGAACACATGCCGACATCCGCCCGTCCCGCCCCGCCCGCCCGGCTTCGGTCGCGCAGATCACTTGCACGGCGCCGGCCAGGAAATCGTCCTGTATTCGCTTCTTCTCCGGCGGGGTCAGGCCGGCATGAAAATGTTCCACCCGCCAGCCCTTCTCCTTCAGATACTCCGCGGCGTCTTCGGTCCCCGAACGCGTCGACCGGAAGACGATCGCGGACCCTTCCGCCAGGCGTTCGGATAGGAGATCATTCACCCGTTCCAGCTTGCTGTAACCCGTGATCGCCTGGACCTCGAACCGGAGGTTGTGACGTTCAACTCCACCCTCGAAGAGCGCCAGTTCGCGCCCAGTCTGCGCCTTGAAATAGGCGAGTATCTCCTCCTGCACATCGCGCTTGGCCGTGGCCGTGAAGCAGGCGATGGAGGGAATCTCCACGCCCTGACTCTTCGAGAACTCCCGGATGAAACGTCCGGCGTACAAATAGTCCGGACGAAAGTCATGGCCCCATTTCGACAGACAATGCGCCTCGTCGAACACCCAGCAGCCAATCTCCCGCCGGGCTATCGCCTCCTGAAAGGATCGATTGCGCAGCTGCTCCGGCGAAACATACAGGAGCGCCACATCGCCGGAGCGAACGCGTCGCAATACGTCCCCACGTTCGAGGGGCGTCAGCATGCCGTAGAGCGCCGCGGCAAAAGGCAGGTCCGTGCGCCGCGCCAGTCCGTCGACCTGATCTTTCATCAACGCCTGCAGGGGCGAGATCACGATGGTCAACGACCCCCGACGATAGTTCCTCACGAGCGCCGGCAACTGGAAGCAGAGGGATTTGCCGCCGCCGGTCGGCAGAATGGCGAGCAGCGACTCGTTCCGCAGGCCGGCCTCGACGATGTCCCGCTGCAGGCTGCCCCCGGCGCGATTGGCTGGCACCGGACGAAAATCGTCCCACCCGAAGAAATGCCGCAACTGCGCGCGAGGATCGTGAACCTTCCGACAATAGCCGCAGTCTTCACGGCGACACGGCGTCTCCCGCAACCGACGAATGAGCTCGCCCGTGGCGGGGTGTTGCAGTCTCACCCAGGGCGGCAGCACGGAGTTCGATCCGGCCACCCGCAGCCACGTCAACGCATACGCCAGAGCCAGTCGTTGGGGACCCGTTTGCACGAGGGATGAGTCCACGGGCACGTCGACACAAGCCCAGCGTCTGAAAATTGCCGCACAATGTTCCAGCGCCTGTCCTTCCGTCGGCCTCGTTGCGCCGAGCGCACGAAACACTAGGTCCATCCCGGCTGACAGCCGTTCATCGGTCGCGTCCGGAGTGCTCAGCAAATAGTCGAGCAGCGAGAAGAGCTGCGGCTCAGTTTGCCGCAATCCGTCGAGCGCCTTGAACTCATCCGCAAACAGGACGGCGGCCTGGCGGGCGTCAGCCACCGGATCGTTCACGCTTTCGCTGACGATTTTGTAGTCCTTGACCAGCCGATGATACGGGTTCTCTGGAAAACAAAGAGGCGACAGCACCAGGGTATCGACCACTGGCAATTGGTGAAGCGCCAGCTGCGGAAAATGCTCCCGCAAAATCGGCAGGTCGTGGCGCACGAGGTTGTGACCGAGCAGGCACTTCGCCCGACGCGCGAGCTCGACGAGCTGGCGCAGCGTCTCGCTGAAGGAACCTCGGCCAACCTGAACCGTGGTTCGATCGCCGAGGATCGCGCCAACCCGAAGGATGGCCCCCTGGTGCGAGACCTCGAGATCGAGCAGGAGGGCGCGTGCGACGAACGCGTCGGCCGCGCCGCCATGACCGTTTTCGATCCGGTTGGCCCGTGATTCCATGATCCAGGCCGGACTCTAGCGCGACCGACGACAGGGTGTCCAAATCTCTCAGCGCACGAATTCTCGATTGGGATGCGGGTGGGCCTTCGTCGCACACACCCTCCCTCTCGCCGAAAAGCTCACCGGCCTGAACGCTTCAGTTGGGCGGGCGCGACCGAAGGCTGATGCCTTTTTGAAATTCGCCGCGAATGGGAACGTCGAAAAAGCGTTTGCGATCCGCCCTCACCCCATCCCTCTCCCCCGGGGAGAGGGAGGAACGATCGAGGCCTGCCTTACGGGCGACGCCCGTCTCGATCTGGCTACGCGTCGCGGTTCGTTGCGAAGACCGACGTCATGGCCGAAACGCTCGGGCGCGTCGGCGCTCGTCCGTTCCTCCGCGACGCCGCTGAAGTTCCCCCTCTCCCCGGGGAGAGGGATGGGGTGAGGGCGAATCGCCCGCGCTCTTTCGGCGTTTCCCGTCGCATCGGCAAATCCGGAAGGCACAAGACAGATAATGCAATTTCTGGGCCCAAGCAGAACCTTGCCAACCCGGTCGTTCGCCTTATTCTACGGGCATCGCAACCAATGAGGCCGCCAATATGTCAGCAAGCACATTATTCGTAGCTCACATACACAATTTCGTCCCACATACTAGCGACACTCGTCCGCCACGTATCATGAACCCGCAATGGCCGAACCAAGCATCTCCAGGCAACGGCCCAGTCGTGTTTCGATTTCATGCTGCACACGGAGGGCGCGCCGAGCCCGATATGCCGCGTTAGCCCCGAAGAATCGCTATGCCATACTCTCATCATCGACCGTTAGTAGATTAGACAACGTATGAACGTCCTGAAACGCTCTCTCTGGTTGGTGCCTGTCTTGTTGTGCCTTTTCTCGCGTGCTACGGCAGGCGAAGCCCCGAAATGGGAAGCCAAGATTCCACCGGGCTCTGAAGCCGACCCGGTGGCATTGAACATCGCATTCGGTGTAAAGGACATTCCCAACCGTGACATGGTGGAAAGTTTGAAGGGCGCTTACGAAATCCAGCCGCATACTTTTGCCGGGTTGGTGCCAAAGGCTACAAACGACGGAGTTTTCCGGGCCAGGGTCAAAAAGGGTTCAGACCGCTGGGTTCCGCCCGACATGGGCGGAACCGGCCCATTCTATTTGGTTAAAGCTGGCACAAACTACTACGCGCTCACCGAGCGCAATTTTGCGAAGCTCTTCGGCCCGATCGAAAGGAACTCCGAGGTTCTGCCCTACCTGGAAACCCATGAAGCCCTTTTCGGCAATCCATTTGCACACATTGTCACCGAAGACACCGAAAAGCAGGAACGTGTGGGAAAGCGAAAGGCGCCGAAGCTAACTGAGTTCAAAGAACTGAGGGACGGATTCAGAGTTACTCTGGTCTCTTTTACGATGGTTCATATCGAGGCTTACTTCGAGAAGACTGTTCACCTAGGTCGCGATGGTCTTGTGAAGGTGGAGAAGCCACTGCGCCTACTCAAGAAGGTTGGGGAAGGAATTGTATTTTGACCATGACGACAGGACCATCGCCAAGAGGGCAGAACTCGAGATCGATTCGGCGTCACTTCGCAATCATGATGGCTCCGTCAGCCGTTGGGGAAATAAATGGGGCCAAGTCTCAAGATTCAACAAATTGCCGTCTGGCAGGTTTGCCACGCGAACATGGCGGGAGCTAAAACGTTGAATGTTGAGACGTGGCCCAGACGTGGCCCCAATTCTTCACTTGAGCGGGAGCGGTCGCCCAACTTTACTGAATCATGAAATCCTTGAGGCAAACGCTGGAGTTCTACGGTCTCCTGGATCGCTCAGCGCTCACCTGGCCTTGCAGTATTTCGTCATGGCTCGTCGTCCTCGTGATGTTCTCGCTTGGCACTTGCTTGAGCAATGGTTGGCGGGCCGATGTCGTCGTTCAGATCCATGAGATTCTGCTTTTAGCGCTCGGGTTCATCGCCACATTCATGGCGCCTCTTGTCTGGTGCATCCTCGTTGCTATCCCCGGCTGCAGAATTGCGTTGGGCGCTCATGTTTTGCAGGTCATCATCTTTCTGGCCGGTTGGTTGCTCACAATCCCGGCCGCCGGATTCATGGAGCGGCAGGGACTACCAGGCTGGTTCTTGACCTGACTGCATTGACATGAACGCAAACAAGACAGGGTTAGCCTTATTGCCTTTCGGAAATTCCGATGCGAAAGGAACAGCCATAAATGCGCGTGCGCTTCGCCCTCACCTGGCCTCTCTCCCGGGCCTCCGCCTGCGCGGCCGTAGCCGCTTCGGCGCGGCGAAGGCCCGGGGAGAGGGAGGAACGATCGCAGCCAGCCTGACGGTCGACACCCGTCTTGATCTGGAGACACGCAAAGATTTCACGCCTGTGCTCACCTGCCCACCGACCCGCTTCGACGCTGCGGACGATCGCACGACGACTGCGACGCCGCTGAAGTTCCCCCTCTCCCCGGGGGAGAGGGATGGGGTGTGGGCGAATCGCGACGGCCGTTCTCCCTCCCATGTTGCTGCGGCGTGTCCGATGCTCACAGGGAATTTCCGAAAGGCATTGGGGTTAGACCGCATTCCGGTCGCGCCTCGGATTCATCCAGTCGCCCGCAGGCGCGCTGTGCCTGCGCTGCGACGTAGGGAGGAAACGTGAAAATCGAGTGCGAGTGCGGGCATTTGATTGTCGATCAAACGGACAAGTTACCGTTTAAGGCTCATCTTGTGCCAGATCAGGAGTGGTTCAGATTCCTGGATGCAATGGACGTGTTGATCGATGACGTCTCTGCCGGAAAACTCAGGCCGCAGGAGGCGTCCATGGCGGTGCGGCGAGCATGGCCCTCCCGGACGGCGTGGCAGTGCAGCAACTGCGGCAGACTTTACATCGATGATCGACAGCACGAATTAAATGTCTATCTGCCCGCTGCTGCGAAGGACTCGAAGGAAATACTGAGAAGCCGTGACTGAATCTCCCGAAGGCTAACCCGCTAACCCCTATTGAGCTCCAGACGAACCGCGAGGTAGGGCGCGCTCTCCGCAGCGCGCCGCCTTTGCGATCAACTTCACCGTTGTCCGAGCGCGACCACGTAAACAGTTCGCAATACGTGTTCGGCGGCGGGCGGCGGCCGTGCCTCGCCGCAGCGCTGCGCGCGAAGGCGGGAGCGCCCGCCCTATCTGAAGTGCTTGCTCAACTGCCCAGAATGCAGGGCCTCGCTTGGATCGTCGGCTCCGATTACTCGCCGCGGTAAGCCGCCCCCGGTTTTTTCCGTAACGCTTTCCCTGCCAGCGATGTCTTCCTCCTCAGATTCCATGCAGTTCGCCGGCACATTTCAGCCCAGCCGCGGCAAATCATCGAAGAAATCTCTATGAAAGCGCTCCTTCACACCGTCCCAGTAGCAGCGGTCTTGCTGTTCACCGCCGATCCCTCCATCGCGGCCGACGCCAATGCCGCGGATCAGGAAGGCCAAGATGAGGTGACGGTCGATTCCACGCCGCTGCTGGCCGCCGCCGCCGCCCCCGCGAGCAACAACGTGTTCACCAACGCGACCGTGTTAACCGGCCCCATCGTCTCCACGACGGGCAGCAACGTCGGAGCAAACAAGGAATTCGGCGAACCTAACCATGGCGGCAACCGCGGCGGGGCCTCCGTCTGGTGGACCTGGACCGCCGCCGCCAGCGGATCCACGACCATCGATACTCAGGGCAGCAGCTTTGACACGTTGCTCGGAGTCTACACGGGCAACGCCGTCAATCAGCTGGCCCCCATCGCGAGCAACAACAATTTCGAGAACAACAGCTGGAGCCGGGTTCAGTTCAACGCCATCGCCGGCACGACGTATCGCATCGCCGTCGACGGCGTCCGCACGGGCCAGGGTCCAGGAGCGCAGGTTGCCACGGGCACCATCGCGCTGCACGTCCAGGGCGTGGGAGGCCTTACGGTCACGACCCCAACCAATGGCATGGTGTTTACAGTCGGTGACCCGATTCCGGTCGAGGTCACGATTGATTCGGATTTTCCGAATCCTCCGGCCACCCGAGTTGACTTCTATCGGGACGGCGTCCTCTTCGGCTCGAGCACCACGCCGCCGTTCAGCGCGATGTCGACCAATGCACCCGCCGGCACCAACGGCTTCTACGTGATCGCCACGGACAGCACCGGTGCGCCCATCCAGTCCGGGGTCTCCAAGGTCTTCGTCCAACGCATCGGCGTCACTCTGCTCTCGCCGGCTGATGACACGCTTTTCCAGAACAGCAACCCCATCCAGGTTACGGCGCATGCCTACCTCCCCTCCGGGGTCATTACCAACATCGAGTTTTTTGTGGATGGAACGAAATTCGGCGAGGCTTCGTCCGCGCCGTTTGGCGCGAGCTGGACCAATCCCGTCGGCGGCTCGCACCGCCTGACGGCCGTGGGCACGTCGGATTCTGGCCGCGTCTACGACGCGCAACCTGTCAACATCGGTGTCGCCTCCACGCTGGTTGCCACCGGCGCGGTCTGGAAATACCTCGATACCGGCGCCGACGCAGGCACCGCTTGGATTGCGCCGGATTTCGACGACAGCGCCTGGGCCAGCGGGCCAGGGGAGCTGGGCTACGGCGACGGCGACGAGTCCACGGTGATCAACAGCGGCCCAACCAACAACTTTTTTATCACGGCTTACTTCCGTCACAAGTTTGTCGCGGGAGAGGTGGCTGGATTGAGCAACGTAGTGGTCTCGCTGGAACGCGATGATGCCGGCGTGGTCTACCTCAACGGCCGTGAGATCTTCCGGTCCGCCAATCTGCCAGCGGCGCCGGCGGTGATTACTTTTACCAACCTCGCCACCGGCCAGGCGGTCGAAGATGCGGTCGACACGTTCACCCTGAATCCCACCAATCTGGTGTCAGGCACCAACGTGTTGGCGGTCGAGATCCATCAACAGGCCGCGAATAGCTCCGACTTGAGCTTCAAGCTTTCCATGCTGGGAGTTCCGATCATCATTCACAACCTGGCTCCCAGCGTCGAAATCACGAACCTGGCCGGCGGCCAATATTTCCTCGCGCCGTCCAGCATCGCGATTGAAGCGAGTGCCAGTGATGCCGACGGCACCGTGGCAAAAGTGGAGTTCTTCGCCGATGGCGTGAAAATTGGGGAGGATACAACCAGCCCTTATCTTGCCGTTTGGGACAATCCACCGATCGGGCCCCACGCACTGACCGCCAAAGCGACGGATGATGTCGACGGCACCTCGGTTTCCGCCGCGATTGACATTGTCGTCTACGACGCGGCCGGGACGCCTTTTACCCGAATCACCCGACCGCTTGACGGCACAGCGATTGAAGGCGGCACGAACCTCTTGTTGACGGCCTATGCCAGCGCACCGAACGGCGTGGCCTCAGTGAAGTTCTTCTCCAACGGAAGCCTCATTGGAACGGATGACACGGCGCCGTACAGCTTGGTTTGGGACGCGCCATTTGGGAACAATGTCCTGACCACAATCGTGACCGACACGGCGGGGACCACCGGCACGTCGGCTCCAGTGACGCTTCGCGCCTTCCCGAACTCCACGCCTCCGAGCGTGGTGGCCCAGACGCCCGCTGCCGGCGAGACAATTTCCACTTTGACCAGTGTCTCGGTCACGTTCAGCGAACCGGTCCACAACGTCGACGCGACCGATCTCCTGATTAATGGCGTGCCGGCTCGAGCGGTCACTGGCAGCGGAACCCGATACACGTTCAACTTTACCGAACCGCCCTACGGCACCGTCAATCTCACCTGGGCCAGCGGCCATGGCATCACTGACTTTGGCTTTCCCGCCGACCTGCCCTTCAACGAGGCCGGCGCGGGAGCGCAGTGGGCTTACACGCTCGTCGACCGGACGCCTCCCGTGGTGGCCGCGCGCGTGCCAGCCGCCGGCGCGGCCGTAACTTCGCTCCAGGAACTGACGGTCACTTTTTCCGAAGCGGTCAACGGGGTGGACGCCTCGGATCTGCTGGTGTCAGGAACACCGGCCTTCAGCGTCAGCGGCAGCGGCTCGACCTACACCTTCCTCGTCTCGCAGCCGGCCTCAGGCACGATCAATGTCACTTGGGCGACCAACAGCGGCATCTTCGACTTGTCTGATGTGCCGAACGCCTTTGCCAGTTCGAATGGGGGTTGGAATTTCACCCTCGACTCTCGCACCGTGCTCGTGCAATCCAACTCGGTCTGGCATTACTTCAAGGGCGAAGGCGAACCCACGACGCCAGTATCGGCCTGGCGCTTTCCCGGTTTCGAGGTTGAGGACGAATGGTTCGAAGGTCCGGCCCCGTTCTTCTTCGGCGATCCCTACACGAACGCTTTGGTCACGGGTACGTATCTGAGCGACATGGTCAGCAATTACAGCAGCATCTACTTGCTCACCGAGTTCGTTGTGACCAACCGATCGGTCATTACCAACTTGTTCCTCAACCACCAGAGTGACGACGGCTTCATCGCCTGGATTAATGGCGTCGAGGTGCTCCGTTTCAACATGCCGGCCGGCGCCATCGCTTACAACGGCACGGCCAGCGTGCAGGCCACCGAACCCGGCAATGCGGGCGCCGCTTACATCTCCGCCGCCCTTCCGGCCGGCCCGACGAATCTCGTTAACGGCACCAACATCCTGGCGGTGCAGGCCTTCAACCAGTCGTTGACGAATGCCGACTTCGGGTTCAACGCGCAGCTTTATACGTTCATCACTGATCCGGCCAAGGTCTCGCCTCGCCTGCTCACCCCATCACCCGCCCCGGGCGACCTGCTTGGGCTGACCAGCATCACCGTCACTTTCACAGAACCAGTGAACGGCGTGGACGCTTCAGACCTGCTCATCGATGGCGTTCCGGCGACCGGACTGAGCAGCACGACGAACACGTCGTACACCTTCACCTTTCCCCAACCGCCTTTCGGTCCGGTGGCGGTGACGTGGGCGGCCGACCATGGCATCACCGACTTCGATCGACCGCCGAAGCCGTTCATCGCCACGGCAACAGGCTCGACCTTCAACTACAACCTCTTCAACCCGATCAATCCCCGTGTCGCCAGCCAATCGCCCGCCGCCGCGACGATCATCACCGGACTAACCTCCATCGCGGTCACCTTCACCAAGCCGGTGACCGGGGTGGACGCGGAGGATCTCATCGTGGGTGGAACCCCGGCCATCTCGGTCCGTAGCACGGATCAAACGACCTTCACTTTTGCGGTCGCGCAGCCCGGCTACGGCAGCGTCACCGTGCGTTGGTCAACCAACCATTCGATCGTGGATCTGGAATCACCCGCCAATGCCTTTGACCCCTCCCGCTTTGGCGGGCAATGGAACTACACGCTGGTCAACCCGGTGCCAACGGTCGCCATCACGAGTCCGGCCAACAACGCCGCGGTCCTAGCTCCCACCATCACCCTGCGCGCCAACGCCACCGACGGCGACGGCACCATCAGCCGCGTCGAGTTTTTCGAAGCGACCGCCGGCAAGCTCGGCGAGGCGACCAACGCGCCTTACACCTACGTTTGGGATAACGTCGTCCAAGGCCCCTACACGCTGCGCGCCATCGCCACCGACAACTCCGGCCTGACCGGCACCTCCGCCCCGGTCGTCATCAATGTCGTGACCAGCCTGCCCATCGTCCTCGTGCGCGGTCCTTATCTGCAAATGGGCTCGTCCACGAGCGGCATCGTGCGCTGGCGCTCCGACCTCTTCTCGGACGCCGTCCTCTACTACGGAACCGAACCGGGCCAGCTAACCAACTTGGTCGTCCGCCGCTCGCTCACCAACGAACACATCATGGCCATCAACGGCCTCGAGCCGGAGACCCGTTACTACTATTCCATCGGGAACTCGTCCCAACGCCTGGCCGAGGGCACGAACTATTGGTTCGACACCTCGCCGGTGGTGGGCACGAAGAAGCCGACGCGCATCTGGTTCCTCGGCGACGCCGGCACGGCGGGCAATGGGTCCCCGGATCGCCAAGCCAGCACTCGTGATGCCTTCTATCGCTTCGCCGAAACCAATCGTCCCACCGACCTCTGGGTCATGCTCGGCGACAACGCCTACAACAGCGGCACCGACTCCGAGTATCAGGCGGCGGTGTTCGACATGTATCCGACCACGCTGCGCAATAAATTCCTCTGGCCGGCGCTCGGCAACCACGAGACGTCGCAGTCCACCACGGCCACCGACTTCCCCTACCTGCACATGTTCTCCCTGCCCACGGCCGGTGAGGTCGGCGGCGTACCGTCCGGCACGGAGAAGTATTACTCGTTCGATTACGCCAACATTCATTTCGTTTGCCTCGATTCCATGACGAGCGGACGAACCGGTACTACGCCGATGGCCAACTGGCTCCGCACCGATCTCGAAGCCACCAAGCAGGAATGGATCATCGTTTACTTCCATCACTCGATTTACACGAAGGGCACGCATGATTCTGACAGCGAGCAGGACTTGGTCGAACTGCGGCAGAACATCCTGCCCATCCTGGAAGAGCACAGCGTCGACCTCGTGCTCAACGGGCACAGTCACGTCTACGAACGCTCCTACCTTCTCGACCAACACTACGGCCTGTCCGGCACGCTGAACGCCTCGAACAAGGTTGACGGCGGCGACGGCCGGCTCGACGGGACCGGCGCCTACACCAAGAACGTCCAGGGTCGCGGCGTGGTTTACACCATCGCCGGCAGCAGCGGCCAGGCCTTGGGCGGCCCGCTCAATCTACCCGCCCACTATCTATCGCTGAACGAGCTGGGCTCCGTCGTCATCGACGTCAACGGCGGCCAGCTCGACGCCCAGTTCCTCAATGCCAGCGGCGTGACCCGGGATCATTACACCGTGCTCAAGCCGACCCCACCGCCCGCGCCCCCCACCCTGTTGGCCCACGCCACCGGCTCGACCGAGATCGCCCTGACGTGGCCGGACCCCACCACCAAGGAACAGGGCTTCGTCATCGAACGCTCGCTCAATGGCGTCGACTTTTTGCGCATCGCCACCAACGCCGTCGACGTCACCACCGCGCTCGACGCCGGGCTGCTCGCCGACACCACCTACTACTATCGCGTGCTCACCTACAACGAACGCGGCGAGTCCGGCCCGTCGACGGTCGCCAGCGCCACCACGATTCTCGCCACGTCGGCGCCCGCGGCGCCTTCCGGCTTGGTGGTCAGCGCGAACAACGCCGGCCAGGCCTATCGCAGCCAGCTGTTCCTCGGTTGGCAGGATCGGTCGGCCAATGAATCGGGCTTCCTCATCGAACGCTCGGTGAACGGTGGTCCCTTCACGCCCCTCACCACCGTTGGTGCCAATGTCACGGCGTACATCGACCGTTCCCTCGCCTCCGCCTCCTCCTGTTTCTATCGCGTCAGCAGCTTCAATCCCGTGGCCAGCTCGGCTCCGTCGAATCTCGACGGCGACCAAACCCACCCGCGGAACGAGCTCGTCGTGGCCGGGGAATCCGCGGTGTTCCACGCCGGCGTGGAGGGCACGGCGCCGATCCGCTATCAATGGCGCTTCCTCGGCAACGCCATCCCGGGCGCAACCAACGAGATGCTCGTCGTCGCCAATGCCCAGGCCGTCAACGAAGGCTACTACACGGTGCGCATCACCGACGCCTCAGGTTCCCAGGAAAGCAACCCCGCCTGGCTCATCGTGCTCCAACCCCCATCCGTGGTCGAACAGCCCGTCGCTCACACCAACGGAATCGGCGGCAGCGTCACCTTCCACGTCGCCGCCACCGGAACGGATCCGTTGCGATACCAGTGGCGCAAGGATGGCCAGGTCCTCGAGGGCGCCCACAATTCAGCCCTCGCGCTTGGACCTTTCACGCTGGCCGGCACCGCCGACTACGACGTCGTGGTGTCGAATCCCTACGGCTCCACCACCAGCCGGGTCGCACGCTTGACGGTCACGGACAACCATTTCCCCGCGCTCACCGCGATCCCGGACTTCAGCGTGGATGTGCTGAGCTGGTTGAAGGTGACCAACTCGGCGAGCGATTCCGATCCCGCCAATCGCCTCACGTTCACGCTGAACGCAGGCGCTCCAACCAATGCGATTCTCGACCCGCGCACAGGGACGATGCGATGGAAACCGACCCGCGCCCAAGCCCCGAGCACCAACGTGTTCACGATTACGGTCCACGACAACGGCGAGCCCGATCTCACGGACTCAAAAAGCTTCACCGTGGTGGTCAATCACTACATAGAGGTCACGGTCGGCTCGACCATTGCGATGGCGGGCTCCACCACGAGCAGCGTTCCCATTGAAGTCTTCTCCAGCGCCGGCCTGCGCGAATTGCAGGTGATCCTCGCCACACCGGCTGAACACGTGTCCAACCTCTCGCTGGAACCGGTCCAGCCTGACTTGGTCACGCCTTCCCTCGCGCTCGGCGAAGGCGGCGCCACTCTCCTGAGCTTTGCCACCGTGGCGGAGCAAGTCATGCAAGGAACCCAGCAGGTTGCCCGCCTGCACTTCACCGCCGGCTCCAGCTCGGTCTTTGCTCCGCTCAACGCGCGCGCCTCCAGCAGCGTCATGGACGATCCCAGCCTGGTGCCGGCCGTGCTTGGCAACGACGGACGCGTCGTTGTGATCGGCGATCAAGCCCTGCTGGAGGGAACCGTGAACAGCCGTGGCCAGCGCCAGCTCGCGATCTACGGCCGGGTCGGCAGCAATTATACGTTGCAGTCACGCTTCGGCTCCGGACCCGGCACCACCTGGGCAACCCGCAATACCTTCCCGCTGACCAACGTCGTCCAGACGATCACTCCACCCAACGCGACCTCGCCACTGATCTTCTTCCGCCTGCGACAGTAGTGGGAACACGATTCGGTCCCCCGGGGGTTGGGGCGAGGGCGAATCCAGAAGCACTTCCTCACTTCGGTGAACCGGCGACGGCTTGGGCGGACCGCGGGCTTTCAGCCCGCAGCGGCGCGAGCCGGAGACGGCGCCTGATGGTTCGTTCGTGCGCCGCCGATTCCACCCCCTGCGGGTCCCGCGTCGGCGGGATCCGCGCTCCGGGGGGCGGTTCATGGGAAGTTTCAACCTGCCATTCTGCACGCGAATTGGGGCCCTGAACCCGCAACTGCTCCACCTCACCCTGTCCCGACTCGCTGGGACGCGAGTCTGGACGGTCCCTCTCCCCCGCAGGGCGGCGGAGAGGGTGACGCGGTCGACCGCATTATGCACCTCACCCCGTCCCACTTCGCAGGCCCACCCTTTCGCGGTCACAGGGAAATCACCGGGCGTCATCGATTCATGGATCTGGTCAGACACCGTCGATCGGTGCAAGGTTCGGCCGTCCATGAAATCGGTTCCTACTGAAAACGGCCGGGGCAGTTCCTGGGGAAGGGTTTTAATCGTTCTCGGCCCGCTGTTGATCGTCGTCTTTGTCGTTCTGTTTCACCCGCTCTTCGCCGGTGGCGTGGCCCACTTTGCCAATGACGGTCCCTACGGCACGCTGCTTGCCCGGCCCTATCAAGTGCCTGATTCGTTCCGTGGCATCTGGAACGATCTGCTTTGGCTGGGCGCCTGGAACGGCAACTTCAATCCGAACCTGACCGGAGCCGGCATCGCCGTGCTCGGCCCGAGTCTCTACCACAAGGCGATGATTCCCATCGGCCTCATCTTCCTGGGCCTTTGCGTCAGCCTTTGTCTGCACACGTTCCGCTTGCCGCGCTGGGTTTGTGTGCTCGGGGGGCTTGCCGCCGCGCTGAACATGAATGTGTTCAGCAACGCCTGCTGGGGCCTGCCCTCCCGCGCTCACGCGATGGGCGCCGCGTTTCTGGCGATCGCCGCCTTTCATGCCTGCAACGGACGCTTCGCTGTCATCAAGGCAATGCTGGCTGGCCTCGCTCTCGGCCTCGGCATCAGCGAAGGCGGCGACAACGGGGCGATCTTCGCCATGGTCGCCGGCGTCTACGGCTTCTTCCGCGCCTTCGCGGAACCCGGCCCAACGATCCACCGCACCACGCGCGGCGCCAGTCGCGTCGTCATCGCCGCCGTCCTCGCCGGCCTCTTCGCGGCTCAAACGTTGAACATCTTCGTCAATCTCGCCGTGAAGGGAGTGGTGGGCATGTCGGACGATCGACTGACGCCCGAGCAGAAGTGGGACTTCGCCACACAAGGCAGCCTGCATCCGAAGGAAACGCTGCGCGTGATCATCCCCGGTCTCTATGGCTATCGCATGGACGCCGAGGACGGAGGCAACTATTGGGGGCGCGTGGGCGAATCGCTTTCGGCCCAGGGCAAAAGTCGTCACAGCGGCGCCGGCGAACACGCGGGAGTCGTCGTCGTGCTCATCGCGCTCTGGGCCCTGCACCAATCGCTCCGGCAGCGCGACGGCATCTTCACTGATGACGAACGGCGTTGCGTCTGGTTTTGGGCCGCGACGGCGCTGATTTGTTTACTCCTCGCCTGGGGCAAATGGGGACCGCTCTATCGCGTGCTTTATTCCCTGCCTTACTTCAACACCATCCGGCTTCCGCTGAAATGGATGCACCCGTTTCATCTCTGCCTGCTCATTCTCTTCGCCTACGGCCTGGCCGGATTGGGAAGACGCTATTTCCACAAGGTTCAACAAGCCGCCCAGGCGCAGCCCGATCGCGCCCGGCCACGCGCAAAAAGTCCGTTGAAAGTCGGCTGGTGGGCTGCCCTCGCGCCAGTTGAGCGTCAGTGGATCGGATTCCTGATCGGCGCCGTGGGCGTAGCCCTCGTCGGCGTGTTGCTGCACGCCGCGGGGGAAGCATCGCTCGCGCGGGAGCTGAGCCAGGCCGGGGTGCGTGGCGATCCCGCACGCATGGCGGCGTTCAGCGTGCGGGAAGGATATTGGTTCCTGTTGTTCCTTGCGCTCTCCGCCGGGGTTTTGTGGCTCGTGACAACCGGCCGGTTCCGAGGTCGTTCGGTGCTGTGGCCAGCCGGCGTCATCGCGTTCGTCCTCAGCGCCGATCTCGTCCGTGGCAACAGCCATTGGATGCAGTTCTTCAACTACGAGGAACGTTACGCGCTCAATCCGGCGCTGGAATTTCTCAAGGCGCAGTCGGCCAGCTATCGCGTGGCCAAGGTGCCGGACCGCCCGATCATCACCGCCTTGCAAGCCCAGGCCCAGGCCAGTCGCAACGATCCGGAGACCATGCAGCGACTCCAACACGCCGTGGATCTGTTCCAAAACATCCGCGACTACACGCACGAGCAATGGCAGCAAAACCAGTTCCCTTACTACAACATTCCGTGTCTCGACATGTCGCAGGAGCCGCGGCTGCCCGGAGATAAACTCGCGTTCAACACCGCGATGGCTCGCGCCGCGGCAAACGGCCAGGCCACCCGCGAATACGAACTGACCAGCACGCGTTTTTTCGTGGGCATGACCGGCCATGCCGGGATCCTCAACGCCTACCTCGACCGCACCCGGCAACGCTTCCATGAAGGACTTCGTTTTCAGCTCGAAGCCACCCGGCCGAACAGCACCGTCTTCGGCGACCTGCGCGTGCGCGCTGAGACCAACGGACCGTTCGCCCTGATCGAGTTCGACGGCGCGCTGCCTCGCGCCCGGTTGTTCCAACGCTGGGAAGTCATCACCAACGAAACAGACACGCTCGCGCGCCTAGCCGCACCGGATTTCAATCCCGCCGAAACGGTTCTGGTCCATGACGCCATCGTCCCTTCAATTCCAGCCGCGTCCGCCGAGACACTCGCCCCGCCCGACGCCGTGATTCAACCCATTCAGTCCAGCCATCGACTTGATTTACAGGTGAAGACGTCGCAATCCGGCGTGCTGCTGCTGACGGACCGATATGACCCGGCGTGGCACGTGACCGTCGACGGACGCGAGGCACCCCTGCTCCGGTGCAACTACCTCATGCGAGGCGTGCAGCTTCCGGCGGGCGCGCACGCGGTCACGTTTCAATACCGCCCGAATACCTCCGGCATCTGGCTCATGGCCGGCTGCGATGCCCTCGCCGGCGTGCTCCTTGCGTTTCTGGGGCTCAAACGAAAACCAGCGGCGTAACTCGCGCCCGAAAAGTTTTGTGTCGCAGACTCCCGAGAGCCCCGGGCAGAGGCCCGCCTCGTTCATTTTCTTTGTCCAGTTTTGGACTCGGCGGACATGATTGAGTAGATGACGGAACCTGATGACCATGAGTTGCTCGCCGAATTCGCCCGCAGCGAATCCGAAGCGGCATTTGCCACGCTCGTGGCCCGGCATCTTCCGCTCGTTCATTCGACCGCCCTGCGATTCACGGGCAACGCCCATCACGCCCAGGAAATCAGCCAGGCTGTCTTCGTCATTCTCGCCCGCAAGGCACGGAGAATTTCACCCCGGACAATCGTTTCGGGATGGCTCTATCAGTCCGCTCGCCTCACGGCCACCAATTTCATGAAACGCGAGAGCCGACGGCGGCAACGTGAACAGGAAGCGTTTATGCAATCTGCCTCCGACAGCGCAGACCCGAAGGTGTGGCAGCAGATCGCGCCTCTCCTGGACGATGCGATGGGTGACCTTGGCGAGGCCGACCGCAATGCCGTGGTCTTGCGCTTCTTTGAAAACAAAACCGCGGCCGAAGTCGCCGCAGCCCTGCACACCACCGAAGCCGCCGCCCACAAACGCCTCCATCGAGCGCTGGAAAAGTTGCGACGAATCTTCAGCCGCCGAGGCGTCACCTTGAGCGCGACAGCCGTCGCCAGCGCCGTTTCCGCCAATTCGGTGCAGGCGCAGGCCATGCCAACCGGCCTTGCATCAATGATTGCCGCCACCGCCGCACCGGGGACGACCGCTTCCCTCAGTCTGACCACCCTCGTGAAAGGAACCATGAAAACGATGTTTTGGATCAAGATGAAATTCGCCGTGATGTCAGCCGCCGCGGTGTTACTCGCCGGCGGCGCGGCGACCATCGCAATTTCACAGTCGAACAGACCGCCGCTGCCAAACGGAGATCAGCTTTCGCCGGATGAAGTCTTCCGGAAATCACAGGACGCCTACGCCACGCTGACCAGCTACCGCGACGATGGAAGAGTCGTCGCCACGATCGGCGGCACAGCGGTCACCCACCAGTTTTCCACAAAGCTGGCCCGGCCAAATTTGTATCGAATCGAGTGGGAACAACACGCTGCAATCGAAGACTACAAAGCGCTGGCCACGAATCTGAAACAGGTGGTGTGGTCGACCGGCGCAGGGGATTTTATCGAGGTGGGCGGAAAGGTCAGCAACCGTCCGGGCATGGAAAGTTCGCTCTCCAGTGCCGCCGGCATTTCCGGTGGGGCAACGATCACGGTCCCGGGAGCGTTCTTTGACCTGAACTGGCCCAACCGTCCCGGCCGTTCCGCGGCGGGTTATTCCCGTCGCCCAGACGAGAAGGTGGGAGAGGCGAACTGCCATGTCTTCGCAAAAAGCTCGAAAGGGCGAACCATCACGATCTGGATCGGGCAACAGGACTTTCTCATCCGCCAGATCCGCACTGAGACCAGCGCCGCAACGATGAGAAAGCTTCTGGCCGAAGCCGCCCGGACCAATCCCGACCGCGCCCAACCGAATCTACCGGAACCACAGGACACCGTTTCGACCGAGACTCACGATCACCTCGTGGTGAATCAACCGCTCCAGCCGGCCGATTTTGCGCGCTGACTTCAACCAGCCCGGAGCCTCCGTCACGGTCGCCCCGCCCACCAACGAAATGGGGCGGGAGCAATCGCTCCCGCCCCGTGTCTGCAACAGGAAACAAAACGCCGCGCGTCAGCGGAAGTTCGCTGTCACCGACGTATCGCCGTTGATGGTCACGACCGCCGGATTCTGCGTCCCCGTAATCGCACCGCTCCACCCAAGCCAGGGCTGGCCCGCATTAGTGATGGAGCGGATTAGGTCACCTTGAGCAGCGCGCGGGCTTCTGCTACTCCGGGGGCCGGACGTCCGTACTCGCTGGCCGTGACCCGGGCCAGCGCGATCAGGTGACGCCAACGGTAGGTCGGGCGGGTGCTGGAAAATTCCTCGAAACACGTGCGATAAAATTTCTCCGCATGCAGCGAACCGTCTTCGCTGATGGCGTAGCCCCGCAGAAGATCCCAAATCGGTCGGGGCTCCCCGCCCAGCTCGGCATAGCGGTGCACCAACCCGCAGGCGCGCGCCTGCAGGTTTCCGCGAACGGCGTCATCGAGGTCTTTCAGAATCGCGGCCATGCCGGTCTGTTTCCTGATTTGCTCGAACTGCCAGCCGTACGGGAGCGGCGTCCAGTTCAGAAAATCCCCGCCCCGGGCCACTCGATCCTGGGCGACTTGGAACGCGCCGAGAATCAGGCTGGCGAACCGGTTCTGCCCCTGCCCCACCCGCGCCAGATTTCGCCAGGCGTTCGCCGAATCCACGGCATGGACGCCAATTGAATCGCCGTGCACGCTGCCGATGGGCTTGCCGGCAATCTCGTCCCGCGGGGTTCGCCCGTGATCACGCAGGACGAGTTGATTCGCCGCCAGAGTGATGGCTTCGCCAACGGCGTCAGGATCGAAGCCCTCCGCCAATGCCGCCGCCGCCGCTCCTGCCGCCTGCGCCGCCGTCGACTTGAAAATGGTCTGGCTGAATTCCTCCACCCATGAGTCTTCCGCTTTCCGTCGACCCGGCGCGCGATCGTGAAGACGATGTTCGTCCAGCAGTCGGGGCAGGACCCGGCGTGATTCGGTCCAGGCTTCGCTGGCGGTCGGAGATTCCGCCTTCACGCAATAGTGGATCGATTGCCGCAGCAACGTGTGTGCTTGTTCCCGTCCAATGATTCCCAGCAGATCCCAGGCGCGATACGGCAGGACCACACGATGCACTTCCGTGGTGTCCTGCACCATCGTCAGCAGATGATCGAAGCCAGCTTCAAGCGCACCTCCTCCCACCATGCCGGCAAAGGTTCGCTCAGCCGCATCGAGATCTTTCCGGCGCACTGCGTCCCGAAGCTCTTCGCCGTTCCCGCTGGCACGACCCTTCGATGCCCCGGCCGCCCGCGCATCGAGCGCACGCAGCACCTCCTTTTTCCGACCGCCCTGTTCCTGCAATCGAGTCGTGTTTCGGTACAAAACCTTGAACACTGGCAACGCTTGGGCCGGAGCGGGCAACTCCTGCGCCATGTGGAAGGCTGGCGCCAGAGCCATCATGGTATGAAAGCCCACATAGTCTTCGCCGCCAAAAGTCCGCGCATTGGCCAGCGCTCCAGCCGCCAGCAATTGCCGAAGCGCCACCCCGCCCTGAAGCTTCGCGGCCAGCAAGGGCAACAATCGATCGGCCGGCGTTTCCTGCATCAGACGCACCAACGGCTCAAGCGAACCAAAATCGAGCGGACCGGGCTCTGCCGCCTCGCCCGCCAACGCCGGCGACAGTCCCAAGCCGGCGGCAGTCTCGAGCCCAACGGTGGCCATCACCATTCCACGACCGACATCAGCGAGAAAATCACGACGAGTGTGAGGGGTTTTCATGGAGTGCTCCGGGGAAATTGCTTCTCGGGCCATGTCCGTGTGATACGCCGGCTGCCGGGCAAGTCAAGCGGCGGTTTGCCCGTTCACAACTGAAGGAAGCCGGTCGCGGTCGGCCCAAGCCATGGCCTCACGAGAGCGCCTAGTCCTCCTGGCCGAACTACTTCTTGAGCGACGCCTTGGTTTCCTGCTGCAAAGCATCCAACTCTCGCCGCAGCGTTTGCTTTGCCGCTGAGGTCATCCGGTCGATGAACAGAATTCCGTTCAAATGGTCGACCTCGTGTTGGATCGCCCGGGCGAGCAGACCGCCGGCCGTGAAATGTAATGCTTGTCCCTTCTCATTGGTCGCGTTGACCTCAACCGATGGCGGGCGAATGACATCCTCGTACAGCTCGGGAAAACTCAAGCAACCCTCGGGTCCCGGCACCGGATCGCCGAATGTCCGCAGCACCGGATTGATCAGGACGAGCGGCATGAACGAGGCGACGTCCGCCTCCTTTCCGTCGATCTCCAGGGTCGACTTCCGATCGGTCACTTCGCGGACGTCCAGCACCGTTAACTGGAGGGCGCGTCCGACCTGCTGCGCCGCCAGCCCGATTCCGGCCGCGTCGTACATGGTCTCAAACATGTCGCGGATCAGTTGTTGGATATCGGGCGTGACGCCCGGAATGTTCGCGCCCTTTTGCCGTAGCACCGGGTGGCCGTATTTAACGATGGGAAGAATCATCCTGATCGCCTGATTGAAAACCGCAGAGTCAGTTACTCGGGCCAATCCCGAAGCATCTCGGCCAGATTGCCGAGGTCGGGGCTCTGGCCGGTGCGCACATAGTAGCCACTCGTGGTCACGCCGGTCAGGAGCGAAGCGGCGTGGTCAAAGCCCAGAAGACGCCCGAGACAAAAGCCTGAATTAAAATGGTCCCCGGCGCCCGTCGTAATCAACGGCTTCTCGATGAATGGCCCGTCCACCACCGACACCGCATCGCCACTGGCCGCCACGGCAAATCGGACCGGATGCACCACCAGCGTGGAAACGCCCAGCTTGCGCCGCATCTCCAGCGTCAACGCGGCCAGACCATCGCGCGACCGGTTGCTCGTCGACAACCCCAGCACGTCGCCAATTTCGTAGGCTTCCTTTTCGTTCAGGCCCAGCAACACCTCGAAGTAACGCTCGAAATTTCCGATCAGCGTCAGCGCCCGGCTGATGTCTTCCGCCGTCCGCTTTTCGGGATCGGCCAGGTCAAAGAAAATGCGGCGGCGCGCACCGGACGCACCCGAATTGGCCGGACAAAACTCCTGAAGCAATGCGTCCCACAAGTCGCTCATGTACGGAATCATCGTCCAGTTGACGAACGCCACCAGATCCGACGTGGAAAAGCGCTCGATGAACTTATCGCGGCCGTACCGTCGCTGGATGTTCGCCCAGGTGATTTCGTTCAAAGACGTCGTCTTGGTCAGCATCAGCTTGCCGTCTTCGAACTCGAGCGCGTCGGTCTGGCCGGGATCGGTGATGCTGTAGACCTCGGCCCGTTGGGCAAAGTCTTTGAACACCGGGTGCAGCGTGGGATAGCCGAGTGCGCCTACATAGGTCACCTTGATGCCCATGCGGGCGAGCGCATTGGCCATGATCGGTCCATTGCCCCCCAGCTTGGTCAGCTGGTTGACCAGTTCGATGTTGGTGCTTTTGCCCGCCGCCGCCGCGAGGCGCCCAGCCAGGCGGGCGATGGTGGGCAACCGGCTGAAATGCTCGGCGTCATCCCGTTTGTCGACCACGTGGATGATTTGATCGACGAAACCGTCGAGGCCGACAAAAGCCCGGAGATGGCTGGCCCGCTGGACTTCCGTCAGCAGGCGGGCGGCGGTTTGTTCGCGGAATTCTTCTGGTTGAATCATGGGATTGCGATCGAAAGCTCCGACCTCCTCAATCTGCCTTGACGCCGATGACTTCGAGGATTCGTTCCAGCTCGTCGTCACTGAAATAGCGGATCTCGATGGACCCCTTGCCCTGCCGATAGCGGAGCTGGACCTTGGTGCCCAGGCGTTCGCACAGCTTGTTCTCCATGCTGGCCACATGCACGTCGCGGATCGGCGCCGTCGACCCGCCGGACAAACGACCCGCCGCTCCCGGCGTCACCGGCGCCTGCGCCAAACGCGAGACGAGTTCCTCGGTTTGCCGCACGTTGAGGCTGTCGCGAATGATGCGTTCGGCCGCCAGGCGCTGTTCCGGCGCGGTGGGAAGCCCGAGAATCACCTTGGCGTGCCCGACCGAGAGCCGTCCGTCGCGCACATAGGCCTGCAGCTCGGGTTCGAGTCGCAGCAACCGCAACGCATTGGCCACGGCCACCCGGCTCTTGCCCACTTTCTGCGCCACGTCCTCCTGGCGCAGGCGGAACTTTTCGACCAACTCCGAATAGCCCTGGGCTTCTTCCAGCGGGTTCAAATTCTCGCGCTGCAAGTTCTCGATCAAGGCCAGTTCCAGAACCGCGCGGTCATCGGCCTGCCGGACGATGACGGGAATCTCCTTGAGTTCGAGGAGCTGCGCCGCCCGCCAGCGGCGTTCGCCGGCAATCAATTCGAAACCGGTGCCGCTCGGGCGAACGATCAGCGGCTGGATGATGCCTTGTTCCCGAATCGAATCGGCTAGCTCGCGCAAAGCCTCGGGCGTGAACTCCTTGCGGGGTTGGAACGGGCAGGGATGCACGCTGGCCAAGGCCACCCGCCGGACCGCTTCACCCCCGGTGCCATTCGAGGATGCCGGAGACAACGCCGAACTCAGGGCAGGCTCGGCTGCCGCCGGAAGAGCGGCGCTCGAAGATGGGGTGCTTACAGTCGGTGGCGCAGAACTTTTTGCCGTCGGTTTCGCTCCGCCGAGCAATGCGCCCAGCCCACGACCCAACGCTGGTTTTGCCATGCGACTAGATTGTCGGAGGGGTGCATCGATGTCAACGGGCGAGGAACCACCCCAAAACCACACGCAATACTCCTGAAATAACGATTGAACAGCTGATTCACGCCGATGGACGCAGATTTCAGAACATCGATCGAGGACTGGGGACCTGCGACAACCGATAGGATTACGACTTGGAGACGTCCTTATCCGCGTTCAGCTGAGTCAATCTGCTGTTTTCCATTCTCACGGGGGATCGAGGAACCCCCGCGCAGAATTTAAGAGTTGCGATTGACGCTCTGCGATTCCCGGTGTTTGCGATTCGCGATTCGCGGCCGCGCATCGGCCAACCGTCAATACCACTTCCGAAACCGAACCTCGATTCCCAAGTCCTGGCCCACCTGACGTTTGAAACGATTCAGGTCGGCGAAGGTGTTGTCGGAGTTCCGATAGTGATACGGATAAACGACCCGCGGACGCATGTCGCGCGTGGTGCTGATCGCCTTGTCCACGTTCATGGTGAACGGAATGTTCATGCAGAGAAACGCCACGTCGATATTCGTCAAGGCGCGAATCTCCGGCACGTCCTCGGTGTCGCCACTGAAATAAATTCGACGCCCGCCCAAGGTCAGCACGTAGCCGTTGCCCACTCCCTTGGGATGATTGGAGGTGGTCAGGTTGTAGGCCGGCACCGCCTCAATGGTGATCCCGTGCGCTGAGGTGATGGCGCCATTGGTCAAGACAACCGCGATCGGCTTCTGCGCGGCCGACAAGCCGTTGAACACCGCCTGAGGCGCCACGATGACCGCGTTCGGGCCACGTACCGAATCGATGGTCGAACTGCTGAAGTGATCGCCATGGGTGTGACTTACCAGGATCAAGTCCGCCTTGGGCAGCCCGCCATAGGGCGCGGAACCGTTGACGGCGTCGACGTAGATCATCCGGCTCTGCCACTGCAGCACCACACTCGCGTGGTTAATCGCGCGAATGAGGACGTCGCCGTCGTCGGTCACCAGGTAATCCCCCGCGAGGTTGGTCCCCGCGACCGACTCCGCCCGGTAATAGCGTTGCAGCAGGTACGGCGCGGCGGTGTCGGTAAACGTGATGCTGGGAGCCGACGGCGTGAACGTCACGAGGGGCCGCCACGCATTCGAATCCAGCGTGCTCGCCGCATCGATCCGGACCGGTGCGTTGCTCAGATTCAACGCCACCTCGCGATTGGTCAGCACCTGGATGGAATTGAATCGGATCGGCTCCTGCGTGAAGGCCGGCACCCGGGCGGTGACCGAGCCGAGCACGACCATGCCGGCCGTGGCCAGCGTTCGGCCGATGCTCGTCCGCCCGAACCCCTCCCGGAAACGAACCCAACTGATCAATTTGATTTTCATCATACGCAACCGCGGTTTGCATTGTAGACCCTACACCGGCGGGGCTGGTTTCATCTCGGTCGAGGTTCGGGCCGGGCCACCCCGCGACCCATTCTCGCCCCATCGCTCGTCGCCTCGTCACTAAATTCTTCAATATTCAACTTGATTCAAAACATTAAATTTTATAATCATGCTCTCGTTCCCAGAAAAACCAACCAGCCGATTCATTGGCGCAAGGATGCCTCGCCATTTGGCGTAGTCGTTCGGGGGCCAATGGAGTGGCCAATCAACCCTCAAAATCGTTATGCGCGCAATCAGGTTACCTGCGATTACACTCCTTTTGACCTCAGCTCTGGCCAGCGGCCAGTTCGCGACCAATTGGGTGGCCTTCAACGATCACAACACAAGCGGGCAGCCCGCTCCGACCACGGGACCAAATGTCACCCTGTACAATCTGGGTGGATTGACGGCCGGGGGCGGTCCCCTTGGACCGCTGACGAATCAGCTCAATGGCCAGCAGTTGACCGCACAGTTGGTCGTCAGCTGGACGGGAGGTGACGGTCCGGACAATTTTGGCGCCAGCACGGACGCCGATCCGGGCTCTCCGGCGGACCTGCTTTTCCAAGGCATCGTGGACATTGGGGGGGCGGGTGTCGGGACGGACGAGGGAATCGTGGGGCTGAGGAGCAGCGAGACCAACGTGGTCAGCATCACGTTCTCCAATCTGGACACCTCGCAGCGCTACCTGTTTCGCGGCACTTCCGCGCGCGGCAACAACTACAACGATCGCTGGGCGCTCTACACCATTCGCGCTGCTTCGTTTGTGGACGCCCACGTGGATGCCAGCGCCAACCGGAATCTGTTCACCGGCGACACCTTCCCCGCCAGCGGCCTGACGAGAGGCCAGGTCGCCCTGAACAGCGGAGAGAATCGGGTGGGTTCGCTCGTCGGCTGGAACGACATCGTTCCGTTGGAGGACGGCACGTTCACCATCGTGGAAGAACAATATGTGGGAACTGCTCCCTTTGGAAACCCTGCCGCCGGTCCTTACGGATACGGCATGAATGCCATCATGCTGGCCGAGATTTTCACTGGGCCTCCGTCTTCCCCCAGCATCGTAAGTCAACCCGTCGGCGTCACCAACTCGGAAGGTCAAGTCGCGATTTTGCGCGTCGTTGCGACGGGGACACCACCCCTCACCTTCCAGTGGTTTCAAGGCACGCCCGACAGCGGAGTGCCGGTTCCCGGGGCCACCCGCGCCACCTTCGCCGTCACCAACGTCGCGGGCAGCGGGCAGTCCTGGTCCGTGCCCTCAGATAGCGGAACCTATTACGTCACTGTCAACGGCGCGCTGGCCCCTCCCGTCACCAGCGCTGCCGTCAACGTGCGTGTGAACCCCGACACCACGCCACCCGCCTTACTCTATGCCACTTGCACCACCAACCTGGACGAGGTCGTCGTTCACTTGTCCGAGCCGGTCATCGCGACTCCCGACCTCAGCGACAACTTCAACTGGCCCTTGCAAGACGTCGATACCGGCGAGTTGCTCATTGCGCTGGAGATCACCTATGTCGAAGGCTCTTCGACCATCACGATCCGGTACACCACGCCACGCGATCCAAGCCATGCCTACCAACTGAGCTACATCGGCAACCCCTTGACCGATCGTTCAGCCGCTGCCAACACGATGCCCAGCCCAAGCTTGGTTTCGCTCAACTGCATTGCCACGGAAGTCCTGCCCCTCAACGCGCAGTGGCGTTACCAGGATGACGGCACGGACCCGGGCCCGAACTGGTTTGCGATGGGATTCAACGACGCCGGATGGCTGATGGGGTCCGGCCCATTCGACGCAAAACGGGACGGCGCGGGCGCGGCGGGACAGAATTGTCGCGACGCGGGCCTCTATGGCTTGGGCGCGATTGGAACCTGCCTCCGCCTTGTGTCTCCGGTCACGGAGACCAACCTCATCACCGCCTACTTTAGAACCCGGTTCTTCTTTGGTGGCAATCCGGCGACAACGATCCTGCAGCTCAATGGCAAGTATGACGACGGGGCGCAGGTTTACCTCAATGGCATCGAGTTGCAACGGGTCGGCCTGCCTGCGGCCCCGACCGCGATCGGCCACAGCACCCTTGCTCCGCGCAATGTCGGCGACGCTGACGGACAGGATACGGCTGAGTTCCTTTTCCCAACTGCCCTGCGCACGGGTGACAACCAACTGGCCATCGCGCTCCACCAGAACAGCCTGACGAGCTCGGACCTCACGATGGGGCTGCGGATCGTGGCGCTAAGCCAATCCGCCGTCAGCCAGCCCGGTCCCACGCTCACGATCACCCGCGAAGGCGCAAACGTGCGCATTCGCTGGACACCCTCGACGGGCACGTTGCAGTTCAGTGACACGTTCCCGTCTGTTCCGGCCTGGGCAAATCAAACGGCCGGCGAGGTTGTTCCCGGCGAATACCTGATTCCGGCCAGCGAAGCCCATCGGTTCTATCGAGTGTCCGTACCCTAGAATCAGCTCACAAATTGGGAGGGGGGGGTGACGCGTGAATTTGGACGGGTCGCCCCCCCTAACGCGGTGCTGTGGCCGAAGAAGTGAGGCCGGACCACTCCTGCCGCTCGCGGTGGCGCGATCTCGGAGCTTGATCGCTCGTCCGGGGCTGAACATGCTTTGGCCGTGCTGACACTCATCGTTGGAACCAATCGGCCCGGCAGCAACTCGCGCAAGGTCACCCAAGTCATCTCCGGCCTCTATGCCGACTTGCGCGTGCCCGTCCAAATTCTGGATCTGGCCCAGCTGCCGCCTGACCTCTTTCTCCCGTCCGCCTACGCCAGCAAGCCGGCGTCATTCAAACCCTTCAACGACGCGGTCATGCAGGCTGACGGGCTCGTCGTCATCACGCCCGAGTACAACGGCGGCATGCCCGGTATACTGAAATACTTCATCGACATGCTGAAGTTTCCGGAAAGCTTCGAGCGGCGCCCGGTGTGTTTTGTCGGGGTGGCCGCCGGCCTCTGGGGCGCGCTGCGCCCGGTCGAGCAACTTCAGGCCATCTTCGGCTATCGCAACGCCTTCAACTATCCTGAGCGCGTCTTCTTGCCCCGCATCGACAGCCTCTTGACCGAGACAGGTGGCATCAAGGATCCCGAAGTCGTCGATCGCCTGCGCAGTCAGGCCACGGGCTTCGTCGATTTTGTCGAGCGTCTCCGCGGCGTCACGCTGCGCGCCAAGTAAACGCTCGGACGCCTCCGCCGCAGGCCAACCCGCGGACGGTTCCTTCCACCCATTTACCCGAGTTCATGAGCATGCCCCCATCCCTTCTTGATCGGCTGGCTGTGTGCAGCTGGTCGTTGCAGCCTGCCACGCCGCAACAACTCGCCGCCCACCTCCGCACCATCGGCGTGCCCAGGGTCCAGCTCGCGCTGGATCCGCTGCGCGAGAACCCGGATGTCTGGGGCGCCACGCCAGACATTTTCAAAGCGGCTGGAATCCAGATTGTATCCGGCATGTTTGGCACCGTGGACGAGGACTACACGTCATTGGAGTCCATCCGGCAGACCGGCGGCCTGGTTCCGGATTCGACCTGGGACGAAAACTGGGAGAACATTCAGGCCACCGCCAGCCTCGCGCAGCAGCTGAAATTGCCGCTGGTCACGTTTCACGCCGGCTTCCTCCCCCACGACGATCGCGATCCGGAATTTGAGAAGCTCCAGCATCGCATTCGGCTCGTGGCCGATCTTTTCGCCTCCAAGGGCATTGAGCTCGCCTTCGAAACCGGACAGGAAACCGCCGATACGCTCGCCACGTTCCTCGACCAGCTCGGGCGGGCGAACGTCGGCGTCAACTTCGACCCGGCCAACATGATTCTCTACGACAAGGGCAATCCCATCGAAGCCCTCCGCACCCTCGGCCGCTGGACGAAGCAGTGCCATCTCAAGGACGCCAATCGCACGCTCACCCCCGGAACGTGGGGCGAGGAAGTTGTCGTCGGCACCGGCCAGGTCGACTGGCGGACGTTCTTCCGCGTGCTGACCGAGATCGGGTTCAAGGGCGATTGTTGCATCGAACGCGAGGCCGGCACCCAGCGCGTGACCGACATCCAGGCCGCCCACCGCTTCGTCTCAGCGCTGGCCACCCAGCCCTAACCACCGTCAATCGCCCGTCAACGGAATCCCCAGGCCCAGCCCACTTCCACCCACAACCACGACCAACGACCGGCCCTCAGCCGCCTTTCTCCACATGATCAACATCGGCATCATCGGACTCGGTTTTATGGCCGCCACACACATCCGTGCCTACCGGCAGGTCGAAGGCGCCCGTGTCGCCGCGCTTTGCAATCCCAGCGGAAGACATTTGGACGGCGACTTCACCAACGTGGCCGGCAACGTCGGCGCCACCGACCCGGTGAAGCTCGACATGAACGGCGTGCAGGCCACCCGCAATTTCGCCGACCTGCTGAACGATCCAACCCTGCACATCATCGACATTTGCGCCCCGACGAAGGCCCACGAGGAACTGGCCATCGCCGCCCTCCGCGCCGGCAAACATGTCCTGTGCGAGAAGCCACTCGCCCGAACCGTCGACACCGCCCGCCGAATTGTCGACGCCACCCGCGGCGCGAAGGGCCTGTTCATGCCGGCCATGTGCCTCCGCTTCTGGCCGGAATGGGCCTGGCTGAAAGAGACGATCACCAGCGGACGCCACGGTCGCGTGCTCGCCGCCCGATTCCGTCGCGTCGCCGAACCACCGGGCTGGGGCAAGAACACCTTCTTCAACGGCGCCGAATCCGGCGGCGGCCTGTTCGATCTCCACGTCCACGACACCGACTTCGTTCAATACTGTTTTGGTCGCCCCACCAGTGTCTTTTCCACCGGCTACACCAAGACAACCGGCGCCATCGATCACGTCGTTACCCAGTATGCGGTCGCGTCCGGCGCCATTGTTCATGCCGAAGGCAGCTGGGCCATGTGCCCAGGCTTCGGCTTCAACATGAGCTACACGGTAAACTTTGAACGCGCCACCGCCGACTACGACATCGCGCGCGGCGCCGAGGCCCTTCGCCTGGCCGCTGAAGGCCAGACTGCCCAGGTGATCAAATGCGAAGGCGGCGACGGATACATTGGCGAGCTGCGTCATTTCGTGGATGCCGTGCGCAACGGCCGGCCGCCAACGATCGTGACGGCCCAGGACGGCCTCGGCTCGGTCGAGATCTGTGCCGCGGAGGAACTCTCCGTCCGCGAACGACGCATCATTCCTCTGGGGCGCCTGTAACCAGTCGCCAGTGATTCAGTAATCCGTTTTCAGCAATTCACTGGAGGGTCGATTTGGTCGCTTCGGACATTTCGTAACCGAACGCCAGCGACGCCGGTCGTGAAAGATGTCGACCAAGATTCGTAGAACGGACATTGCGATGAAACACATGAAAACACTCGGGCTGGGCTTGGTTCTGGCGAGTCTCCTTGGCGCGAATGCGGCGGAATCAACCGGAACGCCCAAGGTCGGTGACAAAGCGCCCGCGGTGTCGGGTGTCGATCAGGACGGCAAAACCTGGAAGCTCTCCGACCACGTGGGCAAGGAAGTCGTACTCCTCTATTTCTATCCCAAGGATGACACCCCGGGTTGCACCAAACAGGCGTGCGGATTGCGCGATCGCATGGGCGACCTGAAGAAGGACAAGGTTGAAGTGATCGGCGTTAGTTTCGACTCCGCCGCCAGCCACCAGAAGTTCCGCGAAAAGTACAATCTAAACTTCCCGCTGCTGGCGGATACCGACGGCAAAATTGCCGACGCATTTGGCGTCCGGCGCGAGCCCGGCAAGAACATGGCGCGCCGCGCCAGCTTTTTAATCGGGTTGGACGGAAAGATCGCGCACGTGACGGACACTCCATCCGCAGACGTGCACCTGAAGGAGATGAAGGAAGCGGTCGGGAAGCTGAAATAGGGCGCCGACGCGGTTCCGGAAAATTAGTCCGAAACCTCATGCTGTTCGCCGCCGCTGCCGTGTCGCCAGCGTTTCAGACTTTTCCGATCCACTTCCGATCCTCCCATACAGCACGGATTGACGTGAGATTGCGGGAGTCGAGGACGTGCCTCGCCGCCTGAAGAAGCCTCCCGCGCTTCAACGAATTCCAGGCGTCACTCGCGCTGATGGCCACAAACTGCAGCACGCTCGGATCCCGATAGCAGTCAATCATGCAACGCTGACAGCCATCCCGAATGAGCTTCGATGCGTCGAAGTCGTGGATCTTGCACATCGGCTTTTCCCAGAAATGGCACCGATATAAATCGAGGTTCCAATCGAGGTAGAAATATTTGTGCCCGCCGAGGCAGCCGAAGCGTTCTTTCTCGCCGCGCAGGTGGCGCTGCATTTCATCGAGCGACTCCCGCGGATTCACCACCGGAAAAATGCTGGCCGCCTTCAGGCGTTTGATCTGTTCGAACACCTCCACCAACTCGTCCTTTGAAAAGTTCACCAACCCGCCGTCGCTGAAGCTCAGATAGCTGCTGGCGAGCGCGGTCAGCGGGTAGCTGAACGTGCAGCTCTTGAACCCGAGCGACTCCAGGAAGGCAGGCAGCCGTTGATAGTCCTCGATCAGCCGGCTGGCCGTGATGCTGGCGGTCGTCTGCACTCCCACCGATTGAAAGTATTCGTTCGCCCGCCGAATCTTGCGGCAGACCTCCGGCAACCCGCGGTTGGCTTCGTGACGCGCGGCATCGTGCGTGTCGATCGACATGATGACACTGCTCAGGCCGTCGTTGACGAGCCCACGCATGTTCTCGTCCGTCCAAAGACCGCCGTTGGTGCAGACCATCGGGTGGATGCCCCGTTCCGCCGCGTAGCGAACCATCGCCCGCAGATCCCGATGCACCATCGGCTCGCCGCCCACGAACAGCAGGTAACCGATGTGGTTGCGAACCGAGATATCAATGACGTCACGGGCTTCCGCCAGCGTGACACTTCGCCGCGCCTTGGGATCGAATTTGGACCGGGCAAAGCCGCAGAAGCCGCAGTCGGCATTGCAGAGGTTCGTGATGGCAAACTGAAGGTAACCCGGACCACCGTGCTGGAGGACCTCGCGCGCGAGCTGAAGCGCGCCCTTGGCCGGACGCACCACCGGCGGCAGGTCCACCGTCGCGGCGGGCTGCCTCGAACCAGCCACCGCCGGCATTGCGTCATGGGTTGTCATGGTCTTCGCTGAGCCGCCCGAGTCTTCGATCGCGGCGGCGGCGCGGCAATGAAATTTCCGGGGTCAATTGACGCAACTCGTCCGCGGCGAAAGTCCGGTGGGGAAGCGATCGGACGGCCAGGCTCCGGAAGACGTCGAGCGCACGCCTCGAGCCGGTTCGAATTCAGATGTTCGAATTCAGACGTGACTTGTCTGCCGTCCCGCCGTCAACCTCCAGTCCGGTTTGGCATGCGCGACGATACGTTTAAGGATTTTGTGCTGGAACAACTGTCCGGGCTGGAGGCTTTGACCTGCCGCCGGATGTTCGGTGGGCACGGACTCTACGCCGGCGATCAGTTTTTTGGCATCGTCCACGGGGGCAGGCTCTACTTCAAAGCCGACGCCGCCACGCGAGTCGGGTACGAAGCGGCCGGCATGAAGGCCTTTCAGCCATCGCCCCGGCAAACGCTCAAGAACTACCTCGAAGTGCCGGCCTCCATCCTCGAACAACGGCAGGCCCTGCTGGATTGGGCGCGTCAGGCAGCGACCGTTGCCGCGGTGGGCCAATGACTATGGAACCTTCAAAACCGCCGCACCCGCATCCGCATCGTCGCCGCCGGTTTCTGACGGCTGAATGGCGACATTTGGTGATGCTGAATTATCCGATCGACGCGTCGGTGCTGGAGCCTTTGGCCCCGCGCGGCACGACGGTCGACACCTACCAAGGCGTCGCCTACGTGAGCATCGTCGGATTTCTGTTTCTGCAAACCCGCGTGCTCGGAGTGCCGGTGCCCTGGCATCGCGATTTCGAAGAGGTGAATCTGCGTTTCTATGTCCGCCGTTTTTCCGGAGACGACTGGCGGCGCGGGGTGGTGTTCGTTCGGGAGATCGTGCCGAAGGCGGTCATCGCGGCCGTGGCCCGGACGGTATACAACGAGCAATACCTCGCCCTGCCCATGGCACACCGCATCGATTTCAGCGGTGGCGCAGATCCCGCCCTGCCGGCGTCCGTCGAGTATCGGTGGCTGGTTGACGAACGGTGGAATCACGTGCGGGCCACGACAGGCCAGGCGCCACGGGAATCCGCTCCTGGTTCGTTGGAGGAATTCATCACTGAACACTACTGGGGCTACGTGCGGCAGCGCGACGGCTCGACGGTGGAGTATGAGGTGGAGCACCCGCGCTGGCTGGTGGCCCCGGCGGAAACTTCGGAATTGGCCTGTAATGCTGCCCACCTCTACGGCGAGCGCTTTGCGCAGGCGCTGACGTCAGCCCCGAAATCGGCCTTCATCGCCACGGGCTCAAACGTAGCCGTGTATCGTGGGGTCAGGTTGCCATCGGGCGTCAAAAGCTGACTGGGCGGATTGGCTGGATTGGCTGGATGGACCACCAGATCACGCCAGGATGCCTTCGATCACATTCCCATGCACGTCGGTCAGGCGGCGGTTGATGCCGTTGTGATAAAACGTGAGCTTCTCGTGGTCGAGACCGAGCAAGTGCAGGATGGTGGCGTGGAAATCAGGGACGGTGACTTTGTTTTCGGCCACAAAATACCCGACTTCATCCGATTGGCCGTGGTGCACTCCGCGCTTGAGCCCGGCGCCCGCCAGAAAGCAGGTGAACGCGGTGGGATGATGATCACGTCCGGCTGAACCGATGCCCTGGGTCGCCGGGCTGCGACCGAATTCGGTGGCCCAGACAAAGAGCGTGTCGTCGAGCATGCCCCGCTGTTTGAGATCGCGAATCAGCGCCGCCACCGGTCGATCCATCGTGGCCGCCTGGGTGTCGTGGTTTTCCCTGAGGTTTTCGTGTCCATCCCAGTTGATACGCGGGCTGCCGAACGCGCCGCCATTGAAGATCTGGACAAAGCGAACCCCCCGCTCGAGCAGGCGCCGGGCCATGAGACAGTTTCGTGCGAAGCCCTTGTTGGCCGGATCCTCCAGACCATAGAGCTGCTTCGTTGCCTCGGATTCGCCGTCCACGGAAGTTGCCTCCGGAATGCTGACCTGCATGCGGGCGGCCAGTTCGTAGGATCGAAGGCGCGCGGCGAAGGCGGCGTCGCCCGGATGCGCGTCGGCAAATTCCCGATTCATCGCGCCCAGCAGTTCCAGGTCAGCGGCCCGGTCAGCCGGCCGAACGTGGGCGGGAGTGTTGAGATCAGCGATGGGCTCGCGACCGCTCGTCCGAAAGGGGACGCCTTGATGGTTGGCTGGAAGGAATCCGGCGGTCCAGTTGATCGACCCTCCTGCGATCAAGCCGCGCGGATCCGGCAGGACCACGAACGCGGGTAAATTTTCGTTCTCCGTTCCGAGCCCGTAGCTGAGCCATGCACCCATGCTGGGGAAGCCGTTCAACGTGTAGCCGCTGTTCATCTGGAACGTGGCCGGGGTGTGGTTGTTCGACTTGGCGAACATGGAATGAATGAAGCACAAGTCATCCGCGCAGCCGGCCAGGTGCGGCAGGAGGCTGCTCACCCACGAGCCGCTCCGCCCGTGCTGGCGGAATTCGTAAACACTCTTCATCACCCGACCGGGCTGGCCAAAGAAGCCGAGATTCTCGCCCTTGCCTTCCAGCGTCTTGCCGTGCAGTCGTTCGAGTTCCGGTTTGTAGTCGAACGTGTCGAGATGACTCACGCCGCCGCAGCAAAAAATCTGCACCACACGTTTGGCCTTGGGAGCAAGGTGCGGCAGCCGGGTGGCAAAACTGGAGCCGGCCAAGGAGCCCGTCGCGCGAGCCTGGTCGCGTTGCAGCAGCCATGCAAGAGCCACGCCGCCGAGCCCGCCGGCGGTGTTCCAAAGAAAATGTCGGCGCGACAGCACCGGCGGAATGAGCTGCCCCATGGCCGGGTTCACAGCTCCGGCCGGGAGGCGACGATTGGGCTTCACGTCGCGAACCATAGCGGGAAATTCCTGGCGCGAGCAACGGGAACTTCACCGGGACCAAGTCTCCACACGCCAGGATGCAGGAGCAAAAAGCCCCTTCCTCGCGAACGAGAAAGGGGCCGGCAAAGGGCGATAGAATCCCAAGGGAACTACCCGGGCACCATCACGGATTGACCAGGCGATAGAACCGGTTGCCGGGGGTCACCGTGACATTCTGGGGGTTGCTCTGACTCGGGCTGGCGGACCACGGTCCGGAGACCGCCGGTGCCTGCTGGAGGCGGTATCCGGCAGCCGCCCCGCTCCAGGAGATCGTGGCGCCCGTGGGTGTGCGGACAACGCTCAGGCGGGGACGGGAGGGGCCAGGCGGCTTGGTTCCGACCAACTGCAAGTCGAAGCTCACGTCGGACGAGTTCGCTGCGGACTGATGGATTTCGACCGCCACGAGATTCTCGCCTTCGAGCAGCAGGCTCGGGCTGACATTGGTCTCGAAGAACGTGATCTCCGAACCAATGGCGGCACCGGCAAGAGTCTGAAACGTGATCGGGCCTTCGGGCATGTTGCTTCGGAACACTTCGGTGCCATTGAGGTAAACAACGCCACCATCGTCCCGGCGCATCCGTACCACGAGATTCGTGTAATCACCGGCCCCGGTCACCGTGAAGGCTTGGCGGAAGTAATAGGTGATGTGCTTGTTTTGATCGTCCGTGCCGAAGCTAAGGACCGTGGCTTCGTCCGCATCACCGTAACCCAACTCGGCAGCGCCGGTGGCCCAGGTCAAGTCGTTGAAGCCAGGCAACGCCCAGGCGGTGCCCTGATCCGTGCCGTCATCCAAATAGCGCCAGACAGTGTTGGACTCGATCATGGTGGTAAACACCGGTCCGGCCAGCACCTGCACCGTCACAGAAGCTGTGGTGGTTTGCCCGGTGTCATCTGTGGCCAGCGCGGTCAGCACATGGCTGCCTTCCGGCACCGCGGCGGCCGTTCGCCCAAACACCTGCGTGGCGTCCGTGGTCCCCACTTGCACGTCGTCGACGAAGAACGCCACGGTGACGGAGCCATCGAGATCATATGCTGTGGCGGTCATGGGAATGTCGATGGGAGTGACAAAAATGGCGCCGTTCGTGGGCGCGGTCAGGTTGACGACAGGAGCATGCACTCCCGGGTTGGCGATGAGTTGCAAATCGAAGCTGATGTCGCTGCTCGTGATCGAAGCCTGATGTATTTCCACGGCCAGAACGTTGTCGGCCGCGAGGACGCCCGGCAGGGTGGACAAGTCGAGGTTGGTGGCCACAATGTCGTTGTCCTCGAGCCCAGCGAAGGCCAGGGTCTGGGCATTCACCTCGAACAATTCATTGGTGATGTTGTCCGAGAAAATCGGGAAGCCGTTCAGATAAACAATGACGCCATCGTCACGCCGGACTTTAAGCGCGAGCGACGAGATGGAGCCGGCGTTGGGCACCGAGAAATGGTGCCGGAAATAGGTGGTGATATGCCGATTGTCGACCGGACCACCTTCGACGACAGTGGCTTCGTCGCCGTCGCCATAGCCGAGTTCCGCTGGTCCGCTCAGCCAAGCCGAATCATCAAAGAAGGGTTGGGTCCAGTCGATGCCAGGGTCCGCGCCGGTGTCGAGGTATTTCCAAGTGGCTCCAAACGGCACGAGGCTGGCCAAGGGTGCCACCACCCGGAAAGTCACGGGAGCGGACGTGGAAGACAGGCCCTTGTCGTCGGTTGCCACGGCCACGAGCGTGTGCAGACCGGCGGGCACGTTGGCCCGAACGGCCCCGTAGGGTGTGGTGGTGTCGGTGCCCCAGAGAGTGCCGCCCTCGAAGAAACGGACCTGCGCCACGGAGCCATCCGAGTCAGCCGCCGTGGCATTAAGCGTCACGTTGTTTTGGACAAGAATGTCATCCGCCGCCGGGTTGACGAGGGCGACGGTCGGGGCTTGGTTCGCGCGCACAACGACGCGCACGATGCCAGACGTGGCCGAGTTGCCGCGGTTATCCGTGGCGATGGCGACCAGCTCATTGGTGCCAATGGGCGCATTGTTGTAAGTGACGCTGAACGGGGACGACGTGTCATTGGCGATCAGGACGCCATTGGCCCGGAAGGCGACGTTCAAGACGGTTCCCGGCAGCGTGGCGGTGGCGTCGACCTGGATCGGCGTGCCCACCGGAAAGGCCTGGCCGTTGGCCGGGGCGGTGATGGTGACGCCAATGCCGCCGACCACCACATTGAAGTCGTCGATGGTATAAGCGCCTTCCTCGTTCGGTGCGGTGTTGCTCGCCGGCCCGTTATCATCGGCCCAGAGCAGATAAAGCGGCGCGCCGGCCGGCCAGAAGCCGAGATCGACAATCGCCAGAAGCGATCCCGCCGTGCCGGTGGAAAGCGCTGGCATGGGCTGCCAAGAGTTCGCGTCGCCGGTCAGGCTATAGAACGCACGCCAGCCCGGAACATCCTCAACCACGGTGGAGCCAGCGGCGATTTCCAGGCCAAAATTGTAGGTTATCGTCAGCGTTGAAACATCGCCGCCGGTGTCGTTTTGCAACGTGGCCATGAGCACCGTGTAATCCGCGGTGGTCGGGCGGGTTTGAAGGTTGTGTCGGGTGGAATTCCAGCGGGCAATCGGATTGATGCTGGGGGGCACCGTGGCCGAACTGCCCAGCGGCGTGACGATATCCGCCGCAATCAAATTTTGCACCGCGGCGTTCAAGCCATCGATGGTTGTGATCGCCCCAGAACCCGCGGTACCAACCGACAGGGTGGACCACTCGGTGACCCCGGGGACGCCGTCGAAAACCTGCACGCCACTACCGGACGGTCCGATCGAAATCGCCGCTTCAGCGGGGTTGCACACAGCCGCCAGCGCCAACGCCAGCGGTACAATAAACTTCTTCATGATAGAATAATGGAGCCCTTCCTTGGCAGTCAGGGATTGAATTGACACGACTCGAAACGACACACAACTACGTAACGATTTAACGACTACATTCGATCGCCGCCTTCGGTGCACGGCACCCGACGGCTCAAGAGTTGGGAGATCCTTCGATGATCTCCGGACGTTAGTCAATAGGTGCGATCTGCCTATATACCCACCCCCTTGGAACGGCCAAAATGGGAACAAACCACCAAGGCAACGCGCCGAATCCAGCCGAATCCAGCCGAATGCAGCCCGGACAGGGCAGGACCAAAATCCACCCCCGGGCTTGAAGCCGTTGGTTCGCCCGAAACCCCAGCCCCTCAACCGGAACGACGCCTGTTCCCGACCCGTAGACGCAGGATTCGGCATCTACGGCAGCGTCGATGGCCCAGCGTCGACGCAGGGTGAACCTTTTTTGGCGGACTTTTGCCCAATTCGGGCTTTTGACCACCCTCGACTTGATCCGTCGGCGCTCCCGGGGCGATGGTCCGGTCGTCGTTAAGAACGTATTGATCAAACCCTAAACATATGGATCTCCACCACCCTCTCGTGAAGGAATTCCCGGACCACCGGGAGGCAATTCAGTGGCTGAAAGTCAGCGACGAAGGTTTCCGGAAGATGTTCGATGAGTATCATCAGGTCGACGACGCCATCTGCCGGATTGAGGAGGAAGTCGACTTCGCCACGGACCAGAAGATTGAGGAATTGAAGATGCGCCGGACGCATTTGAAAGACCGGCTCTACCAGCAGGTCCGCAAAACGTCCGTTCCCGGCAAATAGCTCCCTTGCCAAACCGGCGCAGGCTGCCAATCCTGTGCCGTGTTTCAATCGGACGAATCCGCCGCCGCCCGGGACGCCATCTGCATCCACGGCGCCCGCGAGCACAACCTGAAGAACCTCTCGCTGTCGATTCCGCGCGGGAGGTTCGTGGTAGTGACCGGCGTCAGCGGAAGCGGCAAGAGCACGCTGGCGTTCGACCTGCTCTTCGCCGAGGGACAACGTCGGTTTTTGGACTCGATGAACGCCTACGCCCGGCAGTTCGTCGAGCAACTCGCCCGCCCCGAGGTTGATCTCATCACCGGCCTCCCCCCCACCGTCAGCATCGAGCAACGCACGACCCGTGGCGGTGGCAAAAGCACGGTGGCCACCGTGACCGAGATCTATCATTTCCTTCGCCTGCTCTTCGCCCGGCTTGGCACCCAATACTGCCCGCAATGCGATCTGCCGGTGGAAGCGCAAACGCGCGACGCCCTCGCCGCTGGCCTGGAGAAGGCCGCCCACAAGCGCGGCGATCTGCTGCTCCTGGCCCCGGTGGTCCGCAATCGAAAGGGCTTCCACACCGAGGTCGCGGAATGGGCCTCCCGGCATGGCTATCGCGAATTGCGCGCCGACGGAAAACTCCATGACACGGCCAAGCCGTTCCGCCTGGATCGATTCAAGGAGCACGACGTGGAGATCGTGGTGGGCGTGCTCGATCGCAAGCGGCGCAAGCCCAAGTCGTCCAGCGGGACCAAGAATCCCCGCGAGCTGATCGAACAGACCTTGGAACTCGGCAAAGGCACGCTCTTTGCCCTCGACAACCACGGTGACGTGACGATCCATTCGACCGAACGCGCCTGTCCCAGATGCAGCCGCTCGTTTTCCCCGCTCGATCCCAAAAACTTCTCCTACAACTCCGCGCAAGGCTGGTGCCCGCGCTGCCGGGGCTTCGGCGAGCTGTTCTACCTGCCGGAGACGGAACGGGGCGCCAACGCGGACTCCATCGAAGAAAGCTGGTGGAGCTGGGCCACCGAACGCGAGGTTTGCCCGGAATGCCAGGGCGCCCGCCTGCGCCCGGAATCCCGCGCCGTGCGATTGGAACTGGGACGCGCCAGCGGCTCGCTGGCTCGCTCGACGATCAGCGAATTCTCCGATCTATCCGTCGCCGACGCCTACGCACACTTCAAACAACTCAAGCTCACCGGGAGAGCGGCTGCCATCGGTCGGGACATCCGCCCGGAGATTGTGGAGCGCCTGAAGTTTCTCGACGAAGTCGGGCTGGGCTACCTGCAACTGGGCCGGGCCGTCACCACGTTGAGCGGTGGCGAAGCCCAGCGCATCCGGCTCGCGGCCCAGCTCGGCTCAAATTTGAGCGGCGTGCTCTACGTGCTGGACGAACCCACGATCGGCCTGCACGCGCGCGACAATGAACAACTCCTCGCCGCCCTCCATCAGCTCCAATCCCGCGGCAACTCGCTGATCGTCGTCGAGCACGACGAGGAAACCATGCGCCGCGCCGATCACGTCATCGATCTCGGACCAGGCGCCGGAGTGCACGGAGGAACCGTCGTCGCCGCCGGCACGCTGGCCGAGCTGATGCACAATCCGGCGTCGTTGACCGGACGCATGCTCCGACAGCAAGAAACCAAGTCGTATCCAACCCGGGGGCAGCGACGCCCGGCGCCAGCCGCATCAGAAGCCGGCGCCTGGCTCACGCTGCACGGCGCCCGCACAAACAATCTCAAGGACGTGACGATTCGCTTCCCGCTCGGCCGTTTCGTGGCCGTGACCGGCGTCAGTGGTTCCGGCAAAAGCACGCTCATCCGCGAATGCCTGCTGCCCGCCCTGCAGTCCGCGGTGGAAGCCAAGGCGAAAGGGAAGAAAAAGGCGTCGGGACGAAAGGCCGACCCCAAGGTCGAGGCTGACTCCGGCGGCGCCCGGGTTTCCGGCCATGAATCGCTCAAGGCCGTCTACGAGGTGGACCAATCGCCCATCGGCCGGACCCCGCGATCCACGCCGGCCACCTACGTCGGCTTCTTCGACGAAATTCGAGCGCTGTTCGCCGTCACGCCGGAGGCGCGGATGCGCGGCTACGGCGCCGGGCGGTTCAGCTTCAACAGCGCCCAGGGCCGTTGTCCGGAGTGCGAAGGTTCGGGCGTGATCAAGCTCGAGATGAACTTCCTCCCGCCCGCGTTCGTTCGCTGCGAAACGTGTGGCGGCTCCCGCTTCAACCGCGAGACGCTCGACATTCAATACGCCGGCCGGAACATCGCGCAAGTCCTCGACCTGAGCGTGGAGGAGGCCCTCGGCTTTTTTGCCGCTCATTCCAAGATCCTGCGGCCGCTGCAGGCCCTGCACGACACCGGGCTCGACTACCTCAAGCTCGGCCAGACCAGTCCCACGTTGAGCGGCGGCGAAGCGCAACGAGTCAAGCTGGTCACGCATCTGCTGAGCGGACTGCGCCCTGCGCCCGATGCCGACACGCTGCCCGGCGCCTATTCACGCGCGCCGGTGCGTCGGTTGTTCATTCTCGAGGAACCAACCATTGGCCTGCACATGGCGGACGTTCAACGGCTGGTTGAAGTCCTGCAGCGACTCGTCGACGCCGGGCATTCCGTCGTCGTGATCGAGCACAATCTCGACCTGATCGCTGAGGCCGACTGGGTCATCGATCTAGGGCCGGAAGGCGGCGCAGCCGGAGGACGCGTCGTGGCTGAAGGCACCCCGGAAATCGTGGCACGAGCGCGGGGATCGCACACCGGACGATTCCTGCACGGTCTGGTGGCCAGGCCGACAAAGGGGACCTGAGCTGATGATGGCATGAGCTTGCGCGCGCTCGGCTGGGACAAGTTTTTTGAGGAGGCATTCGCGCCTTGGGCGCAGGAGGGCCGGATCGCCGCCCGGGTGGCCATTCAGCATCGAGGTGGCTACGAAGTCTGGACCGCCGACGGCGTCCTGCCCGCGGACGTGCCCGGCCGCTTCCGTCATCAGTCCAAACAGGCCAGCGACTATCCCGCGGTGGGCGACTGGGTGGCGATCGAAACCGTCCCGGGCGAGGATCGGGCCATCATTCACGCCGTTCTCCCCCGCCGCACCAAGCTGTCCCGGACCGCGCCCGGCGCGGCGACCGAGGAGCAGCTGGTGGTGACCAACGTCGACGAGATCTTCGTGCTCGAATCACTGGCCGCCGCGCCCAACTTGCGGCGCATCGAACGGTTTCTCACCTTCGCGGCTGAAAGCGGCGCGCGCCCCACCGTCATTCTAACCAAGGCCGATCTGTCCGCGGACGTCGCCGGAGCGCTCAAGGCCGTGGCCGACCTTGGCCACAACGCCGAAGTATTGGCCGTCAGTTCGCTGCAGGGCCAGGGCTTGGACGACATTCGCAAACGCATCCGGAAAGGGCGGACGTTTGTTTTGATGGGTCGATCCGGCGCGGGCAAGTCGACGCTGATCAATCAACTGGCGGGCGAGGAATGCCAGTTCGTGCTGCCCGTACGGGCGGACGATCAAAAGGGACGGCACGCCACGACCAGCCGCGAGATGGTGTTTCTTCCGGGCGGTGGCGTTCTCATCGACACGCCGGGCCTGCGCGAGCTTCAGCTCTGGGAGGGCGCGGAAGGTCTGGAGACGGCCTTCGCGGAGATCGACGCGCTCGCCGTGCAGTGCCGCTTCACCAACTGTCGGCACGAAGGCGAGCCGGGCTGCGCCGTGCGCCAGGCCTTGCAGGAGGGAACCCTGGGCCGGGCGCGTCTCGACGCATTCTTCAAACTGCGCGATGAGGTGGCCGAGTTCAATCAGCGCCGGGCCGTCCGCGAGCAGGTCGAAAAACGCCGGCAGGCCCGGAACCGGCGGCGCCACGGAGATTTTGGCGACGACGAACCCTAGCGTGCGTCTAACGCTCTCGGGTCGTGTTCCGTACGGACCCCGAATTGGGGCTCGAACCGGAATCGATGTTGTCACGGGTCCGCCCGCGGCCTTAACCTGCCGCCCATGGCATTCAGCACACTGGGGCTGTCGAAAGCGATAGTCGATGGCGTCAAGGCGATGGGATATGTCGAGCCGACGCCCATCCAATTGCGGGCGATCCCGCTCATCATGGAGGGGCGCGACGTCATCGGCAGCGCCCAAACCGGCACCGGCAAAACGGCCGCGTTCGCCCTGCCCATCCTGCACAAGCTGGGGGAATCAACCGGGCAAACCCGGGCGCTGATCCTCGAGCCGACGCGCGAACTAGCCGCCCAGGTGGAGACCGCATTTCGTGACTTCTGCCGGTTCACCAATGTGAACATCGCCCTCCTCTACGGCGGCGTTGGCTATGGCAAGCAGACTGATCAACTCAAGGCCGGCGCCGACATCATCATCGCCACGCCCGGACGTCTGGAGGATCATCTCGGACGCGGCACCTGCTCGCTCCAGCATGTCCAGCACCTGGTCCTGGACGAAGCCGACCGCATGCTCGACATGGGTTTCCTCCCCGCCGTCCGCAAGATCATCGAACGTTGCCCGCGCCAACGCCAGACCGCGCTCTTCTCCGCCACCGTCCCGCCCCAGATTGAGACGCTCATCCAATGGGCGTTGAAGAATCCCGAGACCGTGGAAATCGGCGCACGCCGGTCGCCCGCCGAGACGGTCAAACACGTGGTCTATCCGGTGGCGATGGCCCAAAAGACGGACCTGCTGCTGACCCTTTTGGATCGAGTAAGCTACGATTCCGTCATCATCTTCTGCCGGACGAAACACGGCGCCGATCACGTGGCCGGCCTGCTGAAGCGGAACAACCACGCTGTGGCCGTCCTCCATTCCAACCGCACCCAAAGCGAACGCGAACAGGCCTTGCGCGGTTTCCGCGACGGCCGGTATGAGGTGTTGGTGGCCACGGACATCGCCTCCCGCGGACTCGACATCACCGACGTCAGTCACGTCATCAACTACGATGTCCCGCAGCATCCCGAGGATTACGTTCATCGGATTGGCCGCACCGGACGTGCCCAGGCGACGGGTGACGCCTTCACCATCATGGTGGCGGAGGACATCCGGCCCATGGCGGCGATCGAACATTTTATTGGGAAGGCGATCGAGCGGGTGAAGCTGGAAAACTTCAACTACACCTACACCGCGCTCTTCGATCAGGAGAAACAGAAGGTCGGATCGATCCCCGGCAAGATCCAAGCCGTGCGGGTGCGCGGCGGCTACTTCTTCGGCCCGGCGAAAAAACGCCGGCGGTAGCCATGCCGTCCGCAATGACAGGATGGCTTCTGACGGGCCTGACTTTCCTGTCCGCGGTCGCCCTGACGTCTGGCGCACCCGGCACCAACCTCGCCACCCTGCCCCCGGCACGCGCGGGCGCCACCAATCCGCCGATCGTAACGTTTGCCTGCATCGGCGACTTCGGATCGGACAGCGCCGGCACTCGGCTGGTGGCGAACTACATCAAATCCTGGCGGCCACAGTTCATCATCACGGTAGGCGACAACAATTATCCGGCCGGCAGCGCCAAGACGATCGATCGGCACATCGGCCAGTATTTTCACGATTACATCCATCCCTACCGGGGTCGCTATGGGCGCGGGGCGACCGTCAATCGCTTCTTCCCGAGTCTCGGCAACCACGATTGGATCACCAGCAACGCAGCCCCCTACCTCGCCTACTTCGACCTGCCGCACAACGAGCGCTATTACTCCTTTGTGCGCGGCCCGGTGCATCTCTTCTGCATCGACAGCGACGAACGTGAACCGGACGGAGTGACTCCGGGCTCGCCGCAGGGGCGGTGGTTGCAGGACGAACTCGCCGGATCCACGTCGGTTTGGAAGATCGTCTACTTCCATCACGCGCCCTATTCCTCAGGCTTTCTGCACGGGAGCCACACCAATGAAACGACCTACATGCGCTGGCCGTTCAAGGAATGGGGCGCCAGCGTCGTGTTGTCCGGACACGATCACACCTACGAACGCATCGAGGTCGACGGGTTGACCTACATCGTCAACGGCCTGGGCGGAGACAGCCGGGACAACTTTCACTACCCGCTGGTGGAGGGAAGCGTGAAACAGTTCAACCAGGAAGTCGGCGTATTGCGGGCCGACGCTTCCGATCGAGCGCTCACCTTTCGGTTCTACACCTGGCGCGGGCAGCTGGTGGATACCCATATCCTTCGGGCAAGAACCACCCCTCCTGCCGCGCCTGGTCGATAGGGGAAGAACCAGTTTGTTTCCCGACCGGCGGGCGACTAGCATGCTGGCGACATGAGAAACACTGAGTCGCCCACGAAAGATTCCGCCGCGCCCGGTTCGAGCGCCCCTGGCGGAGCCAGCTCCGTGGCGGCGATCGGCCGGCCGGAACTGCTCTCCCCGGCGGGCGATTGGGAGTGCGCGCGGGCGGCAGTGGAGAACGGGGCGGATGCGATTTACTTCGGGCTCGAGCGCTTCAATGCCCGCATGCGGGCCCAAAATTTCACTGTGGCCGATTTGCCCGAGCTCATGGCGTTTTTGCACCGCAGAGGCGTCCGCGGCTACGTGACCTTTAACACCCTTGTCTTCCAGAACGAGCTGAAGGAGGCGGAGGAATATCTTCGGGTGATCATCGCCGCGGGCGTCGACGCTGCCATCGTGCAGGACATCGGCGTCTGCCGGCTCATCCGCGATTTGTCCCCGGATTTTCCCATCCACGGTTCGACCCAGATGACGGTGACCAGTCCGGCGGGCGTGCGGTTTGCGCGGGCGGCCGGCTGCGATCTGGTGGTGCTGGCCCGGGAGAACACGTTGAAAGAGATCGGCCAGATTCAATCGGCGATGCGCGAGGCGGGTTCGCCGTTGCCGCTCGAGGTTTTCGTGCACGGGGCCCTGTGCGTGGCTTATTCCGGGCAGTGCCTGACCAGCGAGGCGCTGGGCGGACGATCGGCCAACCGCGGCGAATGCGCGCAGGCTTGTCGCATGCCATACGAGTTGATCTGCGACGGACAACCCGTCCCGCTGGGCGATCGCCGTTACCTGCTGAGTCCGCAAGACCTCGCCGGGCTTGAGGTTCTGCCCGATCTGGTCCAGGCCGGCGTCCGCTCGCTCAAAATCGAGGGGCGCTTGAAGTCGCCTGACTACGTGGCGGCCATCACCCGGGTTTACCGGACCGCGCTGGATCAGATTACCGGAACAGGGGGCGCCCCATCGCAGACCAGGCCCAAGCCGATGGTCAGCTCCCAGGATCAGTATGACATGGAGATGAGCTTCAGCCGCGGCCTGCACACGGGCTGGTTTCGCGGCATCAACAATCAGTCGCTGGTCCACGCGCGCTTCGGCAAGAAGCGAGGCGTGTTGGTGGGCGAGGTGGCGCAGGTTCAATCCGACCGAATCATCATCCGGCTGGCCGGGCCGCTCAAGGCGGGCGACGGCGTCGTCTTTGACGCCGGACGCCCCGACGAAAAAGAGGAGGGCGGCCGGGTGTTCACCCTGCGCACGAACGAGCGCGGACTGAGGCCGGGAGAGGTCGCGCTGGGCTTCGATCAGGCGCGCGTGGATTTCGGACGAATTCGGACCGGGGACAAGATCTGGAAGACCAGCGATCCGGAGTTGGAGAAACGCATTCGCCAGACGTACGCCGGGGATCAACTCCGCCATCAGCGGCCCGTCCGCATCTCGGTTCACGGACGAGTCGGCGGGTCGATGACAGTCATCCTGCAGGACGAGGACGGCATGATCGCCAAAGTTGAATCGGCGATTCCATTGGCAGCGGCGGAAAAGCAACCGCTGAGCACCGAACGCCTGCGCGATCAGCTCGGGCGCCTGGGCGGCACGCCATTCAAGCTCGGCACGCTCGAGAATGCCCTGGAAGGCGCGGTCATCCTGCCCGTGAGCGAGCTGAACCGGATCCGGCGTGAAGCGGTGGCAGCGCTTGAGGCGGCCCGGGCGCAACCCCGCCGCTGGACGCTGAGATCGCAGATCGATCGGACCGATCGGACCGATCGGACCGATCGGACCGATCGGACCGATCGGACCGATCGGACCGATCCGACCGATCCGACCGATCCGACCGATCCGACCGATCCGACCGATCCACCCGAACTAATCGTCCTCGTGCGCAGCCTCCCGCAGCTCGACGTGGCTCTGCGCTATGGGGTGAACACGATCTACTGCGAGCTCGAAGACCCGAAGAAATATCGCGAAGCCGTGCGGATGGCCCATGAGTCGTTTGGGTGCGCCGGGCCGCGCCGTACCATCTGGGTGGCGCCGCCGCGCATTGCCAAGCCCGGCGAGCAATGGATTTTGCGACAGGTGCGCGACAGCGACGCGGACGGTTATCTGATCCGCAATCCGGATCAGCTGGAGTTTTTCGCGGGCTGCCGTCAGGTGGCAGACTTTTCATTCAACGTGGCCAACGCGCTGACGGCGCGGTATCTCCGCGAGAATTGCGGACTTGAACGATTGACGGCCTCCTACGATCTGGACGCCACGCAGCTGGAGGCGTTGTTGCTGGCCGCGCCGCCGGCATGGTTCGAAGTAACCCTGCACCAGCACATGCCCATGTTTCACATGGAGCACTGCGTCTTCTGCGCCTTTCTGTCGAAGGGAACGGACTTCACGAACTGCGGTCGGCCGTGTGACCGCCATGAAGTGCGCCTGCGCGATCGCACGGGAGCCGAACACGTGCTCAAGGCGGATGCGGGCTGTCGCAACACCGTCTTCAACGCCGCCGCCCAAACGGGTGCCGAATTCGCCGCACACCTCCTCGAAATCGGCCTGCGCCATTTCCGGATCGAGTTCGTCGCCGAAAGTCCGGAACAAACCGCCGCCACCATTGCGAAGTATCGTCAGCTTTTGCGTGGCGAGATTCCCGGCGCCCAGCTTTGGCGCGACCTCAAGGTCATGAACCAGCTGGGCGTAACCCGGGGAACCATGGGAAGTCAGCGAGTCAATGAATCAGTGAGTCAATGAGTTGGCCATCGTCCTCAACTCACTAACTCACTAACTCACTAACTCACTAACTCACTAACTCACTAACTCACTAACTCACTAACTCACTAACTCACTAACTCACTAACTCACTAACTCACTAACTCACTAACTCACTAACTCACCAACTCGCTCACGCTCTTTCAGGCTAGTTTCTTTTCGAGATACTCGGCTTCCTGTTTGAGCAGCTTGGTGACGCGGTGGTGGACCAGATAGACTTGCACCATGCTGACCCCGAGTTCGCGGGCGACCTTGGCCACAGGCCAGCGTCGAACGGAATAAAGATCGAAAATCTGCAGATGCTTGGGTTTAACCCTTCGGCTGATGCGGGCCAAGGCCGTCTCCAACAGGTTCTTTTTCCATTCGGTTTCCCAAACCGCCTCAAGGGAGAACGGGTCTTCAATTCGTTCGACCGTGGCGGTGCGATCTTCAGCCAGCCCGGCTTCACCCGGCCCAGCCCCCTCCCCCGGCGGGCGCTTCCGGAACTGGTCGGTAATGCGCCAGCGGGTCAGATTGAGCAACCAGCTTTTGAACGAGCCGCGTTCGGGATTGGACTCAAACTCGTGAATTGTCCGGGCCACACACAGCAGGGTCTCCTGTTCCACATCCTTGGCCTCGGACTCGCTCAGGCCCGACTGCCGCGCCACGCCTCGAATCAGGCGGGAATAGGTCTGGGTAAACTCTTCCCAGCTGGCGGCATCCTCCCAATTCTTCAAGCGGCCCAGCAGGCTCGCCCGGGTCATGAGGGATGAATCTTTCTCGTGTTTAGCCATGACGGATCGAGATGGTAACGGCGAAATCCTGCCCGATCTTTCAGATAAATTCTTTAAAATCGTTGAAATAATGCACCCAGATTCGGCGTTACCTTTCTGGCCGCAATTTCGAAGCGACCCCGCCTTGGCAGGCCAACCTTGTCAGGTGGAAGACCCGGCAGGACCGCCAAAGAACCGACCGACCCAACATTTCGACTTATGATGTGCAACGAAACATTCTGGAAAAAGACGGGGATGCTGGCCGCCGCCATTGCCCTGACCGGGGGGGCTCCCGTCACGGTCCACGCTGCGGTCATCGATTTCGATGACGCCCCCAACGGAACCATCATCGACACGAGGTATCCCGGCGTCACTTTTGGCTGCGTGGCCTGCGCGTCCGGACACGCTTTCGCCCGTGACATGTCCGCGTTCGGCTCTTCGTCGGCTGCCTCCGGGCAGAACGTCGTGACGTTGATGGCACCTACCGATTCGGTGCTGACCAGCTTCGATACGCGCAACGGAGCGGTGTCGGCCACCTTCGCCGTGCCCCAGCGGACGGTCAGCATCGACGCCCGGCCGCAGCTGCCCCTCGAATTTCTCGGCGTCGCGAACAACAAGCCATTCCTCGAGCTCTACAGCTCGGCCGTCCAAAACTCCTCCACCTTCATCACCCGGGTCTTGTATCCGCTGAATTTCGGCGATCCCGGCTACTGCTCACCCAGCACCTCCGCCTGCGGCGGCACCTGGCAAACGCTGACGTACACGTCCGCCTCGGACAACATCGTCTCCATTCGCATCTCGTGTCAGAACAGCCAGAGCGGCCCGCCAGTCTATGGCGACTTCGACAACCTGCGCTTTGAGACCGGGGCAAGTCTGACCCGCGCCTCGGCCCTGAAAAGGTACCAGGCTGATTTCGCCGCGGCGCCAGCACAGATGCGCTTCTTCGGAGGCGCACGGGCAGACGCCGGATTCTTGAAACTGAACACCGTGGGCGTCAACGGGCATGGCATCGCTTACATCGATGACTTCAACAACGGCCTGCCGGTCCACGGATTTCACGCTGCGTTCGATGCCGCCCTGTTTGGCTCGACCTGCTGCCTTTTCGGCCTGCTTCCGGCGGACGGCTTCAGCTTCAACCTCGTCCCGGCGGCCACCGTTCGGGCCAACCCAGGATACGGCGAACCCGGCGAAGAAGGCCTGAGCGAAGGCCTTTCGGTTTGCTTCGATACCTGGGACAATGGCGGGGGTGAAGGCCCTGCCGTCGAAGTGAAGTGGCTCGGAAAAACCATCGCTTCCGTCCCCTTCCAAGCCTCGCAGAGCCCCAACTTCGTCACCGTCGCCAACACGGCGCGTCGGGCGGTCGTGATCCACCTCGACACCGACGGCACCATCGACGTTTCTTACGGCGGGACGAACCTCTTCTCGAATCTGCCGACGCCGTATGATCCGGCGCGGATTGGAGTGCCGACCTGGGTGTTCGGTTCGCGGACCGGCGACGCCAACGACAATCACTGGATCGCCAACCTCGACCTCACGTCCGTGGCTGGCCCGCAGCGATGCCTCGACTTCGATGCTGCGCCAGTCTCGGATCTCCCGCTTTTTGGCGGGGCCCGGGTTGACGGAGGGCGGCTCAAGCTGATCACCGTCCCGAACGATTCCTTCGGAATCGCCTACGTGCCCGACTTCGGTGGCAACGAGCTGGTGCGGGGGTTCAATGCGACCTTTACGGCAGCGTTGTTTGGGTCGACTTGCTGCGGAAACGGCGTGTTCCCGGCCGACGGCTTCAGCTTCAACTTGGTTCCGGCCGCCAGCGTTCGGACCAATCCGGTCTACAACGAGCCCGCCGAGGAAGGCTTGAGCGAGGGGTTGGCCATCAACTTTGATACGTGGGATAACGGCGCCGGCGAAGGCCCCGCCATCGAGGTGAAATGGCTCGGCCAGGTCATCGCCACAGCTCCATTCCAACCGTCCCAAAGCCCCACCGGCGCTCCGGACTTCGACACCGCCGGCCGTCAGGTCAAGATCGACCTGCGCACTGACGGCACTCTGGATGTTTCCTACGGTAGCTCGAAAGTGCTGAACAACATCCAGACTCCCTATGATCCGGCGATGATTGGCGCCCCCGTCTGGGTGCTTGGCGCGCGGGTCGGCGGGGCCAACGAAAATCATTGGTTCGATGACCTGTGCATCACCGCCATCCCGGCCCGCTCCAAGCCAGTTCCCGGCCTTTACAACACCGGCGTGGCCAATGACCATCGATCGCTGCCCGAGGACCAGGCGGATCCACACTACGTTTGGCTCCCGAACGGCCCGAGCATCTTTCCCAGCTTCCCGGCTTATGCGACGACCAGTGTCGGCGGGTTCCCGGTTCCGCCGTGGCTCCCGGACAGCGTGGCATCGGCTTGGATCAGCGGGGCAACCGACACCATCATGCTCGGGGGCACCTCATTCGTGGCTCAAACCAGATTTGACCTCACGGGATTCAATCCCACCACCGCCCGGATTCGCGGACGCTGGGCCGCTGACAACCGCGGCACCGCCATCGTCCTCAACGGAACAGTGGTGTCCGCCCCGCCCGCCCCGAGCTTCGATCTGTGGACGGACTTCACCATCTCGAGCGGTTTTGTGGCCGGGATCAACACGCTGCAGTTTTACATCTTCAACGAGTTCGATCTGACACAGCCGCAAGGCCGAAATCCGGCCGGGCTCCGCGTCGAACTGGGCGGAACGGCTGAGTTCGACTGCAGTGCCGCCACCCCGGCGCCCACTCTGCGAATGGTCCGCGCGGGATCCAACGTGGAAGCCCGTTGGCAGGGCCGGAACTGGACCTTGCAAGGCGCTCTGACCATGTCCGGCCCATGGGTCAATCTGCCTCCGACTCCCAGCGCCAACGGCATTGACCATGTGGCGTCATTCCCGGCCAACGCCGCCGCCCGCTTCTTCCGCCTGAGGCTGGACTGCCCCTGATGCCTTCGCGAAGAGCGTGGATGGAGATCAGCCGCATCCGCGCCTATCGCGTCGACCTGCCGCTCCACGATACCACCTACAAGTGGAGTGGGGGCGAGTCGGTCACAGTCTTTGATCGCACCGTCATCGGGTCGAGACGGACACCCTCGTCAATCACGGCGAGGTCTGTCCCCTCGGCCCGTTCTACCTTCCGGCCGACGTGGAAGGCGTGCGGGCCGGCCAGCGCGGGCTGGGACCGCAATTGATCGGCGACGGATATTCGGGGGGGGTGGAAAACCGGCAAGGCCACCCGCAAAGGAGGCCGTTCGGGGGGGAAGGTGAAACACGTTTTGAGCTAGGTCAAAGGAGACACTGCAAAGCGTGTCCATCGTGATTCGGCACGCTAGAATGGGTCAATGAACGGCCCGGTCCTCGTGGAACATCTCTATATCTCCGCCGCCCACAATTTCGTTGGGCATCACGGCCGCCCGCCGGGACAAACTCCGATCCTGGAAGTGCCAATCGTGCACTGCATCGCCGGACGCGGGATCGAAGGCGACCGATATTTTGATCGACTCGAGAATCACAAGGGCCAGATCACCTTCTTCGCCGCCGAAGTTTACGCCGATCTCTGCGCACAACTCGGCATCCGCGACCGAGCACCTTCGGTTCTCCGGCGCAATGTCATCACCCGCGGGCTCAACCTGAACGCCCTCATTGATCGAGAGTTTGAGCTGCAAGGCGTCCGCTTCTTCGGCGTGGAGGAATCGCGGCCCTGCTACTGGATGAATCTAGCTTTCGGGCCCGGAGCCGAATCCGCCTTGCAAGGCCACGGCGGCCTCCGCGCCCGCATTCTCAGCAGCGGTCCGCTTCGGGCCACTCCAAACCTCGGTTGAGAGAAAAGCGGAGGACGCTCGAGGGTGTGATTAAAGACGGGTGATCCAACGAACCGTCTCACCCCTCATCCCGGCCTTCTCCCCGTTCAGGGGAGAAGGAGGCGCGGCGGGCGTTCGTGGGCCAACGGGCGCGCGTGGGGCGCGAGCTTGACGCATTGAACCATCACCCGCTTTTAACCGCACCCGACGCTCGAGCCAGCCCAACTCTGGGATGGCATTTCCCCCGTCGGTGGGCTATGAACCTTCCGATTCAGTTGTCCAACCCGCTCATATGAAGCTCTTCCTTTCCCGCCGGCGATTCAGCCGTCTCTCGATCGTCACCCTCGGTCTGAGCCTGATCCCGGCGCCGATCAACGCGTCGGTGGAATCGTACGACAACGCCATCAACGTCGACGCCGCCGGCGGCTTGACCCCAGCTTCACGCCTGACGACGGCCACTGTATTTACCGGCGCCAACCGGCTGGCCTACAATTTTGGGGCCGTGTCGGGCGACGCCACCTTTGAGTTTGTCCTGCAGGGCAGTCCCGCTGCCATCACCACGACAGCCTACCTGGCCGTGGGCGCGAATACGGGCAGCAACCTCCGCTACGAACAATGGCAGAACACCGGTCAGCTCGGCTTTACCCAGCTCGGAGTTCTCGACTACGTGTTCAATCCAGGCGTTTCGTCGCCCAGCCTTCCCACCCACGTCACCTACACGTGGCAGGCTTCGACACTCACCATGCGCGTCTATATCAACGGCACGCTCGCGGGAACGCGCTCCGGGGTGGTGGCAACGTTCGCCATGCCGACAGGCCAGGGCTGGCTCGGCGGCAATCCCAGCGGCGGCGAATTGTTGACCGGCACGATTCATCGTCTCACCGTCTATGACGATCTCGTCGCGCCCGAGGTCATCCTCCGGCATGCCGACGCTTTCAACGGCGTGACTCGTCCGCCGATCATTGCCGCCTTCACCGCCTCGCCCCAGGTTGTTTTCTCTCCCGCCCCGTCAACACTTTCCTGGCAGGTGCAGAATGCTGAACGCATCGAGATTGACGGCGCCGACGTCACCGCCCTGCCCAACCTGATCGTCACCCCGCCCGCCACCACCGATTACACGCTCGTCGCCACCAACCTCGGCGGCGCCGTCACCGGACGCGTCACCGTCGTGGTCAATCCTGCCCCGCTCATTCAATCGTTCACCGTCGGCAATGGTTACGCGGCGCCCGGCCAGCGGGTGACCCTCGCCTGGCGCGGGATCTATGGAGAAGAGTATCGCATCGAACCCGGAGTGGGCGACGTCACCGCCCGCACCGCCAACGGCGTCGGGACCGTGGACATCACGGCGGACCAAAGCACGACGTTCACCCTGTCGGCGGCCAACCCCTTCGGCATCCGCGAGGCCACCGCCTCGCTGCAGGTCATCCATCCGGCCGGACACCTGGTCATCTCAGAGTTCATGGCCGCCAACGAATCAAGTCTGGCTGACGAGGACGGCGCACTTTCCGACTGGATCGAGATCTTCAATCCCACCAGCCAGGCCGTGAACCTTGGGGGCTATTATCTGACGGACGATCGTTCAAACCCAACCCAGTGGGCCTTCCCGTCCACCAATCTTCCGGCCGGCGGCTATTTGATCGTCTTCGCCTCAGGCAAGGATCGACGGGCGGCCGGAGCTCCGCTGCACACGAACTTTCAGCTCGATCGCGCCGGTGAATATCTCGCGCTGATTGGGCCAGGGCTGGCCCTGTTGCACGTGTTCGATCCATATCCATCCCAGGACCCTGGCGTCGCCTACGGTTTGTTGGGCGGCGATCCGACGACCGCCCGAGCGCTGGGCATTCCGACGCCGGGATCGCCCAACAACGGCGCTCCGGCGCCCCCGGCACGAGTCGAGTTTTCGCGTCCGAGCGGCACCTTCACGGGCACGTTCCTCCTGACCCTGACCTGCCCCACGCCTGGCGCCATCATCCGCTACACCCTCAATGGCTCCACGCCCGGAACGAACCGGGGCACGACCTATTCCTCGCCAATCTTGATCGATGGCACCCGCCACGTGCGCGCGGTGGCGATCACCGACGGCATCGCCAGCCGGGTGACAGGCGAAAGCTACGTCCGACTCGCTCCGGACCTGGCCGGCTACACCTCGCCCCTCCCCATTCTCGTCATTGAAAACTTCGGCGCCGGGGTCATTCGGCAAAAAGGCTGGAGCGGCAACGGCTCCGGCATCAAGCAAGTGCCCCGACAATCGGCCATCTGGGCAACGTTCGATCGCGTCGGCGGACTGGGCTCCCTCACCAATCCGCCGCAGATGATTAGTCCCGTGGGAATTCGCGGCCGCGGCGCGTTCTCTTCGCAATGGCGGCAGAAGCCGTTCAGCGTGGAAGCCGTGGACGAAGAAGGGGCCGAGAGTGCGGTCAAGCCCTTGGGCCTGCCGGCGCATCCGGATTGGGTGCTGTATTTCCCGGACCCGGATCAGGAAAAGGATCCCGTCCTCCTCTTCAACACGTTTGCCTACGAGCTCAGCCGGAACACCGGCCATTACTCGGTCCGCTTCCGCTGGGTCGAAGCCTTTGTGAACGAGGATGGCGGCGATCTGCGTCTGGCCGATCGGCGCGGCGTGTATGCGATCATCGAGAAAGTGTCGCGCGGTCGCGACCGCCTGAATTTCACTCCGTTGTCCGAGGACGGCACCAGCGGCAGCTGGCTGCTGAACTTGAACCGGATGGATCCCGAGCCGGAGACGGGCTGGCCGGCGGAGAATGGAGCCACCGTTCCGTGGTTCTTCCACACGGCGGGTCAGAATCGAATCCTGCAGACTCCGCCGAACGCACAAGTGATCGGAGACGATGAGCCGCAGCAGGGCAACGGCTACCTGAACTTTGACAACCCGAACGGTTACACGATCAACACCGCGCAACGTGCGGCCATCGAAGATTGGTTCCGACAATTCGAGGACGTGCTGTGGAACAACGCTCTCTGGCGCGATCCCACCAATGGCTATCGCAAGTATCTCGATCCCGTCGATTTCGCCGACTATTTCCTGATGAACACGCTGACCAAGAACGGCGACGGATTGTTGATCAGCATGTTTCCGTGGAAAGCCGACGACGGAAAACTTCGCATGGGCCCGGCGTGGGACTACAACTGGGCTCCGTATTACGTCGCCGGCTCCGCCACCGACACCCTCTATCACCGGCCAGACCGGCTCTGGTATCGACGCTTGTTCGCGGACCCGGACTTCGCGCAGCTCTACATTGATCGCTGGTGGGACCATCGCCGCAATGGCATGAGCAACGCCGACATGGACGCAATCGTCGATCGCCAGGTCGCCGAGATCACTCCCGCCAAGGCGCTGCTCAACGGCATGCCAAGCGAAACCGAATGGGCCACGCGGATTAATACGTTCAAAACCTGGCTCCGTGACCGAGGCAACTGGATCGACAGCCGGTTCGTCCGCCCGCCCACGTTCAGCCAAAACGGAGGCCCCGTCGCCGATGGCTTCCAACTGGCTATCTTCGGCACCAACGGAACGATTTACTTCACCACCGACGGCACCGACCCACGTGCACCGGGCGGCACCGTCGCCGCCCAGGCGCAGGGTTACCAGGCCCCCATTGCCATCGTGGATACCGTTTCCATCCTTGCCCGCATTCGCAACGGCACCAACTGGAGCGGCCTGACCCGGGCCGTGTTCGAGCCGGCCCAGAATCTTTCTGGGCTGGCCGTGACCGAAATCATGTATAACCCGACGCCATTCGGACCGTTCCAGGCGAACGATCTCGAATTCATCGAGCTCAAGAACACCGGCCCAACACCAGTCCGGCTGGGCACCCTGTCGTTCACGGCCGGCGTCAACTTCGACTTCGCCGACGGCACACGCCTGGCCCCGGGCGCGTTTCTCGTTCTGGCCCGAAACCAGGCGGCGTTCAATGCACGCTACCCAGGCGTGGCCGTTCATGGGACCTTCTCCGGCCAGCTCGACAACGCCGGCGAAACGCTGCGGTTGTCCACGGCGTTCGGAAGCACCGTCCTTTCCGTCGCCTACAATGATCGCGCACCCTGGCCGCTGGCCGCCGACGGCTACGGCTTCTCTGCCGTGCCCCGGACCGGCCAGCCGTTCAACCGCGACGCCGGCCAATACTGGCGGGCCAGTCGGGCGATGGGCGGTTCGCCCGGCGCCGACGATCCCGAGCCGGAAGTTCTAGCCGTCCGCATCAACGAATTGCTTTCCCGGAGCGTCCCTCCCGCCGTTGACTGGGTGGAGCTGTTCAATCCCAACCCGGTGCCGGTGGACATCGGCGGATGGTTCCTCAGCGACGACGGCGGACTACCGCGCAAGTTCCGCGTTCCGGACGGCACCAGCATTCCTGCGCAAGGTTATCGGGTGTTCACCGAAGCTGATTTCAACGCCGCCCCTGGATCCGCGCTGAGCTTTTCCTTCAGCTCGGCCGGCGATGCCGTTTACCTCACTTCCGGAGATGCGAACACCAACCTGACTGGTTACAGCCACGGATTCGAATTCGGCGCTCCCCCGGACGGCGCCACCTTCGGCCGCTACGTGACGAGCACAGGGGAGGAGCAATTCGACGTCGAACGGCAGCCGACGCCCGCCTCGGACAATTCCGGCCCTCGCATCGGCCCGATCGTCCTCAGCGAGATTCAGTATCACCCTGCGGGAACAGATCCGGAATTCGTCGAGCTGCAAAACATTTCCACGGAGGCAGTGCCGTTGTTTGATCCGACGGCGCCCACCAACACCTGGCGGCTCGCGGGCCTCGACTACGATTTGCCGGCAGGAATGACCCTGCCTCCGAACGGAGTATTGCTCATCACGGGGATCGACCCCGAAGTCTTCCGCGCACGATACGCGCTGCCCGCCAGCACGTTGATCGTCGGTCCGTTCGTTGGCTCCCTGCAGGACAACGGCGAGCGACTGGAACTGCAAAAGCCCGAGTTGGCCGGCACGAACGGCCTGCTTCACGTCAGCATCGATGTGGTTCGCTACAACGATCGTGCCCCCTGGCCGCCCGTGGCCGATGGCGGGGGCGCCTCGCTTCAGCGCAGGGTGTTGTCCGCCTACGGCAATGACCCCGCCAACTGGACCGGCGCACTGCCCACACCCGGAGCACCCCTCATTCCCGGAGCCGAACCGCCGTCCATCGTGACTCAGCCCGCGGACGCCACCGTCGTCGCCACGCGCGAGGCCACGTTCTCCGTCATTGCCACCGGCGGCGCTCCGCTGCGCTACCAGTGGCTGTTCGAGAGCGCGCTCGTCCCCGATGCCACCAATGCCACGCTGGTCTTGAGCAATGTCCAACCCGCTCAGGTCGGTCGTTACAGTGCGATTGTGTTCAATGACGCCGGGAATGCGCAGAGCGCCTTCGCCCGACTGAGCGTTCGCGCCCCCGCCTTCATTGTCACTCAACCGCGTGACGTCCAGGTTCGTATCCGGCCCGACACCAGTGCGGCCCCAACCACCAACGCAACGTTCTCCGTCCTGGCCGTCAGCAGCTCGCCGATCCGTTATCAGTGGCGGTTCAACGGGCAGAACCTGCCCGGTGCTACCAACAGCACGCTCACAGTCACAAACGTACAACTGACCAATGAGGGACTTTATACCGCCGCGGTCACGGACGACGCCGGAACTATCTTCAGCGCACCGGCCCTCCTGCAGCCATGGATCGCTCCTTACCTGATCCAGGCGCCCTTGGCCCAAACCGTCGCCGCCAGCAGCCGGGTTGCGCTGAGCGTCGAGGTGGGCGGGAACCCGGGGCCCTTTGTCTACGAATGGCGACGTGGATCGTTGTCGTTGACCACCAATACCAGCCCCGGGCGGATCGACTTCTTTAGCTTCACCGCCACCAACGTGCCTCAGACCAACCAATACCGGGTCATCGTCAAGAACCCCGCCAATCAATCTCCGGGCATGCCGACCCCGCTCGTTTCGGTCGCGACCATCGCGGACACCGACGGCGACGGATTGCCTGACGAGTGGGAGACCGCCAACGGCTTGAATCCGGCCAGTTCATCCGATCGCGATCGCGATCAGGACGGCGACGGCCTTGGTGCTTTTGCCGAGTATTCGGCCGGAACCGATCCGAACAACGCGGCGAGCCAGCTCAAGCTGGATTTGGCGAGCGGAACGCCGGTCAGCCTGTCGTTCGGCGCAATTTCGAACCACACTTACTCCGTTGAATTTGTCGATGAGTTGCCCCCCGGCTCTGGCCCGATCAGCGGTTGGCGACTGCTCGCTTCGATTCCGGCGCGAACCACCAATCGCCTCGAACGCATTCCCGACCCGGGGTATTCCACGAACCGGTTCTATCGCGTGAGCACGCCGGGTAGGACGAGGTAATTCCAGCGCAGCCTCCGCCCCGCAGCTAATCTTTCGTCCATCGCATCGCTTCGCTTCGTCCGCGTCGATGGGCGTCGCGGGCGTTGGCCAGACTGCGTCCGCCCCGTTCCAAATCTCCCGGAAGCTGGCATCTCGGGACCGTTCTGGAAATGTCGAATCGTGAGGAAACCCCTTGTTTTCAATGGTGCGCCGGACAGGAGTTGAACCTGTAACCTTCTGATCCGAAGTCAGTGTTTGACCGGTTTTGAGAAATTGCATCGGGTTGCGACGAATTTGACAAAAGCGTTGAATTCAAAGGTCAGAATGGGGTTTATTGTGCGGCATGACGCAACGCAATACAACCGAGCAAAACCGGGAGGGTGGCAAAGGAGTGGCAAAGCAGGCTTCCAAGTTCTCCGCCACCTTTTGGCAGGAGCGCGTTTTCCGGCCAACCTACACTCGCGGCGGCAAGCGGATTGAGGTGTCGCAATGGTACGCCCGGATCAAACACGGGCCCCGGCGTGAGTCGGTCGCACTGTCCACAAACAACCGCGAAGAGGCGGGGCGCAAGGCTGCACGCCTCTACCAAGCCGTCCACACCACGGGATGGGATGCCGCCCTTGCGGAGTTCCGGCCGGATTCAAAGCCGGCGAGCATGACTACGGTCGGCGACTATCTGGCGGCGGTGGAGCCGTTGGCGAAGGTTCGAGGTCGGTCGTGGAGCGGCTACGCCTACGCGCTACGGAAGATCGCCCTGGATATCACCGGAGGCCAGGAACGGGGCAAGGCAAGATTCAATCCCAAGGATATGATCCTCCGTGCCCGAGGCGACAGCGTCCCGCTGACGAAGCTCACGCCGGTCAGCGTGGAAGGGTGGAAGGCTGGTTTCGTCGCAGCCGCCGGCCAGGATCCGGTGGCTGCCGCCCGTGCGCGCCGGAGCGCCAACAGCTACTTGCGCAACGCCCGGGCCTTGTTCAGCCGGCGCATCCTTCGGCGCCTGTCGGAGCTTTCTGTCCCCGTCCCGGCGCCGCTTCCCTTTGAAGGCGTCGAGATGGAGCGGCAGGGATCGACGCGCTACGTGTCCACGATTGACGCAGGCGAGCTTCTGAAGGCCGCGAGGAAGGAGTTCAAAAGCAAACACCCTGACGCGTGGCGTGTCATCCTGCTCGCGCTCGGCGCCGGTTTGCGGCGATCCGAGATCGACATGCTCTGCTGGACGCAGATCGATGCAAAGAGGGGCGAGATCCGGGTGCTGAACCACTCGACTTTTGAGGCTAAGACGGACGATTCCCAAGGCCGGATCTTCGTGGACGCCGGCTTGCTTGCCGAACTGGGCCAACCCGGGGAGAGCCTGTTCGTCGTTGAGCCTGCCACGCCAGCGGCCCAGCGGGGCGGCCAATACTACCGGTGCCAGGCGACCTTCGAGCGCGTCACCGAATGGCTACGCAAGCACGGCGTGCTCTCGGACCGGCCGCTCCACACTCTACGCAAGGAGTTCGGGAGCATCATCGCAGACAAAGCCGACATCCACACGGCAAGCCGGCAATTGCGCCACTCGACGATTGCCACGACCGCGGCCTACTACGCGGACCACCGGAAGAAGGAGACGGTTGGAATCGGCGCCATGCTGAAGAGGGGCACGCGATGAAGGCGAAGAAGTCCACGCGGAGCCGCAGAACGCGCGCCAGGAGGATTCGGGAAGCCACTGGCATGGACCAGTATTTAATCGCGAAGTACGGGGAACCGATTCCCTCACCAGAGGCTAGAGTTGTATTCGAACTCCTTGAAATGGAGCGCAAGCGTGATGAGTTCAAAAAGTGTGGCACGCACCTCAATTCTTCCATCTCCGAAGCTTGGGAAACGGCAGTCCGAGGTTTGTCCATCTGGGAAGCCAGTGACGTCCCATATGTGAGTAGCCTAGTGCGGTGCATGTTGCTCGCGATCTATTCGGGAAAGCATGGCGCCGCGGTCCTCCGAGAAATCGCAAGTGCAGTGGAAGCTGGTCTAAAGCCATCAGTGAATCTAGAGTTTTGCAGAGAGCTCAAGGCGTTACGCGAAGTGTTCATTGAGATACGCAAACGGATCCCTACGGCCCCCAACAAGAATCACGCGACCGAAGTCGACATCAGGTGCCAGCAGGAAATAAGTGCTCTCTCCATCCGAATTAAACAGATTGAATCCGACCTCTGGAACCACGTGCGGGCGAAGGTCGCGATCGTCAAGGAACTGGTCGAAACGAAACCCGATGAGTATGGGGATTTAACTTCGAACCTGTACCGCCTGATGCGCGCGGTTGGCGTCGGTTTTCACAAGAACGACCCCAGCCATGACAGTCACAAGCGCACATTTCGCCGCCTCCTCAGCGAAATGAGATTCCCCTTCCGACCGGCACGAGGTGGTCGCACCAGAAAGGTGGCGCCGGACATGTAAGGCTCCAAAATCGGCTAGGCGTCCTAGTTCTTCACGCGACCGCGGGGTATTGGTGACCGCGTGAAAGAACAAAATGCCACTCCATCACCAGTCCGGCCACTCCACACTCCTGAAGCGTTCGCGACGCTCTTTGCACTCCATCCGGAGTCCGTCCGGCGAGCGATCCGCCGCGGTCAGATTCGAGCGATCAAGTGCGGTCCCCACTGGCGCATCCCCAGCGATGAGGCCGAGCGCGTCATGTCACAGGGCTTCGGATGGTCATGATCGTCGTAACGAACCCGTCGCGTCCGGTCAATCCGGGTCCGGTCGTTCCGTCGACCCCAACCGGGCGCAGCGTGCTTGGGACCCTACTGCACGAGTGGCCGGCGGAATTACCGGCGCCGATCCGCAACCTGCTACGCCACGCCCCGGAGTCATTCGACGATCGACGGCTCGGGATTGTCGCCACCGGGATCCGGGAGACGGACATGGCCGGCCGCGAGGTCAACGTGATCAGCGTCGAACGTCAGCTGAACGGGCGCCTTGAGTCGATCGGCGGGACCGAGTTCACCCGGGGATTGGTGCTAGACAGCTTACCGTTGTCAGTCGCAACGGATGACGCCGAAGTACTGTTGGCTGCCTACCAAACTCGCCGGCGCCGGTTGACCCTGCTGGAGGCCGCGGAAGCGATCGAGGCCAACCCAGGAGTCTCGGACAGCATCACGCGCAACGCAGTCAAGACGCTGGTGGATTTGGACAGCGATGGCGCATCCTCCCGCCTCACCGCGCGCACCCCCTCGGAAATTCTATCGATGACGTTCGACGACCGCGACAACATCCTCGGCGATCGATTACTGGCCGAGGGTCAATCGCTCGTCATCGCGGGAGCCGGCGGCATTGGGAAGTCTCGCCTATTGCTTCAACTGGCCGGCGCTTGTGTGTCTGGCCGGCCATTGGTTCATCTCGAGACACATGCACGGGAAAAGCGGTGGCTGGTGATACAGGCGGAGAATTCAAACCGGAGACTCCGGGACGATCTGAGGGCAATCGAGCGATGGCTTGGCCGCGACTTCGAAGCGTTCAATCGGCGCGTTGTCATTCATACTCTCGAAACCGACTCTGACGCGCTCTTGTCCATCGATGATCCCGATGCAAATCGAAGGATTGCGCGGTTGATCCATGACCATTCACCGGACCTCGTCGCTTTTGACTCCCTCTACAATTTCCAAGCCGGCGACCTGAACGCCGACGAGGGAATGCGCAACACGCTGCTGGGAATCGCCCGACTCGCGAAGGCTGGCAATCCCAGCCGCTCGACCGTCGTCCTGCACCATGCCGGCACCGGCAGGGCTGGGATATCTCGCGCTATCGGATACGAGCGATCCGGATTCGGCCGGAATTCGAAAGTCCTGCACTCCTGGACCCGCGGGCAGATCAACGTTGTGGCCGGCAGCCCTGACGGCAACGGCCACCTAGTCTTCACCTGTGGCAAGTGCAGCAATGGCCGGGAATTCGCACCATTTGCCGCCAGGCTGAGCGAAGGCATGATTTACGAGCCTGATCCGGGATTCGACCTGAAGGCGTGGGAGAGCGAAATCGGAGGCAAGGATCGCGAACCTCTCATGAGTGTGCAGCGCGTCGCCGAACTCTGCGCTCCGGCCATGACGAAGCCGGAGTTGGTCAAGGCCGTCATGGAATCGTGCGGATGCGCCAAGCCGACAGCCTACCGATGGATCGATCGTGCCGTGCGAAAGACGATCAAAACTGGAAAGGACGAATGCTACTTCCGCCGTTAAATTCTCACTCTTTTCTCACTGAGAATTCGCATGAGAATCCAGTGAGACTTTCTCATTCTCTCTCACCCTTCAGGGGTGAGAATGAGAAGAGAGTCTCCTTCCGAGAACAGATCAACCAACGTAGCCCAACCGCAACCCCATGAGCCCCCCCAAGCCCGAACCGCCTGCACTGACTGATCGTCAGATCCTCGAAGTGAAGATCCTTTGCCGCGACGTAGTAGCCTCGCCGAAAGTGCGGGGCGTCGTCCGCGACGTGTTGAGCCGTCTACCGGATGAAGTGCTGCAGAAGGTTTTTGTTGCGCAGCGGACGATCATCGTGTCTGAAGACCGCCAGGATTTTCTCGGGATCTGCGTCCAGCTGACGCCGCCCGCGAGTTGCCTCATCGTGATCCAACAACTTTGGAGCGAGGGCCAAATGGGCGTGGTGGTGCCCCACGAGCTAGCGCACGCATTTCACGGCCACGCCCCGACCGACGCGCAAACCACTGCCGAGGCAGAAGTCGAGGCACGATGCACGGTCCACAAGTGGGGGTTCGACGACGTGTCCGCGATCCCGCGACTCATGAAAACAATTCCATGAAATGTGAACTTTTGGCTGGGAGCAGCCCGCGCGGCACAAGACGCGCGAGGGCGCGGGGGTCATGGCGGACTGTCTTCCGCCCCGCCCTTGCGCCCTGTTTTTTGCAGGAAAAATGCAGGACGAGAATATGAAATTCGTACCGGGAAAATCGGGCAACCCGCGCGGCCGGCGGCGGGGCATCCGCAACAAAGCGACAGGCATCCGCGAACTTCTCGAAAAACACGCCCCGGCCGTCCTCGAGGTCGTCGTCGCTTTGGCGCGGAAGGGTGACCTGACGGCGTGCAAGCTCGTGCTGGATCGAGTCTGCCCAGTAGTTCGGCCGATCGAATTTCCAACGCCACCGCCGCCGGCCCAGCGCAAGGAGGATATCGCGCGCCGGATCGACGAGATCTTCGGCATCGTGCGCCGACCGTCGATGCCGGTCCCTGCGCGCCCGGCCAAAGCTACCCCGGCATCCGCGCCGAACCCCGATGGAACTGCCCCGGCGCCGACCGTGAATGGCGCCCAGGCGTCAGCTGACGATGTGACCACCAGCGCCAACCAGATCGATCACGAAGCCATCGCAGCGATGGGCGACGGCCCACCCGCGTCGCCCCCACCGCCTTCATCTGCAGCGCCCCAAGCCGCACCACCGGCAAGCAACGGCGGCAGCCATGGTAGCATCGAGGCCGCGTTCGCTGAGAGGCGCAGGCGGATTCGGGGCGAGTGACGCCAGACCGGCGAAACGGTATTGCGACGCACTGGCGGCGATCGGCGTGCCCCAAAAGTCATCGGACCCGGATTTTCTGCTTCTCCGCATTGGCCAAGGCGGTTGCCTTCCGGATCTGGTCGGGAGTCATGTAGTCGGCGGCGATCTTCGCATGAGCGACTCCGAACGAGTTTTCAAACAGCGCTGCGAGGCGAAACCACTTATACGCCTCCACGACATCAACCTTAACGCCTTGCCCTCGGTAGTAGAGGACACCCAAATTGATCATGGCCGACGAGTGGCCTTGAGCCGCAGCTTTCAAATACCACTGTCTCGCATCTACCCAGTTTGGTTGCAACGTCGGACCAGCGCGATACGGCCCGGTTCGAGAGCTGTAGGTGGCGTTGTCGACCTTGCGATAATTCCGCAGTCCATAGAACTTGAAGATCTGAGCGCCGGCGGTGTTATCTGTCTGCACGTCCCCGTCGTCCAGCATCGAACCAACGATGAACTGGGCACTGGCATTACCGCTAACGGCAGCCTTGCGATACCACGTAAAGGCAGCCACATAATCTCGCGGTGCGCAGCGACTGCCGAGTTCCATTTGGCTGAGGGCAAAACCATTGGTCGCAGCCTTGGTGAACCAATAGATTGCAGAGTCTTCATCGGCATGCACACCGCCAGAGTAGAGTTGCCCAAGAGCATGCTGCGCAGCGACGTTCCCGGATAGAGCCGCAGCCTTTGTCGACTCAAACCGCTCAAGGCTCGAGTTCCCTACTGCGAGAAATTCCCGCTGTTCGCCAGGTGACGCGACTACGTGGAGGACGACGAAAGCTCCTGTCAGTAAGAGCGAAACTTTTCTCGTGCTGTCAGACCAAACCGCCCAGAAAGTCATGCCAGTAGGCTGCCACCCCGGGGACCGGCCGCAAGCCCGTAGTCGACGCGATTTAAACCACCGCGACCAATAGCAGGGGCACCACGCCGTGACTGCGGGCAGACGGGAAGCCCGGTGAAGTCAGGGATCGGTCGGAATCGCCCGGTGCGCCTTATTCTTTGCTGTCGAACCCGCCTCCCGGGATGGCAGAATTGGGGCATGGCAGAGAACGCGAACGAATCAAAGAGCCGAACCAACCAATCAGAACGGACAATTCCCGACCTTTCGTGGTACAAAACCGAAAGTCAGCGATGGGAAGTTTCTCCACGATGCCCGTTCGCTTCGGTCCATTCGTGTCCTCGTTTCTACCAAAGTCTTTCGCTGCTCGGAAGGGCAGGTTGTACGGCGATTCCTTCTGCTGAAGACGCGGCATTAAAGAACCGGTGGGAGAGACACCCCTTATGGCCCGTAGTCGATGAGCAAGTTACAGAGATCACCAGAAGCGGTGAACGACCTCATGACTATCACAAGTTCTGTCCCGAAGTCCTTGGCGAAACATTTGGATTCTTCGCTACGCATCTGGCGGGATACAGCGACGAGTTGGACAGGGAGATGGCATATAAACGACTCGAAAAGGAAGGTGCTTCATCAAAAGATCAAAGATGGACTTGGTGGTTTTGCACGCCGCAACATTATACCGACTGCCCGCTCTATTCGTGCTTGTCCCACGACTGGACGAAGCAACTGGGTACGTTCGCCAGCATTCTCCCGCCGAGCGTGCGTTACGACGTGTTCATTTCGCACGCGAGTGAAGATAAGGACTCCTTCGTGCGAGACCTTGCTGCCGAGTTGACCCGACTTGGCCTGCGCGTCTGGTTCGACGAATGGGCGCTGAAACTCGGCGACAGCCTGCGGCGGAAGGTGGATGAGGGCCTGCATTCCTCGTCCTTCGGCGTGGTTGTCCTATCGCCTAGCTTTTTTGCCAAGGACTGGCCCCAGGCGGAATTAGACGGTCTGTTCGCAATCGAGATGAGCGGGCGCAAGGCGATTCTCCCGGTCCGGCACCGATTGACGCACGACGAACTTCTCAAGCGGTCGCCGCTGATGGCAGGGAAACTCGCCACGGACAGCGGCAAAAGCGTATCTGTGGTTGCGAAGGAGATCCACGATGTGGTTCGCGGAAGTACGAGTTAGAATGCGACCGGGATAATACCTCAATGACAACTGCCTCTTAAACCCCCTCCACTCCTCGGAAAACCCGCGCAATGCAGCAGGCGAAGCGCAGAAGTGGCAAAGGAGTGGCAAAGCGGAAAACCGGCTGAAGTTCGGAATCGTCACTGCGCCCTTTGTTTTCAATGGTGCGCCGGGCAGGACTTGAACCTGCAACCTTCTGATCCGAAGTCAGAAGCTCTATCCAATTGAGCTACGAATGCCCGGCAACCGGGTCGGGCGCGTACGACAGGCGGCGGGTGCCGCGGTCTCGGTGGCACGCCAACGACGCTCAGAGCTTCGCAACCGCGGCCCCGGTGTCAACGCAACGCTCCATCTCAATTCGACAGCCGCGGCCAGGACGACCGTCACGCCCCATGGTCGGGCCGCTCCCGGCGGTTCGTAAGTCGCGAATTGCCATGCTTCTCCGCAAATTCCTGCTTGGCCGGACGGATGCTGTTCCTGTATCCCGTCGGGGCAATGCACCTCCCCGGAAACCAAAACGGGTCTGGGAACCGGTCGGAGTCCGGGAAAGTGCGATGGTAGGGAGTTTCACAGCCGGTCACACAGCTCGTGCGCGACATGAACATCTCAAGTTTTTCTCCAAGCCGGGTTTCTTCCCCCAACGCCTCGATTCGTGCCGCCGTGTGCCGGGCGGTTGGCCTGGTGGTGTTACCAGCCGTGTTCCTCCCGGTGGCAACGGCCCAGGTGCCTGAGATGAAATACTCGTACACCAAGGTCGCGATGCCCGCGGTCAACCTGGGTTCGCCCGGGGGCCTGCGTCCGCCGTTGCAGTCGTCGGCACCCTTCGACATCCAGATTCTCCCGGGGCAAACCCTGAGCGGCAATGCCGCCGCCCTCGCGGCCTTCAATCGCGCTGCCGCGCAGTGGGAACGTTACATTTCGGACCCGGTCACGGTGGTGATCTCGGCCGATCTCGTGCCGGACAGCAACCCATTCGTCCTCGGCGGCGCCTCTTCGACCATCTTCACCTACCCGTTCTACGGCGCTGCCCCGGGGGATCTCGGGTTGGTGGATTTGATGCGGGCGGACAACCAGGGAAGCGCCTACCAGGCACTCACCGATGCACTGCCCACCTCGGAGGCGAACCTGAATTTCAAGATGGACCTCGACGACGCCATCGTCACCGGCCCGTCGCCGTACGGGCAGAACGGGTCCGCTTCGAAAGCCAACTTCAAGGCACTCGGCGTCCCCACCAGCTTCCTCGACACCATCTCGCCGGGTGTTGGCATTGAGAAAA
>JBGARF010000005.1:0-408833 GCA_044230345.1 Limisphaerales bacterium
AGGTGTTGGGGATGAATGGAGTATGGATTGGTGCTTTTCATAGCACCGCCCAGTCTATACGGTTCTCCCATGCCGCCACCCGGCCAATTACGCTCCAAGGCTCACCTTCCGCTTCGCCGCGCAGCGGCTTTGTTCAACCAGGCAGCGTCAGGCAACAGCGCGGGCACGTCTCGATTTCATTCCGCAGCCCACAGGCGCGCTGTGCCTGCGCTGCGACGTTCGGCCACTTGACACCTTATGAGTAATTGGATGCGCCTTCTCTGGTGCCTCGCGCTGACCGTGCTTGTTCCGGGTTGCGTAACGCCACCACCCGCCGAGGGTACACCTGTTTCGGGCTATTCCGTCGGCGACCGAGCCCGTGTCATTTTCGACGAGGTTGTTGTGTCCCTGCCCTTTCGAGGAGCCAGCGCTCCATATCAGAATTTGCACATCGCGCCTGCCGCCGTCGTCAACGTTCGGCGAACCACTTATTCCAGCACGTATCAGGCTCAAGACATCTTGCGGCGTCTTGAGACTCGTGTTGCGGCGCGGCTGTCGGAGGTATTGAGCGGTCTGGGCGAGCAGTCACTGTCAGACACCACGGCTTTGCGACGTCGAGTTCTCAGCGAGGCTCAGGCTGTAGTTGATGAAGCTCTGCGTCAGTGGGAGCATGGTTCGGATTATCGCGTCGAGGTTGTCATTGCCAGCTTGTATTGGACCGACGCGTCAGTCGGACGCATGCAGCAGCAGAAAGGTTGGTGGTGATGTTCGCGTGCCCGAACAAAGCAGATGCACCGAACGCCGCGGTGGCGCTCCGGTTTAATTCTCAGTACCACAGGCGCGGCGTCGGTGATCTGCAGCGTTCGGACAATGACGTGACGTCCACCTTCCTGAGTCGGCGCCTCTGTGTTTCTCTGTGCCCTCTGTGGTTCGATCGAGACGTGCTTACCACAGAGGACACGGAGAGCACAGAGGGGCGAGTTCGAGAGCCGCAGTCGAGGGACCATTCCTGTCCGAACCAGACGCGCCAGCCAATGCCGGTTGGCCGTCACGATTCCATTCGCACGCCTTTGGCCCGGCATGGCTGCGCTTTACGTTAGGCGGCTTGCACACATCTTGATTTTATGGGCGCAGATTCATTCGTTGTTTATTACGGTGTTCGGCGTCGAGTGACTGATGACGAGATTGAGCAGTGCGAGGCGCGAACTCATCCGTGGATGCGAGCCGGACGCGACGCTGGATTGAAGCACTACTGGGGCAATTTTTCAGTTGAGGGCGCAGAGGACTATCTGCTTTTTGTCGGTCGGCAGCTTGGCGTTTTCGGAGCTGAGGGTATTGCAGAGCTTCAGATTGCCGATTCGGAGTTTCAGACTATTGCGCAGGATACGAGACAGCGTTTGGAGCGAGCAGGCATCACAGAGACGCCAGCGTTACATATTCAGTATGAGCCAGATTATTGACAGATTGACGCCGCCTAACCAGCCGCCTCCACCGAACCCGGCGACAGCGCTCCGGTTGCGTTTTGATCACCGCAGGCGCCGGGTCGGTGAGGCGGAGCGTTAGGGAAAGTAGTGCGTCCGCAAATCTCAGTCGCATTGGTCAGCGTGTTCGTTGCACTCGGATGTAATCCCAAGCCTATGCCCGACAAGAGCAAGTTCACTGGACGTTGGTATTACGATTACCGCAAGGCGACCGTCGATTTGAAAGAGGACGGTCGGGTAGAGATGTCTTGGCCTGACGCGACGACCTATCGCGGCAAGTGGTCCCTGCCGGACGATAAACACTTGGCACTTCGCATCGTGGTTCCTCTCAACCGTCCGGATATCGACGACGAGTTAAATGCAGAGGAGATGTATTTCGCACTGCAAGAGGTGACAGCCGACAAAATTGTCGCTCATCAATTTGATGAGGAGGGAGAACACACTTTCACCAGGATCAAAAATGCGCCCTAACCCGCCAGCTGCACCAAACCCCGCGATTGCGTCGCTATTTTTAATCGTCGATCACCGGCGCGGGGTCGGTGAGCTGGATCGTTCGCCTTAATATTTTGATGCCATCGCTGTATCCACCGCTGTGGTGTGACTTCAACGCTTGTGGTTGGTCTGGGAAGCCTGACGACACCTGCTACTACGCGTTAGATCGGAAACGGCTTGTCGAGCTCGGTTCCAAGGCCGGCGATAAAGTGTTTCTATACATGGACGACACTGCTGATGGTTCGGAGGTTTGCGGGGTCGAAGGTGAGCTTTTCGAGTATCACGCCGGCCTGATAGCGCGACCTCTGAGCGATCAGTTTTACAACGGCCCAAGATTCTGGTAGACGTCAGGCAATGAAGGAAATGGCGAACCAGACGCGACAGCCAATGCCGGCTGGCCGTCACGATTCCATTCGCACGCCATTGGCCCGACATGGCTGCGCTTTGCGTTAGGCGATTTCGCGCACCCTTGAATGAATGAAACCGCCATTTGCCCTCATTGCGAGAGAGCTGGAATCGCCATTCGTTCCCAGTCTTGGTTCAGTCGCGGCTGGCCCGCCACATGTCGGGAGTGCGGTGCTTTTTCCTACGATCGACCACATGGGATTGTTACTATCGCAGCATGGGTCTTCGAGACACTTGGCGTTCCGCTGCTGCTATTCTCTTATTTTGTATTCCCAGGCATCGTCACCACCGTCCTTTTTGTCGGTGTGGCGCTTTTCCTCATCTATTGGTGGAGGCAGCGTGGCCGACCTACTTCCGCCACGAGATTTCGCCCGATCTCGGCAGCGGCCAGCCAGCACTCGCGCTATCTCACCTACCTCGCCATTTTCATCGCGATTGCAGCATCTATCGCCATCGCGCTTCATCGTAGCTCTTAGCTCCTGTATGACACGCCTTGCCGCAATTGACCAATCGCCTAACAAGCCGCCTCCACCGAACTCGGCGGGAGCGCTCTGGTTGCAAGTCGAGCCTTGTCGGCGCCGAGTCGGTGAGGCGGGTCGTTAGCCGACTTCGCACATGAAGGTCACATATCCAGCCGAGCGTACAGTTTCAGTTTGGATTGGCACATTTCGGAGTGAGGACGATTTCGACCGTTGTGTGGACGAGAGCGTGAGTGCGGTTTTGAAGTTGGACGCCGACCTCTCTGACATATGTGAGGTTGGGTTTGAGCGTGATCCAGTTGGAGTCCGAGATTTACTAGATGGCTTTTCTGGTTCGGACACGTTTGTTGAGAGCGCTGTGTTGGCAGCGTTGTCTCGCGGCCTCCCGACAGCGAATTCCGCACTCGTGTGTTACTACCTTCGGTGTAGCGACGCGCCAGTAGATTGGGGAGCGCTTAGATTTCTCGGCAGTTTTCTGGGGCAGGATGTTGTATGAGGTTTTCGTCGGCTAACCAGCCAGCGTCAGGCAACAGCGCGGTCGCGTCTCGATTTCATTCCGCAGCCCACAGGCGCGCTGTGCCTGCGCTGCGGCGTTGGGCAGAAAGGACGATCTGATCGCCACCATCGCAAAATCACTGACGAGAGAAGGTCGCGCATACCTGAGGTTGCGGCGCGCTCGACTTTTTGCGGTTGGTCGGAGTGGGGCCGCTGCGCGCGTTCCAGCGGAGGAGCAGTCTCTTGCCCTCTTGCTCCGCCAGCCTAATCCCGGCCCCAGATTGCTGACGTTGCTGACCGAAGCTTCCGTGGCGGGGCAGTTGTATGCGCTTTTGGGATTGCGGCAGTGTCAGCATCCCCGTCTAGGAGACATTCTCGCTGACTACCGGATACGGACGGATGAGGTGCCTGCACAGATCGGTTGCTTGGTGACCCGGCGGCTTGTTCGAGATCTGGTAGCGGAGATTGAGGACGGCACATGCTCATCAGTTCTGCAGTTGCACCAAGCCCAACAAGGCGCGGCACGCGAACCCGGCCGCGCGCTTTCCGTTCGATGAGTTCTGAAAGCTTGAGATTTGATTTCGCGCTCCACCCGCGTCAGCGGGCCGGCTCGGTGCGCTTCGATCGTTGGCCTGAGCCCGACTTCGCAGTGGAGATGGCTGTTTTCCCGGCTTGCAGGTAGGCGCGTTTCGGCGACAGTTGAGGCGTTCAGTCGGTCGTGGAGTCGGGCATTCTTACATGACGACATCGTTTACAGTTTCTCGGGCACGGCGAGGAGGCGTGAGTTCCACGTCGAGTTTCAGGATCGCAGCCCGGGCCGAGGCCAACAAGTCGGAGGAGGCGAACCGTCGCCAGGCGTCTCCGTCCAGAGCGGGCCGGGAGTTTGCGCACGCCGTTTGCGCCCCGGCACCGCCGTCGTCGCCGGTCGCTCACCTCGATCGTTCGGCATGAAAACTCGATCGAAGTTCTTTGCCTTCGGGGGCCTCGTAACAATCGCCTTAGTGATGATCCCGATTCTACGAGATCAGTTTTACCTGAATCAGATGGAGATGCAGGACTTACTCGTCACCGTCGTTTTCCCCACAATGGGTACCCTTCCAGTTGCGGCCATCCTTTGCCGATTCAGGGTGGCGCACAGCAAGCCTGTTTCGTATGGAACGGTAATGGGGGCGGTTGGTCTGGTCGCCATCGCTTGGCTGATCGTCGTCACGCACGGGGAGTGTTTCACTTCAGAGTTCTGGGGTCCTTGGCGTCCCAAGCGCACGGTTTGGACGCAGTGGATTGGAATTGTCGGCTTTGTCGCGTCGATTTGCGTTTTGCCAGCGCTTGGGGTAGTGGCCTACTATCGCAAAAGATCACTCATCAAAGTTCGGACGGTTGCCGAACAAATCGACTGCACCGAATGCCGCGATGACGCTCCGGTTTCAAATTGAACACGATTGGCGCGGCATCGGTGAGTCGCGTCGTTAAGCGGCTGCCTCGGAACGACCCTTGTGTCCTCAAAAGCGAAAAAGCGAGAGAAGGAGATAGCGCTAAACACCGCTATCAAGGACGGTCGTATTGAAGAAGTCGCACAGCTATTGCGAGAAGGGGTGGACCCCAATGCATTCGATGACAAGTGGAAGAACCCCTACGCGCTCACTGCGATATGCAATGCCATAGATGGGGCGAGTTATCGCAGTTTACGAATAGGCGGAGAGCTTGCTGAAATTAGAAAGAGCGTGAACCCGAATACTCCCGCGTACGATCAGCACGAGGAGCGTGCGAAAAGAATGGAGATTTTGCGGCTGCTTTTAGGGGCTGGAGCAGATCCTAATTATTCAACACTTACTCGAACGCCTTTGAACTTTGCCGTTCACATTGGAGACACCGAAATTGCCAGGATTCTGCTGGATGCGGGGGCGCGCCCGAGTGGCGAAAGCTGGTCGCCGATGAGCAAGCTCCCAAAACCAAAACGTGGCCTGGCATTTTACGCGAATTCTATACATGAGGCTGCAACGGGCTACACTGACATAGTAAGATTGCTTTGCGAGAGAGGCGCGGAGATTACGGCCTTGGATCATGAAGGCAGAACTCCCTTACAGATTGCCATTGCTTATCACCAGACCGAGATCATTCAGATTCTACAGCGATGCTCGGAGTCATCATGACGCCGCTTAACAAATCGACTCCACCGAACTCGGCCGGAGCGCTCTGGTTGCAAGCCGGACATCGTAGGCGCCGAGTCGGTGAGTCGGATCGTTAGCCCTATGAGCGACATCTGGTTCATCATTCTCCTGTCTGTGGGCATGTTGGTCGCGGCGTGGGTTGTGAATGCATTCGTCGCTATGTTGAGCGGCGAGCATCCCCGCGATACGGGTCGCGTCTGGCTGGATATGATGTTCGGGGAGCTTCAGGTTCTATTGAGCGCAATTCCATTTCTTCGGAGGTCGATCTGGGTGATCACCGTCGGCGTGATCGTGGTCATGGTGGCTGGGATGCTGATACGGAGGTTATATGACTAGTGGCTGGGCTAACCAACGAGTCGACCGAACCGGCGCTGAGCCTCGCCGTGTTGATGCTTTCCAGGATAGTTTCGGACTTTGCTGTGCCGACGTGGCACGGCTGACAGCGCCGGTCGGTCACTCGTATCGTTGGGCTGATTGCCTATGATACGCGCTGCCAGCATGGCGCTTCTTTATTTGGGGCTGTGTTCCTGTGAAAAAGCACCGATCCCGCAGCCTGAGGAAGTTGAAGCACCTGCGATTGTGCCGACATTTGTGGGCCGCTACATCAGGCTGGACGGCGTTGTAAGCAACACACCGGTGCCGCAAATTTGGGGCGTGGATCTTTGGGGCCTTGAACATTTTGCCGGACATCGTTTACGCGTCACAGGCACCCTTCAGTGCACAGTAGTAGTGCGGACGGGCTACGACACATACCGTTCGTTAGACTCTGGGCGTGATCGCTTTGTCGCACCTGTCTTGAGAGGCCCAGGCACAAATTATCGCTTGCAGGGAATAAAATATGAGCTCGTCAGATCAGCCCAACAATCGAGTCGACCGAACCGTCGCTGAGCCACGCCGTTCCGCGGCTGTTGGTAAAATTCTTAGGCGTCGCCGTGACGACGTAGCCTGGCTGTCGGCGACGGTCGGTCACCCGTGTCGTTGGCGCTGGAAAACGAGCTTGCTGGTAGCATCGCTGCTGTGGGCCACAGGCTGCGGGACACCATCATCAAACTCTCGTAGCGAGAATTTTGATTCGATGGAAATGGATTGGTTGATGAACCACTTGGATAACCAACGGAGAGAGAGTGAAGAACATAGGAAATCATGGAAACGCTGGTGATTGGAAGCACGCCTTCCCGTTGAAGACTTTCGACGAGATGAACGGCGCGCCAAGGGCAATGCTAACCGAATTTTTCGCGGGTTTCTGTGTCTTGGAGCCGCAAGTTCTACGACAAGTCCCAAGTTCGCCGATTGGCACTGTGCCAACCAAGACGCGGGAGACGAGCGCCGCGACGTTGGCACAATCCGGGGCACGCCCATCGCTCAGTCATTTTCGTGGCTTGCAGGTCGATGAGTTTCGGCGAGAGTTGAGTCGTTCAATCGGTCGGAGAATCGGGCATCCATGACGACATCGTTTACAGGTTCGCAGGCGCGGCGAGGAGGCGTGCGGTTCACGTCGAGTCCGGAGATCACAGAACGCCCCTGTGCCAACCAGGCGCGCCAGCCAATGCCGGTTGGCCGTCGCGATTCCATTTGCACGCCCTTGGCCCGGCATGGCTGCGCTCTACGTCGGCCAATTATACTATGAGCCGGTGTCAAAAACCCGTGATAAGGACCATTGCTGGCATGATTGGTCTTTGCGTTTGGACAGACGTTGCTGAAGCATTCTCGATCGCGAAACCGGAAGGTTGTTGGAATTGCGCACAGCACGGCACGATCAAGCAAGGCAGGATGCCAAAGGTCTCAACGCCGGAACGGCGCTCCTCCGGGATGGCTCCTGACGAGGTGCACCAAGTAAACCGGCGGCAGGTAGATCACCTGACAGTTGGCCTCGTGCTCGATCGCCTCGCTGTCCACTCCGAAGCCGTGCAACCGCACTTCCGGCTCGACCTGCCGGGTTCGAAGCAATGTTTCCCAGTACCGCTGACGGGCGTCGGGCGTCCGGCCATCCTCGCCGTCGAGCAGTCGGGCGACTTCCGGCAGAAGCGACACGCGCGAGATGAACAAGATCTCGCTGATCGGGGAGCGACCGCGCAATACCATGTCGCGAATCGTTCCGAAGTTTGCCCCGTCCACCAATAGTTCGTAATGCATGCTGCCTCCTTCCTCCTTCCCCGCCAATGACCATGACCATCCGTTTCACCCATCCCCGCCTCAGACCGCCGCCAGGGACTTCAGGGCGTAAGCATCGAGAATGACCTGCCGCGCGCCCTCGGCAAAGGCTCCTCCCTGCTCGACCAGTTCGCGCTCCAGTGTTCGCGCCTCCCGCAATGCCTCCGCCTCCAATCGCCGCCGCTCGTCGGCCGATTGCCGGCGCCAAAATTCGTCAATCGCCTCCCTTCGAGCCCGTTCTTGAGCCTCCCGACGGGCCACCTCCGCACGCGCTCGTTCCTCCGTTCGCTGGCGGCGCTCGGCGGTGCGACGCTCCTCCTCCGCGCGGTCCTCCCGGCTGACAAATCCCTTCGGCGTCGCGTACTCGCTTCGGATGGAGCTCACCAGAAACCCCGCCGGGTTCTTCGAGATGCGACGATCGCGATGGGCCATCATCCAATCGAACACCTCGAGTTGGGAACGCACCCGTTCGAGTTCAGCCGTCGCCATCGTTTTCTGGGCCGTCGAAGGCGTGACGCCTCGTTCAATCAACGCCTGTTTGAGCAATTCGGACTCCGGCTGCAGCACCGCCGGTGCGCTCCGGGCCGGGACCAAGGTCCGCCGTTCAAACAGGACCCGCCATTCGCCGCAGGTCACCTTCCGAAAGCGCTCCTCGTCCAGGGCTCCTTTCAGGAAACCTTTGCCTTCGAGCTCGGCAATGGCCGGACGCAACTTGCGCTTGAGGTTGGCGACATCATAGTTGCGCGACAGGCCGATGTGTTCCCACGAGATTTCCCGCAGGTCGAACTCGCATCGGGCCCGGTGAAAGAAGCGCTTGTCGAGGAAACGATAAAGCCGCTTGGCGATCGCGCTGTCGAGCGAGCGATAGAAATCAAAATCGAGCCCCTTCAAATTGCCTGCCTTGAAGCTGCGGAAGAGCACCTCGTTCCAGGTGAAGTGGGAGCGCGCGCCCCGGCCGCTGGAATCGGCCAATCGCCGCCGCCGCAGGGTTTCCCGGCTGAGCAGGCTCACGTTGTCCAGCACATGGAACTTTTCGTCCACCCAGCATTTCTGCTCCCGACACCACCACGCGTTCTTGTAGAAGAGAGCCACTCCCACCCACCGGTTTAACGATTGTTCGATCCTCTCATAGCTCTTGCTCTCCTCGCGCCAGCCCAGAAGCCGGATCAGCTGATAGCGGGTGAAGCGGACCTCCCGCTCGGCGAAGTCACGCAGCTTGGTCAATTGAATGAGGCCCAGCAGAACTTCATCGTCCATCGCCGTCGGCAGACCGTGCTCGGCCGAACCGGTGACCGTCAGATGCCGGGAGATCATCTCGCCGCGGTGGGCGTCCCAGATCCGATCCTGAAAACTGAAGCTTTTGCGGCCGGGTTCCGAGCGATCCGCGATCGAGCACAGCGGGAACTCCGCGAGGTTCAGTTCATCCTTCCCTTCAGGCAGACGCGCGACCTCCCTGGCCTCCACCGTTTCAACCCCCTTCCCTCTTTCCATGACCTTGCCCCTTAAAAGCAGGGCAACACCCTGCCCTGTTGATGATCGTTCGAAGTTTGGAACAACACGTTAAACGTTATGCACGGAAATCCCGTGTGGTCCTGACGGGTTGCGCCCCTTTGCCCTGCCTCGTTTCCCGGTGATTCCGGTCTCGGTTCCCGGTGCAGCCTGTTCCGCATCCCCGGAAAACCTGCCTCGAATCCCCGGAGTTATCTGTCCGGTTCCCCGGTGCAAACCTGTCTCATTGCCCGGTGAAATTCTGTTCCAAACACCCGTAGGCAGTTTGTATCAAATTTTCAACCGAAAGACCAGAGCCCCGCACGTTCGGACCTTCGCGGGCCGCGGACTTCCCGCCCGAACACGGGCGCGAAGCGGTCGGTCGCGCCCATCGCCGGGCGCCTCCACCTCCTGGGCGCGGATGGCCCGGACTTTCGCCGCACCTGTGAAAGCTGACTCCATCCAGTTCCAGCCGGGACTGCGCCTTGCTTCGGTGAACGAGGGACGGCCTCGATGAACCCTTGGAGTGGAACACTCGATCGGACATTCATGCCTGCCTACATGCTGGCCGGCCAGCAAGCATGCCAACTTGCTGGCATGTGGTCATGCTGACCGACAGGCAGGCTGGACAACGTGCAAGCCAGCAGATCTGCCCGCAGGCAAGCTGACAAGCTGACAAGCAGGCCAGCGGGCGAGCAGGCCAGCTGGCTTGAATACAAACCTGCCAGCAAACATGCCCCCTTGCGTTCAGGTCATCGCGCATGGTACGAGTCAGTATCCGGTTCTCATCATGAGACCGGTTAGGCATCAGGGGAGGAAGGGATGAAGAATTTGATCGGCCACGTACGGGTGGGAGGGACGCCATGATCTTTGCGCTGACGAACTCGAAGGGTGGGGTGGGGAAGTCGACGCTTTCCGTGCATCTGGTGGCGGAATTGCACCGGCGCGGAGGAACCGTGGCCCTGGTCGATTCGGATGTGCAGGGCTCCTCCTCCATCTGGCTGCGGGAGGCCCTTCCCGAGATCCCCGTGTTCCGCCTGCCGACGCCCGAGGACATCCTCGAGCAGGTGCCGGATTTGGCCCGGCAGTTTCAATCCGTGGTCATCGACGGCCCCGCCGGCTTGTCCGAAGTCACGCGCACGGTCCTGCTCCTGGCCGACGTCACGTTTCTGCCGTGCGGGCCTTCCGTGCTGGACGTGCGCGCCGTCAACGACGCCATCCGGGTGGTCCGCCAGGTGCAGGCCATCCGGCGCGGAGCGCCCGGCGCCCGGCTCGTCCCCAACAAGCTGCAGGTGCACACCCGCTTGAGCCAGGAACTGCTGGAGACGGCCCGTTCCCTGGGGATCCCGACCACCGCCGGGCTGCGCCTGCGCCAGGCCTACGCCGACGCGGCAGGCCAGGGCACGGTGGTCTGGCGGCTGGGGCCCGCAGCCCGGGCGGCCGCACTCGAAATGGAAACTTTATTGGAGGAACTCCTTGGCCATGAATCAACCGAACCGACGCTCAATGACCGCAGCCTTGCAACGTGCTGAGTTGCCGCCGGAGGCACTCGAACTCATCAACGCAGGAACGCCCCAACCCCGGGCCGTCCGCGCGCTCGACGCCACCGCCCCGGTCCGGAAGCCTGCGACCGCACCTCTCCCGGAAACGATCCCGGTGAGCACCCCAGCGCCCGCCGTCGCTGAGCTGTACGCCTCGGCGACCAAAAAGGCCGCAGCCCGCCCGGCGCAAGCCAAACTGGTCCGACCCGCCCAGGAGGAATCGATCAGTCCCGTCAACTCGATCACGGTCCGGTTGCCCGGAGACCTTCCGCAGCAGCTCTTGCGGGCCTCCCTCGAACGAAAGCTCCGCCGCCTGCGGCCGTTTACCCAGCAGGATATCGTCGCCATCGCCCTGCGGGAATGGCTCAGCGCCAATCCCGTCGACGCCGGGGAATGAACCCGGCCGCCCGGGCTGGCACTGATTCGATCCATCGCACGCGACGGGCTACCAGATCCAGCCGCGCACCGTAAAACGATCGAACGCCTCCGGCGAACCCAGGCGCAGCTGCTCAAAATCGCGGATGTCCTCCCAGTGGGGTGGGGGCTGTTCAGTCGTCACCACGCCGGTGAATTTGAGTCGGCTGACCGCGCTCAGGTGAAGGCTCAACGCGTTCGACGCCAACATGCCCGCCTGCCGGGCGGCGCTCGCGCGAAGGTCGCCGAGCAGGCGGTCCGGGGCCGCATTCGTCGTCGCCCGGGCGCTGGTCACGTCCAGCCATGGCACCGAAATCACTCCGATCGGCATCGGTCCCGCACGGCCCGCCAACTGCCGCAAAAAGTAGGTGGTCGCCACCGAGTCGTCCGTCGGCCTGAACGGTTTCCAGGCGGGTCCCTTCCGGCTCACCAGCGCGGTGGCGGAGCGAAGGCGCGGCATCCGCACGAATCGAACAGAGGCCAGGGAACGCAACTCCTCCGGGGTCCAGGCCGGAACGGGTGCGTTGCCCTGCGGCCGGGATCCGTGCACCCAGATTTCTCCAACCATCACGTTGGTTAACTGAACTTCCACGTCCGGCTGGGTCTGCAATAGCTTCCTCGATTTCGCCGCCCGCACCTGGATCAGAACCGGGCCTCCGACTCCGGGCATCTTGATTTCCACCGTCCATTTCAGCCCGGGCTTGCCGTCTTGGACCTCGTCAGCCTTCCACGGAAAGGATCTCTCCCCAAAGCGAACCTCGCCAAACCGCAAATCGCTCCGCCCCCAGATCAAAAGGCTCTCCCCCGCAGGCAACACCATGTTGTCGCCAAAACAGGCCGGCAACCACAGCTCGGCCCCCAGTCCACGTCCGGCCATCGCCACCGCGAGACAAGTCAGCACCAGTGCGGCGCATCGGGCAATGCCGCATCGTGAGTCCAGGCGAGTTTCCCCCGGAGGACGGCGGAGCAACCGCCGCGATCCCTTGCTCCCTGCGGGGTCGGAGGCGGGCTGGCAACGATCGACGCTTCCCCGGCGCGCCTCGGACAGGGAGTCCGACGACGGGAGTTGATCGGGATGGTTGGCTTTCGACTTCATTGCGCGACCAGAGACGCTGAGTCCTCCTCGATGACGACGCGGAAGCCCAGATAGTCCGTGCGGTCCACCTCCAGCGCGCACAGTCGACTCGTCGGCTCCCAGAACAGTGGTTCGTGATCATACCAGGAGCCCCCGCAGACCATGCGCCAGGGATACTCCTCCGAATAGGTGAACGCGCCCAGGGAATCGGGGTAGGCGGCCCGCAGCTCCGCGCTGTTCCGCTCCGGCATATACTCTTCGCGACACCATTCGCGCACATTGTCGGCCAGGTTCAGGATGCCCAGCCCGCCCTTCGCCCGGTCCGAATCGCCGACGGCCGCCGGCCAGTGCATCCCGTCCGACGCCCGCGAAGCCGTCAGACACCGCCACAACTCCGGCCAGCACGGATGAATGATCCACTCGCTTCCGGCAAAATTGCGCCCGCGGTCGGCCCCTCGCTGCGTGCAGGCTTCCTCCCACTGGCGCGCGGTCTGCAATCGATAGCTCTGACTCGACGTCAACGCGTTCAGCTTCCGTTCCGTCTCCGTGAGCCAATCGCAAAACTGGTTTGCATCGCGCCAGGAAACGCCGGTCACCGGATGGTCGCGCGTCGTCGCATACCCCGGATTGCTCCAACTGCGATCGGAAAAGTCGACCGGGCCGTGGCTGGTCAGTCCCTTCAGGCCGCGCCGGTCGAATCCGGTCCGCGTGGCAAAGCTTTGGAACTGGCCGACCGTGACCTCGGTCATCCCCATCCAAACCGCCGCCGCCGTGGCGCTCGCACCGCGACGCAACGGGAGAAACGCCATGCCCATCAGGTTGGTGAACGGCTCGTCGATCAGGGGGTGTAAGGCTGGAGACAGATCCATGATGATGTTCATCGCGTTTCTGGACTCCTCCTCCACGTCGATCTCCAGGCTGCGTTCGTGGAAGCCCGGCGCCTTCACCGTGAACGCCCGGAACCCGTTGTAGATGTCCAACGACACCGGAGTCGTGTTCGTGCGCCTTCCGTTGCGATCCGCCCACACGAATGACGCGGACACCACCTTGTTCCCGCCGGCCACGAAGTTGGTCACATTCACCTTTACCATCTTGAAGTAGAATTGCTCGGTCGTCTGGACGTTGGCATCAATTCGAACCGTTCTCTTGAGCACGGATTCTCCCGGCAACTGAACGCTCAGCTCATACGTTCCCGTCGGCAGCAGTTGCACATCCTGTTTCCACCCCTCCATCTGGCCACTCCGGATCGCCAAGCCGGTGGCGGCATCCTTCAGCGCATAACTCGGTGCGGGGCCCTTCCAACCTCGTGCGCCCGCCGAAAACCTCAGCCCCCCGGTCAGGCGCACCAGGCGAGAGGCGACCGTGTTTGTCTGTCCTCGCTGCAGGTCCGGAGTCCGCACATAATTCGTGGCGTAGCCCGTCGCCTCCACCCGCAGACTGTATCGACCGGGCTCCAGGCCGGTAAATCGCACGAAACCATTCGACCCCACCACCGTTTTCTTCGACGGGGTGAGTGTCGAGTCCGCGGTCAGCGTGAGATTCGCGAGCTCCTCGGCTGGGGTGTACTCCACGATAACCGAGGCAGAACTAACCGGTACCTCCGGTTTCGGATCCGATTTGGTTGTAGGAGACTTTTCTCCTGGCTTCCGGTTTAGCCAGTAAGCCACGCCCGTTACCAACAACGCGATCATCACCAGCAGCTGCAACCTTGGCGTCGCCCAACTCTCCCGCGGCGGAGGCGGAGGAGGAGGGGGAACAAGCTCCCGCCGGGGAGGATGCGCCGCCAGGGTCCGGTGCATCACCGCCGCGCCGTCGGGCCGCCGCGCCGGGTTCACGGCGAGGGCCGCCGTGATCAGTTGCCTGACCGGCAGTGGAATCGCCTCCAGCTGCTTCGGATCGTCAATCGCTTCCACCCACGGAACGAGCGCTTGTTCCCTGCAGCCGGCCTCTCCGTACGGCAGCTTTCCCGTCAGGAGCTCGTAGAAGGTGACGCCGAGCGCAAAAATATCGTCCCCCGGCGTGGCCGCCTCTCCGAGCGCTTGTGCGGGGCTCATGTAGGGGGTGGTGCCGCCGCCCTGCCCCTTTGCCCCCTGCTCGTCCAGCAGTCGGCCGATGCCGAAATCCGACAGCTTTGCGATCTCCCGATCCGGCGCCCCCGGCTTGCCATTCTTAGGTTCCACCGCCTCCCGCCCCAGGAGGATGTTGCCCGGCTTGATGTCTCGGTGCAAAACCCTCAGCTGGTGCGCGTGCCCGAGCGCCTCGCAAAGGTCCAGGAAGAGCGGATGCAACCGGTGGTAGGGGATGCCCCGCGGATGTTCGGCCAACACTGCGGCCAGCGTCGGGCCATCCACGAACTCCATCGACAAAAAGGGCGGCTCTTCCTCCGGCGCATGCCAGTCGTACACCTTGACGATGCAACGACTCGCCAGTTTCCGCGCCAGCTTCAGCTCCTCGCGCAAGGAGCGGATCAGGATCGTGTTTGCGCGCAGCCGCTCCTTGACCAGCTTGAGGGCCACCCGATTGCCGTCCAGCGATGAATCCTCCGCCAGCCAGATCACGCCCATGCCGCCCTCGCCCAACTGGCGGATGAGACGAAACCGCCCGCCGTCGAGCCGCCAAAACTCCAAGCCGGTAACATCCTGTTCCGACGACGGCTCCGTTTCCGGGGGGTTGGTCGTGAAGAAATCGATCAGGCAGGCCCGGCAGTAACCTGGCTTGCTTCCTTGCTGGCGCACGCGTCCACAGCGCCTACACTTCTCCGCCTCATCCATGTGGCTTGTTCCGTTTCCACCGCTCCGGCTCCGCTCCTCCCGCGGCACCGCCGCGGTCTCAATTTCTGATTGGGGCCGCCCGGCATCCGCCCGCAGGCCCTCCGCGCAGCGGCCGGAGTGGGGAATTGGTTTCGTTAGGATTCTCCCCGGCCGGCCCGCTCTCGGCAAGGCTGAAATCGGCGCCGCACGCGCCGGATCGGGGGACACGCTGGATGAGGATGTCCGGAGCCACCATGGCCCCGCGAACGGCTCGAACGCGCGCGCTTGCGGCCCGCCCGGATCATGCGACACTCCGCCAGACCAATTCCGGGCCGCCATCGCCGTCCCACCTTGCCGCATCCAGGACGACGGGAGCTCAACGGGATCCGTCGCTCAACGCTCAAACCTAAAATTCCATGGAACGGAATCCGCACGAGACGCGCTCCTTCGCCCGCCTTCCCGACGAGTTGAAGACTCACAGCTGGACCACCATCTGCGACGCCGGGCGCCTGCAAACCAAAGTCCCAGGCCAGTTCATGACCACCGATTGGCCCCTTATCACGGGCGGAGCCGCCGGCGCGGCGCACGCCCTTGATGCCCTGGCCCGGGCGTATTGGTTCCCGCTCAAATCCTACGCCCGCCGACGCCTGCGCAGCGAAGAGGATGCCGAGGACGCCGTTCAGTCCTTCATGTTGCGCCTGATGGATCCCGCGTGGCTGGCCCGCGCCGATTCCCACAAGGGTAAATTCCGCGCCTTCATGCTCACGTCGTTCAAACACTTGATCATCGACCTCCACCGGAAACACAAACCCGAGCCCCTTCCGCCTCCGAACGAGAGGGAGCTCCAGGATTTCCCCGATGAGAACACGCCCAGCCCGGATGCCGAGTTCGAAGCGGCGTTCTACCAGGACTGGGCGCATACCCTCATCGATCTGGCCTTCCAGCACCTCGAGGAAATGGAGATCGCGCTCGGGCACGGCGAGCTTTTCGCGGAGCTATCCCCGCACCTGAGCGACCCCCATGACCTCGCCGGAGTGGCCCGTCGCACGGGCACGCCCCTCGGAAGCATCAAGGTCTACCTGCATCGCTGGAAGAAACGCCTCCGCGAACTGACCGTGGACGAAGTCCGGCGTACACTGGACAATCCCACCGACGATGACGTCCAGGCGGAATGGGCGTTTCTGCAGACTCACCTTTAGGCGGCGCCGGGGAGCGAGGGTCGGAGGCGTCGGAAAGGCCCCGCGGCTTGGAAGGGGCCACGGGCGGGGACCGTCGTTGACTCTTCGACCGAGGTGCGGATGCATCAGGCGGTTGCGTAATCCTTCGCCGGAAAATGCCAGCAGTTTTGCCAGCAGCCGGGTGATTCTGGATAACCCCGGCAGATTGGGCTCCAGCGCGCCCACTGCTCGCTAACCCGCTCAGAACTTTTTGCGTTAGCCTCATCACCGAAAGGTCATGGGTATGAAGCAAAGATTCCGGCTCTATCGTCGCGCGCACGGCAAGCGTTTCTACGTTCACGACAGCGTCACCGGCAAACAGGAGAGTTTGGGCACCGCCGACCGAAAGGAAGCCATGCGCCTCCTGCACGCCAAAAATGAAGCGGCGCATCAACCGCTCATCAACCTGCAGATCGCCCGCGCGTATCTCGCCGCCAGCGACGTGGAAGTCAGCAGCCGCACCTGGTCGACCGCGATGACCGAGATGATCAAGGCCAGGACGGGCGCGAGCACGCGTCGACGCTACGAACGTGCGTTTAAAGAAAACGCGTTCGACTCGCTCCGCTCGTGGCCGATCCTGCAAACCCGCCCCGAACACTTCATGCGTGTTCTGGAGGCCGGCCGCGTTTCGACCAACAACAACCTGCGGCGGCTCCACAACTTCGCCCTGGCCATGACCTGGCTGCCGTGGCCCGTGTTGACCAAGCAGCAATGGCCGGCGATTCGCTACCGGGACAAGCGCGGCATCACTCTGGAGGAGCATCGAACGATCATCGCCACCGAGAAGAACCCGGAATGGAAAGCGTTCCTGGAACTGGCCTGGCACCTCGGCGCGGCCCAAGGCGATTTGTCGGCGCTTCGGGCCGAGGACATCGATACCGTCCACCGGATAATCAGTTTCTCGCGGCAAAAGACCGGCTCGCTGACGGTGCAACGATACGGCAACGAAGTCGCCGGGATCCTGCGCCAGCTGCCGGCGTGTGGTTTTCTGTTCCCAAAGTTGGCCACGCAACCGTCGTGCAATCGAGCGGCGCACTTTGCCAAAAGGCTCAAACGTCGCGGCATCGTCGGCGTTAGCTTGCATTCGTATCGATACGCCCGGGCTGAACGGGCAAAGACTGCGGGCTATCCCGAACGCTACGCCCAGGAAGCGCTCGGTCACAAAAGCAAGGCCGTGCATCGCGCGTACGCCATGAGAGCCCGCGTCGAATTGCCAGCGCTGGAGGACTACGAGAAGCGCCGGGCGGCCGAGAAGACTTCGACGACACTGGGAGTCGGATCCCTCCCGTGATCCGATCCAGGCAGCTGCCATGCATAGCGCCGATAGCGCCCAAATCTCCACGAACCGGAGGATCGACCGGGAGGTTCGCGACGCGGAGATCGCCAACCTGTTCATTGAAGCGTCTTGCGCGTAGCCCCTCTCCGCCGCCATGCGGGGGAGAGGGCGGGTTTCGACTCGCGTCAGTCCCGCATTGCGGGATCGGAACCGGGTGAGGTGGAGCATTCCAAGGGTCATGGCCCCGATTCGCGTGCAGCATTGCAGGATGCAAGTAGCCATGAACCGCGAGCTGGAGCCCGCACTCCGCTGCGGGCCGCTGAGCGCGGACTGCCGCGCGCAATGACAGGTGGCAACAACGGTGAGCAGACCAAGCCTCCAGGCTTTGGTTTCTCCAAAGCCGGAACCTAAGCGCAACCCCGCCCGGAACGCCGCTGCTGTCAATGTGGAGCGCAGGACGGCCAGCGCCACATAGGCGCGCCGTCCGAGCAATACATTGACAGCACGAGGCGGCGGCTCCGGGCCGATCGCGCTCCGGCGTTTAGCCCGTCACGTCGCCGCAGCATGGCCGACATTCGATGAGCAGCGGATGCGACAAGTGCCCGACATCGTCCGAGCAGGGAATCGAGCAGTTGAATGCTCACAAGTTGAGCAGCGGATGGATTTGCCTCGGTGCGGCCGCGAGGCATCCGCACGGCAGTCGGACTATGTCCGATGATTTACTCCTCGTCAGTATGCGACGCAAAATCACGGCGGTTTACCGGTGGCGGCTTGAGCGGCAGGTGAGCAGTCACACCAACGTTCGGCCAAGCAGTTTCGCCGCCTCAACGAGAAGGGTTGGTGTCATCTCCATTTTGAAGATTCTCCCAGTGCAAAATACTGCAGTGTCGCCGACCGCTCCCCTGACGACTTTTACCCTCTTGCTTCAGGGCCCTGGGACGAGGCGTAGTCGGTAATACTGCTGCACTGGAAGGGTCTGATATCTGAGCTCGATTGATGTTCTTCCCATGCTCCCGATACTGGATTCTGGTACCGAAGTCCATGTCGGCGGGGCGAGACTCGAGGTCGCTTCCAGAACAGCGCCAATTGGATCGGGCCAGAGATTACGAACCATCATCGCAACGGACCAAAAGCCAGTGTCATCTTCGAATCGCACGAGCCACAGATTGAGGGTTACTCTGGCGTTGTTGCCTGTTCGACTCGCGTCGCGCTGGAACATTGGCCATTCGATTTCGCCGGGAAGACCAACATTGTGCCATGCGTTTAGTTTTTGCTGAGTCACCTGAAGCAGTGCGCCGTCGCTTAATAGTAGCCCCGGGGAGGTGATCACCTCGCCGGCGGCAAATGTCTTCACTGGGATCAATTGGGCCGAAGCGTTCCCATTCACGAACTTCGTAACCAGCATGTGAATTCCCGAATCGGTGCCGACGTATACCTCGTCGAGACGCCCGAGGAACGGAGCCCCGCGGATGGCCGTCCCCATCGAGTGTAGCCATCGCTGCCCCCCATTCGCATTGGTGTAAGCGTAAACGATTCCTTGATCCGTGGCGACATAGACAATCTGCTCTTGGCCGATAACAGGTGAAACGAGAACCTGTCCGGCGAGCGCTGGAGTGCTCCAGGTAACCGTGCCATCGGCTCCATTGATTGCGTAGAGCTTCTGATCCGAGCAACCGACGTAAATCTTCCCGTCATCTCCAAGCGCGGGGCCGGCTCGGATGCCACCAGGCAATGGACGTGTCCAACGAACGGAAGCGCTTGAGCTTAACGCCACCACTCCGCCAGCGTGCCCGAAATAAACGATCCCTTGCAGGGACGAATCTGGGCCGAACGCCGGGGACGTAGTGTTTTGCCCCGGATAACTCACTGAATTCCATCCGCTCCGAAGCGTGCCGGAGGACGTTAGCGCATAGAATTGACCGTTGATGGTGGAAAAGTAGATCGTGCCATCTATTCCCTCAACAGGGGAACAACGAATTTCGCCAGAAACTAGGTACGACCACTTCTCGGTACCGTCGGCTCTGAGGCAGTACAATCGGCCATTGGCGCAACCGATGTAAACGTCTCCGCTCGACCCGACAGTTGGCGTGGAATAAAACGCCGAAAGCGGAGCTCCGTTCGGGAACCGCCAACGTTGTGTCCCGTTTGGATTCACCGCAAAAACGTAGCCGCCGGCAGAGCCGACATAGATGGTCCCGTCGGAACCGACTGACGGTGCTGACGAGGAACCCTGGAAACTCCCTTGAGCATTGAAGGTCCAACCAGACTCCTCAAGGGGCGGGGCGGTGAAATCCACTACGGCATCCCAAGGTAAGTCAGGGTTATAGGGGTGCTCCTGGTTGATCGCGGCGTTCACTCCCATGCCCCGCTTCGCGAACGCTGCCCAAATCGCGTCGCGATTTTGTCCACCGGTATAGACACGGTCTGCCAGCAGCAGTGCATCCCGTCCGTCAAGGAGATTGGGTGCGGGCGGGCAGAGTTTCATCCCGTCCATGACGAGTCGAAGGACGAGATCGTTTCCGTTCTGAAACCCGTATTTGGAAATCAGGTTGGCTCGCACATCCCACAGGGTTACGGCCCAAACCTCCGCGCACCAATACGGTTCGAGCGCCAACTGCGGGTAATACATATACAGTGAGCTAAAGGGCGCCGTCGTGTTCTGCTGAATCTCGAAATAGTCAATATCCCTCAGCGTGTGGGGGTTCTTGGTCATGTCGGTGGAATAGGGGTAGCGACGAAGCCCAAAGTAATAGTTTTCGTAGAATGGCTGGGGCGGCTGTGTCGGCTGCGCCCGCGCGTAACTCGAGTACCCCCCCCAAGCGTAGTTGCCGTCGACGGGATCGGAGGCTTGGCTGAGCAATGACAACGCAAAGAAGTCGCACCAGCCTTCATTCAATGCCCGAGGCAAGCCAAAGAGCATCAATGGCTCGCCTCCGGCGACCAAGCGTGATACGAGGCCGTGGGTGAACTCGTGCAAAATGATCTCTGTATCGAATGCGCTATCCCGGTGCGGACTCGGACCGGTAAACAAGTGCAGTTGCATTCGACCAGGCGTGCCATCGGGAAATGTCGTGAAACTCGCATTATTGGAGGCCGCCACGTCCTGCACGTCTACGAGCACTGGGTCGCCGCCTGCTCCACCACGACCAAAGTTGTCATTCTGAAAATTACCGGCAGCTTCCGTGAACCCCAAATCGTAGAGCCGGTCGTGCATCCAGTTGCACCAATAGAAGGCGTTGACCACGGCGGCGTCTCGATACGTGCTAGGATCTACAGTGAGGTCCAGCGGGAAATCGAAGACGCGAGGGTCGGTGCCTGATCCAGAAGCAATTGGACGGGGTGGGTTGGGGGGTGGAAGTGCGCGCTTATAGAGAGGATTGGGGAAATCCGAGTTCAGGTCAGTATGGGCGTCGACATTGTTCCCGTAGGTTCTATCATCTTCATCAATCCACCCGTTTGGGGAAGCGATCGTCGAGAGGGCGACGGCACTTTGTGTAAATGTGCGGTTCACCAGGGGCGGTTGAGTCGAGGACGGCTCCGCATAACCCGGCGAATACGGACTAGGGCTGTCGCTCGTGAAGACTCGATAGGATGTGGATGTCGCATGGCTGGTGAGGTTTTGGCGCACAATCACCGTGCCCGCTGTTGCATCCAACAACACTCGGAAGCCTCCATCACGCCTGACCAGGATCACGTCCCAGCACAATCTCAAAGCTTGCCGGTGCATGGGGAGCCAAATGAGGCGAACACTTGCTGGTTCGGCCAACGAGTCGCTTTGAAATAATTGCCTCCGCTCTGACCCTTCTCCGCTGCTGCCAACCAACACCAAGTTATCACCGATTGCCTGGACACCAGCACTCGTCGCAGCAATCCTGACGGCTTGTTGAGCCGAGATCGGCGGCCGAGCAATTATATCCGATCGGGCATTTGGTGCGAGGCCGGAAGCTGAGGCGAGATCGGGGAGAGCTTGACTGCTCAGACTCACGAGGGCGCCCGCGCGATTGATATGCCCAATGAGGACACCACCAAAGACCGGCAGACCGTCGAGCTGCTGTTCCCAAACGACGGTCCGCATTCCGTTGTGGGCAGTGACATACTCACGCTTGAGCTTTGCGGCGGCTAGCATTTCGGCGCCGTGACCAAAAAGTGCAGCGTTCTCGGCCAAGAATGTTCTGACCGGCCGATAAAAATCTCGCTCTACCGGGGCCGGGGGCGGGGGGCCTCCCGGCAACGGTGGTAGTCGCAACGGCGTAAGACTCGCAGCTGGATCTGGTTCCGTCAAAAAGCCGCGACGCGACAGCCGATAGATTGCCCGAGGAGTTCCCAGCAATGGATCCATGTGCACTTGGCACTCGTCCAACCGCGCTTTCAACGCCCTGAGCGCCGCGAGGCGTTGTGCTTCCGGTGTCCAAGCAGCGACGTCTAGGCGCCGATCAATGTTGGGTAGCGACTGGTTCAATTCCTGTGAATGATCAAGATATGCCGAGCTGACGAAGGTTATTACGATCAAGAAACGTCGGGTTAGAATCTTCATATGAATCCTCGACATCAAGCAATGGCACAGACGAGCACTTGTCAACCCGTGGATACGAGTAATGAGTTCGGGATATCCTTAATATAAGTAGAAACTCACGTGATTGGAACGATCAGATATGGATGGCAATTGCCGCGGAGCAATCAGCAAGGCCTGAGTAGGATATCTGCCGTCATAGGATAGGATCAGGCTGAATGCTGGCCGTCGATACACTTACCGTTTAGGCGGATTAGTTCTGCGCACTTACAGCAGCGAGACGATGCTTGTCTGTGATGTGTTTCGGATTATTATAGTCACTGATGAAACTATAGGTTCAAAAAGGATGACATCATGAAACAAAAGGGCATTACGCTTCTTTTCGCCTTGTTCACGTCGACCGGCATGCCCCAAGTTACGGCACTCGGAGCCCAGGAAGGCGACGAACACTGGGATGGTCAGTTCGGCATAACCGGGATCACTCAGGGCGTTGGCGCCTTGGCCACAATCGGTCCGTTCCTCTATGCAGGCGGATCGTTCACTATCGCGGGAAGAAACTCCTTGCTTGCCCGATGGGATGGAACGAATTGGGATTCATTAAACTTCGGAGATGGCGGAATGCAGTTCTCCTACGTCGCCGTCATCTCATGGTTTGAAGGCCGGCTCGTCGTTGGAGGTCGGTTCGAGAGAGCTGGAGGCGCTAACGCGCGTAATGTAGCCCAATGGGACGGAACAAACTGGAGTCGCTTAGGAGCCGACATCGACGGGCCGGTGGGCAGCCTCGTTGAGCGCGGAAAGGAACTTATCGCAGGTGGCCGCTTTTTCACAGCTGGGGGAGTTCCTGCCAACAACCTTGCCCGATGGAACGGCACAAACTGGCAGGGATTTGGAATCATTACCAACTACACTCCTTGCGCTGATGGTTGTCCTGAAGACGGAGCGGTTTCCAGGTTGGCAACGAAAGGACTCGAACTCTATGTCGGAGGTCGCTTTGTCTACATCAATGGCGTATTTGCCACGAACATTGCCCGCTGGGACGGAACGAACTGGTATTCCGTGGGCTCCGGAAAGAATGAAGATTTTCAAGACCTGGCGGTCCTTGGCGACGACATCTACGTGGCCGGAGGGTTTCGTCGGATCAATGGCTTGCCTGTCAACTATATCGCCCGATGGGACGGGACCTCGTGGCATGATGTGGGCGGCGGTACCGACGATAATCTTTCCATATCGGTACTCGCGGCGAACGGACCTGACCTCTATGCGGCCGGCCCCTTCCGGCGGATCGGTGGAACCAATGCCAATCGTATCGCCAGGTGGGACGGATCGCGTTGGTCGCCCCTTGGCAGCGGCCTTGGGGCAGTCGGCGCTGTCGCTCTAGCTTCTAATGGAAGCGAACTCTATGTCGGCGGTGACTTCAACTTGGTGGGCAACAAGCCTTCGACGAACATTGCCCTTTGGCACATTCCGCACGCGCTGGAGGCGAATCGCGTCGGAAATACCTTACGCTTATCCTGGCCTGCCACTGGCAGCAATTTCGTCTTGGAGACCAGCCCCCGCCTCGGCTCGGCCAATTGGATGTCGGTGTGGCCGGCACCGGTCGTCATCGAGCGCAATCTGGTTGTGACCGACAAAATTTTCGATTCCAGTCGATTCTACCGTCTGCGCCGGCGGTAAACCCGGAGCGCTTCACTGCCGCTTGCCCTTTCGCTTCTCATTCCAACGTTCAAGGTTTGCTTGTACATCTAATGCCGCCAAGGGAAGCTTTTCACAAGGCGACATGAAGCTGAGCCGCCGCATGGCATTAACAATGGCGTTTGCATTTGCTGGTTTATTTCATTGGGCCGCCGCCGGAATGTCGGAAACCGATGCAAACTGGGATAGCCAGTTCGGGGTTTCGGAATTTGTTCGCCGGGTCGCCAGATTTGCTTTCGTCGAAAACAGCCTCTAAAGGGGTGGCTATTTGGTAATTCGGTAATTTCCTTGGGGTCAGAGCAGTATGTTATGGTGGACATTGACCTTCCGAGTGCCAGCGTGGCGGTGAACAGTGCGTCGTCATACCGCGAGGGCGAGTATTTTTAGAAGGAGCCGAACGTGGTCAACACCAGCGCTGCTCAGCGCCACATTTGACATTTGTGAGGGAAGGTTGGGTGTCGGCGTGAGTAGAAACGGTGTGAGAATAGGTAAGACACCATCCCCTTGGCCCTGGCGGGCAAAGTGCCGGCCGCATCCGCGTAGGCGTTCAATTGCGACCAACGGCGGCAAAAGATTTGCCGCAATTTGCCGCTGTTTGCCATTGGCAGTTGCCGCCTTTGACCGCCATTTCTCGCGGATGATCGCGTCATCGAATAGCCCGCCATCGGTCAGGCGCGGCATCATCCGGGCGTGGCAGCGCAGCGATCTGCGTCAACGATCGATGCGTGCCTTGCGCGCTCCATTGTATGGCTCGATCGCGCCGTCAAGGTTGTGTTCTGGCGGCCGGCGAGGTGACGACCCCGGGGAAGATTGGCCGGCCACCAGAACCTCCACCTTGACCGCGCTCTCTCGGCCATGGGAGTGCGCTTAGGCAGGCACGCAAAGAATGCCATGCCCGCCGTGCCAGCAGAAGTGCCAGCAAAGGTGCCCTGAAAGAGCTCGAACGGGTTCAGTTGGGCGGGTTCGAATTATGGCTTGATTCGCGTGACCATTGCCCTGATTTTATTGCGCGAACCGAGTGTTAACGCACTGGTTCTGAGACCTCAGCGAAGGGAGGGTCAAGGGCGGGGACCACCCGCGTCGAATCCCCCTGAACGTCGTCGTCGCCACCTCGCCCTTGAGGCTTCGAGTCGCTCTCCGCCGAGATGCGGCGCATCTCGGATGACAACGACCCTCAAAAAAAGTAGCCGCACTCGCGCAACGACACGAAATCACGCGGGCGGTCGGCCGTCGGCCGCCCTAGAATGACGTGGTCAAGCACTTCGATTTTGAGAAGCTGCCCCGCCCGGATGAGGTCCCGCGTGATGCGGATGTCGGCTTCAGAAGGCACGGGGTCGCCACTGGGATGATTGTGCACCAGGATGAGGGCCGCCGCCCGGCGGGCGATGGCAGGGGAGAAGACTTCCCTCGGCGACACCAGCAACGTATCGAGCGTCCCTTGGGAAATGTGCTCGACCCCAATCAAATGCCGACGGGTGTTGAGCAGCACGACCTGCAGATGTTCGACCGTGTGCATCCGGTTCTCTTCGCGGAGCAACCCCGCCACCCGCTCCGGAGTGTCCAACGTGACGCCCGCAGGGTAGGTCTCCCTGCTCAGGCGTTGCGCCAAGAGGAAGGCCGCCTTGATCGCTGCCGCCTTCGAACGGCCCACGCCGGTGACCAGCTGCAACTCATCGAAGGACGCTTGGGCAAGATCGGTCAGCGCACCATAGCGGTTGGCCAACCCGTCCGCCGCTTTCCGGCCAGCCAGTGCACACAGCAATTCCCGGTTGCTTGCCTGCTGCAAATCCTCCATAGAGCGCGTCCTTCGACCACAGCCGTCATCACCACCGTCGAAACTTTATCACGTCTGCCCGGCGCGGGGAAGCGGGCCGGTAATGTCTCAGGCAGCTTCGTCCCGAAAGAACACGGGTTGCCACTCCTGGAACATCGGTTGAAATCTGCGCTCCATTGCCGTGGCCCGCCCGTCAAACGCCGTTTGGCGCGACCCATGATCCTCCTGTACATACCCTTTTTTCTAACAACCGATAATTGATGGTTATCGGTTGTCAGGGGATCCATCCGCCCGTCACTGCTGATATTTTTCCGCACCCCTTTCGCGATTCGTCGCATTTTGTTAGGCTCCGGAAAGGAGGTCCTTATGGCAAAACCCGTGCCGGCGGCGCGATCCGAGACGGAGGACGTCCGCGCCTACGCCGAACAGGCCAAGTCCAGGAACACGGTCCGCGCCTACCGCGCGGACTGGAACGACTTCGCGGCCTTTCTCGAGAAGCACCACCGGCCCGCGCTGCCGGCGCTCCCGGATGATGTCGCGCTCTACCTGCGGGACCTGGTCCAGAAGCGCCGCCTCAAGGTGGCCACGGCCTCCCGGCGGCTGGCCGCCATCTCCGAGCACCATCAGGCCAACGGTTTCCCGTCCCCGGCCGAGCAATGGGTCGTCCGAAACACGCTCCGCCGCCTGCGGGGCGACCACGGAACCCCCGCCCGCGGCAAGGCCCCGCTCCTGACCGGCGACCTCAGGAAGATGATGGCCGCGATTCCCGACACGCTGACCGGCACCCGCGATCGCGCCATCCTCCTGCTCGGGTTTGCCGGCGCCCTCCGCCGCAACGAGCTCGTCGGCCTCGATTTCGAGGACCTGGCCCTGGCGCCCGAAGGGCTCGTGGTGAGTCTGAACAAGAGCAAGACCGACCAGCTGCACAAAGGGCGGCGGATTGGGATTCCCTACGGCAAGGTGTCCGCCACCTGCCCCGTGAAGGCGGTTCTGGCCTGGCTGGAACAATCCAAGATTACGACCGGCGCCCTCTTCCGCAGCGTCAACCGCCATGGCGCGGTGCGTGATTCGCGGCTCACCGACCAGATCGTGGCCGACATCGTCAAACACTACGCCAGCACCGTGGGAAAGCACGTCAGCCGCTTCAGCGCGCATTCGCTCCGGGCGGGCTTTATCACGTCCGCCGCCATCGCCGGGGTGGCGGAACGGGCCATTCAGGACCAGAGCGGTCATCAGAGCGTCACCATCCTGCGTCGATACATCCGGGACGCCTGCATCTTCCGCTCCAATGCGGCCGGCAAGGTCGGGCTGTGAGTTCCCGCACGGGGAATGATCGTCGACAACGGAGGTTTCAGACTCGCATCTCCCCCGCCCGGAGCAGCCGAAGCAATGTCGACGGTGGCGGAACCCCACCCACATGTGACTCGACAGAATCCCACCGCAGAACGATCCTCGTGATGCATGGTTAGAATTCATCCGCAACCGCCGGTGTCAACAGTCGCTCCACCATGAAAACTTTGTCGTTCGAGCTTTTGGTTGCTGCGCTCCTGTGCGCCGGGGTTGCGCGCAGCGAGAACGCAGCGGTTCATTTCGCCCAAGGAGTGCAGAAGGCACAGGGGCGAGACTATGCCGGTGCGGTTGCGGCTTTTTCGCGAGCCATCGAACTGAAGCCGGACTTCGCCGAGGCCTACAACGCTCGGGGCCTCGCACGAGGGGGACTCGCCAGAAGTGTCGACGATACCGCCCCCGCCGTCCTGGACTATGATCGCGCGATTGAGTTAAGGCCCGACTTTGCCGAAGCGTACTACAATCGCGCGGTGGTCAAGCAAACCAAAGGTGACAAGGCGGGAGCATTGGCGGACCAGAACAAGGCGATCGAGCTCAAGCCGGATTACCATCAGGCCTATTACAACCGCGGGATGATCAAGGCTGCGAGCCGGGACCTGGACGGCGCGATGGCGGACTATGACAAGGCCATTGAACTCAAGCCCGACGACCCGTTGGCATATAAATCCCGTGCTGGCCTCAGGCGGGCTCGAGGCGACATCCTGGGAGCCCAAGCTGATCTCAGAAAGGTTGCGCAGCCCAATTCTCCCTGAATTCAACAACGTGACGGGCCAAGTGCCGCCATGGAGATCGCAGTGTCCGGGACCTTCTGTTTGCCACCAGGCCTCCCGTCGGCCCGGGGTCGCGAATCGCAAATGGCTGGGCTTGACCCGGCCGTCGTCCTCGCTCAAATCTCAACCAGATCGGGTGGCGGAACGTTTCTTCAGCGGGGTTCCCCAACCCCCACCTCCTTGGCGTCTGCTGCCCGGTCTTTCAACTCCCTCGTGGCTGGATTCGTTTCGCCACCAGCCTCCACACTTGTCATGGCGGAAATTGTTTGCGGCACAATTTCCAAAAGCCTTGCAACCTTCACTTCAACCTTCCTATCACTCCGCCAGAGTCGTCTCTCCTTGGACCATGCGTTCGGCCAACGCCCAGAGAGCCTTGTTGACGTTTACCTTTGAATCGATGCCGCGCAGGGTGCGGACCGAGCGAAGCCGGCCCCGCTTGTCGCGATGGTGATCCGACAACCCACCGCGAACCACGTTCTCGCAAACGCGGTTCATCACCCTCCACAGATCGGTTCCCTCGTCTTCCGGACGCCGCGCCTTGAGCAAGGTCTCGGCGTCCACCGGGGCTTCCGGAACTCCCTCATACCGGAGCTGGAGCGCGCGCCGCGCCAGCACCAGGGACTCCCTCGAGCCCAGATGACATTCCTTGAACCGTTGGATCATCTCCCCTGCCCTCGGGATGAATTCCAACAGCCGCAGGCTCGCCCCGACCACCTCGTCCGTGTCGGCTCCCGCATGCCGGAAGCGCATCGCCGGGAAGCTCGCGTCCGACATGACCAGTCCGTTGCTGCAGACGCGACGGAAGATGCCCGCGTGCAGCTGATACGCGCATCCCGCGTCATGCGAATTGAGCAACACCAGCTCGACGTTCCATTCGTCCAGCGTTTCCATCTGGTTCGCCCGACGAAGGCGAATCAGATGCTTCTGAAACCCGCGCCGGGACTCGGTGCGGATTCGTTGTTCTTCGACCGCGACCGGAACCCAATCCAGATTCCGCAACCCGGAGACAATCCGGGCCGTCGGGACGAATGTATACCGACCGCTCACGCCCGCCATCGGCGCCGCAGCAAAAATGCTGGGAGCCTGGGCGCGAAGCGTTTCCTCGTTCAAGGCCACCGCCTTGAAGTTGGTGATGTTTTCGAATTTCACAACTTCCTTTCCTGATGCCGTCCATCGGGTTTGCACCGACCTGCGCTTGATGAACTCTCCAACCAGCCGCGCTCGGACGGCATTGGGTTGACTGGATGGAGAGTGCTTCCGGAAACGAATGACCACTTACGGTCGGTCCGCTTTGGAAAATAGCCTCCCCCAATCCAGCTGGAGAACTCGCAAACAGGGTCGGGACGCGGGGGCGTCCCTCGGCAGGCACGCAGGACCGGTCCTCCGTGCGGATAAATCAGGAGCAAGTTTGCCCGAGATCTGACAATACAACAATGGATCCAATCGGCTCAGACGGACGAAAACTTCGCTAACTTCTGATAACTGACCTCGATTCCAACGCCGCTCTTGACCTTCAGGCCGCAACCATGTTGCCTAACTCCCATGCTGACTTCTTCGCTTGCTGACCTGACAACGACCCAACTGCGCCGCGCCATCGCCATTAAAGAACAGATCGATGCTCTTAATGGCGAGCTCAGCGCCATCCTTGGCGCCCCTGAACCGAAAGTTGCCCGCCGCGGGCGCCGCAAGGCCTCCGGACGACCGGCCGCTCCGAAAACGGCTGTGGCCGCGAAACCCACGGAGAAGAAGCGACGTAAGTTTAGCGCCGCCGCCCGGGCCAAGATGCGCCTGGCAGCCAAAGCGCGTTGGGCTGCGGCCAAGGCCAAGGGCCAGTCGAAGCTCTGAGCCGGCTCGCCGTCGGGTTTGCAGGCCGCCTGGGCAGGCTGGAAATCAAATTTGTAAGCATCCCGCTCGGGCGCTGGATTGGTCAGCCGTGGGGCCGTTGAACGCACGTTCTTGGCTCGACGATGTCGCTGAATCTTAGGGAAGCGTGCAGAAATGCACCAGGTATTCCGTGTTTTTAAAATCACCACGATCCCTCTTGTGAGTCAGCCACGCAAGCCGGCCCTCGTGTATTCCCAAGTCTGAAATCCATCCATACGCGGGCACCTGAACCTGCTTGGTGAGGTGCTTGCGGCCCATCGCGCAGTCCAAGACCGCCAAGGAACTTTTGCCCTCGGTGTATACGAGGAACGGGGCCTTGAATGCGGCGGGCAAATAGGGAACACCGCTGCCTTCAGGAAGTGGAACGCTCCACCGCTTTTTGAAACTTTCGCGGTCGTAACCGTCCATGGATGCCTTGCCGAATCTACATCCCTCCCCACTCGGAATCCGTTCCACAGCCAGACAAACGATCAGCTCGGCGGTAGCGCAGATGACGTTTTCGACGTCTCGCGTCCTCCATATGGGTGTGCCGGTTTGCCGCGGGCCGGCGTGCCGTGTTCTCCGCACAAGCGTCGAAGGGTGTTCCGGACGATCCAATCCTCGGCGGGCGAGCCATAGCCATTGGCCTGGTGATGCTCAGCAATGGCGGACAGGCGCCGTAACGCGGTAGCTACCTTGAGCTTTTTTACCTCCACCAGGTGCCGTAGATAGTAGATAGAGCGCGACGTCATCGGGCAATGCCGGAAGGATCGGGCGTTTGTGCCTGTCGAGGAAGGCAGCGAAATCATTCCAGTCGGCCCGGTAGGCCCTGACGGTATTCCTGGACTTGGCCTGTTCCGCATAAGCACGAACATCCTCCAAATCCGCTCGCGCATCCGCCACAGGATCTGCCATAAGCCACCTCCTCAACTCAGCCTAACAAATGGGCGAGCATGGCAAAAGGGGGGATTCACAAAAACTCAGCCGAACCAGGCAGATAGGTCCCCTAACAACCGATTAGCATCCATTATCGGTTGTTAAAATCGCGCGTGAGGGGAAGACGTTTTCAAACGCCGTAAGCACCGTCCACGCGTTACTGCGTATCGATGCCAATCCGACGGCCCGGCAAAGGCAGCGCGCTCACCCATCGCTTTCCGGACGAATGGCATCGCGGTATACGAGAAACTGATGTGGCAATTGATTACTCCCGTAGCCGAATTGAGCAGTGAGCGGCCAGGGTGAATTTGGTAAGGGGTTGTCGTCCGGACCCCATCGACAGGCACCAATCGGAGAAGCGTGGCGACGGTTCGCCTCCACACACTGGTTCGGCGTGTGTCTCATCGAATGACTCAAACAACTCGGCCGTGAATATGCGAACTCGATAGAGGGCCGAACTGTCGGGAATCAATGCCACCGTCCTGTGCTGATCTCACGTAGACATGGCCTGCGGGAGTATCGGGCTGCTGCTCAACTTTCCTAACCGTAAGAGCCCGTCCGTCGGGCGTTGGAACGTTCACGACGACCAAGTCGCCGGCACGAAGTGAATCCAAGCTGAACCACTTTGCAAACACCACCAAGTCGCCATCGTGGGACGGCGGTGAGCCTCGTCCGGTAATCAATGGTTCCATGGACGTGCTCGCCATCTCCATCACCGAGAATCCGCTGAATGCGACCACGGCGATGAGCAGCAATACCGCCAACAGGGCGATAACGCTTCGAATCCGCAGGGTCGCTGACATAACTTAGCCGGTCCCTTCAGCCGAACGTCGCGAGTGACCGACCAGCGCTGTCGAACGGGCTGCGCCGTCCCGACGCCGCATCAAACTCCAGTCGGAAGCAACGAACCGGAACGGCCTGACGACGGTTCGGTCGACTCGCTTTTCGGTATCCGCCCCAGCGGCACGTCCACCAATAACTGGACCCCGGAACAGGGCAACCTAGATTCGGGGAGCCGACTTCTTTTTGAATGGATAGCCCCTGGGTTGAATGCTCAGAGTTTCTGGAGCGCGAGGACCGTTCGAGTCCCTCGCTGGAAGGCTGCGATCGTCCCGTCTTGCGCGGGGCTGGCTCTGTCCCGATTGACTCCCAATAGGTGTTTAGCCGGATGCTTTTGGCCGCGCCTTCGGGCCTGTTTCAAACTCCGATGCTACCAAACACGAAATTAAGTCGGAACCGTCCTCTTCGATGCGTTCAGGCGTTTGCCTAACAAAACGCCGCTCGTTTGATTTTTCCTATTGACCGTCCGGGCTTAATAGGGGTTCGGCGGCTAATCAGTGTCCATTCATTATCCAATTTAGAACTGATACGAGTTCTATCCGGAGGTAGATGCCGATTCCTACCCCAACCCCACCTACAATCGTCAAAACGCTTTTCCTTTTCCCGAAACCTGCTGCCATCACAAGGCCGGTAAACGCGAGCATCGAACCAAGGATAAGCATCTGGGTCGAGATCGTTACTGGGTGAGTTGGACTGCTTCTTGCCCAACGAAAAGGTAAGAAAAAGCTAAATCCCAACACCACCAATCCAAAAACGAGGAAAGCGATTCCAGCAAATACTGGGCCTTTGAAAAACGAGCTTCCACTAGTTAAAAAATGGCTTGGAGAGTTTTTGCTGTCGCTTTCAACAGTCGTGACGTTCGCCAGCGAGAGTGAGGAATCAAAAGGTTTTGATTGCGTCGGTATTCTAACGATGGTGTGGGCGCACTCCGGGCAATAATTTTCTGGCCACTCCTTTTCGCATGTAGAACGACGGAGATTTACGCTGTTCAAAATCGCTCTGCGGAATTAAAACGCCACCGGAAACATGAAACTGAAGGACTGGTTGAAGAATTGGGTGATGACCTCGCTGAAAATCAACGCGGGATTTCTCGAGATGGAAAGGAACTTCGTCAATACACTGCCATGCTCGCTGACGGCGGGCCCCTGTTCGTGACCGCGCTGCTCGGTGGCTCATCAGATGCGGTGGGAGTACTAGCCATCCGCGGCTTGGCGAAAGTGAATCGAGCCCAATAGAGCGTTTACACGATTACAAATCATGCTCCACGACGTCTTCCTCTCCCATCACAGCGCGGATAAGCCCGCGGTGGAGGAACTCGCCCGCCGCCTGCTGGCGCGCCGCCTTAAGCCGTGGCTCGACTCGTGGCATCTTGTTCCCGGTGACCCGTGGCAGCCGGCCTTGGAAGAGGCGCTCACCAACTCGTCAACCTGCGCCGTTTTCATTGGTCCCAGCGGCATCAGTCCCTGGCAAAACGCCGAGATGCGTGTTGCCATTTCCCGGCAGGTCAGCGAGCGGCGCGGCAAATACCGGGTGATTCCGGTGCTGCTCCCCGGGGCCGAGCGTGGTAACCGCAGCAAACTTCCTTCCTTTCTGACCGCCAATACGTGGGTAGAATTCCGCCGCACGCTCGACGATGCCAGCGCCTTCGAGCGCCTGCTCTGGGGCATCACGGGCAAAGCGATCGTCGATCCCGTTCCCGCCCTGGCCGGTCGCTGCCCCTACAAGGGACTCCGCTACTTTGAAGTCGAAGATGCGCCGTTCTTCCACGGACGCGACGCCCTCACCGAGTGGCTCGTGGACAAACTCCAGCCCCGCCCCGCCGGCCCTGAGCCCACTCGCTTCCTCGCCATCATGGGCGCTTCCGGCAGCGGCAAATCTTCGCTCGCCCGCGCCGGGCTGATGGCGAAGGTCAAGGAAGGAGCCATCGAAGGCAGTCGCGACTGGCTCCGGCTCATTCTCCGCCCCGGCCAGAACCCGCTGGAGAGCCTTGCCCTCGCTCTTTGCAAGGCACTGAAACCCGGAGCCGATGCCGAGACCGCTGCCAAATTGATCCAATCGCTGCAAAAGGAAGACGCCACGCTCCATCGCGAGGCGGGCATCGCCCTGCACGGCACGCCGGAAGACCGCCGCTTGCTCGTGCTCGTGGATCAGTTCGAGGAAGTCTTCACCCTCTGCGACCAGGAGGAACTGCGTCGCGCGTTCATCGCCAATCTGCTTCATGCCGCCACCGTTGCGCAGGGCCGCGTGTGGGTGGTGATGGCAATGCGGGCGGACTTCTACGGCAAGTGCGCGACCTATCCCGGCCTTGCCACTGCCGTCTCGGAACTCCAGTTCCTGGTCGGCCCGATGAGCGCGGATGAACTCCGCGTGGCCGTAGAGCGCCCGGCTCGACTGGTCGGCGACGAAGTGGAACCGGCCCTCGTCGAGCGGCTCGTCCAGCAGCTAACGGACGAACCGGGCGCGCTCCCGCTGTTACAGGACACCTTGCAGGAATTGTGGAACAAGCCTGGACGGGGCCGTGCGATTACCCAAGACGACTACGAGGGAGTTGGTGGCCTGGGCGGAGCATTGGAAAAGCGCGCCAACGCCGTGTTGCAAAGCCTGAGCGACCCTGAGCGCGAACTTTGCCGCCAGATTTTCCTGCGCCTCGTCCAGCCCGGCGAAGGCACCGGGGACACCAAACGCCGCGCACGTCTCCATGAATTGTCGTGCCCCGGCCCAGACGTCGGCCACGCGACCTACATTATCGAAAAGCTGGTGCAAGCCCGCCTCCTCTCCTCAGACGGCGACAGGGACGCCGCGGGAAAACTCCAGCTGGACGCCTTCATCGAGGTCGCCCACGAAGCCCTAATCCGCAGTTGGTCCGAACTCCGCAAATGGGTCGACGCTGGCCGCGCGGGCCTCCGCACTCACCGCCGCCTCGGCGAAGCCGCCAAAGAATGGGAAGCGAACCGACGCGATCCCAGCTATCTCGACACCGGCGGTCGCCTCGCGGTAGCGCAGGAATGGGCAGAGCGGCACGCAACTGAACTGAACGGGTCGGAGGCAGAATTTCTCAAGGCCGGCATTGAGCGTCGCGACCGGGATCGGAAGCGAGAGGAAGTTCAGAAGCAGCGGCTTAGAATGTCGGCCATCGCGGCGGTGGTCCTAGCAATGCTTTCTGTCGCTGGCGCAATCGTAGCCTGGAACCAAAGGCATAATGCCAAGGACGCAGAACGAGCTGCACTTCGTAATGAACGCGAAAGCCATCGTCAGTTGGCAGAAGTCAGTTGGGGGTTGGCTGACAGCTTTCGTGATTCGACGGCCGCTGCAACGGAATCGTCCCCGATCGCCGCCACTCACTATTTGCTGCAGGCCGCGTTGGCCTCCTACCACGCCGGGGACATCTCGGGCGTTCGTTCCGCGGCGCTAGCAGCGGGTTCCACGGGCGCCAGGTTGAAGTATACTCTCGCGCACGACGAAGCGGTAGCTGGAAGCACAAACAGTCCCGATGGACGGCGAATTCTCACGTGGAGTTTTGACGGGACAGCGCGGTTGTGGGAGGTCGCCAACGGCGCTCCGGCCAGCGGGTTGATGCGACAACAAGGTCCGATCCGCGACGCCTTGTTCAGTCCCGATGGACGGCGCATTCTCGGTTGGAGCGGAGGATTTGATCAGGTCAACGAGTTGAAGTTGTGGGACTCTTTCTCCCATCAGCAAGTCGGCCAAACGATCCGGCATGGGCGAAAAGTCCAAGGCGCTTTCAGCCCCAATGGGCAGCAGCTGTTGAGTTGGGGTGAGGATGGAACGGCCCGTCTGTGGGAGGCGAGCACCGGAACGGCTCGTAGCGGCCCCCTAGGGCATGGCGGCCCGGTTTGGGGGGCGGAGTTCAGCACCGACGGCCGGCGGATCCTGACCTGGAGCGAGGACGGGACAGTGCGGTTGTGGGATGCGATCAATGGAAGTCCTTTAGGTGCTCCTCGGCAACATGACAGTCCGGTCTGGGGTGCCAAGTTCGCCCGCGATGGACACCGGATCCTCAGTTGGAGCACGAATTGCACGGCGCGTCTGTGGGATGCAACCGATCCATCGGCCGCAGTTCTGGTAATGCGACATAAAGATTACATTTGGGGAGCTCAATTTTGCCCGGACGAGCGGCAAATTCTGACCTGGAGCGCAGACCGCACGACCCAATTGTGGGATTCCTCAAACGGGGAGCCTTTGGGGCCGCCAATGCCGTGTGGGATCGCGATGTCGAGACCGGTATTGAGTCGTGATGGTCGCCAGTTATTGACGTGGGCTGACAGTACGGTGTGGCTATGGAATCTGGCCAAAATGCAGCCAGGCATTCAACCGATCACGAATCACGCGTCGGTTCTGGGCGCTGAGTTTGCCCCTGACAGCCAACGAATACTAATCTGGTGCGAGGACGGTGTTGCCCAGATGCACAGCGCAATCGACGGGGCGCCCTTGGGCCGTACGATGGAGCAAAAACCGACCTTTGCCGGCGCAGCATTTGGTGGCGCGGGCCAGCAGATCCTGACCTGGACCTGGGACCATTTCGCACAGCTTTGGAACGCGGCGGACGGAACGCGTGAAGGCCAGCCCATGGAGCATCACGACTCGATTCGGGGCGCTCGTTTCGCGGATGACGGGCTGGTTCAGACTTGGAGCGATGACGGAACACTAAGGATGTGGAAGCCTGATGTCGGCTCGGCGGTGGGTTCTCCGATCGAAGGGCTTCGAGTGAACAGGGACGCCATTTTTAGTGCTGACGGGCGCCGAGTTCTCACCTTGCACACCAATGGAGCCGCGAAGCTGTGGAACACGTTCGATGGCAATGCAGTCGGTTCGCCCCTGCGATGTGGGCAATGGATTGTAGACGCCGCGTTCAGCCCTGGGTGTAGCAGACTTCTAACGTGGAGTGAGGACGGGAAGGTCCAACTATGGGATGTCGAAAACGGATCCGCCACCGGCCCGGCATGGTCGGCACACCAAGGCACGATCAACGGCGCCGCATTTAGCGGGGACGAGAAGCGAATTCTTACTTGGGCATTCGACGGAACGGCGCAAGTGTGGGATGCCATGAACTGGGCACGTGTCGGGAAGCAAATGAAGCACCAGAAAGCAGTCTGGGGCGCTCAATTCAGTCCTGACCAACGAAGGGTTTTAACTTGGAGCGAGGATTGCACGGCCCGGTTGTGGGATGCGGCGAGCGGTGCCGCGGCAAGCACTTGGATGAAGCATAGTAGACCGGTCCAAGGGGGCAAATTTATTGCCGATGGCCGGAGGATTTTTACTTGGAGCGGAGGGCTCTTTCGCTTCGATCAAGCGCGTTTTTGGGATGCGACGAACGGGGCGGCCGTTGGCAAACCGATCGAAGTCGAAGAGCCAATGGTGCGCATACAGGTTAGTTCTCAAGACGACCGAATCCTGACCTGGAATGAGGGCGATTTCGCCCAGTTGTGGGACAGCCGAGGCGCGCGAATGGGGGAGCCAATGGTTCAATCCATCGAGGCCTTTGGGAATCTGGCTGGGACAGATTCGTCATTCGCAGCCGACGGGCAGAAGCTTCTGACGTGGTTCGCCCCGGGCGTAGTTCAGGTCTGTAATGCCGCGAACGGTGTTGCGGGAGGTCCACAGCTAAAGCATCCCGGCGTTACGGGTGCAAGCTTCAGTGCCGACGGGCAGTGGGTTTTGACCTGGAGTAAAGACGGCACCGTACGATTGTGGGATGCGACAAATGGTGTGCCGATTGGGCGGCCGATGAAGCATCAGGCAGAGGTTTGGGAAGGTCGGTTCAGTGCGGATGGACGAAGCATTTTAACCTGGAGTTCCGACCGCACGGCGCGGCTCTGGAGTGCTGGAAATAGTCGTTGCATTGCTGAGTTTCGCCATCGGGATGCTGTTTCATCGGCGCATTTCAACCGGGACGAAACCCGGGTGTTAACCACGAGCATGGATGGCACGGCCCGCCTTTGGAACGTCGCGTTCGACGAAACCCTCACTCCAGGAGAACGCATCCTCGAGTTTGAAGTGCGCAGTGCCACAAGGCTGGATGGCCAAGTAAAAGTCTTAAGTGTGCAGGAATGGGAGCAAAGGAAGCAAAAGCTGCTCGAAGCCGAAATCCAGACCGGTAAGGCCATCACCGCTTCCGGCACGCCTCACCGCCTGACCAAGGACGAACTGGCAGCCAAGCGACGCGAACTCGCAGGATTGAAGTCCCACCTCGCGCCAACAAAGTGAGCAGGACCGGTCATTTCTTCATGGAAGTTTCTGATCCCCATTGGTTCTTTGGCCAAGCTGCGGCGAGGAGAGTCCGTTCATAGACTGGGAACTGGCAGAGTTTCTGGCGCAGAATGACCTCAATGGGTGAGAACGCACCGTGCGATTGGCGGTAACCCGGGGTGATCAGCCCGCCGCCGAGCCGGAACGGTTTTTCATCCCCAAGTGTGCGTCTAGATGAACTTGCTCTTGTGCGCCAGCGCCTGGTCAATTCCTTCGAGCTTGCGCGCGGCCGGAATTAGATCCAGCCCGGCTGGCAACGAAACATCCTCTTCCTCGTGCGTGAGGACCAAATTGCGGGCCTCTTCGTCCCCTACCAGCATCTCGTACGACCCCATATATGCCTCCGGGATAACGCCGAAATGCCGCGTCGCTCCGTGGTTCATGTCCAGGTCGATGAGATAGCCAGTCGGACGAGAGCGTTGGATTTTCTGGTGCCCACGAATTCCGGCGAGCGCCCGGTCGGAGCCGACAAACTCCCGCTCGCCGCCGAGATCGCCCCGCCGTAGAACAAACTCCACCAGTTCGCGCACCGAAACCGTGTGAAGGGGTTTTGCCGCAGCCTCGCTCATGGCTCGTTCCAGTCTTCATCTGAAAACTGCGGGTCGTCAGGGCCTATTGGTTTTTCCGCACCCGGCTCCGCAATATGGAACGGCAATGTGTGCCGCCGCTTGGCTTGGATCAAAGTGACCGCCGTCTCCAAATCGGCGTCCCGGATTTCCCGATCATAGGCGTAGGCCAACGATTGTGTTCGTTCGCCGAACCAAAGAACAAAGCCGTCCGTGTCTCCGAGCCGCTCGACCAGCGGCCGGGGATCAGGAATCAGCAATGTTGGGGACGCCGGCACGAGACAATTTAACGCCAACGACTTGCCCAACGGAAGTCCTACCAACCGCGCCCTGCTTCCTGAGAAATCGTTGACACGGACGGAAACAGCAATAGTGTGCTTTTGCACAGTATGCAGCCCTTGACGGCCAAACAACAAGCTCTCGCCGACTTCATTGAAAGCCATCGTCGGCAGCACGGCAGCGCGCCCACGTATCAGGAAATTGCCCGGCATTTTGGCTTTCGGAGCGAGAATGCAGTTACCGGTCACCTGCGATTGATGCGACAGAAAGGCTATCTGGCTTCGGATTCCGGAAAGACACGGTCGCTCCGCGTGGTTTCGCCGCTCACGAAACTACGTCGACGCACCGTGGACATCCCGGTTCTGGGAGACATTCCCGCAGGGTTTCCTGAGAACGGCGAGACCACCACAGAGGGTTGTGTCTCGGTGGACATTGGAAGCATTGGCTTCAACCCAACCCGGAACACGTTTGCGGTGCGGGTCCGGGGCGTTTCCATGATCGGCCGCCATATTCTTGATGGCGATCTGGTCGTGTTGGAACGCGGACCGGATCCCCGCCACGGCCAGGTGGTCGCTGCTTTGGTGGACGGCGAACGAACGCTGAAGACCTACGTGGTCAAGAATGGGAAACCGTATCTGAAAGCGGAGAACCCCAAGTATCCCGATCTCATACCCGCGCAGGAACTGGTCATCCAAGGCGTGTTCAAGGCCCTGATTCGAAAGGCGGATTGATCCGTGCCAGCGAATATCGCCGCCGTTCTGGCTGAGCTTCAGCGCCTCGCCAATCCCGCCAATGTGGCGGGCATGGCCCGGTTCGGCATTGTCGGCCAGAAACTACTGGGCATTACCACGGTTCAGCTGCGAGCGATGGCAAAACAGATTGGTCGCAACGACGAACTGGCGGAAGAACTCAGGTCTTCAGGCATTTTTGAAGCGCGCCTTCTCGCCGCGTTCATCGCTGACCCAAAACGTCTGACCCGCCGCCAGGCAAATGATTGGGCCAAGGACTTCGAGTGCTGGGCCGATTGCGATGGCTTGTGCATTCATCTCTTTCGCAAAACTCCCTTCGCTCATGACTTGGCGGTCGCTTGGAGCAGGCGCCCGGAAGAATTGGTAAAGCGTGCTGGTTTCACGATGATGGCCACGCTGGCCGTGCATGACAAAGCGGCCAGCAACGAAGTCTTCCGCTCCTATTTGAAGCGCGTTGCGGAGGAAGTCACGGACGAGCGGCACAACGTCAAGAAGGGCGTGAATTGGGCGTTGCGCCAGATCGGGAAGCGAAACCCGATCCTGAATCGCGAAGCCATCCGCACGACAAAGCGCATTCAGAAACTGGATTCCAAGGCAGCGCGCTGGATTGCCAGTGATGCCCTTCGAGAACTGCAACGATGGAAACCCCGATGAGGCTTCATGTCGCGATCCATCGTGCATCTGGATGCCGACGCCTTCTTCGCGTCGGTTGAACAAGCCGCCGACTCCCGGTTGCGGGGCAAGCCCATCGCGGTCGGCGGGGAACGCCGCGGCATCATTGCCTCCGCGTCCTACGAAGCCCGCAAGTTTGGTGTGTATACACCCATGCCGACGGCGATGGCCCGCAAGCTATGCCCCAAGCTCATTGTGGTGCCGGGCCACTACGATCTGTACGAGGAGTTTTCCAACGGGATGTTCGCCTATGCCTACGATTTCACCCCGGACGTGGAACGGACCTCCATTGATGAAGGCTATTTTGACCTGACCGCCAACCGCAAAAAGCCCGCCATCGAAATTGCGCTGATTATCAGCAAAGCCATCCGGCAGTCGCTGAAGATTACCGTCAGTGAGGGAGTCGCCTCGAATAAACTCATCAGCCAAATTGCTTCGAAGCTGAACAAGCCCGCGGCGTTTGCAAGTGTGCCGGAGGGACAGGAGAGACAGTTCATTCAGCCATTGCCCAACCGCTGGCTGCCGGGCATCGGGCCGAAGACGAGTGCCCGATTGAATGCGGCCGGCCTGGCCCAAATCCGCCACGTCGCCGCCACGCCGATTGAAATGCTGGAACTGGTGTTGGGACGACAAGCGGTGATGACGCGGCAGTTCGCCCACGGGATTGATGAACGCCCGCTGATCCCGGCCCGCGAGCCGCAAAAGACCTTCAGCCAACAGGAGACCTTTGCCGGGGATCTGACGGACGAGGAATACGTGGCGGCTACGCTGCGCCGGATGGCGGACGATCTCTTTGCCAAAGTGCGGGCCGAACAAAGGACAATTCGCACGTTGACCGTGACGGTGCGCTACAACGACCGGGCGGAAGATCAGGTCAGTGAAAGTCTATTGGAGCCCACCGATTTGGAGACCGAAGTGTATGGCCGGCTGAACGCGATGCTGAAAAAGGCGTGGAAGCGCCGGGTCAGCCTGCGGCTGGTCGCCTTAAAATTATCCAACCTGTATGACGGACGGTTTCGCAGCGACCTCCCGTTGACGGTCCCGATGCAACGACTCGATGCCCAATCCCGGTTGGCAGTGGTCGTGGATAAACTTCGTCAGGCACACGGGCGCTCCGTCATTTTGCGCGGGCACGATTTTCGTCTCCTGAGTCCGCCCACCGAAGCGATTGCTGCGCGACAAAGCAATCCGCCGCCCCGCCGCCTGAACAGCTTGATCAGGCCGGCACGAATGACTTACGTCCCACTGCGGGCCCACAGCCATTATTCCTTTCTCGATTCGACGCTCTCGCCCCAAGCCATCGTGAATCTGGCGAAGCATCACGGCATGCCGGCCGTGGCGTTGACCGACACCGGCAATCTCCACGGGGCAGTGGACTTCGTCCAAGCCGCGCGGCAGGTCGGCATCAAACCCATTCTGGGCGTTGAATTGTCCGTGGGTGACAAACCGTTACTCCTCTTTGTCGAATCCGCGAGCGGATACGCCAATCTCTGCCAGTTGCTGTCACGGCATGCCGCACGATCGATTGGCATTGGGGAGGAAGCCTCTGTCGCTGACCAACAGCGGCGGCCTTACCGCATCGGTGAACTCGAGGGCTTCACTGACGGACTGATCGCGGTCAGCCCGGACGAACAGCTAGCGACGCTGTTTCGGGGAGCTTTCTACCGCATGGTGACTGCCGCGAATGCGGATTCACAGGCGGTGGCCTGTCCGGCGATCCACTATGCCGCACCGGGTGACCGACAGAAATTCGACATTCTCCAAAGCATCCGCACGTTGACCTTGCTGCGGGAGGAACATCCGGAGAAGCGAGCCAACGGACGGCTGCATTTTCGCTCACCTGCGGAAATGGCTCATGCCTGCAGAGAGAATCCCGATTGGCTGCGACTCACGAATGAAATCGCGCAGCGCTGTAACTTTGAGCTGCCCTTCGGCAAACCACAGTTTCCTGCCTACAAGCCGCAGGACGGTTCCGCGCCCAGTGAATTTTTGCGCCAGCTGGTGCTCAAAGGCCTGCATGAGCGCTACGGTTCCCGGGCTGGGCAATTTCAAGCGCAGGCGATGGAGGAGTTGGGGATCATCAATGATGTCGGTTACGAGGAATACTTTCTCATCACCTGGGATTTTTTGCAGGAGTGTCGCCGCCAAAACATTGATTGGATCACCCGCGGTAGCGCGGCGGACAGCCTGGTCTGCTATTGCCTCGGAATCAGCGGTGTGTGTCCGGTTCGCTTCGATCTGTATTTCCGCCGTTTCCTGAACAAGGAACGCATGGCGTTGCACAAGCTCCCGGACATCGACATCGATTTCGCGCATGACGTGAAGGACGACGTAGTCAAAATCATCTTCGAGAAATACGGTCGCGAGCATTGTGCGGTCGTGGGTGGATTCTCCACGTTCCAAGCCCGCAGCGCATTTGCGGAAGTCGCCAAGGTGCTGGGGGTGTCGGAACGTGACGTGCGCAAATTCACCGAACATTTCCCGTGGGGTTTCGGCGGTGGCTGGGTCCCGGACGGGCCCGCCCCCAAAGGTGGGGCGGGTTTGATCGAGTTGCTGCGCGCGAGTCCTGAAACCCGCAGTCTCCCGCTCGACGAAGAGCCTTACAGGACTGCCATTGAAATGGCGGAGTTTTTGGATGGCATGCCCCGCTATCCAAAAATGCATCCGTGCGGACTCGTGCTGTCGAGGCAACCACTCCACGAACTCACCCCGACGTTCATCGCCAACAAGGGTTACGCGACCACGCACTTCGACATGGATTCGGTGGAGCCCGTCGGCCTCGTCAAAATGGACATACTTGCCCAAGGCGGACTGGCCGCCATGCGTGACGTGAAGGCGAGGTTGATTGAACGCGGTATCGATGTGGATCTGGAACGTTGTGTTGCCCGACAGAAAACTGACGGCACATTACTATTGGGCGATCCACAGGCGGTCGAACCGTGGTGTGATCCAAAAGTTTGGGAGATGATTGCCAGCGGTCACGGCCGAGCCGTTCATCACATCGAGTCGCCCGCCATGACCAGCTTGTGCCGCATGTGCAACGTCAGCGAGATCGACGGACTGGTCGCCATTGTCAGCGTCATCCGTCCGGGGGCGGCAAACGAGGGAAAGAAAATGTCGTTCACTCGTCGGTATCAAGGGATGGAGCCCATCGAGTATCCGCATCACTCCTTGGAACCGTGTCTGCGGAGCACTTATGGATTGGTGGTGTATGAAGAGCACATCCTGCAAATTTGCGAAGCGTTCGCCGGCTTGCCTCCCGGGCGCGCCGACGTACTCCGTCGGGCGTTAACTAAACAAAAGCGCGCGGTCATTGAGGAGATCCGCGTGGAGTTTTTCGCTTCCGCGGTTGCACGGGGTCATTCATCGGAAAAGACAGTTGAAGTCTGGGGGTTGGTCACCGGCTTCGCCGGCTACGCTTTCTGCAAAGCCCACAGCACAGCCTACGGCGTTGAGGCGTATCAGTCCGCGTGGCTCAAGCGTTACTATCCGGCTGAATTCTTGGCGGCGGTGCTGACCAACGGCAAAGGGTTTTATCACCCGTTGGTTTACGTGCTCGAATCGCATCGCCTCGGATTGAAATTTCTCCCGCCATCGGTGAATGAACCCGGGCCGGCCTTCGTTCCCCACGGCAACGCCATCCGCGTTCCCGCGACCCGGCTGAAAGGACTGACAACCCGTACAAAAGATGCGATGGTTCAGGCACTTGAACGCGGAGCATTCATCTCCGTGGAGGACTTCTTCCACCGGGTCGCCCCGGCCGCTGAAGAATTGGAGGCGATGATTCGAGCCGGGGCTTTTGACGAGTTTGGCCACCCGCGAACGCGCCAGTTTTGGCAGGCGCAACACCTGGTCAAAACGTATTCCGCAAATGCCGAACCGGACCAAGGCTGGCTCATTGCGCCACCAGGACTGGAACAGATCGTGTCGGTTCCTCTCGCGGAACCTACCCGCCTGGAAAAGTTACAGGCTGAAACCGAGCTGTTCGGCTACGCCGTCAGCGGTCATCCCTTGGAATTGTTTCCGGACGTGGCATGGGACAGCTACTGCCCGGTCAATTGCCTCGGCGAATTCGTTGGCCAAACCGTTACGACTTGCGGCCTGGTTGTGGAGCAGCGCACACATCACCAGATTACCGGCGAGCCCATGAAGTTCCTGTCCCTGGCGGACTGGACCGGCATCGTGGAAACCGAATTATTCGCCCAGACGTACAAGAGCTACGCCCTGGCAACGATTCGCCATCCAGTGCTGGAGGTAGAAGCTCGGGTGGAGCCAATGGAAAACGGCAAAGGCTTTAGTCTGCGCGTTCTCCGTGCTGGGCAACCTCGCCAGAAGCGTGCTGCAGCAGATTCACCCCCGGGAACATCCATATCAGCATTCGCGTTGGGCGCTCGTCACGGCTGAACTTTGCTGGAGCGGGGGCGGAGGGGAGCGCGGACCAGCGAACTCTCGAAGACCACTGGCCAGCCGCGGCGAGCCCGGCAGACTCGAGGAACGCACTTCCGAGAATGATGGTCATGACCAGTGAGGGAAATCGGAAGATCCAGAGCGATCAGTGTGTCAAACGAGCGTGGGGCACCGCGTCGCGGGTTCCCGGCGGCGTCGACCGGCGGGCCCTCTCATTGCTTCGAGTCGCTCTCAGCCGCCGCGACGGGCGGCGTCCGGATGCGGTGCATCCGGGCGTGGCTCGCTCACGAGAGTCCGACGCCCGGATCGGGAAATCTCGTGAACTTCCCAGTCCCAGCGCCGGCAGCCGCACCCTTCGCACACTTCAACCGCCCTGAATTCCAGGTGGCACGGCGCGTTCTCGATGACGAAGTTGCCCAAGGCGTGGGAGGCAAAGGCTTCGACGCCCCGCGGCGTGTCCAACACGAGGCAAGGCGGGCACCCTGGCAATACCGGGCAATCCACCAGGATTCCTTCGATCACCACCCCCGCAGTGGGAAGGGTCATCGGTGCACAGGCATGGTCAAAGATTGGATTCAAATCGAACTGCCCGTCCACGCGCTTGCCGGTGCACTCCAATCGCAGGCGATCGTAGGGAACAGAGCTTGGTCCCGACACGTGTTGGTTCGAACGGCAACCGCAGCCGCCCGGACTTCCGTCGACAGGTCCATGCCGGACATGCTGGACGGACGTGGGAACAGCGAGCAGGGCTGCAGTGGTCGGAGTTGTGCCGGATTTCATAGGCGGGCGGATCTGGTTTCCAGAAGAGATTCCCCCGCGAACGCGGTGCTTGTTACACGCGGCGCTCATCGGGGTCGGGATCTCCTGGGGGCCGAAGATAAATCCTTTTGTTGCGCCCGTTCCCAATGTTCTCAGTCGGGGCTGATTCGGCGCTCCGCATTTGGAGGCAGGGTGACGAAGTCCGGCTTCAGTGGGTGCCGCATGTAACGATTGCCTCGTGGCCGGGCAAATCCATGTTGGATACGTGGCTACGATCCAACTCCAGAACAACCACGCCGGCGCGGGCCATCCCCCACGAGCCCGGAGCAACGAACATTCTTTACGTTGGTCACGTGGCCAGCACGCCTGACGGCGCTGCAAACGGCATGGTTCCTGAAGATGCATCCGGCCCACGTCATCGTCCTGGTCGCTGGGCCGGCCAGCGGCGAATGCGCCGATGTATTCTGCGACGTGCGAGCTTGAAGCGCTGCGGGTCGACCGCAAGTGGCTGGCCCAGGCCACCGACGCGCCCATCCTCTGCGACCGCAAACGCAATCAGACCTCCAACCCGGGTCTTGAGGGACCAGATCCATCGGCAACTGCCGACGCTGTCTGAGACGACGGGGATTCCTTGTCCTGGCCCTCTTGGCTGTTGTTCCCATTGTGTGTCATAAGGTCCATTGGAAAAACGCCAAGAAGCGGACGGGGTCGCGGCCCATACCAGTGTCTGCCTCTTCCATCCACGGAACCAATCATGACCAAGGACATTACGATTCCACTCAACGCCGAGCCATCCCCGGAGCAGCGCGCGGCCGTGCTGACGGAACTGCGCCGGGCTCTGTTGCCGCCGCCGCCCGTACCAATCGAGGCGCTCCAACTGCTCCGCGAAACCGCTACCGGCGACACCGGCGGCAGCCAGGCCGTGCGGAACTTCCTCTTTTGGCTGGCTGGCCAGCCGGACCCGACTCGCGCCCACGGATGTGGTGGACTCGAACTGCGCCGCCTCGACCGTGAGCACAAGGACGCGGCTCTCGAGCTTCTCCGCTGGTGGTCTGGTCCCACCCAAACCGACGAACCACTCTACCGGGTTCTCGGCGAGCTACGATTTCGCTTCGCGCCAGCCGTCGACGGTCCAACCTACCCGGTCGAAGATGCGGGGCAGAACGTCGATGGCGCCGCAGGGAACGAGGTTATGGATCGGGCCGTTGTCGGAGACAACGAGCGCACTCACTTGGCCGCCAGTATCCGATTCAAGATCGCGCGATCGGCGTCCAGATCCTCCAGGGAGTAGTGGAGATACGCCTGATGCCGGCTGAGAAACTCTTCCGTCTGGTCAAAGCTAAGCCCCAGCAACGCGCTCACCTGGCCACGCGACAGCTTGGCGGCGCGATCACCTTCCAGCGCGACCGCTTCGAGCACGCGGCGTGGCATTTCTTTTTCGCCGCCGTTAGCTAGAGCCTGTAACGCCGAGTTTACGCCACACCGATACTACCGGAAGGCGAACGCAGGCGCCCAAGCCTCGAAAGGCATCGCATCGATACCTGCGATGTCCGCGCGGGATGCCGCGCGCAGCGAAGATATGCTCAAGCTTTCCAAGGCCGTGCGCGCGATCAAAACGATTCAAAGCAGATGAACATGCCCCTAAACGGAACCAAAACGATGAAATCCACAACGCTTACGGCCATCTCCATGCTTTGTGCAGGGTTGCGGCTTGCTCATGGGCAGCCAGCTGACTGGCGTGCCCAGAGGGATGCCGAAATTCGGGAGGCCGTCTTCAGACAGAACGAAAGGATCGCTCAGGCCAATACCGCAGACGAAGTTCTTCGAATGCGGAGCAATCGGGACGTCATGATTCGCACCATCCATGAGAAGTGGGAGCGCCAGGCGGGTAAATACCTCCAAGGCCAAGATGCTCCCTCGCCTGGATTGCAAATCCAAGAGTATGCTGAGCATTTACACGCGAAAACGCCCGCCGGGTTTTGGACAGCGACAGTGGATACGGCCAATGGCCCATCAACGCTCCACCTGGACCTGACTAGTGACGAACAAGGCCAATACGCCGGCCAAATCGCCGAAGCAACGCAACGGGTTGTCGCCGGACTCGAAACCTTTTCCTTCAGTCGAGGCAAAGCCGTCTCCTTTGTTGTTCCGGCATTGAAGGCTCGCTTCGATGGCGAATTCCTTGGACCCCCGGGTAGGTCCATCGTCGGGGTCTGGGAAGCCGATGGGCTCCGGACCAAGATCAAATGGATGCCCCAGCCCAAAGCAACAGCTTTTGTCGGGTTTCGTTTCGCTGATGAGCGAGTTCGAGCGGATTTCTGCAGACGCGAGCCGTTCCAAGGCGGCATTTGGAGGGGAAACCTTGCTCGAGGTGGGAAGAACTCCACCATCACGATCTCCCTCGGTCGAAGCGGCGACGGCAGCCTGACGGATTGGCATTTCAAAATTGCAGGCATCCCAATTAAAGATGTCGAGTCAGGTTTGACCAACGTCTCCTTTGCCGTCCCTGCATTCAACGCGACCTGCCATCTTATCCGAGAGCCGGCAAATGGCCTGATCGGTGTTTGGGAGAGCCGAGGGCGACGTGATCCGATTTCGTTCCGCCATGAACCTCCAAAGGGAAAATGGGTGGCACCCGAGTCGGCAGACCTTGTTCCGTTCAATCGAGTAACGCGCGCGACATTGGATTTTGCCAATGCCGATTCTCCGGCCTCTTCTTACGCGGAAGCCGTTCGCGCGCAGAATCCGTACTTCCAGTGCGACATTTGCTCGAAGGCATGGCACAAAAAGACCATGCACGAGGTTGCCAAGGGGCCGTGCGACGGCAGACATCTTCGCAACCCGTTGTACGGCGGGCCACGGCCTCGACGCTGACGACGAGCGGCCACCTCCGCCGCCTTCCACCTCAGATGCTGGTCCCGCGCCTTCAGATGCAGTGCGGGAGAATTGAACGTCAATAGGGCCATCCATTGATCGCCCTCTGTGACGACGTAGCGCAACACCGCTCCCACCGCCGTCGAGTTATGCAGGTAATGTTCCTGAGCCATCAGGCTGTCGAACCTTTCCCGCTCGTGCGCTTCGATCAGTCGCACCTCCAGTCGGTCTTTCAGTTTACGTTCCGCTCCGAAGTTTCCCGGCAACGTGTTCGCCAAATCCAGTGACATCACTGCAGTCAATCAGAGCCCGACACCCGGCCACCAAAATCGCCTCAACCTTCTTTGTCCAAGCCCCCTTTCAGCACGCCTTGGCAAGCGCCCTGGGTGGAAGCTGCAACCCGGATTTTGACCAGTCTGGAGCCTGCGCTCACGTCCCTTGAATCCTGAATCGCCCGCCACAACTGCCGAGATGGCGTGCGCTCCCCTCCTTCCCCGCCATCGCCGGTATTTTTGCGCCCCGGTTACTCCACCGTCGCGATGGTCTCCACGTCCGCCTTGGAATCCTCGTCCGGGAGCTCTTCGTGATACCAGTCGACGTGGGGCGACCAGCGATGGCAGCGGGGACAGGCCGTGTCCTCCCAGTTCTTGCCGCACTTCGGGCAAACGCCGCAGGTCTCAAAGGTGTTCCAGAGGCACCCACAGACCTCGAGGCAAACCCACCGATCCGCGGGATGCGGAACGTAGTTGCACTTCGGACAGAATATTTTGACTTGTCGCATGATCATGGCGAAGAGCGCGCCTGCAGTTTGAAGCGTTTCAGGCGGACGGCTTTCACTGTCCTGCCGGTCTTTCGCGCGATGTCCTCGTCCGAGGCGGACTCCAGCAACTCCAACTCCTCTGGCTTCCACCAAACGTAACGAGGCTGTCGGTAAGGGATCTTGAGCTGATTGCGCTTGTCCCGAACGGCCACATACGCCCGGCCAAGTTGTCGCGCGAGATCGGCATCGGGTTTCGTGCCCAGCAATCGGAGTTCCTCGTCAGACCATGGTCGATACTTCGGATTCGCCGCCGGCGGAATGCCGAGTTTGAGTCGCTGGTTCTGGATGGAGAACAGGGTGCGGCCAAGCATTCTTGCCAGCTGTCGGTCGGGGACCGTTCCCAGGAGCTTCAGCTCATGTTCCTCCCAAGACTGCTTGGTGGACTCAATGCCCAACTGTCGACGGCGCGCTCCGACCGTCGCTCGGTCCCGCCCGAGCTTGCCGGCAATGACGTCGTCGGTGTCAGTTCCCAGCAGCTTCTCTTCAGCTTTGGTCCAGGGTCGCCGCAGGAATTCGACGGGGGGCAGGCCCAACCGGTGGCGCCGATTGCAAACCGCGGATACTTTCCGGCCGGTCAATCGAGCCACCTCTTCATCGCTCTTTTTTCCAAGCCAACGCTCCTCTTTCCTGGTCCAAGGCCGCGCCTTGAGTTCGTCATCAACTCCTTTGATCTTTCGCAAGCGTCGCTGTATTCGAACCGCGGCGTGGGAGCGACCCAGGTCTCGGGCCACGTCTGCGTCCGGCTTCCTGCCCAGCTGTTCAACCTCCTCTTCGGTCCATTCCCGATACAGAATCCGGAACCGGGGGATGTTGAGCGAGGTGCGCTTGGTCATGACCGATGTCAGCGTTCGACCCAGGCGTTTCGCGATGTCGTAATCAGAGGCGGTCCCCAGCATCAACTCCTCTTCCGACGTCCAATGGCGCGGCTCGTATCGCCATGACGGGATGCCCAGGGCAAGACGGCGAGTGCGGACGGCCCGGCGGCTGCGGCCAATCTCGTGAGCCACTTGCTTGTCGGTCGATGTGCCCAGGCGACGTTCGTCCTCCGCTGTCCATGGGCGGTCGCAAAAATGCGGAATCTTGAGCGCTCGCCGTCTCTTGGTGGTGGAGACCAGCGTGCGCTTCAGCTGCCGGGCGATCTCGGAGTCCCGAGCCGTGCCCAGCAATGATTCCTCCTCTGGTGTCCAAGACCGCAGTTCTCCCGCGCCAACGACTCGCGGAATGCCGAGCAGCGACCGCTTGGTTCGGATGGCTTGTAAGCTGCGGCCAAACCTGCGAGCCGCCTCCCGGTCCGGATACTTGCGCAGTAGCCGTAGCTCCTCTGCAGTCCAATTTCTGGCAGCAGCCATCGACGGGATTATTTGGACGGCCCGACTGAATTTTCAACCCTGAATCCGGATCGAATGTCTGCTAGTCGCCGCCGAAATGGCCGTGAGCTAATCAACCGGTCCAAATGCTCCTCACTCCCGTCAAGGGGCCATTTCAGGGCACCCTTACCCCTCCCCATAGCGCTTCACCAGTTGGCGGGCAATTGCGCGGATTCGATTCGCGAGGGCCCGGGGTGAAACCACCCGCGCATGCACGCCCCAGCTCAGGATCCAACGCTCGATCTCCTCGATGTTGTCGAGCCGCAGGGTGAGCCGGGAATGGCCGTTGGGCAGTTCCTGCAGCTGCTGGCTGGCGTGCCATTTCCGCCCGCGCACCAGATCCGTCGCCCACGCGTCGAAATCAATCGCCACCTCGTAGTCGTCCCGGCCGCGAAAGACACTGAAGCTGCCCTTCAGGTAGTCGTCGGCTTTGAAGTCCGGCCGAGGGACAAAGGTCTTTCCGGTGAGTTCAGGCTGGGTCAATCGGCTCAGCACGAAGGTGCGCATCGCGCTGCGGTCCACGTCGTGCGCGAACAGATACCAGACGTTGTCGATGCAGGCCAAATGATGCGGATGCACCTGACGCGGCTGCGCCCGACGCGCGCCCAGCTTCTTGTAGTGGAATCGAACGACCTGGCGCTGCTGCACCGCTTTCGACAACACGTTGAACGTCTCGCCATCCGCCTCCTCGGGCGCCAACGGTCGGAACGACAGCGCTTCGTCCAGGTTGCTGACGGTGATGCGCGCGGACTGGTCGAGCTGGCTAGTCAGCTTCTCGTAGGCCGATTGCAGGGGCTTTTGAAACGGCGTGCCGCGATACTGCGCGATGGCCTTCTGAGCCACCAGCAGGGCGAAGACCTCCGCCTCCGTCACGGACACACCCGGGAACTGCTCCACGGCCTTGGTGTAGTAAAAGCCGTAGCGCCGGCTGTCGTATTCGATCGGCAGGTTGAGACGGCACTTCATGAAGTCGACGTCCCGCTTGATGGTGCGGGTGGAGACTTCGAATTCCCGTGCCACCGCTCCGCAGTTGGGAAAGCCGCCGGCCTGGATCAGCTGATGCAACCGCAACATGCGCTCCAACGGCGGACGGCTGAAGACTTCGGCCTTTGGCATGGCCAAGCTTCTGGCCCCAGTGCCACCAGATGTCAATCCCTCGACTTTCGTCGCCCCCGCACGGCATGCATCCGTCCACTCGCTGACTCACTCATTCGTTCACTCAACAATTTCTTAACCCTAGTGACCACGGATGTCACCCCCTCCCTGATAGTCTCGCCTCCGATCGAAGCTGGCAACGACGCCACGATGGGAGGTGGGGGTTGGAAACCGCTGCCGCGCGGAACGCGGCCAACGAAATATTGAATGAATCACGACCGAGACATCGTCTGCCGAGAGATGCTGGGGTGCGAACCGACAGCCCGCCAAACGTTCAGCGCGCTTTTCGGGTGGCCCTCGGATAGCTTAGCGTCAGCCTGCACAAAGGAAGTCTATGGAATCATCGCTTCATTTGGTTTCGAGGTGTGCTTCCGCTCCAAGAGGGTGGATTAGAGGGGAATACCGTTCGGGCGTTTCTCAACCCATGAATTGATGAAAAAGCGCTCCGGTCAACTGCTCTACTCGCCCTCGGACCTTATCCGCGATCTGGCGTCGCCTTTCGCGTCATGGATGGATCGCGGCTATCTGGAGATGCCTGGCGTCGTCACCCCGGACGATCCTTCCGCCGAACAGCAGCTCATCGCGGGAGCCGGCGATCAACACGAGCGCGTCATCCTTGACGGACTAGAATCTTCAACCGTCGGGCTGGTCGAGATCGCAAAGGACGATTCCGTTCAGGCCCGAAGAGACACCCAAGCCGCCATCGTCGCACGAGCGCACATCATCTATCAGGCCGCTTTCGAGACTTTGTCGTTCGCCGGATTCGCCGATGTTCTGATCTTGTACGCCGCTGGGCACTATCACGTGTGGGATACCAAGCTCGCGCGCTCACCCGAACCTTATTACGCGATCCAGCTGTGCTGTTACTCGGAGATGCTTGTCGCGGCGACCGGCGGACCGATGCCCGAGAAGTTCGGTATCGTCTTGGGCAACGGAAACCGGATCGAGTTTCGGGTCGAGGATTTCCTCGATTATTGAAGCAAACAAACGTTTGCTCGCCTCCGCATATCTCCATGCTTGCGCAAGAACGCCTCGAATCCGGGGGGGGGTCCTCGAACAACGGCCCATGTCTGGTGTGACGACTCCCAACGGGTCGATTGTCACACAATTCACAAAATTATCTATAATGACACAGATATATCTTATCTGTTGACTTGGTCCACAAATCTATTATTCTGTTTGGCATGGAACCGAAACTTGTTGGCATCTCCGAGATTGCTGAAATGACCGCCCCGCCGGTTTCCAAGCAGGCGGTGTCCAATTGGCGGGTCCGCTATGACGACTTTCCCAAGCCGGTCCAAACGCTCCAGAGCGGACCAGTGTGGGATGCTGAGGTCGTCAAAGCTTGGCTGGATGCGAAAGCCGGCCACGCCCCCGTCGTCGTAAGCTTCATCAACTTGAAAGGCGGTGTCGCCAAGACCACCACGTCCGTCGCCGTGGCCGAGATTTTGGCCAAGGAATTCCGCAAGCACGTCCTCTTTATCGACCTCGACCCGCAAACCAACGCCACCATCAACTTGATCACGGAGGAGGAGTGGCAAAAACGCGATGCCGACGGCCGCACTCTCGTCCAATTGTTCCGTGACAAGCTCCGCCCCGACGATCCGCCAAAGTTTGACATTGAGAAAGCCATCATCCGTAGTGCCTCGACCATCGACGGCGGCATCCCTCGCTTGGACCTGCTCCCCTCCAGCATTCAATTCATCGAGGTCCAAGAGAAGCTTCCCTTCATTGCCATGCAGGGCGATTACGGTAATAATCCACAGGAGATTCTCCGCCGCGCCCTCCAGCCCGTCATCGACCGCTACGACATTGTCATCATCGACTGCCCTCCCAGCCTAGGCATCGTGACCAAGAACGGGCTCCGCTTCTCCACGCATTACGTCATCCCCACAATCCCTGACATCGTTTCCACATGGGGCATTTTCCAAATCGTCAGCAACATCGCGGCATACTCTGAGAACATCAACCGCATCATCAAGCCGCTCGGCATCGTCGCAACCAAGGTTCAGGGAAACATGGAACTTCACACGCGCGTCATGCGGGATCTCCGCGAGGGGCGACTCTTCGACGGCAAACAAACCGACCTCAGGCAGCCCGCCTTGTTCCGCCACCACATCATGCAGAATGTGAACACTGCGCGGGGCGCCGATTCGGATTCCAATCTCCGCACGTTCCGCCAAAAATACGGCCCGAATTACGAGGACTTTTTCGGCGTCACCAAAGAGATTCTTGAACAATGCAACCCGCCAAAAAGCTGACTCCACTCCTGCGCGAACTCCTCGTCCTCGTGGATGAGGAGGCGGCGCGCAATCCCGAGTTTGCCGCAAAACTCGATGCCATCATGGCCTCACTGCCCGGGCGCCCCGCCAGCCCACCGCGCCCGCCCAAAACCCCGGTGACTGTCCCGGACGTATTTGCCGCCTTGCAGGAAAAGGGTGAAACCGAGTTTGGCTTTTGGGTGCGCTCGCTCGACGTCCCGACGCTAAAGGCCGTCATCCGGGCCAACGGCTTTGATCCGGCCAAGGCTTCGCAGCGCTGGACCGACCCGGACAAGTTTGTCGCGCTCATAATTGACCAGACGTTGGCCCGCATGAAACGCGGCTCCGCCTTCCTGCCACCGAAGACAGACAACCAATCTCCTGTCTAGAACCACAATACCTATGACTCCACGATGGCACTTTAATCCACGGCGCCCGTGCGACCGGATGCGCGATTCAGCCAACGATGCCTTTTTTACCGCAGAGAGCTTGGAGAACTTGAGCGAGGCGCTGGTGCGCGAGGGGATTCAGAATTCGCTGGACGCAGCTCAACGCAATGGTGGCGTGCGGCAGATCCGTGTCCGAATAGCGTATCAGCCAAAGGCTTCTGGGGCAGCCCTCGGTTTCCTCGAAGGTGAATTTGCGTCTGCACGCGACAATTTCGCCCGCGGCCTCGGCATTCCTGATCTCGGTCCGCTTTTTGGGGCCAGCACTGGCTTTCTTGTGTTTGAAGATTTCGGTACTCGCGGACTCACCGGAGACGTCAACGAGTGCCGCCTCGATTTCGCCGAGAAGAATGCGTTTTTCAGTTTCTTTCGGGCTGAAGGGCGCTCCGCAAAAAGCGGCGAGAATCTCGGACGCTGGGGCATTGGCAAACAGGTGTTTCCAACCGCCAGCCGGCTGCACGCGATTTTCGGCCTCACAGTCAGAGCGGACTTGCCACACCGCGTGTTGATGGGAACTGCTATCGTGCGCTGCCACTCTGTTGACGGGAAGGATTTCCAGCCGGACGCCTGGTATGGTTGCCGTAAGCGGGAGGATGACCCTGTCGACCCGGTCACAGCACCCGATTACATTGATTCGTTTTCGACCGTTTTCGAACTCAAGCGCGGAGTTGAGCCGGGCCTGTCCGTTATAGTGCCATCCATTGACGACCGGTTGAACACGGATGACCTGCGGCGCGGCATAGTCCGGAGCTTCTTCTGGCCCATTCTCCTCGGCGAATTGTCGGTTGATTTGGAGACACCTGAAAAAACGTGGCGCATTGATGCCGAGACGCTCGCAGTGCACCGCGAACTTTTGCCTACGCCGGAAGCAGCCGTAATTGAGTTCGCAAGTTGGGCCTCAACAGCCAAGCCTGCTGACATTGTGAGTTTGTCTGATCAGGCATCTATAAGACCTCAATGGCCGCAATTCGGCGATCAGCTTTTGCCGGAATCCAAGCTGAACGAGATTCGCGCGCACTTGGAGAAGGACCAGCGTGTTGGTGTGAGAATTCCGGTTCGCGTGCGTCCAAAGTTCCACGACCGCGAAGAGCGCATGTCCTTTTTCACGGTCTACCTCGCGACCTGCCGCGACTCGGGCCACCGCCCCATTTTCCTGCGAGACGGAATCGTCATCACGGACGTTCGCTCCCCTCTGATGTCAGGCACCCGATCTCTTGTTGTCGCCGACGACGCCCCCCTCGCCGGGCTGCTTGGCGATGCCGAGGGCGTTAACCATACGCAGTGGCAGAGAGATTCTCCAAAGTTCTACAACCGTTACGTATATGGCCCGGACACGATAAAATTCGTGACACGCAGTGCGTTTGAAATCATGCAACGCGTGCATGTGGCGGACACAAAAGGCGACCCAAACCTGTTGCTCGACATCTTTTTCCTGCCAACAGATGAAGGCCCCACTGAGCCGAAGAAGAAACCGGAACCGGGCAAGCCGGACGTTCCGCCGCCACCACCACCGCCGCCACCGTCGCCAAGGCCGAAGCGTTTCGTGCTGGACTCGATAAAAGGTGGATTCTTGCTGAAACAAGGCAAGGTTCCCTTCGAGGTTCTTCCAGCGAAGCTTCGCATTGAGGCTGGCTACGCCGTCCGTCGTGGCAATGCTTTCAAGCGCTGGGCGGCGGATGATTTCACCTTTACTCGCTCTCCTTTGCGCCAAGACCCGAAGCCCACAGGAGTCGTTGTCACCCGTGAGGACGGTAACTGTTTGGAACTGGAGATTAGAAAGCCCGACTTCCAGTTCGGTGTTTCGGGATTCGACACCAAGCGCGACCTAGTAGTGCGCGCGATTGAAATGAAAGGAGACAATGAAGCGGACGTTTAACTTCACCGGCCGCCGCGGCATTGTGCGCCAGGACGTGTCGGTCACGATCCGCACTGATGGCAATGGATGGGTGTTTGACGCTGATTTGCGCCTCGCCAGCTATAAGTTTCCTCACAACGCGGAAATTTGGGTTGAGGCGCACAGGCAAAACCTGTGGATGCAATGGGCGTGGGGCACAATCTCCGCCATTCGGACTCCTGCCAACCGGCAACTCACGGAGTTCGACGTGCCGGACGGCATCCTTTTCCGTGTGCGCGTCGTCCAGCCGCCTGGGTCGGAGCACCACAAACTGCTCGGTGAGGTTGATGCCATCCAGCCGGTGAAGGCGGGCCAGGCAGACGACCGACGCCGGCATCTGATTGTCCCGGTGCCGGACGCTCTGGATCAACAGCTGTGGAAAATTGACTTCGAGCACGAGCCACCGCAGTTGCTTGTGAACCGAGACGCCAAACCCAGTTGGAAGGAGATGGCGCGTTCGCGGCACTTCATCGCCTTGGTGTATCCAGAAGTGTTGCGCCGCATTCTAATGAGAATCCTCGTTGAGGACACATGGTCGGAAGACGACGAGGACGGTGGTTGGCAGTCAGATTGGATCCGGTTCGCGCGCAATCTCGGAGGGCTCTCGCCAGTCCCACCGCCGGATCAGAAACAGGACCGAGAAAGCTGGGCCGAGGAAGCCGTGTCTGCATTCGCTCGCCGTATGCAACTCCGCAGGATATGGGATGTGGAATGTGAACAGGAGGACCAACGATGAAACTCCGACGTTTCACCAATGATGGCGTGGCTGCTTTCGCGAATTATCGGGCTCGCCTTGCTTTGGAACCTAGCCTGCCGCCACCGTTGCAAATGCTCGAGGATCCTGCGCTCACGGAAACCATTCCCGCTGACATTGACGTGCCAAAGGCCAGCTTCGCGTCGCGAATGGAGGTCGGACGATTCTTGAATGAGTTGCTGGAGCGTGCTGCCATTCCGCTTCCTGAGCGTGATCGCGGCCTTTGGACATGGCTTGCCCTGTTCTATTTCGACGAGGTCTGTCCAGCCGATGGCAACGGCAATCGTGACCCGCAGGACGAGGCGCGTTTGTTGCCGCTGCTGGACAATCACCAGCGTTTTTATCGACATCTGCTGCTCGGCCCGTTTCTGATTGTTCGCGCGCACCGAGACAACCCCGAGCGCGCCATCGCGATGCTGTGCAATCCACTTTGGAAGCCCGGCGAAATTGCCGAGCAACTGGCCTCTCGCAAAGAGCTGGTCACGAACCGGGGTGTGGCCGATCTCGCCACTCGCCTTTACTACGATCCGACCAAGAAGTCCTTCAAGCGCGGTGCTGGTTCCAGTGTAAAGGGCGCGGCCCGCCGTCTGGCTGCGCTGCTGAACCAACTCGACCTGACGTTTTACTTGTACGGCATGAGCACAGAAGAGCTGCTGGCCTTGCTCCCCAAAGAGTTCGACCGCTTTCGAAAAACCACAACTTGAACTTTACATAATGCGCACCACTTGATTGGCGGCCGGAACCGTTGAAGCTGGAATCTCTGGCGCTGGCCAGTAGCATCGCAGCGCGATGCCGATTCCAGTCATTGATCTCTTTGCTGGCCCGGGTGGCCTTGGTGAGGGCTTTTCCGCCCTGCTCGACGGGGCCGGCCGGCCGGTTTTCCGGATCGGTCTCTCCATCGAGATGGATCCCTTCGCGCACCGCACGCTCGAACTCCGCGCCTTCTTCCGCCAATTTCCAAAAGGCGCGGCCCCGCCTGCGTATTACGACTATCTCGCTGGCGACATTTCTCGCGACTGCCTATTCGCCGCGCATCCGGCTCAGGCGAAACACGCGCGCGACGAGGCATGGCACGCAACGCTCGGCCTCACGGACTCGGCGGAAATCGATGCCCGGATCGCCGCCGCGCTGGCGAGCCGCCGGAACTGGCTCCTCATCGGCGGGCCACCCTGCCAGGCCTATTCCCTCGTCGGCCGCTCCAAAATCATTGGCGAAAAAGGCATCGAGGAATACGAGGCCGACCACCGCCATTTCCTCTACCGTGAATATCTCCGCATCCTCGCCGAACACCGCCCGCCGGTCTTCGTCATGGAGAATGTCAAAGGGCTGCTTTCTGCCAAGGTCAATAACGAGGCCATTTTCACGAAGATTCTCGGCGACCTCCAGCACCCCGTCGCAGCTTGTTTTGACTCCTCCGCGCAGCGCCGTCGCGATACCTTGTCCTATAACCTGTTCTCCATTGTCATCCGTGGCGACGGGGAGATCGGCGAGTTCAATCCTGGGGACTTCCTCGTCCGGGCCGAGGAATACGGCGTCCCGCAGGCCCGCCACCGCCTCATCCTTGTGGGCGTCCACTCGGATCACCGCGCCGTCCCCCGGCTCTTGGAGAAGCGGAAGCCGGTCAACATCGAGGATGTCATCGGCGACTTGCCCCCGCTTCGCAGCGGCCTTTCCAAGGAAGCCGATTCCCGGGAAGCATGGCACGGCGCGCTTCTCGCCATTCGAGCTGCCGCTTGGTTGCGCGACTCCGCCGTGGCTCCCGGCCTTCGCCGTGAAATCCTCGATCAGCTTGGCCGCGTGCATCCAGGTTTGGATCGCGGCGCCGAGTGGACTCCCCGGGCACGCCGCCAAATCGGCGCCCACTCCCGCTGGTATTCGGATGACCGGCTCCGCGGCGTTGCCAACCATTCCACCCGCGGGCATATCCGCGAGGATCTGCACCGCTACTTCTTTGTCGCGGCCTTTGCCCGCGTTCACGGCCGGTCGCCGCTCCTTGGTGATTTCCCGCCGGACCTGCTCCCGCAGCACGAAAACGTCGCCGCGGCCTTGCGGGAGACCAAATTCAACGACCGCTTCCGCGTCCAGCTCGCAGGCCGTCCCTCTACCACCGTAACCTCGCACATTTCCAAGGACGGCCACTACTTCATCCACTACGACCCGGCGCAGTGCCGCAGTCTCACCGTTCGGGAAGCGGCCCGCCTCCAGACGTTCCCGGACAACTATTTCTTCGAGGGGCCGCGCACACAACAGTATCACCAGGTGGGCAACGCCGTTCCGCCATTCCTCGCGCACCAGATAGCCGGAATTGTCCACGACCTGTTCCCATGATTTCTTCCTGGCAAACCACCCGTCGCCCGGTAGCTTGGACTGCATGAAAACCGCCCTTTACGTCCCTGATTCGCTCCGCTCCGCTGGCCGGCAGCTTCGCCGTGCCTTGGCACGCCCGCTGGAGCAGATTCCCAAGCCAGACTTTGTTGGCGCTTGGTGTTCGATCGCCTACCTTTTTCCCGGCTTACATCCCGACGGTTTCGAGGATGCCGATAGTGGATGGCCGCGCGCCCTGAAACGCTTTGCAGCCGAGGCATGGCGCCGCGGCGAAACCGGCGAACTCGCCGACGAGGAATTGTATCCGTGCGATGCTCAATGGTCAGGACTCTACGACCGCATGACGAATCATACGTCAGAGGAAACTGAACGTCGCATTGAGCTTAAGGCAGCCTTCGGCCGTTGCGCGAATGCCTGACGTCTTCTCAAAGGCTAAACGGTCCGAAGTAATGTCCCGCATCCGGGGACGCGGCAACCGGACAACAGAAGTCGCCTTGGCGCAACTGCTTCGCATCCACCACATCACCGGCTGGCGCCGGAGCCAGCCCGTCTTCGGCAAGCCCGATTTCATCTTCCGCCACCAGCGCGTCGCCATCTTCGTGGACGGTTGTTTTTGGCACGGCTGCCCCAAGCACGCCACTTTCCCTGCCACGCGCCGCGCCTTCTGGCTGGCAAAATTCGCTCGCAACAAGGCCCGCGACGGCTTGGTGACCCAGACGCTCCGAAAGAATGACTGGCGCGTCGTCCGCATTTGGGAACATGAGTTGCGTTCGCCGAATCGGGTCATTGCCCGTGTCCATAAAGCCCTTTCCATCGGACCGCCTGCGTGAATCTGCGCGCCCCGGTTGCCAAAGCCAGGCACGCAGCACCTTGGCTTTGAGGGGTTCGGGTCCTGTTCGGCTTCGCGGCGTTGGCCGGTCTGTTTCCTGCCTGATAGCGCTGAGCGCGGGCGCCGCGTTCCGACCACGCTTCCCGGCAGAGATGCTCCTGTATTGGGAAACCAACTCGTGGCGGCGGCGGGAACGCAACCGTAGTTTTCTCTTCCTCCTGCAGCACTGTCCTCCGCACCGTCGCCATTCCTCCCGCCGCTGACTTGCCTGTTCAATTCGCCAGCTCGATGAAATCCATCCAACCCCGATCTGAAAACGCAATGTAGCTCGTGTCCGCCCGGTCCTCGAACTGCACCGTCATTCCGCTTTGATCCACCTCGATCACGGTCGCATACACGCCGCTGTGACCGGGCCGTCCGTCGTTGTAAACGACTCGTCCGCCCTTCCTGATCTGGTCCACCGTATCACGGGTTTGCATGTTCAATGCTTTTTCGGATTTTTCTTCAATTCTTTCGAGCATCTCGCCTTCGCCGGCATTCGTTTCCGCGCTGATGTCGAAAACTTCTCCGCCCGCGCCTTCCCGCCCTTCAACCCGCGGGTCCGGCCTATGGCAACCATCACCGTACCTTTAGTTTCGTTCGACTTCACCGCCATGCGCTTGAGCGTCGCACGTCAGTCCCGGAGCTTGAAGGATCTTTTCGCCCTGCGCGTATCCCGGCGTCGCCGGGAACTTGTCGCGCCCGACTGCGAACAGATCGTCCTGCGCCAGCACCCGCTTCGGCTCGATGACGCCAAACGCCTGAAGCACCAGGCGGCTACCCTCCCCCGGTCCTGTTCCAAATTCGGGCGCGGGCGTCAGTCGTTGGTGGTGACCAGATGTTCCTCCCGCCAGCGGAGGCTTTCCAGCGCCGGATAAAACTTCTCTTCGCTCGGCGGAATCACCGCCTTGCCACCCAACACCACCAGATCGCGCTGCCCCTCGATGCGGTCATCGAGGCGCCTGTCATTGACCCGCCAGATGCCTGCGCGCTTCTTCACGTCTGGACATGGCGCAATCAGGTGCCGATCCATTGCCCAGTGATGATTCGGGCAGAGCGCCATCCCGTTCGTGGGTTGGTCATTGCGGCTCTCGCCGAATGGAATGAGGTGCGCCGCTTCCACGAGGGATTCCCGTTGATCCACCAACACCCGCATTCCGCAGGCTGCGCAGCGGTAATCGTACACCTCCAGAATCGTCCGCCGAAACGCCGCGTCACGCGCTGGCATTGGCGGCAGTTCCTCTCGCAAGACATCGGTCTTCTTGGCAGCGGGTTGCCGGACGACCAGCGCCGCGAGTTCCTCCCTCTTCTCGGGAAAGTAACGGGCAATCAGGGCCTCGCGCAGTTGGTGGCGCGCGACCGGTTCCCCCACGAGCGGCCAGAAGGCCTCCTCAAACTCGCCGTGAGCCACCCGTCGCCGCAGTTCTGCCACGCTAGGCGCCCCGGACGTTGCGCCCGGCCGGTAGATGGGTTCCAGGCCGGCTCTTGGCACGAGCCTCCAGAAGCAGTCGCCGCTCAAGTGAAAGAATGGATTCTGAATCGTCGGCTGATCATCCTCCCGTCGGACCACCGCGAAGTAGCGCTTGAAACTGGCGACCAGTTCATCGCTCAGGGGAATCGCGTTGTGCTGAATCACCCCCCGATCCAGCAGGTCGATGATGCTCAGGAGCAGGACGGGCTTGTGCGGCCGCTCGTGCGAGCCACGCTTGTCGCGCCGAAGATTGTAAAGGCGCTCCAGCCAGTGTTCCCACTGTTGATTGTCCACGGCCACGAGCCATTTGTCCCAGATTGACAGGCGGGGTTGAAGCCCTTTCGTCCCGAAGTTCCCCCTGAGATGCCCGAAGTTGACGGCTGTTTGGAACGGCCGGAACGATCCCGAACCCGGGGTTCGACTTTCAACACCAGCGGCGCTTGCCTCGCCCGGGGCAGTTGCTGGCGAGGGAGCTTCCGGTTGCCGGCCACGAATCGCTCAAAACGGGTCTCCGACAAACGCGCGCAAGGTGATCGAGATTCTCCGCCCGGTGTAGCGCCGGAAAGCGGGCACGGCATGGGTCCAGGCCAAGTTGGTCTCGTAGGGCATGACGAAGACGGTTGCGTCCTTCGCCGGAAAGTCGATGGCAGGTTGATCCGACCGCCGCCACGGGGCCAGACGAAACAAGCGTTCCTCCCCGAGGCTGATCGTCACGATGGGCGCTCCGGAAATCATGTTCACCCGGCTGTCTCGATGTTTGCCGATGTAATGGCCGAGTAGCCCGTCATACCAGTTCAACAGAAGGCCGTTGAGCGCTTCGTAGATGGTTTCGCGGGCCCAGATGAGCACCGGCGTCAGTATCGCGGGAACGGGCAGCGCGACGCTGGTCTGCCCGCTGAAGCGATAGTCCGAGCCGTAGGCCTGTTGTTTTCTCGGAATCGCGACCTTGCGGCCGTGCATTTGGATGATGGGCGATTCGGCCGGTTGCATTTGCCAAAGCTCATCGAACATTGGCGGCGTGAAGCGCAACCGGGTGGGGAGTTCTCCCACCAGAAACTTGTTCCCGTCCGCCAACACGTGACACGAGAAACCGGCGGCGGCTGGGATCTCGGGCGACAGGCTCACGCTTCATGCGTGACACCCTACCCTTGCGCACGTCTCCGCACAAACGTGTCGTCCGTCTCGTCCAGCCGAGCCGGACAACTGCAACCGGCTGCCTTTCGCTAGCGCTTGGGCAATGAGTGTTGGCTCAGTTGTGCGGGCTCTCCCCCATCACGGTCCCGTTGGTTGCCCGCGTCGGCTTTGGTGTTCATGATCCACGAATGCGCTTCGTCGGCGACCTTCGCCAGGACGAGGAGGTCGTCGCGACCGAATGAGCCGGTCGAACGCCATTCGCCGTCCACGTTGTAGATGCGCTCAAACGTGGCGTTGAAACGCGCGCCGGCATCGGTTTCATTTCGCCAGATGGCGGCCTTGATGGTGCCTAGGCGCACTTCGTGCACTGGCTGTTGTTTGGTGATTGGTCCGGGAGTTGCCCCCGCTGAAGTTCCCATTTGAAATCTCCTTGATAGACGGTTGCACGGCAGCGCTGGCGCCACCGTGGATTAAAATCATCTACCACGGACCCGCAGCCAACCACAAGGGGGCTACTCGCGATTCTGTCAGGAACCACGCAACCGAAGCGGATTGGGGCGCAGAGGCGTCGGTTCATCGCTAAGTGGTTTTCACCGAGGGCGACATTGCGGAGAGTAGTGGCGGATACCGAGGTGGATATGTTCTCGTCGCTCGTCTTGAAAGCCGACTGCCTATCGACAAGTGGTCAAAACCCTTTCACCGCAGGTGGCGTGCGCGATTGGTGAATGCATCCGCCGGGCGATTGTTGAGGGTGGGCGGCCTCGTGCGAGGCGAAGTGTCAGTACTCCTCCGGGAGCAAGGCGGTCGTCGACGAACGATCGGCTTCGGTGATGATCCAGAATTTGACGCCATTGGAGGCCATGTAGGCGGAGATCAAACGCGTCCCGTCCAGCACCGCGTTGTCGTTCGATTGCCAGTCCTCGGTGCTCAGTTGCCCCCAGTCACCGGACAGATGGCGGCGTAAAGCAACGCGGACGTCATCCGGGGATACATTCTCCAGGATGCCTGGCGTTACGTGGATGGAGCCGGGAGAAAAGCGAGCCGGGGGCGTCGGGGCGGTGGCCTGTTTGAGCACAAAGAACCGGATCTCTTCAGCCGTGATGCGCCATTGATCCGACCATCCGACGACATGTGCCCGCTGAAACTCGAGGTAGTGACGGAGGGCGAGTTCGCGGTCACCCAAGGCCTCCGTAAGCAATGACAGGGCTAGTTCCGTGGAACCGCTACCGATCGAGCCCCATGCGTAGTCGACGGAATTTTCGCGGCCAGCGCCCGGGCACGGAGGAAGATCGGTGGCCTCGATGGTGCCATCGGCGCGTTTGGATTCGACCCAGACCCGGCACTGACCTTGCGGTGTGCGTTCGCCGCGATAAGCACAGTCGCGCATCGCGGGATGGGAAAGCCCTTCCAGCCCGCTGGTTTCTGCTCCGGGCGACAGCAGTGTTCGACTCGGGTTTAGCATCGATGATACGTCTCCTTGGGAAGTTGCGTACCATATCCATCAGAAGACAGTCAATGGGGCTCTCACGAGTTTCGCACTCACTCCTGCACTCGGGCCATGATCCGGTGACGGCTCCACCTCACCCGGTTTCGACTTCGCTGGCGCGAGTCGAATCCTGCCCTCTCCCCCGCAGGGCGGCGGAGAGGGGTTACGCGGTGATCAGTTCAAATAACAGGTTGCCGAATCTCCGCGTCGCGAGCATCCGCGTCGATCCTCCGGTCCATGGGGAGGGCAAAGAAGCTCCGGCCCACTCGTCGCTGGGAAGGGCGTTTGGCGTTGCGCAAGCGAAGGCACCTCGTGATTGAGTCTTCTCCCGCGTTTGCAGGGACGCAACTCGGGAGAGGGGCTGGCGCTGGTTGGAACTTTAAGTTACTTAAAGAGAGGCGCCCTGATCCTGAGGAGGCAGGCATGTTCTTTGCGTGGCCGGAATGGTGGCCCATCATTTGGATGGTTGGATTGGTCGCGGGCTTGGCCGCAGTCGCATTCGTCCGCGCGTGGCGCCTGCGAAGACCGCAATTGTCCGAGCGGCATCGGCGCGGGCGACGATTGAGCAGCGCCGTCGAGGCGCGCCACGTCGTTCCGCCGGACGGCGGGCATTTTCGCCTGGGGTCGATCCAGCTGCCGCAACGTTCCGCCTGCGGACATCTGGCGGTGGTCGGCGCGACCGGCAGCGGCAAGACCTTGCTGCAACGGTTGCTGATGCAGTCGGTGCTGCCCGGCGTCGGTCCGGGTTCAGGACGACGCGCCCTGATCTATGACGCCAAGCAGGACATGATGTCCCTGCTGGCGGGGATGGACATTCACGCGCCAGTTTACCTGCTCAATCCGTTGGATGCGCGCTCCGTGGCCTGGGACATGGCGGAAGACATCACCTCCCCTGCCGCCGCTCTGCAGGCGGCAACGCTTTTGATCCCCAAGGCTAGCCACGATGCCAATCCGTTCTTTTCAAATGCCGCCCGGCACCTGCTCTACGGCGTGCTTCTGGCCCTGATCCTCAAGGCGCCCCGCCGATGGACATTGCGTCAGGTCGTGCTCATTCTGCGCGAGGAGGCGGTGTTGCGCCGGATCATCGACGCACGGGAGGAGACCCGTTACCTGCTCCAGTATTTCGAGCACCCGGCCACCTTTCAGAACATTCATTCCACCCTCCTGACCCGTCTGGCGCCCTATGAGATCATCGCCGCCGCCTGGGACCGAGCCAAGGCCCGCGTAAGCTTGCGGCGGTGGGTTACCGGCGAGTCCATCCTGGTGCTGGGCAACGACGAGGAGAACCGGGCAGCGCTGGACACGATCAATCAGCTCATTTTCAAGCGAGTTTCCGAACTCATCCTCGCCCAGCCGGAGGTTGATCCGGACCACCCTCGCCTCACCTGGCTGATGCTCGACGAGGTCCGGCAGGCGGGGAAGCTGGACGGGCTGTCGGCCTTGATGACCAAGGGTCGGAGCAAAGGTGCAGCGGTGCTCCTGGGATTCCAGGACATCAATGGCCTGCGCGATGTGTATGGGCGTGAGGCTGCAGACGAACTGGTCGGGCAATGCAATACCAAGGCGTTGCTGCGGTTGAACAGTCCGGAGACTGCCCGGTGGGCATCCCAGGTGGTCGGGGCCAGCGAGCTCGTTGAGACCCGAAAATCCCGCAGCCGCAGCCACAGCTTTCGCGACAACGGTTGGCGCGAGGGCGCCAGTTCCGGAGTGTCATTCTCAGACGGCGTCATCAAACGCGATTTGATCCTGGATTCGGAGTTTCTGGATTTCCCCGAGACCACCCCCGAACACGGATTGACCGCCGTGATGGTTAATCCAGGCACCGGCGTATTTCGCGATCATCTGACTGGGGATTGGCTGGCTCAACACCTGCGGCCACCGGATTCGGGTGTTCGCAACTTCGTGCCCCGGCCCGATTCCGAGCAGTATCTTCGACCGTGGTCGGCCCAGGACGCCCTTGAACTTGGGTTGCCCGGCACGGCTCCGCCTTCCCTGACCCACGGCAGGCTCCATGGCAAATGACGTTCCATCCTCCACCGTAAGCCGTCGACCGTTGGGTTATGGGAGGGACCACACCCCACGCATTTTAACCTGCAAAACACGGTTTCCGAAGTTTCCGATGTTTCCAATTGGGAATGAAGCCAGGGTGGGTTCCTGATGCTTTCAGTCTCCAAAGCGATCAAGGCAGGTCAGGGCGAATACTATCTCTCGCTGGCGGCGGTCGACGACTACTACACCTCCGGCCAAGAGCCGCCAGGGTATTGGCTGGGGCGGGGCACGGCTGCCCTTGGACTGGCCGGACGATTCGAGCAGGAGGAGTTTCGGCATTTGCTACGCGGACTGTCCCCCGACGGACAACGGAAGCTCGTGCGAAACGCGGATGCGGAACGCCGGGCCGGTTGGGACCTGACGTGGTCGCCGCCCAAATCGGTCTCAGTCGCCTGGAGCCAGGCTGACCCGGTTGTCCGGGAGCAAATCGAATCCTGCTTGCGCCGGGCGGCTGCCGCAGGCATCGGGTATCTTGAGACAGTCGGGGTGGTCAGTCGTCAGGGCACCGATGGCTGCGTGCGCGCGAAGGCGGACCTAGTTTTCGCGGCGTTCCTTCACTCCACGAGCCGCGCGCAGGATCCGCAGCTCCACCTTCACACGATTCTACTCAATGTCGGAGTGCGGGTGGATGGCACGACGGGCACACTCGACCCGCAGCCTCTCTATCGTCACCAGAGGGCGGCAGGTGCGTTGTTCCGCGCGGAGCTGGCGTGTGCCCTGGAATCGAAGTTGGGCCTGCGGGCGCGACGGGAAGGCTGGGCGTTTGAACTGCTCGGCGTGGACCCAGAATTGATCGAGTTCTTCTCCAAACGACGCGCCGAGATTGAAGCGGAACTGGCACGTCTTGGCCAAAGCGGTGGCAAGGCGGCGGAGATGGCAAACTTCGCCACCCGCTCCCAGAAGGAAGCATGTTCGCGCGAGGTGCTTTTTGCCGAGTGGCAGCGGATTGGCCAGGAGCATCATTGGAGCACGAAGGAATTGTCGTGGATTGTGCATGCGGCCTTTCCAAAGCGAGATATTGCTGTGGAAAAGGCCGATGCCATGGCGGAGGCGTTGGCCAAGCTGACGGCTGACGACAGTCATTTCAGCAGGCGTCAGGTGGCTCAGGCGGCGGCCGAGTGTTGTCAGGGGCGAGGCTTGGGCGCGGCCACCGCACTCACGCTGCGTGATCAGATCCTGCAGTTGCCCGAGGTGGTCGAGCTTGGCCCCCATCGGGGCGAGGTGCACTACACGACGAAGGAGATCCTGGCTTTGGAATGGGCCGTTATCGCCACCGCACAGGCGATGAGGGACCGCCAGGAAGCATTGTCCAATGCCGACGTCATGACCGAAGTGGCGATTGCCATGAATCCGCATTTGAGCGATCAGCAGGTAACTGCCCTGCGAGCTCTTTGCGCCGGCCGCAGTGGAATCACCCTGATTCACGGGATGGCTGGCACCGGCAAATCGACCCTTTTTGCGACGGCCAGGGAGATTTGGGAGCAGCAAGGCCTGGCCGTGCACGGAGCGGCCCTGGCCGGAAAAGCCGCCCGCGGCTTGGAAGAGGCGACCGGAATTCCGAGCACCACGCTGCATCAGCTCCTGGCACGACTGAACAATGGCTCCGTCATCCTCGGGCGGGACGCGGTCGTGGTGTTGGATGAGGCAGCCATGATCGGCAGCCGGCCGCTGGCGCGGGTCGTCGAGCATTGCCATCGAACCGGGGCTGCGCTGGTACTTTGCGGCGACGCGCGCCAGCTCCAGGCTATCGAGATGGGGGGACTATTTTACGAGCTGACAGCCCGGATGGAGACCGCACGACTGACGGAAATCCGCCGCCAGCGTGACGAATGGGCGCGAGAATCGGTGCAGGATTTTGCCTTCGGCCGCGCTCAGCGGGCGCTGGCGCGTTATTCCGAGCGAGGACTGGTGACCGAGGTCCCAAATCCTGTCGTCGCCACCGACCGACTATTGCACGACTGGCAGGCTGAGCTGATGCCGGGCCTGAAGGACGCGGTTATCCTCGCCAACACCACCGGTAACGCCAATGAAGTGAACGCCAAGGCACAGGCGATGCGTCGTCGTCTGGGGCAATTGGGTGACGACGCCGTCCAGGCCGGCCGCGAGCTGCTGTTTGCCGGAGACCGGGTCCTTTTCACGCGCAACTCCCCCACCCTCGGCGTCTGCAATGGCGACCTCGGAATCGTTCGCAGTGTTCGCGGCGAGATCCTTACCGTTACCCTTGATGACAACCGGACCGTCAATGTGAGCACCGCACAGTATCCTCACGTTCGCCTTGGTTACGCCCTGACCACCCACAAAGCCCAAGGCATGACCGTGGAAAACTCCTACGTCCTGACCGGCGGCACCATGACCCATCGCGAGTTGACCTACGTGCAAGCCTCCCGCGCCCGCAACGCCACACACTGGTATGTCGGCCACGACCGGGACGAAACCGTCCGCCATATGACCCGGAGTCATGAAAAGGTGGCGGCGATAGGACTCGCTCAGGGACCGGAACTGGAACTCAAATTGGCCCTATGATTCAGTTGCACGAGGCTATTTTTGGCAACGTTCGGGTGCCGAGGCTCCCTGCCTGAACCATGGATCCACTGCCTTGAGATGCTCGTAATGCTGCGCAGATGGCGCGCAGCATTACGACTTGCCCTTATAAATCAGATTTCTCGATGGCATTGCTTACGCGCGTTTCGCGGCAGGCGAGCTGAGACGGTTGATGCATTTGACGCTCACAAGCGCCACCATCACCCACAGAAGAACCTGCATCGGTAACACGAGATGATTTAAGAAACGGACGACGGCCTGTGTCACTGCTCCCCAATGCTCCGCAGCGCCATTGGCGGTTTGCGCGACATTCTTCGCTTCCACCGTCAGCGTCTCGACACCCTTCTTTATCGAGTCTGCTCCATCTCCGAGCTTATCCATGTTCCTATTGGCAGTCCCGGGCAGGGAGAACACGTTCTTGGCAAAGTCGATCACAGCTCCCCCGAGACCTGCCAGTGGAGCCAGGGCCTGGATTGGAGAGGTGCCTGACAGGGTTGGGCCCCCTGTGATGGGGCCGGGCTGGCAGCTCGGGATTGATATAGGAGTGCCGGTCACGATTGGGATTGGATTGCCGGAAAGCGCCGGGGCTACGAATGGGGTAAGGTTGATCTCTGTGCCTCCGCCAATGCTTAGGCCTCCGACGCTAACCTTAAACGCGTGACAGTTTGCATTCACGAGCAGAATTCCCACCGCTGAGAAGACCAATGTTGCAATTTTCATTCGAATTGACTGTGTTTGGGTTCGCATCAACGTCGTGTTGTCGCGGCGCTCAAGGCATCGTGCAATTGAGTGCGAGCGAATTGAACACCGGTTGAATCCGCTCGGGTAGAGGGCGGATTTTTTCTGAGTGAAACCTTTGGGTTTACATCTATGCCTGACGGAATTCTGAGCAATAGCAAATTGTCGATTGCGCGACTTGATACGTTGCTGAAGGTGTGGAAGGCGGGCAGCGTGGTGGCGGCGGTGCGCCATATTCGGAACAAGGAGCAGCGTCATGCAGCTTACGTGAAATATCGGGAACAAATTCGCGAGCTGGAGCAGGCGTTCAACATTTCGATCATCGAACACGATGGCGATGAAACCAGGTTCACAGCCGAAGGAAAGCGCCTGATCTCTGTCGCTGGAGAATTTCTCGGGTCCATTGAAGATTTATCAGACACCTTTGCGCACAAGCGTTTCCTCCTACGGTTAGCTGCCGGCGACAGCCTAATTCACTGGCTGATTCTCCCGCGCATTGGAACCTTGCGCTCGAAGATTCCGGGAATGCATCTCGCCTTGCGCGACATGTCGCGGACTATGGTGACGGAAACACTCACGGAAATGGGGGTGGATTTTGGCGTGGTTCGTTCCGTGGGTTCACTGCCTGTTGGGATCGAAGGGGAGCCGCTGGGCAGTCTTGAGTTCCGGCTATTTGTTCCCAACGGGCTCTACCAACACCACGCACAAAAGAGGCCGCTTCAGCTGCTGAAGCAACTGCCTCTGGCCTTACAAGACAATGCCGTCTCCTTCTCTGGGTCTGCCGACAACGATTTCATCCGTGTCTTGGCCGATTGTCGCATAACGATTTCGACGACGCTTTGCTGCGAAGGTTTTCCTCAGGTTTGCAAGGCAGTCAAATCCGGCGAGTATGCAGCCATTTTGCCGGTCTTGGCCGCTCAAGAGTTGCCGCCGGACGGGTTTCGACAGATTGAGATCCCTGAAGTTACGTCGAAACTCGATAGGGATCTGGCCCTCGTTTTTCACACTCGCCGGCGTGAAATCTTGGGGAGCAGGTTCGAGGACGTGATGATTGCGTTGAAAGAAACGTTGAACGTCGGCGGTAGATGACTCGCCAAGAAGGGCCCCCTCCACGTGGAATCTCACCGTTTCACTTGCCGCAGTGGTGAACGGCTTTGTCGCTTTAGGGAAGCGACGCCGAGATGCGCTTCGAGCGGACTTAGCCCTTGGCGGTATTTCTGGCCTGGGGCACCTGCGCTCCAAACTTTCGCGCCACGGCTTCAAGCTCGTTCATATCCGGCACGTGCTGGCGGAGGTCGGGCGCGATGTCACCGGAGAACCCTTCGAGGCGTTGATTCTCGGACAAAAACTTCAGGTCGGCCTCCGTTGGCACTGACAACACCTTTGACTTGGCCGCCTGATTGTCTTTTGTCGTCAACATGGCATAATGATGCTCTTGTTCAGGAGTTTAGTCAACCATGCCACAGCCCTCGCCAAGCCCATCACCCCACCGCTGGAATCAGATCCGCCAACTGCCGATGCATCCCGGGATCCGCACTCTCTCGCAATATGAGCAGGCGGTCACCCAGGGAGCGTTCGATGCGCTCACTTACGTCCGCTCGATCAATCCATGCGCCGACCTCCGCCCAACCGATGTTCAGGCGGTGCATTTCCACATCTTCCGGGCCGTGCATCCGTGGGCAGGTTCGTTTCGCGAGTTGGGGCAGTTGGCGGTTGTCGCAGGACACATCGCCGCAGAATCGGGACGAATCATTCGTGAGCTTGAACTGGCGTGGCGCCAGTGCCACTACCTACTTTCGTCCAGCCCGAATGACGCCATCGGCATTTTGGCCGCCCTGAGTCTGGGACACATTCGTTTCGAACGAATCCACCCCTTCCGAGACGGTAACGGGCGATCCGGACGGGTAATTCTGGCCGTTCAGTTCGAGCGATTGTTCGGCTGTCTCCCCGATTTCTCGGATCAACGCGGGTATCGCGATGCACTTCGCGCGGCCAGCACAGGCGATCTCGCTCCGCTGATGCGGTATCTGGGACGGAGCGCCAGCCTTGTTCTCCCTCCAACGCCGTGGCCCAGCCCGTTTCGTCTGGCGCCACGTTTTTTGGACGGGACGGAGCCCCCGCCTTCGTTCGCCGACGACTGGCAATGGTCGCAAAGGTAAAACTGTTGCGGTTGGCCGGTGGGGTTAGTCCCGCTGAAACAGCCAAGCGATCGACACCTTGAGCGCCTCGGCCAGAGCGACCGCTTCATAGTCCATGACGTAACGCTCCTGGGACTCGATCCTGGAGACCGCGCTCCGATCCAAGGAAACTCCCTTTGCCGCGAGACGGCCGGCCAGATCTTCCTGGCTGACTGGCGGCACAGACTTGAGGCGCGCCTCGCGCACCCGAGGCCCAATACAGTTCCGAGCTTTGCTTCTTCTCGTCTTTTTCACGTGTGTGAAGTCAACACACTTGACAGTTAAGCCGAGGGCGCTATCAATTGCGTGTGAAGTGCACACATTGCCAATTTTTCCGTCCCTGCCTGTTGTTCCGTGCCCGCCAACCGTAAAACTCATCCAAACGTATGATCCTCCGAAAACTCGGTCCCCCGTCGAATCTCAGCTGTGCCGGTGGCCGCACTTGTCCTGATATCTTTGAGCTGAAAACTGGTGACTTCGCCATCATCGGCACCGACATCACCGAACCTGGAATCACCTGGTTGCCGCCCGGCTCGGGTTGTGGCCCCAGCGAACGGATCGTATCCGTCCCGCGTCGCACGCTCGTGCTGGCTCGACCCGATATCCCCAAGTCCATGTAGTGGACCGGCGCCGGACACCGGCGCGCTACCCTGCCAGCGGTGCCGACAGCTTTCCCCGGGCTTCCACGAAAACGCCCCGCTTTGGTTCCGTCGCTCGGCCTCATCGCCAGGGTGCAAGCCAAGGCTGCACCACTCCGCCGTGGATGATCCAAACGCCACGTTCCTGTCCGCGGAAGCTGGTGGCACATTGCTGGAATCGCTGAATTGACGCCAACGCAGGACTTCCGGATCGGCTTTGGAGGGTCGCGTTCCGTGATGTCCACCTGCGCGTCCGCCTCTCGGCCGCGAGGGCCATCGGGCTCCGTGGATTTGCCTTGGTCGCTTTCCGCCGCCGCGACGGGCGGCATCGAGATGCTGCGCATCTCTGAGGCACCTGACGTTTCAGCCATTTCCGCTCGTTTTGCCACCACAATGTGTGTTCAGGGAACCAAACGAACGCTGACGCAAACGAGGCGGCCGGCATCAACCACATCTGGTTCCAACCTTTGAAGACGCCCTCTGAATGATACGTCCCAAGTCGATTTCCAATACGTCGGCGATTCTCAATAGGGTATCCAGGGTGGGGTTTCGCAAGTCCCGCTCAACCAGGCTGATCATCCCCTGAGAGAGGCCAGCCTGTTCGGCAAGACGTTCCATCGAAAGTTTCTGCCGAAGGCGCTCGGCGCGCAGAGCGCGCACCACTTCAAGGCAGGTAGCTTCGCGTACCGAGTCTTTTGACACGGAGGACAATTACGCTAATTCAGCGTTGACATATGACATTACTATAGTAATTACTGCGCATGCTTGCTCGGCGCAGTCTTCCGGGCTCTCCGAGTTGGCCACAAACCAGAAATGCTCTCAATCCATGATCCTCCGAAAACTCGGTCCCCCGTCGAATCTCAGCTGCGCCGGTGGCCGTACTTGTCCTGATATCTTTGAGCTGAAAACTGGCGACTTCGCCATCATCGGCACCGACATCACCGAACCTGGAATCACCTGGTTGCCGCCCGGCTCAGGTTGTGGTCCCAGCGAACGGATGGTGTCCGTTCCGCGTCGGACGCTCGTCCTGGCTCGACCCGATATCCCCAAGTCCATGTAGTTCCTTCGCCGCCGCCGCCGTGGTATGCTGCGGCCGGTGGCGGCAATTCTCCCTTGGCTTCAACAACATTGGTTCGATCTGGTTCAGTCGCTTGGCATCATCGCCAGCATGGCGTTCACGGCTGCCTCCCTTCGTCGTGAACGCCATGGGCGACGGATGACCGATCATCTCACCCTGGCGGCGCAACATCGTGAACTCTGGATTGACGCCAACCGCCGACCCGAGCTCGCCCGAATCCTTTTGCCGGAGGTTGATCTCGTCGCACGCCCGATCTCCTTGGTCGAGGAGGACTATCTCAACCTCGTGATCGTTCACTACACCACCGGCTGGCTGATGGCCCGCGAGGGCGGATTGGTGAATCTCAAGGTTCTAGCCAAGGACGCCCGGGCCTTCTTCGGCCTGCCAATCCCAAGAGCGGTCTGGGAACAGACGGCACCCGTGCTCGATCCCGAATTTGCCGCCTTCATTCGTGAGGCGCTCGCCCATCCCCGACCCTCTTGGCTAACCCGGTCGAAACGGGCGGTTCGCGTGCTGTGGAAATTCGCTCGGCGAATCGGTTCAGGTCAGTGGCGGGTGGTGATGAAAGGCCTCACGCGCGCGATCCGATTGCTCCGACAAATATGGATTCGGGCAAAAAGGACATGTTCCCGCTCCTTCCGCCAAATCCGATCCGGTTTCTCTTGATATCCTAAGCCGCTTCGGTTTTGCGTCACTCAATAATCTCACCATGAGGGCGGAGCTCAAGGCGTATCTGGCAGAAATCGGTCGACGGGGCGGCAACGCGTCCTCGGCGAAGAAGGCGGCCGCTGTCCGCAAGAATGGCGCACTTGGCGGCCGACCGCGAAAAGACGGCCGACCGCCGGGGTCGAAGACACTGGAGGATGTGCTAATTGCGGTTGAGTCGTCTACGTTGTCCAAGCCGGCCGAGCGGGATCTGAGATTGTGGACCAACTCAAACGCGACCTTGTTCCACGAAGGCGTCGCTCTCCTCGGCAGAGATCAGGTCGCAAAGGTTGAGGCGATGATCCGCAGATCGTGGTTGCCCACGCGCCGCTTAAGGAACGCCCCGCTGCCTTCGGTCCGGTAACCTCCCTACCGTCTCCTCCCGGCCTGCCCTGCTTTCACGCCTACAGGCGTTACCATGCACAAAGGCGGAGCAGGCGACCCAGGAACCAAATTTGATTGTGTAAGACGATAGCCTCTTGCGTAAGGAAATGATTGCGTGGTATGCTGATCTGGTATGGGAAGCACAGTTTCAACCGTCACGTCCAAGTATCAGGTCACCCTTCCGGAAGATGTTCGGGAGAAGTTCCCGATCACCATCGGTCAGAAGATTCAGTGGGAGGTTCAAGGCGACATGCTCGTGGGCAAGCGGTTGCCTTCGCTCATGGACCTGGCTGGGTGCTTGAAGTCCAGCAAGCCTCCAGCCACTGGGGCGGACATCACCAGGGCCTGGGCGGAGGCCGCCGTGGCTCGCGACAAGCGATCCAAGAAATGAGGCGGCTCATTCTCGATACCAATGTTCTGGTCCGTTTCCTGGTCCAGGATGACCCCAAGCAATCCGCCGGGGCCGCAAAGCTCATCGGCCAGGCTCAAACCGGGGACACGGAGCTTGTTTTGGATCGCATGGTGGTCACGGAGCTCGTCTACGTGCTCATGGGGTACTACAAGCGCACTCGCGTGGATGTGGCCAACACCATTCTGGCGATTGTGCAAAGCCCTTTTGTGCAGGCTGATGATGAATCGCTGCTCATCGATGCCCTGCTCCGCTTTCGCGACCACGGAGTGGATTTCGTTGACGCCTGGCTCGCCGCCAAAGCGGCGGCAGTTGGCCTACTTGTCGCTTCCTTTGACCGGGACCTCGACAAATTCAAGGACATGACCCGCCACGAGCCAAAAGCCTAAAGAACTCGAGCCGGTCGAGACTTCAAGTTTGACGGCTCGGAAACATCCATCGGATTCCAGATTGCCACCGGTCGTCAAGGCCGCTGTTCACGCCTCAAGGAAACTGCGCCTAATTTCCATCTCGCCCTAATTCTTCGCGGTGGGGAAAACTAATTGTCGCCGCGCAATCATCACGCGATCCAACGTTTCCACGGAAGGCCACTTCATACCATTCTCGAGCGACCTCAACGTTAGGGCCCTGTTCCTTTCGAAAGCCTTGCCGTAGATGGCCGAACTGCAAATGGCCCTCAAGCCCTAACGGGCAGTCAATTCCTTATCCAGTATTACGTGCCCTGCCTTCAGATTTCCCTCTGCTAAACGTTCCAAAACCAAGGCGCGCCGCTCAACGCTCGCGCCGTACGTCGTTATCCAAGCTCGTTGTTCATCGTGGAGTGAGGGAGAAAATGAGAGGATAAGGTGTTTTAAATGCTTCGAATCCTCGACGAACCTCTCGAAACCGGCAGGAAGCCGTCCACCCGAGTTAGACCAGGCGTTGAGGATTGCCGCGGTTGCTATTCGGCTATTCATACACGCCGATTCAGCCCGTTCCAAAGTTGGCTCCTTTGCGAAGGCGCGAAACCGCTGCTCAAACAAGACTACGAACTCATCTGCAATTTGAGATGGCGATTGCTTCGGACGGACGGAGGGAAGAATTACCGGTCGAACGGATGCAAGCGTGCGACCGCCCTCCGTGAGAACAACCGCTGCCCTCGCGATAGCCGAGCTACTGTCAACCTGCGTGTCTGCGCAGTCGAGAAGAGCGATAGCATGTCGCAGCGGAATTGACGGTGAATAGCGCGGTCGAATAGTTGACAATAGCTTGGTAGCACCTTGGTCCTCCGTTCGTAGCAATTGCTGGCCCAAGAGTGCGCGATACACTTGCTTCGAGGATATGAAATCTGGCCCCGCTTCATGTTGAAGCTCTGCGGCCAAAAACAAAATCTCCAAGGAATTGCGCTGAATGTTGTTTGTGACTGCAATAACTGCATAAGTGAGTAGAGCTGCCACAAGCAAGCTAATACAAACCGCCTTGACCAAAACGTTTACCCGGCATCGTAAAAGATCCAGGATGTGCGGTGCTCTTGTCTTATTAATACGATGATTAACCATTGTTCACGAAACACGACGATGTGATCGGAGTCTACTTGTAATCTCTGCCCTAATGGTTGCGATTACCGCAATAACCAACTGGCGAAATATATACCAGCGCACTGGCTTTCCCTCGTTACGAAGCACCCGTTCATCTTCCCTGAGATCTCGCAGTATCGCTTCGAAATCGTCCCTACTTGATGCGCCGCAGAATTTGGTGAAGAAGCGAGAAGCCTCGAATGGAGAAACTTTTATTAGTTTTCGAAATAGATTTGCAGCAATTATTCCAAGAATTGCAGTTGTTAGACAAATTGCTAACCAACTGAGGAAATGACGGACAATAGGATGGAAAGGGAATCCCATGATGCTGAAGCTGATCAGCAGAACAAGTGTCGTTAACAAAGAAACCGCGTAAAGTTTCGCTCTACCAACAGTAGCGTGAGAATTCTCAACAAACACAAGATTCAATAGTCCCAAAGTAAGGACTATCGCATAGTTGCTTAAGAAGCTCTCTAAGTATTGGGGGATCATGCAATCATGTCCTTACCGATCTTACTCGGGCGAACTAGACGCCAAACACCGTCCGCAACTATCGGCAAAATACCGCCGAAAATTGACCGCGTTGACACTACGGTAGAGATGAACAATTTGCTGTATCCTTGATGACGCATCTCATTGATATCGATCCGCAGATCCCTGCGCATTGCGGCAAGGTTTCGTCGGCTTTCGGGATTACAGAACCAGCTGAACAGTGAAATAAGCCGAAGGGGCCATGGGTCTTTGGAAAACCTGACCGGCGCACTAACCTTGCATTGGGTGTCCAAAACCGCGCCGCGTTGCTCATGGGAATTGTATGAGACAGCGACTTGGAGACTCTGCTCCGCCGGTATTATCACATCACCACCATCACTACCATTCGATTGGGGCAAGTGAGCACTCATGCGTTACAGTTATAAAGGTTATGCCCAAGAAAGGCCAAAAGTTGCCAGCGATTGGCGATGATTACGCGCTTCGTTTAAGGCAGCCTTACCATTATGCGTTATGTGAAAAAACCGGATTCTACCATCTTCGTCCTGAGCATCTCGCACCGTCACCAATCCATCCTCTTTCAGGCGCCGGAAGGTCGAATAGAGCGTTCCGTAAGCTATTGACCGACCTGTTTCCTTCTCGAAACGCTTCGCAACTTCTCGCCCCGCCAACTCATCAAATGCCACGAGGGCCAATAGTTGCATTTCACAATCTGAAAGTTTCACGCCAAAAAGATTGCATCTGCACACTATCTTGTCAAACAGAAGCTCATTCAGAGCTGCTAAAACTAGCCCGATAGCCATTGTGGGAGCGCCCAATGCCCAATTATGGTTCTACTTTTCCTCCAATCAAAAGCGGCTCAACGCTCCGTCTCACAAGAAATCCGAACAAAACGCCAAATCATTTCTTGCCGCGTTCCATACTTGCGAGCAGCAGCAAAGCAACGTCATTACTCTGCTTAAGGTTTCCGCTGCATGACCGTCTCCCTCAGTTCGGCACGGATCGTCTGCATGTCGGCTGTGGGGTCATCCCTTGCACGGAAGGCGTAGGTTGGCGATGATTTTTCGGAAGAAGACCCGGAGCGACGGTCTATTGGAGGAAACCTGACGCGGAAGGCGACTTGAGCATCCCATGTGCCGGGAGGGCTACTCCGCCACTATCCGGCGTAATCCGCACGTCCTCTGCAAGAATCTGGAGTCGAGGGTCGGAATCGTCCCAATAACACCGTGTTTGCGGGACAAAAATGCCTTATTCGCCGCACGATTCAAGCGTACTCTGCAACTACCCAAACCTATCCAGACGTACTCCGTTGATGCCCACTTTGATTCCCACTGGGCGGAGGCAAATCTGTATCCGCATCTTCAACGCGTGTGGCAGTGTGGGATCGATTCGGTACCCCGAACTGCCGACGCGTAACCTCATGGCCTGCCTGGCGTGAGCCGGGCAGGCTCTTCGAGTATATCGAGGAGCGCTTTCGCGCAGAAGACTCGGTCGCGTTTAGCGTCATCGACCTGTTGGGTTCAGCCGCTCTATAGCGCGCTGCGCCGTGGTGAAAGCAATGCCATGGCAAAAACCGAGACGCCGACAAGCCGCTCTTTTGCCCCATTTGTGGGCACGAGGCGCAAGGCGAGGAGTATACCACTCCTGCGCAGCTCGAATACGCCGGGAAGGCGGCAATCGCCCAATCCAGCAGGAAAATCGGTTCGGCCGTCCTGTCACGTATGAGAGAGCGAGAAAACCATGCAAGGAGTTTCGTCCACTGGTTTCAGCAACTTTCACACATCAGGACTGGCGGAAGTTGAGTACGCTGCTGGTTTGTGCTCGCTCCCTGGCTTCCCATACTTTCTCGAGGATGCGTTCGCGGGCTTCGCTAGAAAGCTCTTGCGGCTTGGCGTTGAGAATCTCATCACCGCGCGCTCGTGCCAGATGTCTCAGCAAGCGAATCTGTTTTCCGTAACGACGACACCGTTTGCAAAGGAAGAGATGCACTACCACACCGGTTCGCCGTCGGCAATCGAGCTGCCGGTCGAGCGCCTCGGATTGCAAACGGCAGACGGTCTTGCAACAAGGGGAGAGATCGGCAAGGGGCAAGACGACTTTTCGATAGAAGTTCGGGAATACGTTCATGGCGATTCATATTCGGACGTTGGCTTGCTGGCAAAAACACTTCCGGCGGCCTCGTTGACGTTGAAACATTCAGTGCCCGTGGTCATTTGTGTCGGAGTTGCGTCTTGATGGTTGATAAAGGCTGGTGAGACGCGAGATGAGTGTGGCGAGATAGAAAACGCCGACGATGGCTTCCAGCATGGCGAGTGATTTCGCGGCTGGATTCGCGGCCACAATGTCCCCGTAACCAACCGTGGTGACGGTGACAAAAGAGTAATAAATTAAGTCGTGGTAGGTCGGCGGCAACTTTGATGTCTGGTTCACGAACCCTCCCGGTTGCACCATTTCCAGCAGGTGATAAAAACGTGCGAACACCAGCGCCAGGAGCAGATACACAGAAATCGCACCGCAGATTTGCTCCGACCCGATGCTCTTTGCGCGCATGACGCGGATGGAGACAAGGTAGCTCACAAACACGAGCAAGGAGGCCGTTCCCACGTCGGAACACACTTCGGGCCACATCTCCCGCCGGTGGTTTGCGCTCCAGACCTGAACCCCCAAACAAACAAACGCTAGCCCGACGATTGCTTTTCTCGGAGCAATTGCGCCAGGCAAAGAAAGCGCGCAGGTGGTCATAAGCAACGTTGCCCCCAATGAAAGCGCGATGACCCCGAGGGCACTGTCTTGAAACAGCGAGCTTAACACCAAAAAGAGGGTGAGCCCAGCGAGCAAGGATTTTTTGCGATGCCGAAACAACCAATGGTCTGGACATGAACAATCAGTGCGCATGGTGTTAGTATAGCGTCAAACCTCGATCGAAGGCGAGTGTGGCGCACCTGAAACTCACTCTCCAAGCCACGTCCGACATTGCCTCGATCCGGCCTCGTATTCTTTCAACTGAACCAGAGATTGGATATGACTTAAATCATCTCCACAATGCGCCATTAATTCGTGTTGGGGGAAAGTTCGTTTCCAAGGAGACCGCGAGGCATGATGCAAATCATTCCTGATGAAATGAAGTTGTTGCATTCTGTCACGCCTGAAAAACATTCTGTTCGACAACACCTACGTGCGTCTGCCAGAGCGATTCTTCTCGCCGCAGTCGCCCTCAACCGTCCCGCAGCCACGGCTGGTTCGGGTGAACGACGCGCTTGCGCGTGAACTTGGCATCCAGCCCGACTGGCTACGGTCCGAGGAAGGCGTGGCCACGCTTTGTGGCAATGCAGTCGCGAAAGGGTCTGAGCCGCTCGCGCAAGCGTATGCCGGGCATCAATTCGGCAATTTCGTTCCGCTACTCGGCGACGGCCGGGCACTCTTGCTCGGCGAAGTGGTGGACGTGCATGGGGCGCGCCGTGACATTCAGCTCAAAGGTTCCGGGCGCACGGTGTTCTCGCGCAAGGGGGACGGCAAGGCCGCGCTCGGTCCGGCTTTGCGCGAGTATCTTGTGAGCGAGGCCATGTACGGGTTGGGCGTGCCGACCGCTCGGGCACTCGCAGTCGTAAGCACCGGGGAGCAGATAATGAGGGAAACTCCAATCGATGGAGCAGTCTTCACGCGCGTGGCAGCGAGCCATCTACGCGTGGGCACTTTTGAGTATTTCGCTGTCAGGCAGGACACAGAAGCTCTGCAGACGCTTGCCGACTACGCCATCGCCAGACATTACCCGTCGGCAGCCAAGTCCAAGAACCCCGCGCTGGCATTGCTGGCTGGTGTCGTTTCCGCGCAGGCGACGCTCATCCCACGGTGGTTGGGCCTGGGTTTCATCCACGGGGTCATGAACACCGACAACTGTGCCATCTCCGGGGAGACAATTGATTTCGGGCCGTGCGCTTTCATGGATGCCTTTCATCCTCGCTGCGTCTTCAGCGCCATTGACCGGAATGGCCGTTACGCCTGGGGCAACCAACTGTCCATCGCGAAATGGAATCTAACGCGTTTCGCTGAAACCCTGCTTCCGCTCTTGGCGGAAACAACGGAGGCGTCGGTGGCGATGGCTCAAACCGCTCTCGATGCTTTTGGCGTAGAGTCCACGCGCCAGTTTGTTCGGGTGTTCGGCGAAAAGCTCGGTCTCCCAGCCGAATTGGAGGGCGTGGACGATGAACCCATGAGCTTCATCAAAAACACGCTCAATCTTCTGGCTGAGGAGGAAGTTGATTTCACATTCTTCTTCCGTCAACTCACGCGTGTCGCGGGTGGAGCAGACGCGGACATCATGGCCACGCTCTTTGCGCGGCGAAACCTCTTCGATAGCTGGCTGACGAAGTGGCGCAGTCTCACGGACAACTCCCCGCGACTTGCGACAATGCAAGCCACAAATCCGGTCATCATCCCGCGCAATCACCGGGTGGAGCAAGCGATTCAAGGTGCCTATCGCGGTGATTTTGCCCCGTTTCACCGGCTCACAGAAGCATTGCAGACGCCTTACGTCGAGAATCCGGCCAACCATGACCTCGAAGCCGCGCCGTTGGAGCACGAGGCCGTTCGTCAAACATTCTGCGGAACGTGATGCGGATTTGCGCGAGAAGCAGGCGGAGGTATTTACCCCCAATCCGCCGATCCGGCGGATGCCCACCTTTGTTTTGGCATAATTGCAATCATACTGAATTGGGTTTCACGCAGATAAAATTCACCTTCGATATTTGCAACGTTGACCAACATCCATAAACGACCATGACAATCAGAGCTGGAATCGAAGGCCGCCCCGCACCGGATTTTTCCATCCCACTCACTGTGGACGCGCGCGGCAAACCGTCCGAGCCGCTCACGCTCGCCAGCCTACCGACACATCACAAATTGATTTACTGCTTTCAATGCTGGTGTCCCGGATGTCACAGCAGCGGTTTTCCAACGCTCGCGAGATTGGTGGAGGCCCTCAAGGACAAGCCGGAGGAAATCAGCTTCGCGGTGGTGCAAACAGTCTTCGAAGGCTTCGAGACGAACACGTTCGAGGCCATGCTGGAGACACAGCGCAAGTATGGTCTCGGCATTCCGTTCGCCCATGACCCCGGCCAGGGTAGCGAAGGAAATGGTTCGGGGCTGATGCGCGCCTATCGCAGCGGGGGCACACCCTGGTTCATTCTCATCGGGCCGGACGGGCGTGTGCTTTTCAACGATTTCCGCCTCAACGCCGAAGCCTTGGTCTCACTCGCGCATTGAGCAGTCGGAGCATCCGCGCCGGTGACTTCATCTCGTCCTTGGCCAGCCCGGTAGAAAACAAAGGAAGGACATGCTTGCAATCATATCGAATGGCATCGCGGCTTGGTAAAAAAAGTTCTTCAAGCGTGAACGAAAACTAAACCATGAAAACAGCTACCATCAAATTCACTATCACAACCGGGCTATTTTCGATAGGCGTCGCCATCGGCATGACGTTTACCACACATAACGCGACCGCCGCCGGTGGACGATATCTCTACATTCAGAGCAACGACACACGGGGGGGCAAAAACGCCGTCCTCGGCTACACCCGGAAGGACAACGGAGCGCTTTCACCACTTCCGGGCAATCCATTCTACACGGGTGGCACGGGGATGAACAACGACACGCACGGCAAGCTCGGCCCGCACGACAACGACACGCCTCTGGTCATCAGTGAAGACGGGCGGCGGCTTTTCACGGTCAACACGCACGCCAATTCGATTGCCGTGTTCGATATTCAGAAGGACGGGGCATTGAAACCAGTGCCCGGCTCTCCTTTCTCGTCCCAAGGTGTTGCGCCGAACAGCCTCTCCGTCCACGGCAAGACCCTGCTCTGTGCCAATCGGAACGAGGATTATCACCAAATCGAAAACCTCCGTGGTGCGGCCAAGGCCAGTTACGTTTCGTTCGCCATTGAAGGGAACGGTGTGTTGCGCTTTGTCTCCAAGATTGAAGTCGAGGGCTCGCAGAAGCCCACGCAGGTTCATTTCGCGTCGGCGAACCCCAGGCTCGCGTTCGGCAATGACTTTCAGGTGGATGCCGATTTCGACGGCGAGGGCGCTCGATCGTTTCTTGCCGGCACGAATCCCAGCGTTCAGGGGCAATTGCACACCTTCTCCGTGGGTAAAAAGAGTGAATTGTCCGAAAACACCCTGCTTCAATTGCCCGAGACGAACGAGGGATACAAATACAAGGGTATGCCCGGAGTGCCTTCGATGCCATTGGGAATTTGGTCGCACCCGTCCAAGCCGCTTCTCTACGTCGGATTCGTGACACGCAACGAGCTGGGCGTCTTTCATTTTGATTCGGAAGGCAACTTGCATTTCCTCAATTCCGTTCCGAACAGCGGACAGGACATCTGCTGGGTGTTGCCCAACAAGAAAGGCACGCGCCTTTACACCGTGAACAACCTACCGCGCAGCGAAATCGACGACAAGGCCGCCACGGTGACAACCTACGACATTTCCGGCGACAACGCCGAGAAGCCGGCAGAAATCCATCGTCTTCAATTGCCGCACTCCGGCGAATGGTTCACCAACAATCGCAACTTTCAACAACCGGGCAGCACGGCTTTTCAATGCGCCTTAGACCCGAAGAACAGGTTTCTCTATGTCATCTGCCAGCGAATCAACCAGACCGACGAGAACAAGAGCGAGGAAGGAAACTTTCTCCATGTGATGAAACTTGATGCCCAAGGTCTTCCATCCGTCGTCCAGTCGCGGCCGCTCGGGCAGGATGGTGTTCCGTATCGCTCCCGTCCGCAGGGCGTGGCCACGGTGGATCGTTGAGCGAAGGATAGCCTTTGAGAATTTGTCGGGTCGGGAGGAACGAGGCAGAAGCAAAAAGCTTGGGTGTTCCGGCGTGCCGCCGGAGCACCCAAGCAGGGGAGAGTCAACGGGAGGCGCCCTGACTGGACGCTTCGCCGCTTTTGATAGACTTCGGTGCCAGGTTGATAACCCCATTTGAGCGTTTGATACTCCCATTTTTTTCCAATTTGGCCAGCGCCCGATAAACCGACTCCCGCGTCAGTCCCAATTCCGCTCCGATAGTTCCCATGCGCCCGGAGAAGTCTATTTCGCCGGGAAATTTTTCCTGCATCCAATTCAACCAGCAAAGAATCCGATGGTCCGCGTTTTTGATGCGCAGGAACTCCCGATGCATCAGACAATCCAGGTATCGTTCGGCAAGACAGTGCGTAACGTTCGCTCGGAACTCGCGCGAAGATTCCAATCGCTCCAGGACAATGGATTTCTGCGCGAACAGCAAGCGAGTTGGTTTCGAGGCCGTGGCGGAATAAAGTCGTTCGGAAAAAAACAACGCTTCTTCACCAACGGTCTGATTGGTCAGTGCTCGAAAGAGGGTCAGCGTCTCGCCGTTGGCTAGAAAGCGCTCCGCGATAATCTCGCCCACTTCCACGAAGTAGATCACATTAATCGGATTGCCTTGCGCGAACAGACTTTGTCCTTCATCCAGCCCGCGAGGCTGCAAGTCGCCGGGGCGCAGTCTCCGTCTGAATTCAGACAGGTTGTAGAAGCTCATTTAGAATCCGACAGAAGATGGGCAAATTTCTCACGAAAACGCGCGAGCTTCGGCTCGATGACCGCATCGCAATACTGCTCGCCCTGGTTGCGAAGGTAGTAATTCTGATGGTTCGCCTCGGCGCGGTAGAACTGCACGAAAGGTTTGATTTCCGTGAAGACGCGCTTGCCAATGCGTTCGCGAAGCTCCACCACGAGCCGTTCAGCAGTGGCCTTTTCAATCGCGTCGCGGTAGAAGATGATGCTACGGTATTGCGTGCCATGATCCCCGCCCTGATGGTTCAGTGTGGTCGGGTTGTGCGTGCTTAGATGGACGCCAACGATTTCCTCGTAGCTAATCTGGTTGGGATCGTAAGTGACCTCGATGACTTCGGCGTGGCCGGTCTCGCCGGAACAAACCTCGCGGTACGTAGGATTGGCGACGTCGCCTCCACTATAACCGCTCTCAACTTTGGTCACGCCTTTGAGATGCTGGAAGATGGCTTCGGTGCACCAGAAGCAGCCACCGCCAAAGGTTACCTTGCGTTCCGCGGACGCAATCTTCTTCAGGGACACAGCGTTGATGCAGTAGCGCAGGCCGCTGGGTTCCGGGCCGTCTTGGAAAACATGACCGAGGTGCGCGTCGCAAGTGTTGCAGTTCACTTCCACGAGCGTTATGCCGTGCGAATCGTCTTTGCGGTAGGAAATGGCGTTTTCCTGAATCGGCTGGGTGAATGAAGGCCAGCCCGTGCCGCTGTTGAATTTTTCTCCGGCGTCGAACAGGTGGGAATCGCAGCAAACACAGGCGTATTTGCCCGGCTCGGAGAGCGCGCACAGTGGGGAGCTATGGGCGCGCTCCGTGCCGGCCTGCCGGGTGATGCGGTATTGCTCGGGTGTGAGTTGAGCTTTCCAGTCGGCATCAGTCTTTTCGATGCGACGATCCGGCTTGGGATTCCCTGTGGTGGCGATTTTGATGACGTCTATCCAGCGCAACATAAAATGTTTTCCTGAGTGGATGGAGAAGGCCGGAGGCCTCGAATCGCGCGTGATTTGAAGTTCACTTGCCTTCTTTCAGCCAGGCGATAATGTCCAAAAGATCTTTCTCTGGCATACGGGTATCGTCATGGCCGGGCATTTCATCGTTGATCTTGAAATCCGGGTTGCGAATGCGCAGGGCCAGATCTTTGATCTTATCCTCCGCGATTGTGCTGCCCGCGAGTTTTCGACTCCCGGCAACATGCGCATACTTCTTCTTTTCGACGGTGTGACAAGATATGCAGTATTGCTCGGAGGCGAGCCTTTTCCCGCGCACAGGGTCACCGCCCCTGAGGTTCTCCGGCACGGTGCGCCTCATCGCCTTGTAATCCAGGTTTTTGGAGGTCGAATGATCCGCCTTCCCGCCGGTTTGAAGAAATGCGTTCAAGTCGGCCATCTCTTGGGCCGTCATGCCCGGCTCTGCCCCTTTCATGAAATGAAGGACGCAAACATTTCCTCCCAGCACCGCCAGACTGCTGGCGCTGTTTTTTATGTTGGTTCGATGAACCGCGCCGTAGATGGGATTTCCTGAACGTATTTCACCATCGCCATCCAGAGTGAACGTGTCAGCAGGGTTGAAACTGTGACACGAAGCGCAGGTCATCACCGTCTTGAAGGTTTTGGTTTCGTAGAAGGTTTTCCCAGCAATGGCATCACCCTTCAACTTCAAGGCATCTTTCCACTGGGGGAACTGTTTGACGAGCGCATCCTGGTCGCCGTTGAAATCTTCCTTCTTGTCCGGTTTGGCTTCGGCGGGCGGCTCGCTCTTTTTTGGAGTGTCATCCGCCCATACCGCTGTCGCAACGAATAGGACAGAAACAATTGCCCACAGAAACGAACTGCCTGCGAGCGCAGTGAACGTGCAGGCAATAGTCGTTTCATTCCGGGGAGCAGATTTGAGATTGTTCATATAGTCAGATTTGGTTTATCCTCCGCAGCAGGAATGGGATTCGCAGGCATCCGATTCACGCGGAGGCACGCTGCAAATGGCACTGGACACCTGATGCGAGCGAATCATCCAAACAGCCTTTTCGAACCTGGCGAGCAGGCCAGTGAGGAGGTCCGTGGTTGTTGGGTCGTCGGCGTCGCTGCTGGCGCGAATGTCGTGGCGCAATCCGGCTACGAGAGTCTCGTAGTCGACGAGCAGTTCCTTGAGTAGTGTGTCGGAAGGTTCAAGTGAGCCTGGGCGCTCTTTCAGAGTTGCGGTGGCGATGAGTTCTCTCAAATAGCCCGGGGCGGGCGAACCGAGCGCGCGGATGCGTTCGGCCACTTTGTCGATATCGGGTTCAAGGTCCTCGTAAAGCGCCTCAAAAAACGCGTGCATGGACTGAAAATCCGGCCCGACAACATTCCAGTGGGCATTGCGGGTTCTCATTGAGAGCACCACCAAGTTCGCGAAAGTTTTGGCGAGGCCGTGAACGGAATCGTGAGTTGTACGCATGATAAATTGGATTAAGGAGTGGGCGAGGGCAACCGGTCGAGGTAGAGCCAGTCGGACTTCCTTGCGGGCACATGGCAGGTGCGACAATCGGCCCGATAGCTTTCCGATGTCTGTTTGTTGCGGTCTTTGCCGTCAAACAAACCCCAACCCCAACCATCGCCCCAAAGTTCGTTCTTCGGGAAGCGATTCGTGGTATCTTTGACCATCACAAACCAGACCTTGATCTTAGATGCCCAGGAGGAACGCCCCGTTGTGAGGTCTTCCGACGAAGCCTCGTAAACGTCTTTCACGATGATCGCTCCATCCGGCCACTTGCCGTCCTTCTTGTAGGCGGCCCAGTCTTCCTTGCGGGTATAGACGTTGTGCAATTCCGCTGCTTCCTTCTCCTTTGTTGAAGCGACGCTGAATGTCCCGAGGTGAACGAAAGCGGTGCGATAATCCTGCGGCAACGAGATGTTGCCTTTGTCGTCCACATAAGGCGAGAAGGCTGTGCCGGTTTTGGCCGGAGTGTTATTTGCTGGTGTCCCCTGAGCGATGGCCTTGCAACCGATGAATCCTCCAACTGCGAAACTGGCCATTGCGATGATAAGCACGAACAAGTTTGCGAGTGTTTTCATAAAGGTAAAAGGCCCGGAGTGAAACAATCGCTTCTCTCCGGGCGCGATTTGGAACGTCGTCAGCCCGGAGTTATCTCCTCAACGAAGCACGCGCGGCCGAGAGCACCGGATAATACTGCTCGAAAACCCAGTCCTTGCTCAGATTCTTCGCATCGGTGCGGTTGCGATCATGGCAGGCATTGCAACTGGCCACGGCATTCGCGGACGCTTCAGCCTTCAATGGATACTTGTGGCCAAAACTGTAGTAGGCCCAGTTGCCCGGCTCGTCCTTGTAGCGCGCCGAATCCTTGACGGTGATTTCGAGGCCGGTGAACTCGCCCATGAAGTAGCCGTTGCCGCTGGAGGCTTTCTTCGCGCCGACAGCGGAAAGCTCCTTGATGAGAACCGTTCCGTTCGGATACTCGCCCGTTTTTTCAAACTCGGCGAAGCTGACCGGGTCCATGTAAACGGCATGGAATTCCGGGAAGGACGCCTCCCCGTCATTCATGTCATTCGGCGTGACCGGCGTGCCGACATAGACCCATTTGCGATACATGGAGGGTTCAGGACGAACGATCTTGCCTTCCGCAGTGTATTTTAGGAATGACAAACCGGATTTGCCCGATTCTGCGGCCATTGCTGCTTTGGGCGGCGAGCTAAAGAAGGTGATTGCGCCGACAACGGCAGCCACCCCGACGAACGATGCGGTCATTTTTTTTGTGCGTGTTGTGTTCATTGTTTGTATGCTGCTGCCGAGAACCATTCCCAGAAGCGTGAACACAATCTAACCTCACTCTCGCCAGACGCGTATGATTACAGTCATATGGAGCCAGCGCCTCCGTTACGCAGAACGAACTGCTCGCGCTGGATTCCAAACGCAGCACAATGTTCTTGGCCACCTGCCCGCCGGCGAAGCCGGTGAAATATTCCTTGTTGCCGATGACCCGGTGGCAGGCAGCCGCAATGGAGTTCATTTCTGCCGTTGATGGGAGCGACGGGGGAAGCCTATTTTGAATTGATGGCTCGCTCGAGTTTCAATTTCAAAACTGGCAGCAGATCTTTTTCAACCCACGGATTCCTTTCCATCCAGATGTTGTTGCGCGGTGAGGGATGCGGGAGCGGCAAAAACTGTGGGTGCAATTCGTGGAAACAGCGTACGGTCTCGGTCAGATTGTCCGCCGCACGGTCGCCAAGTTAGTGCCGCTGCGGATATTGCCCAACCAGCAGCGTAAGCTTGATGGTATCCAATGCGGTGATCAGGCGAGGATTACACAGCGCGCACATCCTGGGCGTGGCAGCAAATCGCCAGATTTGCCCGAACCGGGAAAACAAAAGCCCATCGGCATCAGCGCAGAAGAGTTTGGGTCGTAAAACGTTCTCGCATCCACGCCGAACCACGCACGCAGGTTATGGCCACTGGCGTCCTGCCATGGAACACCGGAGAGGTGGACTCTGCGCCCCGGCGCTTGGCCAATGACGGCGATTTTTGCGTTCTGTGAAATCTGCACAATGGGGCGCGGTTCCTGTGGAAGGAATTTCACGCAAACACGGCAGGCACGCACTTCGGTGAGGTGGCATTGGAAGGCGACGTTCATTTGCCAACGGCAACTATTCTGAGGAGCGAAGGGCCGATTTTTCTCCCATTCACGCCCCAACCACGCGAATGAGGCCGCTCTCCCGTGTGATGAATTTGCGCTTCTCCAACCGCGCTAGCGACCGATACACCGATTCCCTTGTCAGTCCCAAATCCTCACCCAAGCTGCCCATGCGACCTTCCAGGTTGAACTCTCGTTCTCCCATGCTCACCTGCCACTCGAACCACATTTGCAGTCGTTCATCCGCCGACCGGATGCCCGAAAGTTCGCGAAACAGGAGCGCGTCCGTATAGCGCGTCGTGATGCAGGAGAAAAGTTGCTGCATGAACTTCCAATCACGCCGGGCATACTCAATCAACCGTTCCTTGTGCACCAGCACCAGCCGGGAATCCACCGTGGCGACACAGGTGTAAGGGTGCTTTTTCAGGAACAACGTTGCCTCACTCAACACCGAGCCGCCCATCGCCCGGAAGAACACCAGCGGCTGACCATTGGCCAAATACCGCTCCGCACGAACTCCCCCCTCGGTGACAAAATACAAATGTGCCACCGCATCGCCATCCCGGAAGACGGTCTCCCCAGCCTTCAACTCCTTTCGGATCAAATCGTTCTTGTCGAACTGCGCGAGCAAGCTGTTGACGTTGTAACTGGACATCGTGCCCTGATGATAATGTAGCCTCGTAATCTCGTAAAGCGCGCGAACAGTTCGGAAGCGAGTGCCTATCAGGATTACCGGCAATTGCGGAGCTCTTCAGCGGACTTGTCGTAGGCAGTCCGCGCACCTTTTTTAGCTGAGAGCCTGTCTGAAAAAGCATTCCCGCGATTTTCCGGTGGGATCGCGATCTACATGGGTGGGGAATATTGTGAGCAATCTTACGAATAACGTTGACCTGTTAGGTTGTCTTTTTATCTCGCACTCCTCGGCCGGCCGCAAACCGCTCGACGACTCGTCGTCAATGCCATCCTTTATGTCCCCGTGGAAAACTGCCACAGCGTCAAGTCTGACGGGTTTGGAGGCGAGGTTGGCTACGACGCCGGCAAGAGGATCAAAGACCGCGCACATCCTTGGTCGACAGTTTTGGGCTGTTGCTCGGAGCAATCGTGTCTCCCGCAGATTGCCCAGATCGAGAAGGGGCCAAGCAATTGCTCGATCGAGTGGCCGACTGGTTTCCTCGGTTGGAAAAGATTGGGGCGGATGGGGCTATACGGGCCAAGTCTTTGAGGAGTGGGTAAAGGCTCGTTGGTCGAAGATTCAAATTGCAATCGTTAAACGTTCTGACCAATTCGCACGCTTCGTCGTCATGCCTCGCCGATGGATTGTCGAGCGGACCTTTGCTTGGTTGATGCGTCATCTCCGACTCGTCCGAGACTACGAACAGACCGAGACCAGCGCGGTAGCCTAGATTAACCTGGCTATGATTCGAATTCAAATTCGTCGACTCGCTTAAATATGACGTCACGCCATTTTCAGACAGGCTCTGAGCCAGAACGATGCAGTCGAAAATGATTATTCATGCGATCTCGCTGCTGAAGACGGGGCGGTTGTCTACTGCATTGCAGTTGGGTAATGGGCTGAGGATTTTCTCCCACAAGCACCGCCACCAGCTGCGTTCGCGCTTGGGCACAGCCAACTTCACCGTGGTCTTGCCGCCGGGACGACTCAGAACGCCCGCGGTCACGAAGAGCCAGAAACACAGGCTGTGGATCGTCACCTTCTTCTGCCAGCCCAGGTGGCGTTGGAAGAGGACCGTCAGGTTGTAGGTCAGCGTGGCCAGGCTCAACGCCGCCTCTGTGGCCCAAAAGTTTTCTAGGCACAAGGTCGGCAGCGCGAAGCCCTGGCGCAGTTCCTTGATGACGTTCTCGCAATCGGCTCGTCCGTTATAGTGGCGCCACACCGCAAGCGGCGGGTGTTTGGCAGCGGGCAGGCTCGTTATGAGGGCTTGAAACCGATAGCCCGGCACGTCGAGCAAACGTTTGCCACCCCGGCCTTCGTCCTCCTCGCGGAGGCGATGGCGAATGAGGACCAACCGGCGCGGGTGTGTTCAGTCGCAGTGCTGGTTCCAAGCGAAGACCAAGTTCGCCAACTCGCTGACCGGATTCGCCAACCGCTCCTAGAGTCTTATGGGATTGAGACCGAGGCTTGCCTTGATGGTCGAATCCTCGGAACCCAAGCAAAAGTCCGCGTCTTCAGCGTTCAGTTCATTAAGGGCTTGGAATTTGAAGCCGTCTTTTTCGTCAACGCGGACGAGATGGCGGCGACTGCGCCCGGTCTCGTCGAAAGGTTTCTCTACGTTGGCCTGACGCGCGCGCGCAGTTTTCTGGGAGTGACAACCGCCAACGGTTTTCCTCAGGAGCTTGCGCACGTTTCCGGCCTCTTTGTGAAAAACGCATGGAGCGCTTTGCTGTAGTATCGCACTGCCGATGGTTTCCTCACTCACCATCTCTTTTCTCCATTTATCCGCGCTTCGGGCGAAATCTACTCCGACGAAAAAGTGACGTCGTCGAGTCGCGTTTCATGGCGCTGTCGCTCGCCACGCAGCCACGACGGCTCGAATCTCCAGCGGACTGACCGCTCGTCGTGAATTGGTTTTCAACTCGAGGAGAAAATGTTCATTCGTCATCGGCTACATCATCAGGGGATTCTTTCACCGCGTTCCATCAGTAGGCCAATGCGCAGGTCGATGACGGTGCGGAGGTATCGTCCTTGGATGGGGCACTGTCTGGGATTAGATCGCTCGGCATTCTCCCGAAGAAGCACGGCCTTCACTCGATTGCCGACGGCATTCTGCAAAAGCGCCACCTGACGAACCCGACGCCCGAAGTCATTCAGAAGTTGGAGGAGGATTCGCTTAAAGCCGCAAAGCTGCATCAGTTGGACGCCGCTGCGGCTGAGCACAAGCGCAACTCGACGGGGGAAGGTGGAGGCAAAATTGATTGGAAGAAACAGGCTTTGACTACTCTTTTCAGGTCCAAGCGGTCAAAGACGTTGGCCCTCCTGCTCGGCATTCGTCGAAACCTCCGTGAGGTGGGACTGGCAGATGAGTCGGCGGCGGCTCTTAGAACAGCGCTCGAATCTCCGCAAGGAAAGCACGCGATCCGGCAACTTGTTCGGCTGGTGAAAGCTGAGCATGTGGGGGTGGACATGATGGACATTATCATTTGTGGCGCTGTTGCGCCTTACAACACGCTGTTGGGTGGCAAGCTTGTCTGCATGATGCTGACTAGCCCGGAGGTCGTGAAATTCTATCGAGCCCGCTACGAGAAGCAGGCCAGCATCATCGCGTCATCAATAAAGGGCGATACGGTAATTCGGTCACCGAATCTGGTGTTGTTGGCTACCACGAGTCTGTATGGGGTTGGGTCGAGCCAATACAACCGCGTGCGTGTGCCAGTGGCGGAGGCTGGAGGTAAGGGTGACGCAGTGATTGAATACAAGGAATTGGGGATGAGCCTGGGCTACGGCTCCTACCATTTTAGCAAGGTCTCTATCGACTACCTCAACACTCTAATTCCGCGCGGTGCTTTACCTCGAAAGGTGAACAGCATTTTTGGCGAAGGTGTGAACCCGCTGATGCGGAAGCTGCGCGACGGCTTGGCACATGTTCGATTGCCCGCCGACGAGTTGTTGATGCACGGCAACTCGCGCGTGGTTTACGGCATCCCACTCGCCAAGAACTTTCGAGAGGTGTTATTGGGGATGGATTCTAAACCCAAGTATTTCCTGTCAACTGCCAACGGACAAAAGCACACCGAAATGCTCGGCAGTTACTGGCGCAAGCGCTGGTTGATGGGGAGAATCACCCGTCCAGGCATTCTCGACGACGTAGCCAAACACACTCTCTCATGTCCAATCACCCATGGTGCACGTGTGAAACTGCCCCAAGATGAGGAGGAGGGTTTCTTCGGCGAAAAGTGAACATGCCGCACATTCGCCCGCCGTTGGAGCGGATGATGCGGTTGCATCAGTTCATCAGAGGCGGGGATTTGCCGAACTGCGGCGGGGTGGCCCGGGAGTTCGAGGTATGCACCCGCAGGATCAAGCGGGACGTCGATTTCATGAAGTGCCGCTTGAATTTGCCCATCGAGTACGACACCCGTCGATACGGGTTCTTTTACTCAAAGCAGGTGGAGCAATTCCCGGGAGTGACCGTGACCGAGGCGGAGGTGTTTGCGCTCCTCGTGGCGCAGAAGGCCATTGCGCAATATCGCGGCACGCCGTTCCAGGAGCCGCTCCAGTCGGCCTACCATAAGCCGGCCGGGCAACTCGACCAATCCTCGCGGATCACCTTGGGCGGCCTGGACCAAGCCCTGTCTTTCCGGCCACTGGCGCCCGAGGACACCGACGTGCAGACGTTCGACGATTGACTTCGCGAAAGAGCGTGGCTGGTGGACAATCAAAAGTCTTCTCTCGAACTTCACCGCCCGCATCTGCGGTGAAACAGTCGCTCGTCAAGCGCCAGAAATCCAAAAAGGATTGAATTATTCCAATTCTTCCGGGCGCAAGTCCTCGAACAAAGTCCGATTGACCGGTTTCCGAAAACTTGGGAGAGGTCGCACGCCCGAGTGCCATCGGACACTCTTCTCGACCCAAGCCGGCCATCGATCTGCGATTTGTTTGTCTGACACCGGGAGACTCCGCCAGATGGCTCTGGTTTGGCTGTCCGCATCCACCAATGCTGTATACGCTCGGCGCTCAATGTCGTGGCCCATACGCAACCACATCGGGGGAACGTCGAGGTAGGGGTCTTCCGCGATCTCCTGGTTTTTTTCGTTTGCAATTCGACAGGCCAATTCTTGAATATTGAGGGCCATATAGTAGGTGCAGAGGCAGACTTGGTAGTCCTCGACGGTTCCAAAGATTCGACTCAGCCAAGACCATTTATCGGGCAATTCAACGAGAAACCGCCAAGCTATTTCCGGGGAATTACCAAAAGACTCAGGCAGAGCGATGAAACGAAAGTCCTGATGTAGCGCGACGCCGTCAAAATGATGCAGCCGGGTGACCCGTGTACGGGACAGTCCAATCGCGAGCGAAAGCTCAGATGCTTGAACGCAGGCAGCACCGTGCAATGCTTGAAACGTGAAAACCAAGCTCTCGGGTATGCTTCCAATCACGACGAGACCGGCTGTGTTCCAGTCCCGAGGCTGAAGGAAATCTTCCAGGAGAGCCGAGTGCTTGTTAAACTTTGCGTCACCGGATTCCACGCCAACCAATGCAATTGCCATTAGCGGGCTGCATATGGTCGCAGCTTCCAACACGATTCCCGGAAGCTCTTTGCTGGGAATCCCCGTGGTTCCATCGAATCGCTTGCGCCAATCGTTCAAACGTCCGCTCATTGGCTGTCTCGCTTTCTTAACAAGCTCTCGCCACCCCGCTACATCGCCGGCGTTCACTATCTTTTGCGCTGCGAGATAGGAACTCTGGGCATCATTAAGGTCTACGGCAGCGCCTGCGCCGACATTGGATGCCGGACGACTGGCTAGGACTAGCTTGATGGCCTTCTCGAGCGCTGAAACGAGTTCTTGATATGCTTCTTTGTCCTTAGATGCTCCGCCTTCAAAGTAGTAGGTGATTGGCCACCGAAGGTGTCGTAGGTCGAACGGCAGGGATTCCTCGTCCGGTTTTCCGTAGGCTGTGTTCATCACGCCTATCACTGCGGAGTGTGAGTGCCGGCGCAGAGCATAACCATACTCGATCAGCACGTTCGGATTGGCGAATTGCCGGGGCTTTTCACCGGTGCTTACCAAAGATTGCTTCGACTCTCCGACAAAGGTCAGGTCAGCGACGAAAACCGCGCACTCGTCGATTTTCCGGAGGATCGTTTCAGCAATCGGCGGAGACCCGGGAACGTTTTGCGTATCTTTATCAAGCTCGATCTTCGCGTCTCGTAACGCCATCGCCACGGTGGCGTCGGCGTGCAGACGTTTTAGCGCTTCCCTCAGGGCGTCTTCGATGAAGTTGCGGTTAACTTTCCCAGGAGTATCGCTCTGCCATGAGTAAAAGACTGTGACTTTTTCGGACATATTGCGTATCGGGTGTCGATTCTTTGGATAGGCTAGACGATGTGCCGTTGCGACTCAAATCCCAGCGGTTACGACCAACGCCGATACAATGTGAGGACCAGAAACGCGGCCTCACGTCGGCAACAGCACACTGGCCTTTCCAAGTGGCTTCGCAGCACGGTTCGTTTCCGGGTTCGCGGGGACGGGCCGCCAGGGTCGGAAAAAACAAGGCGACCCGTGGAAGGCTTCGCATGACTTCATGCCAAGCCGGACCCGAATCGAAGGATCTGGGTCCACGTCTTCAGACAAACAAACTGACCACCTGATGTTCCCAGCCGCTGGGAGCCGCCGAACAGTTTGCGCCGCTGCCGCCAAGGTGGTAGGAGCACATTGGCATGGCCTTCTGCTACCACTGCGGTGAGGAGATAGAGTTCATTAACAATGGCTTTGGACCCATCCCGATTCATCCATCGGGCTCGTGCAGCGGTCGATCCGGATATGTCGCAGGGCGCATTGTCTCGGCGTATCGGTCCACGAGTCATGGTGAGGGTTTCGAGTTTCCGTTCGTCTCATATCCGAGCTATGTCAATCCCAACGCGAGGTGCCCCGTGTGTAGTGCCAGCGTCTATTTTTATCAATCCCCGTACGGGGGGCGAGTGTTCTTCGACGAACTTGGTCCCCCCTGGCCAAAACACCCATGCACAGACATTCCGGAAGTCCGGCGACACTTTGCCACCACCGAAGGGCGACGGGACTTCCTCATCAGAGCTACAGACTCAAAAAATGGCGCCGAGTCGACTCCGGCAAATGCCACTGCGCCTACCAACGACGAGTCCGAATGCCCCCAAAAGCCCGTAGCCCTCGCCGAGTGGCAAGAAGAAGGCTGGATGCCATTCATCGTGACAAAGCTGGTGCCCCGCCCGATCGGAATCGAAGCTGAAGGCAACTTGTTCATATCGATGAAGGGGAAGCCGCTGCTGTTTCGGATTCAGCAGTCATCCGGGGAAGCTAGATTTTATCGGAAGCACGGGCAACTTCTGCTGGGGTACGGCTTGGTTCAGAATACCAGTCTGGTACTGTCTGCGCTCAACGAATGTCCCGCGATGCTAAAGATGAATCCCGATCTAAACCGGCTGATCTTGAGTTCTTTCATCCTCACCCGCGATGGCGAAGTGGGAGAGATTACGCTGACTGTCAACGGAACCGAGCTTACGGAACATCGAGAATAATCCACGCTCGCAACTGTCGATCAGCAGCGCGCAAAAATGCACTCAAACAAACCGACAGATCGTTGGCCATTGCTGTCTTCGGCTACTGCGCGCACCATCCGGCGGCGATGCCAACCGCTGTCTCAACTTGTCGGAACGTGAACTGTAGCTCTTGTGGCAATAACCGCCTTACAGTAGGCATTCAAACAGGTTTCTGATTCAGAGTCAGGCTTTCCAGCGCCGGTATTAGAGAAAGGCACGGCGACGATATTCTCCTTCTCCCGCTGCCGCTCGAAGTCGTCCAGCGACGGCACCGTCACCTCCGCGCGTTTGGCGTAGGCCCGATGCACCGCCTTCGAATTGTGCCCGAGGGCCTCCTGGGCGAACCGCTCGGGATAGCCACACACTTTGGCGCGTTCGGCCCAGGCGTAGCGGTAGGAATGGAGCGTAACCCCCGTGATCCCCAACCCGGCGCAGCGCTGCTTGAATTCCGTGGCGCGATCCGCAGGGCGAACGTCGATGAGGTAGGGGAAGAACGGGCCCTCTTGGGGCAGCCCTCGGAGGATTGTTTCGACATCGGCGCTGAAACGGAGCGCGGCCACGGTACCCGTTTTGCGGCGGGCGTAGCCGATGGTGCGGCGTTCCCAGTCCACGTTGTCGCTGCTCAAGTTGGCGATGTCGGACTGCGAGCCTCCGAGGTGCCAGCACAACTCGTAGAACGCGCGGCGTTCAGGGTTGAATTCGCGGGCGATGATGCGGCGGTGTTCGTCAAGGGTGATGGCGCGCTTATCCTTGTAGCGGACGGTTGGCCATTGCTTGCCGGGGACGATGGGCCACGGCAGCCAGTTCATCGCGACGCAGAAATTGTGCAGGCGCCGGAGGAACACGTTCGTGCTGACCGTGCCGGCTTTCAGCGCTTGTAAAATGGCTTCGGCGGGAGTTTCGATGACCACGCGGTCGATCAATTCGGCCAGGGCAGGGTCTTTGGCGGCGCGTTCCCAGCGCGATTTGTTTTCGCCCTGCTTCGTGTCGATGAGCGAGGTCAGGGCGTGTCGCCACGTCCGGGTGGTGACGCCGGAATCGGTGCCGGCGAGGTAGGCTTTGGCGATTTGGAGGTTGAGGGCGGGTTGGCGGAGCGTCTGGTTTTTGGCGAGGACGATTTGGGCTGCGACATCCTCGTCCTGCGTCTGGAGGCTGATGCGTTTACCGGTGACGGTATCGAGGCAATAGAAGCGGTGGAGTCGCTCGTTGCGGCGGATCAAACGGAATCGTGTTTTCATGTTCACTCGCGCTCGCAAGTGTCATTGAAACCGATTCCACCGCGTTAGCGGGTAGTGGGGGAGTCGTTCAGGAGTACTGAACGGACACTGAAAGAGTATTACTTTCAGTTCCCACTTTGGTGCCCACTCGACCTCCTGGACTTTCTAAACCGTTACTGCACACGCAGTTCGGTTTGGAGGCGAGGGTCGGAATCGGTCGCCTTAAGCAGCGTTTCCGCACTGAAAATGCTCGATTTTCCTGTTGAGTCAAGCACTACACCAGCACCACCGAATCCAGCACCTTTCCAACACCTTTGCTGACGTTTTTGCTGACAGTCTGGAGAGAGATTTTTGCTTCATTGGCTCAGTTCGAGGAGGAGGGGAGCCGGCACAACCTTTAGTCCTCTTTGTTCGTAGTCCCGATAAATGGTGTCTGCGTCATTCTGACTTTGAGCTGCTACCTGTGCATCACCTGCGGCTAGGCTGGCCCGCGCTAACGTGACCAGGCAGCTTGCTTGTTGGGCCGCAAAGGTGGCTGGTTTCTCTCCTTGCCACAAGCTGCACTGGGCGGAGGCATAGATCGAACACGTTCCGGCCTGCTGAATCTCCCCAAGCTGAAAAAGGAGTCTCGCTTTGACTTCCATTGACCTCGCGATGAAGAGGGTGTGTTCAGCCGGAAAGCTCCACTTGAGATTTTCCCGTTCCGCTTCGACGGTAGCAAGGAAGCCCAGCGCTTCACCGAAATTTCCGAGCCCCTCCAGAGCTTCGGCCTCAAAAACCAAGGCGATCAATTTCAGCTTCAGATTAAAGAAGGGATACAAGGTCGCAACGGCAAGCAATTCTCCGCGCGCTCTCTGTGCGTCTTCCAAAGCCCGGTCGAAATGTCTTGCCTGAAGCCAACACTGGGATCGCAGCAGTAGTGCGCAAGCGGATGCATGTCTGACTTCCGGGATGGCTGTTGCCAATTGGTTTCCAATGGATAACGCGTCTTCCAAAATTTCAATGGCCTGGGCTGCGCCCTTAAGAATCAGAACCGTCTGCGCCTTTTGTGATAGCGCCCGGCATAGCATCCCACTGAACGACCTCGGGGCGACTTGGTGCAGCTTGTCGGCCAACGCGGCAGCCTGTTCGGCGCTCTCCAACGCGCGCGAAACCTGTCCGGCTAAAAGGAAAATCTCCGCCGATATGATCAATACGCGGCAATGCAGTGGCGTGAATGCGTCGGAACTCAGCACGACCATTCCCTTCAGGTCATGACTCAACGCATCTACTGTGGCAACGGCATCGCTCAACCGGCCCGCGCGCTGGAGAATTTTAGCGAAATTGGCCGAGGCTAGTCCCATCATTGGCTCTGACTCGTGCGTTTCTGATCCACTTAACGAGGCGAAGTCGCGAACCGAAGCTTCCGCTAGGTGTAGCGCAGTGGAAATTTCGCCGTCGTCGGTCAACGTCTTTGAAACTAAAAGCCCAGTCTCGGCAACGATGCGAACGTCTTCCAAGGAACGGTCCTTTTCGTCTCCGTGGAGGTTGAAAACTCGAATGGCCCAAGAACGAGCCTCCTCAATGTTGCCCATGTCGAGGAACGTCCAAGCCAGACTCAGAGCAATCTCAAAATAGAATTCGCGGCATTCATTCGGACTCGCGTTGAAGACTCTGGACGCGAGTTCTTCCGCTCGTTGAAATGCCGCTAGTGCGGTAGGAAGGTCATTTAATGTCCGGGTATGCCTCCCAAACTCGACAAGCGTTCTTGCAATCCCAAGCAGATATTCCTTCGCCACTACCATTGCCTGCTCTTGTGCTGTGGACTCGCTTTCAGGTGTGACGAAATGAACGCCGGAGGTCATCTCGCTTGGAAAGCGCGGCACGCCCGGCAGAAGGATTACATCCGTGAAGTCTCGGTCGAACATCGTTACTTCAAGGCGAAGTTTTTGTTCCAGGACAACGGTAGCGAAACTGGCGAGCACCACTGTTTTTGGGGGAATTGCATTCGCGAGAGTCATGCAGGAGATCGGCGCTGGGCTTTCTCTCAATAACTCTTCCAACACACCAGCTATTGGCCCTCCCTCGGCTATCGCAACCCTGATGCTGGGATAAACCAACTCTTCAAAATCTTCGGCGATTATTTCTCTAAGGATTTTCACGCCGTCGTCGCTCCGCTTCGCAACACGGTTGCAGTGGAGCAGCACCTGAAATGCGTCGATCATGCAGTTCGACTCTTCTTTGCAGCATCGCGCACGGCGGCTGTTAAGCGCTTTCGAAGTCCGGAATTGCTTGAGAATACGGTTTGGGTCAGACGTTCCGCGACCAAATCCGGCTGAATGGGCTCAATCCAGTTGCTGCCGGGGTAACACTCATGAAGCAGTCGGTTGATCGCGATTCGTGTGTCGCGCGAGCGCCCTTCGAGCGATGGAAGCATATCCAAAGCAAGAAGCCCCGCCTGTTCGGTCTTCATTCCGCCAGTAGCGCTTACCACGGCCATGCCTTCTTCCATCGCGGCCAGCAGAGATGTTTCCATCCCGAGGCTTTCGAGTCTTTCGCTCCAGAACCGCTTCTCCCGGTGCAAGAGGTAATCCAGTATCCCGTTCTCGTCGTCAGACATCTGCTCGTAAAGGTTGGAAAAGGCGCGAATGTGGAGCAAAAGGACACGCTCGAATGCCTGGCTCTGAATGTTTCGAGGGAGTTCCATTGCAGTCTTCAGGTTCAACCGCTTCGCGAATGCGTCGAACGCAAGTTTGTAAGACTCCATCCGCAGCTCGCGGTCCAGCGCAACCGGCTGGAGTTCGTGAATGTCCAATCCCCTGCTTCCGACCATCGCGCCAGCGTTCCGACTTCGGCACAGTTCGCCCCACCAATCTCCCACCCGAGTTCTGGCCAGTAAAATGACCCGCAAACGTCGTAGCCTTCCACCTTGGGCAGCGCCCAAAAGCCAGTCGATGATCTCGACCCGACTTTCCGCGTAATCCAACACCAGCAAAAGTGGGTGTTCCTCGAATACCTCCTTCCATTGATTCAAGTCTTCGCTGAACGAGTCGTAGCGCAGAAATCCAGCTCTCCATTGATATTCGGATTGCATGATTTTGCACAGTTCCATGGCAAACCGTGTCTTCCCCATGCCGCCGCTGCCCGTGATCAGCCGGACGCGCAAGGGCGCCGGGGAAGAGCACCATTCGCGGAAAGCGTTCATTTCGTTTTCACGGTGATGGAATGGAACAATTCCGAATTCTGCGCGTAACAGCCAAGCTGGGGATGTTGTGTCCGGGTGCCACTCAAGCGCTGGGATTGACCACGGCAACTGCGCTTCCGAGAAGAGTGATTCCACGGTCACATCCAGGAGCGCTGCGAGCGTCTCCAGAGTTTCGCGGCTGACGCGACCAGTGGCCTCGATCTCTTGAAGTTTCCGAGTGCTGATCTCGTGGCCAACTTCATTGGAAAGCTTTTGGGCACACTTCTCTTGTGTCAGAGATTGTCGCTTTCGGGCCGCCTGAATGCGGCTGCCGTCTGCTTGGACCATTTCTTTCATTCCCGGAAGGTAGACATCGCCAGCCAGAGCTGCACTTTCAAAAAGCAGCATGCTGCGAAACGCACCTTTCGTCGAGTCGGAGAACATGGAAAGCAATTTGGGTCTTGGTAGCGGCGTAAGCTACACAAGACCCTGGTTCAATCTGCTGAACCTACTAATTGTTAATTAGTATGATTGCCGATTTGACGAGCCCGATCAGCACCGCCAATGCGCCAGCAATCAGCAGAAGGTAGCGATGCAACCTGCGTCGCTCCTTCATTTCGAATCCGCGAAGCACCACGTCACCTATTGCCGTAGCAAGGATGAGGGTTTCGGATGCAGCAATGTCCTTAATCCCAGCCTTTTCAAACGGGGGGTTTGTGCCATCGCCGCTACTCTGCCGACGGATTCTAGGTCCGATTGTCTCTTCTACTTCGTGGACAAGTCGCCGTTTCTCAGCCTGAACTGATGGTTGCTCAACTTGAACGGCAGCCGGGTTCTTCATCTTCTTTTGCATAGGTTTCCTTTTGCATTTAGTCAAAACGCGTCAGGACAACACCATTGTTGCCTTGCCGCTAGAACCTTATCGAACCTAAGCACCCCTTCTTCTGCCTTGGCAGAATGAGGATGCGATTGTCCGAGGACCAACTGATTCAGCGTGCTGATTCAGTGGTTTGACCCGGACAAAATGGATGTCAAAGAACTGCCCTCGAAATCACTCGTTTGCAGCGAGATTTTGAAGAAAAAGCGTCCATTTCACGGCTGCTTCACGGATTTGACCTTCAACCCGAAAAAGCTCCGGTTGACTGGGATTGACTTCGGGAATGTATTCCGTCCCCAACAAGTCCGCGAACGTGAGCGGCGGATAGTTATCATGAAGCCGTAGAGCAATGTGTCCTAGCATTCCATTCGCACGCAGTGTTGCGAGTTCTTTGTCTGTTGCCGTCCACTTGAAGCCCAGCACGTAATTCTGGAACTCATAGGTGCGGCAGTTGGTCGGTGGGAAGAATTCACGAGCGAGGTCCTTGAGGAATCCGAGGATTCCAGGCCCGCCACTAGGCCCGATGTTGATCCATTCGTCCATGAATACGGCGCGTTTGATTTCTACTTCCATAATGTTTCCTATTTGAGTTGGTTTTGAACGTTTTCTGCCATGCGGATAAATGCATTTTGCCAAGTGGCCCGCCTTCCGCCGTCGCCTTGAGTTGCGGTGCTGTTTTGAATCAGCGCCGGAGTGTGGGTGGTCGGCAAGCTGGGTAGAGGCCCTGTCTTAAGGACGTCCTCTGCGGTCTGGTTGATGATGTCGAAACTCAGATGTGTCCCGCCCCGGCGGGCCAGAAGCGCACCCGGCCCGAATTGGGCGTATTCTGCTCCTGGGCTTACCTGCAAAACGAATTGGTCGCGGTCGTCGTTAAGTTCTAGAGTATGGTTGGGCGTCCAGACTGGCTCCTCGACTTCCGTGAGGCCAAAGTTCGAGTTGCGACTCAAAGCAATGCTGAGCCCCTCGCTGAAGGTCGAACCACTGGGGCCATGTGCCACCCCGTAATTTCTCGCGATTGCGATTCCCGCCGTCTCGGAAAAGCTCTTCCGATATACTGTATGCGTGCCGAAGAGACTTTGCAGATGACGGTCGGTCAAGCCGCCGGGCACCGCACCAAAAATCATGCGTGCCTGAGTCATGGAAATTGTCTCCCAATCCTCACCCATTTGTTCGAGCGTGTGGTAGGCAAGGACGAGAACGATCCCAGAACCGGCAGCCTGCTCGATGAGTTGCTTAAGGAGCCCCCTGGGAAACATCTGCGCCTCGTCAATGAAGATGACAATGCGTTTCTCCCGGCCGGGCCAGATTGCGCGCTTCACGGAAATAATTGCCAGAACTACGATGGCGGCGAAGGCCGTGGCGGTTGCTCCCACTTCTTGAAAGGAGCAATCAAAGTAAATGCTACCCTTCGCATTCATCACGTCATCGAGCTTGATGCTCACAGGGTCATCTGTTGGCGGATTGGCTTGTTCGATGGATGCGAGGCGCAGAATTTCATTTATAATTCCCGCCGTTGCATATTTCGCGTCGCGATCCTGTTTGACCTTGGTGGCGTTAGCGTGCTGCTCTCGGAACGAAGCCCCCCAATCAAACGATTGGAGAAGTTTTTGCGCATAGGTCTCAAAGTAACGCTTGGTCGCGTCACTCGCGCTTCCACCGGGCATGAGCGCTTGGACCAACATGCCGGCTCTCGACCACTGCGCCTGAGAACTCGGTTTTGTCTGCGCATGGTAGTTAAAGGTGCCCGTCTTAATTCCCGATTGAAGCGAGAAGTAGGTAAATGGCACGGCTTTGGGCTTCCCATCCGGAGCACCACGCGTCAGCGCGTCGCAAGCCAGTTTCAGAGACGCCAAAAGGACCGGATCCCATGACTTGATGCCGACGACAAATACGGGAAAGCCAAGGGAAGACAACTGAAAGGACATGGACCCGATGGTCGTTGATTTGCCGCAACGAGTCGGCCCGATAATAGTGAGATGCCCCTCCATCGCGCCCTTGACTCCAAGCAGCAACGGAAAGCCTGTGGCATCGCCATAACCGAGGAATACCTGCGGATTGCTGATCAGGCCATCGGTCGCAATATATGTAGAGAGCCCGCCAGAGGGATGCACAAATTCAACCTCACCGTAGCCTGCTAAAGACAGAAGATTTGAAATGGCACGCACAGCCTCTTCGTGGTTAGCAATGCGAAGGACTCCTCCTAAGCCTAGCGGGGTGCCAATGGAGATGTGGAGTCCCTGAATCCACATGCGCCGCACGTTGGGCAAACCTTTAGCTTTATTCGTCATAGGTCGGATGTTTTAGACACAGCTACGGCCAGGTCTTCGACAACGACTGGAGAGACCTCCAAAGGAAAGGACATCGCCTCCAAAGTCGCCTTCACGCCAACGGATGGAACCGCGACTGTTACGCCCAACAGCCCCATTTCCTTGGCAGCTTCAAAAAGCGGCGCAGACCCGGGAAGTTGTTTCGCAATGACCTCAATTCGACGAGCCAACTGTTCCGCTGGCTTGAATTCAGCGAGCCAGAAATGCAGATGCCATTCGAGGTCGTGCCCTGGACCGGCAGTCCGGGACGAGCGGAGAAGCAAGCGCCCATGATGTTTGAGTGGTTCCGAATTTGGGGTCAGCTCGGCCGCAAGAGCATCAAGTTCGCTGCGCGTAAGAAAGATGAACTCGCCGGTGCGCCACCCAAGATGGGAGGCCGCAATCATGTCGTAGGAGACCCCCAAAGTAGGAGCGTCCGCAAAGGAGGGAGGCGCTCCGGTCAACTTGACTCCCATTGCAGACAGCCGGAAGACCTGCGGACCAGCAGGCAACTTCGAGGCGGCAAGCAGCCCTTTCTTGGCCATGCGTTCGAAGCGTTTGCGTGCGGCTCCAGGTGTCTTGACATCGCGAAGCACAGCATAGTTCGGAGCGACCTCAGCTTGGAGCCCACGGAATCGGGCCAAGACACTCACCGCAGCCGACTCGAAGTCAGGGATGGAAGACGTTGTTCTCATAATCACCAGAGTTCGAGTTTGCACTCAGCGGCTAGGCCTAACTTGCTGGCGACAGTCGTGCCGTTATACCGCCCGATTAGCTCGATCACGGCATCAGCCGACACTGCATCCGGCAGTGCGCCACGGTCTCCGCCGCTACGAATCAAGTCCCATTCAAAGCTGGGACTGTGGGCTCGTCTGAACAAGAACACGCCAGCAAGTGCAACCTCATGTGACAGGTGGGTCGAAACAAGCGCCCGGCGCTGTCCACCGTAGAGAGCCATCAGCTTGTCTGTCGCACGGACTACGAGCACAGTTTGCAAGGAATTGCTCCACAGTTTCCCGGCAAGATATGCGATCGCATGTGATGATGGATGGCGTTGCCCTGGCGCAACCGTCAGTAGTGGTCCAACTACGCTCCGGGGTCGAATGATCTCGGTGGAGCAGATAATGAGGCCGGATGCCAAATGCGACCGCATGGCCCGGCGCATGGCTTCATTCGAGCCTGAAAAATACTCCTGAACGATCTGCGGTCCTGTTAGCACTGGAACAAACCGGGCGAGATCAACGAGGTATTTGTCCCTGGAGTTCATTGCGCGAGGGAATTGAGGGGTTGGATCTCCCATTGGCCTGCACGAAAGCAAACGACCCACGACTGGCCGTGAGAGTGGACGGTGACGCTTCCGCTCCCGTCGCAGGACGCGGTCGCCCTCGGAATGAACTTTTCATCTCGGACGCACACGCTAAATGCCGTCGTGGGATAAAACACTTGGCCAGCAGCGCGAACCGCACCGTCGGGTGACAACTCAACCCAGCGTGCGAAAGAGTGGCGCAAGCCATCGCCCGATTGCCTCCACGCGGGTTTAGGTGAAGTAGACAATGCCAGGCGGACACGTTCCGCCCGACGAGCATTGAGTGCGATCAACTCCCCACGGAGTCTGGGAAAAATGATCATCTGTTGCACGGTAAAGACTACCAAGAGAGGCAGCACAAGGATCACAACTAGCAGAAAATACATGGTCATAGCGCCTCCTAGAGAATGTCCCCCACCTTGTGCCAAATGGTCCCCGTTCGCGGCACCGAACAAAGGTTCAACCAGCCTAACCCGCGTTCTGATGCACGCACAAATGCATTAGACGATGCGGCGATGGAGATGATTATGACTGAGATGTTCAGAATCCAGAGGTCGTTGTTTAGCAAGAAGACAGGAGAGACGAGGCTGAACCCCGCCCACGCTGCATAGGTAATTAAATACGTTTTGTCGCTCATAAGTTAGGTGTTTATTGGTGGAATGATGTCATTTGGTTTTGTATTGCAGGTGCTGCAAAGTGATGAGTGGGGTTAGGCAATGTGAGCATCCAGATGTGAGCTTGGAGACAATCTGATTGTTCTCGAAGCACTGGACTTGGTGATTTGCGTAGAGGCGCTCCGGTCTCTACGTCCACGATTCTTTTTTTCCCAAAAATCGGAAATCGTCCTCTGTGCACGGTGCAGCCAATCCAGGTCCTGAATGCAGCGCTCTATCTCAACAGTTGCAAAGACTTTCTTGGAATTCCGCTTCGGTTTCCCGAGGGGCGAGAGCCTTCCGCCACTCACAAGGATGTCGATTTCAAATGGGGAAAACCCTAGACGCCAAGCCGCCTCCTCGCGGTTGAGAACGCCCTGAAAGTGCCGCAGGTTCAGAAATGTGATTTGTTCCGCGTTCATAGATGTAGTGTGAAACGTCCTGAACTCAGCGAGTTCGTATTTGCGATTTCACCGTTAATCGTCATGCGCAACATGCTACGGTGATTCGGAGTTTTGAACACGATGCGGACCCGCTGCGGGTTCCCCAAGCAGCGCGAAATTATGGTTCCCGGCGTGGATTCACGCATCGAGTTGATTAAGGGTGACTACACACGGTAAAAGTAAGGTTGGTATCGTTTGAAGGCAGGGCTGATGAGTTTGCTCGCGATTCAGAAATTGGGCAGAAATCGCGACACGCCGCGAATCTGGCTCGAATCGCAAAGGCTTGATTCCCTCGGCTTCACTCCGGGCACGCCACTGGAGTTTGAGTCAAACCACGGCGAACTCGTGCTCCGCCCCGCTGTTCTTGGAAACAATCATGTTTCAAGTCGGGCGGTCGCCGGCGGTCGCCGGCCAATCATCGACCTCGAAAATGAGTCATTGCTCTCCGGCCTCTCTTCGTATTCCGAAGTCAAAATCATCGCCTCCTTCGAGCGCATTCAGATAACTCCCTCCCACCGGGCTTTCGCCATTCAACGGAGTCGCTCCTGCACGGCTCCGTTCCGCACGCTCGAAATCTTTGCCGGGGGCGGCACGCTCACCGCCGCCCTGCACGGAAACCCCACGTTTCGAGTCGTCGCAGGAGTTGAGATTGAACCGAGCTTCGCCGACGAATGGCAGACGGCCAACCCTCAAGCCCTGCTTGTTCAATCGGACATCCGCGCTGTCCATCAATCGGATCTGCCCGAGTTTGATGTGCTCATGGGTGGAATCCCCTGCACCTGCCATTCGACCTTGGGCCGCGCCAAGAAGCAGCTTGCGGGCAAGCCCGAGCTTGGCGATGCCGGAGATTTGTTCCTGCCGGCGCTGTCACTCGTGTCGGAACGGATGCCCGCTGCGGTCGTCTTTGAGAACGTGCCGGCCTTTGGCTCCAGCCTGGCTGGCGAACTGATCGTTTCGACCCTCACGCGGCTGGGGTATCACGTCTCCGCACAGGTTGTCGCCCCAAACACGGAATGGGCGGAGATCGAAGACCGAAAGCGTTGGCTCATGGTTGCGACCTTGGAACGTCCGTTTCAGCTCTGCATACCCGCAAAGCCATGCTCGACCTCGCTGGCAGAGTTTCTTGATCCACCGGATAACGTGTTGGACCAAGCCGATTGTGAACGCATCGCGAAGACCATCGAAGGGCTGAAGGTGCACAATGCGCGGCACGCAGCTCAGGGGCACGGCTTTGCCTTCTCCGTCGTCTTCCCCGCCGATGTAAGAATTCCGACCATCCCGAAGTCCTACCACAAGATCAACTCGGGGCCATTCCTGCAAACTCCCTTCGGCCTTCGGCTCTTGCGGCAGTCGGAGCTTGAACGCATCCACGGCGTCCGGCTTCACACCCAGCACCCCGCCACAGCGCTACAAATTCTTGGCCAGGGAGTTCAAACCCGCGTCTTCCAGCAGGTTTTTCATCAACTTGGAATCCATCTCAGTCCCGAATCCGCCGCTCACCCCCGGAGCACATGATGATGCTCCCATGGTCGGCAGCATCCTCCGGAATCAAACCGGGACTCAGCCCTCTCCACAAATTGCTGGTCCACATTCCTGCCGGGCCTGCAATCCGCGACGTTGGCGGAGTTCTCGGTTTCCGGTTTCCATTCATCGCCCCGGCCTTCTGGCGCTTCGCGCACCCCTCGTGCCAGCAGAGCTGTCAGTCGGTATGCTACGCTGCGCGCCCCGGCCTTGGGCAGACCTCCGAATTCTCTTTTTGCGCATCCCTCCTGCACTGGGTGAGAGGGATGCCCTCTCAAAAAGAGAAATCGGAGGATTAAACATGGAAACCAAGGAAACCAAAAAGAACTGCGACCAACGAATCGACACGGAGTTGAAGGGCCGGCTGGAGCAACTGCTTCCGGATGTGGAATCATGGAGCGTGCTTCGTTGCGCCCGGTATCTGAAATCCGAAGGCCAGGAGCTTCGCTCTGCCGACCTTGAAGAGCTGCAATCCGATGTCCGCGAAATCGTTCGTGAGCGCGCCTTCGAGAGCCTTCTCTCGCTGGACCGAATCAAGACTTTCAAACTCTGCCTCTCCTACGGCGGGCCAGCGGACTATTTTGAACTCGACTGGTGCGAAGCATCCAACGCATGGGTCGGTGGGCGCTACGTGTTCCAGGACTGGTTCGATGGAGCGAATCGCACCATCTCCGCCGACCTCGCAGAGCAACTCGCCGACCTCTTCGCGATAATGCCCGACGCCGAGTGATCGGGATCGGAAGTCTGCTCCATCCTCGGGGCAGACTTCCGGTTCCAAACCCGGAGAAGAAATCGCATGACCCGGCCCGATTCAGGATTTCGTGTGGAATCTTCCCGCACACTTGGCCGCCCTGTTTGACTAGCTCCAGCCGACGACATAAATCCTAAAACAACCGACGGCACCGTCGGCTTTTGTCCTGGAGGTTTGGCCAGATGCGGGTGCGGGATTGTGGCCGGAGAGATTGCCTCCAGTTGGATCATTTTCAGGAGCGGAGAAATCATGACATCCCTGACGCAATTCGGCTGCCTGGCCGAGAAATTCTGGCGACGCTGGCTACCCAAGATGGTCGCGGAACTGGAGAGAACGGGCCGACTGGAAAAGGCCCTGACGGAGGCGGAGGAGCGAGCAGCTACTGAAATCGAAGACCTGCGTCGCGATTTCCTCCAGCAGGGAATCATGCCGGATGAGGCCGAAGCGCGGGCGTCGGAAATCGTGCGGTATCGGTATGTCTATCTCCGCTCGGAAAGTTGAGCGATGAAATCCATTTCAGCACGCCATGCTTGTCCAGGGTTCTCCAGCGGACCTCAGACCCGGTGAGGAAATCCAAGACGACGAGACGCTGGAGAAGGTCTTGGCTTAACTCGGTGAATCACCGCTAAACTGTTTATCATTGCCGCTCCGTCTGATCACGCCACGCGCTACGGTATCGCGTGAATCTGCATAAGCGCGCGAAGACACCAACAACGATCCGTCAGAGATTTTCGTCCTCCTCAAGGACGGTGCAATCGGTTGAAACGATTGGGAAAACCCGCGCCTCAAACCACGTTTCCTTAGCGAATGCAGACGTGGTATTACATCGATTCTGCAACTTCGCTTCGGCGTTTTTCACTCAGGGGGACTTATGGATGTGGGCGACTTCTCTGAATCTGACAATTTCCGTATGCAAACACAAAAACAAAAACCCATACATGAGGTCCGCCTGGGGCTTGTGAAAGCCGCAGTGTGGAAGAACGAAACCGACACTGCCGTTCGCTACAACGTCACCGTCAGCCGACTCTACAAGGAGAACGGCGAGAAGGATTGGAAACACACCGATTCTTTCGGACGGGAAGATCTGTTGTTGCTGGCCAAGGTGTTGGATCAGGCACACTCCTGGATTCACGCGCAAGCGCAGTCACAGGAAGAAGAAAAGGCGACCAACAATCGCCGGTAAAATCGCTTCGCGGTTCTTGCCACGGTTCATGGCTTTCGAGGAATTTGTGCCACTAAACAATCCTCACTCTTCAATCGCCTCCATACTCTGCTATCGCAGGAGTCGTTGTGCCGCCACTTGGGACTGGTTCAGTGTCCAATTCAAACCTCGCGGAAGAACGCCCAAAATCGCCGCTGGCGATTTTTGACTCGAATCACGGTCAACGCAATTGGGCGCAGACCGGATTCTCATCTCGTGAAATGCACACAAACTTCGTCGGCATCATGGAATTGCTTTGCCGTCTTGGATGCGTTTGCACGACCACAGCCGGCGAACCGCTTTCCCAATGCCTGCCTCGCGCCCGTCTTCTCGTGATTCCCACTTCAACGGGTGAATACGACCGACCTCAAAAATGTTGGCGTCCGTGCCCGGCGCAACTGTTCACAAGCGAGGATATCCGGGAAGTTCTCAACTTTCTCCAGAGCGGCGGCAGGTTGCTGGCGTTCGGTTATCGTTTTGGCGATTCGTTCACCCGTTCCAACTTGCGCGAGTTGTTCAGCCCGCTTGGATGCCTGCTCAACGATGACGCTGTGCTCGATTTGCAGTTGCTCCGCAAAACCTATCCGCTCGACTCGTATTTCGACACCTCTGGAAGTGACCTACCCCTGCGATGGGCAGCGACCGGAGTCGAAGCCGTGCGCTGGAGGACAACCGCAACCTTCACAATTCTACCGGGTGCCAATGCCGTTCCCCTCGCCGTGTCCGCTGGCGGGAATTGTATCGCCTTCGACAGGAGCTTGCGCCGGATCAGTTTTGCGTCGTTGCCTGTCGCAGTCGCAGGGGTTCACGGGCGCGGGCGCTTCGCTCTTTTCGGTGGCCCACACGTATTCGAGACGGGCAGCTTTGGACTGCTGACGTCGCAGAGCAACGCACGGTTTCTCCAGAACGTCCTGCGCTGGCTGCTTAATGACGGTTCTGCGGGCCTCGAAACGACGCCAACCCGCCATCATGCGCTTGGAACGTTCCTCTTCAATCGCCGTCTTGAGGTCGAAACCGAGGTCCGCGACCAGCAAGACCAACAAACCATAGCCTATGTTGAGCGCGTGTTGCGCCAGACCGGCATCCTGAAGGCTCTCGACCGTCCGCACTGGTTGCCATAGCATTCTAAAGTGTTTTTAACACGCGACTTGCGCACATTGAGTTCTTGGGCCACATCTAAGCACGCGCCCGACGCGCCGCCCAATGAATGCGCAAAATTGGCTTCAAGCCGGCGGGGTCAAACGACTCCGGAGCGCCTCCCATCTACCACAGAATCCTCCGAGGCTGGCGCGCGTCGCCGTATTCGGCAGCTTCATGGGCGGCATCCACGTCCTCAGCGAACTGATGTTCGGTGAACTCGCGGACCGAGTGACCGTCGTGGGTGTTGTCACGGACGACCCGACACAGCCTTACAGCAACGCCAAAGTGCGACTTTGGAAATATCCGCACACGTCGGACGATGAAATGCTTGTCCGGCGGTTTGCCGCCGCGCAGAAGCTCCCGGTCTTCACTGGCCGGGTGAAGTTGCCGGAGTTCCACAAATTGATGTTGAACGAGTGGCGACCGGACCTGTGCTTGATGGCCACCTTCGGTCAGAAAATTCCCAGCCACATCACCCAAGTGCCCCGGCTGGGATTTTTCAACTTCCATCACAGCGGCCCGACGTGGCCCTCGTATCCCGGACCGGACCCCATCGCCGCGATGGTTCGCGATGGCCGCAAGGACTTGGTGCTGACGATGCACAAAGTCAGCGACGTGATTGACGATGGTGAATTCGTCGCGCGGTCGCAGCCCGTCGCCATTCCAGACGGTGTGAACGCCATCGAGATGCACGGCATCACCTGGCCGCAGATGCACGGATTCATCCGAAGGGCCGTGACTGACATCCTTGATCCTGCTGAAGCCGTCTCCGCTTCGTCGGATGCTTGGAAGATGCACGAAGAACCCGCCCAATACTTGGCTGTGTGACGCAGGGCTGCATCATCCGCGCGCGTCTGTCGGCTCACAATTTTATGGCTCTGCTCCGGGCGTCAAGGTAGTGCGCGCAGCAAGTGAACTGGAGCAAAGCGCCTCCACCTTGACCCTCCTCGCGCCGCCAAGATTCTTGCCCCTATGAATTGCGCGCGAAGGATTGTCTGATCCGTATGTGGCTTCTTCACAGGCCAGTTTTTCCTCTCTTTCGGTTCGCCCTTCCGCTAAACATCTGACAGTCTCGTCTCCGGCCACCCTCAGAGACAGGCTCACGGTTGTGTTTTACGGAGCGACCACCTTTGCAAGGGTGCGCGTAGGTTTTTTTAACAGGTTAAATATGCTAAATCTGATTCTCCGCGACGAGTTCAAGGGCGAACGCCTCAAGGGCACGACCATTGATTTTTCCGCCGACAAGGCCACCAGCGCCCTGCAAAAACCCTCCGCCGAATTTCTCGGCATCACCTACCCGTCAGTTGACCTGATTCGGATTCTGGAGGCCACGCAGCCCGGCAAATCGCGCCCGGTCGTTTTGCTCGGCGGACGCGGCCAGGGTAAATCACACTTGATGGCCGCTTTGTGGCACGGGATGAAAGCGCCCGCCGAAGCCGCCAGTTGGCTCAACGATTGGGCGACCAAACTCAGCCGGCCCGAGTTGAAAACGCTAAAATTCCGCAGTGATTTTTGCGTCATTGCGGAGAGCCTTCACCAGCAGCGTTACAAGCATCTGTGGGATTTGCTTTTTGAGAAGCATCCCAAGGGTGCGTTCATCAAGGGCAAATGGGAGGGCACGCCGGCTTCCCACAAGACCGACATCCCGAGCATTGACCTCCTCCTGGAGTTGTTCAAGGCCCAGCCCACCGCCCTGCTGCTCGACGAATTTCAAACGTGGTATGACGGTCTGACCGACACCAAGCAATACCCGTGGCGCAAGTGGGCTTTCAATTTCGTCCAACTCCTGTCTGAGATCGCCAATGACCATCCCGACCTGCTCACGCTGGTCGTTTCCATCCGCGACAACCAGTCGCAGGCTTACCAGCAAATCCACCGCATCAATCCCGTGCTCGTGGATTTTCAGGGCGTGCAGGCCAAGAAAGACCGCCAGCGCTTGCTGCTCTACCGCATTTTTCAGAACCGCATGAATGTCCCGGCGGCGGACATCACCAACCTCATCAAGTCTCACGTTGAGGAATTTGTCCGCCTCGCCGAGGTCGCGCCGTCGCAGCATCAGGCCCGGCACGATGAGTTCGCCGAGGCGTGGCCGTATTCACCGGTGTTGATGCAGTTGCTTGAAGATCAGGTTTTGGTCGCCACCGAAGCGCAGGAAACCCGCGACCTCATCCGCATCCTCGTTGACCTGTTCAAAAACCGGGGCGACACGTCGCCCGTCATCACCGCCGCCGATTTCGACATCACCAACGACAAAGGCAGCGTCACGTCGCTGTTGAGTTCCGTCTCCAACCAGGTGCATCGCCTCCTGCTCGAAAAAGCCCGGCGCAACCTTGAAGCCGTCCGCACCGCCGTCAAAGACCCGGACAACAACGTTCCCCACGCCGCCGACATCATCAGCGCCTTGTGGTTGCGTTCGTTGAGCGTCGAGAAAATCAACGGCGCAGAGCCGGTTGAACTCCAGTGCGACATCACCCGCAAAGTGCCGGTGGACGACAACACGTTCGCTGCCGAGATGGCGCTCATCAAAGAAAACAGCTTCAACATCCACACCGTCGGCAACCGGCTCGTGTTCAAGGAAGAAGAAAATGCCGAGGGCAAATTGCTGGCGAACGCACGCAACGACAAACTGTTCGAGAAAGGCGGGCCGCACGATGGCCGCGATGTCGAACGGCTGGCCCAGGAAATCCGTTACGTCATCGGCGGCACGGAGGAAGTCTCGCGCAACTTCCGCGTCGTCGTGCTCCGCAAGCTCTGGCAGACCGACCCGTGGTCCGAGTTGCCGGAAAACGAACGCCCCGACCGCTGGGATGGACGGCTGACCCTCATCGTTTTGCCGGAATATCCCGACAACGTCGAATCCGTCTTGGGTGGCTGGCTGAAACAGCATCTTCCCCAGCGGCGCAACACGCTCCGTTTTCTGCTGCCCAAGAAAACGGCGGGCATCCTTTACATTGACCGCGACCTGACCATTTACACTCGCGCCGTCCATTTGGCCGACCAGTGGAAGGCCACCGACCCGGCTTACCAACCGCTGTTCTCCACTTATCAGAACTCCCACCTGCGTCCCCGGTTGCGCGATTTGTTCGACACGTTTGCCATCCTTGACGTTTGGAGCTACGCCCAGCCCGACCAGTGCCGTTTCTTGATCGAGAAGCACGGCGCGTCGGGTGACAAAATCCCGAAGGCGATTCACACCAAGATCGAGGCCGAACTGTTCATCGCCGAGGATTTTGAAGCCGCCGCGCTCACCCACGCGGCCAACAGTTCTTCGCTCGCCACCTTCATCGGCGAATTGCAAGAGCCAGCCATCAGCGGCAAGCACTGCATCCCGTGGCTGGGCGAAGTTGCTTCCAAGGAACGCGTGCTCGGCCTGTGCGCTGCCGGTAAGCTCGCCATCAATCTGCGCGGCATGGAACTCCTTCAAGCCCAGCCCGGCGAATCCGAGGATGCCGCCTGGACGCGCATCAAGGGCAAGCTCGGTTCGGGCAAGGAACTGGAGCAAACGATTCTCATGCTGCCCGGCGCGGCGAATCAAAGCGGCGGCGCTGTCCCAACTCCACCGCCCGCCACCGCCGTTCCGCCGACGCCCCCACCACCCTTCACGTTGACCGGAGGCGTTGCGCCGAATCCGTTCACGACCATACCGCCCGCGCCTGCCGGTCCAACCTTGAAGCCCTTCGGCACGCCGCCCAAGTCGCCGGTCAATTTGCTCGGTGAAGTCGAGAAGTGGGGCATCAGTCCCGCCACCAACGTCGCCAACGTCAACTTGAACGTCTCGCAGATGACCGGCGCGCAGCTCAACGAATTGTTGAAGAAGCTGCCCGACGGCGTGACCTACTCGCTCAATCTTGAAAAGGAAACGCAATGAGCGAACGCGATCCCAGATTGGATTCCGTCCTCACCGCCACCCCGGCGGCGGCGTGGTCGGCCATCTTAGCCCGGCTGTGGGAGGTCTTTTCCGCTCCACTGACACCGCAGCATTCCGAACGCGAGGTCATGGATCGCGAGCGCGCCATCAGCGAGTTGGAACTCATCCTGTCCGGTTCGGCGTGGGAACTCTGGCGCGATTACGAAAAATCTGTCCCGCGTGCCGCGCCGGCGCTCATCGAGTTTTGGAACAAGACACCCGGCGGCAAGGCGGTGCTGATTCTCGACGCCCTGTCGCTCCGCGAAGTGCCGTGGCTTCTGTCCGAAGCCAAGCGGCGCGGTTTCCAGGTGCATCAAGCTGGCGTGCGGGGTTCGGAATTGCCCAGCGACACCACGCCCTTCGCCAAGGCCCTCGGTTTCAGCGGACGCTCCGCGCTGGAGAACAACGACGCCGGCCTGGCCCACGAACTCACCGGCGCTCGCACGGAAACCCTCGGCGCGGAATGGTCTTCGTGCCTCGACTGGATCAAGGCCGCGCCCGCCATCGTGCTCTGGCATCACTGGCCGGACGACCGCGTTCACCAGTTGGCCGAGCCGGGTGACGGCTTCCAAAAACTCTGCCGCGAAGCCGCAGCAACCCTGACCTCGGATGTGTTCTGGAAATTGATCGAGCGCATGACCGAAGGCCGGCGGCTCGTCATCACCAGCGACCACGGCTACGCCGCGTCGGGTTTGTTTGATGATGTCCGCGACCGCGACCAGGCCAAATGGCTCAAAGACAATTTCGGCAGCAGCCGGTTTGCGAATGGCGCGGGCACGCCGCACCATTGGATGCCGCCCATTTCCCTCTGCCTCACCACCGCGCACGGTGAAAAGCAATTTGCTCTCGGTCGTCGCAAATGGCGCAGCGCGGGCGGCTACCCCACGCTCGCCCACGGCGGACTGTCGTTGCTCGAAGTCGCCGTGCCGTTCATCGAACTGTCGTCAACGAAAGGCTGATTATGAAAGGAATCGTCGCGTATCTTCTCGTCCTGCTGGCGGCCGTCATCGCCGTTGCCTGCATCATCCTTCAGGGATTGCTGCCGCCGTGGTTGGCGACGCTTCAAATCCCGATTTCCTGCGCCTTGATCGGCGCAGTCGGCGGTATCACCTACTGCCTGCGCGGCGTCTATCTCAATGCGTGCGTCCGCAAACAGTGGGATGCGGCCTGGCATCCTTGGTATTACATTCGCCCCATCGTTAGCTTGATCTGCGGTGCGGTCAGTTTCGTTTTTCTCAAGGCAGGCCTCCTCGTTCTCGACGCCGCCCAGAAGCCTGATGCCAACCTCCTCGGTTTTTACGCACTCGCGTTCATCGCCGGATTCAACGTGGACAAGTTTGTCGCCAAGCTCGAAGACATCGCGCACGCAACGTGGGGCATCGAGAAATCCCGCAGCGGCCAGGACAAGAAAGAGGAAAAATAAACATGCCTCGCGTCCACTTCCTCAACGTTGGCAAAGGTGATTGCTCCATCATCGAGCACTTCAGCGGACGCGTGACGATGATAGATATTTGCGGTGGCAACGCTGACGAGGAAGCACTCAAGGCGTCCGCTTCAAGTTGGACATTCTTTGGTGAAGTGGAGCAAAAGACCACGGTTGCCGGCGATTACGGAATGAGGGACAACCCCACGAATCCCATCACTTATTTGCAGCGCCACGGAATCAAGTCCCCCTTTCGTTTCATTTTGAGCCATCCCGACATGGACCACCTCGATGGGTTTGATGCGCTCTGTGAAAAAGTTGGCATCACGAATTTCTGGGACAACGGTCTTCGGAAGGACAAACCCGACTTTTCCAATGGTCCTTACCTTGAGGAAGATTGGGATGCCTACGAGGCGGTGCGGGATAATAAACGCGAGGGCATTACCGTCGTGACGCCAATCGCCGGTGCAAAATTCTCCTTTGCCAACGCTGGCGACCCGGAGAACCGGGGCGACTGTCTTCACATCGTCGCGCCGGATGCGAACTTGGTTAAGACCGCAAACGAGTCCGAGGATCACAATGACGGGTCGTATGTCATTGTTTATCACTCGGCTGGCGGCAAAATCATTTTTCCGGGTGACGCGCACGATGGAACATGGGAATACGTCCTCAAACACCATTCCGATCTGGTTGCCGATTGCGCCGTGTTGATTGCGCCTCATCATGGCCGCGATTCAGACCGCTCCTACGATTTTTTGGACACCCTCAAGCCTGGGTTGACGCTGTTCGGTTACGCGGAATCAGAGCATCTCGGCTACGAGGCTTACAACAATCGGGGGCTGCTGAAAATCACCAACAATCAGGCCGGCAACGTCGTGCTTGAGGCTCGGTCTGAGGGCATTGATGTGTTCGTTGAAAACAGGAAGTTTGCCGAAACATTCAATGCGTTCGACGCCTCTCGCACTTGCTGCGGCAGTTATTTCATCGGCACAATTTCCAAACCGTCTAAATCCTAATCATGCCTCCACGCACCAAAGGTAAATCCAAGAAAGAACTCCTCGCCGAACAGATTGCCGCCGCTGTTGGTGCGGGGCGCGAGGTCGCGGTGGAGACCGTGGATTTTTCCGACCCCAACCGGCCCAAGACCTGTCTGGAGGTGGATTTCCCCATCATCCCCATCAACCAGATCGCCACCATCGAAGGCAACGCGGGCAAACCGATTTACCAGATGTCGAAATGGTGGGCACGTCGGCGATCCAGCGTGTTCCGCTCCATGCTGCTCGCGGCGGCGATGAAAGCGCCGGAGGACGAAAGCAAGGCGGCCAAGGCCGTGTGGGATGTCTATTATGCCAACCACCAGAAGCGCGCTTCATTTCGCCATCTCAAAGTCGCCGAGCCGTTCATGGGCGGCGGCACGACCATCGTGGAAGGCTCACGGCTGGGGATGCAGATGTTCGGTTGCGACCTGAACCCCGTCGCCTGGTTCGTGGTCAAGAACGAGATGTCACAGGTGGACATCGCCGAGGTGAAACGCCTGCTCGCTGACATCGAGGCCGAAGTAAAGCCGATGATCATGCCTTACTACGCCTGCGACGGCCCGGACGGCGAGAAAGGCAAATGGTTCAAGCGCATCGGCACGAAGGAACGTAAAAAGAATCCGGTGCAGACGGATTTTATCCAGGGCGAGCAACCCGCCGCGCCAGCCACGGAGGAGGATTGGGAAGAACTCCCCGCCAGCTTCGATATTTTCTCCGTGCCGTGGCAGGAGCGGAAAGCCTACCGCTACGAAGGTCCGGAAATTATCTACACGTTTTGGGCCAAGCACGGCCCGTGTCAGCGCGCTGGTTGCGGCCATCGCACGCCCATCATGTCGTCGCCCGTCGTCGCCATCAAAACGCTCACGGTGGATGCATGGGTGTGGGAGTGTTCGGGCTGCAAGAAGTCGTTCGACGTGGAACGCCACGCGGCGCGGATGTCGCCCGACTCGCCGTTGTATGTCGCGCCCGACGAGAAACCATTCGCGGTGATGGACGAGCATGGCCGTTACAAGTGCCCGCACTGTGGCAAGACGCGGACGGACGCCAAGGCGCTCGTTGAGAACGAATCCGACGAACTCGGCAAAGCGAAGAACAAGAAGGTGGAATTGTCATTGCTCATTCACCCGCAATGGCTCGAAGGCTGCCCCAAGGCCGACGACCAAGGCCGCGAATATGGTGGCAGCGCGACGGATTCCGTCGAGGCGACCATTCGCTGGAACAATGCTCGCGCCGCCAAACTGCGCTTGCTCGAAGTTCGCGGCACGTTGCCAGAACAAGTCACTTGTCCCGAAACGAAAGTGACGTTCTACACCGACGAACGCGGTGGAACTGTGCCAAAGAAATCCACATTCGCCTGCGGGGCGGATGGAACTCCCAACGATGTTCTCGACTCCATCAAGATTACCGGCAAAACAGGGCCGCTCGCGGTCTATACAATCCAAGGCTACAGCCCAAAGCGAGATCAAGACGGCAAGCCATACGGCGGGCGCTTTTTCCTTCCCGCAAGCGAACCAAAAAATCAGAACGCTGCCCTGATAGAATGGAATGAGCGAAACGCTGCCGACCTAAAGGGATGGTGGCCCGAAAGCGAACTTCCCTACGGATTTATGACACATCATTTGCAGGGTGGTGTGCCGAATCATGGTCTAACGCATTGGTGGAAAATGTTCAGCCCTTCGATGCTGCTTGTTCACAGTCAACTTCTCCGAGCAATTTCGGCCGCTAAGGCATCACAGGCGACAAAAGATTTTGTTCTGGGAGCTTATCAGAGTTTTCTGCGCAACCATTGCCTGCTGTCATTTTGGCATTTGAAGGCTGACAAACTTGCCTCGGCTCTCAGCAATAGCAATTTTCATCCAAAGAGCGTCGCCGTAGAAAACGCCGTATTTTCACCGTTGGGCTTGGGGACGTGGCACTCGTGCGTTGAAGGTATTACAGAGGCATACGCTTGGAAAAATAATCCTTGGGAGGCCGTTGTTGTCGAAAGCTTGGCAAATGTAGCACCAGATTTGGCTAAGGAAGTTTCCGGCAAGAGCTACAAGATTGAGCCGGGTGACAAAGTTTTGAACTCGGTAACCTTGTCTTGTTCCTCAGCAACAGATTTGCAGATGCTTCCAGATGGCAGTCAGGACTTGGTAATCACTGATCCGCCCTTCGGCGGATTGCTCCACTACTCCGAGCTTTCAGACTTCTTCTATGTGTGGCTTCGTTTGGTTCTCAAGAATCCATACGCGGACTTATTCACTTCGGAGTTCAGTCCAAAGGCATTGGAAGCTGTTGCCAACAAGGCGCGGCAGCCGGACGATTCAGATGCCTTTTACCAGCGCATTTTGACCGATTGCTGGCGCGAAGCGTTGAGGATTCTGAAACCCGGCGGCATCTTGGCGTTCACATTCCATCACAGCGAAGATGAACCGTGGGTTGGCGTGCTGGAAAGTTTGTTTGATGCCGGATTTTATCTCGAAGCCACCTACCCAATTCGCAGTGACGAGACAAAAGGCGAAGGCGAGTTCGGCTCGAAGACCATCGAATACGATATTATTCACGTTTGCCGTAAACGGATGGCCACACCGCAGCCCATCAGTTGGGCACGGTTGCGCCGCCAAATCACCGATGACGTGCGCCGCATCAAAAATCTGCTCTCGCAACATCAGAAGGAAGGTTTGCCCGCCGCCGATTTGCAGGTGATCAAACGCGGCAAGGCACTCGAATACTTCTCGCGCCATTACGGCCAGGTGTTCATTGAGAAAGACCGCCCGTTCACCATCCGCGAGGCGCTCGTCGGCATCAACAACCTGCTCGACGACGATACCGCCAGCACGACGAGCGGCCCGGAAGCCCCACCGCCCAACGCCGAACCCTACACACGCCAGTTCTTCCGCATCTTTTACGAGACCACGCACGTCCCGCGTGATCAGATGCAGAAGTTTTTGCGCGGCACAGGCATAGCCCCCAGCGACTTCGAGGAACGCGGCTGGTGTTCTGAGAAGAACAAGACCTTCACCTTCACGCCGCCGGTTGAACTCGCGGTGGCCTGGAAAGGCGCATCACGCAAAGGCATGGCCCGCGATTTCGACCAGTCCATGTTCCTCGTCGGCGCGTGCGTGGATGGCAGCGGCATCCGCGTGGAAGACACGTTGAACAGCCCCAACTTCGCGCCGCATCCGGCCACCGGCGATCTGGTGGACTGGCTCTGCCGCCACGGCGGCTCGCTGGAAATCAAACACGCCGCCCAACGCGCCCGCACCATCTACCGGGACTGGCTGTCGAAGAACAAACGCAAGGTCGAAGAACAGATGCGGCTGTTTGATTTGGAGGGATAAACTATGGCCTACGATTTCAACTGGAAACAGTGCGACGAGAAGACGGCGAACGCGATGCTGTCCGGGTCTGAAGCTCCGGGCAAGGTCTGGCAGTTTGACCCAAATTTTCTTCCGAACGGCATCGCAAAGGGTATGCCAGGACTCGCCGAGTTCTATGTCAGCGGGTCAGCCAATCCTTTGCCCTTGAAGGCGGATTTCGCCGTTGGCGGCGAGTTCGCCGCTGTTCGATACGAGAACGGCGAAGCCATTCCGTATCGTTGGCTGTTCGCAGTTTCCGGCAGCGGCGAGGAGCGCACTGTTTATTACGGTGGTTTCTACAAGAAAATGGACGGACGTCATGTCATCAGTGGCTCGCTGGATGTGAATGTGATGTTTGCCAAACAACATCCGAAATTTCCCAGAACGTGAAAGTCCAGGAGAACATAGCGCGGCGCGGTCCGGTGATCTGGTCCAACTACGAAATGAAGTTGAACCAGTTGGATATTCTCTTTCGCTTCATTTCTCATGCCTTTGACAATCTCTCCGACACCAAGCGCCGGGAATTTGTGCGCGGCCTGAAACAACAGGCCGAATCGGACATCGTCAGAACCATGGAGAAGATGCGGGAATTGAGCAAAGAGGGTGGCATCCTGCATGGCACTTTTGACGAAACTTCCATCAAGGAGTTCCATCAGCGGCAGCAGAAAAAGATCAAAGCCAGCTATCGCGGCCGGACGCACACACAGTATGTGGAATGGGTGAACGACGGCATGGTTTCGGCGGAGATCGTTTTCCGTGTCACGGTCTTCGAGGATTTCATGAAGCATGTTCACGCCAACATGCTCAAAGGCAATCCCGCCATCTTGGGCCTGACGAACAAAAATCGCAGCGCGACTTTCCCCGAAGTGTTTTCACCGAATTTCGACAAATACCGGGAGGGCCAGATTTGCCGGGAGGTCAAAGAGGTGGATCGGGAATCCATGAAATACCGGTTGGATTATTTCGCCAAGTATCTCGGCATCAGTTTGGACAAGAAACGTCAGTGGCTGATTGAGATTTCGGACATCCGCAACAAGATCGCCCACGGCAGCCCGCTGGAGGCCATCACGAAGGAAGACACCACCATCCCGCTTTCCGATTTTCCAACCACCGTCGCCAAGACGTTGCGCGATGCGATGTCCACCACGTTTGATGTCGGCAGGAAAAAACACCCGAGCCACTTTTTGCAAAAATGAATCCCGACCTCCACGACACCACTTGGATGACCTCCGGCACATCCCTCCTTTGGGATGCCGCCGCGTTGAAACGCATTTGCTCGTTCGATTCCGTCCGCAGTCTGCGCGAACTGCTTCGCCTCCACCAAGCCGGTTGGCCCGAAGGGTCGTTGCCGCTCATCAACAACCGCACGCTGGTTGTTGCCGGCCTCGAAGCGGCCATGGACACGCTTCACCCGGATGCCGCCGAGGATTGGTTGGTGAAAACGGTTTATCAGGCCGTGCTGGATTTTCAGGAGAACGTCGCCGATGGCGGTCGCGAAGCTGGGTTGATCCTTTGGCTGGCCGATCCCAAACGCGTCTTTCATCAGGCATCAGAAGACACCTATCACTGGCATTGCGCCGGTGAACACTCCAAGAAATCCATCCCCATCGGCAGATGCCTTTGGAACGGCGCGGAACGCAGCGCCCGGCGCATCATGACCACCGGCGCGGACAACAAGCCCGTGTGGTCCGGCTTGTTTCACCCTCGCATCTCGTGACCAGCGCACCCTCCAACCTGAAACCCGGTGTTCGCGTCCGCCATGCGGATCTCGGCGAGGGCGTCGTCATCGCCGCGCCGGTGGACGGCTTCATCAAAGTCTTTTTCCCGGCTGGCGAACGTCAGATTCCCGTCGCGAGCTTGTCATCGGCCCTGAGCCGGTCGGAAACCATCATCGCCAGCGCCAAGGGTGACGCCAAACGGGCGCTCCGCGCCTGGCTCTGCTATCAGGCCCACGCGCTGCCCTTGATGGACAACGTCAGCGCCCTCACGTCGGCCAAGATTGATTTGCTCCCGCATCAGGTCGTGTTGACGCATCGCGTCGCCACCGCTTGCCCCCGCCGCTTTCTCATTGCCGATGAAGTCGGCTTGGGCAAAACGATTGAGGCCGCGCTCATCCTGCGCGAGCTGGTCAGTCGCGGTGAACTCAAGCGTGCCTTGATGGTCGTTCCCGCCGGGCTGGTGAATAACTGGCATCGCGAGTTGAACGAGGTGTTCCACCTGAATTTTGAAGTGTTCGGCAGCGAAGGCGACGTGACCGACCGCAAATCCAATGCGTTTGAGAAACACAACCTGCTCATCGCCAGCATCGACACCTTGAAGTTGCGCGCCCGCGTCGCCCGATTGAAGGCTGCGCCGCCGTGGGATTTGGTCGTGTTCGACGAGGCTCACCATCTCACCGCCTACCGCCAGAACGGCAAGCTGGTGAAGACGCAGAATTTCCGACTCGCCGAAATGTTGAAGGAACACACCCGCGACTTGGTGTTGCTCTCGGCCACGCCGCATCAGGGTGACCATTTCCGTTTCTGGATGTTGGTGCAGATGCTCGATCCCACGCTGTTCAACTCGCCGCATGAAATGGTCGAGCACCGCCACCGGCTGAATGCGGTCGTGTTCCGTCGCACCAAGGCCGACGCCTGCAAACCAGATGGCTCGACGCTGTTCGCCCGGCGGCAGGTGCATACCGAGGCGTTCACGATGGCCGACACGGAAAAGGCGTTTTACGCCGCGCTCGTGATGTATTTGCAGGACGGATTCGCGCTGGCGAAACGTCAGGGCAAGCAAGGTCAAGGACTCGCGTTCGTGATGACGATCTTCCAAAAGATTGCCGCCTCCAGCTTCGCTGCCGTCCAGCGCACGCTTCGCCGCCGGCTCATTGCCCTCACGATTCAGGAATCGTTGATGCACGACCAGAAGCTGGACATTGACCAGCGCAACGCCGCGCTCGACGAAGCGCGGGCGCTCATCCGTGAGTTGCACGGCATCGGCACAGGTCGCTTGGAAGATGCCCAGGTGGACCAGTTGTTGGCTGACTACCGCTACAAGATTTTGAAATTGCAGCGCGAGGAGGAGGAAGCCCTCGGCGCAGGCGCGGACGAGTTTGGTTCAGAGACGGGCGCAGCCGACGCGGAAGATGCCGCCATCAGCAGCGTGGCAGTCGCCTTGCCGGAAGAACGGCGGCGCATCAAGGAATTGCTCGCGACCTATCCGGCGCAGCGCGAAACCAAGGTGGAAAAGCTCATCGGCGCGCTCGGCGTTTTGTGGCGGCAGAATCCCCAGGAACGCATCGTCGTGTTCGCCACCTATCTTGGTAGCGTGGAAATGCTCGGGGCGGAGATTGAAAAACAATACCCCGGCCAGGGCGTCACAGTATTGAAAGGCGGCGACCACGGCGCAAAGACGGCGGCGGAAAAGCGCTTCAAAGCCCCGGACGGCCCGCGTGTGTTGATTTGCACCGCCGCCGGGCGCGAAGGCATCAATCTCCAGCACGCTCGCGTGCTGTTCAATTTTGATTTGCCCTGGAATCCGATGGATCTGGAGCAGCGCATCGGGCGCATCCACCGCTACGGCCAATTGAACACCGCGCAGGTTTACAACCTGGTGTTGTCCGACACGATTGAAGGCTCAATTTTCCTCCTGCTCGACGACAAGTTGAAGGAAATCGGCCGGGCGCTCGGGAAGGTGGACGAGCGCGGCCAGATCGCCGAAGACCTCCGCACGCAGATTCTCGGCCAGCTTTCGATGCAGGTAAATTACGCCAACCTCTACGCGGAGGCACTGAACGACCCATTGCTTAAGCGCACAAAAGTTGAATTGGACGCCGCGATGTCCAACGCGGTCGAGGCCCGCAAAGTCGTTTTCGAGTTGTTCCAAGACCTTGATGGCTTCCGGCTCGACGATTACAAAGCGATGGGCAGCCCCGAGCAGGCCATGAGTGCCTTGGTGCGGTTTGTGACCGACGCCGCCAGCGCCGAGGCAGATACGTTCACCAGCCGGGGCGAAAAGTTGTTCGCGTGGGTTGATGGCGACACCAAGACCGAAACGATGCTGACCACCGAGCGCGAGTTGTCGTTGCAGAAGGAAAAGGTTCAGTTGCTCGGCTTGGATCATCCCATCGTCACCACTTACCTGCGGACATTCCGCGACCTTCCCGCCGAGCAGTTGGGCGTCCGCGTCCAGTCGCCCGACTCCGATCATGGCGTGCTGGCCGTTTGGGCGGTCGAAGCGCGTGGCGACAAGGGCCAAGTGAAGCGCACCATCGTGACACTGGCGGTGGACATGGATGGCAAACGCCTCGTTGGTTGGGAGCGACACCCCGAAAAACTCTGGCACGCTCCGCCTGCGCCACAATCCGGCAAGCATACCGATGCCATGTTGACGCTCCTTCGGGACGTGCTCGAACCGATGCTGCACCGTGAGTTGGAACATCGGGGGCTTGCCAAAGGCAGTCGCGGCTTTGAGACGATGCTCATCGCTTGGATTGAAGTTATGAGCGGTCCGTGTTTGCAATTTGCAGAAGCGAATTCTTAATGCCTTCACTCCTCCAATTCCTGAAGATCGCAGACTCCTATGAGCGGAAGGCTCGTTTTTTCCCCGCGCTCATCGTGGTCCTTCCCATAATTGTTTTCACATTGTCGTTGAGGCTACCGGACGAAGGCTGGTTCACAAAGCTGCTCGTGACCGGCGGCGCAGGCGGAGCATTGGTTGTCGCGTTGGCACACATGGCGAGTGCAGCGGGCAATCGCTTTGGTGACGCATTCTGGAAAAAGCAGGGCGGATTGCCGACGGCTCGATGGCTGCGAGCGTCCGACACGGCGCATTCAAGTCAGCAGAAACAGCAGTGGTATGCTGCCATCAAGAAGCTAACCGGACTCGACATCCCGTCGGCAGTCGCAACCCAGCCGCAGGAAGAAGACGCGATAATCTCAGACGCGATCCGCCAGTTGCGCAATCAAATCAGGGGAAAGCCGACTGCGAAAATGGTGGATAAACACAACGAGGAATATGGTTTCGCACGAAACCTCGCGGGGTTGCGTTGGGTGATGATTGCGTCATCGTTGTTGGGGGTCGTAGGGTGTACGCTCGCGTGGAAGTATGAACACGGTTCGGTAGTTGGCTGTGTCTTCAATGGATGTTTGCTACTATACGCGGTGGTGATGTTCTTTTGGCTGCCGGGATACGTTGGACGTGCCGGCGAGCGATACGCCGAAAGCCTGTTTAGCGTTCCAGCACTTTCCATGACTCCGAAGGCGAAGAAGTAGTGAACATCCTCTCCTTGCGCCGACCACAATCCGTCGTATACTTCAGGTTGGCTGCCTACCATAGGTTGAAGGCGGACCACGATTGTGACCATGCATACAACGACGTTTTATCCGATTGGCAATGCCGACACGTGTTTGATCGAACTCGAAAAGGGTAAGAAGCTGCTCTTTGATTACGCGAACATGCGCGATCCGGACGACGAGTCCGATAAGCGCGTGGACGTGGCTTCGGAACTAAGGAACTTCCTGGAAGCGGCCAAGCGAAATTACCTCGATGTGGTTGCCTTCACCCACTGCGACGACGACCACATCCACGGAGCAACTGAATTCTTCTACCTGGAGCACGCCGAGAAATATCAGTCCAAAGACCGCATCAAGATCAACGACCTGTGGGTGACTTCCGCAATGATTCTTGAAGAGGGAGTAGAAGACGAAGCGCGCATCCTTCGTGCTGAAGCCCGCCATCGCCTCATTCAAGGAAAGGGTATCCGAGTTTTCTCCCGGCCCGAGGCATTGGCAGATTGGCTCGCCGAGAATGGAATCTCTCTGGATTCTCGCCGCCACCTGATCACGAACGCTGGCCAGCTTGTTCCCTCCCTGGACAAAAGCGCTGATGGCGTGGAGTTCTTCGTGCATTCGCCTTTCTCAAAACATTGTGACGAAGGCGACATTGACCGCAATACAGCATCCTTGGTCGTTCAAGCCACGTTCGACACTGAAACCAAACTCCTTTTGGCGGCTGATACAATTTACGAAGTTTGGCAAGACATCGTGAACATCACCAAGGCTCACAAGAATGAGTCGCGGTTGGCTTGGGATATTTACAAGCTGCCGCACCATTGCAGCTACCTCAGCCTCGGCCCGGAGAAAGGTAAGAGTAAAACTGAACCGGTGGAAGAAGTCCGCTGGCTTCTGGAGCAAGGCCGGCAAGACGCAATCGTTGTGATCACCAGCGATCCGATTCCAACTAGCGACACCACGCAGCCGCCCCACGTTCAGGCATACAACTGCTACAAAGAACACGTTGCGAAGATAAATGGGCAAATAAAGGTCACGATGGAACATCCATCCACAGAGAAGCCTGAAAAGCTCGTGATCAAGATTGATCGTATCGCCGGGGCAACAGTTGCGAAGCAAATCACTGCCCCCGCAGTCATTGTAACGAGTCGCCCAGCGCCAAGAGCAGGCTGAGATGGTCACCCCATTTCTCAACGGTGGCGCTAAAGAAATCCCTGCAAAAAAACTAAAGATTCCGAAAGCGCTCGAAGTAGCCGCGTTTCTTCAGCGACCAAATCTTCCGTTTGCTCGTCTCCAGCAATGCGCCAGGTCGGAGTCAACCGGCGGCGAAATGTTGACCATAACGGTCGAAGTAGAGCTTGGCCAAAGGAAGGTCCATGATATTCGCCGCGAAGAATCTATCGGTGTCGTGTTCGACCCGACCGACCGACTTGCTCCCGAAGTGCTCGCCCTTCGTGCAGATTTTCCGGTTACTCCCCACCAGAATCTTCGCTCTTTCGAGCGGCCTCGCTCGTTGTGCCTTTACGAAGAGCCTTACTCGGAGATCAAACTTGCGTGGACCGCTTTGGCCTTCATTGAGCGAATCCGGGAGTGGCTTCGTTTGACCGCGCGCGGCGAATTGCATCAAAACGATCAGCCGCTAGAACCACTTCTGGGCGCTACCGATGGAACGATCATTTTGCCCCATGACTTTGTTGAACACGCCGATTCCAAAAAGCCATCGATAATCCTGATCGAACAGCGGAACGACTCCAAGGATAAGCCTGTTTACCAAGTTCATCTCAACCGCGGCGCCGAAGTGGGAAAGAAGCCACGAGTCATCGCTACGGTCTTTACAACACCGCCCATTGAGCACGGCATCATTCATTCCCAGCCGGCGAATCTTTACGAGCTGCACCAGTTTTGCCGACTAGCGAACTATGACCTGATCGGCGAACTGCGCTCTCGCTTCCGAAGTTGGATTGTCGACAAAACCGCCGGAGACATCAACGACTCACTCTTTGTTCTGATAGCGGTTTTCCCCAAGAAACGACAGGCAAACTCGCTTGCAGAATATCCCGATGTTTGGGTCTTTTGTTCACCCGACTCCGTTCATCAAATCGCAGTCGCGCTCGGAGTCGAAGGAGAAAAAAAGGTTGGCGGATACGCTGGAGTCGTAATTGACGTGGGGGACAAGAGCCAGGCGGAGCTTGGTTCAGCAAAGAAGGTTGTCATTTTTCCGCTCCGCCCTGTTTACACGCTAACTCCTGCGAGGGCAGCAGCGTTCAACGATTTCCCCGCACCAATCAAACAACAGATAGTTGCTATTGGGATGGGTGCTCTCGGATCACAAATCTTCAACAACCTCCTGCGGTCGGGCATCGGGGGCTGCACTCTGGTAGATAAGGATGTTCTGCTTCCCCATAATTGTGCGCGACACGCATTGCCGGGGAACTTCTCCGGAATCAACAAGGCAGACGGCCTCGCTTTTGTTGCGAACTCCACCGTTGAGCAGTCCTCAACCACTCGGAGCATAGTGGCGGACGTGCTTGAACCGGGTGACAAAGAAGCCGAGTTGACGAAAGCATTCAAGGAGGCGGAAGTCATTCTTGATTTTTCGGCCTCGCTAAGCGTTGCCCGACATCTATCAGATGAGAACCTCGGCAAGGCGCGACGCATTTCAGCTTTTCTGAACCCATCGGGAACAGACCTTGTCATCTTGGCAGAAGATGCCAAGCGGAGATTCCCGCTGGCTTGGCTGGAGATGGAGTACTATCGTTACATCGCGACGGAAGGATTCCTGTCGGGCCATCTTGAAGGGCAAGTTGGACAAATTCGATACGCACGATCCTGCGGTGACATAAGCAGCAGGATGAGCCAGAACTTGGTTGCGTTACATTCAGCTATCGGCAGTCAAACGTTGCAGACGGTTCTTCAAGGAGAGGCCGCTTCGATTTCAGTATTCCGTGCCGACAAAACGAGTTTCGAGGTTCGTAAGCGCGCATTCTCACCCACCCGCTTCGCAATAGCCCATGAATCTGATTGGACGGTCTGTTTTTCGGATCTCGTGTCGCTCAAGGTTCACCAGTTCCGGAAGGAAAAGCTTCCAAATGAAACAGGTGGAGTTTTGATCGGGCACTTTGATCGCAAGCAACACATCATTTACGTTGTTGATGCGTTGGGATCACCGAAGGACAGCACGGAGTGGCCGTCTCTTTACGTTCGAGGAGCGCAAGGGCTCAGAGCAGAACTTGAACGAATCGCCAAAGCAACATTTTCCAACCTGGAGTATGTCGGCGAGTGGCATTCCCATCCTCCAAGATGTGCCCCGAGCCCAAGTTCGACAGATGAGCGTGCCCTCGCGACGCTTGCCGCACAGATGGCTGGCACAGGCTCACCCGCAGTTATGCTTATCGTTGCCGATCGAAACCGCCAAGGATTCTTCCTGCGATAGGCACGGCGCAGAAGCTGACTCACCGACCAATCCGCGCGCGACGTTCGGCGGCCATTGTATGTCAGGTCTGCGGGCCTCAAGGTATTGCTCGAACGGCTGCGCCGCGCTGTCGCGCCCTCCGGGTTCTGCGCTCCACCTTGACCCTCCTCGCCCTGACAAGGTTCTTGCCTCTAGGAATTGCGCGCGGGGCTGTGCGGCTCTGGGGCAAAGTCGTCTGTCCAACGTCGCTTCCGACCGGGAATTTCCTTCGGTTGAGCGCGTCCAGGAGTTGTCCAGACGGACGCCAGCTCTGGACAAGCTGTGGACAAGGGTGACCTTGCGTAAGTAGCTCCAAATGCGTGGCTTTTGAGCGCATAAAGACTCCGGTTCAAGGGCGGTTTGAACCAGAGTCTTTATGCCGGCCTTTCCCAAAAGTCCGGACCAAAGGGCACTCTTTCCCGAAAGCGTGGCAAAGGGCAGCCTTTCCCGAAAGTCTGGTCAAAGGGGGAATGGATTGGGGGCGTCTGAAGGATGAGAATTTTAATTGTCCGGCAAAAACTCTCGAAAAGCCGCGTAACCTTGGGAAGAACCTGAAACCTTTCAGTTCAGGGCCAGCGCACCAACCGTTTCGAGCGGTTGACCGTTGGCGAGTTGCTCGGCCAGTCCCCACAATCCCTTGTTGAGGCTGACCTTCGAGTCGATACCGCGCAACGCCCGGACAGAACGCAATCGTCCGCGCTTGTCGCGCCGTGAGTCGGACACCCCACCGCGAATCAGGTTTTCCTGAACGCGATTCAATGTCGCCCACAAGTCCAAGCTCACGTCCTCGTCCCGCCGCGCCTTCAACAAGGTTTCGGGATCGACCGGGGAGGCGTCGAAGCTTGGGTAACGGAGCAGGACAGCGTGACGGGCCAGGTCCAGCGATTCGTGTGCGTTGAGCACCCGGTCGCGGAAGCGGTTTACCATCTCGCCAACCTTCGGAACGAATTCGAGCAGTCGAAAACTCGCCCGCACGACTTCCTCCGTTTCCAGCTTGGAATGGCGGAAGCGAATGGCCTCGAAACTCCCTTCGCTCACCACCAGTCCGTTGGAGCAGATGCGCCGGTAAATGCCTGCGTGAAGTTGGTAGGCGCAACCGCAGTCATGCGAGTTGAGCAACACCAGTTCGACGTTCCATTCGTCCAGTGACGCCATCTGTTCCGCGCGACGGAAACGAAGCATGTGCTTCTGAAATCCCCGTCGCACTTCCTTGCGGATGCGTTGTTCCTCGACATCGACCGGCATCCAGTTTTGCTCCCGCAACCCGTCCACGATGCGTGCGGTGGGCACGAAAGTGTAGCGGTTGCTCACGCCTGCCATCGGCCCGGAGGCGAAGATGCTGGGCGCTTCGCGTCGGAGGGTCGAGTCGTCGAGGGCTGTGCCCTTGAAGTTTCGGGTGTCATGAATGTCCATACGTTTCCTTTCACCGTGCCGCGACCGGGATGACCGGTTGCATGGTTTGATTGCTCTCCAACGGGTGCATGCGGCACGACCGTGACCCGTTGGAAAGATTCGCCTGAACGCGACTCAGCAAAGCCGTTCGTCAGGGAAATGGGATGATGGGAAAGGAATCGGACGCAGAACCAATCAGGACACAACTTCTTCGGAACACCGCCTCCTGAGACAGTTTTCTCCCGGATGCCGACCCGTAGTCAAATGTCCCACCGGGAGACAAATCACGCCTTCGAGAATTCAGGCAGTTAGCCCGCGCGGCCAAATGGCGGTTTGTTCCGTAAGAATCGGGCCGGTGCTAAAATCGCCCGAATCGGAGGTGACATGAGCCAACTCGAAAACGCCAGCAACGCCGAACTGCTTGCCAAGATCACCGGCAAACCCGCTGCGGACGCCCTGGTGCAGCAATACGCCGGACTCGTGGATCTCTCCAAAGCCTCGTTCGACGAATTGCAGCACATCCCCGGCATCGGTGAATCGAAGGCGGCCGCCATCAAGTCGGCCTTCCTGCTGGGGCAACGCTTGTCCCGCGAGGCGTATCCGGAATCGCCCGTGCTCGACAATCCCGAGGCCATCGTCGGGTTGCTGCGCGACCAGAATCGCGCCTACACCGTCGAGAACCTGCAAGCCATCTACCTGAACACGCGCCGCCGCATGATTGGCCTGGAGAAAATCTCCCAGGGCACGCTGGACACGTTGCTCGTTCATGCCCGCGAAGTTTTCGCGAACGCCATCGTGAAGCGCGCTTCCGCCATCGTGCTCGTGCATAACCACCCGAGCGGCGACCCCACGCCGAGCGAGGCGGACATCAAAGTGACCCGCGACCTAATTCGCGCCGGGCAACTGCTCAAGATTGATGTGCTCGACCACATCATCATCGGACGGGCCACGCCGGAACGGACGAAGGATTACGCAAGCTTGAGGGAGTTGGGGTATTTTTACTAAGCTCACGAAGTGAACTCCGAGCCGCGATTCTCCGAAATGAACAAGGTCAGGGTGACGCCACCGGACGCGGAGGCATGGGAAGGCTACATCGTTGAAACGCGCTTCGACCAAGGCCGGTGGATTTACAGCGTCTGCCTGATGGAGGAAAACAACCAGGACGCGTTCGACTGTTGGTTTCCCGAGGAGTGGTTGGAGAAAATCAAATAGCCACCTCAGTTCAGCCGGATGCGGTAGAAGCGGGAGTTGTGGTTGGTGAGCGCGCCGGGATCGAAGTAGTTGGTAAGCACCGGGCCTGCGCCGGGCAGGGTGATGACGCTGGAGAGGTCGGTGAAGGTGTTCGTGCCGCCGAGCGCGGCGCTGGCTTGCACCACGTAATTCGAGCCGCCCTTGCCCTGCCACACCAACTGCACATCCGCATTCGTCGCCGTCAGACTCACAATCTGCGGCTCAACGGGCGTGATGATGCTCTGAATCCAGTTCAGCACGTCCGGTTGCGTCAGGCGGAGGAATTCGGTGCTGCCATACGAAGTTAACCCGCCACCAGACGCGATGTTTATCCCGACCAATTGGACTGCGCTGTTAAGCACCGGGCTGCCTGAATCGTAATTCAGTCCTCGCGCATTCAAAATCTGGCCGGTCCCGGGAGAGAACTCAGCGCTTTGGTAATAGGCTGCGGAATACCCACCAAAAGTGCCGGGCAGCACAGGCGCTTGCCAACCGCGTGCATTGCTGTCTGGAGCGAAAACTCCCCCTGATATCGAACCGAAAAATCCAAAACCAACTGAAGTCACGACCTCGCTATCCAAAGCAGCAGCAATAACGAGCGTTGGTGCGGGCGCTGCGTTGAAAAGGTAAAGCAACGCGCAGTCGGGGTGATTGCCCGTTCCATCGTAGTCGGGATGGATAAACTTTTGGACAACCGGAATCAGCACGCCACCATTCGTTGATCCATGATAGACGCCGTTGATGACTGCATCGCCAGTCCCAAACGGATTGATGAGTGAATGCGCTGCTGTCAGAAACCAATGGCTGTTCAGAAAAACTCCCGAGACCGCGAAGTCCCCCTGTGGCACAGTGAGCGACAAGCGCCCCACCGAGGCCGAGTATTGCGCCGCGAGCGCCTTGGCCGCCGCGTCGTCGTAGCCATCTTGATACAACGGCGCAGGCAAACGCAGCGGACTCAACACCACCAGCATCACCGCGATCAAGATGGTGGGGCGGAGGTTCATTGCAGCCGGATGCGGTAGAAGCGGGAGTTGTGGTTGGTGAGCGCGCCGGGATCGAGGAAGTTGGTGAGCACCGGGCCTGCGCCGGGCAAGGCGATGACGCCGGAGAGGTCGGTGAACGTGTTCGTGCCGCCGAGTGCGGCGCTGGCTTGCACCACGTAATTCGAGCCGCCCTTGCCCTGCCACACCAACTGCACATCCGCATTCGTCGCCGTCAGACTCACAATCTGCGGTTCAACGGGCGTGATGATGCTCTGAATCCAGTTCAGCACGTCCGGTTGCGTCAGGCGGAGAAATTCGGTCGAGCCGTAAGCGCTCGCGCCTCCACCCGATCCGATAGCGATGCCGACCAACTGACCTACACTGTTGAAGACCGGACTTCCTGAATCACCATTTAATCCTCTACCATTCAAGTAGAGGCCATCTGGAGTGAAAAAAGCCGACTGATAATAGGTCGAGGAGTAGCCGCCGTAAGTTCCCGGAGCGACTACTGCTCGCCACCCGCGAGCGTCATTATCCTGAACGAATAGTCCGCCCGCGAGAGTGCCGAAAATGCCAAACCCAACCGCGGGCACAACTTCGCCCTGAGAAGCAGACGCCAACACGAGTGTTGCAGCGGGCACTCCATTTGAAACGTAAACTAGCGCGCAATCAGGTTGAATGTGTGTGCCGTCGTATGCAGGGTGGATGAACCGCTGGCTGGCGACACTGACCGGACCGCCGTTTGTCGAGCCCTGATAGATGCCGAGGATGGTTACATCGGCATCGCCGAAGTAATTCTTGAAAGCGTGCGCGGAGGTGAGAAACCAGTGGCTGTTCAGGAACACTCCAGAAACGCTGAATGTCGTGCCCGAATCGTTGAGCAACAGTCGCCCGACCGAAGGCGAGTATTGGGCCGCGAGCGCCTTGGCCGCCGCGTCATCGTAGCCATCTTGATACAACGGCGCAGGCAAACGCAGCGGACTCAACACTGCCAGCGTCACCGCAATCAGGATGGTGGAGCGGAGGTTCATTCCGGGTGGAGCGTCAGCGTTTTGAAGGCGTCTGAGTTCACCCGCCCAAGGTTGCCAGAGGCCCGAGCGTGGTTCAATCCGTGGAATTTCGCCCGAGGCTAAGGATGCTTCGCATCGTCCGGCAGGCAATCAATACAGAGGACTTCCTCGCAGTTCACGAACCCCTCGCGCCCGCTCTCGAATAACGCTTCCAGGTCGGTGGGTGGCCGGCCATCCAGAAAAACGGTTTCCAGCACTTCGTAATCCGCTGCGGTGCGCCCACAAATGCGGCAGTAACCGAACGCCGCCGGGAAATTGAAGTCGAGCAACTCGGCCCGTTCCGCAATCCGGCGCGGGAAGCGCCATCCCTCTTTCAAAGCCTGACGCACCCACGCGTTCACGGACCGGTAATCCTGAAGGTTGACGGCCATCGGCTTGTTCATGGCGCGCTGGTCTCCGGTTTGATTCCCGCCGCGCGCCAGACCACTTCCACGACAATCAGGCTGCTCACTTGCTCGACCGAGAGCTGGCTGGTGTCGATGAGCACGGCTTTCTGAGCATAGATCACGCGGCTGGCATCGTAGCGGTCGCGCTGCTTCGCGCCCGGCTGGTTGGTGGATTGCCGGTGGCGCTGCTCGCGGACTTCCTCAGAGGCGTCGAGGAAGAATTTGTAGGGCGTGGCCGGGAACACCGTCCCGCCAATGTCGCGGCCCAACATCACGACGCGGCCATAGCAATCGCACATGCGCAACGCGGTGTTCACCATTGCGCGCACTTCGGGAATGCCCGCGATGAGGGAGGTTTGCAGGCCGATGGGTTTCAGCTCCTCCTTCGTGAACCAGTGTCCGTTCACGGCCACTTGAGCTTCCGTCACTCCGCCGATCTCTCGCGCGAGGCGCACATCGAGGCAGGCGCGTTGAAGCCACGCGACGACCGCTGCGGCATCGGCGAGGTCTACGTCGCTATTCAGGCACGCCTTCGTTATGGCCCGGTAGAACCTGCCGGAATCCACGAGAACGCCCCCGAGAAATTCAGCAACCTTTTCGCCCGCTGAATTCTTGCCGGACTGAGCCCAGCCATCAATCGCGATGACCAGGTGCGACGGCAGTTCCGGGTAAGGCGATTTCTCGATCGCTGGCAGCGACGTGGATTCAGTCGGTTCACCCGACGGTGATTTTCCCGGTGGGTTCGCGGCGTGACGATTCTTGCGGTCCATTTCCATACTTCCTCCGTTGCTACTCCGAATTTCCAGACAGGGCGGCGCGCATCCGTTTGCGGACGGCACTGGCGATCATGTAGCCGTGGGCGAGCACCACATCGGGCGAGCCGCCGAGGAAGCCCATCTCGTGAGCGCGGGCCACGGACTCTAGCAACACGATGGCGACGGCGTTGCAGGCGTCGGCACGACTGGTGTCCACAAACAGCGTGTGCAGACCAGTCTCGAAGAACGTCACCTCCAAATGGTCAACGTAGTTGTCGAGGAGGCCGGTCCATGGATAGGCCAAGGCCGCCAGTTCCGTCCGGTCGCGTCCGGGTTTCGTGTTGTCGAAAAAGAATTTGTAGGGCGTGTAGGGGAATTCGAGTCCGAGGTCGCTGCCCACGAGCACGACCCGGTCCTCGAATTCGCAGCCGCGCAGCACGAGGCGCACTTTCTTCCAGAACATGTCGAACGCGGCGCGATTGGTGACGACATCGGCACTCCGCAGGTCCGCCTGATTTAGCCAGAGGCCATTGACCGCAACCACGGCTTCCAGTGCCCGCCCGCCGTCCCTGGCAAAGCCGAGGTCCACCGCCGCCTGTTCGCACCAGCTTTCGATGCGCGGATAATCGTTCACGTCGCGACCGGCCTTGATGCAGGCCGTGATGAGCGAGCGGAAAACTTTCTCCGCGTCCACCACAAGCGCGCCCCACGATTCCGCCGCCCACTGGGCGACGAGTGATTTTGGCGTGTCATTCCAGCCGTCAATCACCACGAGCATCTTCTCCGGCATGTCGGGCCACGGCACATCGAGGAATCGTTCGGGCAGTGGCGGCAGGGCGATTTGCGCTGAGTCGGCGTATTCCGGCTTTTGCAGCGGCACGCGTCGGTTGAATTGGGCATCCAGATTCATGGGCAACTCCGTCAGTTATCTGTCTGTTCATCAGATGCAGTCGCGTTAGATGCGGCAAAAGGAACATCCGATGTTTCGATTTCTTCCTCGCCGAACGGGCGCACCGGCGAGCGGCGCAATCGGAGCGCCGTTTTCGGCAATTGCTCCAGCCCGGCCACCGCCCGCGCGCGGTTCACAGCCTTGAGGAGGACGAGTAGTTGAATTCGCACCGGTGCATACGGCTCGAACGGGAGGGTTTGAAAGGTGTGGTAGAGATCCTCGATGTTCGCTTGGGTCGCGTTGCTGACAAGTTTGCGTTTCAGCTCGCGCATCGTGTCGCGATTGATTCGCACCGAGGCGTGATACTCCCCGCCGCCGCGTTCGCGGCGACAACCGATGGAGTAGCCATTGAAGAGAATGGGCGTCTTGCGGATGTCGCGGATGCACTTGGCTTCCGCCGTGAAGAAAGGGTGGACGCCGTCCGTGGCTATGATGACGTAAAAACGCCCATGGCGGAGGAATTGCACGTTGGCCTGACCCGCCTGTTTGCGCCGGGAGCGCGTCCACTTGGAGATGCCGATGTCGTATGCTGCGAGAATCTTCGCGTCAGCTTTGGCCGGGGGTTTGTGTGAAGGAATCGTCCCGGTCACGTAGAAGTAGTAACCATTGGACACATAGCCCACGGCAAGCTGCTGAATGAATCCGGCCTGTGAAGCGGCCACACAACGATACGACATCAACGATCTCCACCGACCGTTATGGCAGGGCAAAGGTGAGAGGTTGCATTGTCGTGGGCGCAGCCCTCTCGAAAGCCCAAATCCTTTTGCGATGGCAGAACCTCGCAGACCGTTCAGGCGCACGGTCAAAATCCACACCGCATTGCACAGTGGCGCGCACCCGGCACATGAATGCCCTGTATTCGTGCCGTTCGCGCGCGCTGTATTCCTGCATTGGCGTTGCGCACTAATAGCAGTAGCGCTGCCTGATGAACCTCATTGCTTATCCGTCCATTGTCCTCGCTCCGAAAATTGTCCTGCCTTCCGCTTTTGTTTCCTGTCCCCGAATCGAACAAAACGCGAACGCAGTTCTCCGCATGGCAATGGGCGGGTGAAGGTTTGGACCTCACCCGCCCACGACTTTCATTGAGATGGGAAGAATTCCCGTCACTCCTTTCGTGTGTGCAATTGTGCCCGACACCACTCGTAAGCACGCACACGCTCCTTCGACTGCCTTGCCGAAGTCGCGTCGGGCCTTGCGGCCCGTCCTACTGGGAGCACTCTCATCAGTCTAAGGTGTTTGAAGCACTGGCTGACGCAGCCAGCACCGGATACCACTCCGGAAACCTCAGACCTTGCGCGGTTAGTTTGACTCTCCGCTACAGCAGTCACGTCGGTCAGCGCTTTTGCGCTCACGTTTTCAGATATGTCCTGGGCTCCCGCCCGGCATAGTTTCCAGCACGCCACCACGCGCTGATTTCAGGGGGAAGAATACAGAAGCGCCCCCTTACCCATTCTGAAAAGGCTTTACCGATTCGGCTTCGTCTCTGCTGTTGCTGACTGGCAAGGGCTCGCGCCCCTTTCATCGTTGAGCTTTTCATGGTCTGCTTTTTTCGGCAGAACCCCGGAACGTGTCAGATTCCGGCTGATCGGTGTCACCACCGTCAGACTCCCGACGCCAGCGTGCGTTAATCGAACCAGGGCTTTGCACCCGTTTGGCCATGTGTGGCTGTGGTCCGATTCCCGCCGAGGGATTTGGAAGTTGCTGAACCTCCTCACCCATTTGAATCAAACGGCTCTGCCGAATTGCACGACAGAGTTTTTCCCGCTCGCCCGCATTCGCGGCGCTTCGAAGTGCATGAGATAGAATCTCAGGATTACGCTCCGGTTGGTAACCGGAGGATTACTCTGAAAAGCCTCTCTCGAACGTGGCGGGCCAGTCTCCTGGCACCACGCTCTACGGGACATGAGCATGACGGGTGGTAAAACCGTCTCCTTAGCCGGACGGTAATCCGGTTTAACGGGGCTCAAGCCCATCTCAAATTCAGTCAAGAAATGCGTGTGCAAGACCTGACATAGCCCGGAAGCAAACCTCCCGAAGCACTCCCGTTCTAACACGGTTTGAAGGGGCGTTTGAACGGTTTCGTAAGGTCCGGCAGGCGTGTTAAGACAGATTTGACCGGGAGTTGAGACAGGGATCACCGGGAACTGAGACAGGTGCTACCGGGACTTGGAACAGGTTTTACCGGGAAACGACACAGGAATTTCCGCGTAAGCGTAGGAAACGATTCAGCATCCCGGCAACCAACTTCTTAACTCTGTCTTCTAAACTCTTGAAACAACAACTCGGTGGGTTGTTCATTTTTGGAAAGGGGAATCATGGAAGCAAAGGCCCGCATCGAAGAAGACTTGATGCCTCAGAGGAATTGCGACGCAAAAGACGAGATGAACCTGGCGGAGTTTCCGTTGTGCTCACTGGCGCACCGACTGAACCCCGACGTGAAGACGCTGCGGTTTGAGGACCGAATCTGGGACAAGGGGCGCAAACAATACATTGTGCGCAGGCTAACCATTACGGGATCGGACGTCTATGGGCTACCCAGGGAGAAGGACGACGAGGTGTTGTTGGGCTTGATTCAGTTGACCCGTGCTCGTGGATTCGCAGCCCGCAAAGTCCCCTTCACGCGGAGCGAGTTGATTCGAGTTCTCGGCTGGCGCGATGACAGCAAGAGCTACGCTCGCATCGAGGAGTCGCTGAACCGTTGGACGGGCGTGACGCTCTATTACGACAACGCTTGGTGGAATAAGGACCGGAAGAGTTGGATGAAGGAGGCGTTTCACTTTCTTGACAACGTTTGGCTTTGTCATCGCGGTGAACCTCCACCCGACACGGGCTTGCCAACCACTGGAATGCCGCAATCAGCGTTCGTCTGGAATGAGACGGTTTTCCGCAGCTTCACCCACGGCAATCTCAAGAGCGTAGATTTCGAATTCTTCAAATCGCTCAAGAGTGCCGTTTCCAAACGCCTGTATCGTTTCCTCGACAAACATTTCTACAAGCGGAACACCTTCGAGATGGGCCTGCGCGAACTTTGCTGCGAACACATCGGACTCTCGCGCAACTACGACACGGCGAATCTGAAGCGGAAGCTGATGACGGGCGTCACGGAACTCGAAGCAAGGGGCTTTCTCCGTCCGCTGTCGTCCGAACAACGCTTCACCAAGGTCAGACCCGGCGAGTGGGATGTGAGATTCGAGCGGAATCCTGCCGCAGTTACAGTCCTCCCACCAGAAGTGGACGGCAAACTGACGCCCATCGTTGATTCGCTGATTCAGCGTGGAATCTCCGAACATCGGGCAGTCGAGATCGCAAACTCATTTCCCGCCGAACGCATCCATCGGCAGATGGACTGGTTTGATTCTTTGCGGCAAAAGCGCGACCGGAAAATTTCCAGAAACGCGCCAGGCTTTCTGATCGCAGCCATTGAGCGGGATTTCAAACCTGCCTCCGTTGTGTCGCCCGAGAAAGCTGCAACCACTTTGAACGTGCGCAGTCCCCAGCAGGAGCCGACCCCCAAAATGAAAGCTCGCTCAAGCGACAATCTGAGATTGCCTCACGAGCGAGAATTGATTCAGGAGTATTGGCGATCAGTCCCGGAACACGAGCGGACGGAATTGGAGGCCGCTGCTCTGTCCAACGCCGGAAGCTTTCACCGGGCTGTCATTGAGCGGGGTGGAGCATTTGCCGAAGCGACGAAGCAAGCTGTTCTCGACGCTTTCGCACTAGAAACGCTCCGACCAAAGGTGTCGTGACTCATGTTGACGGGAGTCAGGAATTCATCGCGCGTGCCACGGCGTCGCTTTGCACTTGTGCCGATGAAGCTTCGTAACTCTCCAGCGTCGGCACTATGACTTTGGCCTTCCGGGCGTATGCGCGATGAACCGCTTTGCTGTTGTGACCGAGGGCTTCTTGAGCGAATCGCTCCGGGTATCCCGATTTCCTCGCTCGTTCGGCCCACGCATACCGGTAGGAATGAAGACTGACGCCATGAATATTCAACCCCCGACAGCGTTGCTTGAACTCGGTAGCCCGGTCGCCAGCGCGCACCGTTCTCAAATACGGGAAGAGCGGGCCGGTGGAAGGGAGGTCGCTGAGGATTCTCTCAACCTCTTTGCCAAAACGGATGAATGCCAATTCGCCCGACTTTTTCCGCGTGTAGCTGATTACCTGATTTTCCCAGTCAACGTTTTCGGCCTCCAGGAAGGCAATGTCTGACTGCGAAGCACCAATGTGCCACGCGAGTTCGTAGAAGGCGCGCCGCTCTCCGTTCATCTCGCGGGCAACAATGGTTTTGTGCTCTTCCAAAGTGATTGCCCGCTTTTCCTTGAAGGTGAATGACGGCCACATCCGCTTGGCAATGACCGGCACGGGTAACCAATTCATTCCAAGAGCGAAGTTGTGGATTCTACGCAGGTAAATGTTGGTGGAGATTTTGCCTTTTTCGAGTGCCCGCAGAAAGTGTTCCGCGCGGGTTTCCATCAACGGCACCTGCCGAATTCCGTCAAGGGCCTTGTCCTTGATGGCAACGAGCCAGCGGCGTTTCGTTTCGGCCTGCTTCAGCTTCACGATTTCGTCCATGACGAACTGCCAATCCCGCCGGGCAACTTCCGGGTCGCCCACAAGCAGATACGCTCGCGCGATCTGCATGTTGATGATCGGTTGACGGCTGGCTTCGTTTTTAGCGTGCAACAGGCGCTGGGCTTCGCGGTGGTCTTTCGTCCGGAGGGAGTCTTGCTTTCCAGTGAAGTTGTCCTGAATCCAGTAAACAGAACCACGACGGAACATGCGGTATTTGTGTCTCATAACTTTTCAGCTACGAGCTTAAGGAAACCGGAATGTCCGCGTTACGGTGCTGTCAGAGTGCTGGCCGGGTGTTGGCCCGGTGCGGTCAAAGTGTCAGCAGTTTTGCTGACGTTTTTGCTGACAGACGCCTCGCAATTCCTCCTAAACTCCTCAGTTTCAAGCACTGAAGATTGGAGGCGAGGGTCGGAATCGAACCGAGGAATATTGATTACGATTACAGCACTCGTCCCGCACGACACACTTCCCTCCAATCAATCCAGCTTTTGCGGAACTCGAGATTTTAGCTAACCAGCCTTTTGGCCATGTTTTCGGAATGCTCGTTTCGGAGGTGGCTGTATGTCTTAGCGATAAGGACACCACCGTCCTGGTGCCCTTGCCAAGCGGCGATTGTTTTGAAGTCGACGCCCAACTCCACCGCGCGGGTGATAAAACAGCGACGGAGCGCGCGCGAGGAATAGTGTGGGAGCTGCAGGCGTTTGCAGGCGGCGTCCAGCGCCTTCTTCGGATCCTTCACCCGGAAGAGGCGCTCCCCCACCCTGATTCGTCCCTCGGCGGCAAATCTCTGGATTAACGGCCGGAGCTGCGGATAGATGGGCACAATGAATCCGATGTCGGTCTTCTGACGATGGATGGTAATCCGGTCGGTTTCCAGGTTGATGTGCTCGCCCAGGATATTGGCGCACTCCGCCGTGCCAACCCCGGCCTTGCCCATGAATTCCACCAGGTCGGCCGTGTCGTCGGCGTCGGCACTCAGCTTTTGCCCCCGAATGTCGGCGACGATCGACATGAACTGCTCCCAAGTCGGAGTGGTCCGGATGGGTCGATCGGCCTTCAGCTGCTTGAAGCCACCCGCCGGAGACTCGGCGATCACCCGGTGTTCCAAGGCGATGGCGAACAGGTGTCGAATGAAGCGGAGGTACTCGTTGTAGGAAGATTTTTTGAGACGGGCCTGGTGTTCGCCCAGCCACAGCCGGAGCTGGCCGGTGGTGACCGCCCGGACCTGGGCATCGAAGGGCTGCTTCCAGGTCCGCCGGAATGCGGCGACGATGGACTTCCGGGTGGCTTGGGTATGGGGGGCCTTGCCTTGGAGGGACTGGACGTAGAGCTCCAGGAGCGCGTCCATGGTCATCTGGCTGGTCTTCGGGTCGGTCTTTCTATACTTGGCGATCTCGTCCTTGAGGCGGCGTGCGGCAATTTCCCGGTCGGTGGTGTCGAGGGAAACCCATTTTGTCTTGCCGCCACATTTGAACACCGCGTAATATTTTCGCGTTGATGAATAGCGGTAAAGATTGTCAGCCACCCTCGAATACGAGCCCAGCTTGTAGTGCGGCGTTGTCATCGCGTCCAGTCTACGGGTTAGGAGGAAGGTTAGGAGGGGAAAATTGCGAGGCTGACACTTTCATCATAAGTCTCTGCAGGTAAATTGGTTGGGGTCATAGCTCAGTTGGTAGAGCGTCTCGTTCGCAATGAGAAGGTCTGGGGTTCGAATCCCCATGGCTCCACCAGTTTTTCCACCCACGATGCCGTCCGGAACGTTCATTCCGCCGCATCACGCTGGCCATCCTGGCCGGCGGTTGACCCGGCGCCACGCCATCCAAGCTGGCGCTATTGGCTTGCTCGGGTTGGGCTGGAATCATCTCAGCGCCCTTCGGGCGCTTGGCGCAGAAACGGCCGACCTGCATTCGCCGGGCACCTCATCCCCAAGCTCCCGATCCCGCGCAAAATCCGTCATCTACATTTTCCTCTCCGGAGGCCTGGCACAGCACGAAAGCTTTGATCCAAAGCCGGGAGCAATCGAAGAGATCCGGGGAGAGTTCCGGCCAATCCCCACCCGAACGCCTGGTATCGAAATCTGTGAACACCTCCCGGAACTGGCCAAGCGATCATCCCAGTGGGCGCTCGTCCGATCGCTAACCCACTCTTCCAACGATCATTCGGCCGGCCATCACATCATGTTGACCGGGCGATCAGATTTGCCCGCTGGCTTTGACGCGACCAAGCCCAAGTCTTCTGATTGGCCGAGCATCTCAGCCCTGGCCGGAGCCATGCTGCCCTCGCGCAACAATCTTCCGCCCGCCATCGTCCTGCCCGACAAGATCGTGCACAACACCGGCCGGACCATCCCTGGACAGTTCGCCGGCCTATTGGGCAATCGTCACGATCCATGGTTCCTGGAGATGTCACCGTATCATCCGCTGCACTACGGCGCTTTTCCGCAATACCTCTTCCACCACGAAAAAGGCCGTCTCGAAGACAACAGCCTGCGCTTCCAAGCCCCGCATCTTTCATTGCCACAAGGCCTGACGTTGCCGCGGGTCCTCGATCGGGTGTCATTGCGCAACGAGATGGAACGTCAATCACAAGGATTGTTCGCCGTTGCCGATGGTGGGGCCTTTGATCAATACCGCGCTGCGGCCGTCTCGCTGTTATCGAACAGCCGGGTCCATGACGCTTTCAGTCTCGACCGGGCAACGCCTGAACAGCTCGACCGGTACGGCCGCAACAGCTTTGGATGGTCGTTGCTCATGGCCCGACGTCTGGTTGAAACCGGGCTCGCGCTGGTGCAGGTCAACCTTGGCAACAACGAAACGTGGGACACGCACCAAGCCGCCTTTCCCAACCTCAAAGACAATCTGCTCCCGCCCCTGGATCGGGCGGTCAGCGCGCTGATCGACGATCTCGCCGCCAGCGGCTTGCTCGAAGAAACCATGATTGTGATGGGTAGCGAGTTCGGGCGCACGCCGAAGATTTCGACCCTTCCGGGCGCATCGCTGCCGGGCCGCGATCATTGGGGCGCCTGCCAGTCCATTTTTCTTGCCGGTGGCGGAGTGCGCGGCGGCACCGTCATCGGCGCCAGCGATCGCGATGGAGCCTACCCGGATCACGATCCTCAAACCCCGGAAAACCTCGCCGCCACAATCTTCAACGCCCTGGGTTTACCGAAGACGATCACGTGGAAGGACCAAACCGGCCGCCCGCACTTTCTTTACCACGGCGATCCCATCAAGGGCCTGACCTGAAGTCAAAAGCCCTATTCGATCGTCTGGCCCGAATCAGGCCAAGATTTCCTTCACCACCTGCGCTTCAGCGTCGACCCCCGTGAGTCGCATATCGACCCCCTGCCATTTCACGGTGAATCGGCGATGGTCAATACCGAGCTGGTGCAGGACGGTGGCATGCAGATCGCGGACGTGGACAGGGTTCTCCACGATGTTGTAACTGAAGTCATCGGTCTGGCCGTAGACAGTTCCGCCCTTGATGCCACCGCCGGCGAGCCACATCGTAAAGCAACGCGGGTGATGATCGCGTCCGTAGTTCTCTTTGGTCAATCCGCCCTGGCTATAGATCGTCCGTCCGAACTCGCCGCCCCAGATGATCAGCGTGCTGTCAAAAAGGCCGCGTGATTTCAAATCCTGGATGAGCGCGTAGGTGGCCTGGTCGATATCCTTGCATTGCATCGGCAAACGTCCGCCCGCGTTCGCATGATGATCCCAGTTGTTAAGATAGACCTGAACAAAACGCACACCGCGTTCGACCAGTCGTCGGGATAAGAGGCAGGTGGCAGCAAAAGTCCCCGGCTTTTTCACCGCATCCCCATACAGCTTCAGCGTTGCCTCGGATTCACTTTTCAGGTCGGTGAGTTCGGGCACGCTCGATTGCATACGGAACGCCATCTCGTATTGGTGAATGCGCGTGTGAGTCTCAGGATCGCCCACTTTGCGGAAGTTGATCTGATTAAGCGCGTTCAAGCCCTCGAGCTGCCGGCGACGCAGCTCGGCCGGGACGCCAGGCGGGTTGTTGATAAACAGAATGGGATCGCCCTGACTACGAAAGGAGACGCCCGCATGCTCGCCGCTCAAAAATCCGCTCGACCAAAGGCGCGCGCTGATGGCCTGGATCTGTTCCTTGTTCGTCGGCTCAGCCACCAGGACAACGAAAGTGGGAAGATTCTCGTTCAGAGAACCCAGGCCATAACTGGCCCAGGATCCAATGCAAGGACGGCCTCCGACCATGCTGCCCGTCTGCATGTGGCAAATCGCAGGTTCATGATTGATGGCTTCGGTGTGCATCGAACGGATAAACGCCAGGTCATCGACGCACTTGGCCGTCCACGGCAAGAGCTCGGTGTTCATCATGAACCCGTTCTTACCAGCTGGGCCGAACTTCCATTTGGAAGGAGCGATGGGGAACCGCTTCTGGCCTGACGTCATCGTGGTCAGTCGCTGGCCCATCCGCACCGTATCCGGCAAATCCTTGTCGTACCAGTCCGCCATGGCGGGCTTGTAGTCATAGAGATCCATCTGTGACGGGCCGCCCACCATGTGGAGATAGATGATGTTTCGGACCTTCGCCGGGATGTGAGGCAGGCCGGGGAGACGTCCGGAGGCGCGCTGGCCGGGCGATTCGCCCCACAGCCGCAGATGGGGACCGAGGAGGGAAGCGAGCGCGGCATAGCCCAAGGCATTCTTCCCTCGGCCAAAGAACTGGCGGCGAGTTTCGAGGCGAAGGTAGTCAGTCAGCGGATTCATTTGTTCAACACCTCGTCGAGGTTCATGAGCTGGTTGGCAATCATGGTGAGAGCTGCAACCTGAGCCGTCGGGAGATTGACGGCAGGTTTGGAGTCGCCCACCGCGAGCAATTGTTTCGCCGCGACGGGTTCGTGGCCGTAGTAGTCCTGCATTTCCTTCAATGTCCCTTTGACCACCGCCATTTCCTTGGCCGCCAATGGACGTGACAACAGCCGGCTTGCCATGAATTGCAGAGCATCTTCTTCTTTGCGTCCGTTGATCAACGCCAGTTCCGCCAAGCGTCGAGACGCTTCGATAAATTGCGGATCATTCAGCGTGGCCAAGGCCTGGAGCGGCGTGTTGGTGCGTTCCCGTCGAACCGCGCACACCTCCCGGCTGGGCGCATTCAGGATTTCCATCGAAGCCGGCGGCGCCGCCCGTTTCCAGAAAGTGTATAGACTCCGGCGATACAACGCCTCCCCCTTGTCAGCTTGGTATTTCTTGGTATTGCTCTCCGGCATCGCCACCGCTTCCCACACGCCAGGCGGCTGATAAGGCTTCACGCTGGCGCCACCCAGTTTACGCACCAACAAATCGCTCGCCGCCAAGGCATAGTCCCGAACCATTTCGGCATCCATGCGAAATCGCGGGCCGCGGCTGAGCATTCGGTTCTGAGGATCCTTCTCCAGCTTCTCCGGCGTCGTCTCCGCACTTTGCCGGTACACCGACGACGTGACCATCTGTTCGAACAGTCGTTTGACGTTCCAGCCGTGCTCGACGAAATCCACGGCCAGCCAGTCCAGCAACTCCTGATTGCTTGGCGCCTCACCGGTCGTGCCAAAATCCTCGGAGGTTCGCACCAAGCCAACCCCGAAAACCTCCTGCCAGAACCGATTGACGGTTACGCGCGCGGTCAGTGGATTGTCGGGTGAGTTAATCCAGCGGGCGAGGCCCAGTCGGTTGGTCGGCGCGCTGGATGGCAGGGCATGGAGCGCGGCCGGCGTTGCACCGATCACCTTCTCCCGCGGCTTGTCATATTGGCCACGGAACAGAACGTTGGCCATCGGCACCGAATTCTTTTTCTCCTCCTGAATGTGCGTGACCGGGTTGCGCTCGCGGATGGTGTCGCGTTCAGTCCTTAAGGCGGCGACTTTGGCCACCCGCGATACATACTCCTTGTCCCGGGTGGTCACCCAATAGTCAAAAATGGCTTCACGCTGTTCGGCTGACCGTTTGTCGGCGGACAAGGCCAGCGCCTCCCGCACCAATCCGGCCTTGGCAATCGCCTTAACCTCGGCGCTGCCCACACGGCGGGCGTAAATCCGAACATCCTGTACCCGACCTCGCTCGAAGACGTGATCCTTGCTACGCTGCCCGATGCGCAAGGGAGTCGTTGTTCGAATCGTGTCCTTCAGAGTGTCTTTGTCGACCGTCACCGGCACTTCGTCGCCATCGATGTAAATTCGCACGCCCTTGGCCTGGCCAGAGCCGTCGTAGGTGACGAACACATGCTGAAATGTTTTCTCCTTCACCACCTCGTTCTTGGTGGAGACGCGGATGCTGTTGTCGGGCCACGCATGAACAAGATGGACATTGAATCGCTTGCCTTCCTGATGGAGATCCCAGCCGCGATAATCAGTCTCAACTTCCATCCGGGCAATCACTCCGACGCCTGGCCCGGCCTTGCTGACCCTGACCCAGGCGCCATAGCTAAAAGCGTTCGTCCGCTCAAAATCGCCGGCGCCGCCCAAGTTAAGAGTTCCCTCCCTTTTCAGGACTAATGCTGGGCCCAACCGGCCGTCCTGCCACTCTCTTTCGCCGGTCAACGGGATCTCGCGAGCCGAACCAACGGCTACCGAAAGGCTGTTGGTCTGGCGCTCGTCGAGCGCGACATGCAGCACAAGATTCGAGGCGTTGATGTCCGCATCCAAAATCGACGGCGTCGCGCCGGCCAGCCAGCGTTCAAAGGCAGGCTTGGCTTCCGTCCGGCGTTCTGCGACTCGGTTGGTGGCCACGGCGATCTCTCCCGGAAGCGCCGCCCATCGCGCGGCATCCTCAACCGTCTGAGGCACCAGGATTGACGGTGATGAATCCTTGGAATTGCCGTCCTTGCCTGGCTGGGTGGTATTCCGGAAGAAAGCCTCCATCGAATAGAAATCGCGCATCGTGAAGGGGTCGAACTTGTGATCGTGGCACGCGCAACAATTCAGGGTGGTCCCCAGCCAAACCCAGCCGGTGGTTGTGACGCGATCGTTCGCATAGTTGGCGAGGTTCTCCTCGTCAATCGTCCCACCTTCGTTTGTGGTCACGTTGCAACGCTGAAAGCCAGTAGCCGTCTTTTGATCAGTGGTGGGGTCGTCCAGCAGATCGCCCGCCAGTTGCTCTAACGTAAACTGGTCAAAGGCCAGGTTTCGATTGAATGACCTGATCACCCAATCGCGATAGGGCCACATCTCACGATAGTTGTCGAAGTGCAACCCGTGGGTGTCGGCATAGCGTGCGGCGTCGAGCCAGTAGCGTCCGCGGTGCTCGCCCCAAGAGGGGGAACTCATCAATCGGCGAACGTAGCGCTGATAGGCTTCTTCGCTTCGGTCTCGGACAAACTCCTCCACCTGATCGGGTTCAGGCGGCAGTCCAGTTAGGTCGAGGGAAAGTCTGCGAGCGAGAGTTCTCCGGTCCGCTTCCGCGGCAGGCTTCAACCCGTTGGCCTGAAGCTTGGCGAGAACAAACGCATCAATGGGATTGCGCACCTTAAAACCGGAACCCTTTACCCCAGGCACCGGAGGTTTTTCCGGCTTGAGGTAGGCCCAATGGCCCTCCCACGGAGCGCCCGCGAGGATCCAGCGCTTGATCAATTCCTTTTGCGCGATCGTCAAGACCTTGTGCGTTTCCGGCGGCGGCATCACATCGTCCGCATCCGTGGTGTTCACCCGCGCCCACATTTCACTCTGCTCCAGGTTTCCAGGGACCACGGCCGGCCCGCGTTTGGCGGTCTTTTCAAAGAGGCCTTCCTTTTTGTCGAGGCGCAGCCCTGCCTTCCGCTTGTTTGCATCCGGGCCATGGCATGCCGTGCAATTCTCGGCAAAGATTGGGCGTATATCGCGGTTGAAGCGGACTCCGGCCTCAGCCGCCGCGGAGCGGGAGGGGCCCGCCACCACCAATGACACGAGCGCCACTCCGATGGCCGGGATCAATGCGGCATTGATTCCCTGAAGATCCCGACGTTTGAACGAAAGCATAGGCGATTTGATGACATGGTTGCTGACGTCGCGAGGCGGAGCAGCCTTCACAATCGTCATGGCCAAACAGTTCGCGGATGTTGCTTTCATCGCAACGGATCTTGGCTTGGCGAATCTTGGTTTGGCGGAAAGGAACCTCCCCAACCGCTGCAAAGGGATTCGCCGGAAAAAAGAAGAAGGCCGGGGTTTGCACCCCGGCCTTCGTGATTCACTTGCCTAGCTCAGCAACCCTTACGGGCGCGGCGTCGGACACTCGATCTGGTCGAGGATCTCGGAGGCGGTGTCGATCAGGTCATCCGCCAGTTCCGGATACTCGGTGTCGAGTTGGGCGTGCACCTTTTGGATGAACGCGGCCAACTGACGGACACCCGAGTCGCACAGTCCGCGATCGAAGCACGCCGAGGCGGACTTCAACAGGGAGATGAGCGGGCGACGAACCTTGGCCCGGAGATACGAATCCTGGATTTGGTCGATGACCGATTGGATGGCTTCGCCGGGCGACACGACATCAAATTCGATGTCAGCCGTGTCCTGGCACTGACCGTCATCCACCACGAGGCGGATCTTGTAGGTGCCCACCTCCAGGCACACGGTGGGCTTCTGGCCCGTCGCGAGCGGGATGGTGGAGCCATTCTCCTGCACCACAAACCAGCTGTAGGTCAGCGTATCGCCATCGGCATCGGTTGAACCGCTGGCATCAAGTTCCACGTCAGCGTGGCTCTGATAGCTGTCGTAGCTGTAGGGCACTTGGTTCGGGCAGGTGTCCGTGAAGTTACCGGCAACGACGTGCGGACCAGGTCCACAGAGCCAGAGCTCAATCGTCGGTCCAACTTCGCCCACGGCCACCGGGCAACGGTTCGCCGCATTGCCGATGTTGATGGTCACAACCACGGGAGTGGAGCGACCAGTAGCATCCGCGGCAACCGCGGTGAACGAGTCCGTCCCAGTGAAGCCGGCGTCCGGCGTGTAGATGAACTCACCGGTCGTCGGATTGACCACAACCCGGCCATGAGTCGGCTGAATGGTGACCAAGTATGTCACCGCGTCGTTCTCAGGATCGGTCGCCACCAAACGGCCGTTGGCCGGCGTGTTGGTTGCGGTATTGATCGGCGGAACCGGAGCCAACACCGGCGGATCGTTGGCCGGAATGACCGTGATGTTAACGGTCTTGATGGACGAATCACAGAGCGACGCCGTCGCGCTGACCGTGAACGAATCCGGGCCCGTGTAGTCCTGCGCGGGGGTGTAGGTGAAGGCACCGGTCGAGCGGTTCAGAGTCACCGAGCCGTGAGCCGGTGCCGTGACCACCGAGTAGGTGACGGGCTCGCGGATGTCGTCCGGATCGAAGGCGAACAGCTGACCGTTGGCAGCGGTGTCTTCCTCCACCCGGATGGGCGGCACTTCGGCCAGAACGGGGCAGTCGTTCACCGAGCAGATGATGAGCGGAACCATGAGCGGTTCCGAACGGCAGGTGCCGTCGTCAGCGACCACCCAGAACGAATCCGGACCATAGTAATTAGCCCGCGGGGTGTAGATGAACTGACCCGTGGACGGATTCATTACCAACGTGCCGTAGGCCGGCGGCGTGACCACGATGTAGGTCAACGGATTGCCATCTGCATCGGAGCCCACGACCCGGTTGGTCGCACTGGTGTCCTCGTCGAGAATCACCTGGTCGATTTGGGCGAGCACGGGGCAACGATTGCCACCGATGATGTTCAAACGGAAGGTCTGGGCCGCCGACGAATCATTGCCGCCGTTGGCCGTCCCGCCGTTGTCCTGAGCCACCACAGAAACGATGGCCGTACCGTTGGCACCCTGAGCGGGCGTGTAGGTCAATCGGCCGTTGTTGTCGATGGCCGGTTGGACTGCGAACAAGCTCGGGTTGTCGTTGCTCACGTTGAAGTGAACGATCTGGCCCGCCTCGGGATCCGGCTGCGACGCCGGAGAACCGAGCAGCTCGACTTCAGCAATCTGCATGCTGTTCGCCGCCGCGGCGTCCTTCAGGGTCGGGAAGGTGACCCGATAGCTGGTGTAGGCCGTGAGATTTCCGAACTGCACCACCTGGTTGAAGCTGGTGTTCGGGTTCAAAGCCGCGCTACCGCCGGCGTTTCGGCCGGAAGGCAAGGCCAGCGGACCGGAGGAGATCGCCGTCCACGGACCATTCGGGGAGGTGGAACCTTCCAGCACATAGCTGGCCGGATCACGCGGTTCGGCATCATTGGCCGTATAGAGGCGGATACCAGTGACGATGCTCGAACCAAATGCCGGGGTCACGGTGAAGCCAGAGCCGAGGTCGAGGAAGTTCAAGTACTTCTGGCCCACACCGTCGATGACGTGTTCGACGCCTTCTGCCGCTGGAGGAGCGCCGGCATTTCCGTCACCATCGTTCTCGCCGTTAACCAAGCCGACCAAGTCACCAGGAGCAGTGATCTTGACCTGCGGGACAACGGCTGCACCAGAACCAGCACGGATGTTCGTCGCCACGCCGGCAATCGACTGCGGACCGGCGTTGGCGTTGACGTTCTCCGGCGGCGGATTAAGCGTGAACGACGGAGGCGTGTTGCGTTGGCCCACCGTGAGGGTGGCGGTCTGCGAAATGGCTTCCGCACCCGGAACGAACACTTCGCAACGGAATTTGGCGCCATTGTCAGCGAGAGTCGGAACAATCGAGAAGGTCGCGCTGTTTGCGCCCTTCACAACACGCCAACCGGCGGGCGTCTCACGTTCCCACTGATAGAACACGTTGCCCGCGTTCGGACCCGTGGCCGAGACAGCCACCGTGAAGGTAGAGGCGGACGCAGTCTGGCCTGCAATCAGGATGTTCGACTGATCCGTCGGCTGCTGGGTGATGGAGATACCAGCACCAGTCGGATCGACCAGCGACGAGATGTAAACACCCGACAAGGCCGCTGAGCCGCTGTCCGGCAGCGCTTCGCCCGGCAGTTGCCAGGTGATGGCGAGGTTGTCGCCACCGCCGCCTTCTTTGACGAGCGCTTCGAAGTAGTAGCTCTGGCCGGCAACGAGCTCGATCCCATCAGGGAACAGCTTGGTGGAGCGATTCTCGGGCGCCGCCGCGTCGCGGCGAGCCGTTCCGAGCCAATCACGGCGTCCGTTCCAGACGGGTTCAGCCGCGATCAACTGCTTGTTGGCCGGGGTTGAATCGGTGCTCAGATAAAGAGCGCCACCATCGTCCGAGCTCATGAAGAAGTTGTATTTGCCGCTGACCGGAGCGGTGACCCAGCCCGACATACGAGCACCATAGTTCTCGAACTCGTCGAACGTGTTGAGCTCAGCGAGGCCGCCGTAGCGCACCAGATCAGGTGAGCCCGGATACTTCGAGTTTCCGGTCAAATCGGAGACCAAGACTCCGCCGCCAATGTTGAGATACAGTTCCTTCAAGGCGTAGCCACGGCGGAGGGCATAGGTGCGGAAGGGCGCCTGAACTTCGAGGATTTCATTCTCGGCGAGGTCTTTAACGCCGCGAACCGTCAATTGATAATCCGTTCCCGGATTGAGCGGATTCTCAAAAATGATCGTCACCGATTTTCCGTCCGCGCCCAGCGTGGCTGAACGAACCGTCGGCGTGCCACCCACGATTTCATAGTTGAACGGGTCATTGGCGCTGACTGATTCCAAGAACTCAGAGAACGACACGGTCAGTTTGGACAGGTCACCCGAACCAGTGACGGCCAAGACGGTCGGCTTCACGTCGTCGGGCTTGACTTCGAGGTTTGCGTTGTCGGAGACAGCGCTGGAGCCAACCACCGCTACCTTCACCGCGAAGACCGCGCCATTGTCGGCACCCACGGTCACGGGACCAAATGAATAGGACGGGCCAACGGCACCTGGAATATCCGTGCCGTTACGCGTCCATTGATAACCGATGGGTGCGCCGTTGGCGTTGTTCGCCTGCACCGTGAAGGTCACGATCGAGTTCGCGAACACCGACTGGCTGGCCGGCTGCTGCGTGATGGTCACTGGTCCGACCACGTTGGCCGGAGCGGCGCCCGCACCGACGAGGAAGCCGGACAGGTTCGCCACAGTCGGCCCGGGAGCGCCTTGGAGGGCAACGGCAACCTGGCCGTAGTCACCACCACCGAATTCCCGCCAGAGCAACTCAACATAGTAAGCCTTGCCCGCTTCCAGAGCGAACGGCGCGCTCAGCTGAGCGCCACCCGCCGGGAAACCGTTGCAGCAGCCGGTCTGGTCGCCCACTTGGATCTTGCCGGCAGCGCCGGGTCCGTTCGGGTTGAAGTACAAGCGGCCCGGGTCATCCGAACGCATGTGAAACACCCAGTTGCCAGAGACCGGCGGGATGAAGAACCCGCGCATGCGACCGGCATAGTCTTCGTGGCTGTCATCCGCATAATACAGGCGGGAATCAAACGCACTGATCAGGGCCGTTTCGCGCGGATTGTTCGGGAAGTTCGCCTGGCTGGACAGCAAGTCGTCGATACCATTGCGGTTATTGACATTGAAGATGTCAATGACCACGCCGCCGGCGCTGGTCACCCACGAGGTGAAGCTGGCTTCGTTGTTGGGCGCGGCACAAAGCTCAGAGCCCACGAGACTCGTTACGCCGCCAACTTGAACCGTGTAAGCGGTATTTGCAGCCAAGGCTTCGGACAAGGTCAGGATGACACCCTTATTGCCGCCGGCAATTTCCACGCTGGCGACCTGGGGTCCAGGACCACCGCCGGACACCGAAATCGTGTAGTTGAACGGATCGCGGGCCGCTTCGTTCGTGGCGATGAACGTGCTAAACGTGATGCCGATGGTGTTGAAACCGCTGGAAGCAGCTCCACTCACCTTCAAGCATTCGCGACCGAGAACTTCCAAAATCGCTTCGCTACTGACGCGTTGAATGCCGAGGAACGAAACCTCGCAGCGGAACGCAGCCAGATGGTCGGCCGGCGTGGCCACAGCAATCGAAAAATCAGCGCTGTTCGCCCCGGGAATGTTCACAAAGCTGGTGCCACCCGCTTCTTTGCGCTGCCACTGATACAAAGCCTTCGCCCCGCAAAGTGGAGATGTCGCAGCGGAGGCAACGGACACCGAGAAGGTGTTGCCTTCCGAGACACGCGTCAGGGCATTTGGCTGGGTTGTGATCGCCAAGCTGCTGCCCGTGAGGTCAACCATGGTGGCAATCCGCGACCCAAAAATCGGCCGGTCACCATCCTGCACTTCGGCGTCACCGGGACCCTGAACCGCGACATCCAGGTTATCACCGCCGCCGCCTTCTTTGACGGCACCTTCAATGTAGTACTTAACTCCAGCGAGAAGATTGATGGGGGCGGAAGTATTGATCGGGGGTTCACCACGGCCGCCGCCCGCTGCTTCGCCACGATAATCGCGACGGCCAGTCCAGACGGGTTCGGTCGCAATCTGAACCTTATTCGCCGCCGTGTCGTCCGTGCTCAGGAAGAGAGCCGCGCCGTCGTCAGCAGAGATATAGAACGTATGCGGACCGGAAGCGGTGGGGATGAAGAATCCGCGAACCACAATTCCGCAGTTGTCGCACTCGTCGGCATCGTTGGCCGAAAAATCTGTGCGAAGGCAGTTCACGTCGGCCTGGTCGTTGATGTACTTCGGATTGTTGAGCAGGTCGGCGATGTTGACGCTGCCGCCGATGTTGTCATAACGGCGCTTAGTAAGGTAGCCACGCACCAAGCCAGCGTTCGGGTCAGTGTTGCGAACGATTTGGATGGCATTAATCGGAGCGCGGAAGTTAACCGATCCAGCCGGGAATTCAGCCGCGTTGGCGCTGCCCCGGACCGTGAAGCTCGAGCCAAACTGTCCGCGGAAGCGAGTATAGGTGCCCGTGTCATTGACATTGACGCCGGGGTCTTCCTTGTGCGGGTTGGTATTGGCGCCGTCCGTCCCGAATTTGGTTTCCCCGTTGATCGTGTAAGCGCCGCCGCGTCCAGCCACGCCGCCCACGTGATACACCAAAACGTCGTAGCCGCCGGAGGTAAACTCGGGCGGGATGCCGCTGACCGTAACCATCGAATAGCTGGTGGAATCGTTTGAATCCAAGTAACCCTTCAACAAATCACGATCCGCGCTGCCGGCAGGAAATCCGTTGTTCTCTTCACCACGGCCCGTGCTAGCCCACGTGTTCGGGGAGGACCACTCCACGGAAATCGTGGTCGGCGTCGCCGCGCCGGCGGCGTCTGCCATAATCGAGCCGGCCGCAGCACTGCCAGCGGCTCCGTTGACATTATTCCAGTTTGCTTGCGGAACAGCGCCAGCGACGGCGGTCGCCGCCAGCGGCCCGCCGTTGCCGTTGTCGTCGCGGCCGAAGGCGATACCCACCGTCAGCTGCGGCTTGGGCGCGGGCTGAACCACGACGCCATACATGTTCTGGCCGGCGTTATCAGCTTGCAGCAGCGAGAACGTGCCCGCGGGAAAGGTCTTCGAGTAGACGGAGTAATACTGGTTGACGGTGTTGTCAGCGCTTTCGTCAAAGGCGACCTCATCTGGACGGCTGCTGTCGTTGTTCCGGTTGCTGCCGGTCCGCACCGCGGTCCAGCCCTGGTCCAGAATCCACTGCATGTGCGCCGCATCGAACGTCGGCGCGCCAGTGTTGACAGAGTTACCCAGGCGATTGTCGATCAGCATGTATACGACAGCCGCGCGCGAGATCGTGACATCAAGCTTGTAGCTTGCGTTGTCGCGATTGTCGTTGCCGGACATGATGATCTCGCCCCCGGACAGATACGAGGGAATCGGGACGCTCCCAGCGATGGACGCGTCAGAAAAGTAACGGTGCGCACGATCCACGAACGCAGGCGTCGCATGGCCGAAGGTCCCCACTGAAAAGGAACTTCCAACCGCAGAGCCCACGATGGGCTCACCAGCAACGGTCGTGGCGAACGTCACGCCCGTCCATTTGGCGGTGATGGTATCGGTGGGTTCGTTATCGCCTCCGGTTTCAACGACTGAGGTGATGATTGGCGTCGCCCACCCTCCCTGGGTGAACATCCCAATCACGGCAGTGAGGACGAAGAAGAAGAGATTCTTCATCCGCAGACATGGATTGTACATAGTTCTGAGTTCTGATTCTTCCACCCAAGTCCCCGCGATTTTACACGTTAGAGCCAAGCGCCGGCGCGCGCTGACACTCCGCGATGACTGTGGAATTGCGGCGAGTTAATCATAATGATGACGATTAGACAACAAGAATGTGGCAAAAAGTGGCCTGATTGGAACACTCCCCGAACTGGCCCTCGGTAAATCTCGGGCCCAATGAAATCAGCTGCAGGCGGAGTCCCGACGACCTTACGAACATTCGAAGCGCAGAACCAAGCAGGCAGCAAGAATCTTCAACGCTGGATGCTCGAATCCGCCGCTCGCACGACGACTTCGGCCGCGCCCGGGGAAACCGGGATTTCAGCCGTCCCGCCACCGGGCCAGCGGACGAGAACGCTCATGGGCAGCGCGGCCGCAGTCACGACCGGCTCAACTCCGTCCTGAGACCAATATCCAGAACCAGCGTGGAGCTCGACGAGAGGACCGAGTCCCGACTTACCTCTCAAGCGAACCGTGGCTCCAATCCCGTCAGGGTTGCCGGGCATGCCCTGAAGCCGAACCCGTAGCCCAGGGCTCCCCGCCCGATTCCTAAACAGCCGAGTTTGGGCGCCATTCTGGCTGATCACCAAATCAGGCCGGCCATCGCGGTCAAAATCCCCAACGGCCAAGCCTCGTTGCTCTCCGTTAACGTTCACCCCGGAGACCTGGCCCGCCATGGGGCTGAAGCTCGCACCTCCCAACCCGCGGAGTAGTAGCCCTTGTCCAGCATCTTGGCGGGAGATATCGGGTCGAACGGCAAAAAAGTTCTGAGCCAGGAGTAAATCTTGCCGACCGTCCCCATCAAAATCGGCGGCTGCAACCCCAAACACGGGGCACCACTGGGCCTCGTCCGGGAGCGGGACAGGCTCGAATCGCGACCCTCGATTTAGGAAAACAGTCGAGGCAAGGGTCGAAGCTCGGACTTCCGACGGCTGGTAGTGCAGGCGTTGAAAAATCTCCGCCGCTGAAGCAGCACTAAAGCTTCGGTGGGAAGGATAGTGTTCGAGCAATGAGGGGATGGAGTGGGACAGAACTCCGAGGCTACGGCGCGGGGCGACGATTCCCTGTTCCGGATCGAACTCTGCCTCGAGCAAATCGGTAACCCCGCGGCCCCCGATTTCGCCGTAGAAGAATTGCGCGGGCTGCGCCAGCGAAGCCCGATAGGGGGAGTTCAATCCCCAATTGCCCGCCACCAGATCCATTCGTCCATCTCCATCAACATCAACCGCGGCAACGCTGGTCCACCAACCAGTTTGGTCGGCCAGGCCCAGTTCACGCGTCGCTTCACTAAAGTGACCGTGCCGATTGCGGAATACCCGGATCGGCCCCCATTCGCAGGCCAAAACCAGTTCCGGCCAACCATCGTCGTCCAGGTCGGTCCAGACCGCACCACTCACCATACCCACTTCAGAAAGCCCGGGCGCATTTGTCGCATCCAGACTTAGTCGGCCGTCTTGTTGCATCAACAGGGCGGAGGTCGGCGGAAACGGATACGCTCCCGGGCGAATCCTGCCACCGACAAAAACGTCGAGATCCCCATCCCCATCATAATCGGCGACAGCCACCGGACCAGGCGACGATGGATTTCCCGGCAGGCTGGCCACGACAGAATTCGTCAGGCGCCCATCGGAACCGATTTGCCAAGCGAGGAGTTGAAGCCCGGCGGACGGCGTGGACTCATAGCCGGACAACGCGGTTAGCAGACGCCTTTCCCCTCGAGCCGTGACCCAAGCAGCCAGACCGGCCGTGTCATCCGCCAACGGAGCGCCCGCGACGGCAAGGCGACTGAACTTCCCTTGGCCATTGCCGGCAAAGACCGCCAATTGTCCTCCTTTGCCTGCCCCAATCGCCAGATCCAGATGGCCGTCTCCATTTAGATCCATCCATCCGACTCCTGGTCCGAGGCTGCTGTATTGTCGATGCAGCAGCGGCTGACGCTGGTAGTCATCGAACAGTTCCTCGCGGTGGAAGTGCTGAAACCCAGAACTAGAGCCAGACACCTCGACGAATACTGGCTGCAAGGAAGCCGGTGGCGACGGCTCCCTCTCTTTTGCGGAAGCCTCAGATATTTCGTAAACAAAATTAGGTTCGACGTCCCGAACGATTGAGTGTCGGCCGCTCCGCCAGACGACCTCGAGTTGCATGGGCAACGCAGGGTTGGACCGGGCGGCGGCAAAGGCTCGCGCCGGATCATCGCCGGCGAGGTACCGTCCACCACAAACGATTTCCTGGCTCTGCCACGGAACGGCTCCTCCGCGCAAACGCACCTTCGCGCCGATCCCCTGGCCGTTGGGGGATTGCCCCCGCAGACGCACCATGACCCGCGGAGCGGAGCCGTCGTTTCGATAGAGCAACGGCGAATCGTTGAGAGTGTTGATGACGACGTCCTGATCGCCGTCGTGATCCAGATCCGCCAAGGCGATGCCGTGGGAAATGCGGCGGGAATTGAAATGCCACGTATCACCTGCTGCTTCGAACGTCCGATTGCCCCGGTTGCGGAAGGCTGCATTGGGACTGTCGAACCGTGGATAGAGCAAAAGATTGGTTCGGCTCTGTTCTGGTGTCAGGCGGCCCATGGCGCGGACTCTGGCCAGAACATCGCGATCCTGCACATCAAACGCATTCCCGTTCGCGACCAGAACGTCCTCGTAGCCGTCCAGGTCGACGTCCAGAAACACCGGTTGCCAGGACCAATCGGAGGCCTGCACCCCAGCGAACTGGGCGATCTCGGCATACGTTCCGTCGCCGCGATTCCAAAACAAGGTGTTGCGCGCCACTTCGGGACGATTGTCAAAGAACCCGGGCTGCGAATGCACCGGCTGGAACCCCAACACTTGACGCAGTCGCCGGCCGCGGTCGCGACTCATCATCTCTGCCACGAAAAAATCCAGGTGCCCGTCGCGATCAATGTCGGCGAAATCCACGCCCATCGAAGCGTAGCTTTGCTGCCGGACGGCCAGCTTCGACAACAGCCGGAACTGCCCACGGCCGTCGTTGATCCAAATCCGATCGACGGTCTGAAAATCGTTGCAGACGTAAATGTCAGGAAAGCCGTCCTCGTTGATGTCACGGATCTGCACGCCGAGCCCAAAGTCCCAAGGCGGCGGCATGGGCTGGCCCTGCTCGTCCCGAAACCAAGTGGAGTTCCATGGCACGGCCTCGAAACGCCCGCGTCCGTCGTTTCGATAAAGCACATCGACTTCACCGACTTCCTCCAGGCGCCCGTCCACCACCCGCAGCCGATCCGCATACGGCCCGGTCACCTCCCACTTCCCGTTCACCTGCTTCAGGTCGGCCCGCCCGCCCCCGCGCAGAATGGCCTGCGCTCCGTAATTGGCCACATACAAATCCAGATCACCGTCACCATCGATGTCTCCCAGCGCCAGACCCAGGCTGCCGGTCCGCGAGGTCAATCCAGCCGCCGCCGTGACGTCCTGGAATTGCCCCTTGCCTTCATTTCTAAGACAATGCACGCCCTGACCCAGACTGCTCACGATCAAGTCCAAGTCGCCGTCGCCGTCGACATCGGCAAACACCGCGCCCGTGGAAGCCCAGCCTGCCCCATTTACCCCAGCCTGCACGGTCACGTCCGCAAACTTCCAGGCGCCGAGATTTCGATACAGCACGTTCGTTCCGCCGATCCCGCAGAAATAGAGATCACACCACCCGTCCCCATCGTAGTCGCCCAAGGCCACGCCCGAGCCTTCCATGAAATTGTTGTTCTCCACGATCCGGCGATCGTCGAGGGCATTGGTGAAACGGATGCCAGTCGTGGCCGCCTGCATCTCGGTGAAACCGGGACCACCAGTGGACGGCACGCTCAACCGGGCGCGCCGACCACCGTCGATCGGTTCCCAGTTCAAGGAGGGAGCAGCATGAAGGGAGACGGAGGCAAAGATGACCGTGGTGAGAATGCGCTGGAAGATCCTCCTCCAGCTCCGGCTTCGGCTTCGCTCCCTCGCTGCACCTTGGGGTCTTCGCGCTCCTGCATTCTCTCCCGACGAACAGCTTCCCAATTCAACCCAAGGGCGCAAGGACGCAAAGGCGCGAAGGACTGAATCCAGTCCCGGGCCCACTCGGACCGTCGTTCGCTCGGCCGCTCCGGGAGCTGGTCGCCACTCGCGGTTCATGCCGAACATCGAACCGAGATTAAACCGTCGCCGGGTCCGGATGGGTCCACGGCGCGCGATATGGCCGGGCGAGGAGCGCGTTGGCGGCGGCGTCATTCACCACCCGCCCCCCCGCTGGGTCCCATTCCAGGCTTCGGCCCAGTTGCATCGAGAGGTTGGCCAACTCGCACGCGGCCGAAGAAATGTGGCCCTGCTCAATGTCGGCCACCGGCCGGCCGCGGGATTCGATCGCGGCGAGCCAGTCGCGCATGTGCCCGCGGATGGCCGAAGCCACATGCCGTTCCAGATCCTTCTCCGTTTTATCTTCCGGATACTTCTCGTACTCGAACAAAGCCTCTCCCTTGAGCGTGGACTCGTTTTTGCCGCGCGGAAAAAAGTCGTAGCCGTTGACGCTCGCCTTGAGCGTGCCCTTGTCGCCATAGAACACGGCGGCCCAGGGATACTTCGGATCGGGTGCGTCACCCCAGGTGCGATGAGTCCAAACGACGTTAAGCTCCGGGAACTCAAAGGTGGCGGTCTGCGTGTCGGAAATGTTCGCGCGACTCTTCTTGTCGACGAAGATGCCGCCGCTGGAGGTGATGCGCTTCGGCCAGCCGAGATCCAGCATCCAGCGGGTCATGTCGAGCATGTGAACGCACATGTCACCCACGATGCCATTGCCATATTCCATGAACGCACGCCAGCCGCGCGGATGCACCAGCTTGTTGTAAGGACGCATCGGCGCCGGCCCGGTCCACATCTCGTAGTCGAGGGTCGCGGGCGGCGTCGCATCCGGCGGATTCTCCCGCGCGCGCATATGGTAGTAGCAGCAGATCTCAACGTGCGAAATCTTGCCCAGCAGCCCGGCTTTGATCACGCGATCGCGCGCCTCGATCAGATGCGGCGTACTCCGTCGCTGCGTCCCGATCTGCACCACACGCTGATACTTTCGCGCCGCAGCCAGCAGCGCCTGACCTTCCACCACATCGACGCCGACCGGTTTCTGGCAATAGACATCCGCGCCCGCTTTCATCGCCTCAATGGCCGGCAGCGCATGCCAGTGATCCGGCGTCGCCACCAGCACGAGGTCCAGATTCTTTTCGCGCAGCATCTCCCGGTAGTCACCGTAGGTGCGCGGAGTCTTCTTCGACGCCTGACGCGACGCCACCAACTGGGCTGCATCCGCCACCATTTGCTTGTCCACGTCGCAGAGCGATACCACCTCAACCGGTGCGACTTGAATCAGCCGCAGCAGGTCGGCCTTTCCGTACCAGCCGGAACCGATCAGCCCGACCCGTTTGCCGGCCCCAATCGCCGCTGCGTCCGCACTCCAGCCAGGCCAGGCCGTGGTTAATGCCAGGGACGAAAGGGCAGATGTCTTGAGAAATTGTCGGCGATGCATGGGCCTGTTAAGCCACAAGATCGGGGGAAATACAAGTCCGGGCCCTAACGCCCGCAATCCTTGGGGGCCGGTCGCGAAGCATCCGTGCTTCGTCCTGGCTGTTCAGCGACGGCGTCCGCGCGCCGGGCGGCAGGATGCCGCCATCATCGGCACGCGGGATGCGGGCGCAGCGAAGTCGCCCGGAATCCATCCCGCCAAGCCGCTCCGGAAATCGTGAGTTGCGGCCCGATGCGGGGTCCACAATTCAGACACTATTCGTTTCCTTTGGCCTTCAAGAGGCCCCGCACGCCCTTCGGCAACTGATGGAGTGAGGCAATCTCCTCCGCGCTCAAGGCCCGATCGAACAAGGACAGTTCGTCAAACAGCCCGACATAGCTCAACCCCAACATCACATGCGCCTTGGCCGGATCCCAGGTGAAGGTCTGTTCCCGCGCCGAAATGGACTGCTGCAGGCGCCCGTTCAGGTAGAGCCGGGTGACACCGTCCGGCCGCCTCGTGTTGTAATGCTCAAAGGTGAAAACCACGTGGGTCCAACGCTCGCGCCCGAACGGAGGCTGATCCACCGTCAGCAAGGGCTTCTCCGAGGCGGACATGGTCTCCCACTTTCGATTTTCCGGATTCCAGATCTTGAAGTCCGGATAGGCCCCAAGTCGAAACGGAATCGACCCGGGACGCTTCTCAAACTCAACAAAGAATGCCGCATCATTCCAAGCGCGCGGTGTGATCTGCAGCGGGTCACAGTAGCCGGGAGCCAGATCACCCGCCGGATCGGTGCTCAGCCAGAACGAAACAGTCCCGCCCCAGGCGTTGGTTCGGTACGCAAAATTGTCCGCCACCTGATAGTAGGCGGTCGCCTCGGATTTCCTTTGGAACTGCAGCGCTGCGCCAAACTTCCCCTGCCCCGGCACGCGCTTGACCGTCGACTCCGCCGGAAGACCGACCCTTGCTTCCGCCCGCTTGCTCATGGTCGGCGCATGATAAAGGCGACGATCGCCCTTCGCGAAATCCGCGTCCGTTCCGTCGTCAAACGACGCATGAAAAGTCAGCGCGGCCCGCCAAGATGGCTCAGCCGCCGGGCTCGTCATCCCGGCCACCAGCAAAAAAGCGAGTGCAGCAAGCGTGGGGCTGGGCGCAAACGAGAACATCGGTCGGGCTGGTGAAGTCATGGGTTTACCCTACCCGACTAACCCCAACTGAGAAGTGCAAACTCCAACCGATCGAACTCGCTCACTTACTGATTCGCTCACTCACTGACTTCCCACCAGCTCCCTACGCCCATGTCACCTTGCCCTTCGCTTCCTTCAACACGACGTCTTGCAGGAACCGAACCCCTTTCTCCAGTCCTTCCCTCGGGGTCATGAGGCTGTCTTCGTGTTCCATCGAAAGCACGCCGTCGTAGCCCGTCATGCGCAGCGTGGAGACGAAGTCGCACCAGAACTGGCGGTCATGTCCGTAGCCCACGGTCCGGAAGATCCAAGCCCGCTTGAGTTCGTCCCGATAATGTTTTGTGTCGAGCGTCCCGTTGGTTGCGGCGTTCCACTCGTGGACGGCGGTGTCCTTGGCGTGGCAGTGCCAGATGGCGCCAGCGAGGGCGCGAACCGCTGCGCACGGGTCGATGCCTTGCCAGAAGAGGTGCGACGGATCGAAGTTCGACCCGATGGCGGTCCCGGCGGCAGCGCGCAGCTTGAGCAAGGTTTCCGGGTTATAAACCACGAACCCGGGATGCATTTCCAAGGCAATGCGCCGGATGCCCTCGTGCCGGCTCCACGCAACGGTCCGCCGCCAGTAAGGGATCACCACCTTGTTCCATTGATACTCGAGAATTTTGAGGTAGTCAGGCGGCCACGGGCACGTGACCCAATTCGGAGTCCGATCGCCCGGTCCGCCCCCGGGACAACCGCTGAAGGTGATCACGGTGTCGACCTCGAGGCGCGCCGCCAATCGTACGACACGGCGGTAGTCACGATCGAATCCGGAGGCCAGCGAACGCCGCGGATGGATCGGGTTACCCGCGGCGTTCAAGGCGGAGATGGTCATTCCCCGCGACTCCACCGCCCGCAGCAGCGCTCGACATTTGCGTTCGCTGGCCAGCAGGCCTTCGAGCGGACAGTGCCGGGAACGCGCATACCCCCCGGCACCCAACTCCACCGCCTGCACGCCAAGATTGGCCAGGTAATCGAGGGCTGCCTCAAGTTTGAGGTCACCCAACACCACAGTAAAAACTCCGATCTTCATCTGATGTGATTCGGCGCTGGGCGCCGAGCTTTCTCCGTCAAGGGCCTCACCGTGGGTGCCCCACCTAGGGCGACCCACCTAACTACTAACTCAACTACGGCGACAGCAATTCGCCGTCCGGCTGGCGCAGAAACGCCAGCAGATCTGCCAGATCCTGCGGACTCCAACCCGCTTCAAGCCCGTCCGGCATCAGGGATTTCCCCGTTGCTCGAATCGCCCGCACGCGATCGCGGGAAACGTTCTCGTCCGGGGTGCCCGGCCGACGCAAGGTCAGGCGGGTTTCCGTCTCGCTCGCAAACAATCCCGCAACCACTTCGCCGTTGGTGAGCATGATTTCGTAAGCCGCATACTCCGGGGCAATCTGCCGGCTCGGGTCCAGCACATCGACGAGCAAGGCCTCCGCCGGCCGCGCGGAAATTCCGGAAAGGTCCGGCCCTACGCGCGCCCCGTGTCCCTGCACGTAGTGGCAGGGCAGACAGAGCTTGGAAAAATGCGCGGCGCCCCGTCGCCGATCGCCGCCCAGTTTCAGCGCGGGCTGCAGCCGTTCGATGACTTTCTGACGATCCGGATCCGGCACAGCCAACACCGGAGCGGGCCGCAGCGAACGGGCGGAACCGGCCAACAGGCGTATCGCCTCCTCCTTCCCGATCGACGATGAACTGCTGATCGCAGCCAGACGAATCCAACGATCGTTCCCCTCCCTGATCAATCGTCGCAGGGCAGTTTCGCGATGGTTTTCGTTCATCACTCTGCGCAGCGCCAGCGCGGCCCACAGGCGAACTCGGGCGTCATCATCGGCCGCCCGCGCAACCACGGCATTTTCTAAAGCCACCGGCAGAGTCGGTGCATTCCACTGCAACACCATCCCCAAGGCCCACCGGCGCAGGCCCGGCTCAACGCCCTTCATTGCAACGACCACGTCGTCTGCATCCACCGCTGAAAACGCCGCCAACGTCTGGCCCGCCAAAAAGCGTCCTTGCGGATGAACTCCCGCCCGGACTAACTGGCGTAGCTGCGCAATCACCGATCGGTCACGACGCTCAATGATCAGTCGCTGCGCCGTCTCCCGACGCCAGCTGTTCGTGTGGTCGAGCTCACCAACCAGCGCCGCCGACCCAAGGGTGGCCAACGCGGACGGGGAAGCCCCTCTCGGCGGCGGCTGCGACTGGGTTGATCGCGCCCTCCTCGGCACCACCCGCCAAATCCGCCCATGCTCACGCCCGGTCTGCCACGGAACTCGATCGCGCATCTCACGGGGGACCCAGTCCGGGTGCTCCACGAACTCGCGGTAGAAATCGGCGACATACAGCGCACCGTCGGGGCCGGTCGCAAAATTGACCGGATGAAACCAGGGATCCGCAGCGCGGAGAAATTCGCTCCGCTCCTCGCCGCGACGGGCCACATACGTCGCTCCCGCCGGCGCGAGCACTCGCCGATGCACCAGGTTGCGCAGCGATTCTCCAACGAACAGGTTCCCCCGATAGCCCGAACCCAACGCGTCCCCGCGGTAAAGCGTCAGCCCTGACAACGCATTGAAGTGGCTGGCCGATTCGTTGTTGAAAACCCGCGGCGCCGGCGTCGCGGGATATACCTCGCCGCTGTCGCCCGCCGGCAGCAGATCCGCGAGTACATCCTGGCCCGCCGTGAGCTCGTTCGCCGCCAGATAGCGATCGGGCAGCACTTCGTGACGCGCCGGGATCGTGTTCCAGGAAAGGAAACGTCCACCCCAGTCGTCCAAAGCCAGACCGAACTGACTGCGGCCCGCTAGGGTTTCAATTTCACCCGTCTCCGGTCGAAATCGGAAATCACGCCCGCGCAATGAAATCACATTGGTCGCCCCGGGACGATGCACCTGGCCGTCGCTCCGGCCATTCGCACCGTAAACCCAACCATCGAAACCCCACGCCAAGCCATTGGCGCGAAGCTGCTGGTTGCCTGTTCCGAACCCCGTCAGCAACACACGCCGTTCATCCGCCCGGCCATCCCCATCGCCATCGGCCAGAAAGATCAAATCCGGCGCCGCGGTCACCAGCACGCCGCCGTTCCACGGCAACACCGAGTTCGGAAAGCTCAAGCCCTCGGCAAACAAAGTCGCCGTTTCGTAGCGTCCATCCCCGTCCCGATCTTCCAGCCGGCGGATGCTGCCGCCATTCGTGGCATTGGGATAGTCCCTCATCTCCGCCACGAACAGTCGCCCGTCGGCATCCCATGCCATGGCCACCGGACTGACCACGTCCGGCTCAGCCGCCACCAGCTCCACGGTCAGGTTGGTGTCCGCGAATTCGAATGAGGCCTGTTCCAGGCTCGGCGGGCGCGCTGGGGCCGCGGCAGCACCCAAGGCGCTGACGAACAGCACGAGGGCCGTTACGGTCGTTGGACAAGAAAAGCGACCGCGCGAAGGTATGGTCCGCCGTGCGCGATCCCGCGACGCCTCCACGCGAGACCCTGACCATCGCCCGGGCAAATTTGTGCGCGCCACGTCCTTCATCGGGCCAGCTCCTGGAGCAATTCCACCGCGAGGTCCGCGATGCGTTCGCCCGTGCCGGGTTCGGCATAGCTATGGTGCCCGGTCCAAACCTGATAGCCACCGAGCTTGTGACCTTCCCGGTTCGGTAGATACCCGATCCAATCGTTGGCCAATTCCGCCACATACGTATGGCGAAACGGCGATCGATTCTTAATGTCGAGTCCCAACTGGGTAAAGTACTCCGCCGGCACGCCCACCAATGCGATGTCACCGATGCGCACCGCCTGCACCCACGTTTCCCGCTCCTGTCCCTGCAGCGGCGCCAGCTCGGAACGCATGGTTCGAAAAACCCGAGCAATCATTTCGGCGCCGCCCGGCGCATACTTGCGGCAATAACGATTCACCGCCGCATCCTCCGCCGCTTCGTCGAACTGGCGCACCCGGAACTTCAACGGCCTTTTGATCGCGGCCAGACGTCCCACCGGCCGATCGACTGCCCGGCCCAGCGCTGCCGCCACCGAGGCCTTGAGTCGTCGAATGCACTCGTCGCCGGTCAGATCAAGGTTATGCGTGGAACCCGAAGCGCCTTCCAGGAAGGCAACGATCCCTCCTTCGGCGGCCTCGATCTCCTGGGCAGCCATGCCGTAAATGCTGGGTGACCGCTTGCCCGCCTGGCGGGTGCCGATCGTGTGTGTGCTGTGATTGAAAAGGAGTGCTCGCAGCCGATCGTCCGGGCCGCGAAAAGCCAGCACAGGCAGGTCGGGATCGAACGGGCCCGTGGCCCGCACGAAATTCGTCCGCGGCCCGATCCAGTAAATCATTCCGTCGTCCAGGAGCTGGCGGCTGTTCTGACCCACGGTCGGTTCCGAGCCCAGATGAAATTGCAGGCGGGCCGGCGCCAGTTGTTGGTTCGCCTCGGTCGCGGCCCGCACAATTCCGGCCTGCACCCTTTGAGTGAACACTGGATCAAGATCGTAGTCATGCAGGCGCATGGTGCTCGGCGCATGATGAGTGTGCGTGCAATTGATCAACACGTGCGACGCGGGAATGCCCGCGGCCCGGCCGATCTCCGCCACCACGGGATCCAACGTTTTCCGGGTCATCATCAGGACGTCGCACGCCACAATCGCCAGCCGCACCCCGTCCTGCTCCAAGACGATCGCCACCGCCCGCAGACGTCCTTCCTGCCCGTTGGCTTTGCCCGGGCCGATGCCGCCCGCGATGACCATCGTGTCGTCCGCCGTGAAATCAGCGGCCGCTGCACCCACACGGAGCGCGCCGGGTTCCGCCGCCGTGACCACGGCACCAGCGACCAACGCCCACAGAATGGCGGGGAGCGCGCTCAACGATCGGGAAAATGCAGCACAGCGCCGCAGCAGCCATCGGCATTTCACCTGCGAGGGAGCTTTCACATCCGTGAAGCTGCCCGAAAGGGCCCAAGGGTGGAAGCCTGCAAATCAACGCGACGCCGGCAATCGCGCTTTCAGCCGACCCGCCGTTTGGTCACGGCTGCAGCGGCGGGTAGGGACCGGTCAAGGAAGGCGCCTGAGGCGAAGGCGGAGAACCCGCCGTGGTTCCGGTCGGCGCCGCGCCCGCCGGGGGCGCCGGTTGCACGGCAAGGTACACGGTGAAGACGGTGCCCTGGCCAACGCGGCTATGGGCGTGGATTGCCCCCTGCGCCTGTTTCAGGAGACGTTGCACAATGCACAGACCGAGGCCGGTCCCGGTCGACTTGGGCTGGGTGGTGAAGAACGGTTCGAAAATTCGCGGCATGATCTCCGGCGGAATACCCGGGCCATTGTCCTGCACGGAAAGAGCCAGCAACGGCGCGGTATTGGCAAAGCCTTCGCGATTGATGAACCGATCTTCGCCGCCGTCGATGAACACCTTCAGGTCGAGAGGATGATCAATCAGCTGAGCGCGGACCTCGACCCGATGGACCTGCTGACTGCACTGAAACGCGTTGAGCGTCAGGTTGAGCAGGATCTGGATCAGATCGATGCCGTGAATTGACACGACTGCATCCTCGCTCAAGGGATGAATGATGAACTGGTTGTTGCGGGTGGCCGGATGCACACGCACCAACTCGCCGAGGTCGCCGAGGATTTGATTGACCCAAATCCGGGCGCTCTCACCGTTCTGCGGCCGGAGCAAGGCCAGATAGCGACGGGAAATTTCAATGCAGGTGGTGACCTGGCGGGTGATCCGCCGGAGCCGATCCCGGACAAAATCCAAATCATCGCCTTCCAGCTTGCGGGTGTCGCCGCCGGCCTTCTGGTTGATGATCTGGAGCAGGCCGGAAATGATGGTGAGAGGCCCGTTGATGTCGTGAACGATGCTGGCGTAGATCTCGCCCCGGGTGTGAGCCTTGTCCTGCTCCATCCGTGCCTGCTGAAGTTCATCCTGCAACTGCAGCAACTTCTCGCTGTTCGTGCGAACTTCGCTGCCCAAGGAACGCCGCTCGATCGCCCTCGCCACGGCCACCCGCATGGTGGCCACGTCAAAGGGCTTGCTGATGTAATCACAGGCCCGCAGCCGCAACGCCTGCCGCAACGTTTCCGTGGTCTCGAAGGCCGTCATCATCACGGCCTCCACACTGGGATCGAGGTACCTCAACCGCTCCAGCACCTCGAGCCCGGACATCTGTCCCATCCGAATGTCGAGCACCGCCACATCGATGTGATGCGTTCGCATCAATTCGATGGCGGCTGGTCCGTCCTCGGCCATGAGAACCTCATACTGGTCCTCGAAAATGACCTTCAACGATTTCCGAGGGCCTTCCTCGTCATCCACTACGAGCAGCGTCGGGCGGGTTGAGGGATTGGCTCCAGGACCGTTGCCCGCGGCAACTATTTCCTCGACGACCTCATCCGGGGGAAGGGGCAGGGGCAGTGACATGGCGATTACTGGAATAACTCGCTTGGATTCGGGCGCGCGCCGAAGGCGCACCGCCCATAGCCTGAACGGCGCCGGTAGGCTGAACTCAGTGGACCAAAACCAAACGCCCCGGCCAGTCTTCCAAAAACAACCAGAAGCTGGGCGCTGATCTTGATCTCAAATCGGTCCGTCGATACGTCAACGAGATGTCTCATCAATGAGAACGGTAGAGTCAGCTCGCTCTCAGCAGTTCTCAGACCGCAATCGGATGAACCCGTTCCGATCAGCGTCCACTGCCGCCCGAGCCTTCCCCACCATCAGCCCCGGTCCGTGGCAATCCGCGTCCCCATGATTCACGACCACGAACCCCGGCTCTCCGGCCGGCACGGTCCTTCTCTAATGATGGAATGTGTTGGACTGACTGGCCGGACCATACAGAGAAGACTTCGCACGACAAGCAGAAATAGTTTGAATAAGTGTCGGGAGGTACACGGACACGGGGACACTACCTCGCGCGCAGAATTCCGGCGGACGCCACCCGCAATCTGCCACCCCGACAAACGCAGGCTGGCCTCCCACACCGTTGCGGTTAAACTCAGCGCACAATGAACGCGCTGCACGCCGCGACTCCGACGGCGCTTCGGGCGATGATCGCGCTCACCGTCCTGGGATCTTACCTGTCTGCCCCAGTTTCCATTGCGGACTCGTTCCAAAGTGTCTTCCTCTCGGAGGTTCAGGTTGAAGCCCGCGAGCGCGCCGACCCAACCCGCAATCGATCCGGCTGGGTCGAGGTGTCCAACGGCGGGGAATTCCCGGTCAATCTGTCCGGCTGGTTCCTCACCAACGACCGGACCAACCTGACCCAATGGCCGTTTCCAGGTGTTGTCCTGCTTCCAGACAAGTCCCTGCTGGTTTTCACCTCGGGTCTGAATCGCTCCACTAATCTCTCCGACCTGCACGCCAGCTTTCGACTCGACCCACAGGGCGGCTACCTCGCCTTGGTGGGACGTCAGACCAACCTCGTGTCGGAGTTCGCCCCGGGTTACCCTGCCCTCGCCCCGGGCACTTCCTTCGGCCGGGTTCGCGGGGAGCCCGCTCTCACCACGGTCTTTGCCCGACCCACACCCGGCAAACCCAACACCAGCGCCGGCCCGGGCTTCGCCCCAGCCGTCGCCTTTTCCCGACCCGCCGGCACCTTCGTCGAGCCATTTGAATTGCAGCTCTCGGCCGTCAACTCCCCCGGCTCCGGCCCTGCCCCGGTCATTCGCTACACGCTGGACGGCACCTTGCCCACCCGCGATTCGAAATCCTACGACCGTCCATTCACCATCACCAACACCACCGAGCTTCGCGTTCGCGCCTACCGTGACGGCCTCGCCCCCGGCCCTCCCCAGAGCGTCGCCTACCTTCGCCTGTTCACCAACCTCACGGATTTTTCGTCGTCTCTGCCCCTGCTGGTCCTCGACACCTTCGGCCGAAACCCGCCGGTGTCCGGCCGGACCACCGCAGCCCAGTTGTCCGTCTTCGAACCGATCCACGGCCGCGCTGCCCTGACCAACCCGCCAGCATTGAGCACCCGTGTGGGCTATCGCGTGCGCGGCTCGACCTCGGCTGACATGCCCCAGTCCGGGTTTGCCGTGGAGTTCATCGACGAGTTCAATGCCGAGCTTCCCCAACCGCTGCTCGACCTCCCGGCCGACTCCGATTGGATTCTCTATGCGCCCAATGCCTACGACCCGGTTTTGATCCACAACCCATTCGTGCATCAGCTCAGTCGCGATTTGGGTCGGTATTCGCCTCGAACCCGGTTCGTGGAAATGTTCGTGGTGACCGGAGCCGGCCGCCTGCGCGCCGCCCATTATCACGGCCTGCACGTGCTCGAGGAGAAGATCAAAATCGGACGGCACCGCGTTAATATTGACCGCCTCGACGCGGCCGACACCACGCCGCCCGCGGTGACTGGCGGCTATCTGCTCAAAGTCGACCGCCTGGGCCCGGACGAAGGCGGTGCACACTACGTCGGCGACCGTCCCATGGTTTACGTTGAGCCCAAGGAACAAACCATGACCCTGCCGCAACGGGCTGCGCAGCGGCGATATTTGGATCGTTACTTGAAGGACTTCGAGCGCGCGCTGGACAGCCCGGATTGGAAAGACCCGATCAAAGGTTACCGCGCCTACCTGGACATCGACGCCGCGATCGATTTTCACGTTCTGGAAGTGCTGAGCGGCAACGTCGATTCGCTTGTCCTCAGCACCTATTGGCACAAGCCCCGCGGCGGAAAGATCGTGTTCGGCCCGCACTGGGATTTCGATCGCGCCCTCGGCTCAACGGACGGACGGGACGAAGACCCGCGGATCTGGAACACCGGCCAGTTCTTCACTGCCCCGTGGTGGGATCGTCTTTTTACGGATGTCGATTTCTGGCAGCGCTGGGTTGATCGCTGGCAGGAACTGCGCCGGACTCATTTCGCGATGACCAACCTCAACCGACTGGCCGACACCCTGGCCGCGGAAATTCGCGAGGCGCAGCCGCGACAGTATCAACGCTGGGATTTCCGGCCACGCGGCGGCAGCTATGCAGCCGAGCTGGACCACATGAAATCATGGCTGGCCAGTCGGCTGGAGTTCATCGATTCCCAACTCGTTCAACCTCCGCGTTGGTCGCGCCAGCCCGGCCAGCCGGACCGACTGAGCTTCGACGCGCCCACCAACGTCATGGTCTTCTTCACCGTCGACGGCTCGGATCCGCGCCTGCCCCAAGGCGGGGTGTCTTCGAACGCAGTCGCCTACACCACGCCGTTAACTCTCGCCCAGACGAACCCCATCGTTGCCCGGGCGCGCAATCCCGCCCGACGCCAACGCGGCGGTCCCCCTCGCTCCACGCCATGGTCAGCTCCCATCACCATCCCGCCCGACCCGCGCTGACGTCGCCCTAAGGCCGGCGCACCTTTGCTGCCACGATGACAGTTCTGTCATCTGACCACTATTCCCTCGTGGTTCACCCCGCGCCTTGTTAGTGGGTACGAATGAACTTTTCGGGCATGGCACGATCGACCGCCGTGGCTGTCGCCTTGGCCGCCTCGGCGGGCTGCGCGCATTACCAAGCCCAGCCTCTGCGACCCGCGGAATCCGCCGCCGCGCTGGACGCCCGCTCGCTCGACGCTCCAGGGCTCAAATCGTTTCTGCAGGCAAACCTTCCGACAAACCACACCCGCTGGGATTTCGCCGCGCTCACGCTGGCGGCACTCTACTGGCATCCCAGCCTCGACGTCGCACGGGCCGAATGGGCCTCCACCCGCGCCGGCGAACTCACCGCCACCGCGCATCCCAATCCCACGATCGGGGCCGGACCCGAATACAATTTCAATGCCGCCTCGGGCCTCACCCCGTGGATCGGGAATCTGAATCTGGACTGGCCCATCGAAACCGCCGGCAAGCACGGCAAACGAGTCGCCCGCGCGCAAAGCCTATCCAAGGCCGCCCGGCTCCGCCTCGCCATCGCGGCCTGGCAGATCCGAAGTCAGCTTCGCGCCGCGCTGCTGGAACACGCCGCCGCACGACGCCGCGCCGAATTGCTCGTCGCCCAAGTGTCCGTGCAGGAGAAAATCCTCGACCGCATCGAATCAAAAATCCGGGCCGGCGCCGCCACCCGCCTGGACGCGTCCCCAGCCCGCATCGCCCTCGCCAAAGCGCGCGTCGAATCCGGCAGCGCCCAGGCCGCCACCACCGAAAGCCTTTCCCGCATCGCCGAAGCCATCGGCATTCCCGCCGCCGCGTTGACGCACGTCGCCATCGAGTTTTCCCTCAACCTTCCCGACTCCGCCGAACTGACCTCCGCCGCCGCCCGGCAAGCCGCCCTGCAGGGACGCGCCGATGTGCTGGCCGCGCTCGCCGACTACGAAGCCGCCGAGGCAACCCTGCGACTCGAAGTCGCCAAGCAATACCCCGATGTTCACCTCGGCACCGGCTACCAATACGACCAGGGCGAGAACAAGTGGAGCATCGGCCTGAGCTCGGAGGTTCCTCTCTTCAACCGCAACCAGGGCCCCATCGCCGAAGCGTTGGCGAAGCGCACGGAACTCGCCGCCCGCTTCACCGCCACGCAGGCCAAAGCCATCGCCGAGATCGATCGCGCCATCGCTGCCTGGCACTCCGCTCAGGAACAACTCTCCGGGCTCGCACCCGTTGAGACCGCCCTGGCGCAACAGTCCGAGGTCATCATCACCCAGGCCCGCGCCGGCGCCGCCGAGCCGCTGGAGGTGCTCGCCGCCGAGGCCGAACTCGCCAGCCACCAGCTCGCCACCTTCGACGCCCGCCTGCGCGCCCTGCAGGCGTTGGGCCAACTCGAAGACGCCTTGCAACGTCCCTTCACCTCACTCCAAACCATCGAACACGGCCGTCCCGACGACGCCCCCCGCCATCGGCCCGCATCCGCCAACCCGAAAACGCCATGACCAAAATTATTTTCGGAATTCTCGCCGGCCTCATCCTCGGCGCCGCCGTCACGTGGAAGGCGCTTCAACACGGCGAACACGCGGAAGGAAAGGAGGCCGAGAAACATCAGGAGGAATCTCACGTCATCCACACCAACGACCAAATATTCGTAAGGCTGGACGCGGAAGCGCAGAAGAAAGCCGGGCTCCAGCTTTCTCCACTGGGAGACGCCTCGCTCGCACCGGAAATCAAAGCCACGGCTCGCGTGCTGGATCCCGCGCCGCTCGCCGCCCTGCTTTCGGAAAATGCCGCCGCGCGCGCCGCGCTCGATGCTTCGCAGAAGGAACTCGAACGACTCAAGGTGCTCGACCGGGATCAAAACACATCCGCCCGCGCACTTGAGGCCGCCACCGCCGCCGTTCAACGCGACCAGATCGCCGCGGAGGCCGCCCGGCTCAAGTTCGTGACCAGCTGGGGCCCGGCCATCGCCGGCCAAAAGGATCTGACCGGCTTCGTCGCCAGTCTGGCGTCCCAGGAATCGGCACTCGTTCGTGTCGACCTTACCCCCGGCGATACGCCCAAGACGCCACCCGCGGGCATCCGCGTCGCCTCGCTCAACGCTCCCGAATTACCCGAGGACACCCAGCTTCTCGGCCCCGCCGCCAGCATCGATCCGCAAACTCAAGGCCACGGATATCTTTGCCTGGTCAAAGGAGGCGCCCTGATTCCTGGAGCCACCTTGTCCGCCCGGCTGACGCTCGCCGGAGCGCCCGTGCACGGCGTCATCGTTCCGCGCGCCGCCATCGTGCGACACGAAGGCGAAGCGTTCGTCTACGTCCAGACCGACCCGGACCTCTTTCTCCGCAAGGAAATCGAACTCGTCCGCCCAGTGGCCCAGGGCTGGTTCGTCGAGGAAGGCCTCAAAGCAGGCGACAAGGTGGTCACGGTCGGCGCGCAACAGTTGCTCTCGGAAGAGCTCAAGGGCGAAGGGGGCGAGGAGTGACGCCATGCTGAACGCCATTGTCAGCTTCAGTCTGAGATTCAAAGGCATCGTCGTCGCCTTGTCCTGCCTGCTCCTCGGCTACGGCCTCTACGTCGCCGACCACGCCAAGCTCGATGTCTTCCCCAACTTCGTCCAGCCGCAGGTCGTCATCCAAACCGAGTCACCCGGACTCTCCCCGGAACAGGTCGAGCAACTCGTCACCCGCCCCGTCGAAACCGCCGTCAACGGCCTCGGCAATCAGGAGTCCATCCGTTCTGAATCCATCCAGGGACTGTCGATCGTCACAGTCGTGTTCAAGGAGGGAACCGACGTCTTTCTCGCCCGCCAGATGCTCGCGGAGAAGCTCGGCGAGATTGCCGGAACGATGCCGCTCGGCGTGAAGACGCCGAAGATGACGCCGCTCACGTCGTCCACCATGGACCTGCTGAAGATCGGCCTGGTCGCCACCAATCTTTCCCCGATGCAGTTGCGAACGTTCGCCGACTGGACCCTAAAACCACGCCTGCTGGCGGTGCCAGGTGTGGCCAAATGCAGCACGTTCGGCGGCGAGGTGCGCCAGCTCCAGGTTCAGGTCAAGCCCGACCGCCTCGTGGCCTACGATCTCTCGCTGACCGACGTGCTCAACGCCGCCCGCGTTTCCACCGGCATCAGCGGCGCCGGCTTCATCGAAACGGAAAATCAGCGGGTCACGATCCAAACCGAAGGCCAATCCCTGTCGCCCGAACAGCTCGGACAGGTCGTCATCGTCGGCGCCCTGACCAACGGCGCGCCCGTCCGGCTGAAGGACGTGGCCGTGGTGAAGGAAGGGCCGGAGCTGAAGTACGGCGACACGCTCATCATGGGCGAACCCGGCGTGCTCCTCACCATGTCCAGTCAGTACGGCGCCAATACGCTCGAAGTCACTCGCGACCTGGAGACCGCCCTCGACGAGCTGAAACCGGTGTTCGCCCGCCAAGGCATCCGCCTCTATCCCCGCTTGCACCGGCCCGCCACGTTCATCGAGGTCGCCCTCAAAAACATCCAGCACTCGCTCCTGCTCGGCGGCGTCCTGGTCGCCGTCGTCCTGTTCCTGTTCCTGGGCCACTTCCGCACCGCCTTCATCTCCGTCACCGCCATCCCGCTTTCGCTCCTGGCCGCCATCGTCCTGCTCGACAAATTCGGCGTGACGCTCAACACCATCACGCTCGGAGGCCTCGCCATCGCCATTGGCGAAGTGGTCGACGACGCGATCATCGACGTGGAAAACATTTTCCGCCGGCTGAAGGAAAACCAGCTGCTCGCCGTTCCGCAGCCCGTCTTTCGGGTGGTGCTGGATGCCTCGCTCGAAGTGCGCACGGCCGTGGTCTACGCCACATTCATCGTGGCGCTGGTCTTCCTCCCGGTGCTCACGCTGACCGGCCTGCAAGGCAGTTTCTTCGCCCCGCTGGCGCTGAGTTATATCCTCGCCATCCTGGCCTCACTCGCCGTTGCCCTCACGCTCACGCCCGCGCTCTCCCTGCTGTTCTTCACCCGCGGCGTGCGCGACACCGGCGAACCACGCCTGCAACGCTGGCTCAAGGCGATCTACCGCCGCGCGCTTGCCGTGCTCATGGCGTGGCCGCGCACCGTAATCACCGTCGTCCTGCTCGTCTGCGCCGGAGCCGTCACCCGGGTGCCGTTCTTCGGAGAGGAATTTCTGCCGGAGTTTCGTGAAGGTCACTTCGTGCTCCAGGTCAACACCGCCCCGGGCACGTCCCTGCCCGAGATGCTGCGCATCGGCAAAAACATCTCGACCGCACTGCTCAGCCATCCGCACATCGCGACGGTGGAGCAACAGGTCGGCCGCGCTGAACTGGGCGAGGATCCCTGGGGCCCCCATCGTTGCGAGTTCCACGTGGACCTCAAACCCATCGACGCCGAAGAGGAGGAAAAGATGGGGGGCGAGATTCGCAAGATCCTCGAGTCCTTTCCTGGCATCCAGTTCGAAGTGCTGACCTTCCTCGGCGATCGCATCGGCGAAACCATCACCGGCGAAACCGCCCCCGTCGTGATCAGCATTTTCGGTGACGACCTCGAAATCCTCGACGCCAAGGCGCGCGAGGTCGTGCGGGTGCTGAACTCGGTTCCCGGCGCCAAGGACGTGCAGTTGAAATCGCCACCCGGCGCACCGCGCATGGCAATCAAGCTGCGCACGGATCAGCTGGTGCAGTCCGGCTTCCGACCAGTGGAGGTGCTCGACGCCATTCAAACCGCCTATCAAGGCACGGTGGTCGCCCAGACCTTCGAAGGCAATCGCGTCTCCGACGTCTCCGTCATGCTTGATGAACCCGAGCGCCGCGATCCGGAGAGCGTCGGCAACCTGCAACTCCGCAACGTCCAGGGCTTGCGCCGACCGTTGCGCGAACTGGCCACGATCTACCGAACCAGCGGCCGCCACTCCATCCTCCACGAAGGCGCCCGCCGCCGGCAGACGATCACGTGCAACCCCGAAGGCCGCGACGTCACCTCGTTTGTCGAGGAAGCCAAGCAGCTGGTCGCAGCCAAGGTGAGCTTTCCGGCCGGAGTCTACGCCATCTTCACCGGCGCCGCCGAAGCCCAGGCCGCCGCGACCCGGGAGCTACTCCTCCATTCCGCCATCGCAGCGGTTGGCATCCTTCTCCTGCTCACCGTGGTTTTTCGCACCTGGCGCAACCTGCTGCTCGTGCTGGCCAACGTGCCCTTCGCCCTGGTCGGTGGAGTGCTCGCCGTCTGGCTGACGACTATTTTCGGTGAAGAGGGCGAAGGCGGTCTGACCGTGGGATCGCTCGTCGGGTTCGTGACGCTGTTTGGGATCACCACGCGCAATTCGATCATGATGATCTCGCACTTCGAACATCTCGTGCGGCAGGAAGGGTCGACCTGGAATCTCGAAACCGCCATGCGTGGCGCCGCCGAGCGGCTCATCCCGATCCTCATGACCGCCATCGTCACGGCGCTGGGCCTGGCTCCCCTGGCGATCGGGGCGGGCGACGCCGGCCGCGAGATCGAAGGGCCCATGGCCATCGTCATTCTGGGAGGCCTCGTCACCTCCACCGTTCTGAATCTGCTCGTCCTCCCCACGCTCGCGCTGCGCTACGGCCGGTTCACAAAATAATTTTTCAGAACAATCTCCCGCGCTGGGCGTCCAACCCGCCAAGCCATGATTACCATCGCGGGCCGTTCCTTGGGTCGGATCACGGGTTTTTTCACCCTGATCACTCTCGTTTCATTTGCACCCTTCAGTTCCGGCGCAGACTGGCCCCAGTTCCGAGGCCCCGACGCGCACGGGAAAAACACTGCCGCCAACCTGCCGCTCACGTGGGCAGACAACTCCAACGTGGTTTGGAAATCCACTCTCCCCGGCCCGGGGGCCTCAAGCCCCATCACCTTCGGCGACCGCATCTATCTCACCTGCTACACCGGCTACGCCACGTCCTCGCGCGAGCCGGGCGAGATGTCGAATCTCAAACGCCATCTGCTCTGCCTCACTCTCAGCGACGGTAAAATCCTTTGGAACACCCCCGTTCCGGCTGAGATGCCGGAGCAGGCCCGCATTCGCGAAGACCACGGCTATGCCTCCAGCACGCCAGCCGTGGACGCCGAACGGGTCTACACGTTCTACGGCAAGACCGGCGTATTCGCGTTCGATCATTCCGGCCGCCAGCTCTGGACGACAAAAGTCGGCGACAAACTGAACGGATGGGGCTCGGCCACGTCGCCCGTGCTCTACAAGAATCTGCTGCTCGTCAGCGCCAGCATCGAAAGCGAGTCGCTCGTCGCCCTCGACAAAACCACCGGCAAGGAAGTCTGGCGGGCGAACATTGGTCCCGAATCCTGGCACGCGCCGGCCTTGCTGAACGCCCCCGATGGCACGACCGAAGTGGTGGCCGCCAAGAACGGCCGGGTGGTTGCGTTCCACGCGGACAACGGCGCCGCACTCTGGAACCTCAAGACCGGCATTCCCTGGTACATGTGCCCCACGCCCGTGGTGCAGGACGGCATCGCGTACGTCATCGGCGGACGCTCGCCGAATGGCGCGCTCGCGATTCGCGCCGGCGGACGCGGCGATGTCACCGAAAGCCACGTCGTCTGGAAAGTGGGCAAGGGCTCGAACGTCCCCTCGCCCATTTTGCACGAGGGCCATCTCTACTTCGCTCATGAGAACCTGGGCATCGTCTATTGCCTGAACGCGAAGACCGGAGAGGTCGTATATGAAGAACGCCTGGAACCATCTCCCGGCCAGATCTACGCGTCGCCCGTGCTCGCCGGTGGACGGATCTATTTCACTGGGCGCGGCGGACGGACCGTGGTGATTGCCGCGAGCCCGAAGTTCGAGCGTTTGGCGGACAATACCCTCGAAAACAATCGGGGCATGTTCAACTCAAGCCCGGCCATTAGTGGAAACCGCCTCCTCCTCCGTTCCAACCGGGCCCTCTACTGCCTCGGAAAGTAACTACATTTTGATGACACGAACAGTCTAGACCTCGTCGCTCGCGCCGACGGTTGGCGCGGTGTCAGCGACGCCGGCGGAGGTGAAACACGCACCTTCGGGTTCGGAGGCGCTACCCCAACTTCCATTGGTTACATCTCGGTCAGCGAGACAGCCGGAGATGGCACCACGATGTATTTTGCGGCCCCAGCCAAGTTCCTTGGCGACCAGCGCGCGGCTTACAACGGGTTTCTTAGGTTCGCACACCGCCAAGACGCCACGAGCCAGCAGACTGGCGGCGGCAACTTCGTCCTACTTGGCTCGACCAACCTTTTGCTGGCTTTCAGTCTGCGTGGCGTTCCAGTAGGGACATCAACGCACCGTTCCGATCCGTGACCACGCTCCCGACGGCTTCCAAGGCACGCAACGGCGCGCTTTGCCGTAGATTAGATGTCGAGAGAGCGCACCGGAATCCAGGCACGGAGACAGCGGCTTCAAAGGTGGCCTCAGCCAGATCTGTCGCCGTCAAATCGCTGGGGCCATTGTTGACGAGCAGTGCAAAACTTTCGTCCGATTGGGTGAGGCTACAGCCCGGACAAAGATCGACTTCGATCTCACTCGCGTGGATCAAGTCGAAACGCCCCCTGAAATGGGGCGTGGCGATGGCAAAACTGGTTTCCTGTACGATCTGTCCCCAGACGCGAAACACCAACCGGTAGGCGCCATCTGACAGCGCGCCAAGCTCATAGCTATGCGAAACGGTAGTGAGGATCTGAACGCACGCGACTGTGGGATTAACCAGAAATTCCGCATCAAAATAAAATGCGGAACCTTCGCGGATCGGAACACCCCAGCTCGCCACGTTGTGGCAGGGCGTGGGCAAGGTCACGCTCACCTGAGCCAGCATCGAGCCATTGGTAGCCGAACTGCCGATAACGGTGCCTTGACTCCGCGGGATGTAGGGGACGTCGGCAGACGCCGCCGATGTTCCACTGGCCCCCAAGACGAGGCTGACCATCCACGTGAATGCTTTCCAGTTTGTGAGCATACGAACTCCTTTCGTTCTGCAGTTTTAGTTTCATCCACACGGCCTGCCGCGCCTGCCGTCAGCCGTCTACTTTTCAAGCGGTGTGAAAACAATCAATCCCACAGCGGGATGATCCTTTTTCAGAAAATTCCTCGACTGTTGAAATTCCTCGGCATCGGGCAAACCGTCGCCGTCGGTATCCGCCGCCGCGTTGAGCGCGTGGCCCGTAGCTTGTCGGTAAAGCTCCTCTTCCCATGGTTCCAACGGGCTGCCACCAGTGATGCGCAATCGATAGAAACGACGCGGCGCAACGCCCGGCCCGTCCAGATTCACCACGAGCGGCGACTGCGCACCCGCCGCCAGCGTCTGCCATGTGGACAAGTCGGTGCTGGACTGCACCTCGTAGCTTCGCCCCGGCCTCGCGGTCCAGGCCAAACGAAATTCACGCCCGGTGACAAGTCCCGTCAGATCCGCACTCTGCATCCCCCGAGACGGAAGATTCACCGCCAGACGAAAACTGCGGCCCCCGGGACTGCCCGCGACGGCCACGTTCTCCGCATAGGCTCCAACGGCTCCCGAGGCGACTACACCCCAATTCGCAAAATCACCACTGGCTTGAAGTTCGTAACTTCGCTCGGGAGCAATCGGCCAGGTCAATCGCAGCAGCCCACCCACGAGTGCATACGACGGACCGGTTACAAACGAAGCCGCGTTGGTGGGGTTGGTACCCCAAAGCATCTCATCGTAGTTACTGACGCCGTCACCGTCGGCATCACCAAAGGGATCTCCATAGCCACCAAAGTAGATGGCATCGTAAATGTCCGACAGGCCGTTGTCGTTGGCGTCAACGCCAGCCGCGTGAACGCTGAGCGCACTGGCGAAGATTGCGAGCGATAGGATGGTTTTCATGGTATCTGACGAAAGACTTCAGTTGTTTGGACTGACTCGGAGGAACCGTTTGGGTTTGGTGGTTTGTGTCGGTATCTGCGCCCCGGAGAGGGCCGGCGTGTAAACTTGGTCCATCGCATAGAGAGCTTGCAACGTCGAGCCGAACGACAGAATGCCCGGCGTCGGTACAGTGATCCGCAGCTAGACCTGGTCCCCAGGATAGTAGCGAGTCTTTGCCGTCGTCACCCGCACCTCAGCGAAGTCATTCGCCAGGGCAGATGAGCCGATCGCCGGCAGCGCAGCAAGAATCAGGCGATATCCGATGTTGGTCATAGATATAATGTACTGTTTACAGATCTGACCCCATTGCCTTTTTTGTGTGGGTGTTCACCGATACACTCCAACGCTCGATCCAGAGATTCCGTGGGAGTGCATTATATCCAACCAAGTGCGCTCGTACGAAGGATTTCCGCCTGATTTGTATGGAATACCCGTCGACTGATCTACAATTATGTCAGGTCCAAATGGATCCATGATAGGATCGTCGCTGAAGTTTCTGGTAAGATTGTAGTTTAGGATTCTGAACATCGGCGGCATAGAGAATCCGCCTAAACGATTTTGCACAAAAGATTCGAAGACATCGGGGAGGTCACAGAGTTTGTTTTCGTCAATTGATGGCTCGAAGAGTATGCCATAGTGATTGGACGGAAGATCCTCCACGCTGAATGCACTGGCATTCCCGGCTCTGGCTTGCGCCTGTTCTGTTAACTTCCCGCCATATTCGACAGCGACGCTTGGGTAGAATGCATTATTGGCTGCAAACGCCGCGGCCAGCATATGCCGCATGTCGACCCAGCCTCCACTGCGGGTCCAGAAGAACCGGCTGCGATATTGCGCGAAGTGCTCCGTCAGTTTCCCCCCCAAGCGCCCCCAGTCGGAGGACTTGAGTTCGCAGCAACTCTTTTTGCCTTGGCTTCGTGCAAAAGCCTCAATCGCTATTCTCATGTCTAAGACAACTTCGTGGAGATTGTTCACGACTCTGTTCGCTTCTACAAATAGCCCAAATAGATCGTATCGGTTTACTGAGTCGTTGTGGGCGAAGCCGGTGATATTCAGGCCTCCAGTCTCCGACAGCGGATCAGGATTCAACCAGCGCCCAAGCCTGGGACAATAGTCCCGAAGTTCGTAGTGAACGTCCCCTGATTCCACTTCAGCGAGCTTTGTTGAAAAGCGCATAGAGTTGAGCCCTGCTGCGGAGCCACTTAGTCTGACAGTGTTTCCAAATGGATCGTAATCGTATTGAGCTGAAACGCTGCCAGAGGACGCCGCTACAAGCGATTGCACATTGCCATTCGCGTCGAAAGCAATGACATGCACCTCCGTTGGTTGAGCAGTCTTGGACTCAAGCATTAGAAGGCCGCCAATGCCGCCTGCGCGGCTCCGTGTGCCGCTCAAATCTAACCCCCAAGTGTAAGACTGGACCATGTTGTCAGGGGCTGCAGCGTCCATTTCCGTCAGTAGTTCAAGCTTATTTGCCATGTAGCTGCGGCTGGATACGAGTTGCCAAGTGCCGGTAGTGCGACCGGAGAGCTTCACGAGCACTCTACGACCTATCGAGTCGAAGGCGTATTCGAGCCTCCGCTCGGCAGTTTGCGGGATCGTCGGCAGCGATTCTTTCTTGATGACGCGATTCTCGGCATCCCAAGTCATGGACCAGCGCCCATCGGACAGCAGGTTGCCGTCATCGTCGTATTGCAGGCTCACGGCATTCGTGGGTTGGAACAGATGGCCGGTTTCTTCAGCGAGAGCGCCGGTGCCGTTGGTCGCTTGGCCGACAGCACGGGCTTGAACAGAGACGGTGTTCCAAGTGTTCGTCGCGGCGAGTTGGGCGTAGAAGTAGCCGTTGGAGCGGACGGAATTGTGACCGTTGACGGTAATAGTGGCGTTGTTGCTCACCGCACCCAGAACATGCAACCAAGGGGAGTAGTTGATGCCAGCAATCTGGTTCAGGGCGTTGTTCGTGTAGGAATCGGTCGTCCCGTCGCGCATGGCCGATTGCCGATTGCCGATTTGATCGAACTTATAGCCGAAGCTGTAGCCGGGAATGGGGGCGCCGTTGGGGAAACGTTTCACGCCGTTCGTCACCTGGCCCAGCGCGTCGTAGCCGTAGGTCCAGTATTCACCGTTGGCCAGCGTAGCGCGGGTGCGTTGATTGGCGTCGTTGTATTGGTAGTCAAAGCTGATCGGGCTGTCGGCCGAGGGCACGCTAGTGATGCTCAGGAGCCGGCCCAGCTTATCGTAGAGTTTGGTGGTGGTGAGGCGGACGGCGTTGCTGTGTGCCTGGGTGAGCGTCTGGACCAGGTCGGAATCAGGGTGGTAGGCGTAGGTGGCCACGTCCACGCCTGAGGTCACCGCGTAGAGGCGCGAGGCGGCATCGTAGCCGTAGGTGACATGGTAGATGGCGCCGGTCGGGCTGGTGACGGACAAGGCAGATTGGCGGTTCAGCTCGTCGTAGTCCCGGACGAGCGTGAATCCGGCGAACAGGCCGGGGCCGTAGGCTTCGGTGGCGGTCTGGCCGTGGCGGTAGCCGAAGGTGCGCAGACCGGAGGCGTCGGTCACGCTTTGGAGCTGTCCGCTGCGGGCGTAGGTGTTGGTGACGGCGGGGGTAGCGTCGGAGTAGGTGGTGGTGAGCAGGTCGCCGGTCTGGGCGTCGTAGCCGTAGGTGGTGAGAACGCCGCGCGCCCAGAGTCGGGTCTTCAGTTTCCCGCCCGCGGTGTAGGTGTAGCTGGGGCCTTTGTTGTCCGCGTAACGCTTGTTGGCCAGCAGGCCGCGGGCGTTGTAATTCCAGGTGGTGACGGCGTCGCCAGCGATGCCGGTGCCGGTGGCGAAGTTGAATTGCTGCCAAGTCTTGAGGGTCTTCATTCGGCCCGCGCGGTCGTAGGTGTATTCAGCCGGGTAGGTACGCGCGCCCCAGGTTTTCTTGAGCTGGCCGCCGGGGAAATATTCCTGCGCGACCACGCCGCCATCGGGCAGGGTGGTGACGGTCTTAATGCCGTTGGCCGGGTCGCGGTAGTAGGTGTAGGTGGTCGTTTGCGGGTCGAGGCCCGGGCCGGAGGCGGCGGGGTCGGGGTCGGGCGTGGTGACGGTGTGGAGCTGGCCATCGTCGTAGTAGGTGTAGGTAGTGGGGCCGTTGCGGGCGTCAGTCTGGGTCTGGAGCCGGCCGAAGGGGTCGTAGGCGAAGGTGGTCTGAGTGACACGAGCACCGTTCTTGTCGAGCCGGGTGACAGATTTCTGGCGGCCTTGCTCGAAGACCGTGACGGTGGAGGTGTGGTCGGGGTTCTCGGTGGTGACGGTGCGGCGCTGGTTGGAGCGGTCAAGGATGGTGGCGGTGTGGGTCGTCAGGCCGTATTGGGTGGTCCAGGTCTGGGCGCCGTCGGCGCTGACTTCGCTGGTCTGGAGGACGGTGCTTTGGTTGACACCGTTGGTTTCCCAGAGTTCGGTGACGGTCCTGCGCACGACCGAGCCGCGCAGGGCTGAGTTTTCCACGGACGAGGCGGTTCGGGTGATGCGGTCGTCGCCGACGAAGTCCATGACGCCGCGATTCGCCAGATCAAGGGCGGTGGTTTCGAGTTCTCCGCGCCTGTTGTAGGCGTAGAGGGTGGTGAGGCCGTCGGGATCGCTGGAGCGTGCAAGCTGGCCGCGGGTGTTGTATTCACGGAAGGCAAAGACTGGACCCGGACCATCGGGCCAAGGGTATTCCGTCTTATAAGCGCGCCCGGCGAAGTCGGTGTAGGTAGCGGTGTATTCAGGCGAGAGCGAGCCATCAGATTCGAGTCGGGTCTGCGTCGATTTCTGAACCCAGACACCGGTGTCCTGAACCATCTCTTGAGAAGACCGCATACCCTGGACGGCGTTTCCACGAGTCTCATAGGCGGAGCCATCCTGGTAGGTGGATCCAATGCTTTGGCTGCCATCGGGGAAGGTAGTCGTGCGGACGGTGAAACCGTTCGCGGTCGATTCTGCATAAGTCGTCTGCCGGCCCATCGCGTCCTTGGACCACTCGAGTTCACCTGAAACGTTGTAGTGCCGTTCATCCTGGACAATGAGTGAGCCGTTGGTGCCTTGGAGGATGGTTTTGAAAGCGCGCCCCAACGGATCGGTGAGCGTATGCGTCGTGAGGCCCGCGCGAGTAACACTGGAGCCGTAGTAGGTCTCCGGCGAACCGTCGCGGTCCAGATCAAGGGAGACAATGTTGTCGCTATTGTAGGTGGTTGTGACACCTTCACGATCGGTTTCATTGGCCAAGCCGCAGCAATTATAGGTACGGGTCGTATACGTGCCCCCGAGGTAGTCGGTGCGCGTGGCTCGGCCAAACTCGTCGCGCCCCGTCACCGTTTCCGAGGCGGTCAGGACTCCCGAGGCGACATCCCACTCCCGGCGAGAGAACAAATTCCCGGCCAAATCGGTAATGTCCTCCGTCGACACGCCGTTGGTGATGGCGGTGAAGGCGGCATTGGGGGCTCCGGTCCAGGTTACCGATCGGTTTACCTCAACAGCCGGTCCTTCGGAATGCGCCGGGTCGACCACGCGTTCGGAATAGTAAGCGTAGAGGGTCATGGTTCCGTCCGAATGGATCACACGGGAGGTTTCACCGGCCTTGGAACCGGTCGAGGTCGTTTCCGCATACTTAAACTGACGCGTTACGAGGTTGGATGGGTCATTGATGTCCATGACCTCAGGACGAGAGGCAACGACCTCCAGCGACTCATCGCCGCGTCGCTCGGCATGCCATCGTCGTGAAATGGCATGTCCTTGCAGATACTCCGTCCGCATCTCAAGGCCGTCTCCGGCGCTTATTTCAAACGAGCGGTTGTCGGCATCAGGCCAATTAGTGGTTTCGGAGTAGGGATTGTTTTGAAACTGGGAGACGGATTTCACCAAGCTACCGGCGGAGTTGTATTCCTTGTAGAATTCCCACCGGCCGGTCGGGTAGACGACGCTGCGCAAGCGGCCGTAGTTGGAATCCTCGGAAGAGTCTGCATAGTAGCTGAACCTCGTTACCTTGGCCGGCTCCGGTCCCTCACGAGTCTCGATCAATTCTTCACCCCACGGAAAGGATTGATACCTGCTGACGGCACGGGACAAAACCTCGCCATCGGCTGGATTTCCCGCGCCTCCCGCGCCAGTTCTGGCTTTGGTAATCACACGCGTCATCACACGAATGCCGTCGTTGGTGGATTGAGTGATGCACTCCATGCGTGCGGCATTGCCAAAGCCGGTGATCAGCTCCCATTGAGCAAGCGCAGCGTTGTATTGGTAAGTTCCTTGTTCGAGACCATTCTGGGTGATCCGCAAACGATTGCTGGCGGCAGCGGCGTCGGGATTTTCCACCGTAACAATGCTGAACGGTGTGCCCGACGGAATCGATAACCGCGTGACCGGGTCAGGCAGGGAATATCGGGTAAAAAATCGAACCGTGTAGCGGTAGGGGGTTTCAGTCTCGATGTCTGCGATAATCGAGCCATTGCGTATCTGGCGCAAAGCGCCGTTCGCACGGACACTGGCCACGCCGCTGGCGGAACTGAGCGCGAGCGAGGAAGGACTGGCCAAATTCGCAGATGGAGTCGATGCGTGCAGCCGCAGGAACGACGAGCGAGACGACCCGGCGGGACTTCCAAGGCCGATCTTCAGATCGACGCTGCCGAGGGCGAGGTCACATTGGCCAGCCCGACATCTGCAGGCACTGCATCCTTCATTGGCGCGAAGGACGGCCTTGTAGCTGTTGGTTCCGTCGGCCATCGTCACCAGGAACGCGACATCGCCGGACTTATTCCGATTATTCAGTCCATCCCAAAGGGCTACATCCGACACAACCCCGGTGAGATTGGTGAAGGTGTCGCCTACCGTAACGACGGCTCGGATGTCAGCGGCCCGGGTTTGGCCGGTTTGGAGGTCGACCTGAGACACAAAAATCGTCTTGCGGCCATCCGCGTCGGACCCGAGGAAGGCGATGTAGCCGGAGTCGTTGATTGAAACGCGGTCATTGTTCGAGAGCCCCGTTATTCGTGCCATTTCATTGGTTGTCGGTGACTCGATTCCAATGGCACGCACCAGAGAGGCTTTTCCGATGTCAAAGACGAAGATGCCCGGCCCGGTTGTCGTCCTGAATTGCGCGGCCCAGTTGGTATCGGTGAGATCACCCCAAAACGCGACGTAGGAACCGCTATCATTGATCCCAGGCAAGACACCCACGGAAGCAAAGCCATTGCTGGATCCCGCCACTATGAATCCGCGGTCCAGAGAGTCTGAAGAATAGAGCATGATAGGTTCCCTCCCCGCCAATGAGCCGTGGTTGGCCACTACCTTGCCATTGTTAGCCAGCATGGGAGCCTTGATCTGGGTAAGATTCAGCTTTAGGACCCGCTCAACATTATTGGACCAAACACAAAGAAAATTGGTCACCGTCCGGCCTGGAACCAGACCGTAGTAGGCAAACGTACCCGAATCATTCAAGGTCGGAAAGGAGAGCCCGGAATAGGGCGATCGGTCCACATGGCCGCAGGGCCAAAAGGGCGGTCCGAGGATGAAGCCGTTCGGGCCAAAAAATCCGGGGCAATCAAACAGGCTTGAGCAATCCTTTCCCACCAGCATTCCACCGCTGCAATAAGTGTAGTCGTGGACGGCCGCTTGGCGGACGATGGAGAGCGCATTGCGCCGTGTAGCATCCCAAAGCGCGACCCACGTTTTACCTTCGGTTAATGTGCGACTGACGACCTGACCCCGATTGTTCATCTTGATCGCCGGATGGATGGTGATGCCCGGGAGTGCAGGTGTGATCTTCTTCGGCGCACCTTTATCGGCGATCCAAATCCCGTTGCCCGAAGCGTCATTACCCACAAACGCGACTTTTCCTTCGTCGTCGATTGAAGGCGGACCTTGAATGGTCGGCAGCGCCGGACCCGTTTTGGCGAGAACCTCAAACTCAAATCCATCCCCGGCGCGGCTCGGGACAGCGAAGAGACTGATCCCCACTGCGGCCAACAGCGCAAGACCTCGGAGGCCGCCGCGCCAACGATTGGCTTGTAGCAGGCTTCGACCCGGCGGTTTGGTGTGGGCGCTGGCCGCTGGCAACTGGTCAGTGGGGATGGAAGCACGGAATGAAGCATTCATTTGGCGATAGCAGATTCACCTCCTGCTACGCGGGCATCGACCCCATGTCACAAGGCGTCCACCACTTTTTGATTTTTCTTCGAACCGGCCTCTGAAAGACTCAACTCATGGCACGATCGATTGGCTCGACTGGCGACGGCGAGACGGGGCCGTTTGATTTTCAGACGACGAGTTGGAATCTGGTTCTAACCTCGGCGGGGGAAGGAGAGGCAGCGCAGGAAGCGTTCGCCGCCCTCTACCGGACCTATTGGTATCCACTCTATGCCCATGCGCGACGGCGAGGGCAAACCGACCCCGACGCCAAGGACGCGGTGCAAGAGCTGTTCTTGCGCTTTCTGGAAAAGAATTCCATGGCCTCGGCCACCCAGCACAAGGGCCGCTTTCGGACGTTCATGCTCTGTTCACTGGATCACCTGATCACCTCGGAATGGCGGAAGGAGAAGACGCAAAAGCGAGGTGGCGGCTTGCAGTTCGTGCCCTTTGATGGCACCGACGCACAGGAGCGGTTTGCCTCCGATGCGGCTTCAGCGGGAACGTCGGTGGACCAATACGAACGCGATTGGGCGTTGGCCGTGCTGGAGGAAGTCATGAAGAAACTCAGCTCCGAGTGGAGCGATCATCCGGAGGTCTTCAACGAGCTGAGGATGTTCCTGTCCGGCGAAAAGGCGGCACAGACCGAGGTGGCCAAACGCCTCGGCATGGAGGCTGGAGCACTGCGGACCACCATCTATCGGCTGCGCAAGCGTTATGGGGACCTTATCCGACGCGAGATCGCGAGCACCGTGACGGATCCACGGGATGTGGAAGATGAAATTCGAGTGTTGTTTGCGGCGTTGGGCTGATCGAACGCGTTTCGACAATTGATCACCCACCCCCGGAACCGTCCGGGGTGCGGTTGGGGCGAGGGTAAATCGCGGGCGTCATTCCAGTTCAGGGATGGCACCGGCATTCCCGGGAGGGGGGAATTTGGGGAAATGGGGATTGGAGTGAAATTCAACGAACGGCGTTGGTGACATTCGGCCGGGTTTCGCGTAGCACCCGGGAAACACTTATCCATGAGCTCTGGTCAATCGTGCCCGAAATGTGGAGCAACTTCGCCCGGTCGCCAGACTTTGAATGGGATCTGCCCGAAGTGCCTGCTTGGAGCGGTATTCCTGCCCATTACCCCGCCTGAAGACGATTCGTTGGTGGGAGACGAGAAAGGGGAATCAACGGGGGTCGCAAACTCCATCGCCGCTGGAAGACGTTTCGGAGCCTACCTGCTGCTGAATGATATTGGTCGAGGGGGATCCGGCGTGGTGTGGCGCGCCCAACAACACAAGCCCGACCGCGTCGTGGCGCTTAAGATGTTGCTCTTCGGGCGATCGGCGAGTTCGAACGACCTCGCCCGATTTCGCCGCGAACCGGAGGCCGTCGCCCGCCTGAATCATCCGAACATCGTTCCGGTCTACGAAGTGGGCGAGCACGACGGCCAACCCTTCTTCTCGATGGAACACGTCGAGGGCCCGAACTTGGCGACGCTCAGCGGAGGCAGGCCCATTCAGGCGAAATTGGCTGCCGACTACATTCGACAAATCGCGTTGGCCGTCCACCTTGCCCACGAACACGGGGTCGTTCACCGGGACATCAAGCCTTCGAATATTTTAATCGATCCCCACAATCTGCCGCGGCTGACCGATTTCGGCCTCGCCCAGTTTGGAGGAGATTCCGACCTAACCAAGGGGGGAAGTGCCGTTGGGTCCTTGCCGTATGCACCGCCGGAACAAACGGCTGGAAAGTCAAAGGAAGTCGGACCGCGAAGCGACGTCTACGCTCTTGGCGCAACTCTGTACCATCTTTTAACCGGCCGGCCTCCGTTCGTCGGCGAATCGAGCGAAGTCATCTTCGTTCAAGTGTTGAATCAGGATCCCGTCGCGCCTCGGGAATTGAATCCGAGCGTGCCTCGCGACCTGAATACCATTTGCCTGAAGTGCCTGGAGAAATCTGCCTCCCGTCGTTACGGATCCGCGAAGGCACTGGCCGAGGACCTAACGCGTTTTTTGGCGGGCGAGGCCGTCAATGCCCGGCCCATCAACGCCGCGGAAAGACTGGCGCGGTATTGTCGGAGGCGGCCGCTCATGGGCGCGGGGGCCCTGTTCCTGGCTGTCGCGGCAGGTTTGATCGCTTACGCCGTCCGGGCACGTTCCAACGAGGCCACCGCGAAACAGAATGCTGAGGTTCGACAGTTCATCTTGAACAACCAGTATCTTCAGCTCACCGATCGGAGTGCGGGTTGGTATGGCACCGTTTCGAACTCCATACCACCATCGAATGACTCCAAGGTCAGGTCTCTGTTACGAGAGCAATTGGCGGGCGCCCTGGTCGGAATGGACGCGCGGCCGGAACGGAAAGTCGTCGGGTTCCGACCGACGGCGGTTTGGAAAGTTCCGGGTGGGGAAAAAATCCTGATCAGTGGAAGGAGAAAGGGTGGGAACGGCGAACGCCATGCGATCCTCTCGGCTTGGGATCCGGCTACCGGACAAACAACTAACTTTGGGATGACGGACGAAGGCCGATGGGCTCTCGGCTGGATGTCCAACCGCACTCCGGTTCAGGTGATTCAGAACCCAACTAATCCCAACAGCTATCAGCTTTTCAACCTGGCAACCCATGACCGGCAGAGAGACCTTTCCGTTCCACCAGAATATCGTCCGGACCCTTCCACCGCGCTGAGCAACAAGCCCAAGTTCAGTCTGACGCCCGACGGACATTGGTTCGGAGTAGCCCAGCCCGTTTCAGGTCGGCAGGGAATGCTATTTGTGTGGGACCTGTGGACCGATCGCTTGGTTTTTCAAACCAATTTCGAATACACCTCCAGCGTCAGCACACTAGCCATCTCCCCTGGAGGCGAGCTTCTGGCCGCGGGCATGAAAGAGGGCTACATCGTCTTGTGGCCAGTGGGTGGCGGTCGGCGCTGGCGCGCGTTGCAGGAAAATGGCGCGGAGATCAAATCCTTGCGATTCCATCGCGAAGCCCGGAACGACAGCGAGGATGTGGAAATCGACCGAATGCTGCTCGCGGCGATTGACGCCGCCGGCACTGTTACCGTCTGGGACCTCAGAACCCAGCACCCGCGAATCAGGATTTTCTCACGGTCAAGTGAACTGGTTGAATTCAGCCCGGACGGCTCGATGGTGGCGACGGGCGGCGATCGGGTCGACGTCTGGAACGTGGCCAACGGCCGGCATTTGTTGCGCCTGCAACACGAGGGGGACCAAAACGGGATTGTCTTCACGGAAGATCAAAAACAAATCGTCGTGGCGGACGACCAGCGGGACAGCCTCGCCGTTTGGCGCATGGACGGCGGCCGCGGAACGCTGACCCTTCACGGCCTGCGTAGCACCGTCTCGAAGCTTTGCATTTCCGGCAACGGACGCCGCCTCGCGGCCTACAGCCGCAATCATGAAGTTGCCGTTTGGAGCCTGGCTGACGGAAGACTGATTCGAGTCTGGGAAGTTCCCCATGAGTTGAAGGGAACGGAGGCCGCACTCGCTTTCACCCACGACGGATCAGAACTGGCCTTTGCATCGGAGCGGACGGTCAAATGGTGGTTTGTCGACACTGGACAGCCGCGTCACACCAAGTGGACCCTGTCCCCTGGCATCGGCAACCAGTTGGGCTTCGTCAACTCGGCCGGGACCAATTCGCTGGTCTTGTTTCGACAGGAAAACAGCAAGCCGCGGGTAGTACCGTATCCCGAGGCAAACCCAGCCGATTTCCCAAGAGTTTGCCGGCTCTATCGGTTCAACCTCGACGATACCAACGGCCAACTGGTCCTCAGTTTGACCAACTTCAACCATGTCGCCAATTCGATTGTCGGATCGCCGGAGGGACGATTCTTCGTCGTGGATGGCAACTGCGCCACGGCGGAAGGCACGAACCGGGTGTTGACCTGCATCGACGGCATCAATGCCCGCGAGTTGTGGACGCGGAACTTGGGGATAGGTCATCCGGATGGCGAAGGGCTACGATTAGACTCGGCCGGACTTACGCTGGTGGTCACCGATACACCCAAAGAGCTGGGCATCACAATCGACTTGCAGAGCGGCAAAGGTTCTCCTTGGCAGGGGCCAAACTATCCACTGGCCATGGGCCCACGCGGCAGCCGATGGGTGGTTTGGAACCGGAATGAGGAACGAGGCCTTCTTCTTTTCGAGAGCGCGCGGTCCTCGCCCGCTCTGGCTCTCGGACCCAGTCTGACCTCAGGCCCGAGCGCAGGCCTGAATCCGCTTGTCTCCACGCAGCCCAATCGCGACAGCCAGCCGCTTTTCAGTCCGGACGGCGAAGTATTGGCGGTTGGCCAGCCCGAAGGCAGTGTGTTCGTCTTCCGGCTCCGAGAAATTGCCCGTCACTTGTCGGCGCTGGGCTTGGACCGTTGAACCCACTCAACGGCCCGTCAATTCGAGGTTTTTCGCGGTTTTCGGGGGCGCTCAAATTAATTCGTAACGTCCGCGTTGGAATCTCGTTAATTCCGATGACTACCGCGAGTAACGCCCGCCAACGTGGCGGAACCTCAAGGTGGTCCCCGAGTTTCCTGAATCCAGATTCCATGGGCGTCGTCGGGGGATTGAACCCGGAATCGTCATTAATCTGGTGTTGGGATGCACTCCGCAAGGAGTGAGGGCGTCAGCGCGCTAAGTCTAACATTCTGGTTTATGAAACGTGTCATGGACGGTACGGCTGGGGACGGGGCACTTCCTCAATTCCTCTCAACGAAGGCTACATCCTGGCTTGGCGGATCGTGCCTCGCCTTGCTTTTACTTTCGATGTTGCCGGTCGCCGGCCAGGCGCCGCCGAACGACGCCTTCGACAACCGCATTCCACTGGGCCGTCTGATCGAGTCAGTCGTCGCCACCAATACCTTAGCCACCGCAGAGGCGGCCGAGCCGGGGCATCGCGGAACTCCGGCCGCGAAATCGGTTTGGTGGCGGTGGGTGGCGCCGATGGATGGCTATGCTGTCGTGGATTCGACCAACAGTGCCGTCCCGAGCCGAGTGGCGGTTTACGACGGCAGCAAGCAGCTTCCACTGCTCCAGGTTGAGAACCTGCGCAACGAGAGCGGCCTTCCCGGAGCGTCGAATCACTACGAATTTTCCGCGGTCAACGGACTCCACTACAATCTCGCTCTTGATGGCGTGAATGGTGCGGGCGGACCCGTGCGACTCGATCTGAAAGTATTCACCCTGCCCGAGTACCTCGTTCAGCCCATCACCGGTCTGGTGGTCACGGCGGGGCAACGAACCAACTTGAGTGTGCGGGCACTGGGTGCGCTGCCCCTCACCTACCAGTGGCAGTTTAGCAACCGAAGTCCGAATGCGGGTTTCGTCAACGTTCCCAACGGCAACGACCGCATCTATAACCTCGGAGCCTTTGGCGTCGTCAGCAAAAACGACGAAGGCTGGTACCGGGTTTACGTTCGCAATCAATATGGTGCGGTCACGAGCTCCGTCTGCCGCGTCGAGGTAAATGAATGTGCCGTTCCTTCCGCACCAAGACCCTCCGCGATCACCAACGACGTTGGAAAGACCGCGGCATTTTCGGGCTCCGCCTTCGGAACCCCACCGCTGTTTTACCAGTGGCAGTTCAAGTCAAAAAGCGACTTTCAGTTCCAGGATTTGCCGGGAGCGACCTCCAGCAATCTGGTGATGACCAACCTGAGCGTTGACCACACCGGTCAGTATCGTTTCCTGGTCTGGAACGTTGCCTGTACCAATCCAAGTTCACCCGTCGACCTGTTCGTGACGACAAACAATTCCCTCGTCCTCGACACCAATCTTCCCCGAAGCCTTCTCCTCATCACCAATGAGAATGCCAGTTTCGATGTCCGTGTCATCGAAGGCTATCAACCGATCTCTTTCCAGTGGTGGTACAGCCCGAACAATCCCTACGACAGCAGAGCGACTCGACTGTCAAGCGAGACCGCGACCAACCTCTTTCGCCCGGGGGTTCAGGTCAGCCAAGCCGGTTGGTATTGGGTAACCGCCAGCAACCATTGGGGCCGCTGCCCCAGCTGCTACACCGTGACGAACAGCCGGGCTGCGTACCTCACGGTCGAGACCCGTCCGCCCAATGACAATTTTGAGAATCGAACTCCGATCTTTGAGGAATGGTGGGCGCTATCCACCTCCAATATTTCCCAGACAATCGTCAAAGGCTGGAACAAGAACGGGACCGTCGAGACCAACGAGCCTCTCCATCAGGCACGCGTTCCGGCGCGCTCGGTCTGGTGGAGTTTTCGGCCACCCGTCGATGGTCGGGTCATTGCGGACCTCCGGGTAACGGCGCCAGTTGGAGCGCACCCGGTATTGGCTGTCTACACCGGTGAAGACCTTGCCGCCCTGACGCCGGTGGCGAATCTCACCAATTCAACCGTTCGCTACGACTTCGTGGCGACCAATAACTACGAGTACGTCTTCGTGGTCGAATCCGAAGCCGGTGCATATCGGGAGGACAACATCTTCCTGGATTTTCTCTTCAATCCGGATCTCGGCGCTCCAACCATCGGTGGGATGTTCGGAGATCTCAACGGCGATTTCATGTTCTTCGGCCTCGGCGGGCTCGGAGATGGTGAAGGATGTCGAACGTTCGATCGCTGGGAGGTTAGCGCCACCAGTTTGGACGGAGTAGTGCGTTACCAGTGGCAGTTTGGGCAGACCACGAATGGCCCCTTCGCCAACTTGACAGGCGAGACCAATGCAATCCTTGTCCTGCCAAACATCACGGTCGCGAACCAAGGTTGGTATCGAGTCGACGTTTCAAATACCTCCACAAATGTTTTCACCCGGGCCGTTTACCTTCAAGTCGGCATTGGCCCGAACATCACCGATGCGAACCTGCCTCGAAGCATCGCCACCAACGCCTGCGGCACCGCCACCTTCGAGATCAAAGCCGAGTCGTGCAGTCCGATGACCTATCAATGGCGTCACAACGGAGTGCCCGTCGCGGAACCCAACGCCATCGGAGTGACGTCGAACATCCTGTTCATTGCCTCACTGACGCCGACCAATGCGGGCACCTACGACGTGGTCATCCGCAATTCCAACCTGTCGGTCACGAGCCGGGTCGCCACCCTGGTTGTTACCAACACCGCCGTAATCACGGCCCAGCCTCAGCCGGTGGCCAGACACGGATGCGATCCCGCCTCGTTTCGAGTGTCGGCGATCGCCACCTGTCCCCTGACCTATCAATGGTATTTCCAGGGCCTGCCCATCTCCCAGGCCACCAGCAACACGTTAAACCTCGCCAGTGTCTTGCCGGCCGACGCGGGAGATTACTTCGTCACTGTCAGCACGCCATTCGCCAGTGTGACCAGTCAGGTCGTTCGCCTGACCGTCGAAACTTTGCCCGTCATCATCACCCAACCCGCCGCTCAAAGCGTGCGTGCTTGTGAGATCGTCAATCTCGCGGTGCAACCTCAGGGTGAACCGACGTGTTCCTTCCTGAGTTATCAGTGGCAGTTGGGCGGAGCCAACATCCTGGGCGCCACCGGTCGCGTTCACTCCTTTGAGGCTCAGGCCGAAACAGCGGGTAACTATCGGGTCATCTTGAGCAATCGCTGGGCGTCGATTACCAGCGCCGTCGCCACGGTGGCGGTCGACGCGCGCCCGAGCATCGCGCTGCAACCGTTGGGATACCAGCGGATCCGGGAGGGCGACGTTTTCACCAACCGCATCGACGTCTCCATCTGCGGCGCACTCACTTATTCGTGGGAATTCCGGCCGTTCGGGGGAACCGTGTTCTCCACCTTGGCTCCAGACGCGCGGCATCAGGTCAACAGCAACGGCTGGCTCACCGTTCTCGGCGCCCAGACCAACGAGAGCGGATATTATCGCGTCATCGCCGCCAACAGCTTTGCCAGCGTCACCAGCGCTCTGGCTCAGGTCCGCATTGTCAGCCCTCCACCCAATGACAACTTCGCCCGAGCCATCCACCTCGGGCGCACCAACCAGGCAATCGCGACCGGCTACAACGAGTTCGCGACCAGCGAAACCGGCGAGCCCAGCCATGGTTTGCAACCACCCACACGCTCCGTTTGGTGGTCCTGGACCTGCCCCTACCCCGCCCTCGTCACCGTCGATCTGGCCGGTAGTGACATTGATACCACTTTCGGCGCCTACACCGGCTCCTCGGTTGACGCTCTGACCACGCTGGCACTCGACGACGATGGCGGCGCCGGCGGACGCAGCCGGGTTAGTTTCATGGTCGCCAGCAATCAGCTGGTCTATCTGGGAGTCGACGGTAAACGGTCGGCCGAAGGCACCAACCTGGTGCTGTCGGTGTCGACCCTTCCCATCATTTCGCCTCCCGTCATTGTCGAGCATCCCGTCAGTTTGGCGGTAACGAACGGTGAGACAATTTCGTTTACCAATGTGGCATGGGGCAGTCCGGACATCGCCATCCAATGGTATGGGAAGGGCGTGCCCCGAACAGGAACCAAGCGGATCATTGGTGTGACCAATTACCAATCCATCTTAACGCTGACCAACGTAACTCCGGCCGACGACGGCGTTTATTATGTCGTCTTGAGCAACAGTTTCGGCGTGGTGACCTCGAGATTGGCGACGGTCACGTTCGGCGCTTTGGTGCGGGGATTTGTCACCGACGCAACGCGGACCACTCCACTCGGCGCAGCGATCGGCATTCCAGACGTGCGCGTCTGCGTGGGCGATGCCTGTGCGATTACGGACACCAACGGCAACTATGAAATTTCCGGGGTTCAACCGGGTGCCCTGCGCGCCGACTTTCTGGCCAACAAGACCCGGGTCGGATTGAACGAAGGCGTTCAGTTTTGGAATCGATCCACCGTTGCCGGCGCCATCCTGACCGCGACCAAGAACGGCTTCTACGACTACATCGATACCCAATTCGACGTCGGCCCGGGTCGAACGGTAGCCAAGCGATTCTCGATGTCGCCCATTTTCGCCGGCCTCCGTTTCGTGCTCAACTGGACGAACAAGCCTTCGGATCTGGACCTGATCCTAAAGCTGCCCAGCAGTGTCCCGATCGCTTATCCGTGGATCGACTATCTGGAGCGCAACCGCGGCAGTCGGACTGAGCCTCCGTTCGCCATCCGCGATGCGGATACGACGCTGGGCTGGGGCCCCGAAACCATCACCATCCATCGGTTCTATCCTGGCACCTACAGCGTATACGCCCGGAAATACCCGGGCGAAGGCGGCTATTACCTGACACAGTCGGCCGCGCAGATCGTCGCCTACAAAGGCGGAGACATCATCGCAGGGGTGTCTCCGCAACTTCGCCCGTACGAGTCCATCGACGTACCCGCCACCGGAAACTTTGATTGGTGGCACGTCTGCGATATCGACGGCGCGACCACCAATATCACTTGGATTAACCAGCTCCTTCCTTCTGCTCCCGGTGGTTTGCAGGAAGAGGATGCGCCGCCGCGCGGCGGCGGAGGAGGCAGCAACGGCAGTGGAGTTGGCTTTCAGTTGGCTTCAGCTCCGGCTGCGACGGCTCCGACAGCCGCGATGCGCTACGAGTGGAACTTCGGTGATGGTTCCCCGATTAACACTCAATTCGAGCCCGTCCATCCTTACGCCGAACCTGGTTGGAAGACCGTTTCGTTAAAGGTCAGCCTGATCACAGCCACCGGCGTTTCCCACACCCTCACGCGGACGAACTACATTTACGTCGAAAATCTTCCGCCAATCGTCCGCATCACGAACCCACCCAACGAGTCGTTGTTCCGCGGTGGGGACCCAATCACACTTCAGTCCGAAGCTGATGGCATCGACGACGGCATTGCTCAGGTGGACTATTTCCTGGTGGAGAATCAACGGGAAACCTTCATCGGCTCCAACACCATTCCTCCCTACACCGTGGTCTATCCGAACACCAACCAGGTGGATCGAACCAACGTGTTCATTGCCCGCGCCCGCGACACGCACGGCGCCACGGGAACATCCGCCCCGGTAACGACGCGAACATTCGACCTTCGCGGGGATATTCTCATCATTCGCAATCATCCGTCCGTCGAGATCGACCGAATGGTGACCGTCCTGACTCATCCAACGGTTGCCATGATCCGCTACCGACATCCGGACAACTATTGGGCCTATCGACCACCTGTCGTGAAGGTCCTGGACCAGGAGGGACTGCATCTCGGACTGGTCCTGGGCTTCAAGTTGATCATTTGGAATGACCAAGGGACCACGCAAGGCGGACTCACCGACAACGATGTCGACATCCTCAACCGGGCTTACTCTGCTGGCATTCCCCTCTACCTGATGGGTGAACAACTCAGCGAGTCGCGAAATCTGCTGCACAACGTCGAACAGCTGGATCAATGGACGAAGTTGCTGGGTTTTGAAAAACGCCATCCCAGCGATGTCATTCCCGGACCTTTGACCATCCAAGGGATCAAGCCCGTCCGATTGAACAATCAAGGACGGCCGGAAGTAATCGATGAAGATGGCTTGTTTTACGGCTGGTACAACTACCGCGTCGAAACCAATCTGCCCTACTCGGGCAATTTCGAGCGGGTGGAACTGAAGGCCACAGACGTGGAGGTCACTGCTCGCGTGCCGATTCCGGGGTCGAGCAACTACAATCCGGTCATGCTCCGGTGGCCGAGATTCACGGAACCGGACTTCGGCGAAACTCGCCGTCTGGTGCAAAATTTCCGGGCAACCTCGGATCAGGCTGTCGATCCACCCGAGAGCGCCGCTTCGGACTTCGATCGGAAAGTTCTCCTCGTCAACGGCTGCGCGTGGTTGCTGCGCCTCTACGAGTGCCAGGAAGTCAACCCAGCGCTGGCCTGCGTCCCGTTGCCGCCCCTGCCTGGAGCTGTTCCCGACGGATTGGGCCGCATCGCCTCAGGACGGGTTGGCCAACCCATGACAAACACGGTCCGAGTGACGCAAAACGGAGAATGCACCGCCACCGGAGTCATCGTCACGGAGGCATATTCGCCCTGCGTCGAAGTGGTAAGCGCCAGCCTGAACAGCGCTGTGGATCCCTCGATCTACAAGCTTTCCATCATCAGCAATCAGGTCATTGTGCGCTTTTCGCAACTCATCTCCCAAGCCAACTACGAGCTCACCACCGTCACGATTCCCCGAGTAGGCGGGTGGATTACCAACCGCTTCTTTGCCGCGCGCGGAGTCCTGCCAGCACAAGGCTGTGTCGACACCGCTTTTATCGCAGGCAACACCACACCGCGACCTTTCGCCCTTCGAATAAACATCGACCGTAACGATCAGGTTCATTTGATCGTGCTCGACGGTGCCGGCTGCACGTTCCAGGTCGAATCATCTTCCGACCTCAGGTCCTGGCATCCCGTAACTTCGATCCGTCCGAGCCAGGACATCTACGACGTGACCGTTGGGCCGGCGGCGGAAGATTATCGCTTCTTTAAGCTCCGAAGAATGGATTAACCACATTGCATTATGCACCCCACTACTCCTGTCCTGTTGAATTTGAATAACGAGCACACCGAAAAGGCCTCCCGCCTGTTTCCCCGACAAGGAAGGTTGTCTCCACGACACGCAACGCGAGCCTTTACCCTGATCGAATTGCTGGTGGTGATCGCCATCATTGCAATTCTGGCCGGACTCCTTCTGCCCGCAATCGGTCGAGCCAAAGGTCGGGCGAAGGCGGTCAGCTGCCTGAGCAACAACAAGCAACTGATCCTCGCCTGGCGCGTGTTCATCGAAGACCACGACGACGCCATGCCCGGGAACTATTTTGGAACTGACGCCCAAGATCATTCGAATTCCAATTACACCTGGTGCGTGGGCTACTTGAACGCCTCGGCGGGCTCGCCGGACAATAGTGATTCTTCACTTCTCCTCAATTCCCAATTAGGCACGTACGCCAAGGCAGCCAATGTCTACAAATGCCCAGGCGATCGCAGCGACAACGTTCGCTCCTACTCCATGAATTCCTATGTCGGCGAGAATCGACGTTCCCCTGCACCATCCATTCCATTGAGCCGCGGGTACACGCAGTTCACGCGGGAGGAAAAGCTGGGCAGAATGGCGACCTCTCAGTTGTTCGTCTTCATCGACGAACGTCCCGACGGCATCAATGACGGCTGTTTCGACGTCAACATGGTCACGGACGAGCTTCGCAGCTATCCGGCAGTCAATCACGTCGAGTCCAGCACCATCTCCTATGCCGATGGCCATGCCGAGATACACAAGTGGACCGACAGTCGAACCAAGCCAAGCTCCAATCCGGGAACGCAAGCCTGTCCCGACAATGCCGATCTCAACTGGCTGCGGGAACACGCCACAATCAAGTCTGGCATCACTGTTCCGACGTTTTAAGGATCGAGCCTGATCGCCCTCTCACCTGCGCCAACGGCGCGACATCTCTCAGCCCAGCCCTTTGGGCTGGGTTGAGGAGTGAGCAGTTCATCCTGCGACCTGAGGGGCGCCTGAAGGGCCGCGAACAAGGGTCTTGATCACATGGGTATGTAGCGCTCGTTGACTCGGGCTGCTATCGAAGCGTGACTATTGGCCAGCGGGAATCGATCTCCCGACCGCGGTCATCAGTATGCATTCTTCCCAGTCCCCGATTCCAAATTTTTCGCAGCCTCTGTTTCACGCAACTTTTCCAGTAACGAACGCCCTGCTCTTTACGTTGGTTCAATTGTATGAATCGACTCTCCTTCCTTCTGGCCCTTTGGATTGGGGCCGGATCCCTTGGCTCAATCCTCGCCTCCGAAATCAACGGCTTGTCCGGTGTCTACGAATTCGCCTATTTCGGAGCATACCCGCCGCAGCCGTTCCTCGACTCCGATGGCGATGGGGTCAGCGATGTCGAGGAAATGATCTGGGGCACCAACCCGACCAACAGCGAATCGCGCGTTCTCGGGCCATCGGCGACCCTTGCCCACGGTGAACTGCGCCTCACCTGGCCCACCGCGCCGTTCCGCAGCTACGAATTGGAGGCCGGCGACGACCTCGAGGGTTGGCAAACAGTAGCCTCCGGTGCCATCTCCAATTTCGTCGATCGCGTCCCCGATCCAGCGGGAACAGGCCGACGATTCTACCGCGTAACCGCTTCCTTGCGCCGCCCTGGCACCCAAAGCGTTCGCTTGACGAGCACCCGCTCCGGAAATGATTTCGTGGTCAACTGGCCAACAACGGCGAATCATCAGTATGAGCTGCAGGTCAGCGAAAATCTCAAGGCTTGGCGAACGCTCTCGGCCAACGCAACCCCTCCTTACTCGGAGCAAATCGGTAAACCCGGCGGAGGCCAACGCTTTTTTCGGGTAAAACCATCCCAAGATCCAGCCGACAGCAACGGCAACGGCGTGGCCGATTGGGAGGAGGCGCTGTATCAACAGGTAACGGGCCACGCGCTTCGGCCCACCGATGATTCCGATGGCGATGGCCTGCCGGATCTGCAGGAGTTCCAGCAAGGCTATCAGGCCGCCAAGAAGGACCATCCCGCCGTGGGTTTGATCGTGTTTACCCCGTTGGAGAAGTAGGCCGTTACCCAACCCAAATTGCGACTTCCACCCTCGCCTCCCCATTTTCCAATCCATGCTATGAAGACAGCCATTTTCCGGTCCCGCCTCTTATCCCTCATCGTGTCCGCAACCCTGTTGACCTCAGTCCCCGCGGTGCGGGCGCAAACAGAATCGGACGAGTTTGAAATCATCGCCCGAACCGGGGGGGGGTCGGGTTTGACCGTCATTGGCCGCGGGCCGTCGATCAATGATCTCGGCTACGTCGCGTTCTCGGCTCGCCGACGGCGCAGCGACGGCGTCGAAGTCGAAAATGTTTACTCCGTTCATCCATCCACCAAACAGGTTCGTCCATTGATGAATGGCATCTTTGAATACCCCGTGGGAACTAGCGAATCTCCAACCCAAGTGTTCGATGAACGCGTTCAAGTGAACAATCAGAATCAGGTCCTGGCCTGGCGCAATTTGAATGCTCGGGTTCAACTTATCAGTTGGATCCTTTTTCCTATTCCGGGAGACATGCTGACTGCACATCTTACCTATCTCGAAACCTGGCCGGTCACCGGAAACGAGAACAATCCAGGTCACCGGGGGCTACCCGACACTCAGATCCAGATGGGTGATGGCGGCGGCGGCAACATCTTGACGCTAGGCCCGTATCCAGGAGTGACTTCACTCTATTTCATCAATCCCGCAACTGCCCGGGTTTATCCGTCGCCATTTTACTACATTGGCATTCATGGGGTATATCGCAACGCCAGCTTGAACAACCTGGGACAGGCATCGTACGCCGCCCTTCAGTTCGACGGAGCAAATCTGTTCAAGACCGGTGGAACTCCGGGAGGCAACGCGGGCGTGACTGGCGACACGGTCGCGCGGCCGGTGATGGCTGACGATGGTTACTCCGTCATCCGCCTCGGAGCGGCCACAGGCGGACGCTTGCTTCGCCTGCCGTTCAGCGTTTTCCCGACCGAGACATTCGCCAACACCGCGGCCGGGTTCGTCGCCTTGGGACATCCCACTATCAGCGACGACGGCAAAATCATTGTCTTCTATGGCGACCTTACGAGCACCAACCTCGCGGCAAGCTTTGGCACCAAGGTCGGGCCTGGGATGTTCGCCTACTTCACGGACACGCGAAGCACTATTCGTGTCGCCAGCTTGGTCGACACAAACGATCCTGCTTCCAGCCAAATCACCGCATTCTATTCTGAAGAACGCCCGTCGGTAAACAATCTCGGGGCCCTCGTCTTTCTGGGTAACAACGAATCCGGTCAAAAGGCGATCTTCAGCACAGTGGTAAACCTTAAGGCACCGACCCGAACAGCTCTACCGCCAAGCCAAGTCGTCGCGATCGGTGATACGATTGACGGCCTGCCGGGCGCCCTGACCGACCTTGCCATCCATGACTCTCTCAACAGTGCAGGAAAGTACGGCGATATTCTGTTTTGGACGGCTTCGGGCGGCGTACAAGCCGTGGTGAAGGTGCCCGCCACAGCGTGCAGTTCGTGCCGAAGCGGCCAATGTCAGCCGGGGGATCTCCAATGCCATAACAGCAGTCTAGGGGTCAAAATGGGACTCGGCCGAACCACGACCTCCGGTCGTTCCGGTTACCTCAAGATCTACGCAAAGAATCCCTCGGAAACACTTGCCTCGCCGGCTGGGCTGACGGTCTCTGGCAATGGCGCGTTCGCCCGACTCTACGCCACCAGCCCATTGACCGGGAGCAACGTGCTGCGCCAGGTTAAAGGCCCCAACATTCTGGCCGACATTATCGCCGACAGCCCCTACCGCTACACCGTGCGCTTCTACAATGAAGCCGGCCCTCGCAATCCGATTACGGGCCTCTATCCGCCCGTGGGAAGTCCGGATTCCACGATCGTGGTCGAGAACCCAGACGGAGGCACCTCCACCAACCGACTTCGACTTACCCGCAACGGCTCAGAGGTAAACGTCTTCACTTACACCCCGGGTTCTGGTGAATGGGAACTCCTCTCCGGGTTTGCCAACGGCCTCCGAAAAGAATGTCTCGTCCACGCCACCAACGGACTCGTGCGAACGGAAACTCGCACCTTCAAGGACGCCAGCGACCAGATTCTCTCGCAGACCGTGAATACTTATCAGACCTTTCCCTGGGGTGACGAACTGGTGCGCAACGTTGAAGACCCGGCCGGTTTGGCCAAAACCACCAGTTACTCCTATTACACCAACCAGGTCACTGACGGCGCCAACTACGCCCGCTTGCGCAGCGTGATTCAGCCAGAGGGCCACTGGACTTTTTACAAAGAGTACGTCGGCGATTCCGTGACCAAGCAGGTCTCTCAATTCCTGAACAACCCCTACTCCGAAACGACGGATTGGCCCGATCCGGAGAACCGCTCGTCCGAAACCATCTACTCAGGCAGCCTCGAAACCCGCGTCGAATACCTCAAGGGGCATCCCATTTCCAAACGCTGGCGCAATCAGATCAGCGCTACCGAAACGTGGAGTTCCGTCGCCACCTCTCCCGCCGCCACGAATTGGAACGACCCAGCCAACCTCATCACCCGCAGCTACACCTATTCGGTCACCGACACCAACGGCGCCAGCGTGGGCCAAGTTGCCCGTGTCATCAACCCAGATGGCACCATGTCTCAATCATTCTATTATTCCGAGTTCATCAACGACCCGTTTTACACGGGCTCGACCCCAGCGCCCAAGCTCGAAACAAGCCGGACGGTCACTCTGAGTGGACAACCAAATCCCGGTCAGACCACAATCATCGACGGCACCCGCAGTGAACAGGTTGTCGACGCGCTCGGCAATTCCCTTTGGCGCCGCGAATATGACATCGCCTCTGGCGTTTTGATTGCCTCCCAAACCACCACCGCCCGGGATCATCTCGGACGTGCAACCCGTACCGACTATCTCGACGGCACCTACGTTACCCGTACCTATGACTGCTGCGGCCTGGCTCAGGAAACGGACCGCGAAGGCATTGTCACGACTTACAGCACCGGAGGCACGGTCCAACTCGATCTGGCCCGCACTGGCAAACCCCAAACCTACGCCGGCTCCAGCGTGACTCGGGCCGGCCTCACGACCTACAACCTTACCGACGCAATGGGTCGATCCACCCACACCGTACTCCAAGGTACCAACGGCGCCCTCATCGTTCAGGAACAGCGCGGCTACGATCGGGAAGGCAATCTCGCCTGGTCCCTCGATGCCATGAACCGCCGGACGACCTATACGAACACCACCGACGGTCCGTTTCGAATCTCGATCACCACGTTTCCCGACGGAAGCCAAAGGATTGAGTCCACCTACCAGGATGGCTCGGGGTATGAGACGAAGGGCACTGCCGTCAACGGGCTTCGTTATGCCACCGACATCCGTCAGGACAATGGCGTCTGGGTTCAGACTTCCACTCAAACCCGACTCGAAGCTGACGGCTCCGTCTCTCCCGAATACACGACCAGCTATACCGACTTCGCCGGACGCGCCTACAAGACCGAGTATCCGTGGCCCGACGGACCCGGCCCAGTCTTCGCCTCGCGCACCTACAATGCTCAAGGCCAACTGGCCAGCTCCACCGATCCCGACGGAATTACCACCCTTTACGCCTACAATCCGCGCGGTGAACTTGAGACTACCGCGCTCGATCTCGGCAATCCAGGTGTGATTGATTTCGGCGGCTCGGACCGAATCACACGCACGACTTCTTCCGTAGGGAACTCTACTCTGCGCGGCACCGGAGTGCGCAAGAGTGTAACCGAAGTCTGGGAAACCAACGGCGTGAGCCAAAGCACCATCGTTCAGATCAACGAAACCAGTGTCGACGGAACTCAAAATTGGGCCACTCACTACGGCCTGACTACCCACACCATCACAGCAATTGAACGCGTAAATCAACGACGGACCGTCACCATCGAGAACCCCGACCACACGTCCACTATCACGGTGACGGCGCAAGGGCGCCAGAAATCCGTGACCCGTCTGGACCGGAACGGCGCTCGCGTCACCGGGACTACCTTCACCTATGACCCATTCGGCCGGCTCCAAGCTCAAATCGATGCTCGCAATGGTGCCACCACCTATACCTACTACGATGACGGTCAGCTTCACACCGTCACGACGCCTGACCCCGACCCCAGCGCATCCGGACCAGGCCTCGATCCGCAAACCACGCGCTACGTCTACTACCGCGACACAGCAAACGGAATCAAGACGGTCACCACCCTGCCCGATGGTGGCGTGGTAACTCAGGAGTATTTCCCGTACTTTCCCAACCGAAAACTTAAGAAGTCGTGGGGTGCAAACACAATCCCCACCGAATACACTTATGACCGAGGCTCTCGCTTAGCGACTATTACCACCTGGAAACATTTCGACTCTAGTACCGGCACCGGAATCTCCGGTTCAGCCACAACGTACTGCAATTACAACGCCCGCGGCCAGTTGAACCGAAAACACTATGCCGACAACAAAGGTCCCAACTACACCTACACGGCCGGAGGTAAGCTAAGAACTCGTCTGTGGGCCCGTGGCGTCCTTACCACTTACGACTACGATCCCAAGGCCGGCGAACTACTCACCATAACTTACAGCGACTCCACGCCGGCAGTAACCAACACTTACAACCGTCTTGGCCAACTGGTCAGCGTGTTCGATGCAACCGGTATGCGCTCACTCCATTATCAGCGCGATCAGATCGTAACCGAGGCGTACGACTCCGGGGTCTTCTCAGGATTTACCCTGTTACGCGACTACGACGACTGGGCTCGCCAGACAGTCCTTGGCATAATAAACCCCATCGGTGAGCTCTACCGTGTCACGTATGGTTATGATGACGCTTCCAGAATCAACAATGTGACATCGGACTCCACCGTGATTCACTACAGTTTCCACAAGGACTCGGAACTAGTCCATACAGTCACCAAGTCTCACAGTAATGCGGTTCGACTAACGACGACCAATTTGTACGACAAACGCGGTCGCCTGCAGAGCATTGCAAACTATCCGCCTTCTGATAGGCCCATAGGCTTTACCTACAGTTACAACGATAGGGACCAGCGCACGCGGGCAGTCATGGCTGATGGAGAATTCTGGCTCTACGGATATGACACTTTAGGGCAAGTGACTAATGGCGCAAAACACTTCCCTACCGGTGATTTCATCCCTGGTTACAGCCTTGGCTACAAATTCGACGACATCGGCAATCGGCAGTCAGCCTCACGCAATGGGAGAACGGATTCGTACATCGCGAATGACTTGAATCAAATCCGCCGCATAGACTATGCGCCGTGGCTTCATGTGTTGGGTCAAACCAGCGACGGAGCATTTCTGACTGTCAACGACCGCATACCCACTCGCACTAACGGCTACTTCTATGCCCAACTCGAAGCAACAAGCATTTGGAATTCTATCTCTATCCAAAGCCGCCTCACAAACGGCACGGTTGCACTGGGTAGAGTAGATGGACACCTCATACATTCTACGACACCTGGCGCCTTTGAATTCGACGATGATGGCAATCTTCTGTCGGACGGTCGCTGGCTCATGACCTGGGATGCCGAAAACCGCGTCGTAAGGAAGGAATCGCTGCCAACACTGCCTCAGTTAGCGCAGCACCGACTCGACTACACTCTCGATTCATCCGGTCGTAAGGTACTTGTTAAAAGTTTCATCCGGGACTCCGGCGTATGGCGGATGAAATCCAGCCAACGCTTTTTGCATAACCAATTCGAGATTCTGGCAGAGTTCGACGCCGCTAGTGACGCAATAGTACAATCTTATGTTTGGGGTCTGGATCTAGTGGGCTCTAGGCATGTCGCAGGGGGGGTCGGCGGACTGCTAATGATTGAATCGCACTTGACTGATACCGTCGTTGCGAATCTCCCCACTTTTGACGGCAATGGCAATGTTGTAGCTCTAGTAGACCGCACCAAAGGTACTTTATCTGCCAACTACGAATACGACCCGTTCGGTTTTGTATTGCGGGCGAGTGGATCGGCTGCATCACTTAACCCCTTCGGCTACTCTACAAAGTACACAGAAGTGGAGACCGGCGACATTCGGTACGAGTATCGAGACTATCGGCCTTCCACCGGGCGTTGGATTAGTAGGGATCCCGTACAGGAGCGCGGGGGTGAGAATCTATATGCCTTCGTTCGCAACAATGGCGTTAATCGTGTCGATCCATGGGGCCTGTCCGAGTTATCTGAAGCACAGTATGCCGCGAAAGCCGGAAATCTCATAGATTCTGGAATAGTTGATCCTGATCAGTTATTTAGAGAACTCATCAATTACTACTTTCAACACGACATAGAGACAGACTGGTTCTGGGATTGCCAAGATGACATGGAAGAACTATTCGACGCGCTGGGTGATGTGTTCGCAACAAACTTCCGAAACCAGCCGCCTGGTTCTCCAAGTGAGACCCAGGATGCCAAGCGATTCAGAAAAGTGCGCGATTGGGTCGAAGGATGGCACTGGAACTTTAGTGCAAAACCGAAGATGAAAAAAGTTTTTACAACCCCATCTGGAAAATACGACAATCGAATGGATGCCGTCATGCACTTCTACGCTGGCGGGGCGATAAGCGCAAATGTCGGCGAAACCCTTGCAGACCTGATCAGTTGGGGTGTTGAGGTGAGTGATGAAGTGAAAGATTGGTTCGGAAGCAGTGGCGGCGGCTATGATTCAGTTGACCTCGCATGGGGACAGCGGGGCTCAGAACTGCAAACGGCTTTTGAGGTAAGCGAGTGCAAATGTCGCAAGTTGGCGGTCAAATTCCAGAATGGAACATTTACCCCCAGCAGATGGAGTCAGTGGTACAAGAAACCAGAAAAGGTTCTCTACTAACTCCATGAGAAGCCTAAGTCGTAGACGGATAGTATCCGCCGTTATAGTTTTGAGTTTGTTTGCCGGCATTCTCATTTTGATCAAACGATGGAGAGCCGCCGATTTCTCAGACAATCCTGCCTGGCTCATTGAGGTCAGTGACTCTGGAACTGTAACACTTCTGTCTTATCAAGGCGAGATTACTGGCCGACTTTCTGGAGTCAACTGGCTGACAAATCGCGAGACAATGGCGAAGTCTGCAGAACTGATTAGGCTGGCCCAGCACGACAAGGTGGCATTCGCAAAATTGAAGGATGGTACTCTTAAAATTTGGTATGAGACTGAATCTGGTCCTGAATGTCTGAACGAAAAATTGATTGCCCTATTCGCCAACCGGATCGCTCCAATTTTGAAGTAGCGCAGTAGGGACTCGCGCCAACATTATCCTTCCAACTTAGAGATCGGCATGCAATTACCGGTGTGCATGAGGCGAGATGAGGAATTGGAGGCGGCGATTGTCTTGAAATATGCCGTCGTTGCAGCGGTTCTCAATGAACGTTCGCGTCGTCTTTGGGCTGCAACTGAATCGCTCGATCTGGGCTGTGGCGGTGACAGCGTCGTATCGGCTGCGACGGGGTTGGCCCGGGAGACAATTCGTGACGGACGGCATGAGATTGAACGGGGCATCGGTGCCCCTGAGTGGGTGCGACGGGCGGGTGCTGGGCGGCCGAGCCTCGAGCAGACACAGCCTGGATGTTCCTCGGCGGATTCTCCCGTGGCAACGAGTGGGGTGATGTAGCGGCATAAATCGTGGGAGTTGCTCCGTGGGGCACGGTCCTATCTTTGCAGTTTGGTGGTTACTTCGGCCTGTGCGGCTCTCCGCTACGGCAGCGCTTCGCTGCTGTCCTCCGCTCCGAGCCGCACAGGCCGAAGTAACGCGGGATCGCTTGACGGGCCCTTTCGTGGCTCTCTCGGGGTTCTCATGCAAAAACGTCATTCTCAATTCGCCTCCGATCACCCGCGCCCCTGTTGCCATGTCGACCCGGCCCATAAGGTTTACGCCCATGGCTTTTACCAACGATTGGCCAACTATCAGATCGCCCTGGTCGCCGTGCATCTGGATATCCGGCGCTGGCTTTGTGTGACCTGTGGTCGCACCTTCAGTGGACAGCCGAGGCGTTCAGGGAGATTGAGAGCTTGGTGCCGATTTGCAATGCGGAATTCTGGGAACAATTGAGATTTTACGGCGCATGGTCAACGACAACTATTCCCTTCGTGGAAAATTCTAATTGTCGCTACACAGACAACCGCCAAACGTTCCTGGGTGACGGGATGGATTGGTACTTCGAGCACTGGAAAGAGGAAGTCCGTTGCCTGACATGCGGCGCGGTTCGCGATCTGCGCCCGGACAGCGAGATGATGGCCGGTTTAAACTCGGTCCCAATATCGGTTCCCTCCCACGCGATGGTCGGTTTGGGCGGTGACACAGCCGAATCTCCAGAGAAGTACGCAAAGGAGAAACGATTGGCGACGTTCATCTATGGCTTGTCCATCGGGCGGATAGGCCTCACACCCTCGGAGCTTTTCTGCAGCGACAACGATACGGCGGTGGGTGCGCCCAGCCAGCGCGCAGGGCTTGGTCCGGAACATCTGACAACAACGGCCGGCAACGTCGGATTACACTTTCCAACCATCGCGGAATATCCGGATGCGGCCTCGAACGAGGCTGCCACGGAATTGCTCCAAGCCTCCGTCGGTTCTTCAAAGTTTGCCGATGGATTTCCAATCTTTCCACCGTGGAGTTTCCCACTGATTCCGGGTCCGGCGGAATGCGCTGCGCCATTGGGCCAGGGAGCACATTTCTCCCCGGCCGGAGTCAGAAATTCCGCGATTCCGCGAGTGACCAATGGGCTGGCCGTCAGCATCGTGCCAGCGAAGGAGTCATACGCGCCCGGAGAGTTTGTCACGATCGAGATTTCGGGACGCAACGGCTATGTGCCGACCAACATGTGGATCGCAGTTCAGGACGGTGAGCTGTTCGATCTCAGAGGAAACTCAAATCGAGTCGAACTAAACCTCCCCGAATGGATAGGCGACCTGAGTATCAACGCCTGGGGCCTTGATGCTCTCGGACGTATGGCAACCAGCAATAAAGTCATAGGCCTTGCCACCACACAGGCCGTCGTTCGGCTCGACATTTCGCCAGCACAGTTCCGGTTCTACCCTGGAAACGAGCCCGCTTCCCCGAGTGTCTCCGCGGTCTACGCTGACGGCGTGTTGCGCCGGATCGCTCCAGCTGCGCCCGGCCTCGAATTCTCAATCGCCAATACGAATATTGCGGAGTTGTCCATCAAATCCGCCATCGTGGCACTGGCGCCCGGAAAGACCATGCTAACGGCGATGTATAAAACCAATACATCGAAAGCTTCGGTGGTGGTGAGCGAAGGCAAGAGTGTCGTCGCCCCACTTTCGTATGCACAATGGTCCGCGACACTTCCCGATGACCAAAGAGATCCAGGGGGAACGCCTTTCGGCGACTCTATACCGAATGCAGCACGATACGTCTTTGGCCTCGAGCCCAGACCCGATGCCTCCAAAGGCAACCTGCCGCGCGTGGCTCGGCTTGAATCCGATCCCGGACAGACCCGGATGGTGGTCGAGTACACTCTGGGAGTTGGTGTATCCCTTAACAACGCGATTCCGCAGGTCTCGAACGACTTGATCCACTGGACAAATCTTCAAATGGGGACCAATGCCAACGGCGGACTCGTCTACCACCAAGGCCGAACCGTCCGAGTAATCATCCAGGTCGATACTCCGAATTTGTTCGTTCGCATCAAACCTGTTGCGCAGTGAGCGAAGGTCTATGCAGGGCGATTGGCAAGAGATTTACCAAGCGGAACGGTTCAGTTGGCCCGCAGCCGTTTGCTTGAACGTCTCGCAAAGGCCTTTGTTGATCGTCGCGTATCCCGCATGGCGGGACTCTTCACGCCTCGATTTTCGCAAGAATCTGCGGCGCAATCGTCCGACGCCCAGCTGAATTATTGGCTAAGTCTTGCGCGAAGATTAGTCCGTTAAGACTCGCAGGCCAGTTGGCGGTAGCGGGGATCCGTTTCGACTCGAATTTGTGACGCTTGTCAGGTTCGTCGAAGTGGAGTTGGAGTATGCGAGAATCGTTGAGGTCGGCCCGCTAGGGACAAGCATGGTTCGCATCGAACTATTGGTGAAAGTCCGGACAGAATCCGCTGAGCCACGCTCAAATCCGCTTTCTCTTAGGTTGGGCGGCGGAGCAATCCAACCCGTCAGATTCGGCTCCAAAGCGTCGTTCGGACTGCTAACCGATTCGCCTGCGAAGTGGCGTTTAACAAACTCGGAGACGCTCATGCTTGCGTTCGGCGAGAACGGGCGTGTGGCGCGGTCTCCGAAATACCACTGAGCCCATCTTGTCCAGGGGCTACCGTCCTTTAGAGTGGCAATTCGAGCCTTTATTCCGAAGTACTCGTCCAAAGGAACCTCTTCAACCCTTTCTCTGTCACCCAATCTTGTTCCAACAATCATCTCGGCTACCGCGGGTAACCAACTCGGTACCGGGCTGCCAAACGCCACGATCGGCCGAATTTCCACCGTCCTTTTGTCGACGAGCACCGCGATGGTAAGTCCATCCGCACTAACTGAGTAGGATCCATTCGAAAAGTGACCACTGAAAGGCTTGGTCAAGAATGGCTCACTGAGGGGATACGCTGTTGTAGCATCCCAAAGCTGCATGAACCCGTCAACCGACACCGTGACGATCCACTTTCCTTGGAGGACAAAGCGAGCATCGGCGATCGGTGTTCTTTGCCTCATCGGTTCCCCAACGGGAGCTCCATTTCTGCCCGAAGCGAAGACTTGAACCGACCCATCGGGCAACGTCCTCAGAACTCGCTGCCCATTCGGACTCCAAGCGCTGCCGTCCACCAACTTGATATCGCCGTTGAAACTGGTGCCGTCATCGTCTGCCGGGATACCGGTGAATGAATTCCAGACCTGCACTGTTTTCGTTTGCGATGAGTGGCACGCGGTCTCGAGCTTGCGTCCATCTCGGCTCAAGCGAAATCCTATCAGGCCTCCGTCGCATTGAATAGCGGCATCCGCACGTTTCCCAGTTTGGACGTTCCATACCTGCACCTCCTTGGTTCCTGTCGCCGTGACTAACCAACTTCCATCGTCGCTGAAGCGAGGAGCAAACGGCTTGGTGTGAGGCAAGGCAGCACCAACTCGTTCACCCGTATCAGCGCGCCAGATTTGTGCCGTTCTATTGTTTGAAAGTGTAACGAGAAATCGCCCGTCTTGACTCATGGAGATGGAAGGGAAACCCATGTTTACTTCGATCGGAATTGGGCTTCCCATCCGCGTCCAGGTAACTGCGTCATAAACATTTATGAAGTTGGTTAACGCACGCGCGCCTTTAGACAGCGCCGGTTCGCAAATAGCGATGACCCTCCGCCCATCGGGGCTGAATCGAGTTACCTTTAGTCTATGGCTGTCCATAACCTTAAGTTCAGATGTCTGAGCGGCATTTCCCAGATCCCAGATCCTGGCTCGACCCTCGCCGGAGACGGTCAGCAATCGATTGCCGCCGGAGTTGAGTTCCACGGACTTGATCGCGTGTGCATGCGGCAGCCTAAGACCGCGCATCGCTCCCGGCCGTGCATCCCAGTTTTGAACATGCCCGTCGTGAGAGAAGGAAACCATCTGTTGCCCATCCGCAATAAATCGCGCAGCCGTTAAGGAGGTAGAGCGGTGATGGCACCATTCACTGATCGGTTGTCCAGTGGCAACATCCCACACGCGAATACTCCCGTCGGCGGCGCCTGAGATGACGCGACGGCCATCCGTGCTGAAATGGATTGAGCGGAGAGCGTGTTTGTGGCGAAGGGACTTAACGGCCAACGCCGGAGTCTCCAGGTTCCAAAGGAAGGCACTCTCATTCCAAGCGGAGACAATCCAGCGTCCGTCCGGGCTGAACTTGGCACCCCAGTCGAAGGGAAACCCTAAATGGCCCGGAGCAAGCATGCTTTCACCTGGCTCTGGTCGGGATTGTCGAGCCGCCGCCAACCTTACCGTCGGTGCGCCGGTGTGGGTATCCCAAATTTGGACCGCGCCGTCCTCGTTGACGGTGACCACATGCCTAGCATCTGGACTGAATTGTGCGGAAAGCACCCCGTAGAAGGGGCGATCTTCAGTTTCGCTGTGGACTCGCATAACGGCGGTGATTTCGCCTGTCTCCGTATCGCATATTCTAACAAGTCCGTCGGCGCCAGCCGTGACCAATCGATGTCCATCGTTGCTAAATTGATGCGAGTTAATAAGTCCATTAGGGGTGTTTGTTTTGGATACTTGTTCGCCCGTTCGCACCCGCCAAATTGTTCCACCAATCGCGAGCAGAGTGCTGTCGGGACTGAATTGAATGGAACCACTTGGTCCCGCATTGAAAGGAGTCTTGGTCGGACGGAAATGTTTCGCATCCCAAACCTGGGCTTGCCCCGAATTGGCGCTTGCGAATAGATCTCCTCCGGCGGCAAACGCAAACGCGGTGATTCCGCTACCGTACACTTCCGACAGTTGCCACGGAGATCGCGATATAATGACGCCGCCATAAGCGCGAACACCTGAAATAGAGCTGGCAGATACAGACTGACTGCTCAACTGCGTGAGCCATCCCAGCTCTTCTCTGTTATCGAGGTTCCAATACGCCTCTCCCCTCCCCGACGCTGTGAGGACTCTCCGCCCGTCGGCACTGACTTGGGTAAAGTAAGTGGTGGGGTCGCTGGTTCTGCGGAAGGGGCTTTCCGCAGGCAGAAGGAACTCCCGATATGAAAGAGCGGAGACCAAACGCGCGGCAGCAACTTGATTGGATGGATCATCGCGAACGACACGTGCCAGATACGCCAGCCCGAGCGCAACCTTGTCAGATTCCAAGAAGAAGTCTGCCATCTTCATACGGGCTTGCTGGAGATTGTCATCTGCCCTCCGTCGTTCGTGCTCCGCGAGAACTCGTTGCGTAGTCTCCCTCGACGCCCGTTCCAAAGCCAGCTGCCGAGCGTTTTCCGCCTGGTTCCACATGTACGCCATTCCGGCGATACCCCCGATGAGAATAGCTATCGCGGCGGCGTTCGCCGGCTTGCGCCTCACCCACTTGACGATTCTTTCCGGCAAACTTGGCAGGCGAGCTCTGATCGGCTCACCGCGCTGCCAACACTCCAGTTCTTCAGCCAGTTCCTCGGCGCTTCGGTAAAACCGTTGGCGTGGGTCCTTCTCCAGACATTTCAAACAGATCGTTTCCAAGTCTGAGTCAACGCAGCTGTTAATTCTACGCGGAGGCACCGGTTCTTGATCGGTCACCATCCGCAACACTTCTCCTGTCGATTCGGCCTCGAACGGACGCCTGCCGGTCAGCAACTCGTAGAGAACCGCACCCAGGCCGTAGAGGTCCGTAGCAGTGGTGACTTGTCGCGTCTTTCCCGCGGCTTGTTCCGGCGCCATGTAGCTCGGGGTGCCCACGACAGCTCCCGAGCGGGAAATGCCTGTGTCACGCCCGGTCAACTTGGCCAAGCCGAAGTCCGTGACGCGTGGTTCGCCCTTCGTATCCAACAGGATATTTCCGGGTTTGAGATCTCGGTGCAAGACGCCATGCTGATGCGCTTCGTGGATCGCTCGTGCCACCTTGGCCATCAGCCGGCCGATGGTCTTTTGACGTTCTCGTCGGTTCTCCGAAGTAATGGTCCATTGATGATCGGCAAGCTGCCCGGCGAGGCTGCCTCCTTCGATGAGATCCATGCAGAAATAGTGTCGCCCTTCATGCTCCCCGACTTCGTGGATCTTGATAATATTGTCGTGCTTGAGCTTTGCGGCGGCCTCGGCTTCGATGAGGAAGCGCTGCACTTCAGCGGGCGTGGCAAACTCTCCGGCCTTGATGAGTTTGAGTGCTACCCTGCGGTTGAGACTTTCTTGCCTCGCCAGCCAGACCTCTCCCATCCCACCCTCGGCAATCTTGCCAATCAAAAAGTAATCGCCAAAGTAGGGAGTCGCACGAAGGGCCATGCCAGAATTGTCTCTTAGGTTTGCTCGCCGGTCGTCGGAAAGAGCCTTCGTTCCTTTGTTGCAAACATCGCACCAATCCATGTGTGGAGTAAGAACCGAACCGCATTGTCGGCATGTTGTTTCTTCGCTCATTGTCGGAGAGTGCTGAGGGCTCAGATCGGCGCGGCCGCCGGAGGCGGAAAGTCGTGTCCTCGCGTAGTTCGAGCACCGGTGCCTCTTTCCGATCCGCGACAGCCGAGGCGTTCAGGGAGGTTGAGAGCTTGGTGCCGATTTGCAATGCGCAATTCTGGCGACAATTGAGATTTTACGGCGCACGACGTTTGCCGATCGCCATGGGCAGAGGCCGGCCCGGACGGTGGCCGCGGCGGATCGCTTTGCGCCCTCTGAACCACCGGCCCTGTTCGACCAGACTTGCGATAGGCCTACGAATCGCCAGGAGGATGGCCGCGGTACCGGCTTTCCCAACAGCAACGAGGACATTCAGGCGGGAACTGATCTAGCTGCACACGGTTGACTGATCCCGATTCCATCGGCTCCCAACAATTCTCCAACGGTCATTCCTATTTCGAACTACCACTAACGATCGGAGTAACCTTGAACTCGGGAGCTCTCATTCGGCGGAGTTGCTGGTTTACAGTCGCCAACTCGCTCGTAGCGCCAACGGCACTCCAATACTCGGCACTCCACTGAATAACGTCCAGCTTTTGCCCGCGCCTCGACGTAGAGAGCCTTTCTCCAGTCTGGGTAAGAAAGCGATAGGCGTTCGTAAGATACGGCCCCGCCAGCTCCTGCTTACCTTGTGAGAAAAGGCTTCTTCCCAACATCGCTTGGACATAGTTATCGACCCAACCATTCGTCAATGACCCTTTTGTGAGCGCCAGATAAGCGCGCGCCTGCTTTTCCGCCTCGCCATAATGCCCGGCTCGGAGGATTGCCCGGGCAAACGCCGCCAGTGCCAGGGCCGACTGCGGTCCACCACCCTTATCACGCTGCCGCGTTCCTTCGAGTGCTTGTCGCCGGGTTTGTATCGCATCTTCCCATTTGCCCTGGAATTCCAGGGCGCGAGCAAGGCTGTCGAGACAGGTCAGGACACTTGAGCTGGTGGGGCCTCTCAACGCCGTGAACATCGCCAGGGCATCGCGATGAAGTGCCTCCGCTTCCGCAATGGTCTCCGGGCGTTGGAGGGCCAAGCCGAGATTGTCCATCGAAACGGCAGTGACCACACTGCCGTTGGGGTAAAGCTTTTTCCGGATGGCCAAAGCTTCCCGGTGCAAGGCCTCCGCCTCGACGAGCTTGTCCTGCCGGAAGAGTTCCATCGCAAGATTGTTGAGCGATGTGGCCACGTCGGGATGGATGTCTCCGTGCAACGTCCGTCGACGTTGCAAGGCTTCACGATGCATCCTCTCCGATTCTTCAAGGTTTCCCCGCCGCTCCAACAGGCGCGCCAGGCTGTCGAGCGAGATCGCGATATCTGGAAACGGGCCGTCGAGCAATTGACGGCGCATCGCGAGAGCTCTTCGATGAAGCACCTCGGCCTCGTCGAGATGGCCACGACGTTCCCGCAACAGCGCCAAATTGTGTAACGAAGTCGCCAGGTTCGGATGAGAGTTCGTATAGCATTCCTCCTCGATAGCGATGGCCCTCCGCTGGGCCGTCTCGGCGTCCCCGAGTCGGTTTGCTGAATCGAGAACGTTGGAGAGGTGATTTAGAGTGGTGGCAAGATCAGGATGGGCATTGGTCTTGTACACCTGTTCGTACACCGAGAGCGACTGCCGATGGGCGGCTTCCGCATCGGCAAGTTTCCCCTGATGCGCAAGGGCCAGGCCCAAGTTGTCAAAAGCAGCGGCGACTTTGGGATGCTGGTCCCCAAAGTTCCTGCTGAGGAGCGCGAGTGTCTCCCGGTAGAGTCCCTCTGCCGCGACGTAGTTCTCCCTCGCGGACAGAACCAAGGCGAGATTGTTCATCGCGGTGGCCAGGCCGACATGGTTGGTTCCCAGAATGCGTTTTTTTGCTTCCAGGACTTCGCGGGCCAGGTTTTCCGCCTCCGGCAGTTGTTTTTGACGGCGCAGCATTCCTGCCAGCGCGCTCTTGATGACCAGGACGCGAGGATCGTCCCGGTCCAGCGAAGCAGTAATGTCCGCCGCCTCGCGCTGGACGTTGACGGCATCGGAAAGCCTGCCTTGCTGTTTAAGTGTCACCGCAAGCGAGTCGAGGAACGACGCCACCTCCGGGTGACGTGCGCCTAAGGACCTTTTCAGAGACTCAATCGCTTTGCGGTGAGATTCCTCCGCATCCGAGAGTAGTCCTTTTTCGGTTTGGACCGTGCCCAGGTACGACAACGTGACAGCACCCTCGCGGCTGTCCAATGCGTTCAAGTCGGTCAGGATCCGCAACGAACGGTTTAACAGCGCGGCCGATTGATCGACGAGCCCTTGTTCGTGCCAGGTCATGGCGAGGCCACGCAAGGCCTGTGCGGTGGTGACATGGTTGGAACCATGAACTGAGACGGCCAATTCGAGCGCCCTTCGCAGCATGTGCTCAGCCGTGTCGACCTCTCCCAACGCCTGATAAACGTTACCCAGCGTATAACGGAGCTCCGCTTCCACCTCGGGTTGACTGGCTAGATCCTGGCCCAAATGTGCGGAAGTCTGGTTGAGAACTTCGCGGAGAAGCGTCGTATCTCGTCCGAGCGCAACATTCGGGCCGATTCCCTCGAGCATTCGCGCCAAAAAGTTCACTACCTCCCTGCTTTTCTTTGCCTCCGTCTCTTGTTTTCGCAAGCTCTCGGTCGCCTCACGTCGGGCGCGCTCTGTTTTCTCAAGCTGGGACAAAACGATGCCGAACCCGGAGATGCTGATCATCACCAATGCGGCGCTCAGGGCGGCTATCGCCGGCTTGCGTCTAGCCCATTTTCCGACACGGAACCAAACGCCGCTCTGCCGGGCCAGGATGGGTTCGTATCGAAGCCAGCGCTCCAGTTCCTCAGCGACAGCTTCGGCGCTTCCATAGCGTCGTTTGGGATCCTTCTCGAGGCATTTGAGGCAGATCACCTCGAGATCTCGCCGTACCTGCCGAACCAAGGCGCTCGGGCGCCTCGGCTCCGTGGTGGCGAGCATATGAACGACGAGTTCCGGTCGCTCAGCAACGAACGGCACCTGCCCCGTCAATAATTCGTAAAGAATTGCGCCCAGGCTGTAAACGTCCACGGCCGTCGTAAGCTCACGGGGGCTGCTGGAGGCCTGTTCGGGCGCCATATACGCCGGGGTACCTACCAGCTGCCCGGACAGAGTGGCGCCGTGCTCGCGATCCACAAACTTGGCGAGACCAAAGTCGGAAACCAACGCCTGTCCGTCCAACTCAATCAGAATATTGGCGGGTTTGAGATCGCGGTGGAGAATGCTTCGTTGGTGAGCGTGATGAATCGCACGAGCGACCTGTCCGATTAAGGTTGCGATGCGCCGCTGCAATTCCTCAGCGTTGGTTGAATCAAGCCGCCAGTCTCCCCGGGCGATGCCCTCAGCGAGGGACCCGCCACGAACGAGCTTCATGCTGAAAAAAGGTTGATGATCCTCCTCACCGACCTCGTAAATTTGGACAATGTTGGGATGATCCAACGCCGCGGCAGCCTCGGCCTCGGTACGGAAGCGCCGTACTTCGTCCAGCGTGGCATGAATTCCGGCCCGAATCATCTTCAGGGCGACCATCCGGTTCGCGCTGATTTGCCGGGCTTCGTAAACAACGCCCATACCGCCCCGGGCCAGGTAACGGACGAGCTCGTAGTCACCGAATTCGCTGCCTTCCATAGCGGTTGGATTGGCTCTCGAGACATCACCCATTGAAGCGGGGGCGATGGAGGTTTGAATTCCCTTAAGCAGACAAAGAGGGCACAGACCCGACGGCGAGCCATTAGGAATCATCTCACCACAGTGCGGACATCGTCGAGCAGTCATGGCAGCCGCAGGACTTTGCCCGACCCGTTGAATTACACAAGCGCAACATCCAAGCGCAGCTCTCTTCATCGAACGTTGCCCGATCTGACACTGTAGTTGTCGTGAAGCAAATGCGCTGGGGGCTTTCAATCACGTCGTCGTTGACTAAACATTCATGGGTTCGATACCTTGAGGAAACATTTTTAATACTGGGTGGTACTATGCGTAAAATAATCCTTCCGTGGGCGATACTTACTATAAACCTCGCATTAGGGCTTAGAATTCACGGAGCATCTCCGATTGAATTCATCACCAAGACAGATCTTCCGGTCAATTGGGGTTCGTATGTTCGCTGCTATGCAAATACCAACAAACCTTCCGTTGTCGGACGCCTTGGTCAAACAGGAGGACCTCAATCCTGGAATTTCTCACAATCTCCCAATGCTCGTGAATTTGTCCGCCGGAGGGAAATTGTGGCCCCATTCGAGGATGGGCTCGACGGTGAATTTCCGACGGCCACGTATGCGGAGAGGCAAACGTCTGAAAATACCGGCGACCAAGCATGGGGCTTTTACGTGCTGAATGAAGACTTCAGCCGAGACTTTCTGGGCTTGTATGACGCGAACGCCAACCCCGCAAAACCATCGACAGTTTACGACCAACCGTCGAAGGATCTGCCGAGCGAAGTTCGATTTGGGAGCACATGGCAGCGGGTTGCAGATTGGACGGACATTCTCAATACAGAGCTCGGACAATTTACGGTAAAAGTTCACTTTACTTCACAAGCAGTCGCGGACGCGTGGGGAACGATTTCCCTGCCAGTGTTAGGTAGTTTCTCAGCCCTGCGAGTCAATGAATTGCACCGCCTTGAGTTGACTGATTTGACTTTTGGACTGGAGTTACCGGATCAATTCGTCCGCTATTACTACTGGCTGGTTCCTGGCATCGGTGCGGCTGTCGAGATACTTTCGCTTGGGCAAGGCTCGGCTCCGCCGAATAATTTCTCCACTGCGGCGGACATTCAGCGCGTGTTTCAGGTGCGTCCCGGGACGGCCCGGGGCTTGGATCTCAGGATTAACCAAGGCGCGGTTCAACTCAGCTGGATCGCAGATCTCGACTCGCCTACCTACCGGATCGAATCAAACGACAGCTTGGGAAACACTAACTGGACATTTGTCGCGGAGTCACAAACGAATAGGTGGACAGGAACATTCGAACGAGGTTCGCGAGCCAAATTTCTCCGGGTCATCGTTAATCCGTAGAACGATTAAAAACTTGCTATGGGTCCACAAGTTGCCCGCTCACCGGATCGGTGCCGACACCGGATCCGGGGCAACATTGGTTGCTGATTGTCCGCGAAGTTGAGCCGTGTGGAATCGGACTGCAAACGGTTCTGCGGCTTGCTCACCGGCGGAACGCCAGTATTTGTGCCAGGCCAAAGATTTGTTGGGAAGCTCAGTAAACTCCGAGGGCCATCGGGCTGACGCCGTTTTCCAAACCTCCATGAATTCGTCAGTCGAAATAGTACTTACACCACGGCCAGTCGGTTCTATTCGCTGGCCCGAATAGAGCTTTGCCTTCATCAGCAGCAGATCTGGGTCGGGCAGGGCGGAGACGTATGCGCTGGTGCGATGAACGCGCGTGGTGGAGTTCCCCTCAACCAACAAACAAAATCGGCCATCAGCACTTGCCGCCGCATGTGTGACGTGCTGCCCAAAGGGCGGCGAAACGGGAAGGCCGGTTTCGATGTCCCAAATCCTCCCGTGGCGATCTGCAACCGCTGCAAACAAAAGCTGGCCGCCCGGAAACAAGGACATGTCGATGACACGGCCGCCCAGCGGCACAACCGACATTAGCTGCCCGGTCGTGCAATCCCAAACCCGGGCTGTGCCATCGTTACTCGCCGAAATCAGGCGGCGCCCGTCCGTTCTAAAAATGAGACGCGTAACGGCGCCGTCATGGCGGAGAGGTCCGATCGCGAGTTCCCGGCCGGTATCCGCCGCCCAAAGGCGCACCTGGCCATCTTGGCTCGCAGTGGCAAGAATGGCATCGTCCGGACTGAACGCCGCAAACAGGACCGGCCTTCTGTGCCGCAGTGGAGGTGTTGCCGCTTGTCGATTGGTCGTGATCCAAATCTGCGCAGTGGCATCGACGCTCGCGGTCACCAGACGATCGCCTCGGTGGTTGAATTCTGCATGCAAGATGGCGTTCGTGTGACCAAATTCACCCTGGGATCCAAGCCAGCGAACTCCAGCCGAATTGTCCAACCCGGACAGCAGTACGTTCATCAGCCCTGCCGTCGCCCTCCCGCCGACGTACTCCCATGTTGTGGTGTCGAACAAACGCGCACTTCCGTCGTCCGAAGCGGCAAGGAGTAGCCGTCCGTCCGGACTCAAATCAGCGCAATTCAGGCTGGGGGCTGGGCCTGCTTGAAGCAAATTCATCGCGGTGAGCTTTGCTGTGTAGTAACGCAATTGATCGAGGCTGGGTATACCGTTCACGACTTCGTCCATGAAATCTTTCCCGAAAAGGCGCTCAAATCTTCGACTGGCGGAAAAGACCTGAAACTGAGTCACGACTTGAGTGCTCTTGAGATCGAAAACACTGAGCAGGCTGAGTTTATCAGTAACGACCAAACGTCGACCGTCAGGCGAGAACTTGGCAAGACGGCTGGGAGTGGTTAGGAGTCGCGGCGCATTTGGTGGCGGGCGGGTTTCCGGTCGTTCACCCAGCAGTCGTCCGGAATCCGTCTCGAAAACGGCGTAGCGACCCCATTGCGTCGCCAACGCAAACTGGTCTCCACCGGGAGCGAACGCCACGTGCTGAATGCGTTCTTCGACGTTTACACTCGGAGTTACTGGAACGGCCGGCAGCCGCAGCTGCCAGATTCGTGCCATCCCATCCACCGTGACGGTGAGCAGTCGAGCCCCGTCTGGACTGAATTGGAGCCCGACCAACCCTGCCAGATGGGCAAGCGGTTGGCCGAGCGGCAATCCATCCATGACACGCCAGATCCTCACCATGCGATCCGCCGTGCCGGTCGCGACCAACATTCCATCCGGACTGAACACCATTTGTTCGACATACCCGTCATGATCCAATCTAGAATTCAGGTTTGATGTGCCCACGTAGCATTGCTTCCCCGAGGCTATAGCGACGCGGTCGCCCGACGGACTGACGGCGAGGAATTGCGGGGAAGGCACCGGCACATAACTACGCGTCTTTTTCTGATCTACACTGTAAACGCGCCACCCACCATTCTGGGTTATTACACTAAGGTGCGTGCCGTCGCGATGAAATGCGACTTGCACGTTCGGTTCAGCCCCTCCAATCGTTCGAATCTTGTTTCCCGTCCGACTATCGAACACGTCCAAAGAAAACGAACCTGCGACGCAGAACATCGCTCCGGACGGCGAAAAGCTGGCATTCACGACAGGGGCCCCTGGAGGCGAAAAGAGCCGAATTGGGAAGGCCGGATTCCGGGTCGATGTTACCCAGACGGCCACACTGCGGTCCTCGCTCACCGAGAGTATCTGCTGTCCGTCACTGCTGAATTGCGCGGTCCGGACGAGGTCTCGGTGAACGCCATTAAATTTCAGTTTGCGAGGAGAGTTCGAGTCGGAGATGTCCCACAGCCCCGGCGCATCCCCCCCTGTGCTGGCGAGAAGCAATGAGTTCGTAGGATGAAAATGAACGTAGGCTGGCTCGTCACTCGATCCCGCCGCCGAAGGGAGGGTTCCCTGAAGCAACGGCGTCACAGCGCGACCGCTCCGCGCGTCCCACACCCGCGCAGAATGACCTCGATGCACCGTCGCAACCCATCGGCCATCCGGACTAAACGCCGCCTGCCGGATGGGTCCAGCGTCTGAAGTGATGACTTGGATCAACCGATGCGTATTCTCGAGACCGCCGGAGATTCGAAGGCGACTGATTCTCGCGGCGCGGCCCGAGCCGTCTGCCCCATTTTCGATTTCACAAGCCGCGGCCAGCCACGGAAGAGCTTCAACGGATCGGTCGGACGAAAATCCATTCATGCCCCGTTCCAGATAGCTGTTGACCAGCGTCTGGCGCATCGCCCGGTTGCTCCCCTGGGCCTCTCGACGTGCTGTATCGATCTTTACCAACGCGATGGGCAGCCCAATCAGAATCACCAGGATCAGCGAGAGCGCTCCCGCCAACAAACTGGCGAAAGCTGGACGTCTTCGCGCCCATTTGATCACCCGTTCGAACGTCGTCACCGGACGTGCTAGAATCGGCTCTCGCCGCATCCAGCGCTCCAAATCCTCGGCAAATGCTTCCGCTGACCCATACCGCCGCCCAGGCTCTTTCTCCAAACACTTCAGGCAAATCGTCTCCAAGTCGGGGTCTATCGCCGAGTTTAACCCGGTTGGCCTAGTCGGCTCCCGTTCTCGAACCGCCTGCAAACTCTCTAACAGAGTGCCTCCCTCAAAAGGAACTCGGCCCGTTAGCAAGCGATACAGGATTGCCCCCAAACTGAACACGTCTGTCGCTATCGTGAGATCCCGGCTTTTTCCAGACGCCTGTTCCGGCGACATATAACCCGGTGAACCCAACACCTGTCCTGTCAGGGACAAGTGCTCAAACTCTCCGTCGGAACGAGCTAGCTTGGCTAGACCAAAATCGGCGACGTGAGGTACCCCAGCGCCGTCGAGGAGAATGTTACCGGGTTTAAGGTCTCGATGCAGGACGCCGTGTTGATGGGCGTAATGCACCGCACGGCAGATCGTCACGATCAGGCTCGCGTTGGCCTCTTGGCGTTCCCGTTCCGATCCCGAGATCGTTACCCCATCCTTGCCATGGCTGACCAAGATAGTCTCCTCCAGACTCCCGCCTTCCATGTACTCCATGGCGATGTACGGTCGCCCGTCAACTTCTCCCACATCGAAGACGCGGACGATATTCTCATGACTCAGCTTGGCTGCGGCTTCGGCCTCAAGGCGAAAACGCTGTCGCCGTACCGAGTCAGAATGTTCCGCCTGAATCCACTTGAGAGCGACCCGTCGATTGAGACTTTCGTGTCGCGCCAGCCACACCTCGCCCATGCCGCCCCGGCCCAGCACACCAATGAGAAAGTAGTCGCCGAAATACGCGCCGGGAGGAGAAGGTAATTTATCCAATTGAGCCGGCGTTTCCATTAGCCCACCCATAACAATCCGAGTCCTTTCGTAGATTATCCCGGGAACTATCACTTGTGAGACTTGAGCATATGATTCTCATCCCTAATCGACTCAAGTTCGCCGGGTCGACTGTTGCGGTAACAGGACGACCGAGAGCATACGATCCTTGTCTTTCCGCCAACAGGATCTGGCCGCTTGATCCGCGCAAGAGGCTCATAACTCGCTGCCCAGCTTTATCCATCGGGACTTGGCTCGCAAACCGATGTAGGAAACATTCGTACTGCTGTGGCGCAATTGCTCCAACACTTCCAAAAGGTCGCGTTGGGTGTCCGCACCACGATTTCCGTTGGTCAAATTTGAAACCGTCGCATTCAGGATATCGATGGCGGAATCTCTGAGCATAACCTCCCTCTCCCGCGCATCACTCAATGCCCGCAGAGCCGTTTCGGCATCTTCCCGAGCTAGACGCTGGGCGCGAACGGCAGCCTTGGTTTTGAACATCTCCCGCGAAACTTCCGCAGCTCCGCCGACCACGGCCATCAACAACGCCGCGACTAATCCGGCGACCGCCGGCCGGCGTTTGCTCCATCGTGCGATTCGACCGGCAATACCGCATGGCCGGGTGAGAACGGGCTCATCCCGCAGCCAACGCTCCAATTCTTCGGCGAGAGCCTTGGCCGATCCGTGTCTACAACTCGGATCCCTTTCCAGACACTTTACACAGATCGCTTCGATGTCCCGGTCGACTAGAGGGTTAACCCGAGTCGGCGGGACTATCTCACCCTCTTTCAGCAGCGCTAGTGCTTCTGGCACGGATTTTCCCTCGATGGGAGGCCGACCGGTAAGCAAAAAGTATAAAATGCCGCCAAGCGAGTAGACATCCGCGGCCGTCGTAACCTCACCCTCCTCGGACCCGGCCTGCTCCGGCGCCATGTAGTTTGGGGTTCCGATAACCGACCCTCCATAGGTGATGCTAGGGCCACCGTCGAGCTGCTTCGCCAGTCCGAAGTCGGCGATATGCGGCTGACCACCCCCATCGATAAGAATATTCGCTGGCTTTAAGTCGCGGTGCAAAATGCCGCGTTGATGAGCGTGATCCAAGGCACGCGCAATGATGGCTACCAATTGGACAATCGCTTTCTGCTCGTCCCGAGCGTTATGCTCAGTAATTCGCCAACCACCAGCGGCAACCTGGTCGGCGAGACTTCCGCCTTCCATCAACTCCATTGCGATAAATTGTCGGTTGTCGGATTCGCCGAATTCAAAAATCTGGATGATATTCTCGTGATTGAGACAAGCCACGGCCTCCGCTTCCATGCGAAACCGCTGCCGACGGACCGAATCTGCGCCCTCGGTCCAAATCCACTTGAGTGCGACGCGACGATCGAGGCTCTCATGCCGCGCCAACCAAACTTCTCCCATTCCTCCGCACCCCAGTTCTCCGATAAGAAAATAGTCTCCAAAATACAAATTCTCCTTTCGCGCAGCGGGTGAGGCCACCGCAATCTCGGTCTCGGCATCGTTGGGTGGGAACATACGAAAAGGGGGTGTTTTGTTAAGGCGACACTAGCTATTAACTTTGGAAATGTTCAATTTAAAATTAGCATCCAGAACAAGCAGATTGGCCGCGAGCATTAGCGTCGAGCTCTCTGTCGTTTCTCGCTCCGGCTTTTCGCTTCGGGCGAAGGAACCGTCTTGCCGGCTGTCGTGAAGACGAGAGACCAGCGCTGGATTAATGAGTTTTACGCAGCCTTTGCACGAGTTCGCGCATCATTCGTCCGACCCCCCGACTTGAGCGCGACTCGCACTGCAGCCATTCTTCCAGCTCAACGGCCATTTCGTTCGCACAAGAATAGGAACCGTCAGGTTCACCCCTGAGGCCAGTCCGGCAAATCCGGTCGAGCGTGCGGTCGATCTCCGAATTTAGGCAGCGCGCCGCCATAGGTTGCGGGACGGTCTCCACGCAAGGATCTGGGGCATGCCCGACCAGAAGTTGATAAAGGATGGCTCCGAGCCCGGCAATGTCAGTTGCCGTCGTGATGTCTTCGGGTGAACCCGGGTCATCCTCAAGCGGTCTTTCCCAAACTGATCCCTCAGTGGTTTCATCTGGTGCGGTGTCATTGCGGAAGATGGCAGCCAGACCGAAGTAGGCGATCCGGGGATGCCCTGTGGCGTCGAAATACACATCCGCCGGCGTCAGGCGCCCATGGATAAGGCCGTGTGTGTGGGCCCAATGGGTCGCGCGAGCGATGCGAATCATCAATTGCGCGATGAAGGTTTGGACTCTCCTCCGGTTTCGTCGGGTGATAGTCCATTCCCCAGCCACCAAACGCTCCGCCAGCGTACCGCCTTCTGGATATTCGACGCTGACATAAGGGTGTCCGTCGTGAACCCCAACATCATGGACCGCAACGATGTCTTCGTGACGAACCCGCCAGGCAGATTGGGCCCATTCCTCCAATCGTCGGGCCGTGGCGATGACTCCCCGGGGGCTAGCCCTAAACACTTTTAGCGCCGCCCGGCGATTAGTCCGCTCCTCTCGAGCTAGCCAGGTTTCTGCCAGGTCGTCCTCGACAAGCCTGCCGATTAGGAAGTAGTCGCCAAAATACGACTCGTTCAGCGTTGAATTCATCAGGTTTCTCGCACCGATCCAGTGCGCACGGCCAGGGAGATCTCCTCGTTCAGGCAGGAGATCGCCGTCATCTGAATGCAACGAACGCGGGAGGAAACCGTTACCGGATTTTTTTGAGCCAACCCCCAAACACCGCGACTCAAGAAGCTGTCGTCATTGGACCAAGGAGGCGCCGGCGGCCGCAATAAGGCAGGAACTCTACTTCTTCTCCTTCAGATCCGAAGCTTGCTCGTCGGGCCACAAAGCTTCCGATGGCAATCGCGCTAACAATCCCAGGAGATATTTCATTTCGCCCACGATCTCCTCGCGGGTGACCAGATGCGCTACGGCCTCACGGAATCCGTCATGGTATTCCTCGCGCAAATCGAACATTGCCTTGCGAAGGGCGCCGGACGTTATGCCGAGGCTCTCGGCCGCAGATGCATACCGATCGTCCGCACCTAGAATAAAAGTTCGTAAAGCGAAAAATCGCTGGGCCATACCTTTGTTCACGAAACGTTCCTCGAGGCGCCGGGCGACACGATGATGTATTTCCAGCGCCAAATCTGTATCCAGCGCATCCGCTCCAGGTTCACCACTCGGCGAAAAATCGTCATCTTCCAGCGAGACCGTCTCCGGCGGCCTGACTCGAATTTGGTCACGCAAAAAGTTTCCAAGGCAGCGCAGGAGGAATGAACGAAACTTCGTTTCACGGCGTTGAAAACCCAGAAAAGGGTTTTTCTCGAGAATCTTCACCAAGAAAGCCTGCGTTAAGTCCTCGGCCTCGTGAACATCCCACCGCCACCGCCGCACGTAGGCAAAAATAGCTTCACGATAAAGCACGCAGAGACGACCCACCGCCTCGACGTCTCCAGTCCCTGCATCATGGACCTGCTGCCAAACGCTATCGGTGGTCAGTGGAAACGGGGACGGGGAACGCGGTCTCGGCGGTTCGCTTGGATCCGGAGTGCTCATCTGGAGTTGACGGAGAGCATATCGAGCCCGGCGTCTTTGTGAAGCCGATTGTTGATTCGAGCGGCTCCAAAAAGCCTGTAACGCGCCTACCGGAAATTCGTTGAAGAATAGTGGCGGCCGCGAATTTTTGGGACGAAGCGAACGATCTTATGAATCAGGTGCACTTGCCGGGTGCGAAGCCTTCTCAGTCTCGCTGGCGGAAGGTCTTCACAAGTTCCGCCCTCGTGCCTACTGGCCGATGATTCGAGAAATGCTCCACCTCACCCGGTCCCGCTTCGCCGGCCACCCTTTCCCCGCAGGGCGCCGGAGAAGGCTCCTCCCGAGGAGAGATTCGTGGGGAGCGTGCCGAACCGACGACATCCGGCATCCCCGAAACTTCAAACTGATGCCCGGAGGTGAACAGTTGTGCCGATGCGCATTTTTTCGGACCTCACCCTATGCCCCCCGAACTTCGACGCCGGCACCCGCTCAAGCTTAAAATCCGCCCACGGGAATCGCCTGTTCCCGAGGTAAATATTCCTTTCGCCGGGAGGGCTTCACTCCACAAGATCGCCAGCGTATTGGTGGCCAGCGATGCTCCGGGAGTTCAACTGGAGCGAGTGTTCGTCGACCTGATGGAAACGGCGCAACGCACGCGTCCCTCCGGCTTTCTCTATGCTGGGGTGGCCCGGGCGACACCACAAGTTTCGGGCTGCCGTCGCACGCTGCGGGTAGTATGCGCGCTGGGTTCCCAATCGATCGCGGTGGACGTGACATTGCAGGCACGGAAAAATGGCCTATGCGCGCGGAGTCACGTATTGATCAGTCCAGTCGTGGGCCGCCTTCGCGTCTCGCTGTTTCTCGTTTTTTGGAGCCTGCTGTCTCTGGTGTATGTTTTCCGCACCGACTTCGGACTCGTGCTCGGCCAAACCTTCGCCCGTAAATACTTTGCCAATCCCGACGCGGGGATCGCGGTGCTGGTTCAAGGCTGGGACGTCGATGCCGCCCCGGGCGCATCCTCTCCGTACCGGCGAGTAACTCCGTGGCGCGTGATCGATTACTTCTGCGCAGATCCGATCTGTTCTTTGCATTGCACGGCGGTGGTGCCGTTGGTTCTCGCGATCGCAGCTGCGGGTATGACGCTGCTGATCCCTCGGGCCGCGTTTCGGTATCCGTGCCGATGGCTCGGATGGCCAACCCCAGACGAGATCGATGCGGCGGTGCACGCATGCAAACGCTGGGTTGAACGACTTTTGGGACAATGCCTGCCCTCTAACTACGGGGTGGGCACGAACGATCTGGAGCGGGCCGCGCCATTGAAGCCAATCTCAATTAACCCTGAAGCGCACTGACATTGTTCATGCTTCGATCGTGGCTAAAAGTCCTCGCCGTGCTCCCGTTAACTTCGCTGGCGCTTTACTGTGCGTGGGCCAAGTTGCCGTCCGGCAGCCAGCCGAGGCTGGATTTCGCGTTACCACCGCCGGTGCTGACCAAGTCCTACGCCGAGCTACGGGAAAAGCTTGCACTCGCGGATGCTCAAATCGCGCCGGAGCTGGCCAACCTCAGGGTCGGGAAACCGTGGCTGGCAGCAAGCGTGTTTCGCCCGGCGCAGGAACCCGGTGGGCTATGGCTTCAGCTACCGCGTTTGCTCAATTCGAAGGGCATTTCACCGCATTGCCGCGGCCGCCTCCTGACTTACTCGAACGAGGTATGGAGCCTGTATAGGGACTATGGAAACACCACCCTGCGTGACGATCGGCTTCTCCTCCCCTATTGAAAATAATTTTTCCCAGTGCTCCGGCGACAAGTGCCTTTTGCCTCGGGGGCGCTCGAGACAACAGACTTGAATCCGGTTCCCGGCCGCGTAGCCTTCGAGGCAATTCCATGCCCGCCCCGGTTTGCCCCGCATGCCAGATTGCGATTCCAGATGAAGCGCCAGCCGGGTTGTGTCCACGTTGCCTGCTGGCGAGTTCGCGCGGGGACACTCCGCCAACCACACTGAGCGACGTTTCGCCGAACGAGGGGGAGGAAGGGCCGGAATTCGAGACACTTGGTCCCGGGCAGCGCGTGGGTGACTACGAGTTGATCCAGCGGATTGCCAGGGGCGGGATGGGCGTCGTGTATGAGGCACGCCAGGTCAGCACAGGGCGGCTGGTGGCGCTGAAGATGATTCGCGGTGGCGAGCATGCGACTCTGGAGGAGGTTCGACGTTTTCGGACGGAAGGTGAAGCGGCCGCAAAACTTGACCATCCGCACATTGTCCCCATCTACGAGGTTGGACAATATCGCCGGCAGCCCTACTTCAGCATGAAGCTGTTGACCGGCGGCAACCTCGCAAGTGGCGCCTGGTGCCCGCAAGCGGAGGAGTTGGATCCGCGACTCCGACGCGCGGCAGTGATTATGGCGAAGGTGGCGAGGGCCGTTCACCACGCCCATCAGCGCGGCGTTTTGCACCGAGACCTCAAGCCCGCCAACGTGCTCCTCGACGATCAAGGCGAGCCGATGGTCTCGGATTTTGGCCTGGCGAAACTCGTCGACCGCGACCGCGGCGCCACACTTTCAGGGCAGGTCATCGGCACGCCGGCCTACATGGCGCCGGAACAGGCAGCAGGTCGCGCCCGCGAAGTCACAACGGCGGCGGATATCTACAGCCTCGGGGCTGTGTTTTACGAACTCCTGACCGGCCGTCCGCCGTTCACCGCGGAACAGCCGGAACTGGTCCTGGCCCAGGTTCTCGACGGAGAGCCCCGGCGGCCAAGTACACTTGTCCACCGTCTCCCACGAGATCTGGAGACTATTTGCCTGAAGTGCCTGGAAAAGCATCCTTCAAGGCGCTACGGCAGCGCCGAGGCCTTGGCCGAGGAATTGGAGCGCTGGCTGCGATATGAACCCATTCTGGCGCGTCCCACAGGCGTGTGGCTGAGGATGGGCAAATGGGCGCGGCGCAAGCCGGCCATCGCCACCTTGGCCGCGGCATTACTGGTGACAACCGTCACGGGCTTCGCCGGAGTGCTTTGGCAACTCCACGAGAAGGGCGCTGCGCTAAAAGAATCAGAACGCGCTCGGCGCGAGGCCCAAGCCGTCAGTCGGTTTCTCGTCGATTCCTTCCGGAGCCCAGATCCAAAGAAAGACGGCCGAGACATTAAACTCGTGGATCTTTTGGACCGGGCCAGGACGGAGCTTTTGAAGACAGATTGGGCCGAGGAGACAACCCGGGCGGAACTGCTCGATGCGCTGGGTCACACCTACGGCGGATTGGGCATTCAATCGCGCGCCATCGAGTTCCACGAAAGGGCGCTGCGCATTCGAGAACGGACTCTGGGCCAGGCCTCGCCTGACACCCTCGCCAGCCTGAACAATCTGGCGCAGGCCTATCAAGCGGACGGACGGTTCGATCTCGCGCTGCCCCTCTGCAGAGACGCCGTGCGATTGTCCGAGTCCACCCTGGGTCAGGACCATCCGGAAACCCTCGCCAGCCTGAGCAATCTCGCCACGGCCCTCGATGGAGTCGGGCATCAGACTGAAGCCATCGCATTGATGGAACGTGTGTGGACGATCCGTCTCAAACGTTTGGGTCGGGGCCATCGCGATACCCTGAGTAGCGCAAACAACCTGGCCATGACCTATCTCGAAGCAGGGCGGATCGAGGAATCGATTCCAATGCTTGAGGAGATTGTCTCGATCGCCGTCACCAACCTCGGGCCATCGGATCCGGACACGCTTTCCAGCATGAACAACCTGGCGTCGGGATACCAAGCCGCCGGGCGGCCTGTTGAGGCCTTGCCATGGCTGGAAAAGGCGCTCGCTCTCACTACTGTAAAAATGGGTCCCGACCACCCGGACACGGTTGGAAGCATGAACAATCTCGCCCTCGGATACATCGACTCCGGGCGGAACGACGAGGCGATTCGACTGCAACTACAGGCCGTATCAATCGCACGAGCGCAGTTTGGAACCAACCACCCCAAGACGCTGATCAGTCTGAATAACCTGGCCCTGGCCTATGACGCGGCCGGAATGAAGTCCAATTCGATCCCGCTGTTAGAGGAATCATTGGCTCTCCGTCGCGCCAAATTTGGCCTCGACCACCGGCAAACGCTGGCAAGCATGCACGATTTGGCCACGTCCTACTTTGAGTCCGGGCGACGCGCTGAAGCTCTGCCTTTGTTCGAGGAAACCGTCCGGCGGCGCCGCCAAATCCTGGGCACGAACCACGTCGAGACGCTCAAAAGTATGAACAACCTCGGCGTTGCCTATCGAACAGCGGGGCGATGGGCCGAGGCCGTTCCCGTGTTGGAGGAAACGCTCTATGCACGACAGGTGGGGCTGGGCACCAACGACTCCAGAACCATCGCGACCCTGGCAAATCTGGCGGACGCCTATCAGGATGCCGGTCGATGGCAGGACAGCGCAGCAACCTACCGGCAACTTCTCCAGGCAAAACAAGCCCGATCAGGGTTCAACGACTCAAATGTCGTCGCCAGCATCGGCATCAAACTGGCGACAGCCCAGTTGAACTTGGGTGAATTTGCCACAGCCGAAAAACTCCTTCGCGACGCATTGAAAATCTTGGAGTCAACCTCGGCGCCGCGATCAACGGTGCTGCTCGCGCGCAGCAAACTCGGCTGGGCGTTGCTGGGCCAGAAGCGTTACGCCGAGGCCGAGCCTTTGCTGAAACAGGCGTACGAAAACTTGCTGGGGCGGTCCACCCGGCCATCGCCCGGCCGGACGCGTATGCTGGTCGAATCCCTGCAACGCCTGATCGACCTTTACCGAGCTTGGGGACAGCCCGAAACCGCCACAAGATGGCAACGGACGTTGGATGAACTGGAGGCTCGAAGCCATGAGCCCCAGGCGGGGTTGGGAACCCCCGCTCGCCCCGCACAAGATTCTCAATGACTTCTCTGGCACTGAGCCGCGCTCGGCGTCGCAAATCAGGCCGCCAGGCCAGGGACCCATTACGGTCGCCAGATTCCTCCCCTGATCTCCAACAACAAAAATCCTCGGTAACATTCCCCATCCATTTCCGTTGTTGATCGGTGCAGGCGGGCGAGGTGACGGCCGAGCACGCCTGGAAAACCGGCGTTTAGCGTGGTCACGACTCATTCCCGAAGCAATATGACTCAGCAACATCGCGGCAAATCCCGCCAGCCCCAGGAAAGCTCCGAACTCTTCCCCGAAACGAGGCGCAGCATTTTTGGGGACTTACTCAATCCGGAAAACGGCCGAGCGGAGGCTGCACTCAATCTGCTTTGCGGAATCTACGGCCAGCCCCTCATCCGCTATGCCCAGTCGCTGGGTGACCAAAACGCGGATGCCGAAGATCTCACCCAATCCTTTCTCGCCTCCTGGGCGAGGCATCAGCGCTTCCAGTGCTGGGATTCGACCAAGGGCAGTTTTCGCAGCTTCCTGATCGCTTCCTTCCGAAATTATCGGGTGAGCCAGCTGAGGTTCCAGCTGGCCATGAAGAGAGGCGAGGGCAAGGTCGATTCGCTCGAATCCATCATGGAAGAAAAGGGCGAGGCCCTGTTTCCGGCGGTCGAGGAACGCGCGCGAACCGAGTTTGACGTGGGAGTCGCCCGTCGCGTCGCCGATCATTGCCTCGAACTACTGCGCGCGGAGTTTGTCGCGGCCGGAAAGGAAGCCGAGTTTTCGATTCTGAGCCCGTTCATTCTGGACTTCGGAGCCGCCGACTACGAGGAGATCGGCCGTTTGCTCAATCGAAGCAGCGGGGCAATCAAGGTCCAGCTGCATCGAATGCGAAAACGTTTTGATGACATCCTTCGATCCAAGGTCGCGATCTGTTCGATCGATCGGAAGAACGAGGTGGCGTTGGCGGACGAACTCACGGGAGTGCTCAAGCAAGCCAAACCGGCGGACGGCCGCATGAACCAACGTTCCCATGGCCCGCGACTGGAGAACTCGCGCCGGGCAGTGTCCCCGCACGGGCTGAAATCGTAGCGCGGCGCTGAACCTGCAAAACCGGCCACCAGGCGCAGCCAGCGGGAAAGGCGGCGGGACGTGAATCACAAACGAAGGAGTCTTGGACGCACCCCAGGATGGCTGGCCGGCCTCCGCAGGCAAAAGGCGCAAAACCCAACCCGGACAATGAGCCCGCGCCAAATCGGTTAATCCCTTTCATTCCTTGTATCCCTTGAGCTGGATGGAAAATAACCTGCGTCAGCGCGGTCCGAGAGTGGTGAGTCAGCGCGCGCTATGGATTGTCGTTGGGGCTGCCTGCGCGTTGTCCGGCTGCTTCCAGCCGCCAGCACACGACGATCACTTTGCCTTCAGCCGTCGCGCCACCCGTCTGCTGGAGAATCTCAACCTCATCGTGCCTGGCTCGTTCAGCCTCGGCGGGGAAGGCAACGACTGCGCCGCCGTTTTCCCCTCGCCCGGCGGTTCCGGATCACAGGTGATTTCCTACCGGGGACGTCAGGCGTCTTTCGACCGGATCGATCTCGCGTCGATTCGGTTCTCCGCCGATGGCGGCATCGCGTTCCGAGCTCAGCGGCAGGACAAGTTTTTCGCCGTCAACAATTTCACCGAAAGCAAGGCTTACGACGACGTGGGCGAACTGGTTTTGGATGAACACGGGCAACCGGCCTATCACGCCATCGTCCGCGGCCGATCCTACGCGGTGATCGGCGCGCAGTCCTACGGGCCGTTTGACCGGTTCGCAGCGCCGGCGCCTGTTCTCAGCGCAAATGGGCGCCGATTTGCCCTCCAGGCGGTCGAAGGCAGTCGCTTTGTCGTGAACGTGGACGGAGAACGCAGCGGGCCCTGGGATTCGGTTTTGTCCGGGCCGTGCTTCAGCCCGGACGGAAGCCGCTACGCCTTCGCGGCGGCATCGAACGGTTCCCAGTTGGTCGTGAACAATGGCAAGGTGATCGGAAGCTTCGAGGCCATTCACGCGAGCTCACCCGTCTTTGGCCCAGGGCCAGGCCTGCTGGCCTACGGTGCGCGACAGGCCCGGAATTGGCGGGTCTATGTCGAGCAGGCGAGCTACGGACCATTTGAGGGAATTGAAGGCGCGTTCGTCTTCGATCCAACCGGACGACACTTTGCCGTCAGGGTGACACGTTCGGAAAAGGTCATTCTGCTGGTCGACGGGATTGAGCGCGGCGCGTTTGATGCCGTGGATTTCGGCGGCAAAGTTTTCAGTGACGACGGTCAGCATTGGGCTGCCTGCGTCCGAAATGGGGACCGACAGTTCGTGCTGAGAGACGGCCTCTTGACCCAGCCGTTCGAGGTTGTCGTGGCGGATTCGCTGCGCTTCAGCCCGGACGGACGTCACCTGGGTTTCACGGCCGGGCGAGACGGACGATGGCATGTCGTGATCGATGGGAGGCTGAGTCCCCCCTACGAGGGAGTGGTCGACGGATTCCCGGTTTTTAGCCCGGATGGCGCCCGAACGGCGTGGGCCATTCGAAGAAAGGGTCGATCCGTCATGGTGGTGGACTGGCGCGAAGGTCGGGAGTATCGCGGGGTCAACGAAGTGCCCTTTCGGTTTAGCAGCGACAGTCGTCGATATGCATTCTGGGCCAGCATCGGCGCTGACCTCGGGCACGCCGTGGTCGACGGCATCGAAGGGGCGACCTATCGGAACATTCATCCTGGCGGCTTCGTGTTCACCCGGGACAACGAGCGCGTCGCCTATGTGGCGGAAACCAGAACCAACGCGATTCTCGTCGTCGAACGTTCCGAAGTCACTTCGTTCGACAAGCTGGCCCCAGGAAGCAGGCTGAGGGCCCAAGGCGAACAGGGCTACCAATGCGTCGGGGTTCGCACCAACACCGTCTACCTGGAGACGCTGATCCCACGAGCCCCACGGGAACCCACCCCCCCATCACCGTAACCTCCGCCCGAAAACCGCGTAATCCATCTCGAGCATGCCAAACTCGCTGCCATCGCCGTGCACGGATGTTTCCGAAGCTGACGACGACGGGTTCCCCGCGATCGGATGCGCGGATTTTCTTGCGGGCGGCCTTGCTTCGACAGGCACCAGCCCCGAGGCGGGGGGTCTCCCCGAGCTTTCCGCCGACGACCATCGCCTTCCCGAGGTGCCGGGCTATGAGATCCTGGGTGAAATTGCCCGGGGCGGAACCGGCGTCGTCTTTCGGGCTCGGGATCGCAAGCTGGGTCGTCTCGTGGCTCTGAAAGTCCTGAATACCGGCCTCGTCCCGGAGGCCGACTTGCCGGACGCCCTTCGTCGCTTCAAGGACGAGCCGCGGAAGGCGGCTGCGCTGCGTCACCCGAACATCGTGCAGATCTACGAAGTGATGGATGAAGGTGGGTTGACCTGTTTTACGATGGAATTGATCGAGGGCAGCGATCTGGCGCGGATGGCCCGAAACGGACCCCTCGAAGTTCGGGTGGCAGCCCGTTACGCCGCTCGCATTGCGCGCGCCATCGCCCATGCCCATTCCGCCGGGATTCTTCACCGCGACCTCAAACCGCAAAACGTGCTGATCGACGATCAGGATGAACCGCGGATCACCGACTTCGGAATTGCCAAATGGGTCGGACAGACGTCCAGCCTGCGAACCATCGCCGGAGAGGCAATCGGGACGCCGAACTACATGCCGCCGGAGCAGGCGGCGGGTAATCTCGACGAGATCAGCAGTCGCAGCGACGTCTACGGGACAGGCGCCGTCCTCTATCACCTTTTGACCGGCCGCCCGCCGTTTGCCGGGGAGTCGATCGCCGTCACCATTCATCAGGTCTTGTATGCGGAGCCGGTTTCACCCCGTTTGCTGAATCGATCTGTGCCGGTCGATCTGGAGACGATCTGCCTCAAATGCCTCGAGAAGGAGGTGGAGAATCGTTACCGCAGTGAGACCGATCTGGCCGATGACTTGGAGCGCTTCCTCGAAGGGTTGCCCGTTTCGGCTCGTCCACTTGGGCCGATCGGAAGGCTTTGGCGCTGGAAAAAGCGGAACCCCCTCGGCGCGCATCTTGTGCTGCTTCTTTTCCTGGTCATCGCGGCGGGTCTGATTGGCATTCTTTCCCAATGGCGCCGGGCCGAAGCCTACGTGCTCGATTTGAAAACCCGCCTCGCTGGCGCTTACGAAGCCAATGCCTCGCAGTTGCTCGAATCCCGCGAAGACTATGACGCGCTGGTCTGGGCCGCCGCCGCCGATCCGCTCCATGAAGCCGATCCAACGGCCCGGGAACGCAATCTCTTTCGGATCGCGGCCACGCTCGATCTAAACCCGGAAATCGCTCATGTCCTCAAGCACGGCGGAGAGGTGATTGGCATGGCCTTCCATCCCAACCAAAGCGAGATCGCCACGATCAGCCTTGATCGAAAACTGCGTCGCTGGGAGGTGGACACGGGCCATCTCCGGGAGATCGAGGAGTTGTCCGCCCCGCCGCTTCAGGCCCTTTATAGTCGCGACGGAAGCGTCCTGGCCGCGCTGACCGGTGACGGTCAATTGCGATGTTGGGCCACGACCACCAATGCATCCTGGTCGGTCCCGTCCGAAGGCTCGTCGCGGGTCGTCTCGATCGCGTTCTCGCCCCGGGGCGAGATGCTGGCCTGCGGGAGCGATGACGGGATGGTCAGTCTCCGGCGATCGACCGATGGTTCGACCTTGGGACGAATGAAGGCGGGCGGGCCAATTCGTCAGGTTGATTTCAGTCCGGATGGCGAACGGTTGGTGGCCGTGGACGCGAGCGATACGGCTTCGCTTTGGCGCCTCGCGGCTCCGGCCGAAGGGGCGACGGTGTTGCCTCATCCCGACACCTTGCAATCGCTCGCGTTCGACTCGACTTCAACGCGGTTCCTGACCGGGTGCGCGGATGGGATTGCGCGCCTGTGGACGTTGGGTGCTCCCGAATATCCAATCGAACAGATGCGGCATTCGTTGCCAGTCACAAAGGCTCTGCTTTCGCCGGATCGCCAGCAGGTGATCACCGCAGACAGTGGAGGATCGGTGCAAGTCTGGGCGGGTCCTGATCGGGCGGCGGCCAGTTGGCGGCACGGGCAACCGATTCACGACATCGACATCAGTCCCGACGGCCGATGGGTGGTCACGGCGGGCCAGGATGGCAAAGCTCGAATTTGGAGTGCGGCTGGCAAAACGGTTGCGCCGCCCCTGGCCCATTCCGCTCGATTGACCCGCGCGATCTTCAGCCCGGCGGGCAATCTCCTGGCGAGCGCCAGTGCCGACTGCACGGTCCGCATTTGGAACCTCCACGCACGCGAGCCGAAAGTAACCTTGCTGGCTGAACCTGAACCAGAGAAGGAGCCCGGCGCGACTGACCGACCGACCGCCAAGGACTCCGCCTCAGCTCCAACCTTCCGGTCCAAACATCCGTCGGTGATTCAGGCTGTGCTGAGCCCGGACGGCCATCGCACCGCCGGCTCCACGGCGGCAGGTGCCCTGACGGTTTGGGAAGTCCAAAGCGGCAACGTGGTGTTTTCACTCCCGGGCAAAGGCGTGGGGGTGCAGTCGATCGAGTTTGATCCCGCGGGGCATTTGCTTGGAGTTGTCACGGAGGGAACTGGCGCCCGAATCCTGCAGGCCGGCACCGGACAGCAAGTGGGCCCTGCGCTTGGCGGCCCGGAGATCACAGCCGTGACCTTCAGTCGGGACTCCCGGTGGCTGGCCACCGCGAGCCGGACCGGGGTTGCGCAGGTGTGGCGTTGGCCTGGCGGGAGGACGAAAGGACGGCCGTTCCTCCATTCCAATGCAGTGGTCCAAGTGGTCTTCAGTCCCGACAATACGCAGCTGGCAACCGTTTGCGTCGATGGCACGGCCCGAATCTGGGACCTGGAAACCGGGCTTCCTTCGGCACCCATGAAACACGCGGGCCGCATTCTCAAGGCTCGATTCAGCGATGACGGCCAATGCCTGGCGACGGCAAGCGCCGACACCTCGGCGCGGCTGTGGAGCGCCGTGTCGGCTTTGCCGATGACACCCGCATTGCGGCATGGTTCCTGGTCGGGCGACGCCAAATGGGTGCTGGACACTATCTTGACCCCGGACGGTCGCAAGGCCGCCACCTTGTGCCGGGACGGAAGTCTCCGCATCTGGACCTGTGCGACGGCACGATTGAGCGCCACTCCCGTCGGCCACCGCGCCGCTGTTGTCGGCGGCAAATTCAGCCCGGACGGCGGGCTCCTGATGACCTGGGACAGCCACGAGACGGCGCGCGTCTGGGATTCGACCACAGGCTACGCCATCAGCCCGGTAATACGATTGGGCCAACGCATCCTGGACGCCTCGTTCTCCCCGGACGGTCGCAAGGTCACTCTCGTCTGTGCGAACGGCCTGGCAGCGGTATGGCGGCTGCGCCGGGCCGAAACATCAACGCGAGACCTCCGTGCCGTCTCGTCCCTTTACTCCGGCAACGAATTGATAACCGGTGACAATTTAGCGGCGTTGCAACCGGTCTCCCGCCATCAAACCACTCCGCTGCGGCCGAAAGCCTCGGAGGAAGACAAGGCCTCCGTGCTTCGGGAGTGGCACCGACTGCAGGCCGCTTTGAGCGAGGTCGAAGGAGCAAAGTTTGCCGCTTTGTTCCACGTCGATCGGTTGAGCGCGCTGGCCGAACCCGGCCACACTTTTGAAGCCTGGCGTCGCCGGCTCCGCAACCTGCCGAATTAATTTCGATTGAAAACATCCCTATGAAAAACACCTGCTGGCTTGCCTTCATTTTCATTCTTGCGGCATCCAATCTGTCGTCCGTCGGCGCCGCGTCGACCAAGACCGAGGCCCTGCGAGCGCAAGCCGAGACCAATTCGGCGGCCCAGTTTCGCCTCGCCGTCCTGCACTTTTCGGGACGTGACGTGCCGCGTGACTACGTCCGGGCGCGCGAGCTTTTTGATTTGGCCGCCCAGGATTCGAACTTGCCGGAGGCCAAATACAATCTCGCGGTGATGTACGCGCGGGGCCTCGGCACGGAGGCGGATCTGGAACAAGCGCGCATTCTGCTGGATGAGGCGGAAAAAGTCGCGATTCAGCGCCAGAAATTCGCCACCGCCAAACGCGCAAAGGAGGCGCTGGCGAAGGTGCAGCCGCCCGTTCAGGAAAAACCCCTGCCTTCCCGCCCCGAAACAGCGGAGCATCGCGAGGCCTCACCGCCTCCGTCCGTCCCCAAGACAAAACCGTCGGCGCCAGCCAACCCGGACGGCCCCACACCAGACCCCGAGGCTTACGCCAGCAACGATTACCCCGTGCCGCTCTTGCCTCCCGGGGCCGAGCCGCAGGCGTTCGGTAGTGGGTTCTTCATCACGGAAGACGGCTTCTTCATCACCAACCAGCACGTCACCTACGGCAGTCGAATGCTGGCCATTCGAGTTGGGCAAAAGACGCTGCAAGCCGCCCTGGTCAGCGAAGATCCCCGCAACGATCTTGCGCTGCTCAAGGTGCAGGGAAAGTTCCGCGCGCTGCCTTTGATGCGGGAATCCGCCAATGCCGCCCAACGGGTGTTCACCTACGGTTTTCCCGATCCCGGGGTGCAAGGAATCAATCCCAAGTTTACCGACGGCAGCATCAGCAGCGTTTCCGGTTTGCAGGATGATCCCACCCAATACCAGATCACCGTGCCGTTGCAGGGTGGCAATTCCGGCGGGCCGCTGGTTGATTTCTACGGCAACGTGGTCGGTGTCGTCGTGGCCCGCAAACGCGACAAGGCAAAGATTGGCCTCGACGCACGAGGCCAGATCGCGTTCGACATTCAAACCGCGCAGAACGTGAACTACGCCGTCAAATCCAAGATGATTTTCAGTCTGGTGGACACGGTCAAAGGCCTGGTCCCCAAACTGCGCAAAGCGCGCCCGACCAGCTCTGAACGCAAACTGGAGGAGATCGCCTCCGAAGTCGAACACGCCATCGGCATGGTGATCAACTTCACCCCCACGCATTGATCGTTGAGACACCCTGACGATCGAACTTACCGAGACGCCCACCTTACTGAGTCGGGCGGGCCGTTCGCAGTTTCTCGGGCAGAGCGGCGCGAAATCCCCGGAACACTTTCAGGGCATCGCCCGATGGCGAATTGGGCTTTTCTCCATCGCGCCGAAATGCCTCCAAAAGCTCTTTCTCGCGGGCCTGAAACGCAGCGACAACCACTTCAAGTTGTAGCGTCTCGAGGCCGTGAACGATGTCGCCAAAGACCGAAATGTCGAATGCCTTGACCGTTTCTCCCCGCTCACGCGCCGAGTGAATGGTGCGGAACGCAAACATCCCCTGGGCGATCATGGTGCGGGCAAACAGCTCCTGCTGTCGAAGCAGTCGCGCATTGATGTCGGCGTACCAGCTGCGGACGAACGAGACGCGATTGGTCAAGCTCGGGCTGGCTCCACGCAAGTTCATCACCTCCTGCTGCAGGTAGTCCAATGCATTGGTCACATCGCCGTACTCCCGTCGGTTCTGATCCAGGACGGGTTCCATGCTGGCGGCCGCCAAGGTCGGAACGGCCCGGTGGGCCCGATAGGATTCCCAGGCGGCGGTCAGGCGCGGAAGCGTGCCCGGATCAGTGTAAATCGCCGACCCAATGGCCACACGGAACCCAATGAACGGACTCCGATATTCAGACGTCTCCTCCGGTGCGAAGAGCGGCTGCTCGGATCTTCGGCTGGCGCGAAGCTGGGAGCGGTCGGTCGAAAAATCGCCACCTTTCACCACCATGCCGCCCTGACGCCCCTGATAATACTCGACCGCGTAAGACGTGGAGGTCATCTCGGCGACATTTCCCAGCATGTCATACAATCCGAGCGGCCCGGCCTTGCCGGTTTTGACTGGGCGGGGCCCAGCCAGATCCGTGCCTTGGAAGAAATACTCGAATTCGTCGAGACGTTCCGCCGGCAGGGGAAAACGGCTCTCGAAAACCACCGCGGTTACTGCATCCCCGCCTCTCGCGGCAAACTCCCACTCGGCTTCGCTCGGCAGTCGCAGGTAGGTCCGCGCGCGGCCGTTGGTGGGCAGTCGATCCAGCGCGTTGGCCATCAGCCAGAGATTGTATTTACGGATGAACTCAACCGCTTCGAACCACGAAATGCCCGTTTGCGGCAGGCTTTTGTTCGGGGCCGGTTTGGCTCCCATGACGCGTTGGTATTGTTCGATCGTGACCTCCGCTTCGCTCAGCAGGTAAAACCAATCGTTGCGTCCGAGGCGCGGGTTGAATCCGGTCAGTGCCCCGCTCAGTGCCATCTTGGTAGGCGTCTCCGCGAATTCACCGTGGCCCGAATCGCCCGCCACGAATTCCTTCAACACAAAGGGTTCGTCGCCGATGCCCAGGTAGATTCGCCGAAAAACCATCTCTCCGCCTCCCGCCATCGGCAATACGACCGTGTCCGTCTCATTCGCCGGCAGCGGCTGGCGGACATCGGCGCCGGATCCGGGCTGAGGAGCGAGCATCGAAGTGGCAGCGGCGACAATCACACGGGCGATGGTCCACCTGTGGCCAGGTATTCTTCGCGAGGTATTCATGGTCGGGCGGTGCGCAAGCGATGACTTGGAACAGGCCTATTGTTCTTGCCTGAGACTCGCGGACAAGTCGCATTTTCGAATCCGCGCGGCGGCAATCGCCGCCGTGACTCCGGCGAGCGCGAGAGCGAGCGCGAAAAAGAAGAGCACGGTGCGCGGGCGAAACACGCCAATCCCATCGGCGAGTCCCGCGAAACCAAAGCGGCCGGACAGGCACAGCTCCACGACGCAGGCCACTCCAGCCGCCGCGGGGTAAGCGATGCTCCCGGCGATGAGCATCAACAGCATGCTCTGGAAAATCGGGAAAAGGGCCAGCCGGTTCGCAGGCAGCCCCAACAACGCCAGCACGCCAAGGGAGCGTCGTTTACGTTCAACGGAGGACAGGAGTGTCGCGGCGAGGAACGCGACCAGACCCGCCACTCCCACCGAACTGATCAGCCAAAAGACCAGCGACACGTTTCGGTCCAGCGTCAGGACCTCGTCGATTCGTTGGCCTTCAGTCGCCACTTTAAGCCCTTGCTCTTCCAAGTCCCGTTGCAACGACGACACGCTCCGAATGTCGGCGGCATAGAGACGGAATCCCGAATAGGCGTCTCGCACAACCTCGAATTCACGGTGGACGGGGTCGTAGCAAATCTTCTTCAGGCGTGAGGTATTGAGCATGGCCAGCAACTCCATCGAAACATATCCGACATCAGCGCTGGCCGGCGGGATGGGATGGATCGAGATGGGAAGTTCAAGCTTCGACTTCGCGGATCGGCCCACCATCCGTGCCTCGGTGGGCCAGGCCACGCGTTGGCCCGTCCTGGGCACCAGGAGGAAGAGCCCATCGTTGGTCTTCGCCGTCCGATGTGTCTGCAGGAATTCGAAGCCAGGCAACAAATCCCCGGGCCGACTGAGACCGGGAACTCCAACGACGCGCAGCGATCCGAGCGCATGACCGCCGGAATCCTCCAGCACGACATCCCGGGGAGCCACCCAGGGGAACGCCCGTCCGCCCCCTTTCGAAATGGCAGCCGCCAACTGCGTGGCGGCCGCGTGGTCAAAAGCAGCTTGCCCATTGCCGAAGATGTACGCCCGGCCGCCCGGCGGGCACTCCATTCCATAACGCGCGCGCACGGTGGCGTCGGTTAGGGTCTCCGGGTAGTTGCAGCGATTCTCGCGCGCCATGGCTTCCAATCTTGATGGCGGCAAGGGGAATGGCGTCAGCAGGCAGACGCCTTCGTAGACTGGGCTGGCGGTGGCCTTCTCTCCCGGCCAGTCGAGGGAGGCAACAGCTCTGCCATCCTTAAAATCCTCGATTGCCTCCATCAGGCCAACCTGGAGAAAGGCCACGTTCAGGCCGCTGGCACTCGCGGGCAGAATGCCCGTCACGCGCAGCGAGAGCGCCGCCGTTTCGATCTCTCCGTTCCGGAGGCGATGGACCACAAGGTCGAGATCATCGCCAACCCTCGCGCCAGCCGCCGTGGCACTGGCGTCGGTGAGCACGCATTCCCGCTGGCCCGGCACGCGACATCGATTCTCGACGATGAGGGGATCCCCTTCGGCGGTGGGGGACAGGTCGACTTCCGCCGAACGTCCGGCGTGGGGATGCCGAAAAGTTCCGGTTGAGGCGAGACCTCGCGTGGCCGGCACGACGAAAGCCACCGACGGGTTCTCCGCGATGCGGTCGAACCAGTCCAGGTCAAAGCGGGCGCTTGAGATCGGGCGGATTTCGCGATTACGCGGATCTTCGATCAGGCGGGTGCGCAGCTTTTCCATGGCGCCTTCCTTGATCGCAAACAAAAGAATGAGCGGCGTCACCACGGCGGCCAGCGCGACCACCGCGCAGATGGAAAAACCCCGTTCGTGCGCCACGTCGGCCCAGGCGATGCGGAGCATCAGGAGAATCGTGTTTGGGCTGCCTTTTCGCGGCTCCCGTTCGGCGCTCTGCCGGCGGGTCGGGTGTGCGGGCGTTGGGCTTCCCGCGCGAACGAAGTTTCCCGACCCTGTCTCCCTTGCGTGATTCGGCGCCATCGGCACTCCGCTAAAAGATGGTTTTCGACTCCTGACACCGCGCGCGGACCACTGCGGCTCCGTCGCGTCGAACCGCAAACTCCAGGGTGCGCTGCTCGTAGGCTTCGGCCAACTCAAGGTCATGGGTGGCGACGATCACCGCGATTCGGCGCTCCTGGGCAAGCTCATGAAAGAGCTGAAAGATCTCGGCGCCGCGGGAACGATCGACCGAGGCGGTGGGTTCGTCCGCAAGTACGAGAGCCGGTTGATGCAACAAGGCGCGCGCGATGGCCACACGTTGCAGTTGACCGCCGGAAAGGGCGTGCGGCCGCTTCCGGAGTTGATCGCGAATATCCAGGCGTTCGGCCAGCTCTTCGAGTTCTCCCGGACGACGCGGTTGTCCGAAAATCCGGCTGGGCAGAAGTATGTTCTGTTCGCAGGTTAGAAACGGCAACAGTCCGCCGCTTTGCAGGATCCTCCCGATCTGTTGCCCACGCAGATGGGCCAAGTCCGGGTCGGCCAAGCCGAGCGCACTCCTGGGCGCGCGCCGGTCGCCAAAGTTGAAGACAAATTCGGTGGCCCGTTCACACGGCAGGACCAGGCCGAGCAGGTCGAGCAAGGTCGACTTGCCACAGCCGCTCGGTCCAAACGCCACCAGGAAATCGCCCGGATGAATTTCAAGGAACGGAACCTCCAGCACAAAACTCTGCGCCTGCTCAAGTCTGCGCACCGAGGCGTCGCGCAGGCGGCAAAGAAATGGCGCCACCAGACCCGCCGCGGATGCTGGATCGGACGGGCCGGCGGCCTTCGAGGAAACCCGGCGATGTTCGCTGATCTTCAAGGCAGTTGATCCACGGGAATGGTGGCGACGCGGGCGTCCTCATCGTCCATCTCGTTGAGCTTGCCCCAAAGATCGCTGTTGGCGTCGCAGTCCTGGTAGTACTTCAGCTTGGATGCAAGTTCCTGAATGAAACGTCCGCGCTCGTTCTCGGACGTCGCTTTCCACTGATCGCGGGTCAAACTCATGATGCGGCTCTTATACGGCAGATCTTGCAGGAACTCGGGCACGTGATCCTTGAGAGACGTGGCCGCCTTGATCTTGTCGGGATTGCGAAAGACAGCGACGTCCGTGGACTGCAAATGCTCGAAGATGGTCAGACTGGTGGACCGTCCGAGCAAGGCCGCGCTGTAGATCTCACGGACGACGGCCGCAAGCGAATTCAACTGACTCTTGGTGAGCAGCACGTGAAAGGACACGACTTTGCCTTCGCCACGGACGAGATCGGTCTGCGAGATCCACGCCGTTACGTCGCGCGGGGCCGTCGCGGAAGCGTTCTGTCCAATCCAATCCAGCATCGCTCCTCGCAACATTCGTTGGACAATGACCGCATTGGTGTCGGCGCCCGACGCCGGAGCAACCAGACGTCCCTCCCGCGCCGCCTGGATCATCGTCACCAGATGGTCCCCAAAACGGCCCAGTTCACGGCCAAACGTGAGGCCGTCGCGTTCGCCCGGAACCGCAATGTAGGCCGGGTCCGCGCCGTCGGGATTCTGCGCGAGGGCACGAAACTGCAGGGAGGCAGTCGGATAGTCATTGCGCGGGTCGTTAATCGTTCCGCGATTCTGTTCGTCGCCAGGATTGAGAATATGGATGGACGTCAGCCAGACCTTTCGATCGGAGGCCAACGCGCGAAGCGAGCTTTCGCCCATGCCACATTGATTGTGCGGATGCCCGACGGGATGACCCGAAGCGTCGCCGATCAGCACCAGTAAACGGATGGCATCCTTCCGCCAGCCAGTTTCGGTCACGCCCTTGTGCACTCCCGTAAAGACGTCCTCGGGCAGGTCTCCGCTCGTCGTTCGGGCGGCGGAGATCTTGCCGAGGATGGCGCCAAAGTCCTCAATCCGCACAAGCTCCGGGGTGAAGTTCCGCGTATTGAACTCCATCCCGGCGATGGATTCGCTGTCGCGGTAGCCCCAGAATCCGAACCGAAGCGCCTCGCGGGAGTCCCGGGAAGCCCCCAAGGTGACCGCCAGCTGGCGCATCTTGGCCACGGTTTGATCCAGATAAGGCTGCATGCTCACGGTCAAATCCATGACGAAAACCACATCGACTTTTACGCCGGTGGACGGGGTGCCACTATTTTCTTCGACGCGCGGAGCTCGCGTTCGCGCGGCGGCGGTCACTCTTAGCAGCATGTTCTTATGGGAATCGACGGAGGAATTCGTGAAGTCCAGAACGGGCAGCATGTAGAACTCGGAAATGACTCCATCCGGCTCGCGCACGGGCAGGACGCGATCCTGGCTCGCGACGCGGCCGGCACGGACTTTGTCGAGGAGACCGTTCATCTGGCTGGTGCGGTTGGCGCGGCTTTCGGATTCCAGCTTCCGAAGTTCGCCAACGTTGCGGAAGAACAGAGTGGGCTGGCGGTCGGCCGGGTTGGTGAACCGGGCGACCATCGTGTGTTTCCATTCGAGGACATCCTCGCCCTTCATCCAGCCGATCCAGTTGCCGCATTGGCTGCGACCGTTTTCCGACCGCCCCACCTCAAACCAAGTGGCGCGGGCGGATCCCCTCTCGGCCCGATTGGTCACGCTGTAGACAAACAGCGCGGTGTAGCTAGGCACCGGGGACTGGAGAATCTCGGCATCGATGGAAGGCGTCTTATAGAGCGCGGATTCGGGCCGGGTAAGCACCCGATAGGTCAGGGTTTTGTACCCCGGAAACACCATGGGGGCTTCGGACGCGACCGGTCCAAGCTCCTCCAGCGTGTCGATGATGGCCAAATCCGAGCCTGATTCCTTCTTCGACGAAGGCCAGCGCGCGATCGCCAGACCGACCGTCGCGACCACCGCGACCACGACGACCGCCCACTTGATCACCTTCCGCCACCGACCAGAAGCAGATCCGGCGACGGGAAGAAGCGTGGGCTTTGAACAAAACGGGCACAGATCCGCCGGACCCGAGATCTGCAGGACCTCCCCGGCCTCGGCTTTGGAACATCCGTCGTAGTTGGTGCAACGCCACTTTCTAGAGGCCATGGCCATTCTCCTGTTTCAAAAGCTGAACCGCCTTCTTTCCTCCATCCAGCAACGCGCGGTAGCCGGAGTCAGCCACTCCGCGCTTTTCCTTGATGGAATCAATCAAACGAACCACGGACGTGCGATTCGATTCCCGTAGCTCCGGCGCCCGCTGACCGGGAACGGACAAGGTTCGGACAACCGAATCCCGGACCAGATGTGAAACACGGAGATCGAGACGCTCATACGCTTCGACCAAATCCCCGCCGAGGGCGACCGGATCATGGTCAAAGCCGTCGTCGTCCTTCGTCACCAGGAAAAGGCGACCGTCCGACTCCGTGACCAGGCCAAGCACGCGGGCCAGGATCAGGAAGGGCAACGCGTTTCGCTTCGCGACTTCCGAACTTTCCGGGTAAAGCGACGGCAGACCCGCACCATCACCTTCCACGTGGAGTTCAAGCGCGGCCCGCGCCCGGTTGTCCCCCTGCATGCGCGATTCGTAGCGACGACGCAGTTCCTCGACGGGCCGCGCGAAGCGAATGGGGAATCCGTGCGTAATGTTCACCAGGGTGATGACATTCTGCTTCTCCTTGTTGATGACGATATGGGCGCGTCCGCTGGTGACGTTGTGGAATTCCTTCTTCAAATGCTCGCAGAAATCATGATGCTCCTCCGCTTCGGGCATGATGACAGTGAAGGTCGGAAGACAGGTGGCGTCACCGGGAATGCCCGGCCCCTGCCGTCCACATTCCGCCGGATTAAAGGTCAGATAATTCATTCCCTCGGTCGTGACCTTGCTGAGAAACAGCCGGAGCTGATCCGGATTCCCGGCATACCGGTCGCGCAGTTTCCCGATGATGCTCACGGAAAGAAGCCGGTCCTTGGTCTTGGCGGACTGCATCAGGTTGGCGTGGGCCGTGCGAACCGATTCCTCGCAGACGCTCTCAAGGGTGGCCACGAGGTCGCTGACCCGGATTCGTTCGCGAAACTTCGAGAAGCTGGGCTGCTCGCCGATCTTCCGCGTCAGGGCATCGCGGACACTCTTGGTCTGCGACCGTTGTTCGGCGTCGTCCCGGATCAGCAACGTGGCAATGGCCTTTACCCGCTCTGGATCGTAGAGGCGGACGTGCTGGCGGCTTTCGCCTTCCACCTCAGCCGTCCGACAGCGCGCATCCCGCTGCGCCCGGAATGCCGTCAACCCATCATCCAACATTTGATTGATCGCCCCGATTTCGCCGATCATCCCATCCAGATCGTTGATCAACGCGTCGAGCAGATCCTTGGCGAACATCCACCCTTCCTTTTGGGTGCAGGCCGTAAAGAAGAGTTGCGAATTCAGCGCCGCCGCATCGAAGAGACGATCCCGGCGGCCGAGCCAGCCGGCGATAATTCCGGCCCTGGCCCATTCGTTTTTGGTGTGGTTGAGCTTCTCACGCGCGGCGGCACTCTCCTGATCACAGCGGGCGATCTTGTCGGGAATTTCGTCCCGGCGGGATCGAAGGGATGCGTTCAGCGCGCTGAGCAGCAAGTCGATGTCTTTGATGGATTGCGCGCCGTTCTGCCATTGCGCGAAGAGATCCGCCTCAATCAAACGCCGGATTTCCGCCACGTGCGTGCGGATATCCTTCCGCTTGGTTTCGTAGAACCGACTCACACCCTGATCCCGGTAGGTCGACACGAAGCGCGTCTCGCAGGCCTTGGCCAGTTCGTTGTACCAGGCCGTGTCCGGAAAGGCGTCGCGGATGTCCTGCTGGATCCGGCTGACGCTCTGGCTCCAGTCCGTCGCGATCACCCGCCAGCGGGGATTGGAGATTTCCCCGGCCAGAATGCCCTCGGACAGAGTCAGGTGCTGCTCCGCCAGGCGCCAGTTGATGAGCGTGTCCGGCTGGCGCACGAACTCGTGGAAGTTGCGGTGCACAGGTTCGGGGGAATAGCCGCTTTCCGTCCAGGCGTTGAACGACAGCTGCAAGGCGGCCTGCTCGGCAAAGCTATAGGTCAAATACTCGAGGATTTCCTCCTCGGGATAAGAGATTTGCTTGATGCCGAAGGTGAAGAATCGTCGGCTGCGTTCCGGCCGCGTATTGGACGGATCGTTCTCCGGCGTGATCGCTTGCGAGCCGACTTCGAAATCCTCGGCCCGACGCAAGGCGTCCCACGTCACGCGGGCGTTGGTCACGGTTTTCTCAAAGAGAAACGACGCAACGATCTCGGGCAGCGCCGAATCCACGTCGACTTTGAATCCGCCCTGATTCTCGTTGGTGAACAGGTAGCAGCAGTTGAACGGATCTTGATTCTCGATCCGCCCGGTGCGCTCGCCGGAAACGTCGTGGGGATGAAGATACCCCGTGCTGAGGGCATTCAGCTCCAGCAACGCGGCGTAGCCGTTGGCGTGGTAGTTGGGCCCGGCCCAACCCTCCAGCGGATGCTCGTCCGGGAGCAGCGCGTAGACGATGATCCGGCAGGATCGATGCGGATAAAGTTTGCGGATCTGGGAGACGACATCAATCACGCTGCCGCTGCCGGTGCCGCCCGCCAAACCGCAACAGACATGAAAAGTCACTGCGGCCTCGCCCCGCGTCGTCAACTGATTGACCGTGGACCGGAGGCGGGCGAGGAATTCGGCGGCCTTGCAGGCGAAAAGGAAACGCCCCAGCCGTCGCTTTTGGCCCCCCACAATGTTGGCGGCCTCGGCCGCGCCGAGAATATTTCGCCAGTCACCTTTGCCGCCAATCCACGGGCTGATCCCCGGGAAGGCCTCCACGTTTTCGATCGTGGACGCGAGATTGTTTCCAGCGATCAGCAGCTGCGATGCGGGCGGCAGCTGGACCGATCGGCCGAGGATTCGCCACGTGGGATCATCAATGCCCATCATCTCCGGATTCGAATCCAAATAGAGGTAGCCGAGTCGCACGTGAGGCGCGTCCAGCTCGCGGAATTGTTCAAAGATGGTTTTACGCAGGGCCCGGATGATTTTTCCTCCGGTGCCTCCGAGGCCAATAATAAGGTGGTTTTTCACGTGAGTTGAAAGATGAGCGCCAGGCGCCCAGGTTTTAGGTTTGGACTTTAAGATCTCGGCAGGCCGACCAAGCAGCCGCCGCATAGGCTATTCCTTGTAGAAGCAGCACAGTGCCAGTCACCGCCATCTGCACCTGGCGACCAAGGCAGGCGGTCCCGAACTCCAGGCGGCAGGAAATTTTCTCCGCGACCACCCGGACCGCGCGCTTCGCGAACTCGTACGGTTTCTCCGGACCGCATTCCTGGCGGAACCTCGCATAGTCGCCTCGCACCGCGTTAGCGACGTCCTCGAGCGGAATCGGCGAAATCACTGCCAGAAGCGCATGATCTTCGATGAACCGTTCGGCGGATTTTTTTCCCCACGTCGACGCAATCAAGTGGCGCGTTTCCGGATGGTGATCCGGAATCACTTTTCCACCATTGGCCAGCGGCGTAACTTGGCCGGAACGTTCGCGGCCCGTCCGATGAACCAATCCAAAGACATGAGCGAAGACGGTGGCCTGCCAGCCCCGATCCGCAGCCATCCGTTCACGCCATTCGCAGACCATGGATAGGGCCGCGGATTGAATGAAGCCGCTGCTGGAGAAGAGGACACCCGAAATGACAGTGGCCATGGCGGCGAGTCCGCAGATCAAATGATGACTCGCCTTCAACCGAAAGCGACCATTCCGCATGCGCATGGCCTTCCCGCAAAACACCCAGCAAAAGGTCGCCAGGAACAAACTTATCGCCGCCGCTCCCGCGAGCGTCCAAGGACTTCCATCCGCATGCTGAGCCAGACAGCGGACGGACAGATCGCCTAGGTCGGACAGGTATTTCATATCGTGATCTCGTCTTCGGAATTCCGGGATTGCGGTTGGTTGGCAGAGGATCACCACGGTCATTTGCCAGCTTCGCTGCTCAGTAAGTGTTCCACGGCGTCCTTGAGGTATTCCGCGGTCACTCGCAGACGTGCCTCGTCGACACTCTGGTAGGCGGATGAGACCTCGTTCGACGAACCGTTGGCGGTCTTGACGTCCCCTTGCTCCGATTGGTTAGGCAGCGACTTTCCAGGGGCGGGCGTCGGACCGCCCGGCACCACGGGGCGGGTTTCTGCCGGTTTGACCTCTACGCGAACGCCTTTATTCCCAGCGACGGATTGAGCAGGGCTGAGCGGAATCGTTTCGGCTGGTTCTGTTCCCGGCGTCGGCGGCTTGATCGTCGCCAAACCCGGCTGATCCGGGTCCATCGACAGCAGGTCCTCCATCAACGCCAAGGCCGTCGCTTTGATGACCGCGTCCGCACCGCAGATTCGGACCACTTGAGATGCCGTGCGGTCGTTGGCCAGAAACTCGACCGTGGAAACCTGCCCGAGTATGTCACCGTTGTCCGCGCGCAACGCCTCCACCGCGATGTCTGGAACGACAACGGTGGAACCAGCCCGACCGCTCACGCTCGGAGTGGTGATCGCGCGTCCGGCCACCATCAGCTTGAGCAGGATGTTCGCGTCTTGGTTCACCAGTCTGACGCCGGCCGCCCGAAGCGTCTGACCGAACAGCCGTTCGATATCCTTCTCGATATGCAATGCCTCCTTGTCTTCTGCCGGGGGATTCGCCAGGTCGATCTGCATCTTGATCCGCAACGGCGCCAGCTTGGCCTTGGCGGTCATCGCCTTGAATCGCGCGTGAACGGCGGCCTCAAGTTTGGGATCAACCAGAGATCGGCGGGCCGGCATTCCCTGGACGGGCTGATCGTCATAGCGATACACCGGGCGCGGAGGTGCCGGATTTGGCGCCGAGGGCTGGGTCTCGATGATGATTTTTTGAGGGGCCGAAGCGGCGCGGGCCAGGCCCAAAATGCCGCTCAGGTCAATCGCACCGGCGGCAACCAGGGCAAGCCCAAGGCCGAGGGAACAACGGGTGGACACGTGGGGCGTTTTCATAATCGTCAGGCAGTTCTGGTGTTGCGGACGGCCAGTGGCGTTCGCCGCGGAGCCGTCTCCTGATAAACGCGGTTTGGCCGGGATTCGTTACCGAAACCGTCGCGATCGTTGTGGCCGCTGTCGGGTTAGCCCTTGCGCACCCGGATCGTGGCGGATTTCGCTCGATCGTCCTTGGCGACGAAGGTCAGCGTCTTGGTTTCGTTGGCCGACAGGAATTCCACCGCAAACGGAGTCTCGTCTCCAACCCCAACGCCGTGCTGATCCTGGAAGACGCAACTGGCCTCAATGCGTGCCTCGAAGTTTCGCCGGTTGACCAGATTGGCGGAGATGATCAAACGCCCGTCCGGTCGCCGGCTGTACTTGACCGTGGTGCAAGTGATGGACCGTTGCGACCATGAGTCGAGCAGGACGACTCCGCCGCTTTCCTCGAGATTGGGGTTCAGTCGAAGCGCCGGTGAATGAGGGCCGGCGTCTGTCACGCAGCCCGTCGCGGTTGCGAGCAGCAGCCCAACCAGGGCGGTCATCAGGTGAGGAAGGTTGTTTTTCATGAGGAGGAAAGCGGTAGATGTCTTCGGTGGTTTTGGGTTCAGTGGTTCAGTTCGCTGACGAACAGGACGACGTCTTTGGGACTGCCGGCCTCGACCGTAAACGTGATGGCTTTGGTGCGCCCCGGCAGCACTTCGTTGCGTTCATCCAGGAATTCGACCTGGCCTGAGTAATTGCCGGGGGGCAGCTCCAGCGCCTGGAAGGAAAGGAACTGCGGAAGATTGTACCAGCATCGGATGTCGGCGCCGGGCTTGATGATACCGACGCTGCGAAAAATTTCGAGGGCGAGACCAACGCCCATGACAATCAGTGCGGCGCGTTCGTCGACATTCGCCAGCATTAGGATTCCGCTGGTCGCCAGCGCCGCAGCCCCGACTGCGCCCGCCGCGTCGTTGAAGATCGCCTTGTTTCGGTTCACTCCGTCCATCAACCGACCACCGCGTGTCATCGCTTGGAAGGTGACGTCGTCGCAGGGAGGCATCAGATGAGTCGCGTTCGCAAGTTTCAGTCGCGCCGCGACCGTGGGGTGTTGGGTGCCTTTGAACCTCAGCATCTCGTGGTTGCTGCCGGTCCTGTATTTGAACGGCCCCAATCCGTATTCCGCAATGACCAGAACATTCGCTTTGCGATTGTAGTCGGGCAGCGGCGGGGCGGAGTGGTTGCCGACGAGGACCGTGTTGGTCACAGCTCGGGCGAGTTGGAGCGAGTTTCCAGGGTCGGCGTCCATCTTCACGGCTCCGAGGCCCCAGAGGTAGTCGAAGAGGACGTAATCGCAGGCATAGTTTGAATCGCCTCCAGTGAAGGAGTCCTCCCACTGTGCGTTTTTGAAATAGGGTCGGGCAGCGTTGATATCGCCATTCATCCATTCCAAAACACCCATGTAAAAGTTGGCCATGGAACGTTCATACGGTTCGCCAAGAAAGTTTTTGCTCGATTCGGACCGAAGGTAGTTCCGGGCACGCGCGGCATTACGATCCTTGCCGAATCGGGCATCGACCACCTCCAAGGCCTGAGTCAAATGCGCACGAGCTCGGGTATAGTCGCCTTTGCGCAGATACATAGCCCCCAGCACGTACCGCCACATGCCCTTGTCCTTCTCCTTGGCCGCTGCCAATCGTTGTTCCGCCGCTTCAATCGTCACCGGAAGTGAGGGCTCTTTCTCCGGTGGTTTCTCGGTATTGGGCTTGGCCTCTCCACCCGTTCGGCCCGGCCAGTTCACCTTGATTTCAGGTAATTTGATCCCGTCGAAACCCGGGATAAGTGCGCCCCAACTCGTGGTCGATCCCGCCAACAGGCCGCCCACGCAACACACCAACACGCCTCGAATGCCAATGCAGATCTTCATTTGTGCCTCCAGTCTCGTGATGTCAACTCGAGCCTACCGATGGGCGATGTCGTCCCGCGCAATCTTGCTGATGTCGTACTTTCCCGTCCAAATTCGGATCCCGCTTCGAGCCGCCACCAGCCGAAACGTGCACAACGTGTATTCATTGATCGTGCCCGAGGCGTCGCGGTCCGTTTGTCCCGTGATCTCTCCCGTCAGATAAAAATCAACACCCGCAAACTCCTGCAGGTCCGGGTTGCTCGAACTCGTCACGGCGCCCTCTCGTTTGCGGTCACGCTCCTCCTCCAGCTCTTTCATCATCGAACGATCCACGATCGCGACCTTGCCCGCCGTCGACGACTGCAACTCAACCTCGATGTTGTTCACGATGTTCCTCACGTCGAGACGAGTCTGGCGGGTGCTGTTGGTCAGCGGCTTGAAAAGCACTTTTGGCGGATGAGCGGGATCGGCCAGTTCGATCTGCTTAACAGCGAGAATTCCGCGCGCGATCTTGCTGCCCATGCCAATGAAATCCTCGGACGTCAGTCCCATTACCTTGGCCGTGGTGGTGACGGGGACCTTTGTTGGGTCAGCGCCCGTGGTTGCGCAGCCCATCAAGATCAGGGCGGACCCGAGAACGGCGATGAGTTGGAAAGTTCGGACGATCTTGCCTGCAATCGTGGCTCCAAGAGCGGTGTTTCTTTTCATAGATAGGGTGGTTCGTTCGTTCGCGGCGTTCGATTCGTCCGCGGATTCACCAGTAACAACGTGCCTTGGCCTTCATTCGTTACCGTTTTTCTCCGATCGCACTTTTCTCTCTCACCAAAATGGAAGGACATGGTCAGGGAGGTGCCGGTGGAATAGGAGTGCGAACCGCCAGACAGGACGGATTGAGAGGGAGCCGAGCGGGGGGCCACGGTTAAGGGACGGCCGGCTGGGGACCTATCAACCGGGGGGATCAGGTGAAAACCCGGATGCCCGGTACGGAGAAGGGCGGCCGGATTGTGCGGCGGGAGCAGCCCCGCCCTGCTAGATAGGGAGTTAAGCGGGCGCCGAAAGGTCCGCTATTTTCCGCCCAACGCCGCGAAGAGGGCGCGCTTTTCTTCTTCGATGGCCTGAAGCGTCGGCTCGCACAGGGTATCGGCGATCTGGTCTTCGATGAATTCCCGGTAGCGTTGGCGCATGCGCGACACTTCGGTCTTCACAGCCCCCTCACTCATCCCCAACCGTGCCGCCGCATCCCGATGGGAAAGCCCGGGCTTTTTCTCGGCCAAATACACGTGTAATACCTCGAAGATCTCCGCGCGATTCCGTTGCGTATACTCCGTTTCCAAACTGTTCATCGCATGACGCAACAATTCCAAGGCCCAAGAGCGGTCAAAGCTTTCATCCGGCTGGTCGACGCCGCCCGGCAGTTTTTCAGCAATGCTGTCCAACCCATCCGGCAGCTCGGTCACCGGCCGCTTTTTGCGCCACCGATCAATCGCAAAGTGAGTCAGCGAAGCCCGAAGAAAGCTGCGGAAGCGGCCTTTTTCCCGCTGCACATTGGCTAGTCCTGCCTTGGAAATGAGCTGGGCGAAAAAGCCCTGGAGCAGATCCTCACACTCTTCCGCCGACGTACCTTTGCTGCGAAGCAAGCCCAGCAGGGGGCGGCGATAGCGCCGATAAAGTTCCCCGAGCGCATCCACCGCCTGCGTCGAGTCCGCGCCTGCCGCCAGGATCACCACGGTCCAACGGGTGGATGGGAACCCACGGCCGCCCTCGGTCACAGGAGAATCCTTCTTCGCGGAGTCGTCTAGCATGGTTACGCCTGATACCAGACGATCCCATGGGACGGAAGTGGAAAAAGCCGGAGAACGCCCCTGCCGTTTTCGTCCCTGCTCCCTTCAGACGCCTCGTTTGGTGCGTTTGACCTGCGAGCGCTCAGGCCGGGATCCTTTGGTCCGCCGGGCCTTCCGCTCGGACTCATCCGGTTCCGCGAGCATGATTGTCATGATGCAGCGGGGACAAAGGCCCCGGAGCAGGGGAGACCTCTCGCCCTCGCAGGATCGACATAGCTGGGGTTCATTCATGGGGTCTCATGGCTTTCGATCGTTCGACGGAAACGCCATGAGGCCGCGGCCGATCGGAGTGGCGAGCCCAGTCCGACGGTTTGGACGCGGACTCCACCCCGTCTTCCCCGAATCAAAGCGCGAGTGCCAGTCATCGCCGGGGAATACGGAAAACCCAGCACGAGGTTACCTGAAATTTTGAACCTTCAAGCCAGTAACGCCCCGAGCCGGGCTTCGTTATTCAGATTGAGAGCCGGAGCGCCGAACGGCGCGAAGTCACAATGACCCGGCCCAACCATCGTCAAATTGAACCGATATGAAGAGTAGTCTTGGAAAAGAGGAAACGCGTTCTCCACTCGGGCTGGTCGCAGGAGTCGCGAGGCGATTCGGCAGTTCCGGTGAATGGCTGGCGCGATTGGGTGTGTGCGCCTGCCTTGTGTTGGCGGCACACGAGTCCCGCGCCAATTCCGCGATCGCGGTCAACGATCGAACGGGTGGGTTCTATTGGCGGGCAAGCGGCGCCCCCCCCAATGATCTGGCTCGGACCGTTTACCGCTACTTCACGGAAGGGTGCGGCCGCACCCCGACTCAGGTTCGAGCCACCGCAACGGAAGGGTGGACGGCCGTCGCTGTGCATCCGTCGACCAAGAAGGTCGGCTTTGTGCTCGGGGCGCGAAGCGAAGCACGGGCCCGCAGCGGAGCGCTTCGCCGCGCCGGCACAGGAGCGAGATTAGTCTTCAGCTATGCCGAAGACGGCCGCCACAGCCTGCGGGCCGCCCAGTGCGCCGCCCGGTAGGCTTCGGCCCTCCACGGTGGGCTGTCCAGCCCGCTGCAACCACTGGCCTGCCGGCGCCACTCGTTCGGCAGGCCAGCCCACCGATCAAAAAACGATATCCATTGAATTTCCGATGAAAACCATCCGGTTTCTCGTCGCCATGGCTGGCGTGGCGACGACCTCCGTCCTGACCACGTGGTATTGGCAGTCCATGGCGCCGTCGTCGCGTCGTGCCCAGCATTCTGATCCGATCGTCGCAACGGCCCCCTCGTTGTCTCCGGCCTCAGGTAACCCTTCCAACCCGCTGCCCCTCGAACGGGCCGGAGAGATGGCCGGCGACGCCAAGGTGAAGTTTGATTTCCGCTGGAGCCAAATCGAGACAACCAACTACGCAACCTTCGTCGAGAACCTGAGGCACATCGAATGTCCCGAACAGACGATTCGCGAAATTGTCGCCGCGGAGCTGAAGGTCCAGCAACGAGAGAGAGCGCGCGCGCTTTTCCTCGAACGGCGCCAGCAGTTTTGGCGGCCCGAGTTTGGTCAAAGCGAGATGCATTCCGTCCCGGAGTCGGAGGAGGCCGGACGCGAACTTCAGGAGCTTGTCGACATGCTCCTGCAGAGCAACGGTGCTTCAGGGGGCTTGACGAAGGTGGATGACGCGCCGTTCGAGGCCCCTCGGTTTGACGGTCCACTTGCGCCCAAACAGGATGCGCTGCGCTCATGGTGGGAACGTTTTGATGCGCTCGAGGGGCAGTTTATCCAGGCTACTAGCGGAGAGGATCTCACTCTCGAGCAGGCCAATCAGTTGACCGAACTGCGCGCGCAGCGACAGAAAGAGCTGGCCAGCTTGTTAACACCCTCCGAGCTGACGGAATACGACGTGCGTTACTCGTCCAATGCGAATGCGCTGCGGGACGCGCTCCGCGGAATAGACGTCACCGAAGCGGAGTTTCGAGCTTTGTTCCTAGCGGAGAAATCATATGACGCCGCCGTAATGGCACTCGATCTCGAGGTTGGCGAGGAACTGCTAAATGCTTTGGAGGAGGCACACCATTCAAAACTCGCTCAAATCCTGACCGACGAACGTCTGGAGCGTTTCTTGCACAACATAGATTTGACGACCGATTCCGAGCTTTGATCCCGTCGGACTGTCGCTGCTGGCAAAAACAACGCAAATTCTGGGAGTCTGCAGTTACTCGAAGCGCCGGTGTCAGTCCGGGCCCCGAAGGTCATTGCGTTCGGGCTAGGTGAGGACGAATCGCAAGCGCTTGGTAGAGTTCCGGGGTAGCGGATATCTTCCGAACTGCATTCGGCACCCGATCGGGCAGGGCCGCCACGGCCGCTGGCATCTGCTGTTCTCACGCTTCGCGCCATTCGTCGTATCCCACAGATTTCTCCGCTGATTCTGTAACGTCGCCGCCGGACATTCGTTTTCATGAGTGGACGGCGCCGGCGCCCGAGGTCGGGTTGACGGAATCAGTCGCTGATTCGATTCGGCGATGCTTCTTCCCGTGCGTGGTGACCGCAACCGCCGTCGAACAAAGAAAACAACAACTGAAGCTCGAATCATGAGAAAGAATGCATTGATCCTAACTGCACTGACCGTGACCTCCGTGGCCATCGTGGCCGATGCCGCGCCAAAAACGGCAGCATCCAAGTCCCGTTCACCCGTTGTCGCCAAGGCCGAGCAACAAACGGCTTCCGCACCGCAGGCCGTCACGGCTCCAAAGGTGTCGGTGGTGGATGATGACCTCGATGACCCGACTGATCCAGTTGACCCGGTGGATCCGGTCGACCCGAATACAGATCCGGATCCCGATACGGACAACCCGGATAATCCGGTCGATCCTGAGCCGACGGGCGATGAATCTGGCGGGAACAACTTTGGCACAATCACCAGCGATCAGAAGACCACCCGGGTTCAGTCGTTCCGAAACAACGGCGGAACGGCGGTACTCAACGAGGTGGTGCTGCGGGACTCCGGTGCTGCGGAATTGGACCTCAAACAGAATTACGCCGTGAGGAACACCGCGATCGGGCGTAACGGTTCGCTGGTCGGAAACAGCCTCGTCATGGACGGGGCCCAGGTTGATGGCACTGCCACGATCCATCAGACGGTCAAGGGCCAGAACTGGATCATCGGACGGGGCCATTCCTTCACCGCCAATCGCGCGGTGCTCGGAGGCCAAATCGCGGAGATCACCATCCGGCAAGCCGTCGACATGCGAACGGTCCGAACGGGCAACGGCGGTTCCACGGTCGTCAATCAGTTCGTGATGGCCAAACCCTGACCCGAAGTGCTTGAGAGCTGAGCCAGGGTCATGGGCGGACCATGACCCTGGAATCCTTCCACTCATCAAAAATGAAATCCAAGGCCTCGCTGATTCATGCGCTCTCGTTGCTTGCGATCACCAACTTCTCCGGGCTGCTCTGGGCCCGGGAGGGATTGAGTGATTCCACCACGCCATCCAGTTTCGTCGATCCCGCTTCCAGACCGACCCTGCGCGAACGGATGGCAACTCGGCTAGCCGTTGGACGCGCCAAGCAAGGATTCACCAACATCGGAGAGGTCATCATCATCCAGAAAGCCCAGGCGCCAAGCACTCCGACTCCCGAGGATCTGTTCGCAACAGAACCGAAAGTGTTGCCTCGCTGGCAACTGGTGAACACTCGCGTGGTTCGGGTGGTGACGGAAACCCCGACACGATTCGATTTGCGGTCCAACGGCCCGAGCCGGGGTCGGACGAATATCATATCCCAAGTTGTCGTGACCAATCACGCCGGCCTGCACCCGAGACATTTCATGCCAGAGCAAGGAACCAAAGTGTCTGCCGCCAATACGGTCGTGGTACAGTCCACGCCCTGGCGCCTCCGCATCGAACAAACCACGCTTGAAAATCCAGAGCTCTAACCCTCCTCGCCCCACTCCATGAATTCGTTCAACTTGCGGTCCTGCCTCGGCCTGATCTGCCTTCTGCTGACGAACAGCCTGCGCGCCCACGGTTCGGTCAATGAGGCATTGATCGAACCGGAACGCGAACTGGCGCGGCTGGTCGAGACGCTACCTCTCTCGGTGGGCTTTCCGTCTGGATCGCTGCTGGTTTACATCCTGGACCCGGAGTTCGGCAACGACGTCAAGCACCCCCACCGTTCTCTCAAGCATCGGATGAAATACGCCCTGGGCTTGGTGGGACGGAGGATTGAGTTCATGAGCGGCGGAGCGCGCCTGGCGGTTGAAGCGAAGACGCGCGAGTCGTTCTTCGCCAAGCAGGATATCGTGGTTACGACCCTAACAAATCTCGTGGCCGGGTCGACGGGAATGGTCTCCCGGATAGAGTATGCCACGAACGCGATCCTGCGCCCGCTGGATCCATCTACGGCTCTGCCGGACCTCAGCATCACCTGCGAACTGGTGGACGAGACGGAAGCTCCGGTCGAGACAAAGTCGAAGGAAGTGTCGCTGGATGCCTTGATCGGCCCATTTTCATCCGCCTTCTCCATCGACGGAGGATTGAGGTTTTTCCGCAGCAAATCCAGGGCTACAGTCAGCGTGACCATTACCCAGTTTGGGACGGAAATTCAGGTCGCGAAAGGCAGCGTCAATATCGAGCTCACGCGCCGTGAGAAAGGCCGTGACTTCGGGTTGCGCTACGGATGGAAGGCCGGATTTACCTACGGTGCGGACGAGTCGCGGTCGGACTCGGTTGAAGAAGCGCTTACAGCCGCCTGCATTCGTGCATTAACTCGCGCCCTGGCCAATTTGGCGGGCCTGCCGGCCAGTCGATTCAGCGCCTTCGCTTTTCCCAGTCCGGAGGAACGTCAAGCGGTCGAGAATCGATGGATCAACGCGGATGTCGGCGCGCGTCGGCGATGTTTGCTCGTAGCCAGAGCATTGGCTGAGCGGGAACGGTTTGGAGCAGTGTGGCCCAACCCGGACTCGTCGCTCAGTGCTCCCCTGTATCGTGAGTTGATGGAAAAGCTGCCACTGCCCAAGTTTGATCCGGCTCCGCAAATCAGCGGCGACAAGGCGGCGCTGCGCGTGGTCTTCGAGGCCTTCCCCCAAGGGCGCTGGGAAGCATTGCAGCCCGAGATTCTGGGCCTCATGCAGCGCGGGCCTTCGGTCAAGAGCGTTTGGGCAGACACCAATGCGCCGGAGATTGGTTTTTTTCTCCGGGGTGACCTCGGCCAGCCTCATTTGATCCGGGAGCACCTCGCTACCGGGGTGCGAGCGTTGACAGGAATCGACGTTGACTCTGAGCTGCTCCCCGACAGAAGAACTATTTACGTCCGCTATCGACCGACCTTGACCCTCTATAACCCTTAATCAGTTCCTTCCCTATGCGGCGATTCATGCACATCGTTTTCCTAGGCTCCCTTCTTGTCGGGCGCGCCGTTAGCGCCGAATCCCGCAAGGGCGCAGAAGCTCTGATGAACCAGACCCCACCCATCAGAACCGACCGGGCGAAGTTGACTTCGGCTGGTCCCATCGAGATCCGTCGCCCAACGAACGCCGTCCCTTCCTTCTCGATGGTGCTGGTCGCGACAAACCTCAACCCAGAGGCCATCCAACTGGGCGAGGCCATCCTTCGAGACTGTTCCGCTCGGGTGATTGGTGTGCATCGCCTTTCGTCGGCCGGTGCGGTCACCCAAGAGTTCACGCTGTTCGGCAACTTCGAATCGCGGCAAGCGCTTCGAAACGAGATCCAGGAATCCTTCAGCCGAGCCTGTCGCCACGGTTTTCTTCAGGGACTGACGTTGCTCCCGGCGGAAAAGATTCCCTTTGGCGAGCCCACCATTGAGATCCCGGACGCTTCCGTTGATTCCGTGCGAATCGTGCTGAATCGCCGGCCCCCAAGAAATGCGCGCTTTAGCGCCCAGGCCAAATCAAAGGAGGCCGCCGCGCCAGTTCCCGTTGATAAACCGGCCGACGCCAACGGCGCGCCCATGGAGACCGCACCTGTCAGTTCGACGCCTGCTGCGGCGGCGACTGCGCCTCCGGCCCCGGCTTCGTCGACCTCGGACGTCGGCCCTTCTTCGTCAAACCCGAACAACAATCCTGCTCTGCCGGTCAATCGCTCCGACTTCGGGACTTTAATCTCCGGGGTCTTGAGCCTTGTTGTCGTCGCCGGTCTGTTCCGGTTCTGGAAGGTTCGAGGCCGGCGCTCAAGTCGGCGCCAATCCGAGTCAGTTGACGGCGCCCAAACTTCGGACTGGAACTCGACGGCACCGTGTCGTCACGCGACGTCACCCAGTCGTTACTCCCACGTCCGGGGCCCCGGGTTAACCACGAAACAAGCGTCGCTGACCCGATATAACACTCCCTTTTAATGCGGACGATGCACCTTTTAGGGCACTTCCGGGACGCAACCATGCCCACAACAATGTTAAGGTCGTGGACCGCCCCTGCCGTGCCCCGATCAGGAATACGGTTTGGCTGCGGTCTGGCTGTGAACGATTTTTCTGTTGGAACGGGTCGTTCTTGAAGCGTCCTTTTCACGCACCCTGCGCGCACGATCCGCAACGAGCTCGCAGACGCGGAAACCTAACGAAGGTTAGGAGCAGGGCGCGCTCCCTGGAATTATGGCGGATCACGTCGCTAGCGCACCGATCTCGCCGCCGCGGTGTCGATGCAAATTTCCACTTCGAATGCGCGTTCGGGCGGTTCGTTCAGCCTCGATTGCGTTAGTCATACACCTGCGATCCGCCAGCACTTGGGTATGGACTGTGGTAGAGGCGGACGCTGACGGAGCCTTCCTTGACGACGACAGGGAACCTTCGCTTCGCGCTGTTCACCCCGCGAATTTGTCAGGAAATTGTCAGGAAATTGTCAGGAAATCAACCGACCCCTCGAAAAGCCCAATAAAAAGTGGTCGGAGCGACAGGATTCGAACCTGCGACGTCTTGCTCCCAAAGCAAGTGCTCTAGCCAGGCTGAGCTACGCTCCGACAAGCAGCGCCGGCACTATCACGGGATTGCCCCACGGGTGCAATGACTATTTCCAGGCTGACATTTTCCAGAATTTCCAGCCTCCTCGCTGTGGGCAGAAGACAACTGATGATCAAACGATGAATCGGTGAACAAATCATTCCAGGATCACTTTTCCAGTGTCGCCCGGCGCTATGCCGATTTTCGACCGGGATATCCCACCGCTCTCTTCGACTTTCTGGCCGGACTCGCTCCGTCGTCCGCAGTCGTGTGGGACTGCGCGTGCGGCAGTGGCCAAGCCACCGTCGACCTGGCGCGCCGGTTCAGCCGCGTGATCGCCACGGACGCCAGCCCGGAACAGATCCGCGCGGCCGAGACAATTCCGAACGTCCATTATCGCGTGGCCCCCGCCGAACAAAGCGGGCTGCCCGATCAGTCGGTGCACCTGATTACCGTGGCGCAGGCATTGCACTGGTTTGATCTACCCCGGTTTTACGTTGAAGCCCGACGAGTCTTGCACCCCGGCGGTTGGCTGGCCGCTTGGAGCTACGGCGTCAATCACCTCGACGATCCTCGCGTGGAGGCAATCGTTCAGGATTTCTACGCGAACACTCTCGGCCCCTACTGGCCTCCAGAACGGAAGCTGGTCGAAGAAGGTTACTGCACCCTGCCCTTTCCTTTTGCCGAGCTCACCTCGCCGCCCCTTGCCATGGAAGAGCATTGGACCCTCGACCAATTGCTGGGCTACTTCAGTAGCTGGTCCGCCACCCAGCGCTGTATCCAAGCAACGGGTCAGAACCCACTGGAACGTCTGAGGGGATCTCTGGCCGCGGCTTGGGGAGACCCGACTCGTCCACGAACGGTAATCTGGCCACTGGCGATGCGACTGGGTCAAACGTCGTCATGAACCGGCGTCAATTCATCTCCGCCGCTGCCGGGTTCGCCGCCGGCGGATGCGTCGCCCCGGCGGCCAGCGCGGACCGGACCGGCCGACCAAGCCCTGGCCTACAACGTCGCGGCTATTACCTGTGCTTCATGCGCATGCCCACGTTTGGGCTGTCGGTGTGGAAGGAGATCCTCAACGCCGCGGCGGCGGATGGGGTCAACACGATCATCCTTTGGATGGCCGGTGCGTTTCGATCGAAACAGTTTCCCATCACCTGGCAATGGGCCAAGGACCACGAGAACGTGCGTCGGGACTTTGGCCGCGAGCTGATCCGGCACGCTCACTCCCGCGGAATAGAAGTCCTGCTGGGATTCACGCCGTTTGGCTATGACGGGGTGAATCAGCTTCCGCTGGAGCGGCCGGAGCTGAAGGCCGTTGGGGCCGATGGCCAAGCGGTGCGCGAGTTTGGCATCGGTTGCTGGGGCTGGAACCTGTGCCCGGCAAAAGCCGAATCGCAGGCGTTCATGCGCGCCTACGTGCGGGAGATGGCATTCGAGTTTTATCCCGAAGCAGACGGGCTGTTCATCGAATCCAGCGACTACGCGATCTGTCACTGCCCGGAGTGCGGCTCCAAGTTTTTCGACCACGAATTCAAGTTCGTCCGAGAAATCTCGAATGAAGTTTGGGCCCGGCGCCCGCAGGCCACGGTGGTGGTCTATCCGCACTATTTCTCCGGCGCCAAGCTTCGGTTCTCCTTTGCGGAGGCGACCGCCGCGAAGCAGCCGTTCGACCCGCGCTGGACGCTGTTCTTCACCCCGCACAGCGCGGCGATCGAGCCGGCTTTGGTCGCTCAGGCCAAAGGGGCTTGGTGGTGGAATGAGGCGCCGTGTCGCTTTGACGTCGCCAATCTACGGGCCGGCGTCAAACGTGCCCGCGACTCGAAGTGCACCGGATACGTCCCGTCCCTCGAGTGTTACAGCTACGTCGCGTCGAAGACGGAGTTCGGCGAACCGTGGATCGTCGGACGTCGACAGATCCCGTTTGGCTTCGGCTGGCTGAGGGAAGGGGAGAACCCGTACGGCGAGTTGCCGGTGCGGGGCATCCGGTTGGTTTTTCGTGAGCTGAGCGCCAATCCCGACCTGCCTGAAGACGACCTCAAAGCCCGTTTGGGGCGCGAGCTGTTCGGACCGGCCTGGCATCCCGCGCAGGTGGACGATTTGTTTTTCCTGTTCCGCGTCTTCAACACCGATCGCAACTGGTCCGTGCCGGGAGCCTTGACCTCGCCGGGACTGGTGCGCAGCCGTGCCGAGCAAGGCCGGCTCGACGGCAAGAAACGGGCGGAACTCCGCGAGCAACTAGCCCGGGTTCGGGCCATGGCCAACCGGACCCGCAAGGCCGCTGGTCGCGGCGAACGGGAGCTCGATCGCATTGCGCGATGGCTGGCGACGCAATGGTCTGAGGACGACGAACGGCTCTTGCATTGAGCGGCCGAAGTGGCCCGAGCGGCCGGGCAAGCAGGCCACAAATTCCCCTTTCCCCCGGGGTGCCGAGCCGTGCAGTATCGCCTCACTTTGGTATGAGCTTTTACGACAAATTGAAGTGGACGAGCGACGGTCTGATTCCCGCCATCATTCAAGAGGCAGGGACGGGCCGAGTGTTGATGATGGCTTGGATGAACCGGGGATCGCTTGAGTCGACGGTGGCCACCGGCAAGACCCACTTTTGGAGTCGTTCGCGCCAGAAGTATTGGATGAAGGGCGAGGAAAGCGGCCACACCCAGACCGTCAAGGACATCGCATTCGACTGCGACGGCGACACCCTGCTGATTCAAGTCGAGCAATCCGGGGCGGCTTGTCACGAAGGCTTCAAGTCCTGCTTTTTCCGTTCGGTGGAAAAAGACGGGCAGGCGTTTAAGGAAACCGAGCCGCGCCTGCTCAAGCCCGAGGATATATACAAGAAGAAGGCCTAAGCCAGGCATCATGTACTCACCTTCCCTTGAAGAATTTCAGCGACTGGCGACCCAGGGCAACCTGATCCCGGTCACCCGCCGTTTGCTCGCCGACTTCGAAACGCCGCTCTCGGCCTACAACAAGATCCGCGGACAAGGCGAATCGTTCCTGTTCGAGTCGGTCGAAGGCGGAGAACACCTTGGCCGATATTCCTTCGTCGGTTGCAACCCTCGCGCGGTCATTCGCCAAACCGGCGCCCGCATCGAGGTGATCGAAAACGGCAAGGTGATCGACAAGTTTGCCATCCCGCGCGAGCCGCAGCCCGACTGCACCCAGTGCGTCCGGGACGGCCTGGAAGTGGTGGAACAGGTGTTGAAACAGTATCGACCGGTCGCCGTCCCGGGTTTGCCCCGTTTCACCGGCGGCGCGGTGGGTTTCATCGGCTACGAGTTCATCCACGACATCGAACCGGTCGTGCCCCGCCCGCCCCACGACGAGCTCGGGACGCCCACGATGTATTTCCTGATCGCCGACGAGCTGCTCATCTTCGATCGCGTTGCCCAAACGTTGACCGTCCTCGTGAACGCCATGGTCGAGCCCGGTGCAAATCTGGCGGAGGCCTACGAGGACGCGATCAGCGAGATCGACCGGATAGTGTCCCTGCTCGAGCAGCCGGTCACGCAGCCGCCCGTTGGCCTGCCTCGGCAAACTCAGGACATTCCATTCCAATCGAATGTCACGCCGGAAAAGTTCCGCGCCAATGTGCTCAAGGCGAAGGAATACATCACTGCGGGCGACATCATTCAGGTGGTGGGTTCGCAGCGCTTTTCCACCCCGACGCAATCAAGCCCGCTGGACGTTTACCGGGCAGCCCGAACGATCAATCCGTCGCCCTACATGTTCCTTCTGGAACTGGAAGGCTTCTCGTTGGTGGGCGCTTCGCCGGAGATCCATGTCCGCTGCGAATCTGGCCGGGTCGAGATTCGCCCGATCGCCGGCACCCGACGCCGCGGCGCCACGCCTGAAGAGGATTTGGCCCTCGAGAAGGAACTGCTCGCCGATCCGAAGGAACGGGCTGAACACGTCATGCTGGTTGACCTCGCGCGCAACGACATCGGGCGCGTTTGTGATTTCGGCAGCGTCGAGGTCAAGGACTTGATGATCATCGAGCGCTACAGCCACGTGATGCACATCGTCAGTCAGGTCGAAGGCAAGTTGAGCGCCGGCCGAACGCCCTACGACTTGATGCGCGCCACCTTTCCGGCCGGCACGCTCTCGGGCGCACCAAAGATTCGGGCGATGCAGATCATCTCCGAGCTGGAGCAAACCACGCGCGGCCCCTACGGCGGTTGCGTCGGTTACTTCTCGTTCAACGGCAACCTCGACTGTTGCATCACCATCCGCACCGCACTCCTCAAGGACGGGCGGGCCTACGTCCAGGCCGGCGGCGGCTGGGTGAACGATTCCACTCCGGAAGACGAATTTCAGGAAACCGTTAACAAATCCAAGGCCATGCTCAAAGCCATCGCCTTGGCCAAAGCGTTTGCCTCGTCGGCCGGAGATAATCAGTAATCAGTATTCAGTGCTCGGTGCTCAGTGCTCAGTCCGCCGTTGCCGTGGGGGGATGGTTGGTGACTGCGAGTGAGCGATCCACGGATGAGTCACGTTAGTCGCGGGTTGGGGGATCAATCGGCTGCGGAATTATTCGGACGTCAGGTTTTATGAAAGGCTACCTATTTACATTTGTGCTCGGCGCAGCGGTGGGCGGGGCCGGACATTGGTATTTCACCCAGAAGGAAGGACAGGCGCAGCTGGCCGAGGTGAAGACGAATGCAGTGCGCATCGGGGAGATCGTTCGGAACAAGGCGAGCGAAGGTTACGAGGACGTCAAGGATGAGATCGCCCGGACCGGATCAGCCGTGCGGGACAAGGCCAAGAGCGCCGGAGCCACGGTGGCCAATGCCGCCAGCGACGTCCGCATCACCGCAGCGGTAAAAACCAAACTCGTCGGCGAATCAGGCCTAAGCGGCCTGAGCATCGGCGTGGAAACAAGTGGCGGCATCGTCACCCTCACTGGTGATGTGTCCAGCCTTGAGCAGGTCAGTCACGCCGTGAACGCAGCGTTGGCCGTCGATGGCGTTTCGCGCGTGGTTTCAAAGCTGCAGGTCAGCGCCACCAAGAAGGCGCCGTAGCCTTTCGTAAATTCGCGACGATCGCGAAATGGAACATGGCGATAGCGATTCGCCGACCCCAACCCTCTCCCCCGGGGAGAGGAGCGATCGCAGCCTGCCTGAACGTCGACGCCCGTTTCGTTTCGATCTGACTGCGCGTGGGCTTTCGTTGCGCGAGCCCATCGATGGCCCGGACTGCTTCGAAGCGGAGACGCGTATCCGCATTACGGCGACGCCGCTGAAGCTCCCCCTTTCCTTGGCTTCCCTTGGGGAGAGGGTGGGGTGAGGGAGAATCGCGACGACGGCTCGCATTCGCCAGTTGCGGTGACGGGTTCGAAGCTGATGGCAGATTTCCGAACAGCGATTAGCCTTCACCAGACCAGCCGTTATTTGCCTCTTCAACTCGCCACGGCCGATCGAATGATGGCGTAAACGTCCGTTGCCTCGATGGGCCGGGCCGGCAACAAGGCGGGATCGTCGACCACGATCAGCGCATGCTCCCTGGGGTTCGCAGGCACGATGCCGTGGGAGCCTTTCACGAGAGTCGCGTCGAGTGGGATCACGTCCATCAACATGCGGAATCCAAGTTTTTTGCGCAGCAGGCGCCAGGCAATTCGCAGCTTCGGCAGTGACAACTTCGGATCGAGGAAGAGCTCAACTGGGTCATAGCCCGGCTTGCGGTGAATATCGACGCAACGGGCAAAATCCGGAGCCAGACTTTCATCGAGCCAGTAGTAATAGGTAAACCAGGCGTTCTCGCGCGCCAGCGCGATGAGGTCGCCGGCCCGCGGATGGTCGAGCCCGGCCGCCCGGCGAGACTCGCCCGACAACACGCTCGCCACTCCGGCCTGCGCTTCGACCACCTTTCTAACCTTTGCCTCGATCGAGCGATCGTTGAGGTAAATGTGGGCCACTTGATGATCGGCCACCGCGAAGGCACGGCTCGCGCCGCAGTCCAGCAATTCCAAACCGAGCTCGTCCTTGATCGTGATCCAGCCCTGCTCTCGAAAAACCCGGTTCAGATGAACCGGCGTATCGACAGGAGTGATGCCGTACTCGGAGACGACTATGACCCGAATTGACCGTTGTCGGAAAAAGTCGGTCAATTCCCCGACGATCGTGTCAATCGCCCGAACGTCGTCTCCGATTTGCGGATGATTCGGCCCGAGGCGCTGCAGGTTGTAATCAAGGTGGGGGAGGTAGATGAGGCTGAGGGTGGGCTGATGTCGCTCTTCGACCCAGCGAGCGGAGTTGGCGATCCAACGCGAGGCTGCATCCGGCCCGCCCTGCGGCGAAGCCACCCCGGCGGCCGGTCCCCAGAACGTCGGGAACGGAAACTCGCCCAGGTCCCTTTTTATTTCGGGCCGGAGAGAGAGCGGGTGTGTGTAGACGTCGAACACCTTCCGGCCATCGGCGGGGTACATCGGGCGCGGGGTGATCGACCAGTCTGTGGTGGAATACATGTTGTACCACCAAAAAAGCTTGGCGCAGGTAAACCCAGGGAGCGCGGCACGCAGGTCGTCCCAGATTTTGGGCCCGTGGACCAAGTGATTGGATTGCTTCCAGAACTGTACCTCGGCCAATTCCCGATTATACCAGCCGTTCGCGACAATGCCGTGTCCGGTCGGAGGGCGACCGGTGACATAAGTCGACTGCGCCGTGCAGGTGACGGCGGGAACGACGGGGCGGATGGTGGCCTTGGCGCCGCGCGCGACCAACGCATTGAGGCGGGGCGAGTGCGGCCCCAACAAGGATTCGGACAGGCCAACCACATTGATGACCGCAGTGCGTCGCATGAATTCAGGGGTTGAAAAGGAAGGCACGGAACAAACCAAAGAACCACGCCGGCAAACGCACCGCGTCCCCAGCGCCGAAGTTCCACGCCATGGCGTCTCCGGGTGAGACTTGAGAACCCATCGTGATGGCTTCCGCCTAACGGGAAAACAACGGGACAACGTCCGGGCCGCCCGCTTCGCTCCGACGCCCACGATGGCGCTCCTCCAGTTCGGAGATGGCGGCCCGAACCGTGGGCGCGTGCATTTCGTGCACCTCGAAACCCTGGCCGATGCCCTTGAGCAGCGTGATGGTCAACTCACCTCCGAGATGCTCGCGGAACTCTTCGAGCCCCTTGAGAATGACCAGCGTGCCGGAGGAGTCGACGTGGAGCAATTCATTGAAAAAGATCTCGAAACCGAGGTTCTCAATCAGGCGCAGGATCCGTTCGGTGCTCGCGGCATCCAGATAGCCCATGCGCCGGGCGTAGATAACATCAAGCGCAATGCCGGCGGCCACCGCCTCGCCGTGGCGGATGCGATAGTCGGACAAGGGTTCGAGCTTGTGCGCGGCCCAATGGCCAAAATCAAGCGGCCTCGCCGAACCCAGCTCGAACGGATCACCCCCATTGGCAATATGGTTCATGTGCAGCTCGGCGCAGCTTTGGATTAGCTGTCGCATCGCCTCGGGTTCAAACTCACGCAGACGCACGCAATCCGCCTCGATGGCCTCGAAGAATTCACGGTCGCGAATACAGGCCACCTTGACCGCCTCGATATAACCGGCGCGTTTGTCGCGGGCAGGCAGGGTGGCGAGCATTTCGAAGTCGTTGATCACGGCCCACGGCACGGCAAACGTCCCAATGAAATTCTTCTTCCCGAATGCGTTCATCCCGTTCTTCACCCCCACCCCGGAATCGTCCTGGCTAAGCGTCGTCGTCGGGATGCGAACATGGCGCACGCCGCGGTGCGCGGTCGCGGCAGCAAGCCCGACCAGGTCAAGGATCGCACCGCCGCCAATGGCGATGACATACGAGTGCCGATCGATATGGAACCGATCGATCTGGGAATGAATTTCCGAGACGTGAAAATAGGAGTTCTTCACGCGCTCGCCCCCTTCCAGCACCACGGGAGGGCAAACCAGCCGGACGGCCGCCGCGTGATGCTGGAACCATGATTCGATCTGGGGGGCAAAAGCCGGCAGTGCCTTGTGCAACGATTCGTCCAGGATAATCAGCACCTTGGGCGGCTGGCCCGGTCGGCCGGTCAGAACATCGCGAAGGACAGTATTCCCCAGGCTGAACACGTGCTTCGTGAAGAAGACGCGGTGCTGAAACTGGAGCGAGATGGTGCGTTCGATCACGGTCATCGCGTGAATCCGGGTTCAAATGGTTGTGACGGTTCGTCTGGTCTGGTCCCAATTAAACGCGAATGCCCGGCGGTGGAAAGCCGGAAGTTGGGACGCAACTCGTTTCCAAGAAACGAGGCGGCTTCCCATGAACCTCGAATAGGTCGCAGCGACGGACGAACGCGAACCGCCGTCGCGATCCTCCCTCCCAACCCTCTCCCCAAGGAGAGGGGGAACTTCAGCGACCGCGCGGTGAGGGGATCGGCCGTCGGCAACGTCGCGGCATTTCGGGGGCCGGATCGACACGCAGGCGGGCGGTGCGGAGATCGAGCAACTTGTTAGTCGATTCGGTCGACCGCGTTACCCTCTCCGCCGCCCTGCGGGGGAGAGGGCAGGTTTCGATCCCGCATTGCGGGATCGGAACCGGGTGAGGTGGAGCAGTCCGCCCGGTTCATGTCCCGTGAGCAGGTCCAAAAAGAACAGGCGGCTTCCCATCCGCCTCCTCTCCAATCACGTTGTTGCCGGGCAGTGGCCGCCTGGTCTAGGCTGCCGCCCGCATGAACAAGTCACTCGACGCCAAACTGGCGGAAATCCGGGCCAACCCGCGTTCGCGGGCGTTCATTCTGGCCGACGCCAAGGACGCTGACATGGCGTTCGGAGTGCGGGCGCCGGGGCCGCGGAGTTACCTGGCGCGCCCGGGAGCGCGCCCGGCCCAATTCTCGCCCGAGGTCTGGCGTCGCGACGAATTCGGCTACCGCAATCTCCCTGAGTTCCTCGACATCATTCGTGAAGTCACGCGGCAGGGCCTGATCGACATCATGCTGATGTCCGCCTACGTCAACGAACAGCTCACCATCAAGGAGGGCCTGTTTCGGGATTCGCACGTGACGCCTGCCGCGCGCGCCAACGACACGACCGACGTCTGGGCTGTGCGCCAAGGGTGTTACACGCGCGAGCCCAGCCAACCCTTCCGAAGCGCCACCATCGACCACATCCAATGCGGGGAAGTTGAGTGCGACCGTTCCACCGCCAGCCCGGCTTTTCCCGGCGCCAATCTCGGGCTTTATTCCATCACGTTCGTCAACGAGCTCGATCAGGATCGGGAGGCGCTGCTTTGGTATAAGCAATTCCGGGAGGAAGCCGAACGGAAGGGCTTTCGCCATTTTCTCGAAATCTTCGACCCGAACGTCGACAGCGGGATTGCCCCGGAAAAGCTCGGCGAGTTCATCAATGACAACATCCTGCGGATCCTCGCGGGCGTGCCGGAGTCAGGCCGGCCGGACTTCCTCAAGATTGTCTATCACGGTCCCAAGGCGATGGAGGAACTGGCGCAATACGACCCGAACCTCATCGTTGGCATTCTCGGCGGCAGCGCCGGCACCACCTACGACGCCTTCCGTCTAATCCACGACGCCCAAAAGTACGGCGCGCGCGTGGCGTTGTTCGGGCGCAAGATCAACAACGCGGAGCATCAGCTGGCGTTCATCGAGATGCTCCGGCTGATCACCGACGGCCGGATCGCGCCCGACGAAGCCGTGCGCGCTTACCACGGCGTGTTGCAGGGAAAGGGCATTAAGCCGCACCGCGAGCTGGAGAAGGATCTGGAACTCACCGACCAGGCCATGAGCTACGACGGCAGTGCGACGCGCCGGGCGACGGCCGATATTCGCAACAATCCGCTGGCCAAACCAGCAGCCACGGTCGCGGCGTCGGCGTCGGCAGCGACGGTGAAAGCAGACGGGGCCAGGGACAGCGGTGGGACGTGGCCACGCCTGCCGGATGGTCGGCCGGACTTCGCGAAGATGGGATCGGCCGACCGTCAGGCCTACGACTCCTGGCGCCTCCAGCGGCTGGGCTAGACTGCCCAGCCCCAGCCCCGGCCCGAACCCTGAGCCTCGCTGGCTACAGTTGCTTCATGGCCGAGTCGAGCGCGGCGTAAAGGCGTTCCATCGATTCGGGCGTTTCGTCGCCCATGTTCGACAGGCGGAAGGTGGTTCCCTTGATCTTTCCGTAGCCGCCGTCGATCAGGAATCCCTGATCCTTGACCAGCTTTTGCAGCTTGGCGGCATCGACGACACGACTGCCCGGTCGGGCGCCGTTGTTCACACAGCACAACGTGAGCGATTCAAAGCCGGGCTCGGGAAAAAGAGTGAACCCGTGACGAGCCGCCCAGTCGCGGGTCATCTGATTCGTCTTCCGATGACGCGCATATCGGTTCTCGAGGCCTTCGGCGAAGAAGTCATCCAGCTTGGAAGCCAGCGCGAAAATGTGCGGAATGCTCGGGGTGCTGGGAGTCATGTTCTGCTCCGCGTTCTTCTGGAACTCGACGAAGTCAAAATAATAGCCCCGATCCTTGACCGTGGCCGCCTTGGCCAGGGCCGCGGGCGAGCAGACGAAAACCGCCAAACCGGGCGGCAGGGCAAACGCCTTTTGAGTTCCCGCCAGCAAGACGTCGATCCCCAACTCGTCGAACTTCAGCGGCAGGGCGGTCATGGAGCTGACTGCATCGACGATGAACATCACGTCCGGATACTTCTTCTTCAGCGCGGCGATTTCGGTGATGGGCGACATCGTGCCGGTGGAAGTCTCGTTGTGGATCAACGTGAGGGCGTCGAACTGGCCGGTGGCCAGGCGGCGGTCGATGGCCTCGGCGCGGATGGGGGAGCCCCATTCCACCTGCAGCGCCTCGGCTTCCTTGCCGCATTTCTTCGACACATCGAACCACTTGTCCGAGAACGCGCCCTTCATGCAGTTGAGGACCTTCTTCGTGACGAGATTGCGGACGGCCCCTTCCATCACGCCCCAGGCCGAGCTGGTGCTGAGGTAAACCAGCTGGCGGGTGGAAAGGAGGGATTGCAGCTGCGGCTGCATTTTGCCGTAGAGGTCCTTGAAGCCTTGTCCCCGGTGACCGATCATCGGCGCGCAAAGCGCGCGAAACGTTTTCTCGGAAACTTCGACCGGACCCGGGATGTGCAGTTTGACGTGTGCCATAGACAAATTTAGAGCGCAGAACCTTTCACAACGCCTCCGGCGTGGCAAGGTGGTTTCACCTTCGATTTGCTAATGCCATGCATGCCATTTTGCGATTGGCGCTGGGTGACGAGTGCGTTTTGAAGCGCGGTTCGTAGCTGGTTTTGGCGGCATCCCTGCCGTCGTCCACGAAACCGCGTCGGCGAACACGGCCTCGACGCAAGATGCGTCGCCACTGGCCCGCAGAATGCGGGCTTTACAGGCCTCAATCACGTCAAACTTCACCGCCGCTTCCAATCGCGCCGGGCGCAGTTAAATGCGGGTGAGGGTCTCAGGCGTTGAGTTCGCGCCCCACGCGCGTCCACTGGCCCACGAACGCCCTACGCGACTCCTTCTCCGCTCAACGGGGAGAAGGCCGGGCCTTCGCCGCGCCGAAGCGGCTTCGGCCGCGCAGGCGGGATGAGGGGTGAGACGGTTCGTTGCATCACCCGTTTCTAACCGCACCCCATCGCGCTCCCCGGTGTTCCTGCCGATTTGACACGCCTCTCGATTTGAGGTCAGATGCCGCCCGCTGAACCAAGATGACACGTGTTATGAACGACCGTTCCCTCCTCCGTTTCGCCCGACGATCCGCGGCCGTATTGCTGATTCTGGCCGCCCAAGCCGCCCTGCCGTTGTGCGCCGCGTCCGTCGCCCAATTTTCTCGCTTCGAACAAGCCTTTGAAAGCGCGGTGAACTATGGCAACGCCCCCCAGGAAGCCAGCCTGACCGCGACGTTCACGGCGCCCGACGGACGCAAGCTGAAGGTTCCGGGTTTCTGGGACGGCGGCGCCGCTTGGAAGATCCGTTTCGCACCGACCCAGCCGGGCCAGTGGTCCTTCGAAACCGCGTGCTCCGATGCCTCCAACAAGGGCCTTCATCAGCAAAAAGGCAGCTTCACGGTGACCCCGGCCACCGGGTCGTCACGGTTTGCCGCGCATGGTCCCATCCGCGTGGCCCACGATGGTCGGTTCTTTGAGCACGCTGACGGCACGCCGTATTTCTGGCTGGCTGATACGGTCTGGAACGGCCCTCTGCTCTCCACCGATGACGACTGGAGCTTTTACGTGCGCGAACGCGCCGCCCAAAAATTCACCGCCGCCCAATTCGTGGCGACGCAGTTTCGCGCCGCACCCAGCGGCGATCTGAACAAGGTCCCGGCCTATACCGGGAAAGACAAGATCACGCTCAATCCCGCCTTCTTTCAGCGGTTGGATCAGCGGGTGCAGGCCCTGAACGACGCCGGTCTGCTGGCTGTTCCGGTCCTGCTGTGGGCCATCGGAGCCGGCGGCAATCCCGCGGTCAACCCCGGTCATTCGCTTCCCGACGATCAGGCCATCCTCCTCGCGCGTTACATGGTCGCGCGCTGGGGCGGCAATTCGGTCGCGTGGATTCTCGGCGGCGACGGCGACTATCGCGGCACCAAGGCCGCAAAATGGCAAAAGATCGGCCGTGCAGTTTTCGACGACATCGACCACGCGCCCGTCACCATGCACCCGGGCGGCATGCAATGGGTCTGGAAGGAATTCATCGAGGAGAAATGGTACAGCTTTGTCGGCTACCAAAGCGGTCATGGCGACGATGACAAGACTTGGAAATGGATCACGGAAGGGCCGCTGACCGAGGACTGGGCCAAGCTGCCGCACAAACCCATCGTGAATCTTGAGCCGCCCTATGAGAACCACGTCGCCTATCAATCGAAGAAGCCGCACACCGCCGCCAATGTGCGCCGGGCGATGTATTGGTCCTTGTTGAGCGCGCCCACCGCCGGGATTACCTATGGCGGACACGGGGTCTGGGGCTGGGACGACGGCACAACCGAGCCCACGGATCATCCGGGCACCGGCAAACCCATGCCTTGGAAACAGGCCTTGAACATGCCCGCCGCAAAAGAGATGGCGCCGCTCGCGGAGTTCTTCCAATCGATCGATTTCTGGCGATTGCGACCCGCGCCGGTCGCCATTGTCAACCAACCGGGCGCGCAGGCGGCCGGCCGGTTCATCGCAGCAGCCAAGTCCGACCAGCGCGATCTGCTCGTTGTCTATGCGCCGGAAGATCGGACCATCGAAGTCAAACTCGACCTCATGCCCGAATCGCCGAACGTCACCTGGGTCAATCCTCGCACCGGCGAGCGCAGCCCCGCCGTCGCCGTCGTCACCGCCAATACCTGCCAGTTTCCGTCCCCGGCCGAAGGCGATTGGATCCTGTTCATGAAGATGGAAAAGAAGACGACCCCCACCGGCGCAGCCGCGCCAGATGCCGGCAAAAAGGAATCCGCACCGGCCAAATAGGCGACTCGTTAGGCGTCGCGTGGCAGCCAAGTCAGGGTGCCGAACCTTTCACGCCAAAATCCAGGCGATAGCCCTTCTGAAGCTCGTCGCGGCCCTGCCCCGTAATCGTGATGGCTCCGTTCTTGGGCATCAGCGCATTGACCAGATAAACGCTGAGTGACGGCAAATGCGCATTGGTCAGGGTGAGCTGGTGCGAGCCGACCACGAGCGGCCGTATGTCGGCCGACGCGCGCATGCGAATCACGCCATGGCCGCTGCGGAATTCTTCGAAGCTCGGGAACGAAACCTCCGTTTCACGCGGAGACAACACCATCCCATCAAGGCCGATCCGCGTTTCCTTCCAGACCCGTCGGACATAGGCGGCTTGTTCCTCGGCTGAAACCTGTCCGTCACGATCCTCGTCAACCAACCCCCAGAGCCGGTTGGCCATCGCCACCCCCGGCGTCAAGTCGATGGCCAGATCAATGCGGTTGGTCTCCACCGAAATTCTCGTGGCTTGAAGGCATTCGTCGAGCCGATGAGCCGAAGCATCGCCAGCAACGCCGGAGATGACTCCCAGTACGGACAACGTCAGCGTTCGAATCCGCTTCCTCACGAACCGAAGGATCGACGGATGGGCTCGCGACGCGGAACCCCGGCCACCTGGCAATCGAACTGGCCACCGCGAAACCCTCTCCGCCGCCCTGCGGGGGAGAAGGTGTCCCGGCCAATGGGCGGGACGGATGAGGTGGAGCAGTCGCGGGTTCATGTCTCGTGAGCAGGTCTGAAAGAAATAAGGAGCTATCCACGCGCTTCATCGCCCGCCGAACTTCTTCCCGTAATCATTGCTCGGGTCGCGATACATCGAGTGAATGTGCATCGTCACGTCGCCGCCCAGTTTCTGCGGAGCATACTCGATGAACACGGTCGGGCCCTGGATGCGAAAATACGCCTTGCCCGCCTCCAGCGGGCCGCTCCAGGCAAACCACGTTTCATCCAACCGCGCGGTGATCTCCTTCTGCTTCTCGGCTGCCGCTGCGTCGTGAATGATTCCGGACCACTCAGAAACCAGCTCCACCAGCAAAGCGCGCTGGGCCGCATTGAGCGAGGAAACCTTCAAACCTTCGGGCTGGATCATCTCCCCATCGTGGCCTGGACCGAGCACCAGATCCCGCATCTGCGATCCGAGGATGGCCTGCTTGCGTTGATCGTCGGACAGCGCCCGGACCAGTTCCAAGGCCTTGTCCGTTTCCCGGCCCATCGGGCGGATGGTCTTTCCATCCTGCGTGTACTTGGCCGGCTGAACCGCAATCAAGCTTGGCGTCAGCACACCGGCGTCGCCGGCGATGGTCAGGTTGAGCGCCAGATGATGGCCGCCAAACTGGATCATCCATGGCTCCGTGCTCGACGGCTTGCCCAGGAATGACACGAAATATTCGTCGCGACCAAACGCCGGTGCGCCCTTCGCGCTTTCTTTACGCAGCACTTCGTCAGCCTCGACGATGCCCACGACCTTCTCGTAGCCCATCTTGCTCAGGGCGCTCGCGAGGAGGTTCATCACGGCCGCGCGCTGCTTTTCCTTCAGGTCGCCAAGACGAAGACCTCCATGCTTCACCATGCTGACGGGCAGGTTCGACCAGCGCTTTCGCTGCGCGGCATCGTTGAAATCGAACGAGAGCTTGCTGCGCTGCGCCTCGTCCAAAGTGTCGAGCAAGGCTTGGGCCGCGCCTACGATCTTTGGCGTCTGGCTGTCGGCTGCCGCCGCAGGCCGGCTGGGGCTCAACAGCAGCAGCCCGACGAAACAGATCAGGCCCGAGAGGGTCGAGTGACGATAGTGACGAAGAAAGGCGCGTGGTTGCATGCGTGGAGCATGAGCATGCCCGAACGGCCGGGCAATCGGATTTCCGACTGTCCAGAGGGCGGCCGGAAGGCTGCGTTTCCGAAACAACGGCACCGGGTTCAGGAATGCTCCGTCCCCAGACCACCGCCGGACCGTCCCCCGCCCACCGGAATCGTCGAGCTACGGCACTCGCGGTGTCACGAGCCGGTAGTAGCGCACCGGCGACGCACCCGGGTCCGTCACAGTTTCAAGACGATTGGTCGAACGTTCCGCCGTGTTGGTCAGGTTGAGCCACAGACCGCCTAAGGCATCGTTGTATTGCACCGTGTACGTCCGATTGGACACCGCTTGGAATGAAATGCGCGTGGGCAGTCCAGGAACCAGCTGTTCAACCTTCAGATAGCTCAAGGCGTTGGTCGGGTCGGTGCCCGCAATGTATTCGGCACGGTTGCTCATCGTATCGCCATCCGGATCGAGCGCACCGTCCAGCGGGCTCACCGGGTTGAAGCCATACTGGGTTTCCCAGCTATCGGGCAGTCGGTCGCCGTCGCCATCGGCCAGCACGGTCAGCAGCGCACCTGAGGTGACCACACCCGTTAGGTTGGCGGCATTGGCGACGACGATGCTGTAGGTGCCGGCGTTGGCGGGTTGAACGTTCGTCAGCGTAAACGTGACGGAGGCCGAGTTGAGCACGTTGGTCGCCAGTGGAAGACTCCCGCGGCGCAGGCGAAACGTCAGCGGAAAGGTGCCGTCGGCCACGGCGCTGAACGTCGCCGGATCGCCCTGCACCACCGACTGGCTGAGCGGATGAACGAGAATCGTCGGACGCACGAGCACGGTAAGGATGGCCACCTGGCTGGGCGTGGCTCCGATGTCGTCGGTGACGATGACACGGTACGGCCCCGTGGCCGCCGTGGTGACATTCGGCAAGGTCAACGTCGCGTTGGTTGCGCCGGAGATGTTCACGTCATTGAACTGCCATTGGTAGCGGAGCAGACCGCGGCCGGTGGCGGCGACGGTGAGGACGGCAATCCCGCCATTGGTGACGGCGCGACTGCGCGGCTGCTGGGTGATCGTGGCGGGAACGCGCACGGTGAGGGTGGCGTTGGAACTCGACATCGACCCTCCCGCATTGAACACGCTAACCCGATAGCTCCCCGCATCGCCCGGCTGCACGCCGCGCAACAGCAGCGTGGCGTTGGTCGCGCCCGGGATGCGTGAGTTGTTGAACCACCATTGATACGCCAACGGCGCCGGGCCCCCAGCCGTCACGCCAAACCCGACGTCCAGATAAGCCACGGTCGTGACACTGGCAGGTTGGCTCGTGATGACCGGCGGCAAGACCGCTGGATACGCGGTGCCAGGCGTCGGAATCGCCGCCGTCCAACTTCGCGGCTCGTTGCCGTAGAGCGAAGCCGTCACGCGTTGGAGAGACGCGCCCGCGCCGTCCGCGGCGATCGGCCAAGGATCGCGATCGCGGAAGCGAACTTCGTCCACGGTGATGTAGGCGATCGCGTTGGTGTCGGGCGGCGCGGGACGCTGCAACTCGAGACGTTCGCCGTTGTTTTGCAGACGGCCGGACAACGGACCAAGCATCCGAACCGCGCTCGGCACTTGGTGCCGCGCTCGAAAACTCAACGGGTCGCCCGTCGTGATCAGAATGCGTTCCGTGGGCGCCAACGACAGGCCCGGCGGGAAATGAAAATCCGTCCCATTCAGGCGCCAGACGTTGGTGGACGCAGGCGCGTCGTGCAGGGCTACCGATTGGCTGGAGATGTTTTGCAACTCGACGAAGCCGTCCTCCGCCATCGGCGGGTTGTAGTGAATCTCGGTGATGACCACCGGGCCAATGCGCGGGCCGCTGTTGGCTGCGCCGGGCGTCCGGCCGAGTTGAGCCGGGAAGTTTTCTTCACCGGTGGTCAGAACCAGTCGGCCGAACGCCACACCGTCATCCGCCGCACCAAAGCTGAACCCGTGATCGTAGCCGGTCAGTTGTCCGGCAGGATTGGCGGAGAAGAGATAAACTCGCTCTCCGCGCGAACTGAGAGAGAATCCATTGGTCGTCGTTGGCACCGGATTGAACTGGGATTCGTCAAACATCGCGAAGCCGCCCGGCGCCAACGTCACTCCGTCAGGGATTCGAAATTTCCGCGGCACCGCCGGGTCGTCGGTGAGAAACCACCCTCCCGCATTCACTGATGATCCGGCGGGATTGAAGAGTTCGATCGTGTCGACTGCCGGTGGCGTGGACGCCGTCAGGACTTCGTTGATCACGAGGCGCGGGATGGCACTGGACGGATCGTCCGCGCCGGGGGAACCGCCCGGGTTCGCGCTGGCGCGCCAGGCAAGCGGGTCGCTGGCGTCGAGACTCCCGGCGGGATCCCGCGGGACAAGCGAGAATCCGTGGCCGTCGGGGGTGACGGGCCACGGAGCGGCGTCGCCAAAGGCCATCTCCAGAACGTCACCGCGGTTCGGATGCGTCAGGCGCAGCGTTTCGCCGGCGTTGTCGAGTTGTCCGCGAAAGACGCCGGCGAAAGGCACACCTGGATATTTGGCTCGAAACGCTTCAGCCTCGGAAACCAACACCAGAAACCCACCCGGACGCAGCAGCGTGCCCCGGGCGAACGTGAAATCGATGCCGCCCGTGAACCGCATTCGTTCCAGGGAAAGAGCGCTGGCCCCCGTGTTCTTCAGCTCAATGAACTCAACCTCGCTCTCGGTGGCTTCGTTCGTGACCGCCGGATGATACATCACTTCGGTCACGCGCAGCGTGGAGTAGTCCTGCGGGGTGAAGAACGTCGCGTCGAGCAGCGGACTCCATTGGGTTCCGTTCAACACCCGCGCGCTCACAACGGCGCCGTCCGGCAGGACAATCGGTCCGGTGTAAAGCAGTGCATTCGACGCCACGCCATTCGCCCGGGCCGGATCGCGCGGATCGCTGCCGTCGAGGGTGTAGTAGATCTGTCCGGCCGGCGCGGTGATGGTGAGCGTGTCGTTGGCGAAGACAAGCCCACCGTGCTGCGGGCCGCCGTTGATGCTGAAAGCCGCCGGCGCAACCGTCGGGAACAAGCCATCGGTCCGCAGCTGGTTGAGAAACACGTTGAGCCGGCCGGGAAGGTAGCCGTTGAGAATGCGATCGCGTTCGCGGATCCATTCCACTTCGCGGGAGAAGGGCGGTTCACGTTTGGAGTCGCCCCAGCGCGCGGACTCGGCCACGACCGCGCGATCGATCTCCGCCGCCAACGCCGCGTAGCGATTGGTGAGCGCCGCCACGGCGAACGGACCGTCGTTGAAAAAGAGCTGCTGCACGCGATCGGCAAAGCGCAGACGATATTCGGGGTTGGCCCGGAGGTTGTAATGAAGACGGCCGGGATTCTGTGTTCCCTGACGTTCGCTTACGTCCTCGTTGACGTTCTCAAAGGTGAACTCCGAGTCCCAGCGCCAGAAGCGAAACCGGCCGTCGGGCGTGCGTCGCCTTGAAGCGTAAAAATTTTTCGGCTCGAGCGAATTGGGCGGGCCATTGAGCCAGCCCGTCGGACCGTCGCGATCGGCGGTGTATAGGATGCCGATGGAGTAATCGATGAGCTGGTCGATGTCGACCAGGCGGCCGACGGCGGCGTAATTGGCAGCGTTCGCGAGATCGGCATCGGCGAGCACGAACAACTGGTCCCAGGCTTCACGGGTCCCATTGATGATGGGCGCGCTGGTCGAGCCGCCGGCGCTGAGGCCCTTGAACACGTCGTATTCCGCCTTCGTTCCGCCGAAGTTGGCGGCGGCGAACGATTCATCCGGACGCTCCTGGAAATCGTAGATGCCCCAGTACATCCCGTTCAGATAAACATGCACGGACAGGCTGTGAACCTTCGGGCGGGAATCGCCGATCGATTCCAGGTCCCAGGTGAAACGGTTGCGGAGAAACTGCGAGTTCTCGATCCCGGTGGACCAGCCCTGGTTGTGGCCGCAGGCCAGCAACAGCGTGTCGAACTCGTCGACGTCGTAGTCCGCGAACAACGGGAACTTCAGCTTGGGTGCGCCCCAGCGATCCTTGAAGACCAGACGCAGACTGTGCTTTGGCTGGTGGGTGAGTCGGCTGAAATTGCCGTTGATTTGCACGCCGCAGTTGAGGGCAAAACCCCGATCCACGCGCCGGCCCGCATACTCAGCCGGATAAAAAAACTCGATGGAGGTGGCCCGCTCCCAGTCGTCACCGCGCGCGGTGGCGTTCTGATAGATGCCGTTCGGCCCGAACAGATCGGCCGGATCCATGACCACGGACACGGCGGGCAAATCCACCAGCCCCTGCGCGACGCTCCACGGCAGGCTGGTGTTGTTGACCACATTCGGGTCCATCTCGGTGTCCCAATGCGCGCCGGCCGGGGCGGTGTTCGCCTGGCGCAGAATGTCCGCCACAAAGACGAACGTGTGCGTGACGGGCTCGGTCGGTTCGAGCCCCGTCTTGAAAGCGGCGGCGCGCAGTGTGGTGGTGCGGTTGATCGGAATGGGACCGTTGTAAGCCAAGCTGTTGGTCAGGTTAGGCGCGCGCCCGTCGACCGTGTAGCGAATGGTCACACCCGGTACGTCGCTGGTGATGCTGAGGGAAAACGGCGAGGCTTGGAACCCGCGTTCGTGATCGAAGTAGAGCCGGGCCTGTAAACGTTGGAACGTTCCGCCGTTCATCCGGCCCGGCGTCGGCCGATCGAAATAACCGGTGGCATCAGGCCCAATCGTAAAACGGCCGGCAGTCAGCTCAGGCAGAATCAGGAAGTCCGAGTCGGTGGCGCTGAAGTTCAGTCCGTGAATGGCCAGGATATTGATTCCGGCGATCAACTTGTCGGTATGGACCGCCAGATCGAAGGCTTCTGGCCCCGACGGCACGTAGACATCGGTCACTGTTTCCGGCGCGCCGGTGTTGTCCACCACAGACCGCGCGAAGAAACTGCTCCCGTTCATCCATTGGCCGGGCACGCGCTCGGCGAAGACGATGCCGTCGAACACGTCCGTGCCGCTCGGGTTTTCGATCGTCATCGCGCTGCCGGCCTGCTGACTCAGGTTGTCGAGGCTGACCCACACCACCAGCGTCCGCTCGCTGACATTGGTTCGAAGCACACCTGAGCGCATGAAGTCGTCGATGCCATCCAGCACAAGACGCCCTTGCTCGATCAGCGCGCCACCAAACAGGGTCCCGTGGGCCGAACCGACGGAGTCGCGGGCGGTGCCGTCATTGAAGGTCCATTGATGCAGGAGATTTGTGGTGGCGGCGACCGGCAACGCATTCGTACCGGGGGCGACGCCCAGCTGAAACAGGGATTGAACCGCCGCGGCTCCCAGCGCCGCATTGTAAAGGCGGGCTTCGTTCACGGACGCGGCGAGAAAGCCGTCGGCTCCCGTGCGCGTGCCGCCGGCGCCGAGATCGTCGTGCCGCTTGCCGATGAGCACGTCGGCGACGTTGGCGGGATAGGTTTGCAGTGTGCCGAGGGTGGCCGAGGAGGCGGCCGCGTAGATCTGACCGTTGCGATAAATGGTGATGTTGTTACCCGGCCCATAGGTAATCGCCATCATCACATCGGTCACATCACCGTAATCACTGGCGGCCGCGGAATTCCAGGTGGGGTTGGGCGTTTCGTTGGCGCGCGCGACTTCGTGCCCGTTCAAGTAGGCCACGAACGCGTCATCGTAACGCATCCGCAACGCGAGGGTGTTGATCCCGGCCGGGTCATCGAGGACAAAAGGCACCCGGATGTAGGTCGAATTGTTCTCGTTGACGCCGTCGCCGTTGACGTCGATGCGCTGGCTGGCGGGGATGGACGGCGACAGAAGGTTCAGGCCCAGCAACGCTTCGTAGCCTGTGCCGCGCTCGTAGCCGACCCCCGTGCTGCCCTGCACCCACGACGAGTCGTCAAAGCCAGGCAACGTCCAGCTGAGACCCAACGATCCGTTGACCGGGACCAACGCCCGCGCGACGGAGCCCGAGGTGACCAACGTCGTGTTGGTGCCCGTCGCGGCCCGCCCGTACGCCACGTCCGCGCTTTGTGGCGGGAACAATGGCGAAAACTCGGATGCGATGGTGACGGCGTCCGGCAGGAGCAGCGCCAGATACTCGCCGTCGCCGGAGAGACGGAAATTGGTATGCAACGGAGCGCCGGGAACGCGCCGGTTCTTTTCCGAGGCGAACACCACCAGGAACCGTCCGGGCGGCAGATTGGTGGCGGGGAAACGCCACTTGGCAGGATTGCCCGCGTTGTCAGTCAGGCACCAGTTCAGCAGATCGACTGTCGTCGTGCCGGCGTTGTAGATCTCGATCCAATCGGGGAAATCACCGTCCTCGTCCGCCAGCGACTTCGTGTTGCTGGCCATGAACTCACTGATCAACAGCGTTTCCGCCGCGCGGGCAGAGGGCAACGACCCAGCCGCAATGCTCAAGATGAGCAGGGCGATGAAGCTACGGAGGAGCGTGGAAAGCAGGCACGTTTTCATGCAGGAATCGGTGGATTGAACGGGCCCGAGCCTGGGCCGACGCGAAAGGAAAAGCGAGGTTTTTACCCAGAGGCTCGGACCGCCGCCAGGGGAGCATCAAGCTCGCAAACGGGTTGCTGGCATTGATCAGGATCGCTGTTCCGTCCGAGCCGAATCGTGATTGACCAAAAGCTGGCGGCGAATAGGTCTATCTTTTCCAGCCATATTTTACCCACCCAAGCCATGGGCCAGAGACGCCGGAACCCGGAGTTCTGTTCCTTCGTGTGCGCGTCTGTTCGATCCCGACCAACCGTCGGAAGATGCAGTTTTTGGTAAAAGATGCGGGGTAAAAGATAGGCTCCCGATCGGGCTTGATGCAGCCCTGGACCCCCACCAGACCACGCCGTGCGTCAACCGATCGATTCGATCGAGGTTGAACTTTCCGTGCACCGCGACGTCGAAGGTTCCAGCTCACGATGAATGGCCGACCAAAACTGATCCAAATTTCACCGACGGTCCCCGATCGGAGGGACCGAAGCGTTGAATTTGACGCGCGTGCTCGATCGACGATGGCCCGTGTCGCCTTCGTTCTGGGCGCCCTGGTCATCTTCGGCCACTTCATCAACCCGTCCTTCGCGTCTCCTGCCTCCGGCACGTCCGCCTTGGCCAGCGAAGTTCGTCCCATCCTTTCGGCCAACTGCTTTCATTGTCACGGCCAGGACCCCAACACCCGCAAAGCCAAGCTCCGACTGGACACGCTCGACGGCCAACGCACGAACCATGTGGTCGTCCCCGGACAGCCGGCCCAAAGCGAACTGGTCCGCCGCATCTTCTCAACGGATCCCGACGAGCAAATGCCCCCACCGGATGCCCATCGAAACCTGACTCTGGCCCAGAAGGAACTGCTCCGGCGCTGGATCGCTGAAGGTGCGCCGTGGCAATCGCACTGGGCCTTCTCCGCGCCGGTTCGACCGGAGCTGCCCAAAGTGGCGAGCCCTGGCCGCAGCGGAAACCCCATCGACGCATTCATCCGCGCCCGTCTCTCGCGCGAAAAACTGAAGCCGTCACCGGAAGCCGATCGCGTCACCTTGCTGCGCCGCGTCACGCTCGACCTCACCGGCTTGCCGCCGATGCCGGAAGAGGTGGACGCGTTTGTGGCAGACAAGAGCGCCGACGCGTATGAACGACTGGTCGATCGGCTGCTGGCCTCTCCGCACTATGGCGAACGCATGGCCTTGCCCTGGCTGGACGCGGCGCGCTACGCGGACAGCAATGGGTTCCAGCAGGATGGTGATACGCATCAGTGGGTCTGGCGTGATTGGGTGGTCCAGGCCCTGAACGAGAACATGCCGTTCGACCGTTTCACCATCGAACAACTCGCCGGCGACATGCTCCCCGATGCGACGCTCAACCAGAAAGTGGCCTCCGGCTTCAATCGCTGTCACTTGCTCAATGGCGAAGGTGGTGCCATCGCCGAGGAACAGCGGAACGTCGTGGTGTTCGATCGCGTGGACGTCACCGCCACCACCTGGCTGGGCCTGACCATGGCCTGTGCGCAGTGCCACGATCACAAATACGACCCGATCACGCAGCGCGATTACTACCGGATGTTCGCTTATTTCAACAACGTGCCCGAGACCGGCGTGCCCAGCGGCAGCGGCCAGTATCGCATCGCAGATCCTGCCATCCCCTACGGCACCGAGTCGGAGCTGGCTGAGTTGAAACGGCTGGAAGACATCGCGGCCGCCGCTCGAACGGCCGCGGAGCGCGTCGAGCGCAGCCCGGAGACCGTCGCCGCCCAGGCTGACTGGGAAAAATCCACGGCAACGATCGCCGCCGCCGGCACGAATCACGTTCAGTGGGAGAATCTCGAGGCCGTGGAACTGAAGTCCAAAGGCGGTGCCACCCTCGACAAGCTGCGCGATGATTCGATTCTCGCCACCGGCAAAAGCCCGGAGCAGGACACTTACACGCTGGTGCTCACCAACGGCCTTTCGCTGATCACCGGACTGCGCCTTGAGACGATCCCGGACGGACGCTTCCCCGCGCGCGGCGCGGGCCGGGCCGACAGCGGCAATGCCGTCATCACTGATTTCACGGCCTCTGCCGGCGGAAAGCCCGTCGCCTTTCAGCGCGCCACCGCGGACTACACGCAACAAGGTTTCAAGCCAGGGAATGTGATCGACAAAGACAAAGCTTCGGGCTGGGCGTTTTATCCCGAAACCGCCACGCCTCACACCTTGTTGCTGCAAACGACCACACCGGTGGCGCTGCGTCCGGGTGACCCCTTGACCGTGGTTCTTGATTTTCAGTTCAAGAATCCGCCGCAGCACACGTTAGGGCGGTTTCGCTTGTCAGCGACAACCAACGTCAATCCCACGGGCCGTGCCGTGATCTCCTCCAACCTGCTGGCGATCCTGAAGGCGCCCTCGGACGCGCGTTCCACGAATGACTCCAAGTTGTTGCGGGACTATTTCCTCACGAACAGTCCGCCTCCAGCGTTGGTCGCCGCCCGGGACACCGCTTCCTTGCGACGAAAGGAACTCGAGGATTACCGTGCAAAGCTGCCACGAGTGATGGTGATGTCCGATGCCAAGCCGCGTCAGACGCGCATGCTGGAACGCGGCAACTACGAACTGCCGCGCGATCCCGTGACTTCGGGCACACCCGGGTTCCTCCCGCCGCTTCCACCCGACGCCCCGACCAATCGACTCGGACTCGCGCGGTGGCTGGTCAGCGCAGAGCATCCCCTCACTGCCCGCGTCCAGGTCAACCGCGCCTGGCAACTCTTCTTCGGCCAGGGCTTGGTCAAAACCTCCGAGAACTTCGGCACGCAAAGCGAACCGCCAAGTCACCCGGAATTGCTCGACTGGCTGGCGGTCGAGTTCCGCGAGAGCGGTTGGGATGTCAAACGCCTGCACCGATTGATCGTCACCAGCGCGACCTATCGTCAGAGCTCAAAGTTCAACCGCGACAGCGTCGCCCGCGATCCCGAGAACCGCCTGCTCGCGCGCGGCCCGCGCTTTCGACTGCCCTCCCTGCTGCTGAGAGATCTGGCGCTTGCGTCCAGCGGCTTGCTGGATCAACGCATCGGTGGCAAGCCGGTCTATCCCTATCAGCCCAAGGATATCTGGGACGGACTTTCCATCACCAAGGAACGCGACTTCACCTATCCGCAGTCGAAGGGTTCCGATTTGTGGCGTCGGAGCCTCTACACCTTCTGGCGCCGAACGGTCGCGCCCGGGAACATGTTCGACGCCTCAGCCCGTCAGGTGTGCAAGGTGCGTCCCAATCTCACCAGCACTCCGCTCCACGCCCTGACGATGCTCAATGACGTCACCTGGGTCGAAGCCGGCCGGGCCCTGGCCGAACGGGTGATGAAGACTCATGCGGACGAAGAGGCGCGGCTCCACGATGCGTTTCGTCGCGTCTGCGCGCGCCCGCCTGCCCCGGACGATCTCAAGATTCTCCGTCGCAGCTTGTCCCGCGCCCGCACCGCGTTTGCCACAGATCCAGCGGCGGCCGCGGCCTATCTAAAGGCCGGCGACAGCCCGCGTGACGCGTCGCTGGATCCCGTCGAGCACGCGGCTTACGCCAGTGTTTGCCTCGCCATTTACAACCTCGATGAAGCGATGACGAAGGAATGAGTCCGCAGTCCTCAGTGCCCAGTCCTCAGTGCTCAGTGCGCAGTGCGCAGTCCTCAGTGCACAGTCTGCGCTGCGCGGTGCGCGACCGACAGTGCGTGCGGTGCGGCGGACGACGGTGGCTCAGGATTGGAACTGAAGGCTGAAGACTGAAGACTGAAGACTGAGCACTGAGCACTGAGCACTGAGAACTGAGAACTGGGAACTGGGAACTGACTACTGAACATCGAATAAAGACCATGAGCCAAACACCGCATCCTTACGCGCGAAGCTTTCACGAGTTGATCGTGTATTGCAAAGCGCGGGAGCTCCAGAAGCAGATCTTCGAGGCATCCCGCAGGTTCCCGCGGGAGGAAGCATACTCGCTCACGGATCAACTGCGGCGAGCCTCTCGGTCCGTCGGAGCCCAGATCGCAGAGGCATGGGCACGGCGGGATTATGAGAAACACTTCGTAAGCAAACTATCTGACGCCGACGGCGAACAGCTCGAGACCCAGCATTGGATTATTTCCGCGGTGGATTGCGGATATTGGGAACGCGAATCAGCAATGGTGCTCTTCAACCTGTGCCGGGAAGTCGGCCGAATGCTCGGAGCCATGAAAGAACGGTCGGCGGAGTTCTGCCCGACCGACTCGACCGCCCTGCACGAATCCACCGGCGAGTTCTTTACCACCGAGCCATCCCCGTCACCATTCACCCAGCCCTAGAACGACCATTGTGATCTGGCATTTTCCAAAAATCACACGACCGAAAACTGCGAACTGCGAACTGCGAACTGCGAACTGCGAACTGCGAACTGCGAACTGCGAACTGCGAACTGCGAACTGCGCACTGCGAACTGCGAACTGCGCACTGAGCACTGAGCACTGAGCACTGAGGACTGAGGACTGGAACTATCATGAACCGCAACTTCAACGACGACGTGCGGATTAACCGCCGTGAATTCTTCGGCCGCGGCGCCACCGGTGTCGGCATCGCCGCGCTTGCTGGACTGCTGAAACAGGATTTGGCGGCCGCGACGGCGCGGATGCCTGGCGGTCTGCCGCCGTTGCCGGGCCTGCCGCATCTCGCGCCCAAGGCCCGCCGGATGATCGTGCTGTGGCAGGGCGGAGCGCCGTCGCAGGTTGATCTGTTCGATCACAAGCCGGGCTTGGCCAGCCGCCGACTGCAGGAGCTACCCGAGTCCGTGCGAGCGGGCACGCGGTTGTCGACGATGACCGCGAGTCAAAAGAAGTATCCGATTCTCCCGGCCATCCGACCGTTTCGCGCCTACGGACAGTGCGGGCGCTGGCTGTCGGAGTTGCTGCCGCACACCGGGGCGATCGCGGACGACCTTTGTCTGGTGAAAACCATGCGAACCGACGCGGTGAATCATGCGCCCGGGGTGACGTTGTTCATGACCGGCAGCCAGGTTCCGGGACGGCCCAGCATGGGCGCGTGGGCGACGTATGGCCTGGGGACCGTGACCAGCGAATTGCCGGCCTTTGTCGTCATGACCTCGGCGGATCGTGGGAAAACCTGCGGCCAACTTTTCTTCGACTACTACTGGGGCAGCGGCTTTCTCCCGTCGAAATACCAAGGCGTGCGATTCCGGAGTGAGGGCGAGCCGGTGCTTTACCTGAAGAACCCGGACGGTTTGTCCGCCGACCTGCGGCGCGGATTGTTGGACGACATCGCGGCGCTGAACGAGCGGCATCTGAACGCGTTCGGCGATCCGGAAATCGACACGCGCATCGCGCAATATGAGATGGCTTATCGGATGCAAACGAGCGTGCCTGATCTGCTCGACATCAGCTCGGAGCCTGAATCTGTGTTGAACATGTATGGTCCGGACGTGCAACGCCGTGGCTCGTTCGCGCGCAATTGTCTCCTGGCCCGACGTTTGATCGAACGTGGCGTGAGCTTCGTGCAACTCATGCATTCGGGTTGGGACCAGCACGGCAATCTCAGCACGCAACTGGAGGTGCAATGTCGCGACACCGATCAGCCAAGCGCGGCTTTGGTCCGGGATCTCAAACAACGCGGGCTGCTCGACGACACCATCGTGCTCTGGGGCGGCGAGTTTGGGCGGACGGTCTTCGTGCAAGGCGACATCAACAACAAGAACGGGCACGGCCGCGATCATTTCGGGGCTTGCTACAGCATGTGGCTGGCCGGCGGCGGCTTCAAAGGCGGCACCAGCTATGGCGAGACGGATGAGTTCTGCTACCGAGCGGCCCAGGACCCGGTGCACGTGCATGATCTTCAGGCCACGATCCTCCGGCAGCTGGGGATCGAGCACGAGAAACTAACGTTCCGCTATCAGGGCCGCGATTTTCGCCTCACTGACGTCCACGGCTCCGTGGTAAACGGAATCGTGAGTTGAAGGTGGCGACCGAAGGTGGACGGTTGATGTCCGTCACCAACCGTTCGGACCGGCGCTGGCCGCAGTTTCCCGGAACCATTGGAGGGCCTGAACAAGATGCTCGTTGTTCTGCCGGTGACCGCCGTCGTAGGTCTCCAGACGGAGCGTTTGAAATCCGCTTCGGCGCATCGACTCGGCCACGGTGGCCGCGTGCGTCGGGTTCGCAATGGGATCGCTGGCGCCATTGCTGAGAAACATCGGGACCAGCTTGAAGCGTTCACCGGGCCGGTAAAGCTGCAGGCCCAGCGTCGCCCGGTCTTCATTGCACCCGCCCATGAAGACCCCGATGACCCGATAGCCTTCCTTCATCATCGCCGCCGCGACCGTGGCCGACCGTTTTGCACCGCCGGAAAAGCCAACGCAGGCCACCGGCCATAACTTCGACGGCGGCCAGGTGCGGTGAAACTGTTCCAGCACGCTGGAAAGCACGCCCCATCCGAACTGCACGGTGTCGTCGTTTTGGTCCACCTTCGGCCCCTCCGCCGCCAGCACCGCCCAACCTTCGCCGAGGGCGACGTTCGTGACCGAAGGCAGCGCCCGTAGAGCTGAGCCGCCGCTCGGGACGCTGAGAATGAGCACCGGACAGGGCCTAAGCAAATTCGTCAGCGCGGCTGGCGCCACAAACGCCCCGCGGATCGTCGGCATGGCCAGACGCAAAGCCGACACCTCCATCCGCGCCCGGCCGTTCATTGGCGCGGCAAACTCGATGATCTTGCCCGGCTGAACAACGTTCGTTCCGAAATGAAGCCGCTGCGCTTCCGCCGAAAGCGCTGAAGCCAACATGGCCAGCCAGAGTATTGCGCATCGCATAAGCAAAATGGAAATTCCGCGCAGGAGTAATCAACGTCCCAACGAAACCGGGTCAGCCGGTGATGAGTTCGCGCATGGGTTGCCAGCCGTCCACGAGATACTGCGGGCGGCCGGTGAGATCGGGAAGAGTCACGCGATTCGGGTCGAGGCCGAGCTGGTGGTAGAGCGTGGCAAACACCTCGCCAAAGTGAACGCCGCGATCGGTGATCTCGCCGCCCAGCCGATCGGTTGCGCCGATCACCTGGCCGGTTTTCATTCCGCCGCCGGCGAGCAGCGCGCAGCCGACCTGCGGCCAGTGATCGCGGCCGGCGTCCGCATTGATCTGCGGCGTGCGGCCGAACTCGCCCCACGCCACCACCGCCACATCCTTGTCCAAGCCACGCGTATGCAGGTCCTCTACCAATGCGCTCACGGCCTGATCGAAGAGCGGCAAGTGCGTGAGCAGTTCGCTGTGGTTGTTGCTGTGGAAATCCCACCGGCCAAAGTTCAACGTCACGCAACGGGCGCCGGCCTCGACCAGGCGTCGTGCGATGAGAAAGTGCTCGCAGTTCCGCGGCGCACCGTCGCCGTAGTTCTTCGGATCACCTTTGCCATAACGTTCCCGAACAGCCACGGGCTCCTGGCTCAGGTCGAAGGCGTCCATGAGCCTGCTCGACGTCAAGATGTTGAACGCTTGCTGCTGGAACGAATCGAGTCCTTCCACCATGCCGCTGCGATCCAGATCGCGTCGGAAGTTGTCGAAGCCGGCCAGCAACGCCTTGCGATCCCCCAGACGATCGAGCGCCACGCCATTCAGCCGAAGATCATCCATGCCCGGCCCGTTGGGCCGAAACGCGGCATGGGTCGGGCCAAGAAATCCTGGGTGACCCGGCGAGCCATACGGCGGATGCCCGGCCGTGGGAGCGAGCCCCACAAACGAAGGGATGGCTGGATCGGTTCGACCTTGAAGTTTGGACAGCACCGCGCCCATCGAAGGCCAGCCGCCCGGCGGCTGTTTCGGCACGGGCCGACCGGTATAGCAAATGAACGAATCGTGATCTCCACTGGGCGAGCCGTACATCGTGCGAATGGGCACGAGCTTGTCCATGATCCGCGCGCAATGCGGCATGTGCTCCGAGATCTGGATGCCGGGCACGTTCGTTCGGATGGGACGATGTGGTCCACGAATCTCCAGCGGCGCGTCCATCTTTAGGTCGAACATGTCCTGGTGCGGCGGCGCGCCAACCAGATAAATCATGATCACCGCCTTGTGCGACTTTCGGATCCCAGCCAGCTGCTCAGCGCGGAGGAGTTGTGGCAGCGAAAGACCGCCGAAGGCCAGACCGCCAATCTTGATGAAATCACGCCGCGATACACCGTCGCAAAGGCGGCCACCGAAGGATCCAAAGATTTTCAACATGCCAATAAACGAGGCCTCAAATGATCGCCCGGATCGGTTCGGCACCCTCGACCCCGACCAACTTCTGGTCCAGGCCGCCGTAAAAATAAGTCAACTTGTCCGGGTCCAATCCCATTTGCGTGAGCACGGTGGAGTGCAGGTTTTTCACATGCATCGGGTCCGTCACGGCCGCGGAGCCAAGCTCATCCGTCGTGCCGACGCTTTGGCCTCCGCGAATGCCACCGCCCGCCATCCACATGGTGAATCCATAGGCGTTGTGATCGCGCCCGGTGCCTTCGGCATTTTCGGCCGTGGGTTGACGCCCGAATTCTCCGCCCCAAACAACCAGCGTGCTGTCGAGCAGACCGCGCTGTTTCAAGTCACGCAGCAAACCGGCGATGGGCTTGTCCGTTCGGCCCGCGTGATAGGTGTGGTTCTTCACCAGATCGCCGTGGGCGTCCCAGTTGTCGTCGTTGTGCGCGCCGCCCGCGTAGAGCTGGATGAAGCGGACCCCGCGTTCGACCAGGCGCCGGGCCAGCAGGCAGCGTCGGCCGAAATCTTCCGTTCGTTTTTCGTTCATCCCATACATCTCGCGGGTGGTTTCGCTCTCGAGGCTGAGATCAACCGCCTCGGGCGCGTGACGCTGCATGTTGAACGCGAGTTCGTAGCTGGCGATGCGCGCCGCCAGCTGGCTGTTGTCCGCGCGCGGAGCGAGATGCTCGCTGTTGAATTCCCGCATCGTATCCAACAATCGGCGCTGGGCCGGCTCGGAAAGCTCGGCGGGACGCTGCAGGTCAAGAATGGGATCGCCGGCCGAACGCATCACCGTCGCCTGATAGGTGGCCGGCATGTAACCGCTCGCCCAGTTCTTGGCCCCGCTGATCGGCCCTCCGGTCGGATCCAGCATCACCACAAACCCGGGCAGGTTCGAATTCACGCTGCCAAGGCCGTAGTTCACCCACGAACCCAGGCAGGGACTACCCGACAGAATCTTGCCCGTGTTCATCTGCAGCATGGCCGAGCCGTGAATCGGCGAGTCGGCCATCATCGAGTGCAAGAACGCGATGTCATCCACGCACGTGGCGAGGTGCGGAAACAAATCGCTGACCCATTTCCCGCACTGGCCGTATTGTTGAAACTTCCATTTCGGACCGACCACGCGACCCTCGTTTCGCTTGCCCCCGCGCCCGAACGTTTTCACCGGAACGACTTTCCCATCGAGCGGGTAGAGCTTCGGCTTGTAGTCAAAGGTGTCGACGTGGCTGGGCCCGCCGTACATGAACAGGAAAATGACGCTGCGCGCTTTGGGCGCGAAATGCGGCGGCCGCGGGGCCAACGGGTTGGCGGCCGGCACCACCGCGTTCGCCGCATGAGCCGTCCCGGAAAAGAACTGGTCAAGGGACAACAACCCAGTTAGCGCCAGTCCGGTGAAGCCCGCGCCGGCTTCCCAGAGAAACTCGCGTCGCGTGCGTCGGCAGAAGTTGCCGGATCCCGACTGCGGATGCGTTGAGGAAGGCGAGTGATTCATCGTGAGTGCGTGGTTGGGTCAGCCGTCATGCTCATCGAAACTTCCTCGGTAACGTGAGGGCGAGTCCGCGAATCTTTTTACGATGGAATTTCCGGAAGTCATTCGCGTCAGGTTCAGTCCAGATAGATCATCTCGTTCAAGTTGAGCGTCATCAGGCAGAAATAGTTCAACGCCTTCTCCGGAGTCAGTTTTTCCTCGTGCTGCAGTGCTTCGGCCAAGTCGACGCCGCGCTGCACTTCGGCGTCGGAAGGCAGGCGGCTGGTGGCCAACCTCAGCGCAAGCCGGACTTGATCGGGAAGTTCGGGACCAGCTTCGCGGCGAAGACGCTCCGCCAGAATCTCCGCCTGCCGGTTCAAAAAGGCGCCGTTCATCATGCCCAGCGCCTGGGTGGGTTGCACAGTCACGAATCGCACCGGCGTCGAACGATCCGTCTCCGCCACGTCGAACGACTCCAGGATCGGGGCGCGGAGCGAGCGTTTGACAAAGATGTAAATGCTCCGGCGCGCCTGTTCCTCGGGCGCGGACTTGCCCCAACCGCTGCCGGGCTGGGACTGGCCGGCGAGCACTTCCTTGGGGATGTCGATGTACACGCTGGGTCCGAACATTTTCGGGTTTAACGTCCCGTTGACCGCGAGCAACGTGTCGCGGAGTTCCTCGGCCGTGAGACGTCGTTGATCGAACCGCCAGAACAAATCGTTCGCCGGATCGGCGGCGAGCGCCTCCGGCTGGCCGCGCGAGGAACGTCGATACGCCTCCGAAGTCATGATCAGCCGATGCAGCTTCTTCAACTGCCAACCCTCGTCGATCCACGTTCGGGCGAGCCAATCGAGCAGTTCCGGATGCGTCGGAGCGTCACCTTGCAACCCAAAGTTGTTGGGGGAACGGACCAAGCCGCGGCCGAAATGATATTGCCAGACCCGGTTTACCATGACGCGCGCGGGGAGAGGATTCTCCGGCGACACAATCCAGCGCGCCAACCGCGAGCGACGCCCTCGAGACGACGTCTCCTTGGGCCCAACTGACCCACCCGATTCAGGCTCGGGCGCGACCGAACGATTCAGGACCTGGATGAAGCCGGGGGAAACTTTTTCGCCATGGCTGCCGGGATTACCTCGCAGCAGCACGAACGTGTCGGGCGGCGCCGCGTCGCTCTCGGTCACGGCCAGCGCCTTCTCCACTGGGATCGACTCCGGCTTGAGGGTTTCGAGTTCTTTGCGCTGTGCTTCGTAAACTTGGAACGTGTCCGTGCCCAAAACCCGGGCGCCATGTTCCTGCCACAGCTTGCGACGATCCGTGGTCATGCGTTCAGCCGACGGCGTTCCGCGATCCAGCCCAGCTTGAAACCGTTGCTCGGTGTCAGCCATTGCCGTCTCCAGAAGCTTTCGCCGGGCCGCCCGCGTCGCCTTTAGTTCTTCGTAAGCTCTGCGCGCTTCGGCCGTCGCGAAATATGGAACCTCGTCGGTGGGACCTCCATTCCGATACGGCTGAATGCCATGAAAGAACGACAACAACCGGTAATAGTCGGCCTGTGGAATCGGATCGATCTTGTGGTTGTGGCATCGCGCGCAATCGACGGTCAGCCCGAGGAAGACCTGGCCGGTCGTGGACACGATGTCGTCGAGCGCATCGTAGCGAGCCAGCTCGCGGTCGGCCGGTTCATCGTCCCAAATGCCGAGCCGATAAAAGCCCGTCGCCACGATCGCGTCGCCGTCCGCATCTGGTAATTCGTCACCCGCCAATTGCTCCAGCACGAAACGGTCGTAGGGCTTGTCCTCGTTCAGCGCGCGAATGACATAATCGCGGAAACGCCAGGCATGCGGCTTGGCTCCGTCGCGCTCGTAGCTGTTGCTCTCGGCGAAGCGCACGAGATCCAGCCAGTGGCGCGCCCATTTCTCGCCATAATGCGGCGAGGCGAGCAGACGATCGATCAGCTTCTCCCAAGCCTGCGGCGAGTCATCCGCGACAAACGCGTCGACCTCCGCGGGCGAAGGCGGCAGGCCCGTCAGGTCGTAGGTCGCCCGCCGGATCAGCTCGCGGCGGGATGCCGGTGGATTGGCGATGAGGCCGCGTTGCTCCAATCTATTGGCAATAAAAGCATCTATGGGATGTCGCTTCTCACGGGCGCTGGAGGGGGGCGGGACGGGAGCTCCGAGTTTTTGAAATGCCCAATGCGAACGGTCGTTGGTGGTGATCTGGAATTCCTTGCGTCCTCCGCCCGCGGGAGTCACCTCCGCGGCTCGTAGTCGGCCAGCATGCATGACCACGGCCAGCGCGAGCCACCATCCGACGACGGCGAGCCAGGCCTTGGGGCGGCAGCAGTCACCAGCCAGGCGGTACGCACGCCGACGAGAGGCATGAGGCTGTTGGTCGCGCATGATCGATGAAAGGCCTGACTGACTTAGCCCCACCCGAATTCAATGCGCGCCTGCGGGGTGAGTTAAGCCGGAACGATTCAGTTGGGCGGCGGACGGTAGCGCCGCAGATTCTGGCGAAGGCCGAGGCGTGAGGAGCGGGCGTATTGAAATGAAGTAGGTAAGCGACGAACAACGAAGGCCTTCGCAAGAAGATCAAGCAAACGGCTGCTGCCCAACTGAATCGTTCCGCTGAGGCCTGCGCAGGCGAAAGAACTGATTTTCAGCCGCGGCGGTTACGATCACGCTCACGTTCATCCCGTTAGTTCGCGGCGCAGCGGCCACGAGCGACCATTCGGGGTGGGCCGCGGATGCCATCACGGCAGAGGATTGTTCCAATTATCGGCGGAGGATGACCCGCCCGCCGCGAGCTTTGACGGTGACGCGTTTGCCGGGCCCACCGATCGAATTGATCCCGGCGTGGGTGCCTTCGACGAACGACAGTGTATTGCAAGGCAGGGCGGAATAGGCGTTCAGCCAAGGCAACACGGATGAGTAGGTCGGAGCGAAGTCCGGGACGTACACCACGGGCGAGCCGCAGGCCGCGCCGAGGAACTCGATCCCGCTGACTTTCGCGCTGGGATTCCCGGCGTCGCCAGTCCACGACACATTGGCCAGATTGCTGATGAACTGCACGGTGCCGTTCCCGACGAGATCAAGATGTTTTCCGGGAGCACCGCCCGAGCCATTCTCATTAAGGCGAATGGTTCCGCCAGAGGGAGCGAACCAGCGGACAGCCCTTGCCCGATTGCCCCAGCCGTCAACGTCGCTCGGGTTGACGCGCAGGTGGTGCAGGTCGTCGTAGTCGTCCATGAGGTAGTCGCGGTAGTTGACGGTCAGTTGAGAGCCGGTGTCGCCCCCGATTGTCTCATAAAGCTGAACCCACGCAGTGCAGTCCTGTTGGGGCCGCACGTCGAACAGGTTTCGACTGCGCCATTCGCCCATCCGCACCGTATCGCCCGGGCTTTCGGTGCCGTCGCGATGCTCGGCCATATACATCAGCAACTCGCCCGAGGGTGTCACGTGAGCGACGCCGACCGCATCGAGATCGCCTTTGAACGGATCGCCCCGCTTGAACGTGCGTTTGGCCACAAACTCCAGCTGCCAGGAAATCGGGGTGTCGGTCAGGCCATAACGAAACTTGAAGAGCGCGACCACGTCCTGCTCGTCGTCGGTCAGCACGGTGGTCTTGTTGTCCATCGCCAGGAGGTAAAGCGCGCCGTCCTGTTGCCGGACAAATTGAATGCTCTGCCAGGATTCCCAATTGGCCTCGACGTCCGGGTCGAGGAATTCGGAAAAGTCCTGCCACCGATCCCGGATGAAATCCAAATCGTAATTGAACGAGCCGGACCCATCAGGGGTGAGCGTGACCAGCCACCACGAAGCGCCCGAGGTGAGGATCTGGATGGTGCCGTCGGGGCGGCGATCGATGGCAATCGAGCCGGTGTCATACCAGCGCAGAAGGTAGGCGAGCCGCGGTCGTTCGGGCTCGCTTACGTCGATCAAGCAGAAGGCGCTGCCCCAACCAGACGGAAAACCGTCGTTGGCGTTGTCCATCCGCTCGGAGAGGCTCACCGCAACCAGATGATCACCGAGCATCTGTGCACCGCCGGGATGCGCGAACTTGGGCCAGATCTTTCCGTTGGCGTCCGTGCTCACCCCGTCGAATTTTATATGCGCCACCGCGCGATCCGCCGCCAACGGCTGGGTGTCTTCCTGCGCCTCTCCGCGGCGCAGGCGATTCGACCGCAGCGCCTCCCCGTCGCCGTCACGCGACGCGAGCTTGACCACCACGAATTCGCCTGGATCGGTGCTCGCTCCGGCGCAGGCTGGGCTCGGGTTGCCGTTGCGGGTGAAGTAAAGATAGGCGGGCCCCGGCCGCGGGTCGCGCGCTCCGCCCTGATAATGTTTGCAGGGAGACACCGGTGCGGTGGCATCGTCCGCCATGCCGGCCCGATGTCACGACAGCGCTTCTCCGTGATACTGCAGGTTGGCGAACTGCGCTTCGACGTTGGCCACGCGATGGCTGTCGAGGGTGGCCGCAGGCGAGGCCTCACCGATCAGCACGAGCGCCAGCCAAAGGCGGTGGAGGAAAACTCGTTTCATGGGTGTTGTCTTTGAGGGCTTACTGCAGGCTGACCAGCACCAACACCAGGCCGCGTCCGTTCTTCAGGCCGGTCATCGCCTTGCCCAGGACCGCGCCCGGCGCGCGTGAAGGGTCGGTGACTTTCATCGCGTGGCCGGGAATCGCTGAAGTCGTCAGCAAATCGCCCGGTTCGATCGCGGTGGACGTCGCGTCGGCGCGGCAATAGACCCGGCCCGTGAGCGCGACGGGATGTTCGCCGTGTGCCGCCGATCCCTTTTGCGACATCATCAGGCCGGTATTGACGCCACCGGCGCCGCTGATGATCCCGGCCACCGTGCGATCGTAGGCGTGCCGCGATGTTTTCACTTTGCCGGGACTTTCGGGATCGATGCAGACCACCATGCCGGGCTCCGCGTCGTCGGTCAGGCCGAAGCCTTCCGACAAGTCCGCGCCGCCGTTCAGGATCAGCATGGAGGCCTCAAGATTGCCGCCCACCACGACATTGGGAGGGGCGACATCGGCGCCGCCGGGGCTGTCCATGAAGTAGAACGTGTTGTTCTTATAGCCGATGAAATCTTCGCTCACACCCGCGTGGCCGAAGGAGATGTAGTTGCCCGTCGTGCCCACATACTTCGGGTCGGGCCCGAACGACGACGCGAGCTTCAATCCGAGCACTCCGCTGGGGCCCCAGGTCAGGGCGAGGGTTTCGTTGGTGCCCTGGCGATTGCCGAGGGCCCCACCACCCCAGCCGAAGAGCGCCGGCCCGTCGAGATTCGCGCCGGCGAACAGGTTGACTCCGCCGAAATACCCGAGGCCATGGTTGTTGTCGGTGCCGCCCCGAAGGTAGACCGGCTTGTCGGTCTGCAGACGCACCGGGCCCATGAACTGCGCATCACGCTCGGCGTGGAAACGGATTGAACGGTTGGTTACGAAAGTACCGGCGCCCACAATGTCGAGCGTGTTGGGGGTGAACGTGCCGTAACCGATCTTGCCCGCATTGACCTCCTTGCCGGCCAAGCCCGCGCCGAATTCGAGCGTGTCGCTGTCCGAGATTCTCACGGCGTTGCTGAAGGTGTTTACCCCCGTGAAGGCCTGAGACGTGGCGCGCCGGGCCACGTCGGCGGACAATCGTGCGTCCGGCAGAGTCCCTTGGGCGAGATCGCTGGCGTCGAGATCGGTCAGGGCCGAGCCATTTCCGGCGAACACGTTGGCGGCGTTGGTCAGGCGGACGACGCCGGAGAACGTGGCGTTGGCATTGAGTCGCGGGATGTTCGTGGTCAACTGGCTATCGACGATCGCGCCGCTGAAGGTTGCCGCGCGAGTCGCATAGGGGGTGGAAGTGACCGGCTGGCGCGGCGCCAGCGTCGTAAAGTTGCCCGCGCCTCCATTGGTGCGGACACCGATTTCGAGCCAGCGTGCCGCGCCATCGAAGGCCGCCGCTCCGAAATCGAGCGTCACGGCGAAGTAACCGTTCTCCACGGTCACGTTGGCGTTGGTGATGGGCCCCGCAACGACCGCGCCGGCGGCCGCGGCGTTGTGCAGCGTGAAGCGCAGGTCATGACGGCCTTCCGCCGGCGCCTGTCCGGCGATGAGCTGGCCCTGGTAGGTGAACAGGCTGGACTGGGCCATCGTTGCCGACGGAACGGACAGGGCGACGGCCAGCGCCAGCCAGGGTCCCAGGCGGAACTGATGAAGTGGTAAACGGGAATGGTTTTTCATGGAATGGATGGGAGGCATGCGTGGACGATGGTCCACGGGCACGGTTGGTTCTGGCGCAATACGGGCACGTGGAAGGTATGAAGCGTCGGGAGAAAATCCTTTCGACATCCAGTTGAAATATTTTGCGGGTTGCAAAAAGGAACGGGTGGCTTCCCATGAATCGACAGGTAGGGCGCGCTCTCCGCAGCGCGCCGGCCATGAGCGAGAGCAGGATTACTAGCGAGGGATCGAGGAAGGATTCATGGCTGGGGGACAGGGTGGACAAGGGAAATGGTAGACTTCGTCGCTGGTCTTTCCGTGGCCTCATCGATTTGGGCAAGAGTGGGCACGGACCATCGGTGCAGCGGGCCTTGCTGGATGGCGTCGGCCACCGCCAGCCAAGTGGTGGCAGGCGAGAGGGTCATGAAATGGGCGGCCACCGGCGGCTTGAAGTTACCCACCTCTCGCCATGTCGCCACGTTCCAGAAGCGCACTGCATCGTCGCTGGCCGAGATCAGGGTGCGACCGTCGGGCGTGAAGGCCAGGGTGCTGATGACCGACTTGTTTCCTTTCAAGGTCGTCGCTTCCACCAACGGGTTCATGTCCCAGATCTTGATCACATTGTCGTGTCCTGCGCTGGCCAGCCACCGGCCGTCCGGCGAAAAAACCAGCGCGCGAACATCGCGCTTGTGTCCGTGCAGTGTGGCGAGGTTGGTCCGAGCGGCGATGTCCCAGACCTGCACCTGCTGATCCTGACCTGTGGTCGCTAGCCGCGAGCCGTCGGGCGAAAAGGCGAGGGCTAAAATGATACCCCAACCCTGGCGCAACGCACCCAGCACGGCGCCCGTACGGGCGTCACAAAGGGTGGTCACACCGACTCCGCCCACCGCCAGCACATCGCCGGCAGGCGCCAGCGCACTCATGGCCTGCAACTCAGGCCGGACACGAAGTTGGAGCCGGCCAAGCGACAAGCCGGTGCGCATGTCCCAATGCTCCAGTTCACCGCCATGGCTCAGCGTGCTCAGCTGGCCGCCATCGGTCGAAAACGCCAGCGGGCGGCCGCCTTTTCCCAGCGTGTTCAATTCCTTGAGCGTGGTGGGATCATAAAGTTTCAACTCGCGGTTCCGAGTGGCAGCCACGAGCACGTCCGTGTGCGGTGCGAAGAGGGGCGCGCCGAAGCCATAATGGACGGACAAATTTGTGATGGTGTCCGGTTGTCGCGAGGCCTGCAGCCGCCAGAGCCGCACCGTCTCGTCCAGGCTACCGCTGACCAGCCATTCGCCATCGGCCGAAAACGCGAGCGCACGGACCTCGCTCTCATGCCCGGTCAACGTGGCCATCACCTCGCGACGCGTCAGATCCCACAGCAAAATCTTTTGATCACGTCCGCCGGTGGCGACCCAATTCGCGACGGGCGATGCAGCGACGGCTTCGATGGCCAGATCATGTCCCGGTAGATCCGCGACCAGCCCTCCGCCCGGGACGGACCAAACCCGCAGGCGCGGACTGAAGTCGACCGCAGCCGCCAGCTCGTGCCCGTCGCGAGTGAGCGCGAGGCTGGCGAGCGAGGTGAGGTTGGTAATCTGTCCGAGGGATTCCCCGGAAGGCGCGCGCCAGAACCGGATCCGCCTTCCGGCCAGGCCTGTGGCGACGATCTCTCCATTACCGGAAATGGCCACCCGCCCGCCCGCGTCGGGCAGTGATACGAGATTCGTGTTGCCGTTCGACGTGTCTTTCAGATAGGCGCGACCGCCCTGTCCATACCAGAAATTGCTGTCGAGCCCGACGGCGATCACGTCGGAGACAGGGCACAACGCCACCCGGACGTCGGCCTCGCGCAGGCTCAGCAGTCGCTTTCCACTCGGCAGTTCGTAGACCTTGAGCCTGTTCTGGGTTCCGGCCACGAGACGATACCCGTCCCGGGCAAACCCGACGGTGAAGATCGGCTCTGGATATGGATTCAGGTTGCTGTGCAGGATTCCGGAATGCGCGTCCCACCAGTGGACGGCGCCGTCCATGCCACCGGACACCACGGATTTCAGGTCCGGCGAAATGGCCACACAGGTGACCAGATTGGTATGAGCGCGAAAGATGCGGACCTGATCGCCTTGCAACTGTTGCCAGAGGAAACGCCATTCAAATCCTCGCAGGTCATTCGAGGAACCGGGTTCAGGCCGCTGGGCGGCGAGGAGGCGACGGGCGAGGCCGATGTTGCCGTCGCGCCAGGCACCCATGGCTGCGGACATGTCGCTGGCGTAGAGATTGAGGCGCGTTGCATTTTTCTCCGCTTCGAGTCGAAGACTGTTCTGCTCCGCCCGCATGCGGTTGCGCTCTGCCCTTTGCCATTGCGTAAAAACTCCGACCACGCCGATGGCGACCGCCGCAGCCAAGGCAATGAGCAAGGCCGCCTGCCGGGGTTTGCGCTGGCACCAGAGCCAGGCTCGTTCGACTCCCGTGGTCGGGCGGGCGGAGATCGGTTCGCCACGCAGCCAGCGTTCAAGGTCGTCCGCCAATGCCTCCGCGCTGGGGTAACGTCGGGCCGGTTCCTTGCGCAGACATTGGAGGCAGATGACCTGCAGATCCGAAATCCGAAATCCGAAATCCGAAGCCGGGGTGGCGGCGTTCTCCGGAGCGGGGCGAACACCTTCCTTCGCGGCTTGATCGGCGGTTGGATCCGGCGGGCTGGAGAAACGGCGGACGGGCGTCTCCGGTTCGTCCTCCATCACCTTGCGCATTATTTCAACACTGCTGGCTCCCGTGAACGGAGGGCGACCCGCCAGGAGTTCGTAGAGAACGGCGCCCAAGCTGTAAATGTCCGATGCGGTAGTCAGCTGCCGGCCCTCGCCTCGCGCCTGCTCAGGCGACATATAGGCGGGGGTGCCCATCAGCGCGACCGTCTGAGTGACATCGCTCTCGGCCGCCAATAGTTTGGCCAGTCCGAAATCGGTCAGGAACGGTGCACCGCTGGCGTCCAGCAGAATGTTTCCCGGCTTGATGTCGCGGTGGAGAATTCCACGCTGATGCGCATAGTGGACCGCCCGGGACACCTTGGCCACCAGGGCGGCGATCGCGGCGGGCTTGCGAACGGGCCGGGCACCGGGGGTGGACGCCAGCGAATGCCCTTCGATTAGCCGCATGCTGAAGTAGTGTTCTCCGTCGTGCTGGCCGACCTCATGGATGGGGACGATGTGGGGATGGTCAAGGCTTGCCACCGCCCGGGTCTCAGTCCGAAACCGTTCAACGAAGTCCGGGGCGGCGAGCGCCCCGCTCGCCACCACTTTAAGCGCCACCAGCCGGTTCAAAGGCACGTGTCGGGCCTTGTACACCAGGCCCATCCCTCCGCGGGCAATCAACGCCAGGAGCTCGTAGTCGCCGAAGCGGCGCGGGAAGGCAGGCGCGCCGACGGGTGACGCCGACAGGCGTTTGGCCGCGCCCCGAAACAAGCACGCCACACACAACCCGCGAGGGGCATCGGCCCCGAGGGGCTCTCCGCATCGTGGGCAGTGAGCGGGGGTGTCGGACTGTCCGGTCGACGTCATCGTGTTCTGCTTGATCCTGTTCTGAAGCGAACGGCGTGCATCCTTTCGCGGTTCATTGCGACAGAACCTCCATCAGGTGAAGAATCTCCTCCTCGACCTCGGCCGGGCTGCTCACCGTATGTTCGATCTCCTCACGCAGCAGCCGACCGAAGCGTGCGCGCAGACGGTGAATGGCGGACGTCACCGCGGGCACGGAAAGTCCGAGGGCACTGGCCACATCGGCGTAGGACGACCCTTCATCCTCGAGCAGGAAGCCTTTCAGCTGTTCAAACCGCACGGGATCCGTTTCCGCGGCCAGCCGATCCAAGACCGTCGCCATGACGACATGCGCCCAGCGGCGTTCGTAAATTCGATCGGGGCTGACGTGGTCGGCGGGCTCGAGCTTGTATCGCTGTTCGGCCTCCGCTTCTCCTTCCAGGGAAAGAATTCGCAAGTGTCCTCCCCGCTTCAAGCGTGTGGCGCGATCCCACTCGTTCGCGAGAAAATGCGTGAGGGAGGTCAAAAGAAAGGTGCGGAACTTGCCCCGCTCCCGATCGGCCTCGGCCAGGTAGCCCTTGGCCAAAAGTTTCTCAAAAAATCCCTGCGTCAGATCCTGTGCTTCCTCGTGGGAGTGTCCCTTCCGCCGGACGAAGGCATAGAGCGGATACCAATATGCTCGGCACAAACGCTCGAGCGCCCGTCCCGATTCCGGCGATCCGCCATCCACGGCCCGCAACACCATCGACCAGTGCGTCGTTCGAAAATCTCGCGGTTCAGTATTCTGGAACTCAGGGTTAACGCCGTCGGGCATGGCAGTATTTCTCGCGGTCGGGATGCGGTCGAGATGAAGCGGGCGGAGCCGCTGTTCTCTCAGGATCGATGCATGGGCTGACTGACCTCAACGTTCCCAAATTCAAAGGGGCCGTCATGAACTAAAGCACTCAGCAAGCGGAGGAAAAGGTGAATGGCAATTGTCATGACTCGGTCCATTTAGGCCGAAATGAACTCAACGCCGTTCCTCCGAAATCTTTTCCCGATCGTCTGCGCCCTGATCAGCGTCGTCGCCACCTCCGCCCAGGAAGGCCAAATGGCAGCCCAGCCGCCCAAGCCCGGGGTCCCGTTTCCAAGCGGACCTCAGACCGACGGCGCCTTCCGCAAAGTCATTCTCGACAGTGACCGGGAGGAAAACGGCTCCTGGATCGACTCGGTCAAGGACCCGATGGAACTCGCCGTGGCGTCGGATGGACGCGTGTTCTGGGCCGAACGCGCGGGCGCGGTCAAGATGTGGAAGCCGGACACGAAGTCCACCGTGGTGATCGCCCGGATCAAGGTGTTCGATGGCTTGGAGGACGGGATGTTAGGCATCACGTTGGACCCGAAGTTCAGCCAGAACGGCTGGGTCTACCTGAACCATTCGGTGCCGGAGACCAAGACGGATGCGCAAGGCCACAAGTCCGGCATCATTCGCGTTTCGCGCTACACTCTGCAGGGCGAGCAACTCGACCTGGCCTCAGAAAAGGCGGTGCTTGATATCACCACACAGCGGGACGAGTGCTGTCATGTCGGCGGCTCGCTGGGGTTCGACGCCGCGGGAAACCTCTACGTGGCGATCGGGGACAACACCAATCCGTTCGATTCCGACGGCTATTCGCCGCACGATGAACGTCCGGGACGCGCGCCATGGGACGCGCAGAAATCTTCGGCCAACATGAACGACCTGCGCGGCGGCATCAGCCGGATTCACCCGGAACCGGACGGCAGCTACACCATTCCCAAGGGCAACCTGTTTCCGCCGGGCACGCCCGGCACGCGCCCGGAGGTTTACGTGAAAGGCACGCGCAACGGCTTCCGGCTGTCGGTCGATCAGCGCACCGGAATCCTCTACTGGGGCGATGTCGGTCCGGACGCCGGCGGGTTTGACCCGAAGCGCGGCCCGGCTGGATTCGACGCCGTGATGCAGGCGAAGAAGCCTGGTTTCTTCGGCTGGCCATATTCTCGTGGTGACAACAAGGCGTATGCCCGCATCGACTTCAACGCCCGTGCCAAATACCCCGCCGAAATGGCCGCGTACAACAAGGCGGTAAAAGCCGCACAAGCCAAGGGCGAGCCCGTTCCAGAAAGCTTGAAGAAGCCCGTCTCTTACGTGGACGGAGAGCCGGTGATGTTCAATCCGGCCAAGCCGATCAATCGTTCGCCCAACAACACGGGTATTCAGGAATTGCCGCCGACTCAGCCGGCCTTCATCTGGTATCCCGGCGGTAGCTCCACTCGCTTTCCGGTGGTCAATGGCGGCGGCGGACGGACCGCCATGGCCGGCCCGGTGTATTACTTCGACGAAAACCTGAAGTCGCCCCACAAGTTGCCCAAGGAATTTGATCACACCCTGTTCATCTATGAATGGTCGCGCAATTGGATCATCGCGGTGCACCTGGATGAGAACGACAACATCGCCAAGGACGCCACCGGCAAGCCGCGCATGGAGCGGTTCTGCCCGAACATGACCTTCCGCCGCCCGATGGATGTAGAACTGGGGCCCGACGGATGCCTTTACCTGATCGAGTTCGGCACCGGCTGGGGTGACAACAAGGACACCCAGATTGTGCGGATTGAGCACACGGGGAACGGCGCATAACGACGCGTCTTTAGTCCCGTCAGGGACGGCCCGAAAATAGCCCAGCGCTTGAGCGCTGGGTCGCCGGATCGCCAATCCATGACAAGCCCCAGCGGGGCGAAAGAGCGAACCGCCACGCTCCTCTGGTTGGTCTGAATATGCCGACTGTTCTGTCGCCCCTGCCGGGGCTCACGTTCGGGAGGGCTCGCCGTACCCACCGATAAATCGGTGGGCTAGTGTCTATTGCCCTGACGGGCTTGGGTTCGGGCGTCCCTGACGGGGATAAAAGGTCCGTGATTTCAGTTCGCCCAACTGAATCGTCCGCTCCTCAATCCACGTAAAGAAACTCGTTCGCGCTAAGCAGAGACTGGCACAGGTTGGTCAACGCTTGTTCTTCCGGTGTGCGCTTCGGTTCGGCGGGCGTCTTCTTGCTCTTGCCGCTGGGAGGCTCGACCGGCTGGGGTGACGTCGACTTCAGGTGAACGACCTGTTGATCGAGGAAGGCCAGACTCCCGGCCAACTCGCGTTCCGAAGGCGCGCGCTGGAACGCGATCTGCCAGGCCCGGCGAACCCGGGAGGACGGATCCGACCCGACCTCCTTCGTCACACGCGCCGCAAAACGCGCCGCTTGATCGAGGATGAATTGGCTGTTCATCAGCATCAGCGATTGCGTGGCCACGGTGCTGTTCTGACGTCGCTCGCAGTTCACTTCCATGACCGGCGCATCAAACGCATGCAGCATGGCCAGCGGCCGGCTGCGGCGCACCTGGATGTAAACCGAGCGCCGAAACTCCTCGCCATTGAGCGGGACGTCGACGGGCATTTTGTTGTCGCCCTCCGTCTTGTCCTCGCCCACGACGATTTGCCCATGCACGTCCGGTCGCACCGGCACCGGCGGACCAAACATCTTGTCGTTCAGCACGCCGCTGGCAGCCAGCACCGCATCGCGAATGACCTCGGCGTCCAGCCGCTGGATCGGTTTGCGCCAGTAATGGCGGTTCTCCGGGTCGCGCTGCTCCGCGCGCGGGTCGCGTTGGGAGGACTGCCGGTAAACAGTGGAGGTGAGGATCAATCGATGCAGACGTTTCAGTTTCCAGCCGTTTTGCCGGAAGTCGCTGGCCAGCCAATCGAGCAGGTCCGGATGCGACGGATTTTCGCCCATCAAGCCGAAGTCCGCGGGAGTATTGACCAAGCCGCGGCCGAAGTGATGCAGCCACACGCGATTCACCAGCACCCGGGCCACGAGCGGGTTGGTCGGGCTGGTCAGCCACTCAGACAGCGCCAGCCGGCGTCCGCTTGTCTCCAGCCCCGCGCGCTGGGCAGCGAACTCCACCGGCTGCCCCGTAGGATTCAAGACACTCAGGCCACCAGGTGGAACCGCGTCCTTCGCCTGATGGTAATCGCCCCGATGAAACACGCGGGTCACAGGCTGATGATGGGCCGGCTCGGTAAGCACGCTGACAAAATCCTCGCGCGGTTTCTTCCCGCGAATCTGGGCGATCTTGGCATCCATCGCCTTCAGGTCCTCGGCCGCCTTGGCGTTGTATTGGTAGAGCACGCCCGGGTTAATGTTCACGCTGGGATTGTCAGCCAGCAGCTTCTTTTGCTCTGGTGTGCGTTGGGCGGCGGGCGCGTCGTAGGCCGCCCGGAGCGGTCCGCGCAGGGCAGCGTCGAATTTCTCCAGGTGCTTCGTCAGGGCTTCGTTGATGTAATCCTTCTGCTTCGCCTCGCGCTCGGCCGAGAGTTTTCGAGCCTCTTCCTCGATCGCCGCCACCTTTTTCCGATCCTCATCGGTGTAAAGCGACACCAGTCGCTGCGCAGGCGTCCGCCATTGGCGATAATCGTAGGCCGGCTCGAACACCGCCCTCAGCCGATAATAGTCGGCCTGAGGAATCGGGTCGTAGCGATGATCGTGACATTGGGCACAGCCCACGCTGAGCCCGAGAATCGAGGTGGAAACAATCTTCAGCGTGTCGGCCACGACCTGATTGCGCACGGCATCCCGATCGGTCAGAGCATCCGTCGCAGACCCGTCGACGCCCATGCGCAGAAAGCCGGTGGCCACCAACAGATCGCGCGATTCAGTACTGCTCAACGCCACCGCCGCCGCGTTCGTCTGGTTCGCCTGCGCGAGTTCGTCGCCCGCGAGTTGTTCGGTCAGGAACCGATCGAACGGCTTGTCGGCATTGAAGGCGCGGATGACGTAATCCCGATACTTGTAAGCGTAGGCCCGCGGCGGGTCGGCGTCGCTGTAGCCATCGGAGTCGGCGTATCCCGCGGCATCGAGCCAATGCCGACCCCACCGTTCGCCGTAACGCGGCGAATCGAGCAGCCGATCGACCAGCTTCTCGTAGGCATCAGGCGATGCATCGCCCAGGAATGCCTCAGTCTCCTCCGGCGTGGGCGGCAGACCCGTCAGGTCGAAGGACACCCGGCGTAACAACGTGACCTTGTCCGCGTCCGGCGAGAACTGAAGCTTGGCTGGCTTCATCGCTTCGAGCAGAAGGGCGTCGATGGGCGTGCGAGCTCGATCGCGTGATTTGGTTTTGGGAACGGACGGCTGCCGGATCGGTTGGAACGACCAGTAGGAACGTTCCTCCTCGGTGATCCCGCCCGCTCCTTTCGCCAGCTCCGCCGGCTCGGGTCGCGCAGTTTTGGCGCCGCTCGCAATCCACTTTCGAATCAAAGCGACTTGGGCCGGGGCAAGCTTCTTGTCGCGCTTTGGCATCTGGCCGCTCTCGACCAGTTTGAACATCGCGCTCTGGTCCGGTTTGCCCGGAACGATCGCGGGGCCGTCGTCGCCCCCTTTCAACAACAGCCGACGCAATCTCGTGTCCAAGCCGCCCTTGAGCTGTTCGCCTTCCCCATGACAATCAAAGCAGTTCGCCTTGAGAATCGGCCGGATGTCCTTTTCAAACGTCGGCGCGGGCGCGGCCAGTGCAGTGCGCGGCATCAAGCCAATTAAGGCGAGCGCTGCACAGCCGGTGAGAGAGGCAACCGTCTTCATGAATCACGCAGGATCTCCTTCACCACACGGCACGGCTTGCCGTCGGTGATGTGCTGGCTCTGGCCGTTTTGATAATAGGTCAGGTTCGCGTGATCGAGTCCGAAGAGATGCAACAGCGTGGCGTGATAATCGTTCGGGCTGACGGGATTGACGACAGCCTTGTGACCGAACTCGTCGGTTTCGCCGTAGGTCATGCCACCCTTGAATCCGCCGCCGGCGACCCAGCTGGAAAAGCCCTGGCCGTTGTGATCCCGGCCCGCCTTCTCCGCCGCGCCGTGATTCTCGGTCACTGGCAAGCGCCCAATCTCACCGCCCCAATGGACGACTGTGGTATCAAGCAACCCACGAGCTTTGAGATCGATGACCAGCGCGGCCGAAGGTTGATCCGTCTTGCGGCAACACGTCGCGAGGTTGCTGCGGATATTCTCGTGGTTGTCCCAGATCTGGCCGTTGACGAACAATTGGACAAACCTTACGCCGCGTTCGATCAGGCGTCGGGCGATCAAGCAGCGCGTTCCGTATTCGCGGGTCTCGGGTTGGTCCAAACCGTAGAGGCGTTTGGTGGCCTCGCTCTCGCCGGAAAGCTCGAGCGCTTCCTTGGCCGCGGTCTGCATGCGGGCGGCAAGTTCGTAGCTGGCAATGCGAGCCTCAAGGTCAGCTTCGCCCGGATGTCGGGCGAGATGTTCCCGATTCAAATGGGCGAGAAAGGCCAGGTTCTGTTCCTGGAGCGCGCCCTTCAGATGCGGCGGCGGATCGAGATTCAAAATGCGCGGCTCCGCCGAGCGCACGACGGTCCCCTGAAAGAGCGGCGGCATGAATCCGTTGGACCAATTGCGCACGCCGTCGACCGGATGCCCACCCGGATCGGTCAACACGACGTAGGCCGGCAGGCTCTGGCTTTCCGAGCCGAGCCCGTAGGTGAGCCACGAGCCCAGGGCAGGTCGGCCCGGCTGAGCCCGGCCGGTGTTCATGAACCAGATGGACGGCTCGTGGCCGTTGATATCTGTGTGCATCGAGCGAATGACCGTGACGTCATCCACGATCTTCGCGAAATGCGGCAACAACTCTGAGACCTCGATCCCGCTCTGGCCGCGCCGGCTGAATTTCCACGGGCTGCCCAGGAGTTTCTTGGAGGCGCGATCGACAAAACTAAAGGTGACCTCGCCCGGATAATCCTGGCCGCTGCGTTTGGTGAGCTCCGGTTTGGGGTCGAACAGATCGATATGGCTCGGTCCCCCGTGCATGAACAGCGAGATCATGGCCCGCGCCTGAGGCGGACGCGATCCCAGCTTGGCCTTGAGATCGAACGATTGAGGATTGCGCGGTATGTTCGGCGGCGTGGCCAGAAGGCGTTCTTCGCGCAGCATCCAGGCCAGGGCGACGCTGCCGACCCCCATCGCGTTCCGCGCCAGAAAGCGCCGTCGCGAAACCGGTCCGGATGGAACAGCGGGATGGGCTTTAAAGGGATTCATCTGACGCACCAATGGACGAACCGGAGGGGGCGAGGAATTCACGCGCCGTCGTTGCAGGCCGGTCGGACTTTGCCTAAAGTTCACGCGTGGCCAACATTCATGATGATCCCGCCGCGCTGAAAGCGCTGCAAGATGACATCTATCGGGAAAAGATTCGCCAAGCCCGGAAGTTGACTCTGCAGCAGCGCTTGGCCGATGTCTTCGAACTTTCCAATCACATGTTTGGCATGATGCACGCGGGCGCCATGCATCGCTTGAAAACTTCGGATGAGTCTGCCGGTTGGGCGGAAGTTCGCCGGTGGATGCGTCGCTTGGATCACGTTCGCGAGCAAGGCTTGTATGTCCCCGAGAAACCACCGGGCCTATGACCCTCGAAGCGCTCGCCATCAAGGTTATCGAAGCCGCGGAGGCAGCCGGCGTAGAATTCATGGCCGTAGGTGCGATTGCCGCCGGCGCCTATGGTGTGCCCCGGTCCACCCGTGATGTCGATTTGCTGATGGGCGTAAGTGTTGGAGGCGGTGTCAGTGCGGTGGTCAAGCATCTGGAACCCATTGTCGACTTTGATGCTCAAGTCGTATTCGACACGCTCACCTGGGGTCGACGCCACGTTGGCCAGTGTCGCTCTGAACGGCCATTCAAAGTCGAACTGTTTGAACTGTTCGATGATCCGTTCGTGCAGTCGGAGTTCGGACGACGGCAACAAGTTTTCGTTCCCATGCTGGGCCGGTCCACCTGGCTGCCCACGCCTGAAGATGTCGTCGTGCAAAAGCTGCGCTGGGGCCGCAACAAGGATCTGGACGACGCCCGCGACGTCCTCGCCGTCCAAGGGCCAGAGACACTCGACATGGCGTACATCGAAAAGTGGTGCGAATTGCACAAGACCACCGACCGCCTTCGGGCTGCGCTCGCGAGCATCCCGCCGTTGTAGCCTTGTTCGCTACAAAGCCGGGACAACCTGACGGTACTTTAACGTCGCGCTGGTCTTGCCCGGCGGCGCGAGCGTCTTCGTCAGGCGCGTGTATGCATGGGATTTCAAGACCGTGCCGTAATCGCCAAACGCGCTGAAGTCGGCCCCGGCACTCTGAGACTCGAGGCCGCTGGAGATCACTTGGGTGTCAAAGCCGTCGGGCAGCGAGACAACCCATTCCAGGGTTCCTGCGGTCTGGAACACTTCCGGCGGCGTGAGCTCAATCGTGCCAACAAATCCCAGGCGGACGGGAGGACACGACAACCGGAAAGACAGCCGGTGGCTTGATTGCCCCGGCACGCGAGCCGGCAGCGTCACCCGGCACAGCCCGCCTTCCAGTAGCGGGGTCCGAACCTCCGCGCCGTTGACGGACGCGGAGATTAATTGCGCCCCCGGCGGGAGGCGGAGGCGAAAATCATCCTTGGAGGCGGCCGGCAGCTCGAACTCGGCGAAGTGAGTGCAACTGCCATCCGAATGAATGACCGTCAGGTGTTGAGCGCGCTTCAGGCCAATCCCATAGAGCCCGGCGTCCGCTTCCACCAACCGCCCGGTGCCGGCGCGGCTCTGGTCGCTCCATTCGATGACAAAAAACTCTTCGCCAGCTACCCCAAGCTCATAGATCGTTCTTTCCCCTCGCTGGTTCCGGCCCCACAGGCTGCCACCCGCGAAATCGAGGTCTGCTCGAGTCGAATCGATTTCAACCTGCCCGGACGTTCCGAGCAGCAACGGTATCTCGGCCCGCTGCCGTCCGTCGCGATGCTCCACCGGGACGCGGTAGGCGAGTGACACCGTCGCCTGACCGGCGCGCTCGGCCAGCAACCCCAATCGATTGGTCACGTTGACCAATCGAACCAAGTTGCTGCCGACAGATTCGATTTTGATTTCTTGTAGATGCACTGGCCTGGTCAGCAACGGCACCGGCGTTTCTCCTGGCCGAACCACTTCCAACGCAAGTCGCACTTCAACTGTAAAATGCCCGGCATCGTGTCGGATCTGATACCGCGCAGACCGATACCCAATCAGTGGCGGGGCTCCAACCGAATTGGTGACCGCTCCGAGATGGGCCAATTCCGCGGGCAGGACCACCTGGACCTGCGCGGCGCCAGCGTCCACCGAAAACGCCGCCAACAGCACGACTAGGCGAGATCCGGCGACCGCGACGCCGCGCAGCGCACGATTTTGCAATTGAATCAGAACCGCCAGCGTCACCACTCCGAGGCAGAGCAAGACGAGGCCGCGGTTCCATCCTCCAAACGCGGCCAGGGTGGGAAAGACCTGATACAATCCCAGAAAGAGAGCCCAGCCCACGAGCCCCGCCCGCCCGATCAGCCAGCGCGCATAGTTCAGCAACAACACCCCTGGCACCGCCACCGCGATCACCAGCGCCACCCCAAACGAGAACCGAGCGCTGAGATACAGGATTAAGGGGAAGTAAAGTGCGTAACCCGCACTGATCGTAAACAACTGGACCGCGGTCAGTGACTGTCGGGCCTGAATGATCGCGAGGACGGCCACCAGGAACAAGAGACTGATCAGCGGCCCAATCTCCGCCAACTGCAGCAAGGCTGTGAATAGATTTCGCTCTTCCACAATGCCCGCCGTAAACGAGTCCGGCCCCAAAAAGTTCATCCGCTCCCACACGACCGGCCCGGGCTGCGCCCGAATCGATCCGTCGCCGCTCTCGAAATGCATCGACTCCAAATCAACGCGATCAAACGTAACTCGAACGCGGTTCAACGGTGTCCCGCGCTGATCGGCGACCCGATAGACGACCGCTCGTAAGGACGCGACCTCGTAGGCCACCTCGATCGAAACCGCACCGTGGGCGGGTATTGTGCCGCTCCAAAGCCATGCGTCTTTGGCATTTTCTTGGACTCCCGCGACCGAAGCGGTCAGCCGAAGCCCACCCGCAATGACGCTCGATCCGTCCGCGCTTCCACCGTCCGCCCGCGGATGCGGACACTTGAAGAGCACAAACACATTTTCTGCCGCCCGGTTGGTCAAAGCGTAACGGGCTGTGAATGTGCCCGACATGTCACTCACGGTTTTCAGCCCGCGATAGTCCCGACGTCCGCTCATCTGAAATCGAACGTCGGACATCTCCGGCTGGACGGGCCTGATCACCGAGACGTCATCGCTGAGATGACGAGCAACCAGGCGGGGCGATTCTTGCACCAAAACTGCCTTCGCGGTTCGAATCGGAGGACCGACAAATTCCGGACGCTCCTGCATTAGCAGCTTGAGTCCGAAAAAGCCCGCGCTGATCCCAATCCAGCTCACGACCCCAGCCAAAATTAACGACCTCGTGGAACCGCCCGCATTCTGCCCCCCGGCCTCCTCACCAACGCCCAAATTCACAAATACCTCCCCGTCATTTTGAATACCTCGTTATGCATGGTATTGGGTTTGGCAATGCTGGCGGATAATCGTTCAAAGATTCTTCCCAGAAACCGGAGGAGCGCCGCACAGGCTGGACGCCTAAATCGCCCCCCTTTCTCTCAAAACTTCGTCGCAAACTTCGTTGAAGGCTCAACGCTTTTGGATCGTTTCGACTAAGTTCACGACGCAGTTTGCGATAAAGACGCCTCGTTCGCGGAGGGGGCCCCTCAGAGAAAGCAGTGGGAGCTGAGGGTTTCGCCGGTTCATGCCCAGGTCAAAAAGAAACGGGTGGCTTCCCACCCTACCTTGAGTTCCAGGTTCATTGAACCGTCGCAGAATCCCTTCGCAGACATTCGCTGTTGCGACTATGTTCCCGGCCATGATTGCCCGGCACCTCCCCCAACTGGCGGCGTGCGTCTTCGCATTTCTCGCCCTCAGCTCGCTCCGCGCCGAACTCTTCGTCAGCAGCTACAGCGGCAATCGCGTGTTGCGTTACAGCGAAACGAACGGCACCCCCATCGGCGCCGGCACATTCGTCTCCGCCGGCAGCGGCGGGTTGGAATTGCCGCACGGGCTCGCGTTTGGCCCCGACGGCCATCTCTACGTGGCCAGTGCCGGCAATGATTCCGTCCTGCGCTACAACGGCACCAACGGAGCTTTTCTTGGCGCCTTTGTTCCGTCCGGCAGCGGAGGCCTCGACTACCCCGTCTGGCTTGAGTTTCGACCCGACGGCTTCCTTTACGTCAGCAGTCAGCTCAACAATTCCGTGCTGCGCTACAACGCCGCCAACGGCGCTTTTGCGGGCGCATTCGTCACCAATGGCAGCGGCGGACTGAACGGGCCTTCCGGCATGACCTGGGGCGCCGATGGTCACCTCTACGTTGTGGGACGATTTGGAAATCAACTTCTGAAATACGACGGCACCAACGGCACTTTCCTCCAAACCATCGTCACCGGTGGTCCGCTGGCGCAACCCTTCGGAGTCAAGGTCGGACCCGATCGCCACCTCTATGTCGTGAGCGGCAATGGCACGAGCGTCGCGCGCTTCCACGGCGAAACGGGCGAGTTCCTCGGCAACTTCATCCCGCCCGGCAGCGGCACGCTGAGCCTGCCGATCGATCTAAGCTTCGGTCCCAACGGCGATCTCTTCGTCGCCAGCTTCAACAACAACAAGGTGACCCGCTACAACGGCGGCACCGGTGCGTTCGTTGCCGATTTCGTCGCTTCCGGCAGCGCGGGCCTGGCCGGTCCCAACTTCATGGCTTTTCGCGCCGCGCGAACCAGCAGCACCAACATCCCGGGGATCGGCCCCATCGGGCCAATCGAACAACGTCATCTCGGGCTGACCTTTACCGAGGGCCCGGCAGCGGACGCGAATGGACAAGTCTACTTCACGGACGTCCAAGCCAGCCGCATCTACCGAAGTGACAACCGCGGGTTGCTTTCCGTCTTCCTCCCTAACAGCAGCGCGTGCAACGGTCTTATGTTCGATCAATCTGGGCGCCTGATCGCCTGCCAGCGCGATCAACGTCGGATCATCGCCGTCGATCCCGGCACGACCAACATCTCGCCCGTGGCCACCAGCTTCAACGGAGCTGCCTTCACCGGCCCCAATGACCTCGTTGTCGATTCCTCCGGTGGCGTCTACTTCTCCGATCCAAACTTTGGCAGCGGCCAAGTCGGGCCGACGCAAGCGGTCTACTACGTCTCCAGCGCCGGCGTCGTCTCCCAGGTGGCCAGCAATCTGGTGCGCCCCAACGGCGTGCTGCTCTCGCCGGACGAACGCACGCTCTACGTGCTGTTGACCGTCGCAACCCCGCCCGGTCGCCTGATGAGTTATCCAATCCTCAGTCCGGGAGTGCTGGGGACACCGGTGACCAATGCCATTTCCGATGCGGGCGATGGCATGACCATCGACACCCTCGGCAACCTTTATCTCGTCCAGCAGAACCAAAGACAGATCCTCGTTCGTTCCCCTTCCGGCGCGACGCTCGGCGCCATCACGTTTCCCGAGGCGCCAGCCAACTGCACCTTCGGCGGGCCCGACATGAAAACGCTCTACGTCACCGCGCGAACGTCGGTTTACGTTTGCCCGATGGCCTCGGCCGGACATCGGTTCGCGTGGAATCCAGGCAGCTACCTGGATTTTCAGAGAAAGTTCTTCGGTTCCACCAATGCTCCCGCCACCGCTCGCGCCAGCGATCCGGACGGAGACGGCGCGAGCAACGAGCTGGAGTATCTCACGCGGACGCATCCGCTCGTCGCCAGCGATGTCTGGCGGATCGGAATCGAACTCGTTGGCGCAACGAAACGGATTGTCTTTCCTCAGGTCGCCGGCCGAGGGATCGAGGTGCAGTCGTCGCCTTCGCTGTCTCCCGCGTTTTGGGAAACGTTAAACGCGATCGGGAATCCCCCGCCCATCGCAACGACCAATCGGCTTGCGGTTATCGAAGACGAGGCGTCATCCGATCCCAGCCGCTTCTATCGCGTGCGCGTGTTCGAACCGTAGGAGTGATTCGTCGGATGCACCGAACACATGACACACGACACACCCACCCCCGCTGTTTCGCTGACCCAGGGCTGCGTCAAGCCCCCCGGATAAACCCTGACTGCGCTTAAGCAAAAGCCGTGATTTCGGATCCTCGCTTTGGCACCAGAGTCGATTCACGACTCACTGCCGTCGTGGCGTCGTGGCGTCGACTGAGCTTTTCTTTCCGTCGAACGCCAGCGGCCATCGTTGGGTCGGGAGTTAACGCAAGGGAGGCAAGGCGGAATCGCTTCTTCCTCTCTCTCGCGAATCGACCGGATTTAGCCAGCCGGGCGGTCCTTTGATGTCCATCGCATTCTTGGCGTCTTTGCGTCTTTGCGTTTTCTTCCAGAGGACACCTGACACCAAATCGGCCGGCTTGAGCTCAAGAGCCGATCGAAGATTGAAGCGAAGAAAATAGGTGGGGCCGTATCGGGCAGCCCGGTGCAGTGGTCCCGGCTGCCCCCAAACGCTCGCCTCCGCCAATACCAATACCACGGCTGTTCTGCTGAGCTTGACGCACCCCTGCGCTGAGCCGCTGAGCCGCCGACAGAGTTTTCCCGCTCGCATTTCCATGCCGCAACCACGCATAGTTGCGTCAGTCTACACCCACCCGTGATGAAAACTCGTCTACCCTATTTCTGGGCGCTGTCAGTTTTAGCTTCAATCGCACTGACCTTGAACCTGCCAGCGGCGGCGCCCGTGGTGATCTCCGAGTTCATGGCCGCCAACGCGACGACTCTGCGCGACGAGGACGGCGAATATTCGGACTGGATCGAGCTGCGCAACATCGCGACCACGAACGTCAGTCTTCTCGACTGGACCCTCACGGATTCGCCTAACAATCCGATCAAGTGGCGCTTTCCCGGCACCAACCTGCCGCCCGGCGGTTACCTCGTGGTGTTCGCCTCGGAAAAGAACCGCCGCGTGCCAGGAGCGCCCTTGCACACGAATTTCAAGCTCGGTGCCAACGGCGAGTATCTGGCCCTGCTCTCGCCCGGCGGAACCAACATTGCATCCGGGTTCGCCCCGGTTTTTCCGCCCCAAGTCAACGATGTCTCCTTCGGATTCGGCGCCATCTGGACATATGTCCCCGTGCTGGATTCCAACGGCCCGGTGCGCGCCCAGGTCCCCACGAACGACAGTCTCGGAACCGCCTGGACGTTGCCGGACTTTGACGACCGCAGCTGGCTGGCTGGAACCAATGGCGTTGGCTACGAAACCGGCCAGTCCGAGTTCGGTGGCGCCCCGGCCGCAGCCGCAGTTTACCCGTTCAATCCGCCCGGTTACTGGCGTCTGGACGAATCAGCCGGCCCGACGGTCGCCAACTACGACGGCAACCCGGCGCTCACCGGCGCGCTGTTCGGAGGGGTGACCCTCGGGCAACACGGACCGCGCCCGCCGGTTTTCGCCGGGTTCGAGCTGGAGAATCAGGCCGCAACCTTTGACGGCATCGACGATCGCATCGACGTGCCGTACTCGCCGGGGCTCAATCCGCAGGTTTTTACCGTCATGTGTTGGGCCCGGGTTACGGGCGGCGCAGGCACCTATCGTTCGCCACTGACTTCGCGCGGCGACAATCCCCAACGCGGCTACATTTTCTACGCCACACCGGCCAACACCTGGGAGTTCTGGGTCGGGAGCGGCGCGCAGGGCTCCTGGCGCACGATCCCGGGACCGGCCGTGCAGAACTCCGCCTGGACTCACCTGGCCGGCACCTATGATGGCACCGCAATCCGATTCTACGTGAACGGCGCGGCCGTCGGATCTCCGGTCACGACAACGTTCGGTCGGAACGACACCAACCCCCTCCGCATCGGGGGCGGCGCCACCGAAGGCCCGGGCGGATTCTTTTTCAACGGCAACGTGGACGAAGTCGCCATCTTCAACCGGGCCTTCGCGCTGGCTGAGATCCAGCAGCTCTATCGCGCCTCGACCAACAGCGCGACCGGGTCCGGCAGCAGCACCAATTTCCTGCTCACAGGCGAATTCCAGACCGACCTCCGATCGCCCATGCTGGGCGTGAACAGTTCGGTTTACCTGCGGTTTCCATTTGTCATCGCGGACGTCAGCGCCGTCGACCGGCTTATCCTGCGCATGAAATACGATGATGGTTTTGTGGCTTACCTCAACGGACAGGAAGTGGCGTCCGCGCAGGCACCGGAAGTCCCGGTCTGGAATTCGTCGGCCACCGCTCGTCGATTGACGGACGAAGTCACCCGCTTCGCGGAATACAACCTCACCGAGGGGCGCGGCTCACTCCGGCCCGGGACCAACATCCTGGCCGTGCACGGTCTGAACTTGAATTCCACCAACGTGGATTTTCTCATCCGGCCGGAGCTTGTGATGGGTTCGGCCGGAAACTACAGCGTGAACCCGGGCTATCTCCTGGGCCCCACTCCCGGCTCGGCCAACGGCAGCGGCACGGCCGAACTCGGGCCTGTCATCAGCTTTGTCGAACACACGCCCGCTCTCCCCGCCCAGCCCGCCGACCACCAGGACATCGTGGTCACCGCCCGCGTCACTCCAGCCCTGGCCGCCGTCGCCAGCGTCATTCTGAACTACCGGGTCATGTTCGGGCTCACCAACAGCGTCCCGATGGCCGATGACGGCGCGCACGGCGACGGCCCGGCCGGCGACGGCGTCTATGGCGCTACCATTCCGGCCAGTGCCTCTGCTCCCGGCCAGATGGTGCGCTGGTTTGTCAGCGCCACCGACCTCGTCCGTCGAGCCAGCCGCTGGCCTTTGTTTACCGACCCGGAGAACTCTCCGGCCTACCTCGGCACGGTCATCGCCGATCCGGCCGTGACCAGCGCGCTGCCGATCTGGCACTGGTTCACCGACAACCCAGCCAACGCCCGAAATCGCACGGGCGCCCGCGGTGCGGTCTTCTTCAATGGCGAATTCTACGACAACATCTCGATCCGCGAACGCGGCGGATTCACCTCCACCGGCTCACAGAAATTCGACTTCAACTCCGGTCATCACGTGAAGATGAACGACGCGATCGGGCGCGTGGAAGAGGCCAACCTCAACAGCAACGGCGGCGACCCAAGCTTCATGCGGGTGCCCCTCTGCTACGAAATCCATCGTCGCGCCGATCACCCGGCCGGCGATTGCTTCCCGATTCTGATGCGCCTGAATGGCGCGCCCGATCGGGTGGCGAACTACGTCGAGCAGGTCGATGAACGCTACCTCGCACGGCGCGGGATCAATCCCACCGGCGCCCTCTACAAATTCGTCCAACGCGCCCAACTCACACCCGGTCTCAGCGATGTCACCGATGGTGTGGAGAAGAAGACCCGGCTCAGCGAAGATCGATCCGATCTGCAGGCCGTGGTCGATGCCATGCTGCCCACCAACCATGTCGCCGCCCGCGCGGTCTATATGTTCGATCATTTTGATCTGCCCAGCTTGGTGAACTTCTTCGCCGTGCGGGCGGTGCTCCGCAACATCGATTGCGTCCGGAAAAACTTTTATCTTTACCGCGATCCGGACGGCCAACGGGAATGGTCCATCCTGCCGTGGGATTTCGACCTGACCTGGGGCACCACCGGCAGTCTCGTCAATGAGGTGCATCCGTTCCACGGCGATGTCGCCCATCGCTGGCTCAACCCCGATCAATGGAATTGGATGTGGGAGGCGCTCTTCAACGATCCGCGCACGCGCCCGATGATCCTGCGTCGCATGCGCTCGGTCATGGATCAGCAGCTCGGCCCCGTCGGATTTCTCGAGGGCCGGGCCTCCGCTCTTCTCGCGCCGACCTTCCCCCACCTCGGCACCACCATCTCGAATTCAGTGAACGCCCTGCGGGCAGCAATCGTGCAGCGCCGGTTCGAGCTCTACGTCACCTATGCCGTAACCAACACCGCCTCCGGCACCAACGCGATTATCCCCCCGCCACAGTTGCCGAATGTCTCCGTGCAAATTGCCAGCGCTGAAGCCAACCCCGCGTCGGGCCGGCAGTCGGAGGAATTCATCTGCCTCACGAATAGCCTGCCGTCGGCGGTGGACATTTCGGGCTGGCGCCTCGAAGGCGCCATACAACACACGTTCCGACCGGGCACGGTCGTCAATGCCCGCGACGCCATCTACGTCTCGCCCGATGTAAACGCGTTTCGCGCCCGCGCCACCGGCCCGCGCGGCGGCCTCGGCCTGTTCGTCCAAGGCAACTACCAAGGACAACTCTCGGCACGCGGCGAGGCGCTTCGCTTGGTCGACGCATTCGGCAATCTCCGGCAAACATTCACCTACCCCGCCGCGCCCAGCCCGGCCCAGCAGTTCCTGCGGATCACCGAGATCATGTATCACCCCGCTCCGTCGCCCGGAAACACGACCAGCGCGGAGGAGTTCGAGTTCATCGAGCTGCGCAACATCTCGACCAACACCATCTTAAACCTGGCTGGAGTTCGCTTCACCGCAGGGGTCGATTTTGACTTCTCCGCCAGCGCGGTGACCAGCCTCGCTCCGGGCGCGCGCGTGGTGGTGGTCCGTAACCCGGCCGCCTTCGCCGCCCGATATGGCAACGAGCCTTTGATCGCCGGCACCTTCATCGGCGCCCTCGAGAATGGCGGCGAACGGCTCCAACTCGTCGACGCCGCAGGAGAGGAGATCCTCGACTTCAGCTACAGCAACAACTGGCACCCCATGACCGATGGTCTCGGGTTTTCGCTGGTCGTTGTGGACGAACAAGCCGCACCCGGAAATTGGGGCAATCGTTCGCAGTGGCGTTCCAGCGGCTCATGGCAAGGCACCCCCTCCAGCGCTGACCCGGGCATGCCGACTTCCGGTGGCGTGGTGATCAACGAGGTTTTGTCCCGTTCCGACGTCCCGCCGCCGACCGACAGCATCGAGCTTTTCAACCCCACGACCAACGCGGTCAACATCGGCGGCTGGTACCTCACCGATGACTTCAATACGCCAAGGAAGTTTCGCATTCCCGACGGCACGGCCATCGGGGCCGGCGGTTACCGGCTTTTCGATGAATCGGCCTTCAATCCCGGCGCCGCCGGCTTCGCGCTGAGCTCTGACGGGGACGAGGTCTGGCTCTTTGCCGTGGATAACGCCGGAAACCTGACGGGCTACTTCGACGGCTTCGCTTTCGGCGCGGCCGACGACGGCGTAACCTTCGGCCGGCATCGGATCAGCACCGGGGAGGACCACTTCGTCGCGCAGCTGACCGCAAGCCTCGGTTCGAGCAACACGAGTCCCCGGGTCGGACCGGTGGTGATCAACGAGATTCTCTATCGCCCCGCCGACACAGCAGCGGGGGCGGACAACGTCGAGGACGAGTTCATCGAGCTCGTCAACGTTTCGACCGAGCCGGTGGCGCTGTTTGATTCAGCCAACCCGACCAACACCTGGCAGCTCCGTGGCGGAGTGGACCTCACCTTCCCAACGGACGTGACCCTCGGTGCCGGCGAGTATGTGTTGCTCGTCAATTTTGGTCCCACCAACGCCACCCAGCAGTCTGCCTTTCGCGCCCGTTTTGGCCTCAGCCCTGGCGTTCGCCTGTTTGGCCCCTACGACGGCGCGCTCGGCAATGACGAAGACCAGCTCGAACTGCGAAAGCCAGGCACGCCGCTCGCTGGCGCAGTGCCGCACATTCTCGTGGACGCGGTGAGCTACCGCGACTCCGCGCCATGGCCCGCCGGCGCCGACGGCTTTGGCCTGTCGCTTCAGCGCCGCGTCGCCACCGAGTATGGGAACGATCCCGCGAATTGGACGGCAGCCCCGCCGACGGCGGCTGGCGCCAGCCCGAGCGCGAATGAAGCTCCGCCCGCGATCTTGAGCCAGCCAACAAGCCAGGTCGCGGTGGCGTTTTCGTCGGCCACGTTCAGCATCAGAGCGACGGGCACTGGGCCGCTGCGTTTCCAGTGGCGTTTCAACGGCACGCTCCTGGTCAACGCGACCAACTCGGTGCTGACCCTGCCGAGTCTTCAACCCGATCAGGGCGGGCGTTATTCCTGCGTCGTCTACAATGCAGCCGGATCGACGACCAGCGACGATGCCCTGCTCTCCCTCGTTTACGCCGCAGCCATTCTCGAACAGCCCCAGGGCATTAATCTGCGTGGTTCGACCAATGTCGCCGACTACGGCAGCACCACGAACCGCAGCGCGACCTTCAGCGTGGCGGCTGCGAGTTCGTCTGCCATTAGCTACCAGTGGCGCTTCAACGGGACTCCCATCCCGGGCGCCACCGGTTCGTCGATCACCCTCACCGGAGTCACGATCACCAACGACGGCTTCTACGATGTGCTGGTGACCGACGCGATTGGCACCGTGCCCAGCAATCCCGCCCGCCTTTCCGTTCTGCTGAATCCTGCGTTCATCCAATCGCCTGCGAATGTGACCGCCGTGGCCGGAGGCAACGTCACCTTCAGCGTCGCCATCACGGGCAATCCGCCGCCCTTTCGCTACGAATGGCGCCGCGGCTCGCTGCCCGTTCTGATCACCCAGTCCGTGGAACGGGTGAACCTCACCACGCTCAACACCACCGCCGCCGGCTTTGTACTCCTTGCGGGAATGCTTTCGTCGAATTACTCCGCTCGTGTGGTCATCACCAACGCCGCGCTCAGCACCACTCCGCTGACCACCACGTTTGCCGTCACGGTGCTCGCGGACTCCGATGGTGACGGACTCTCCGACCTTTGGGAGCAAACTTATTTTGGCGACAGCCGCGCTGCCTCACCGGGGACGGACACGGACGGTGATGGTGTTTCAAACCTGGATGAGCAGACGGCTGGAACGGACCCGAATGATCCGTCCAGCTATTTAAAGATCGACACCATTGCGGTGCCGGGCACACCAAGATTGACCTTCGGCGCCATCGCGAATCGGGCTTATTCCGTGGAGTATGCCGAGGAGTTCGCGCCCGGGCTTTGGAACCGCCTATCTTCCATTGCGGCACGAACCATCAATTGGACCGCCGTGGTCATCGATCCCAGCACAAACGCCCAGCGGTTCTATCGCCTCGCGACCCCGAAGTAACCGACGCGCCCACTGAAGTCCCCCTCTCGTCGGGCTCCTCGGGGGAGAGCGCCGGGGTGAGGGCGAATCAGGAAGCCTTTGTGCCCTTCGATGGGCTCGCCAGCATTTTTCGGAGCGAATTTCCGAAAGGCCAGGGCTGCATCAAGCTCGGAAACGGCGCGCTGTCAAAGGGTGAGGCATGGCTTTGAGGCTTCCGATCGGTTGACGACGGCTGCGGTTTTGTCCCCACAGCGCCGCTCTCCAATTCGTTGATCGTGGAAAGTCCGCTTTCGCCCAGTGCCAATTCTCGTTCTGCGGCACGCTCGATGCAGCCCTGCCAAAAGGCATGGGACGGGAAGCTCGCCATCCAGCCGAGCCTTGAACTTTGAGTGACCGCTTCGAGTTGCGCGGTGTCTGCATCGTCCCGCATTCACGGCTTGGCACCAGGCCGGGCCAAGCCATACTTGGATTCAGCAACAAAATCACCGGATCAACACGTTATGAACCTGCAGCGATCTGCCACTCATCGCATCTGCCATTTCCTTCCGTCGCGCATAAAACTGGCGACCACAGCGCTGCTCCTCGCTGCGACGGCGAGCGTTCTCAATGCTGCAGAATCGTCCGTGCTCCGTGTGCTTTTTTTCGGCGACAACGGCCATCACCGGCCGGCCGATCGTTTCAAGCAGCTCCAGCCCGTCATGGCCAAGCAAGGCATCGAGTTGGAATACACGGACAACCTGGGCGACCTCAATCCGGCCAAGCTCGCCGGGTTCGACTGCCTCGCCATCTACGCCAACACCACGCGCCTCGGGCCCGCCCAGGAAAAGGCCATGCTCGACTTCGTCGCGGCTGGCGGCGGCCTCGCCCCGATTCATTGCGCCAGCTATTGCTTCCTCAATTCGGAGAAATACATCGAGCTGGTCGGCGGCCAGTTCAAGAGCCACGGCACCGGCACGTTCAAGGAAACGATTGTGCAGCCGGATCATCCGGTGATGAAAGGCCTCACCGCCATTGAAAGCTGGGACGAGACCTACGTTCACACCAAGCACAACACCAACCGCATTGTGCTGACCGAACGTCACGATGAGAAGGGACGCGAGCCGTATGTCTGGGTGCGCGAGCACGGACGCGGACGCGTCTTTTACACCGCGTGGGGCCACGACCAGCGCACCTGGTCGAATCCCGGCTTCCACGCCCAAGTCGCCAGCGGCCTGCGCTGGGCCTCGGAAAATTCCCCAACCCAACTCAAGGCGCGCCCGGGCCCAAAGCCGTTCGCATACACCGAAGCCCCCGACAAGCTGCCGAACTACACGCCCAACGCACAGTGGGGCACGCAGTCCGAGCCGATTCATACGATGCAAAAACCGCTCGCCCCGGCGGAGTCGATGAAACGTCTGGTCACGTTTCCGGAGTTCACCACCAGCTTGTTCGCCTCCGAGCCGGACATCATCAAACCTCTTTGGCTCGCCTTCGATGAGCGCGGCCGCCTGTGGATCGCCGAGTCCGTCGATTATCCCAACAACCTCCAGGCGCTCGGCGAGGGACACGATCGGCTCAAGATTTGCGAAGACACGGACGGCGACGGTCGTGCCGACAAGTTCACGATCTTCTGCGACCGCCTCAGCATCCCCACGAGCTTTGTTTTCGCCCAAGGCGGCGTCATCGTCATACACTCCGGCCAGACTGAGTTCTTCAAGGACACCAACGGTGATGACCAGGCGGATGAACGGCGGGTGTTGTTCACGGGCTGGGGCATGGGCGACACGCACGCCACCGCGAGCAACCTGCGCTGCGGATTCGACGGCTGGATCTGGGGTGTGGTCGGCTATTCGGGATTCCGCGGCACGGTCGGCGGGAAAGAGATTCGCTTCGGGCAGGGTATCTTCCGGTTCAAGCCCGATGGCTCCGCGTTGGAATACGTGCGCGCGAGCAACAACAACACGTGGGGCCTGGCGCTGACCGAGGACAACCTCGTCATCGGCTCCACCGCGAACGGCAATGCGAGCATGTATATGCCGATCCCCAATCGCTACTACGAGGCCGTTCGAGGCTGGTCCGCCGCGCGTCTCGAAACCATCGCGGACAGCCAGCGTTTTTATCCGATCACCGAAAAGGTGCGGCAGGTGGATTTCCACGGACGCTACACCGCCGGCTCCGGGAGCGGTCTCTACACCGCGCGGAGTTTTCCAAAAGAATACTGGAACCGCGCCCAGTTCGTGGCCGAACCCACCGGCCACCTCCTCGGCCTGTTCCTGCTCGAACGGAAGGGAGCGGATTTGGTCGCCTACAACACCCGCAATTTCGCCGCCAGCGATGACGAATGGACCTCTCCCATCTACGGCGAAGTCGGCCCCGACGGCGCGCTCTGGATCGTGGATTGGTATAACTACATCATTCAGCACAACCCGACCCCGCGCGGCTTTCAAACGGGCAAAGGCGCCGCTTACGAAACACCGCTGCGCGACAAGGAACACGGACGCATCTACCGCGTGACCTCCCGCTCAGGTCGACCAAGTTCATCGCCCTCCCTCACTGGAGCGACCTCCGCCCAATTGGTCGCCGGCCTGAAAAACGACAACCTTCTCTGGCGGCTGCACGCGCAGCGACTGCTCGTGGAACGTCGCGCCAACGACGCGCGAGCCGGCCTGATTCAACTCATCGCCGATCAAACCGTCGACGAAATCGGTCTCAATCCCGCGGCGATTCACGCGCTCTGGGCGCTGCAAGGTCTGAACGCGTTGGACGGCTCGGACGCTGCGGCCATCGCCGCCGCGCAGGCCGCGCTGAAGCATCCGTCTGGCGCCGTCCGACGCGCAGCCACGATGGTGCTCCCACCCAACGAATCCTCGTTGCAGGCGATCCTGGCCGCCAAGCTCCTTGACGATCCTGACGCGCAGGTTCGGCTCGCCGCGCTGCTGGCAGTATCGGAGACACCGGCCTCCGAAACGGCGGGTGCCGCCGTGTTTGCGCTGCTCGAGCAACCGGCCAATGCTGAGGATCGTTGGATACCCGACGCCGCCGCGGCCGCCGCCGCGCGCCACGATGCCGGGTTCATCAAGGCCGTCCTGGCCGGCTACAAACCGGCGACCGTGTCCGCTTCAAATGCCACTGCGCCCGCGACAGCCGGCAATGCGATCGCCAACGGTTCATTCGAGGATCAAACCAACGGACAACCGGTCGGCTGGCGCACATCCACCCACAGTGGCCGTGGCGAGTTCACCACGGCAAACCTTGGTCACAGCGGCACGCGCAGCGTGAAGATTACCTCCGAACGTGGCGGTGACATCAGCTGGGCGGCCCGGGCAACGGTCAAACCGCGCACCGACTACAAACTCACGGCCTGGATCAAAACCGAGAACGTGCAAAAACTCGGCGCAGCCCGAGGGGCGCTCCTCAACGTGCACGAACTTCAGGATCCAGTGCGCGGCGCCACCAAACCGCTCGCGGGTGACAACGACTGGACTCAGGTTGAACTGGTTTTCAACACCGGCCAGATGCGCGAGGTCACGATCAACTGTCTGCTTGGCGGCTGGGGTCGCGCCACCGGAACGGCTTGGTTCGACGACGTCGAACTTGTCCCCGCCGCCGGTTCCGAACTCGCGGGTGAAATGGGCCGCGTCGTCCGACTCGTCACCTCGCATTACGCTCAACGCGGGCCCGTCGACAGCATCGTGCCCACCCTCGCGGCACTGAAGGGTGCCTCACCTGGCGTGGCCACTGCCATTCTCGACGGGCTCATGTCTGGTTGGCCGGCTGACACCGCCCCTTCCTTGACCTCAAACGATCGGCAAACACTGGATGGCCTGATGCAGGCATTGCCTGAATCCGCCCGCGACCGTCTGCTCTCGCTCGCCCATCGCTGGGGCCGGCCCGACCTGTTCGGCACCAGCATCGCCGCCATCGTCGAATCGCTGCGGCGCCAAGTCCTCGATGGGACGTCACCCGACGACAAACGCGCCGCGGCTGCCAAACGCTGGCTCGGGCTGGAGGACAAACCGGAGGTGGTGGGAACGATTCTGGGTCAGGTTAATCGGCTGACATCACCCACGCTGGCCGCCGGTCTGGTCAACGCGCTCGCCGACAGCCGGCAGACCAACACTGGCGCCGCCGTCACCGGCCGCTGGCCGGAGTTCACGCCCACCGTGCGCCGCGCCGCCATCGCCGTGCTGATGCGCCGGGGCGATTGGGCGTTGTCCCTGCTCGACGCCATCGCCACGGAGAAGATCAACAAGGGCGATCTCGCGCCCGAGCATTGGTCGCAACTCCGGCAGAACCCGAATCGCGCCGTGGCCCGACGGGCTGATCGCCTGGCCGAGATCAAGACCGGCCTCTCCGCTGACCGCGAAGAGATCGTCAAAAAGCTGCTGCCTCTGGCCAAGGAGAAGGGTAACGCCGCCCGCGGCAAGGAGGTGTTTACCGCGAGCTGCGCCGTCTGCCACCAGTTCAACGGACAAGGCGGAAAGGTCGGGCCCGACTTGAGCGGCATTGGCGCCCGCGACCGAACGGACATCCTGACCGAAATCCTCGATCCCAATCGTTCGGTCGAAGCCAACTATCGTCTCTGGAACGTCACGACCAAGGGCGGCGACACTTTCTCCGGCCGGCTCGAGGCCGAAACTCAAACCACCGTTGAGATTCTCGACACCACCGCGCAAAAGCACGTGGTCCAACGAGCGGACATCGCCAGCCTCGACGCGTCCCAGTTGTCCATCATGCCAACCGGATTCGAGGCGTTGCCCCCGGACGATCTAAAGGCGCTCATCGAATACCTGGCACAACCGCATTGAGCCAACCTGGGCGACAACTCGACCAACAGTTTTGACCGCCGCTTTTGGGGCTTCGTGCCTGTGGCAAACATTCTCGGCCGTGTCGTGTTTTGTTACTGGCCGCCTTCCCGAGCTGGTGAAGTCCGTTGAGGTGAAGCCTGCGCGGCTTCCAGGGTGGTGACGGTAGCCAGATGGACCGATCGGCCCTGCAAGAAGGCAGAGCTTCGTGCCCGTAGACGCAAAAAATTCTCAAAAGCCGCCCTTGACGGCACGTAGACTACGGCGAAGCTCAATGCACAAGTCTCCAAACTCCGATCCACTATGAATCTCCCCGCCTGGCGTCGGCTCGCCTTTTGCACGCTCCTGTTCGTGGCCTCAAACGCCACCACCCACGGTCAGGCGCCTGTCATCGTCACGTCGCCCGTTCCACAAACAGTAACCCTCGGTGACACCGCGACGTTGAGCGTGTCTGCTTCCGGGGCCACACCGCTTTCTTACCGATGGTTGCTCGACAATCGAGTCCTGACCAACTGGCCCGGGGTGAGCGGAGCTAACACCGCTACGGTGACGCTCTCGCCGGTGGATGGGTGGATGGCCGGAAGCTACAAGGTCGCAGTCTTAAATGCCCAGGGATCGGCGACAAGCGCTCCCGTGGTCTTGACCGTGTCGCACGCCGTGCCCCTCGCGCCAGCGCTGGACACCGACGGGACGTCCCTGCTTTGGTCCACCGGAGGCAGCGTGCCCTGGTCGGGACAGGACCTGATCGCCCACGACGGCGTCGACGCCGCCCGCGTCAGCAACCTGCCTGATTTCGGCCTCTCCATCCTTCAGACCACCGTGCAAGGCCCCGGGACGCTCGGATTCTGGTGGAAGATTTCCTCCGAGCCCAGCGCGGATCCGCTTCTGTTTTATCTCAACGGAATCGAACAGGCTCGCATCTCCGGTGAAGTGGATTGGCAGGAGAATGTTTATACTCTCCCGGCGGGACCGCAGACCCTCCAATGGCGCTATATCAAAAATGGATCCGGAACGGGCGGTCAGGACCTGGCCTGGCTCGATCAAGTGCGGTTCATCCCGGACAGCCCGGTCTGCTCGTTCGCACTCTCGCCCACGTCCAGTTCCCATCCGGCCACGGTCTCCACGGGATCGGTCAACGTCGCCACGGCGGACGGATGTTTTTGGAGTGTTCTCAATTCAAACTCCTGGATCCGCGTCCTGAGCGCCACCAACGGGACCGGGAGCACCAATCTCCTCTATCGCGTCCTTGGCAATACGAACTCCGCCAGTCGCTCCGGAAATGTGCGCATCGGCGACCAGAACCTTTTCGTCACGCAAGCCGGCAACGGCGCCACGAATAGCTGCGTTTTTACGCTCTCGCCCACCAGCCGCACGCATCCCATCACGCTGTCGACGGGCTCAGTTGAGGTCGCCGCGAGCGGATCGAACTGTCTTTGGACGGTTTGGAACACCAATACTTGGATCCAGATCCTTGAGGGCACCAATGGCGGCGTCGGGAATGGGGTCATGGTTTACCAGGTACTCCCCAACTTGGACCGCCCAAGCCGCATCGGGCTCATTCGCATTGACGGAAGAAACTTCGTCGTGAATCAGGAAGGAACGAACAGCTCCTGCACTTTCACCCTGTCTCCGACCAGTCGGGAGCATCCCGCGATCCTGTCCACCGGGGAGGTTAACGTCGCCACGACCAGCGGCTGCTCCTGGAGCACGGAAAATACGAATGTCTGGATTCAGATCCTGAGCGGAACCAACGGCTCCGGCAGCGGCAGCATGGTTTACCGGGTGTTGGCCAACGCCACCGCCTTCGCCCGCACGGGCATCCTTCGCATCGGCAGCCAGAGCTTTCGTGTCACCCAGCTGGGCACCATCGCGACCAACACGTGCACCTTCACCCTTTCGCCCCCCAGCCGCTCCCATCCGGCGCAAATGTCCACCGGCCTCGTGGAGGTCACCACGACAACCAACTGCCTGTGGACCGTGGCAAACACCAACACTTGGATCCAAATCCTGCAGGGAACCAATGGCTCCGGCCGCGGCGTGGTCGTCTATCGAGTGCTCCCCAATCCACTCAGCTTTACTCGAACTGGCGTGGTTCGCATCGATGGACAGCTTTTCATCGTGACCCAGGAAGGAGCGGATGCGCCGTGCTCGCTCACAATCTCGCCGCCTTCGCGAAATCATCCGCCCAGTCCCTCCACCGGCGAGGTCAGCGTCGCCACTTCCGACGGTTGTCTCTGGACGGTATCGAACACAAACTTCTGGATCCAAATCCTTCACGGCAGCAACAGCACGGGCAGCGACGTCGTGCTTTATCGAGTCGCCGCCAACTTCGGCAGCTCCACACGCACTGGACTGATCAACATCGGCAACCAAAGCTTCCTGGTCACGCAGTCCGCCCGCGAGACCAACGCCTGCTTTGTCACGCTGGCTCCCGTCACCCAGACGCACCCCGCAAACCTGTCGACGGGACAGGTCGAGGTTTTGACCGGAACAAACTGCCTGTGGTCCGTGGTCAACACCAATCCCTGGATCCAGATCGTGCAAGGCACCAATGGCGGCATAGGCAATGGACTGGTCACCTATCGCGTCTCCCCCAATCCGTTGCTCTCCACTCGAAGCGGCATCGTTCGCATCGGCGGCCAGAACTTCATCGTCAACCAGGAAGGAGCGATCGCTTCGTGCACCTTCACGCTCTCACCCACGGCACGAAACCATCCGTTCGGCTCGTCGACCGGTGAAATCAGCGTGGCGACCTCCGACGCTTGTTTGTGGGCGGCCGTGACGACCAATTCCTGGATCCAAATCATTTCCGGCACCAACGGAACGGGTCCCGGCAGGGTCATCTACCGTATCCTCCGCAACCCGGGAAGCCTGAGCCGCATCGGGGCTCTGCGCGTCGCGGGCCAAATTTTCCTGGTCACTCAGGAGGGCGTTTCCACCGAGATCACCCCGCTGCTGCTTCCCCCGGTCGTGGTCTCCAACGTCGGCCATCGCTTTGTCCCGTCCTTCCAGGCCGGCGCAGGGGCCCTGGTCGTGGATTCACTCATCCATATGGACCCGGCTGAGACGGGCGGCGGCCAGCTTCCAACCGTCTCGGTAAACTGGGACCTTCACACCCAATTCTCGATCACCGTCGCTGCGCCGCCACGGCATCGTTTCGAAATCCGATTGCCTGCGGATCGCGTCGGACGTTTCGGAGGATTTCTGTGGTGGGAATCCACCCAGGGCGGCTTCAGCCCCCCGGGAACCGTCGAGGTCACGTTCTCCGGCCTGGAAGGCAGGGCACCAGAGTTCGTCGATGCCGTTTCCGTGTTGTCCGATACGCACGGCTTCTTCGGCCTCGTCGACTTGGACAGCAGCGCTATTTCAGGTCGCCTCGCTTTCACTTCCATGACCTTGAAGGCCACGGTCAAGCCCCAGGTGGGCGGCAACGGAACCGAGATCTACGCGCCGCATCCGGCCAGCACGCTCGAGATTTCCTACCCGACCACGGCCGGCACTGATCCCGGCCGTTTTATCTCCATTGTGCCTTTCAGCCGCCCGCCGCGGATTGCCCTGATCGAATCGTCGCTCCGCGACGGTGCGAACCTGTTCGTCGAGGGCGAGCCCGGCCGGATGCATGTCATCGAGTGCTCCGACGACCTGCGTCAGTGGACTCCAATCGCGACGAATGTCATGCCCGCCCTGGCCTGTGCCACGTGTCCGGCGTTGCTGTTGAACGATCGTTCCGGCACCAACCTGACCTGCCGTTTCTACCGGGTGCTTGAGCTGCCGTAGGATCGCTCCCTCGCCTGACGTGGCTCCGGCGCCGCCCGCTGAAACGCTCCTGGCATGTGCTCCGTCGCGCCCCGGCCCGGACACCTGACCTGGCTAACAATGATGTGGCTTTCGGGTCAGCCAGGGTGTACGCACGGGCATGAACTCGGTGCAAATCGCGGCCGGCGTCACGTTCGTTTCCTTCTGTGTTTTCCTCGGATTATTTGTGGGCGTGACCCGTCACACCGACCTTGGCCGGCGATGCCATGATTTCTTCAGCCGCACGTTATTGGGAGTTTGGGGCTACCATTTGTTTCGCTACCTGTTGCTGCTGGTCGGCATTCTGAGCCTCCTCGCGTATATCGGCGTGATGACCTCGATGCATTGATTACCCAAGCCGAACCGAAACTCGGCCTGGAAGAAATCGTGGAATGTGAACGCCGGTTTGGCCCGGTGATGCGCACCACCTCGAAGTTGTTGGATCGGAGCGCGGACTTCCAAGTCCGCAGCGGGTGGAATTGGCCGCCCGCGTTGAAACCTTCAAGCCGCGTCGCGCTCGCGAGCCGCTGCGGACTAAAAGTCCGCGCTCCGGCCATGCCGTTAACGTTTGCCAACAACCTCGAGATGCACGGGGTTTGGCCTGGGCATCTGGTCGCTACGGCCGCCCGCTGCCTTGCACGAACCGGATGACATCGGCCAGTTCCTGTCGAGTCATTCCCGCTTCGAGACCTTCCGGCATCAGCGACAGGTTCGCACTCTCGAGCGCGTCGATGTTGGATCGCAGGACCGTGCGGGTTTTTCCATCCGGCAGTTTCATCACCAGGCTGTTGCCCGTTTCGGCAGCAATGATTCCATACAATTCCTCTCCGCCGGCCAGATGCGCCGTATAGGCCGTGTAGCCCGGCTGGATGCTGGCATTCGGATCCAGGATGGAGACGAGCAGTTTCTCCGGAGGATGGTTGGCCACCGATTGCAGGTTCGGACCGATGTCATTGCCAACCGGACCCAACTTGTGACAGGCCGCGCAGAGCTTCGCGAAGACCACCGCGCCGCGCCCGGCGTCACCGGTCAACGCCAGCGCGGGCCGGAACTCCTCGATCACCTTGGTGCGCGTGAGTCGTTCGCCGGCGGAGAGCGCCTTGGCCGCAAACTGCTTCACCCGTGCCGAGGAATGCCGCAACAAACGCTCGCGTCGGCTGGCATCCAGCGAGGCTGCGGGAATTCGTCCCTCGTCGATTCGCGTCACGAGCGCAAACGCCCACGCTTCGCGGCCCAATAGTTCATCGAGCGCGGCCAGCCGGTTTGCCGGTCCGAGGGCGGGCCACGCTTGTGCCAGCCGATCCGGCACGTCGCTCTCCCCGCTCAAACCGAACGCGCGAATGGCGGCGCGTTGAGCTTCCGCCGGCGTCCGGGGCGTGAGCAGCGTCGACAGGATCCTCAGCGCTTCCGCTCGGTAGGTCGCTTCCCGCACCAACAGGCCCGCCGCCATCACGCGGTTGGAGGCAGGTTGAACCGGGTCGGCCGCCACACGTTGCGCCGCGCTGAAAAGCTCAGTGACGGCCTGAAGGCGCCTGCTCAGCGGATCGTTTGCCTCGCCCTGCTGCCATTCGCGCCAATTCTTCTTGCGACGCTCCGCCGTATCGAGAAACCGGCCAAACGCGTCCATCTGCGTCACGGAATAGCCGCTGCCGCCTGGCTGAAGCATCGGCTGGAGCATTCGCGCAAGAGAATCGCGTTGGTTCGTGGCGATCGACATCTCTACCAGCGGATCCGAAAACGACGCCAATGGTTCACCGCCCGCGGCGATCAGGGCATCGACGAGCGCCACGCTGTGCGGCAAGGCGGAGCTGAGGATCGCCGCGCTCAAAAATCGATCCTGGTATCGGGCCACCGCCAATCGCCCGAGGGCCGCGCCCGCCCGCGGATCGTTCCATTCGCCCAAAGTACAAGCCAGCTGCAGCAATACCTTCGGATTGGGGTCGTCCACCAGTTTCACCGCGGCGGCAATGACGCCGGAGGTGGCGCGCGGTTCGGCCAACCGGAGCGCGTTGATGCGCACGCCCGGATGCGAGTCGGCCAACGCGCGTTCCACCAGGCTGGGTTGGAGCCTACCGAGCCCGTCGAGCGTGCAAAGCGCATGCAATCGTGCGAGGGGATGGGCGGAGTTCCGCGCGAGCGCCTCCAGCAAGGGCACGGCGGACGCGTCCCGTTTCCAGACCAGGAGCATCTGTGCCTTGTCGCGCTGCCAGCCATTCGGTGAGTCCAGGGCCGCGACCAGCTCGGGCCCCGAGAGCGATCCCAGCGGACGCGTGCGCCGCGGCGGACGGCCCATGGGGAAGACGCGGTAGATGCGCCCCCGTTCCTCGCCCAACCGATAGTGCGGAAGCAGTTCCGCTTTCCCTTCCGCCGGCAGCCACTCGGGGTGCTCAATCATGTAGCGATACATGTCCACGACCCAGAGCGCTCCGTCGGGACCCGTGCGGGTCATGACCGGCCGGCACCAACGATCTTCACTGGCAAAAAAGTCGTGGGCCGCCTCCTCGGTCGCCCGGTGCGCCGCAAAGCTCACGCCGTCGTCCGTGATGACATTGTGCTGAACCAGATTGTGGAACGGCTCGCAGGTGAACGCATGCCCGTCGGCATCGGGGCCAAACAGCAGATCATCGCGATAGATCATCGCCGCACAGGCCGATGTGAAGTGACCCGCCTGATCGAAACTGTGAAAGCGTTTCTCTCGCGCGCTGACGGGGTAAACGCGCGGGTTCATGGGGCGGACCACCTGCTGCACCGGGTCCGGCGCGGGCACGTGCGGGTTGCGCCGAAGGTAATGATCCGCCAACACGTAGTGCCAAAGCGGCCACGAGTTCTGCACGCCAAACCAGTTGCCCCAGTCGTCGGGATTGCGCCCAAACTGAGACGGCCCGCTCTGCGGATCCAGCTCACCCGTGTCCGGCCGGAGGCGAAAATCGCGACTGCCCACCGTGTATTCCCTCCCGTTGCGGAGCGACTTCAGACCTGTGCCCGGTCCGTAACCGCGCCAGGCCGCGCCGCTGGCGCAATGCACCCAATTGTCCAAGCCCCATCGCAATCCGTTCACCCGCAGCTGCTGGTTGCCTTCAAAGAACCCGCTGAACAAAACCTCCTTCACGTCCGCCCGCCCGTCGCCAGTCGTGTCCTTCAAGAACAAGATCTCGGGCGCAGCCGTGACCAACACGCCGTCGCGCCAGGTCAGCAAGCCCGTTGGAAACCTCAAGCCTTCGGCAAACAAGGTGGACTTGTCATAGCGCCCATCTCCATCGGAATCCTCGAGGAAACGGACGCGCCCGCCGGGCTGACCCTTGCCATCTAGACCAAGCGGATAGTCCACCATCTCCACCACCCACAGACGCCCGCGCTCATCCCAATCGATGGCCACCGGCGACTCGAGCAGGGGCTCGGCCGCGACCAGTTCAACCTGAAAACCAGCGCGCACGTGAATCTTCGCGATCGATTCTTCCAGCGACGGCGGCGCCAGCACGGCGGTCGGCGAAGGCCCCGCAGGAACGGGTGCCGCGGCCGCACCAATCGATCCCCCCGTCGCCACGACGCAGCCCAGCTGAATCCAGCCATTCGAAAAGAGTTTCATCAGTGTAGAAATCATTGTTTGCCAATGGCGGGCTGTCCGCCGCGCAGAACGAATTTTTGGATCTTGCCGGTGGCAGTCTTGGGCAGCTCGGTCAGGAAATGAAAGGCCTTGGGCACCTTGAAGTGGGCCAGGTGCGCCCGCGCGAACTCGCGCAACTCGGCTTCCGTTGCTTTGACTCCCGGCCGCAACACGACAAAGGCATGGGGTGCTTCGCCCCAGCGCTCGTCTGGACGCCCGACGACCGCGACTTCCAAGATCGCCGGATGATGCAAAAGCGCTCCCTCCACCTCGACCGAGGAGACGTTCTCGCCCCCGCTGATGATGACGTCCTTGAGGCGGTCGCGAATCTCGATGTAGCCATCCGGGTGCACCACCGCGACGTCCCCGCTGTGGAACCAACCGCCGCGCATGGCGGTCGCAGTGGCCTCGGGGTCCCGATAGTAGCCCGCCATCACGGCGTTTCCACGCATGACAATCTCTCCCACGGTCTGACCGTCGTGCGGAACCTCCCTGCCGTCACCGTCCACCACGCGGGCCTCGCCGGCGGTCAAAAACTCGACGCCTTGCCGGGCCTTGATCTCAGCGCGGGCGCGCGGGCCCAGCCGGGCGTGCTCCGCGAGTGGCTCGCAGATGGTCATGAACGGGGAGACCTCGGTCAGCCCGTAGACTTGGGTTAGATCCCAGCCCAAATCGCCTTCCACCCGCTCGATGGTTGCGGCCGACGGCGGAGCGCCGGCCGTGACTACACGAACGCCGTGCGGCGCGAGCCGGCGCAGTTCGGACGGGGCATTGGCGATATTGATGAGAACCGTGGGGGCCGCGCACAACAGATTGATCGACTCGCGCGCCAGCGTTTCAAAGATGGCGGCTGGCTCGGCTTTACGCAGGCAGACATGGGTCCCGCCGGCTGCGGTGATCGTCCAAACAAAGGTCCAGCCGTTGGCATGGAACATGGGGAGCGTCCAGAGGTATCGCTCCGATGGAGTCAGGTGCAGATGAACCATGGTCCCAATCACGTTCAGCCACGCGTTGCGGTGCGTAATCATCACCCCCTTGGGCCGCGCCGTGGTGCCGCTCGTATAGTTCAGGGACAACAGATCCGTCTCGGCAATCTCCGGCCGATCGAATTGAAGTGAGGCCGTTGCCACCATCGACTCGTAGTCAATCCAGCCGGGCTTGGGGCCATCGAACGCGATGAAATGTTCGACCTTGGGCAACGCCGCCCGGATGCCCTCCACCAGCTCAACGTACGCGCCGTCCACACAGACCGCCGTGGCCCCACTGTGGTTGATGATGTAGGCAAAATCGTCAGCCGTGAGGCGGAAATTGATCGGGACGGTGACCGCACCCAATTGGGGCACGGCGTAATAGAACTCGAGATGGGCGTGAGTATTCGGCGCGATGCAGGCCACCCGATCGCCCTGGCGAACGCCCAGCCCGTGCAACGCGGCCGACGCGCGATCGCAACGTTCGAAGAACTCCCGGTAGTTCAATCGCATCGATCCGTCGACCACGGCTTCCCGGTCCAAATACAAGCGGCGTGCGCGCCGTGCAAACTCCAGCGGGGTCAGTGGTGTTTCCATGAGACGAGCGCAGACTGGGGATTCATGGGACGAACCATGACCAATCCGCGCGGTGGCGCACAATGCGAAACTACGCGCGGCGCACCCGCGCCCCGGGTTCAGTCCGCCTAAGAAAATTCCACCCCCGATCGACGCTGATGAACGCAGATAAAAGCGGGACTTTCTCGAGGTTGATTCGAATGGATGAATGGGTGGTCGCAAAGAGGCGGCAATGTCGGCGGCGGGAGTTTGGTTTTCCGCGCCCGATTTCGGCCAATTAAACACTCGCCAGACCGGGCGGCGGCTCTAGACTGCCAACGCTCGCCGAATTCAGTGACGTAACTTTCCCAAAGATTGCCATGTCAACGTTCACCCTTCCCACCGCGTTGTTTCGGGCCGCCGCGCTCGCCTTCACCGTCGCCATCGGCATCGCCTGCCCCTCAGTCTCCTGGGCCTTGCCGCCCACGGAAAACAATGACGGCTCCCCCACCGAGCCCTGCACGCTCCTGAACATCGCGACCGCGATGCCCTTGATCGAGCTGCGGGGACAACCGTTGACGGGTTGCACGGTTGATCTAACGGCGGGCGGTTCGAAGATCGAGTTGATCACCCGCGCCTGCCATGATCCCACCTACTACGATCTCCCGGCGAATCTTTCCACGGCATGGCAGCTCGTGAGCTGGCCCGGCACGCCGGCGCCCGCGTTTTCCGCCAGCTCGACGCTCGCGAATCTGACCCTGCCACGAGCGGGCACGTATGTGGTTCGGTTCACCATTTGTCCTTCCGGCAGTTGTTCGTTCCGGCCGCGTCTCGGCACCACCAACTATCCCCTCGCCACGGCCTCGTTCGATCTCACCATCCGGGCCGTCGATTCCATCCCCATTGCGATCGAGAAATATCCCATCCTGCCGGCGTCGGTGTCGGGCAACACCACCCAGCCCATCCACATCCAGGACAAGGACTGCAAATGTCAGGGCGGCGGAGGCGTGGTCGACCCACAATGGGTCACGGTCGAGCCCTGGCGCGGACCGCAGGACTACCGAAAGCTCGAAGGCTCCGTCGTCAAATCCCACATCGCCGTCCACGACAATTTCCTCAATCATCACAGCCATGATGTGAACCTGGCCGTCCTGGCGGATCCACCATTCCGGAACCTGATCTCCACCGAGCCCGAGTTCGAAAACGAACTGCTGATGGGCGTCGAGTGGGAGGTGGGCAGTTTTCCTGAACGATTCCGCCCGCTTTACGGCGACCGCGTTTCGGTCTTTGGCTTCTGGATCCTCGACTGCGGCCATCCGCCGTTCTACAGCGAGCTTCATCCACCCGTCGGTCTCGCCGTCCACCGGCCGCGGCCGATTCCGATCCCGTCCAGCCAGGTGTTCACGTTCGAATTTCCCGACGGCACGGTAAGCGCCACCGCCGGCAACAACGTCTTCGTCCCTGGCATCCTCACCGATCTTTGGTTCAATCGAAATCCGGGCGAAATCACCAGCAATTGCAGCGACACTGGCCTGCACCAGCCCGGCAGTTGTTTTCAGTGCAATCCACCGAACCCCAATTGCCCGCCCTGGATTGGCGGCGACTGCATCGAAGGCGGTGTGCCCATCGGACGCATCTACGAGTTCAACATCTATCTCCCGCGCAATCCCGCCGTGGTCGCGCGCGCCCAGGGACTGAACACCCCCACGCCACCGCTCTACGTCAACATCGCCAATCCGTGGGGCTTCGGCGGCCCCACTCCACTGGTCACTCGCACCAACGAAGGAGACGTCACCTATCTGCATGTGACGCTCGACCTGCGCGGCTTCACCGGCAACAGCTACTCGCGGCGGATCGAAGCCGCATGGGTTTATCCCGCCGCCGACAACTGGTCCCTCAACCGCTGGCACGTCAGCGTGCCCACGCTGGATGTGCACGACGACCAGGATCCCTGGACCGACTATCCCTATGATGACGGCGATTACCGGCTTTGGTTCAGCCTGAACAACCGGGACCAGGAGTGGTCAAAAATCCTCTTCGGTGACGACAACGTACACGGCACCAAAAACTTTTCGCCCATCTGGCAGTCCGGCATCTCGGACCCGGCTCTATCGCGGAGTCTGTCCGACGTGGACGACCTGCATCGACTCGGGCCCGATGTTCTCTCTTATCCGGATCAAGGCGTGCAATTCAGCACCACGGCCTACGAATCAGATTCGATCTGGGATGACGATCCGGGGCGAATCAGCACGCGTTTTCTTCAGGCCGGCACCCGCACGCTAACCTCCGACAAGGGCAACTACAGCCTGCGCGTTCAGGTCACACCCGGACCCGCTGTTGGCGCAGCCACCCTGTCGGCCGCAGCCACCCGCCTCAACGGCCTGCTGCGCATCCGGTGCAACAACAATCCGTGGTTCCCTCCCGTCCGCGGTATCTTCGAACATCCCCTGGAATTGGCCGGCTATCTCGTGCCCGGCATCGCCGACGAGTCTCCTTGGACCGTCGAAGGCGAAACCACGCTGGCCCAGCTCGGCGCCGCCGTGGCGGGCGTCGGCGACATCAACGGCGATGATTTTCCGGACGTGCTGATCGGCGCACCCGGCTCGGCCAATACCCTCGGCGCAGCCAGCGCTCCGGGCCGCGCAGAGCTTTACCTCGGCTTTCCGCGCGGTATGGCGACTGCGCCCACCTGGACAGCCATCGACACCGGCGCATCCAATCTCTTCGGCCAGACCGTGGCGGCGGCCGGCGACGTTAACCACGACGGCCTCGCGGATTTCCTGATCGGCGCTCCCGGATTCAGCAACGGTCAACTCAACGAAGGCGCTGCCTTTCTCTGGCTCGGCACCCGTTCCACCAATGGCCCCACCACGAACGCCCAGTGGCGCGCCGAAGGCAACTTCCCCGGGGCGGCGCTCGGCTTCGCCCTCGCCGCCGGCGATGTGAACGGCGACGGCTTCAGTGACGTCATCGCCGGGGCACCGTTCTATCAAAATTCACCGTCCAGCCTGGTGCCATTGGGCCGGGTCCTGAGTTTTCACGGATCGTCGAACGGGCTCGCGGCCACCCCGTCAACTGTCCTGCTCCCTTCGTCGATCCCGCAAACGATCACGGCGCACTGGTTTGGCCACGCGCTGGCGGTGACGGACCTCAATCACGACGGCTTCAGCGATCTGGTGGTCGGCGCGCCCCATTTCTCCAAGGGCCAGGCCAATGAAGGGGCCATCTTCGTTTACCTCGGCTCAGCCGCGGGCCTTTCGTCGGCGCCCAGCACGGTGGTGGAAGGCGGAACGGCCAATGCCCAGTTCGGCTTCTCGTTGGCTGCAGCAGGAGATGTCAACGGCGACGGCTTCGGCGACGTCCTTGCGGGCTCGCCCACCTATTGGTTCGACGACGTCCGTTTCAACGAGGGCGCCGCGTCGCTGTTCCTCGGCACCGCGAGCGGCCTGAATACCAACGCAGCGTGGGGCGCGCTGGGCGGCTGGGGCGGAGCGCAGTTCGGCACCACGGTCGCGGGCGTCGGGGACATCAACGGCGACGGGCTTGCCGACGTGGCCATAGGTTCACCGTTCTACAGCGGACAGACCAATCAGGAAGGAAGGATTCACGTCTATCTGGGCAGCGCCGGGAGGGTTGTCCTGACCGGGCCAACGTGGGTGAAAGCCAGCCAGCAAAACAATGCACTTTTCGGGCGCGCGCTGGCGGGAGTGGGAGATCTCGACGAAGACGGCTTCGATGACTTCATCGTCGGCGCCCCCGGCCTGAGCCATGGCCAGAGCTTCGAAGGAGCGGTTTACCTCTATCGCGGCATGGGCGCGCGGGAGATTCGCCCGGCAGCCACTGAGTTCTTCGAATCGGTGGAGGAGGAACCCTTCGCCCTCTACAACGCGCGCGAAGAGGATTTCGGAAAAATGCTGATCGACTCCGCGCAAAACGACCCGGCCAAGCTGGATCGAATGCTCGCCGCCCTGCGAAACAAACTGGCATCGCAGGGACTCGGCACGCCCGCCGGACCCGACATTCTGGCCGGATTGAAACAGCTCGAGGAATTCCTCCCTCCGGATCTCTGGGACAAACATTTCGGCGATCTGCCGACCGCCACGGGTGGCGCCCTGTATCTCGATTGCGGCGCCGCCGTGGAAACCATCGACAGCCTGGGCCGCCGATGGAAACCGGATGGGCCCTATCTCGTCACCTCAAACAGCAACATCAATCCGTTCAACGGCCAGATCGTCACCAACCTCGCCTTGTCGGATCGACAAATTCCGAACAACGTTCTGCTCAGCGAACGATGGATCGATGGCCAACTCCGTTACGAGATCCCCATCGAAAACGGGCTCCACACGGTCGTGCTGTATTTCTCCGAAAACTGTCCCGCGTGTGTCAGCCCCAGCCTAGGGGGAACCGGACCGACCAACGCCGCCCGCTTTTTCGACCTCGAGGTTGAAGGCCAGCGCGTCAACGGCTACAACCCCGCCGACGTCGCGCGGCCGCCTGCCGGCGACGGACGCGGGGCCACCTTCACGTCAACCCAGGTGATCTTCCGCGACGTTCCGGTGACCGACAGCGTTCTGAACATCAACCTCCTTGATCGCGGCGCCGGCAACCCGCCGGAGAACGCCGCCATCGACGCGATCGCTGTCCTGCAGATTCCAGCCGCCAGCGGCTTCGGCGCCCCGCACATTGCCTCGATCCAGCGCGTGGAGTTGAACCTCAGCATCACGGTCGACGGCCCGCCCAACCTGCCCTCCTACCTGGCCGGACTGCTCACCTTGAAACTGGAACAGTCCGCCGATCTCGCCCAATGGTCGGAGATCGACGTGAAGCCATTCGTCTTCGGCGGACAGCTGCACTTCGAATTTGCCCCGCAAGGCAACCCGCGCTTCTTCCGGGTCGTTGCCCGACGAGCCAGTCCGTGATCCAGGATCGAACGCAGAAAACCCTTCCCAGGCGCTTCCGATCGCTGCCATTCTGCGGCGGTATTGCATGGCCTCAGACCTGCCGCATCCTGACGACCTTCATCTGCGCGCCGCGCAGGGCTGGCTGGAACTGGGCAATCCGGGGGAGGCTGAATTGGAATTGCAGCGCCTATCGCCTGGTTCACGCGCTCACCCGGATGTGCTCGAACTGCGCTGGCACCTGCATGCGCAGGCCAAACAATGGGAGGCTTGCCTGGTTGTCGCCCAGCGCATGATTGAGTTCGGTCCACAGCGGGCGGAAGCGTGGATCCATCGATCGTTCGCCCTGCACGAATTGAAACGGACTCAGGAGGCCTACGACCGTCTTCGCCCTGGGCTGGAGCTTTTTCCTCGCGTCTGGACCATTCCCTACAATCTCGCCTGTTACTGCGCTCAATTGGGTTTGATTAGCAATGCCCGCGATTGGTTGCGCCGCGCGATGGTCATCGATGGCGAGGCCGTCAAGCAGGCCGCTGCCAACGACCCGGATCTCCAGCCGTTGCGGGACCACCCGGAGCCGCCGCTCAGCTAATGTTCCGTTAGGCGCCATCGGATCGGGCGGCCGGAAGATGGCATGCGTTCCGTTGCGGTGAACGCCACGCAGGCACCCGTGATCTTTGATGCCTCGCGCATCGCGATCTCGGTGCGCGCGCTGCTCACAACCACGTTTGAATTTCGCATTCAGGTCAGCCCTCTTTTCGGATTGTTCGGAAATGATGCCAGGTGATCGCGGTCGCCACGCTGATGCCGATCCAGGCCAGCGTGAAAAGCGTCCGGTCGAACGGGAATTGCCACAGCTCATCACGCCAAACCACAAAGGTCATGGCCTTGCTGCGGGCGAGGCCGAACTGCGAACCGAACAATTCAAATGTGTGCTGGCCTTGGTCACCAGTCCGCCAGACGAGGAAGAGGCAGAACAACGCCGCGGCCAAGCTTGTCGACGCCAGGTAATGCCAGTGTTTGTTCATTCAGTTTAACTAGAATACTGCGACCAGACGGAACGATGCAGTTGACCAATACGTCAGTGCCCGCCCGTTATCATCGGACGGCCCGGCTGGAATTCCATCACCTCTGCTCGTCCCAATCCAATCCCAGCTTGGCCAGTTCGGCGCGGATCACGGGAAGATCCCAGGCCACGACCTCGCCGTCTCCCTTGGCGGCGAGGAGCCGCCGTCCGTCGGCGCTGAACTCGAGGCCATGAAAATTTCCGATCCACGCCGGGTTTGGTGGAGCGAACGTGGCCAGTTCGCGTCCCGTAGGTACCTCGAACAGCCGGACATCGGTGTTGTTATATGGAACGGCCAGGCCCTGGCTGTCCGGCGAGAATGCGATGGAAGGAGGCGCGGAAGCGCCGACTTCGATCGGGATCACTCTCTCGATGGTCAGTGAATCGCGTCGCCAGATATGCACCACGCTTTGATCGCAGATGGCTACCCACCGGTTGTCACGGCTGAAGGCCGGGGTGCTCAAATCGAAGAAGCGGCCCAGGTTCGTGCGGATTAAACCGTCGGCTCGGCGCACATACACCTCCCCGCGATTCCTCCACTCGATAAGATCGCGGCCATCCGGGCTCGGCGCGACATACTGAGCGTTGGCAGCGAAGCTGTAGGTCTTGCTTTCGTCGCGAAGGTTGACAGCCGTGATGCGCCCCTCCTCCGGCACGAAAAGCGTGAGGCAGTCGGTCGAAAGCTGCGGGCCGTAGGCGTTGACATTTGGAATGGAGCGGTAGACGACCTCGCCTTCATGCCAGCGGGCGGGCGGGCGCGCGAGGGTTTCAGGACTCACGTCGAATCGACGGACGCAGGCCAGTTCGTCGAAAGTATAGAGCGAACGGCTGTCAGGACTGAAATGCGCCCGGATTCCGCTGACTTGGGCGAGTCGTACTCCGCGCTGGAAATCCCACAGCCAACATCCCGTGGCACGCCTGCTCAATTTACCGTCCGTGGTCGCGACCAGCCGCGCATCCTGGCTTAACCAGACCCCTTGGGCCCCTTGGCTTCCTCCGGTCCAAGCCACCCTTCGAAAGCCAGTGGGGGAGTGGAGCGTGAGAACTGACTCTCGGCGTCCTTGGGCCCACCTTCCGACAATCCGGTCGCCGGTTGGATTGACAGCGACCACGTCCATTCGCGTTTCACTCAAAACAGGCCGGCCTGCCACCGTGTCCCAGACCACGCTGGGACCGTCCGCCGAATGGGTAAACAGCAGGCCATCCGGCAGAAAATTCATCCTTCGGATGGCATTGAAGTTTTCATCAAACGATCCCAGGAGCGCAGGGTTCTGGTGGGAGAACATCCCGGAAGGAACTCTCCAGAGGGCGACTTGTCCCATCTCACCACCCATGGCCAGACCCTGGCTGTCGGGATGCCAGGCGAAACAGTGGGCCGGGAAACCCACGTCAAGCGAATGCAGCGTGGAGCCTGTCGTTGCATCCCAGAACTCGACCGTCTGCAAGTTTGTGGAGATCACGACCGCCATTCGTTGGGAGTCGGATGCGAACCCGAGGTTCCACACGAGGCGGTTCGATTGCACAAGCTGCGGACTGCTGTGCGGGACAAGTGCCTGTAACATGAGGCCCTCGCCGGTTCGCACCGCCAGGGTGCGACTATCGGGAGAGATGAACAGATCGGAACCCGGCCCCGGTGTGGTCTGAGTCTTCCAGAGTAAACGTTGTGTTTCGACCTCCCACACCAAGACCGTCCCACCGCTCCTCGGCAACCCGCTGCGGCTGAATCGAGCCGCCACCAACCGGTCGTCAGGGCTGAAAACTGCCGTCCCATGTACGATCAGGTTTGATGGGCCAGTGAACGTCGCAACGACTCCCTCCGAGGGATACTCACGAACCTGAACTTGATTTGACGTGGGAAACCAAAGGTAACGGGAGAGTGAGGCGTTCCAGGTGAGGCGCATCGAGTCGGACTTCAACACGCCATTGGTGGGTGGTGCAATGTCGACCAGCGCCAATTGCGCGATGGTTTCCGTCCGCAGAGCTCCGAGCTGACTTCCAGAAAGGCCGGGGCGTTGCGCGAGCCGGCGCAGGATGGCCGCCGTCTCCGTGCGCGCACCCGGGCCCCCGGCGATCCTTCGCGCGCGCGCTTCATTGAGGCGCGCGTTCCACAGTTCCATCTCGGCCCGGGCGGAGTGCCACAGAATGCCGAGCATCCCGGCGAGGGCGACGACATGCAGCGCCGCCACCAAGCCCGCCACCATGGGCTTGCGCCGGGCCCACTTGGCCGCGCGTTCCAGCGCGGTGACCTGTCGCGCCTGAATGGGTTCGTGGGCCAGCCAGCGCTGCAACTCCTCCGCCAACGCCTCGGCCGATCCGTAGCGGCGCGCAGGATCTTTCTCCAGGCACTTCAAACAGATCACCGCCGGATCGCGGTCCAGCTGCGGCTGCAGAGTCCGCGGCGAAACGGGCTCCTGCTCGCGCACCTGCAGCAGCACCTCCAGCGCGCTAGCCCCAACAAACGGCGGCCGTCCCGTCAACAGCTCATAGAGAATCGCGCCCAGGCTGTAGACATCCACGGCGGTCGTCGCCTCCTTCGCCTTCCCTTCCGCCTGCTCGGGGGCCATGTAGGCAGGAGTCCCCAGGACCGCGGCGCCCTGGGTCACGGTCTGTTCGTGCTCGAGAAGCTTGGCCAGGCCGAAGTCCGCCACGTGCGGTTCGCCCTGCCGATCGAGGAGAATGTTTCCGGGCTTGAGATCGCGGTGGAGGATCCCCCGCTGATGCGCATGATGCACCGCACGTGCCACGGGGATCATCAGCTCTGCGGCGCGCCGCGCCGTAAACTTTCTCCCGGCCATGGCCTGGGTCAGTGTGCCGCCTTCGACGAAGCGCATGCTGAAGTAGTGCAGGCCTTCGTGGATACCGATCTCGTGGATGGGCACGATGTGAGGATGTTCCAGGCGCGCGGCTGCCCGGGCTTCGATCTGGAAGCGTTCGATCATGGCCGGGGAGGAAAAGTCCCCGGCCAGAATCATCTTCAAGGCAACGGTGCGGTTGAGGCTGATCTGACTGGCCCGGTAGACGACGCCCATGCCGCCGCGCGCGATCTCTTCGACCAGCTCGTAGTCGCCGAAGTAGCGAACGCGGACGCCGCTGGCCGGCGGACGCGGGCCGTGGGCGGACGGAGCCTCGGGCAGTGCGTCTCCCAGGAACATGGAGTCGATGGCTGGCGCCTCCAGCGCCAGCTTGAGCAGGCATTTGGCGCACAGCTCATCCACCGCCTGGCCCATCAAGGCCACGCCACAGCGCTGGCAGCGCACGTTTCCATCCTTCGTCACAGATCGATTTCCATCGGGTCTACTACAGGAACCCGCCGGATCGGTTACAGCCCGTTGCTGAGACCGCATCGTTCGGCGACCGGCCCGAGCTTTCGCAACGATTCAGTGGGAGGGCGGACGGTGAGGCCGCAGAATATCGCGCCCACTGGGTGTTTCCCTTTGATCGGGACCTGATCGGGCCCAATCCCTCAGCTTTCAGGTTTCTTTGCCCATGGCTGTCATGAGGCAACGCAGTTCCTCGTCCACTTCCGCTGGCGTGGCCACGGTTTGGGCGACCTCCGCCCGCACGGCGTCGCGGAATCGTTGCCGGAGCCGGTGCATCGCCACCTTCACCGCGCCCTCGTTCAATCCGAGCGTGCCGGCGAGCTGGCGGTAAGTCTCGGCGGAGCCTTCGGTCAGCAAGTGGCCTTTCAGGTGAAGGAACAGCTCTTGTTTTCCAGCGATGGCATAGTCGTTCCCCAGCCTCTCCATCGCCTGCTCCAACAGGGTCACGGCCCAGCGCTTGTCGTAGAAACACTCCGGTGCAAGCTGATCGGCTGGCTGAATCTGGTAGCCTTGTTCTGCCGTGTCATCGAGCGAGACTAACTTTTGCCCGCCGCCCCGCTTCAAGGCCTGGCCGCGTCCCCATTCGTTCACGAGAAAATGCTGCAATGATTTCAGCAGGAAAGAGCGAAACCGTCCCTTCTCCCGGTCCGCCAGCTTCAGGTAATCCTTCGCCAACAAGCGGGCGAAGAAGTCCTGCGTCAGGTCCTGCGCATCGTGCGGGCTGTGACCCTTGCGCCTCACATACGAATAGAGCGGCGGCCAGTAGGTGCGGCAGAGTTTCTCCAGGGCGGCGTTGGCCTGCGGCGCTTGCGCTTCTCCGGCGAGCAAGACGAGGCTCCAGTGGGTCGTATTGAACTGCCCGGCGCGGGATGCGGCTTGGCCAGTGTCTTCCCGTGGCAACATGGTTTGATGTTCGGTTTCCTGGATTCTCTCGCGCCAGTCTGTTGGCGCGCAGTCAGAGTGTCCACTCCCAAAAACCGCGCAATGCGGAAGGCAGGCCACGGGGGCATCGAGCTCGGAAAAACAGTCGTGGCCTTGGCGAAGGCGAGCTTTGGCGAGGCAAGCGCAACTACCCTGCGAGTCGCCGCACACCTTCCGCCGCGCCACAGTTCAATCCCAGCTGGCCAGAGGGCACGTCCGCTTCGCGCGGATTGATCCGAATCAGGCGGGCCCCCAGTCGAGCGACCAACTCTTCCGACTGCCGACGCACCGTGGGGATTGCTTTGCCTGCGCCAAGTTCAATGACCACCAGGCGCGCCCGTGCCGCTTCCAGCTGCGCCAGCCAGCGCGACCATCGTTCCTCCTGCCAGCGGGTTCGCGCCGCAAGCCATTCGCCATCGCCAAACATCAGTATGTTCGGCCGCGCCATTCCGCCGCAGTAACGGCAGCGTGGCAGCGGATCGCGCGCTCGAAACGTTTCCTCGTCGACCACGACCGTCTCCTCGTCCGCCGACCAAATCTCGCGGGTGCAGCCCTTCGCACATTGCCAGTGATGAATGGATCCGTGGCATTCCACGATGCGCTCGGGATCGAATCCCGCGCGCTGGAATTGTCCGTCCACGTTGGAGGTGAAAACAAAACACCCGAGACGCGCCTTCTGCCCCCATTGCCGCAACGGCGTGAACCCGGCATGCGGCACCGTGGCTCGATAGAGAGCCAGGCGATGCCCATAGAACGCCCAGGCGAGATGCGGATCCTGATGAAACCAGGCAGGGTTGGCCATCTCTTCAAACGACAAACCCAGGCGAGCCACCGCCGGATATGCCCGCCAGAATCCGTCCCGCCCGCGAAAATCGGGCAGACCTGAGTCCACTCCCATGCCGGCTCCAGCGGCGACGACCAACGCGTCGGCGTCCCGAATCCACTCGGCGCCCTTGCGCACGGCCGCGTCATCCCCCGACGGCCCTGTCGTTGACCTCTGTCCAGTTTCTGTCATCGAGCCTTGCGCGAAAGCGTTTAAGGCCGCGGCCCCGGCGTGACGAGACGATAAACCCGCTGAGAACGTCCGGTCGAGTCCACGACGGATACGGGTCGGCTGGCCGGCGCGGCTGCCACTTCCGAGAAGCGGTTCCATGGCCCGTTGGGTCCGGAATCCGAGAACTCGATCACATAGGTGAGATTGGGTTTCGTGTTGAACTGCAAACGCAGCTTGCCCGGTTCCGTCGTGTGGTCGATGCGCAGAAAGCTGTTGGCATCGGCGGGGTCAGTACCTGCGGCCAACTCAGCGCCATCACTGAGGCCGTCCCCATCGCGATCCGCCCCCGCATCCGCCGGGTTGTTTTTATCAAATCCAGGCGTGGCGTCCTCAACCTGATCCAGAATCAGGTCTCCATCGGTGTCCGGGCCGGTCGTGACGTTGGCAAAGCTCGAGGCGAAGCCGGGTGCGCCGAAGAACACGTTGCTCACCACCGTGCGGTACTGCAGAAAAACACCTGGCGTGTTGGTGGCAAAAAACGTGTAAACGCTCACCGGATCGTGGTTGACCAAATTCGCCACCGGCAACGAGCCACGCCGCCATTGGAAGTAAAACGGCGGTGGGTAACCCGTCACCACACAGCTCAATCCCACCAGACTTCCCGGGGCGACGAAGTTGGTGGCGAGCGGTTGGCGTGCGATGCCCACCTGAATCACGGGGTAGAGGATGGCATTGGAGCTGACAATTGTCCCGACACCATCCGAAACCGCGCACGAGAAAGCTCCGTAATCGTTGGTGGTCACGTTTACGACCGTGTGCGAACTCGCGGTCGCTCCCGGAATATTCTGCCCGTTGAACCGCCACTGGTAGCTCAAGGGAGGATTAAACGTGGTGGCACCCACGGTGAATGTGGCGTTCGTGCTGGGCGCGGCCTGCGCGTCGGGCTTGATGCGGACGAACACACTCTGAGGTTGCGAGGCGATGCTGACCGGAATCAACACGGTGAGACGGGCGTCATCGCTGATGACGGCACCGGAAGCATTCAGGACCACCACCGAGTAAAGGCCGGCCTGACCGGTCTCGAGTCCGCTCAGCGTGAGAATTGAACCGGTCGCGCCCGGAATGGGCGAGCCGTTGTAACGCCACTGATACGACAGCGGTCCGAGGCCAGTCGCGGTGACGCTGAACGATGCGTTCAACGACGCCAGCGCCGTAGTGTCCGCGGGTTGACGAGTGATGACGGGGGCGGCACCGCCGCCGTAGCCAGCGCCTGGCGTTCGGCCGGCCGCGACCCAGTTGGCAGGGTCATTGCCGTACGCATTGGCCTCTTTGCGATGAAGGGAAGGTCCGATTCCGTCCGCCGCCGCCGGCCACGGCGCCGTGTCGGCGTAGCGCACTTTCTCCACCAGCACATACGGCACTGAATTCGTGTCCGGCTGTCCGGGCCGGACGAGTTCGAGGCTGGCGGTGCTGTTGTCGAGGTGGCCGGAGAAAGGTCCAAAGAGCGGCACTCCGGGCGGAACATGATTGCGTGCACGAAAACTTTCCGCTTGGCCTGGATCGCTGGCATCGATGGCCACGACCAGCAGGTAGCCGCCGGCGGGAAGGACGGTGCCCGGCGGGAACGCATAATCGATGGCATCACGCAGACGCCACGTGTTGGTGGTGTTGAATAGCTCGACCGGGGCGGTCGAGATGTTACGCAGTTCCACGTACTCATCGATGTCGTTGTCGACCAGTTGCCGGCCACGCGACAGGTCTGGGGGATGATAATAAATCTCGCTCACGACGACGGGGCCAACGCGCGGCCCGGCGTTGGGCGCGCCGAGCGTGGGAACGATCTGCTGAACGAACTGATCGGCGCCAACGCTGTTCACATAACGGCCGAATGTCGCGCCCAGCTCCGATGCGCCAAAGTCCCAGCCGTGCATATACCCCGTCAGATTCCCGGCCGCGTCGCCCGACGAAAGAAACACCTCGTCGCCTTTGGATCCAAACGCGAAACCAGTGGGGCCGCTGCCGAAAGAATCGGCCTGATTCAGAACCAGGTATCCGCCCGCCGGAATAATGGTGCCCGCGGGGATCCGGTATTTCTTGGGCTGACCAAAGTCGTCGCTCAGGTACCAGCCACCCAGGTCAACCGGGTTGGCCGTCGGATTGTAAAGCTCGACCGCGTCGTTAGGCAGAGGATCCGTGTGCGTGCGGATCTCGTTCACCAACACTCCCGCGATGGCGGGCTCGCCGGGATCGGCCGCACCGGGGGTGCCGTGGAGAACCCCGCTCGGACGCCAGAAGGCAGCGTCTCCCCAGTTCGTCGCGGCTGAGTTTTGCTGACGAATGACCAGGGAGAACCCGGCGCCATCGGTCGCCGGATGCCAATGGTCGTGATAGGTGAAGTCGAGAATCGGTTCCTGAACGGACCCTTCCAGCACGAGATGGTCGCTGTCGTCGCCAAGATGATCGTTGGTGTAGACCCCGAGAATGCGGGGCGCCGTTCCATAACGGGCGGTGAAGGCGGCGACGTCACTGACGAGAACGGCGTATTCGCCGGGCGCCAACGTGGCGGAGGGAAACACAAAGTCGACCCCACCTCGAAGACGAAATCGATCCACATTCAGCGGCACGCCACCGGTATTCTGCACTTCGATGTATTCGAAGTTATCGGCGGCATTGGTGTCCCCCGGGGCCGGCGCGGCTGGATGATACATGAGCTCGGTGATGCGCAGCGCCGGGGGCTGAGTGTAGAGCGTGAGCGATCGAGGTCCGGACCAGATGCTGTTGAGCGGCGGATTGTTCGCACCGTTCAGATTGCGATGCGCCGGGTTGTAGGAACGCGCCATGATCCGAACGTTGCCCTGGACGGTGATCGTGACCGGACCGTTGTTCGAGAAAGCCGTCGGCGAGACCAAGCCGTCGGGCAGGCGCGGATCCGTCCCGTCCAACGTGTAGAGGATCGAACTGCCGGCCTTGCCAGCGGGAATGATGGGCACTTGGGTCCCCGGTGTCACCAAACCGCCGAGGCTGCCAATGACGGGCAGGTCGAGGAAGTTTGTGTCCATGAAATTAAGCCGGTTGGCCAGCCAGGTCTTCAGCCAGGTCACCTCGGTCGCAAACGTGCCCGCGCCGGTTCCATTGGTGCCACGATACGGAGCGATGGAGCCCCAGCGCGCCTGCTCGCGCAGCTGCGCCTCCGAGACTTCGCCGATCATGCGATCGATGATGGCATACAGATTGGTCAACGAATACGGCCCCAGGCGGGCCGTTTGATAGCGATCGATGTAGCGCTGCCAAAAGTTGATGTCGCGAAAAAGCTGCGGAAACCAGTAGTGCGCTGGCCCCGGCCCCGGTGGATTGAAGACGTCGGTCCCGCCATCGCCGACCTGAATGCGCCATAGGCGCGGATTCATCTGGCGATCGTCCGGCGCGCCCATGGTGCGATCGGCGTCCCAGACCGGCCCCATTTCCATCCGCTTTCCGCGGTCCTTGTAGAAGTAGCCGCTCAACCGGATGGCATCGACGTTGAATGTCGTGATGCTGACCATCGCATGATCGATCCACGAATCGACATCGATGTATTGGGCATAGCCCGAGACGGGATTCGTCCAGTTCACGCCGAAGAGCGCATTGCTGAAGCCGGCAAAGAAACTCCGCACATAGTCGAATTGAGCCGCGCGTTGCGGCGAAGCCAGCGCGCGCTTGCCCGGATACACCATGATGACCTGCTGCCGCGCGCCGTTGAAAAACACCTCGTCCGCCTCCGGTGGATCATCGCTTTTGAAAATGTATCCGCCCGAGACGACTTCGGGGGCCGTGTCTTCGACTTGGAGCGGCGCCACGTCGACCCGGTCCCTGCCCTGCTTGATCTTCTCGATCAATACATAGATTCCGTTGTAGTTGCCGGTCGCGGGATTGACGTAGCGAACCGGGCCGCCCGCGGTGTTGAGAAAGACTTCGACGAACCGGGTGCGCGACGCCTTTCGCCCCAGAATGTTGCTCATCTCGCGCGCCAGCGGATTGTGGATCAACACCGCGTCGGTGTTCAGGGTTCCGTAGAGAACCCAATCGGATTCGGCCGGCATGCCGAGGACTTCGGTATCCTTGTCCTGGCCGTACTCGTCCCAGAATTCCACCGCGAAGCCCGATTTGGCGTAGCCCTGGCTGCCGCGCCCGCGCACGTTGAGCCCAATCCGCCCGTCGACCGAGGGCCGATTGGTTAAAGAGGCACGCCCCGTAGCCTTGTCCCGATCGAACACCGCGATGTATGCCGGCTGGTCTCCCGAAGTCGGCACGGCCCCCTGCCCCAGGTTGTGCAGGAGCACAATCGGCAGGTCAGAGCTGAAACTCGTCGCATTGGTCTGGAGTTGAATGAAGGTCTCGGTGCGCGGCGCGCCGGGCAGATACCCGGCCTTAAAGGCACGCGCCCGGATCTGGGTGGTCGCTCCGATCGGAATCGGACCGGCATACAGGAGCGATTGCGGCGTGGGCACGTTGGTGAGCCCAGCTGCGCCCCCGGTCAAAACCGTGTAGCGAATCTCCGCCGTCGGGTCCGCCGTGCTGAGCTGCAATTCGAACGGCTGGAGAAAAGTCCCGCCTTCCACCGAAAACCGAATCTCCGGCGCAAAACCCGGACCCGCATCCGCGTTGGGCAAACCCGGCGTCGGAGTCGTCATCGTGCCCGTCACCTCCGGCGACAGGCGATCGCGCCCGTAGGACACATCCGTGCGTTGTGGAGGATAGGCTGGCGCGAACGCGGAAACGACATTGGTGCTGGCGTTGACCAGGGCCAGGAACTCACCTCCCGACGCCAGTTGGAAATTCGCATGCAACCGATTGAGGCTTGCCGTGCGATTTTTGCCCGAAGCAAACACCACCAGATACCCGTTAGGCTCGAGCACGATGCTCGGGGATCTCGGGAACTGCCACTTGGTGAGAACGCCGGCATCATCGGTCAAAAACCATCCGGCCAGATCGACCGCAACGCTGTTGGTGTTTCTCAACTCAATCCAGTCCGACGTGTCACCGTCTTCATCCCGCAGCCCGGTGCTGTTCGCCGCCATGATCTCATTGAGAATCACTCCAGTCACAGGCGGATTGGTGTCGAGGGTCAACGTCCATGAGCCGCCGGCGAATGGATTCGGCGGCGCGGCCAGGTCAGCAATTCCGTGCGCGTCCGCCCATGCGACTGTGACCGTACCCGCGGCAGGCTGGGCAAACTCGAACACATACTGACCGGGCGCCGCCGCAAAGACGTTGGTGGCCGGCACGGAATTGACGCGCAAGTCCGCCGCATCCACGCCCGTGACCGGTTCGCTAAATGCCACCTCGATCTGCCGGAGCATCGGCACCACGGCATTCGGAGCCGGGCTAACCGTGACGACAGAGGGAGGGATCAAGTCGGGTTCAACGGCGCGAACGAAGAGATTGAAACAGCACAGTCCCGCGAGCGCGAGGCGCGTTAGCTTTTTCATGGATGCGCGAAGCATGGCCAAACCCGGCTCGCGTGTCGAGGCTGGCGACAACTGGCGAGGTGCGCTCCGTGCAGCTCGAAGTTGTTGGCAAGAGTTCATACTTGACCGGACCGCGGGCTTTCAGCCCGCAGCGGCTTGGGCCGGCGACGACGCCCGAAGGTTCGAGCGCGCAAGGCCGATTCCACCCGCTGCGGGCCATAGGCCCGCGCTCCGTCCAACAACTTCAAGATGCACCGAGGTGCGCTGGGCGGATATCAAAATGCCTCGATGGAGTCTGGGGCCGAGCGAGCGGGAGCAGACAACGGAAACAGAGGGCAAGTATTCCATCCTCTACGGCTCCATCGGTTAGCCTCGAGTCCGATGCACCGCTCGCCAGGTCACTTTAACTCCAGCGTCTGGCTTTGGCCCTCGGCCTGCGCCATCGTCACCTTCGTCGGTTCGATTCTTCTTACGCGCCATCCGTTTATCTCGTCCCCCGTAATCACCGTCTGCCCGTTGACGATCGCCGACGGCCTGGTGGCGTTGTAGAAAATGCCCTGCAGCCGGAACTGCCCGGAGGGGGCACGGGCACCCCTTGCAGCCACAAGGGGCGCCTGCGCGCGCAGTTCAGCGTGGCGGCGATTTTCCGCCTGCGTCAGAAGGAACGAGCGCTCGTCGACGGCCGCGAATACCCCCAGCCAAGCTCCACCCGCGATCGACAAAAGGGCGAAAACGAGCATCACGGCCGCCGATTTCCCAGGCGTGGCAAAGAAACCCGTGGCCTCACCGTCTCCGGTTCTGAAAGCCTGGCGGACCAAACCTAACAACACCACGCCGGTGATCACCGCCACGGGAATCGCCAAAAGATGAATCTTTTCAAGCAGGGCGGACGCCGTGAAAACCCACACGCCCGTGAATCCCAAAAAGCAGCCTGCGCAGAATAGCAAGCCCATCAAGGCGAGCACTGGCACCACGCGGACAGTCTCACGCACTGGAAGAATAACGATCATATTGTCCAATCAAGCACGCGTCATCCACGCGCACCGGTGGCTCATGCCAATGGATTATCGGAAAGGAGCGGAAAGAAATAAGCCGTCCCAGAGCCGCATCTGGAGCGAGCGGGGCCGGCTGGTTTCTACCCCGTCGTTGGTCAGTGGCAACGCCCCATCCTGCGGGCCGGTTCTGGCGGCGCCTCTGCCGCCTGACACGAAACCGTGTTCGCTCATTCGGCCTCGACGCCGGATGCGTCGTCACCGGCCCCCAGCAAGCGGGCGTCGCCTGCCACGGTCACGTCACACTTGCCCAGCTTCCATTGGCACTCCCCCCGCAGGGCTGCATCAAGGCCGCTCGGACCAAAGCCTATCTTTTACCCCCCATCTTTTACCAAAAAAGCAGCATCTTCCGACGGTTGGTAGAGATCGAACCGGCGCCCACACGAAGGACCAGAACTCGAGGTTCCGGCGTCCGTGGCCCAAGGCTTGGTAAAAGATGGCTGGTAAAAGATAGACCTTCGGGTCCCGTCCTGAAATAGGTTGGTACTTCGGAAAGAAAAATCCGAGGTAACGATGAGGATAAAAAAAGTAGTTCTCTACAGCCGAAGCTTCAAAATGCAGCTTGTGAGAGAAGCGGAAGAGGAAGGAACGTGCCCGTGGCGAGTCAGCCAGAAATATCGAGTGAGTGGGGCGACTGTGATGAGATGGATGCGAGCCTATGGGACTGGTAAATATGGAAAGATAATACGCGTGGAAAAAGCAGGAGAAGTGGATGAGGTAAGCCGGTTACGCCGGGAGTTGCGAACGGTGAAGGAAGCGCTGGCCGATGCACACGTGGCTTTGGTGGTCGAGAAAGCGTACGTGGAACTGGCCTGTGAGCAGCTAGGTCAGAAAGCGGAGGACTGGAGAAAAAAGCAAGATGGCGGGCCGCGCACCGGGTCATCCAAGCCGAGGCGAAACTGAAGGTGCTGGCGGTCTGCCGGGCGGTGGGGATGACGGCGCAGAATTACTACGCGCGACGTCGACAACGGCGGCGGCGGGAGGTGGACGTGGAATTCCTGTTGGAGTTGGTGCGAGCGGAGCGGCGAGAGCAGCCGCGACTTGGTGGGCGGAAGGTCTACTACTTGATTGACCCTGAGCTGAAGAAGGCCGGGGTAAAGATGGGGCGGGATCGCGTTTTTGAGGAGTTGAGGAAAGCCGGTCTGCTGGTGCCGAGAAAGCGGTCGGAGTGGCCGAAAACAACGCAATTCAACAAGAATCTGCCGGTGTTTAAGAATCTGATCAAAAACCGGAAAGTGACTAAGCGCAATCAGGTATGGGTGGCGGACATCACCTACATTCGGACCGAGGAACGCTTCCTCTATTTGTCGTTGGTGACGGATCAATGGTCCCGGAAGATCGTGGGATTTAAGCTTGGGGAGAGCCTGGAAGTGAAGGTCGTTCTCCAGGCCCTGAACGCTGCGCTCAAGGGCCTCAAGTCAGGGGACAAGCCGATCCACCATTCCGATCGAGGATGCCAGTATGCGTCGCACACGTTCGTGGAGCGAGCCAAGCAGTCGGGACTGCGCCTGAGCATGACGGAGACAAACCATAGCGCGGAGAACGCCATGGCAGAACGAGTCAACGGGATCCTCAAGCAGGAGTATTTCTTGGATGCCAATTTCCCGACTGCCCTGGAGGCGCAGCAGGCGTGTGCGCAGGCCGTCCGACTCTACAACACTCGGCGTCCCCACACCGCGCTGGCAATGAAGACGCCCGAACAAGTGCACCAAGGCTAAACTCGCGGCCGGACTCCCCCCAGACCCCCCTCCGGAATGCCCGGCGCCTGGGCCCCTTTGCGCACGATGGTAGCCGCGAGCTAGGCTCGCACGACCGGCTACCATCGGCGCTTATCCCAGGCGCCGACCATTCCGAAGTGCCGCTTCGCGGAAGGAAGAAGTACCAAATTATTTTCAGGACTTGACCCTTCTGGTCTATCCCGATTTGGCTCGGACGGGCCGGCGATCATCATCAATGCCGGCAACCTGTTTGCGATCTTGATGCACCCCTGCTCCCCCCCGCCTTTGTCCTTGATTAAACGTCTTCCGCCAGCCACGGTCTCGTCACTCCAGAAAAGCAGAGCCCGGCTCGTCGCTAGTCAATCAATCAACCAATCCTCGTCCCCTCATGAAAAGACTCCTTGCTCTCGTGCTGCTCGCCTTTGCGATGGCCCAGGCCCGGGCCGCTCTCGTCAACGTCGCGCTGGATGCGCCAACGTATGTCAACGCGCCGCTCTACGCCGCCGACAACATCGCGAAACTGACGGATGGCAATCGCGGGATCCAGATCCACGGTGACACCTCGATCCCGGCGGGATTTGCCTACTGGCTGGATCTCGGAACCAGCCGGGCGATCACCAACATCAAAATCTGGCCGCGACAGACCGCCTGCTGCCCGGGAAGATTCAGCAATGTGCGCGTTTCCGTGCACGACGATGACGGGCTGGGCAACCTGGGCGCCGAAGTTTGGGGCGCGAATTTGTTCACCGACGGCAGCAATCCCGGGGACGGGCCGGGGGTCGTGGTGAACGTCACCGGAAGCATGGGCGTCGGCACGTTTGCCGGGCGTTGGGTCAAGCTCACGGCCCTGGCCGACCCGGTGCCGGACTATGCCCTGCAGGTGACTGAAGTGGAAGTGTTCGCCGAGGGCGCGGCCAATCTCGCGCTTGGGGCCGCCACGTCGTCCAGCCAGCCCATCTACGCCAATTGGCCAACCTCATGGCTGGTCAACGGCAGCCGCACCGATCAAATCCACGGTGACGCGACCATTGCCAGCCCGTTCGCCTACATCATCGATCTTGGAGCGGTCGCGTCGATTGATCGGATTAACATTCTGGCCCGCCAGGACGGCTGCTGCGCCGAGCGGCTCTCGAACTACCGGGTCTCCCTCCACGAGGACAACTCCGGATCCATTGGCGCGGAAGTCTGGGGTGCGAACATGCATACGGACCACAGCAATCCCGGGTCGGGAGTGGGAGCCAAAGATGTCATCACTGCGGATTTGAACCCGTTCGACGATTTTGCCGGTCGGTGGGTCAAAATTGAATCGTTGGACGATCCGGTGCCCTCCTATGCGCTGCAGATCGCGGAAGTCGAAGTCTACGGCACGTTAAGCACGACGCTGCTCGTGGCCGTCAGCCAACCGCAGAGCGCCATCGCCGTGTTGGGGCGGCCATCGGCATTTACCTTCAACGCCGTCGTGGCCGGAGGCGATCCGAACCTGCTTACCTTTCAATGGAAGAAGAACGGCGTGAACATCCCGGGCGCCACGTCTTCCACCTACACCACTCCGCCCGTCACGACGGAGGACGAGACCAACCGGTGGAGCTGTGTCGCCGCCTACCCCGGTCTGGCCAGCCTGACGAGTGACGAAGCCGGACTGGACATCAATTACGCCTTCGGCGCAGCGGCCTTCGCCAACGGCCCGCTCTGGGGACCGGGCGGCTGGAACATCTCCCTCATTGTCGACGGATACCATGGCGCAGGCTTCGCCGGCGTACACGGCGATGCCGCCCCGCCCAATAGCTTCGCCTACTGGTTCGACATGCACACCACCGTCAACATCAGCAATATCGTCGTGTGGCCGCGCCAGGACGGCTGCTGCGGCGGACGCCTCAGCAACTATCGCCTGTCCGTGCACACCGACGACAACGGCGCCATCGGGAACGAAGTGTGGGGTGCGAGTCTCCACACGGACGGCAGCAATCCCGGCGCAACCTTGGGCTCAAAAGATGTGGTCACCGCGGATCTCGCCCCGTTCGACAATTTCTCCGGCCGCTGGATCAAAATTCAATCGCTCGAAGAGCCCGTCCAAAGCTATGCCCTTCAGGTCACGGAAATCGAGGTGTTCGGCAGCGTGCCGCCCGGAACCCGCGTCTTTATCACCCAACAGCCCGTCAGCGTCAGTTCTTCACCCTTCCGGACGGCATCGTTCAGCGTGGCTGCGTCCGTGCTGAACGGCCAACCCGAAAACCTCCGCTATCAATGGCAACGAAACGGGGTGAACATCCCGGGCGCCACCGCTGCGAGTTACACCACGCCACGCCTGTGCGGTGACGACAACGGCTCCAAGTACCGTTGCCTCCTCTCCTACCCCGGCATCCCGAACACGGTGTCGGACGAGGTCACGCTAACCTTCGATTTCAACTACGCACGCGGGTCGACCGCCTACGCCAACCAGCCGCTCTGGATCCCGGGCGGGTGGAGCATCGCCCAGTTGGTCGACGGCAACCGCCTGGGCGTGTTTCATGGAGACACCGGGATCGCACCCGGGTTCGCTTACACCGTCAATCTTGGCTTCCCAGTCGACCTTGAGCGGATTGACATCTATCCGCGCCAGGACGGTTGCTGTGCCGAACGCTTCACCAACGTGCGCATTTCGGTTCATGAAGACGACGGCAACGGCGGGATTGGCAGCGAAGTCTGGGGCGCCAATCTTTTCACCGACGGCACAAACCCCGGCTCCAACGCCGGCGCCGTCGTGTCTGTCGCCCCGGATCTGGATCCGTTTGGGCAGTTCTCCGGCCAGTGGATCAAACTCGAGTCGCTCGAAAACCCTGTCCAAAACTACGCGCTCCAGGTGACGGAGCTGGAGGCGATCGGAAAGGCACGCGCCCTTTGCTCCAAGCTCGCTCCGGACGGAAAGCTCCTCCTCAGTTGGGACCACGGCGTGCTCCAGAGCGCACCCGGCGTCACCGGCCCGTGGAACGACGTCGAGGCTGCCGCCAGTCCGCTGACCGTCTCATTTTCCGGCGCGCAACAATTCTATCGGCTACGGATTCCGTAATTGAGATCCGCGCGTGCGCCCGGTTCAACAAAACCGGCGAATGCGCGGACATCTCGGTTAACCGTTCCCGCCGCCCGCCCACTCGTCTCACCAACAGGAAAGGGGCGCGCTGGAAGCCGGCGACGCGCGACTGAGGGGCATGGCCCCGAAGGGCGCGTCTCTGCATGCATGAATCGCTACCGCTATCGTCATACCGTTCCCTCCTCGCCAAGGGTGTTGCTCTTCACCCTCGCGCTTTTCGTTTCCATCTGGGCGGCGAGCGCCACCTCGGTTCTATTCTCGTCGACGAGTGCGACGTTCGAACAGGCCGCGCCGCACCACGCCGGGGCAGCGATCGACGGGCTGTTGACCGGAGACAACGGCTGGAGCGTGCTCGGCGGGCAGTTCACCTCACAGTCCGCCGTGTTCCGCTGCGTGGCACCGGTGGATGCTTCCGTCCTCCTCGTCACCCTGATTCAGGCGTCGCCACTCGCGGATCATCACCTGAACGAGTTTCAGCTCTTCGCCACCTCCGACGCCAACCCTGCACTCGACGGCGGCAACTGGACCCCCCTCGCTCCGCTTCAGGCCACGTCGCCAACCAGTCCGCTCTCCGTCACCAACGGGCGCGTGCGTTCGAGCGGCCCGGCCGCCACCGCCCGTTTCCAGCTCGTGGTCAACACGCCGTTCTCTGGCATCACCGGATTTCGCCTCGACGCTTTTCCAGTCGATTTTGACCTCAGTGACGCGCTGACCGCGTCTTTGGGACGCGCGTCTGACGGGAATTTCACGCTGACGGAATTTCAAGTCGAAGCCGAACCCCTGGTGAACATCGCGCTGAGCAAGCCCGTGACGGCGTCGGCCGCAATGTGGGGCGGATTGGTCGCCGCCTCGTTGACAGACGGCGACCCAAACACGTTTACCCATCCACTCGCCGGAGCCGGCACGCTTGGCTTCTACTTTCAGGTGGATCTGGGCCGCCCCTATCGCCTCGACCGAATCGTCCTGCGCAATCGTGCTGATGGCTGCTGCCCGGAGCGGCTTCGAAACTACCGCATCGAGATCTACGGCGACAGCAGCGGCGCGCCTGGCCCACTCAACTGGGCGGCCAGCGTCCGCACCAATGGGACCTACTCCGGCGTTGCCGGGCTCGACACCATCTCCGCGACCAACAGTCCAACCGGCACGTTCGGTGGCCGCTTCGTGCGGGTCGTGAATCTGAGCAACGAAGCCTACAATCCGCAGCTGGCCGAAATCGAGGTCTATGGCGCACTTGCACCTTCCATCCGCATGTTCGCCGTCGATGACGACACGCTCGCGGCGGGACAATCCGCCACCTTGAGCTGGCTGGTCCTGAACGCATCCAGCGCAGCCATTTCGCCTGGACTCGGCGCCGTCGCGGCGACGAGCGGCACCCAGCGCATCTCTCCCAGCGCCACGACGACCTACACCCTCACGGCCAGCAACGCGTCCGGCACCAGCGTGGCAACGGTTCTGGTCGGAGTTGACGTGGCACTCGTGCCGCCACAAATCAGCGAATTTATCGCCGACAACGCGGGCAGCGGAAAGGATGAGGACGGCGATTCATCGGACTGGATCGAGTTGCGGAACCCCAATCCGTTTCAACTCGAGCTCGGCGGCTACTTTCTCACCGACGACCCAACAAATCTGACGAAGTGGCCGTTTCCGAACGCCCGTCTCGCGCCCCGCGGCTACGGCATCGTCTTTGCCTCCGGAAAAGATCGACGCGATCCTCAGGCGGAACTGCACAGCAACTTCAAACTGGACGCGAACGGCGATTACCTGGCACTGGTGGATCGCGACGGCACCACGGTGCTGCAACAGTTTCCGGCCGATTTTCCCGGCACGCGCCAGTTTCCGCGCCAGCGACAAAACGTCAGCTTCGGCACCGGCTCCGCCGGCGGCACGGGCTACCTGCGCCCGCCCACGCCCGGCACCGCGAACGGGCCGGCTTTTGAAGGAATCGTGGCCGACACCTCCTTCAGCCTCGATCGCGGTTTCTATGACACCAACATCTCGGTCACGATCACGACGGCGACGCCCGGGGCGGTCATCCGCTATACCCTGAACGGAAGCGAGCCCTCGGCCGCCAGCGGCTTCATCTACACCAGCGCCCTCCAAATCACCAACACCACGGTGTTGCGGGCTGCCGCGTTCCGCGCCAACTGGGCGCCCACGGACGTGGACACCCATACTTACCTTTTCTTGAGCAACGTGATTGCCTCGCCCGTGATGAGCACGGCCCTTACCCGGCACCCAGTCTACGGCCCGCAAATGCGCAGCGCGTTGCTCGACGTGCCCAGCATTTCGATCGTCACGGCCGGCGCGCCGAACGACACGACGGAGGTTCGGGCCTCCGTGGAATGGCTGCGGCCGGACGGCCAACCCGGCTTTCAGGAAAACTGCGGCCTGATCCAGTTTGGCGGAGCATTCTCGCAATTCGACAAGGAGAGCTTCCGACTGCAGTTCCGATCCGAGTACGGCGCCGGCCAGCTGCGCCACCCGCTCTTCGAGGGCCACGCACACGGGCTCAAACCGGCGGAATCCTTCGACGCCATTGAGCTGCGCAATGGCTCGCACGATATGGCGATGCGCGGCTTTTACATGTCGAATCCGTTTACCGACGACACTCTCCTGGAGATGGGCCGGTTGAATCCGCACGGACGTTTCGTGCACACCTATCTCAACGGCGTCTATTGGGGTCTTTATCATTTGCGCGAGCGGTGGAATGCAGCGATGCACCAAAGCTATCTGGGCGGCGCGGAGGGCGACTACGAATCCATCAACGGCAACTGGAACGTCGGCGGCTGGGCCGATCCCGGGGTGCCCTATGACGGCGACGGAAGTTCGTGGGCCCGAATCAAGAGCCTGCGCAGCAGCTACGTCGCAGTGAAGCCATACCTCGACGTGCCGGAATACGTGGACTTTATGCTGGTCTTCATGTTCGGGGGTTGCGAGGAAGAGTACCGCTGTGTCGGACCAACCGGCGCGGGAAGCGGCTTCAAATTTTACCTGAACGATGCCGACGGCTGGTTCTGCGGACCATGGTACTGCGCCTCCGGCGATCGCACGGCCCGCGCCGCCCCGGGCCGCTCGGTCGGAGATGGGCCCGGAAGCCTCTTTTCCACGCTCTTCGCCGAGGGCAACCCGGACTATCGCACGCTGCTGGCCGATCGAATCCACGCCGCGCTCTTCTCCCAGGGAGCGCTCACGCCCGCCCGCAACGCGGCCCGGCTCAACGAGCGGTGCAACCAAATCCAGCGCGCGTTCTACGCCGAGTCCGCCCGATGGAACTACTTGTCGCCTGCGGAATGGGCCAACCGCCGCGCCTACACGCTGAACACATGGCTGCCCACGCGCACCGCCCAGGCCCTGTCAGAATGGCGACGGGCTGGATTTTATCCCCCGCTCGACGCGCCCACCGTGAACCAGCAAGGGGGCCTGGTGTCGACGAATTTTCAGGTCTCGTTCACCGGCCCTGGATCAGGAACGATATACTACACGATCAACGGGGACGATCCCCGCCTGCCGGGCGGCGCCGTGAATCCCAAAGCTCGCGTCTTCAGCTCGAACGGCGGCGTGGGCGAGACGGTGATCGCCGCCGGCTCGCGCTGGCGCTGGCTGGCCAATGGCACTGGCCTCGGCGCAAGCGACATCGTCCTGGGGCATCCCGCGTGGTCGGCAGCCAATTGGAAGCACTGCCAATTCAACGATGCCGCGTGGAACGAAGATGCGGCCCAGTTCGGCTACGGCGAAGGAGACGAGGCCACCACCATTCCTGCCGGCCCAAGCGCCAACGCGAAATGGATTACGTCCTACTACCGGCAAAAGTTCCAAGTGACGGATCCTGCCGGCATCGTCGCGCTCACGCTGCGCCTCAAGCGGGATGACGGCGCCGTGGTCTATCTCAACGGCATGGAGGCGGCGCGAAGCTCCATGCTGGTCGGCCTCGTGACGGACGCCACCCTGGCCTTGACGGCATCGGATGACGGCCAGGCCTTCAACACCATCGCTCTCGCCCCGTCCCTGCTGCTCGCCGGAACGAATATCGTGGCGGTCGAACTGCACCAGGCGAGTCCCTCCACCAGCGATGCAAGCTTTGACCTCGAACTCATCGCGGAACGCACCAACGCCGTCGCCGACCTTCCGCTGCGGCTCACGCGCAACACCGTCCTGAAAAGCCGCGCCAAGGATGTCGCGCAATGGTCGGCGTTAAATGAGGCGTTCTTCCAGGTTGGGCCGTCAGCCCTCGACCCGGATGAAGTGCTCGTGAGCGAGTTGAACTTCAATCCCGCCGGAAGCGACGCCACCGAGTTCGTTGAACTCGCCAACGTTTCCGCCCGCGCCGTCAATCTCCGCGGTGCGCGTCTCAACGGCATCGACTACGCCTTTCCCGACAATCGCGACACCCTCCTTGCGCCCGGCCAGCGGCTCGTGCTCGTCAAAGATTTGTTCGAATTCCAGCGACGCTACGGACTCCAGGTGCCGGTGGCGGGAGTCTACGCCGGCAGTCTGGACAACGGGGGCGAGCGAATCACTCTGCTGGACGCAGCGAGTAACGTGATGACCCGCTTTCGCTACGAAGGCACGCAGCCGTGGCCCGTCGGCGCGGACGGCGCCGGCTACACGCTCGTGCTCTCCCATCCAGAGCTGGGCATCACCAACGCAGCCGCCTGGCGCACCAGCGCCACGACCAACGGCACGCCAGGCGCCACCGACGCCACTTCATTCACGGCCGAACCCGCGTTCGACGGCGATGGCGATGGATTGCCCGCGTTGGTCGAATACGCCCTTGGCACCAGCGATACCGACCCCGCTTCAGGTCCCGGCGCCATCCGCGCCGGCTTCGATGCCACCGGGCGTTTCGTCGTCACCATCCCTCGAAACCTGCGGGCTGACGACGTGTCGCTCCTCGTCGAAGCGTCGTCGGATTTGTCCCAGTGGACTCCCGCCGTGCTGTTCTCCACCCGAACGAATCCCGACGGCACGGCCACAGCGACCTGGGGCATGCCCGCTGCGGCGCTGGACCAAATGTTTCTCCGCGTCCAGGTTCGTCGCCCATGAGCCGAGCGGTTACCGAGGCCATCGTTCCTGCAACAGCGCGTATGCCCGGGTCGCCTGTTCCCGCGGCACCAGCAGGCGAATGGGCACGTAGGGCCCAAAAAACTGCAGCAATGCCCGTAGATGCACGCCTTGGGCAACGACCCGAATGTCCTGCGCTTCCAGGAACCGCAAAGCCGGAGCCAACGCGTAAGTCTGGTGAATTTCCCAGACCGGAACGAGGCCCGGCTCGACATCGCGCGCGCGTCCCTCCCGGGAGAGATCGAAGTAGACCGCCGTCAACAGCAGGACAGAGAGACATTCGGGAGCAAACGGCCCAAGGTACCGACGGCCCAACAAATAAACACCCGACACCACCGCGATGAAGAGGGCGCTCTCCGGCAGGACAATGCTTAAGCGAGGACTTTCACCCGATGCGTTCGGGGCGAGGCTTCGCCATGCTGCGGCGAGCCGCTGCGGTGGATTGAAGAGATAGGCAAAGACAAACGCCGCACCGATGCTGGCCAGCCACGAGAATCCCCACGGAATGGTCAACGGACTGGCCGCAGCGTCCGCTGCGCCGCCGCGTTGGAAAAACTCAACCACCGTGGCGATCATGCTCAGCACACTGAGCGTAACCACCAACGGAGCATTTCCGCAGGCGGGCCGGCTGATCAGGGCCGGGTGCGTCATTTCCGATCCCTTCGCGGTCAGTCGATACGGACTGAACATCCAAGCGGCGGCAGCCACCGGCACGGCAATGGCGACGACCGCGGCCGGCAACACCCACGCCGGAATGGTGTGCGCCTCAGCCGCCGCGAACGCCCGCCACACCGGATCGACGACTCTCGGAAGCGAATACCCGGCGAGCAGCACGGCAAAGCCGTTGCCCAGTCCATCGCGATCCACCCATCGGGCCATCGCAATCTGGGCAACCGTCGTTCCCATCAGCGTGAGCACGACGACCGCCCGGGTGCCCAGGCTCGGATCAATTGCTCCCTGCGTACGCAGCACCGTGACCATCACCACCGACTGGAAAAACGCCAGGACAATGCCAATCACCAGTGACACCCGATGCAGGCCGGCTCGGCCGCCCGGCGAACCCACCCTCAGCGGCCGCCACGCCGGCACCAGCAAGGCGGCGAACTCGACCAACATGTAGGCACTCAAGAGCGGTGCCACGCCAAGCGCCATCAGGCTGTAAGACGCCCCTGCACCTGTCTTGGCCGTGAGTTCAACCAGCGGCAGTGGGATCTGCCGGGCAACCAGACAAACAGCCAGAACTACAAAAGTAACCGTCAATCGGTTCATCGTGTTTTCCTTTGCATCGCAGCCAACAGTGTTGATGCCCATGCCCGGCGCGACTCGGCGAGTAAATCGCGCCTGAGACCGGCCGGCGAGATATTCCTTCGTCCACGACAAACGTTCGCCAAATCCACGAATCCACGCCGGCAATTGAGCCGCGCGGAAGTATTTGTGACGACAAGATTGATGAAACGTTTACGTGCTCTACCGCTGAGCTACTCCGGCCTCTGAGCCGGAGGCGGGATTCGAACCCGCGACCTCGTCGTCTTCAGCGATGTAGTTTCACCGGCATTCGTCACAAAATGAGGAGCAACGACAAGGTGTTGGGAAACATTCACCGCTCTACCGCTGAGCTACGCCTTCGGTTGCCCGTCAGCGACCGGATTCGAACCGGCGACCAATGATTCATGTAGTTCCCCAGGCATTCGTTGCTTAAACAACCGGCTGACGACCAAGATTGATGAGAATCCGTCCGTTCTCCTCGCGGATCGACGGACGTGCGGGTTTCGACCCCGCTCGCCTTTCGGCTTTGCCATGTATTCCCACCGGCATTCGTCAGCCAAAGTTTTCCAAGGACCAAGTTGATGAGTTGGGGTCGACGAGTGGTTGTCGAGACGGACAGGTTTGGATGTAGTCCCGACGGCATTCGACCCCGAAAACGGTTTTGACCTGCATACTGGCCACTTCAGGTAGGGCGGGCGCTCCGCCGCCCGCCGCCGAAACGGCGTCGCCACATGTTTGCGCAGACCCGTTCCGTCCATGGCGAAGTTGTCCGCATAGCCGGCGCGCCGCCGAGAGCGCCCCCTACCTTTCGGTTTTTGGGGAGGCTGGCCGCGACACTGGCCGCGGCCCGCTCTCCCCCGCGCGCGGCTCACACGGCCACGCCCTCAATCACTCCGACCCAGTGGTCGGCGTTCAGCTCGCCCTTCGCGAAGCTCGCCAGAATCTGGAACACGGCGTCCGAGAATCCGCCGACGTTCAGGATATCCGCGCGTTCCTGGGCCTGCGTCGAGCCGTAAGGCTGAATATCCAGGCACACGAGCCGCGCGCCAGGATTGCGCCGGCGAAACGCTTCCCATTCCGCCATCGTTTCCGTGCTCCGGCCACCACCCTGGCCGTCCACCCAGCTCTGGTTATCCGACACGAGCACGACGAGATCGGCCTGGGCCTTCCGCGCGTTCAACTGGCGCAACGGCGCGCTGCAGTTCGTTCCACCGCTCGGCAACTCAGCCAATACTTTCGCGTTGGTCATCACCGAGTCGCGCGGATTCAACCGGACCGGCACCACGTCGTCCGAAAACGGCAGGACATCCGCATCACGATTCTTCCGCACCAACGCCGCCGCCACGAGGGCTGCGACGTCCAGGCAGCGCACCGACGAAGTCGAACCCTTGCGGTGTCCAGTCACGGGCGACTGCATCGAGCCGGACACGTCCGGGCACACCACCACCCGACCGTCGATGGCAGGCACATTCTCAAGCGCAACTTCCATCGCGTCCTGCAACGCATCCCGCACTTCGCCGGGCACGGCGCCGTCCGCCTGAGCGTGCGCCACCATGAGCTGGTACGGAAACACCCGCGCCTTCCGCACGTTCGCCGGGTCGCGCAAACGATCGGCCACCAGCCGGGTGACCTGCCGTTCACCGAACACGCCGTGCCGCGCAAAAGTGTTCAAGTTCATGCGCGTCATCTGCCACGGCGCACGCCGTGCGATGGCCGTCCAACCCGCCAGCCCCAGATCGAGCGCCGTGAGCATCTGGAACGGCACATCGGGCACGTCCTTCGACTCGCCGCGCCTGAAGGCCTCAAAGGACTTCACACAGTCCGGCAGCGACTCCGCCGCATGTTTGCGACCGAGCAACCAGCCATAAAATGCCGCCCGCTGCGGGCTGGTCGGACGCGGATGAACCATCTTCACCACATCCGCCATCGACGGGCTTTGGCCCACGGTGGCGCGGAAGAGCTGCTCGTCCGTCCGGGAGTCGAGCCATTGCTGGACAAGTCTCTTCGGCACCGAACCCAGCGACTTCCGTCCCACCACGCCGGACCGCAGGATCTGCACAAAGTTGCGGACCATCTTCCCGTCGTCGCAAACGCGGGGGAACACCGCCTTCAACTTTTCCGCGTCGAGCACGCTCAATGCGGCGCAGAGCAACGCGGGCATGTCCTTCATGTGACCGCGCTCGCGGCTATAAACCGCCACCTTTGCGGTGAACTCCGGGCCGGTCGCACTCGCCAGCTCCAACACTCGCTGCAGCTGGGTCTCGGCGTCGGCGTAGAACGTTCCGTTCAAGCAGCCAGTCACCGCGTATTGCGCAAGGGCGTGCTTCGGAGTGAAGGCGAATGCCTTGGCTCCAGCTTCGTTCACGGTGTCCGCCTTGGAGAATTTTCCAGCCAAAGTCTGAAAAAGAGTTTTGTTCGCCATAATCGTTGTCTTTCGTTCGTTCGCCATCGCCTATTGCAGGCGGCATGCCAAGGGACGAATTGCGCGAGCTCAGGCGGTTTTGTTGGGATTTTGCCCAAAGCTGAACAAGCGCTAGCTAAGACAAAGCGCTTAATAGCGCTATATCGCGCTATAATGCTAGGGTAGAGATTGGGAACTGAATCGAGGCGCTTCCGGGTAGGGCGGGCGCTCCGCCGCCCGCCGCCGAAACGTTTCTCAAGCTGTTTGAGCAGACCCATTCGGTCCACGGCTAATTTGTCCTCAAGGCCGGCGCGCTACGGAGAGCGCGCCCTACCTGGCAGTTCATGGACAGAAGCTTAGCCGCAAACTTCGTCGTGAACTTAGCCGGAGGGCCACGAAGAGGCACAAAGGGCACAAAAGCCGAGTTTTCGTTTTGTGCCTTTTGTGCCTTTTCGCGGCTAATCCCCCTCATGGATCGGGAGGCTCATGGAGAGCACCCGTTCCTTTTTGACCTCCTCACCAGACATGAACCTGCGGACTGCTTGGCCGGACCGCGGGCTTTCAGCCCGCAGCGGCGCGAGCCGAAGACGACGCCTGAGGGTTCGTTCGCGCGCCGCCGATTCCACCCGCTGCGGGCCGCAGGCCCGCGCTCCGGAGGGGCAGTTCATGGGAAGCACCCGTTCCTTTCGAACCTGCTCACCAGACATGAACCTGCGGACTGTTCCACCTTACCCAGTTCCGACCTCGCACGGGCGAGTTCGGAACCTGCCCTCTCCCCCGCAGGGCGGCGGAGGGGTTACGCGCAGGACGCTACATTGAAAAGGTTGCCGAACATCCGCGCCGCGAGCGTCCTGGTCGATCGTCCGGTTCCGCCAAATCGCAAATCGCAAATGGAGAGGCTCAACGGGAAAGCGACGTGCGGTCGCGCTCCCCAGCGGGCGGCAGTGTCACCCGAACGTGCCGAACATTGCGCACGCGGCCGCCGGTCATCTTCATTTCCGTCACCTGAGCCGTCGAGCTACGCGCGAACTGCAGGACCCAACCGCCAAAGTCAGCATCGAAACGATCCGGGCCAGTCGGTGAAAAATAGTGCCAGTCGCCAGAACGGTGACGGTTCGCCAACCGACCGTCGCGAATCTCAATTCGCCGCACAACCTGCAGTTCATCGCTCCAATAATCACCCGCGTATGCCGCAAGATCGGCGAGACTCAGTTTAGGTAAGTTCAACTTTGGCGCCCGAAGGCCACGATAGATCAAGTTCGTCACCACTCCCGTCGGCTGACGGACAAACTCGACCGTTTGACGGTTGTAAGCCTCGACCAGGAACGTGTTTGTCCCGACTGGGGTCATCTTGCATTTGCCTTCGCCCGTGGCCTGGGTCATCAGCGTGTCACCTTCGCGTGTAATCGCCAGCAACCAGCCCGCCCCTAGTCGATACGTGCCCAGAAAAGCATCCCAGGTCGCCGGGTCCGGCTGAGCCGGAGCAACCGTGATCGGGGCAGAACTTGTCTTCGTGGAATTGGTCGTTTCCGACTCGCCGAAAAAGATGTCGGCGACGCGGAGCGCCTGTCGGTGCGGGTCCAGATTGCCTGCATTGGCAAGCACCGCCACGGCGAAACGTTTTTCCGGAATAACCATCGTGAAGCTGCGATACCCGGCCCATCCGCCCGCATGCTCGAACATCCGGTGGCCGCGATAGTCGTCGTCAAAAATGCCGAAGCCGTAGTCCGACTTCGGACTGCGGTTCAGTTTTCCCGGCCGACACATCAGCGCCAATGCTGCCTTGCCACCCACCTTGCCCGTCTCGAAATTCAACAGCCATCGGCCCATGTCCTCGGCCGAAATGAACAGCGAACTCGATCCTTGGCCAGATAACTGGCTGTTGACGCGAGCGAAACTCCCAGGCTTCGAGCCAACCTCGTACGACTCAGCCCGGTCCGGCACAATCTCCGCAAGGTTATCGCACACGTGCGTCTGCTTCATGCCGAGGGGTTGGAAAAGATTTGTATCCGTCCAGGCCCGAAACGATTGGCCGGTGACTTCGGCGATTGTGGCGGCGAGCAGATTGTAGCCGGTGTTGGAATACTGAAACTCTGAGCCCGGTTCGAAATCCAGCTCCCGCTGCCGTCGCACCAACTCAAGAATCATCTCGAAGGTGATCGGCGCCTGGAAATCGACTCCCGAAAGCAGGAAAGACTCCGGCCAGTCCCGCAGGCCGCTGGTGTGAAAGAGCAGATTGCCGATCGTGATCGGTTTTCCAAAGTCGGGCACATCGGGAAGGTGTTTTCGAACGTCGTCCCCCAGCGAAAGTTTTTCCTGATCAATCAGCATCGCCACCGCCAGCCCGGTGAATTGTTTCGCGACTGACGCCACATCAAAACGAGTCCGGGTCGTGATGGGGATGCCGTGCTCAAGATTGGCGCAGCCATAGCCTTGCTGGTACGCGATTTCGCCGTCCTTCACCACCACGATGGCGGCGCCCGGTGAATCCTTCCGATCCCACGGGGCGAAGAGTTCGTCCACCTTAGCGTGACTCGGATCGCGAGCAGCGGAGGCATGGATCAGAAGGAAGATTCCCAGCGCGCTCGCGACGTAGCATCGGGCGGTGGCGATCAGATTCATCGAGCCAGAGGGTAGGCCACCCGGATCCGCGTTCCCAGTGAATTTCGGACCTGACGAAACGGAGTGAGCTTTGCAGGAAGCCTTCCGCGTCGTGCATGACAGCTTTCCCGAACAGGCTCTTGCGCATTTCGGGGACATCCAACTGGCCCGCCGCAGCTCACGGATAGCGCACCCGATAGAAGCGTTTGCTCAACGCCGCCGCCGAAGTATCCGTGAACTGGAACTGGCCCGCTGCATTCACCAGCGCATTGCCAATCACCGTGTATTGGGAAAAGTCCTGGGTGGCTTCGACGATGACACTGGCGCCGGGTTCGGCCAGGCCTTGGAGCACAACGCCACCATTGGGCAAGCGGGCGGCGTTGGTCAGGCGCAGTTCCATGGCCAGCGCCGTCAGCATAACCGCCGGAAACGTTCCGAGCGTGCCCAACTCCACCGAGTAATTGATTCGGTACGGTCGGCCGGAAAACTTGCGCACGGCGCCATCCGGCAGCTCGTTAAAGGTGCCGGTCACGCTGGACGGGAAAACGTTGCTGGGCGAACCAAAGAACGGCGGGAACGGGAAAAATGTTCCGGGCACGAACGGCCCGACGACGGCGAGGCGCTCCCCCGGTCGAATCGGGTAATCAACTCTCACGTCGAGTTCAGTGTCCGCGATCGTGACGGGGCCTTGGACCAGGAACGCCGTTGAATTGGATGTGGGAAATTCCACCACCAGCCGGGTCCCGGCATTGAACATGATGTTCGTCGCGATAGTCCCCTGCCCCAGATTCAGCGGGGCAGCCACCGCCTGAAGCTCGGCCGACGCTATGCGCACGTCGGCAGCGAAAGCGCGATCAAGCCGGGTCACTCCACCGGTGGCGTCGAGCCGCAAGGTGCTGCTGCCGCTGAGATCCAGCCGTCCCCCGCTCACGGCCACCGCTTCAAAACTCGTGTCGCGCAGCAACGCCGGGCCTGCCACATTCAAATAGCGCGTTCCGTTGGTGGCGATCACGTTGGTGATCTCCAAAAGACCTGCCCCGGTCTTGCGCACGGTGGCCTCGCCCGACACCAATCCACCGATGCGCAGAGTCGCGTTACCGGAGGCCACATGCCAGTCCTGATCGGCGGCGAGGGCCAGCAGAGTTTGGAGGGTATTCGCGCCGCTGGCCTGGAGGGCGCGTATTCCCTCCGTCAACTGCAACGCCCCAAATTCGAACAGGGGCGACACCGAAATCTGATTGCCAATCACGTAGCCCGCACCGTCGAATTGAAGCGAGTTAGCCAACACCAGGTTGATGGCTCCCGCCGTATTGATGTGATTGGTCTTGCGTAGAGCGGCCGCGGGAAACAGCAGGTCGTCTCCTGTCTCGGGCAGGAAATCCGCGACCCAATTCGAGGCTGTCTGCCAAGAAGTGTTGGTCCCGCCTCCATCCCAGATGCGGGTGATATGCGTCGCCGCCGGTGGAAGTCGGGTAAGGGTAACGTCGTTTCCGTCGCCCCCGGCGTAACTGAGCCGATTGGTGATGCCCGGCACGCCAGTCGGGAGAAGCGCGCCCTCCGGCAGATTCGCAAAAGTGCCCGTCACGGGATCGATGCCGTCGTTGTCGATCAAAATGATTTCGCGCGCCCCGAAATCGAGGAACGAACCGGCTGGTGCATTGGTCAGCGTTGACCCAGTAACGTCGACAGCACCCCGGACGCGGACGTGATGAACTTGATTATCCAGATCGAACATCGCGCCGTTACCCAGAGTCAGGTTGCCGCCGAGGACAACGTCTTCAACCTCGAGGCTCACGGCAAGCGTTCCGCCGACCGCATTGAGCCCGGGAATACCCGCACTCAGCATGAGCTTACCTCCGGTCATCTCCCAACGCGGCCCGGCGAGGTGATTTTTGCGAACCCGGACAACACCCGCTTCGATGCGCATTCCGCCGGTAAAATCATTCGTTCCAGACAGATTCAGCTCGCCCGAACCACGTTTGATGATCTCGCCAGCGCCATGAACATTAGCGGGGATATCGAATTCGCCCGCGGTGGCCTGAAGCGTCAGTGAGTTCGTAGCGAGATCAATCGACGAACGAACATTCAGCGAACTGCGCTCGACGTGCCAGGTCTGGCTGGCCTTGAGCTCGAGCGGGAGGTTCAAGACGGGCGTGAGTCCGATGCCTCGATTGGTAGCGGTAATGCCATCAAGCAGAGGAAGGCGGGAGCCTGAAAGATTCCAGTTGGTCCCGCCAAGGTAGACGTGATTGACGGTCAAATCGGCGACGTTGTTGACGTTGGTTCGCTCCGAAGCCGGCACGCTAGACGGGAACACCAGATCGTCGCCCGTGCCGGGCGTGGCATCTCCAACCCAGTTTGGAGCCAGGACCCACAGATTGCCGGCGCCGCCGCCATCCCAAACCGCGCTCAATCCTGACGGCAAAACCGAGAGATTGCTGACCACAACATCGTTGCCTGTCCCGCCGCGGTAGGTGATGCGGAACTGAGCCGCCCCGACGGCGAAGGTATCACCTTCATTGAGTTGACTGAACGTGCCCGTTATCGCATCGACGCCGTCATTGGCGATCAAAGTGAAAGCGGCGCCAAGAGGCGGAGAAAATTTTAAGTTCAGCTCCAACCGGCAACCCGAAAGGCTGACCGGGCCCGTCACGCTCAAGACCCCGGAGATTCCATTGCTCGCGCTGACGATGAGACGCGCGTCGTTGGCAGCCAGAAAACCCGTCGCGTTCAAACGCGAAAGGCCCAGGTCCACATCGCCGCCGAAGGTCGTTAGAACGCCGACCGAATTGGTGACTCGTTCCTGGAATGAAAGATTCGCGCCGGCGTCCAGCAGTGTCACCGCTTTACCAGCAGCGAGCTGCCCGCTGCTGCGAACGCGCACGGACGCGTTGCTGCCCTGCCCGCCGATCTCCACAGCGCCACCTAACGCCGGCACCCCGTCCAACTTGAGGAGCGAAAGCTGCCCCCGACGAACGTGTGTCTCTCCAAGGAACGTGTTCGCAGTGGAACCTCCAAACGAGGTGGTGCCCCGACGGTCCACCGTCAGCACCGCCCCGATGTCTCCCGAAATCGAGCCAAAGAGATTCAACTGGCCCGTTCCCTCGCCGCCGAAGGTCTGGGCCGCCAACAGGTCCACAGGATTGAAGATCTGCGCCGTGCCAGAAACCGAGGACGTCACTCCGTCGAGCAGCCCGAAGGCATTTCCCATGAGCGACAGCGAACTGAAGCCGTTCTGCGCGGTGAATGATATGGAGTTGAACGCCGTGCCCGCTGCGAAGTCGTTCGTTGCGCTTTCGGGATTCGGATGCGTGAACACCAGGGAATCCCCCGCCTGCACCGCGACGTCGGAGTCCCAATTGAATCGATTGTTCCATAGCCCGTTCGCGCCACCACCACCGTCCCACACCCGGACTACCCCGGTCGGCGTCGACACTGCCGTCAGAGACACGTCGTTGCCGTCACCACCGTGATAGCTGATGGCAAATGACCGCGAGCCGGCCAGAAAGACCGCGCCCTCGGGCTTCGCGAGAAAACCAGCGCCGTTCACCGGATCGGTGCCGTCATTGCGAATCAGAATAAACTCCGTCCCCAGAGCCGGCACGAAGGTGGTGGTCACAAACAGATCCGCGTCGGAAATTTCGACCGCGCCGGTGACACTCACAGTGCCGTAGTTGACCCCCTCAATGGCGCCCGACAAAACAAGCGTGTAGTTCGCGCCATTCGCCAGCGTGAAGTCGCCGTTTACTCGGAGCCGCGTTGCGCCCGGTTCGAGGGTCGCCCGATCGTTCGTGGCCGTCAGCGTGCCAACGGGACCCGGGCCTCGAATTGCACTCCCCAGGTTCACGGCTGCTCGACCGTTGTCGCCATTGACCACAATGGGTCCGTTGCTCGTGGTGATAGACCCGAGCCATTGCGGATTATTGGTCAGCACCAAGGTCCCGGCCCCGCCTTTGAAGAGGTCGGCATCCACCGTGCCGAGGATTTCTCCGAACATTTGAAGGGTGCGTGACGTGCCCGGGATGTCCCAAGTTTGCGGCCCGACCAGGGTCACATCGGCCAAGATCGTGTTCGTTCCGGAGGTGTTGGTGAAGAGCAATCCGGTGCCCCCCAAGGCGAAGCGGTTGCCGTGAACTTGATAGTTGGTTCCAAAGAACCGCAGGCCGCCAAAGGCGCGCTCGTCGGCAAAATCGTTCGTTGTGATCACCTTCGTCACACCCGCCGGGAAAATGAGGATATCGCCGAACGCTGGCGCGACGGCGTTCGACCAATTCGCGGGATTGCTCCAACCGCCTCCCACTCCGGCGCCGGTCCAGTGCCTCACCGACGCCGGCACGATTGGCACCTTGCGCAGCACAACGTCGTTGCCGTCTCCACCGCGATAAGTGACCTGGAACAATTGGGCGTTGTTGGTCAGGAATTTCCCCTCGGGCAATCCTCGAAAGATGCTGCTCACCGCGTCCGGGCCATCGTTGTCGATGATCCGATACGAAGTCCCGCCCGATCCGATGCCGCTGGTCTGGAGATCGAGCGTCGCGCCATTGAGCGTGACTCCGCCGTAGACCACCAGTTGATCGTGCCCAAACCCGGGTGTTCCACTGGCCGACAGGTCCACGCGGAAGGTCGCACCGGCCTGAAAGAAGACGCTGTTGCTCGAGGTGAAAATATTTCGGCCCGACAGCCCGGGACTGAGCGTGCCGCCAAAGTTCATGGTCAGGCCTCGGGCGCTGCTGCTGCTGTTGGTCGTGCCTACCGTCGCCGCGGTGTCCGCGACGATATTGCCGGCGAAATCGTCGTTCACCAGAACCAGTCCTCCGCGCGTTGCCAGCGTGCCTGAGAACGGCGTAGGCGCGAGAAACGCCATCGTGCCGGAACCAATTTTGGAGATTTGCCCCGAGCCGCTGGGCCCGACTCGAAACTCGAGGTTCGCCGAACCGTCCTCCACCAACAACGTGCGCGGGCCAATCGCGACGTTGCTTTGGACCATGAACGTCCCGTTGCCTAACGACCAGGTCTGATCGGCGCCCAAGGTCAGCCCAATGCGGCAAAAGTTCGTGACGTTCCCCGGCGGGGTATGTGTGATCCCGCCAGTCAGCGTCAGCGGATTCGGGCTGAGCAGGCTGTAGTTCGTACCCGAGAACTGGAGCGACGCCACGGACGTAAGCCCGCCGCCGCGGTTGGTATTGATCGTTTGCGGGACGCCGCCCGGAAAGACGAGCGTATCGCCATTCACTGGCGCGCCAGCTGGCGACCAGTTGGCGGCATTCGTCCAATACGAGTCGGGCGCAGCACCGACCCAAGTGCGAGTGGCCGCGGATGCGGTCATCGCCATGCCCATGACCAAGGCGATGGCCATCGAAAACGCGCTGCGGACGCCAGCCCTCGGAATGGAGGCAAACGTTAAATCGGAGTGAGCGGGATTCATATCGGTCAATTCTTTCTGTGGAGTTCGCTTCGCATCGTCGTTCCAACCCGACCTCGATGGCGGCAACTCGGAAGTCCACGCGTCGGGCTAAATCGAATCATGTCGCCCTCTACTCCTGAATTGGTGCGACAAGATTACAGCTCAGTCTGACCGATGCGCATGGCGGAAGGAAGATGGCGGGTTCCGACTCGCGCCGCATGCGTACGTATTTAGCGGAGTGCGCCCGTCCCGGGCGCAGAAATGAGCAGATTGCAAACGCTCCCGAGAGTTCAGACCCGTTGGGCCAATGGGAGTTTTTGCGGCCGAGCACGGCCGCAGCGCGCTAAACACATGCAGATGAAACCAAACAATTGCGGCGGAAGAAAATGACTGAACCCTCACATTGATCCTGGGGGGAAACCATCAGAAGGCCCATTCCCGGGATTGCAAGTCCTCGCCTGCTTTGGTATGCCACCATCGTTCAAAACTCGTTGTTGTTTCCTATGAATTCTTCCTCGCGCCGAACTGCCGCCCTCCTGTTGTTCGTGCTGGCAGCAGCCGTCGTTCTATGGCGACGGTCCGGACTCGATCTGCCGGGCGCACCAGCGCGCGCTGATTCCGCAGCTGTCTCCGAACCGACCGACGGGCCGCCGCCAAGTCCAAGTGCAGCAACGCAAGGTTCGGTGAAAATGGCCGCGGCATCGCCCGCACCTGGCCCATCGGCCGACACGATTGCCCCGCCCAAACCGACTCAACCTCGCCCCGCACCAAAGGATTTGGATTCCGGCCTGTCACCCTCCGCATTGCGCCAAATCGCGGCGTTGCAGGACGCGAAGCTGGCGCGTTCTCCCGCTCAACAAAAGTTGGATTCGAATCTGATCGACGCAGACAAGGCGAGCCGTGGGGTTCCAGTTGCGCGTGAGGTCACCCTGTCGCCACCGAGCCTGGAGCGCGACGCCGCCGGGAGAGTATTGGTTGATCTCGACGCCAGGGTCACCGACGACTTGTTGCGCGCGCTCGAAGCATCCGGAGGTCGGATCGTGAATCACTTTTCCAACTTCGATGCCATCCGTGCCTGGATACCGCTGGCCGAACTCGAGACGGTGGCGGGTCGCGTCGACGTGAAATTCATCCGGCAGGCGGTCAAAGCCACCACCAACGCGGGCCGGGTCAATTCCGAAGGAGACGCCGCGCACCGGGCCAATACCGCCCGGGCGTCCTTCGGTGTCGACGGTACTGGGGTAAAGGTTGCCGTCCTCTCCGACAGTGTGGATTTTCTGGCAAATTCCCAAGCCTCTGGTGACCTCGGAGCGGTCACGGTGTTACCCGGCCAAAGCGGCGTGCCGGGAAGCGGCGAAGGCACCGCGATGCTCGAAATCGTCCACGACCTTGCCCCCGGCGCACAACTGTTCTACGCCACCGCTTTCGCCGGTCCGGCATCGTTCGCCCAAAACATCCTCGATCTGCGAAACCGCTACGGCTGCGACATCATCATCGACGACGTCGGATACTTCAACGAGTCACCCTTTCAAGACGGCATCATCGCCCGCGCGGTCAACCAGGTGACGGCGGACGGCGCGCTGTTCTTCTCCTCGGCGGGCAACGCCGGCAACAAGAGCGACAACGAGTCAGGCACGTGGGAGGGTGACTTTGTGGACGGCGGGACCTTCACCACGGGCGGCCAGTCCGCCGGACGCATCCATAGTTTTGGTGCCGTTAATTACAATCAGGTTGTCGCGGGCGGAAGCAGCCGTCACGTTGACCTGTTCTGGGCGGACCCACTTGGCGCGGCTGCCAACGACTACGACGTCTACGTGCTGGATTCCACCGGCGCCAATGTGGTGGCCAAGTCCGACAGCACGCAGAATGGCCAGAGCGATCCGTATGAAATCGTCGACAAGCTTGAGGTTGGCCAGCGCATCGTGGTCGTGAAGTTCAAGGGCGACGCCCGGTTTCTGCATCTGGAGACAGGTCGCGGACGGCTGGCGATCAGCACCGCCGGAAACACCCGCGGGCACAACTCAGCCGTCGACGCGTTCTGCGTGGCGGCCGTCGACGCGAACACTTCATACCCCGACCCGTTCACGGGCAACGCCAAGAATCCGGTGGAAGATTTCAGCTCGGATGGTCCGCGGCGGGTTTTCTTCCAGGCCAACGGCACGCCGATCACTCCCGGCAATTTCACCTCCACGGGTGGAGCCGTGCGACAAAAGCCGGACCTTGCCGCGGCGGACGGCGTCCTGACCACTCTGCCTGGCGACAGCGGTTTGAATCCGTTCTTCGGCACGTCCGCGGCCGCGCCGCACGCAGGCGCCATCGCCGCATTGATCAAGTCCTACAATCGGTCCCTCACCAGCGGCCAGATTCGATCCATCCTCACGGCCACGGCCTTGGACATCGAAGCGCCCGGGCTCGATCGCGACGCCGGCGCAGGGCTCGTCATGGCCCTGGCGGCTCTCCAGTCCGTTCCCACCGCCGGACCGCCGACGTTCACCGCCCTCAATCCCGTCCGTGGTCCCGTCGGCACCACGGTTCTCCTGGCTGGGACCCGCCTCACAGGGGCGATCAGCGTGAAGTTCAATGGCGTCGAAGCCGCCTTCCAGGTCGACTCCGCCAGCAGCATCTCGACTACCGTCCCCAGCGGGGCCACGACCGGACGCGTCACGGTCACCACGCCGGGAGGAACAGCTTCCAGCACCGGTGATTTCGTGGTCGTCAATTCTCCTTCGATCACCAGCTTCACACCGGTCAGCGGCGCTGCCGGCACGCGCGTGATCCTGACTGGCGCCAATTTCAACGGGACAACTCGCGTCGAGTTCAACGGCGTGAACGCACCGGCCTTTACCGTTGATTCCGCCACCCAGATCAGCGTGACCGTGCCGGCCGGGGCTGCCAGCGGCCGCATCAGCGTCACTTCTGCCGCCGGGACCGGTCTGTCGACCGCCAGCTTTACGCTGACGGCTCTTCCGGTCATTGCGAATTTCACCCCGGAGGCCGGCGGGCCAGGCACGGTCGTCACCGTGAACGGCGCCAACTTCACCGGGGTCAACGCGGTGCGCTTCGGTGGAATCAACGCCCCGGTGTTCACCGTCAACTCGGCCGTCCGACTGACCGCCACGGTGCCGCCGGGCGCCGTCACGGGGCCCATCAGTGTCACCACCCCCAACGGCTCCGGGTCCAGCGCCGCGTCATTCAACGTTTCCGGCCCGCCCACCATCACCGGACTCACACCGCCGCAGGGAGCCATCGGCGCTGCGGTGATCATCACGGGCACCGGGTTGACCGGCGCCAGTGCGGTTCGCTTCAACGGGCTGAGCGCCGTCTTCGCCGTGAACTCCGCCACGGAAATCTCCACGACCGTGCCGTTGGGCGCCACCACTGGCCCCATCAGCCTAACCACGCCCGGCGGCACCGCCATGAGCCCGGCGACGTTTACCGTGCTCGCCCCGACCGGCAACGACGCCTTCGCCGGCGCCATCGCCCTGTCCGGCGCGAACGGGAGCATCACCGGCAATTCATCCGCCGCGACCAAGGAAGCAAACGAACCGGATCACGCGGGCAACGAAGGCGGCAAGTCGATCTGGTTTCGCTGGACCGCACCGGCGAGCGGCACATTCCAATTCGACACGACGGGCAGCAGCTTCGACACGCTGCTGGCGGTTTACCTCGGGAACTCGCTGACGACGCTCACGACGATTGCGGCCAACGACGACAACGCGAATGGCCGCCAAAGCACGGTCACCATTCTCGCCACGGCCGGGATGACTTATCGGATTGCGGTGGACGGCTATCGCAGCCCCGGAGCCACCGCAGCCAGCGCCGCTGCGGGCGATGCAACGCTTCGCTGGTCCGGCAATGCTGCCGCGCCCACCATCACCGGGTTCTCGCCCGGCACCGGCCCGATCGGCAGCACGGTGGTCATCGACGGCGCCAATTTCACCGGAGCCACGGCGGTTACGTTCAATGCCGTCGCCGCGCCGTTTGCGGTCAACTCCGCCGTGCGCATCACGGCAACCGTGCCCGCCAATGCCGGCAGCGGGCCGATCCGGGTGACCAGCCCTGGCGGCACTGCGGTCAGCGCGGCGAACTTCACGGCGCTCACGACGCCGGCCAACGATCGATTTGCCAATGCGCTCGGGCTGACCGGAACAAGCGGAACGGTTGCCGGCCGCAACGCCGACGCGACGCGCGAGACGGGGGAACCAATTCACGCCGGCAACTCCGGCGGGCGCTCCGTCTGGTTTTCATGGATCGCACCCGCCGCCGGATCGTTCACCTTCGAAACCACCGGCAGCGACTTTGACACGCTGCTGGCCGTCTACACCGGCGCCAGCGTCAGTGGGCTCACTCCGATCGCAAGCAATGACGATTCAGCGCCGGGCACGATCAGTCGTGTCACCTTTCCGACGGTGGCAGGGACAACCTACCGGGTCGCCGTGGACGGATTCAATGGCGCGAGCGGAGCGTGGCTCCTGCGCTGGAGCGCCGTGCAGAATCCACCCATCGTCACGTCCTTTTCTCCGCCCGCCGGCAGCATTGGTTCCAGCGTGATCATTCGGGGCGCGAACTTTCTCGATGCCACCGCCGCGCGGTTCAACGGGGTTAATGCGTCCTTCACGGTGGACTCGGCGACCCAGATCACCGCCGTCGTTCCACTGGGGGCCAACACCGGACCCGTCAGCGTCACAACCCCGAACGGCACCGCACTCAGCGCGACCGCGTTTGTGGTGGCATCAGGCCCAAGCAACGACGCCTTTGTCAGCGCCCAGTTGTTGACCGGCACGGCCGCCATCGTCGCCGGAAGCAACGTCGAAGCAACGAAGGAGCCTGGCGAACCGAACCACGGCGGCAACGCAGGCGGCCGATCGGTCTGGTATCGCTGGATTGCGCCATCGACGGGGAATTGGGCCATCGATACCGCCGGAAGCCGGTTCGACACGCTGCTGGGGGTCTACACCGGCGGACCGGTGGGCGGCCTCACGCTGGTGGCGGGCAATGACGATGCCCGCGCCGACAAGAGCAGTCGCGTCAACGTGCCTGCGCTCGCTGGCACCACCTATTTTATCGCTGTCGATGGCTACGAGGGCAGCAGCGGAGAATTGACGCTCAAGTTGATGCCGTCGGCGGCACCGCAAGTGATCTACTCAACCGGATTCGAGCCGAGCGAAGGATTCATCGCGGAAAATCCGCTGGCCGGTCAAGGCGCCTGGGAGAGTTCAGGCTCGGGTGGAAATGGCGTGGCCGCAGAGTTGTTCACCGGCTCACTGCAGCAGGCCTACGTCGGGTCCATCGCCCCAGACTTGGGCGACACCACGACCCTGGTTTGGTGGCCGGCGAACTACGTGCCCCAGACCTCGCAGCGGCCGTTAGTTCGGTTTTCCGTACGCATGGCGATTGCGGATTCGAACAATGGATTCTACGACGACTTCTTTTGGTCCGTCTACAATCGCGCTGGCCAGCGACTGTTTTCGCTGAACTTCGACAACGACACTCTGGGGATCTACACCCTGCTCAATGACGGCTCCGATTATGCCCGCACCCCCATCTCCTTTGTGAACGAGCAGGTCAGCAATCTGGAGATACTCATGGACTTCGCCCGCAACCGATGGCGGGCAATCTGGAACGGAGAATCGCTGGGGCCTGAACTGCCCATCTCAGCCCTCGCGGGTCGCACCTTGGATCTCGGCGACGTTGACGCCGTGTGGGTCTTGAAAGATTCATCAAACCCGGGCGACAACGCGATGGTGTTTGATTACTACCGAATTACCGCAGAGGTCGGCGCGCAGCCTGTCATCGTCGCTGGGCCCGTCAGCCAGTCGGTTGTGGCCGGCGCCACGTTGACTCTGCGTGTCGTTGCGGACGGCGACGAGCCGTTGCGATACCAGTGGTCGAGGAACGGTGCGGCCATGCCAGGCGCGACCAACGCCATTCTGGAGTTGCCCAATGCGAACACCGGCCAGGCCGGGACATATCTCGTCACCGTCACCAACCTGAGCGGCGCGGCCAGCGCCAGCGCGGTGGTCACCATCTCGCAACCCGCCCGGGCGGTGCTGAGCCCGGGACGAATCCTGCCGGATGGTCAATGGCAATTTACCATCAGCGGCACCACCGGCGCGCGCTACGCAGTCGAGTATTCGGACAATCTCGTGGACTGGCAGGAACTGACGCTGGTCACAGTGCAAGGTGGGGGCGTCGTCGTGAACGATCCGTTGGCCGGAACCGCCGGTCGCAGGTTCTACCGGGCACGAACGACTTTCTAAGAACCGACCGAGTTGAGTTCGGAGCAGAACGTTTACCGTCGACGAGTTGCGCGAGTCACCAGGACCGGCTAGCCGGCGCGCAAACGTCGAACGGCCACGGCGAACTCGTGGCTGCAAAAGTATTCCGCAATCCGTTCCGGCAATCCAATTCCCCAAAACTCCCACCCCTGCGGCCAAAACTGCAGGAGCTGCAATAGATTCCTCCGGTCTGGCGATAACTGCGTAAGTCGAATCGCTAATTGATCGAACAGATCCTTCGGTTCCGCGGCTTCGCTCAAGCCGCGCGGAAGCGACCAGAAGACCCCGAGGCCACGTTCGGTTATTTCCTGGCACGAAACCCACCACCACTTTTCGTCCTCGATCAAAAACGCGTCAACGTCTTGATGCACCTTCGCGTAATCTACAATTCTCGGCATTGCATCTCACATTTTCCGATTAGAGGCGCAGATCCGATGCCGTCTCCAGGCTCTCCCTTTTGTGCCATCAGCCCTGCCGCGATCAGACGTCCTCCGGGATTCGGTAGTGCTTTCGATACGCCGGCTTGAGCAGGGCATTGGCGGCGTCGCTGTTGGTGAATCGTTCCGTGGCCCCGTCGAAGAACAGCTGCTTTTGCCCGACACGGAAGGAGGCGTTTGCAAGGTGCACGAGGCAAGCGCTCTGATGCGACTGTTCGATGTCGGCGTTGGGCCGCTTCCGGCTGCGCAGGCAGTCGATGAAGTTCGGCTGGTGCCATTTGTCGGGGAAATAGCCCTTGTCCTGATCGAGGATCTTTCCGCCCTCCACCATCACCTGCCAGCCGCAGCCATGGCGCCCGAGATACATCATCGCCTTCGTGCCGTAGATCTCAACGCGCGTGGCGGACGTCGGCCAGTGCGGCCATTTGTCGCCATACCGAACTTCACCCGGGAACTTGCGCAGATAACCCGTGGCATTGCCGCTTTCGCAGGTCATCGCGAAATCGCCGTAGTCGTAGGTGATGCACTGGAACTCCGGCACCTCGCGTTTGGATTGAAAGGCGTAATTGCCGCCGATGCAGAGCACGGATTTGGGCGGCGAAGGATCGCCCAACGCCATGCGGGTGAGGTCGAGTTGATGGCTGGCATCGTCGGCAAGCGTGCCGCCCTTGTAGTCCCACCACGGATGCCAGTTTAGGTGGCGGCCTGGATTGTAGGGAACTTCGGGTGCAGGCCCGAGCCAGGCGTCCCAGTCGAGGCCCGCCGGCGGTTCGGCGTCAGGCTTGGGCTCCCATTTGGTGCCGTCGAGCATGTTGAAGACCTTCACGTGCACGATGCGCCCGAGCTTGCCACTGGCGATGTACTCGCGGGCGGATGCCGCGTAGGGGCCGCTGCGATTCTGAAAGCCCACCTGCACAATGCGCCGATACTTCCGCGCTGCCTCGATCATTTTGCGGCCCTCCCAGATGCTGAGCGAAGGACATTTCTCCACGTAGACGTCCTTGCCGGCCTGACAGGCCCACACGGTGGCCAGCGCATGCCAGTGATCCGGCGTGGCGATGACGACGGCGTTGACGTCCTTGTCGTCGAGCGCAGCTCGCATGTCGGCAATCCTCTGCGGCGCCCGCTTCTGGACTTTTTCGAGATCCTGCATGATCCCGGCGCCCCGATCCTTCCAGATGTCGCACACGTATTTGAACTCAACGCCCGGCAGGCGGGCCATGCCGCTGGCATGAGCACTCGCGCGACCTCCGGCGCCGATCAAGGCGAGAACGATCTGGTCACCAGGACTCTGGGCCCGCAACCGTCGCGGGAACGGCAAAGCGGAGGAAGCGGCGAGGGCGGCGCTGGTCCGGGACGCGGACACAATGAAACGCCGGCGGGTAATGGGCTTCATGAAGAGCAAACTGGCGGGACGGTCGGGTTTGGGTCAAACCCAAATTCGGTTGGGTCCAAAACCCACCAAACCCTGTCCCCAAAATCTCTGGTGGGACTGTCCTTGCGGGCCCGGTCTGTTCGTCGAACTATCAGCGCATGAACAGACGCCTCAAATTGCCCGCGCCATCCAGCAAGACCGTCGCCACCACGACGGTCGAAAGCCAATGGCTGGCTTTGGTCCCGAGTAACCGTCAAATTCAGTCCGCTGTCTTTCTGCCATGAGAATTGTCGCCTCTATTGCCGGTATCTTGCTCGGCCTGTTGTTTGTGGCCTCGGGCGTGGTCGTCCTCTTCAAGCTGGTGCCGAATCCTCCGATGCCGGAGGGCACTCCGCCGGCTCACTTCATGGCTGCTCTGGGACCGACCGGCTATCTGACCTTCGTGAAGGTGCTCGAGGTTCTGGGTGGGTTGCTCGTGGCCATTCCGCGGACGAGGCGAGCAGGCCTGCTCGTCCTTGGACCCATCATCGTCAACATCCTGGCCTTTCACGCGTTCATTACCGGCGGGCAGGGGCTTTTTTCTCCAATGCTCTTGTTCCTGTGCGCGCTCGCGCTGTTTCTCGTCTGGATCGAACGCGCAGCCTTCCTCGCCTTTCTGGGTTGCAGCCAACCCACCGGGGATCAAGCCCATGGCACTGCCCGCTAGAGCTCAAACGCCAACCATACCAAAACCATCCCATGATCAAGAAAATCCTCCTTGCCGTCCTCGCACTCCTCGTCCTGTTCCTCGCTTACGTCGCCATGCGTCCGGCGGAATTCCACGTCGAGCGCAGCGCGACACTGGCCGCCTCGCCGATGGCTTTGTTCGAGCAGGTCAACAACCACCACAAATTCGTGGTTTGGAATCCGTTCATGAAGCTGGATCCAAACGTGAAGAACACCTTCAGCGGCCCGGAATCCGGAGTCGGCGCGGTCTGCAGCTGGGACGGCAACAACGACATCGGCGCCGGCAGCTGCACCATCACCGAAAGCAAGCCCGGCGAGCTCGTGCGCTGTCGCATGGATTGGAAACGGCCGATGGAAGGCACCAGCACGGTGGACTTCACCTTCAAACCGTCGGGCGACAAAACAACCGTGACCTGGGCCATGTACGGGAAGAACAACTTTTTAGGGAAGCTGGTCAGCGTATTCATGGACTGCGACAAGATGGTGGGGCCGCAGTTCGAGCAGGGGCTCGTAAATCTTGGACAAGCGGCCGCCGTGAACGCGCCGGCCTCCAAGTAAGTAGGAAGAACCTCCCGGCTGCAAATCCGCTTCCGCCCAAACTTTATGAATCCACAAAACTCGACGGACGAGTATCTGCTCCTAATCCGCGGCACGCATTGGAATCACGGCATGTCTCCCGCCGAGCTGCAGCGGGTCATGACCGAATTCTACGCCTGGGTGGAGGGGCTGACCCAGCAGGGTGTAAATCGGGGTGCACAACCGCTGGTGGAAGAAGGTAAAATCGTCACGGGAGCCCGCGGTGCCAGTGTCACGGACGGGGTGTTCGCGGAGTCGAAGGAAGCCATTGCCGGATACTTCCGGCTGGGTGTTTCGAGCATGGCCGAAGCAGTTCGCCTGGCTCAGGCCTGCCCCATTTTAGCCTACGGCGCCCGGATCGAAGTGCGGCCGATCGCCGATCTGTGCCGCCCGATGGCCGAGGTCAAGGCCCAAGCCAGCCACGTGACGACTGTCTGACCGGATGTCCGATCCGCTCGCAGCGCAGCCGCACGCCACCGCCGGAGAGATTGCCGCCGACCTGTTCCGACGGGAAAGCGCACGTCTCGTGGCGATGCTGGCGGGCCATCTGGGCACGCACCGTCTGCAATTGGCCGAGGATGTCGTGCAGGAGGCGTTGGTGCGCGCCCTTCAGACTTGGCCCTACCGCGGCGTGCCGGACAATCCCGCGGCCTGGCTGACGCAAACCGCGCGAAATCTGGCCTTGGACCATCTGCGCAGGGAACAGCGATGGAACGAGCGGCAGGATGGAATCGCGCTTGAGCAGGGACGGTGGATGGGCGCGCCCGACCAAGGCCCGGAAGCGGGTTCCAACGACGAACGCGCCGGCGGATTCACTGACGACACGCTCCGGCTGATGTTCGTCTGCTTTCATCCGCAGCTGTCGGCCGAGGCGCAGATCGCGCTCGCGCTGCGGACCCTCGGCGGGTTGAGCCCGGCCGAAATCGCGGCTGCTTTCCTGACCAGCGAGGCCGCCATCGCCAAGCGTCTGGTCCGGGCGCGCCAGCGAATTCGCGAACTGGCCCTCCCCTTTGCCGTGCCCGATCCCGATGAACTGCCGTCGCGTCTGGACGGAGTTCTGGCCACGCTCTATCTCCTGTTTAACGAAGGCTACAAGGCATCGAGTGGAGATCAACTGGTGCGGGCGGACTTGTGTCACGAAGCGATTCGCCTGGGCCAGTTGCTGGCCACACACCCGGCCACCAGCCTGCCCAAGACCCACGCCCTGCTCGCGCTGATGCTTTTGAATGCGGCTCGCCTCACCGCCCGCACGGACGACGCCGGGAACATTCTGCGCCTGCATGAACAGGATCGCGCAATTTGGAATCGCCCCATGATCGAACGCGGCCTCTTCCATCTGGGCCGGTCCGCGCGCGGAACCGAATTGACCGAATACCATGTACAAGCCGGCATCGCTGCATGTCACAGCACGGCACCAAACGATGCCGCCACCGACTGGCCACGGATCCTGGGCCTTTACGACCAACTGCTGAAGCTGAAACCGTCGCCGGTGACCCAACTCAATCGCGCCGTCGCCGTCGCACGGGTGCAGGGTCCAGCTGCGGGGCTGGCAGCACTCGACGAAATCACGCCGCGAACGGCGCTCGACAGCTATCTCCTTTCCCATGCCGTGCGTGGCTCCCTGATCGCCGAACTGGGCCGACCCGACGAGGCGCTGGCGCATTTCCGCCGGGCCGAAGCGCTCGCCGTGGTTCCGTCCGAAAAGGAATTTCTGGCCAGGCGAATAGCGGAGTGTTCGGGCTCGTAGTCCGCAATCCACGCGCAAGACACGGTCGCCTCTGCGCAAATCCTGCGAAGCAACGACGACGATTCCGAACGAAGGAAACAGGTGATGAATGGCCCGATCTCGGCGGGCCCCGCCGGCCCTCGAACCGGGGTGAGTCTCCCGGCCACTCCATCGGAAAAACGCGCCCTGCTCATCGTCCTGCAGCAGCATTGGGAAAATGCCCGCCACATCAAAAACGAACGGCTCTCGTTCACCAACATCTTCGCCATCGTCGCAGCCGGCATCTTGTCCCTGCTAAACTCGGTCCGCGGCGAGTTCCTCCCGGAGGTTTCGATGCTGCTGTTTCTGACCTGTTTTTCGATCATCGGCCTGCTGACGAGTCTCCGGTTGAAGGCGGAACTGGAGGGATGCCTGCGCAGCATCGACCAGACGGTGGTCCGTTTGGGAATGGAGCTCTACATGCCCGTCTTCGATTCGCAAGGCGCTTTAGGGCGCTACCCCAAGTTCCGATGGCTGTTCCCGGTCTTCTACGCCATCACCACGGCGGGCTTTATCGGACTGCTCGCCTACCGTCTGATCGGCGGCTGGACCGTTTGATCAAAAAGTCGTCGTCCGGATCCAGATCCGGATCAAAGCCGCTGTGCGTAGTGCACCTGGCGCGCCACCTCCACAAACCCACACGATGGATACAGATGCTGGCCAATTTCATTCTGGGCCATGGTTTCGATCACCGCGTAGGCCAGCCCTTCCTGCCGGAAATAGGCCAGGGCATGTTCGATCAGGCGACGGCCAACACCCAACCCGCGAGATTCAGCCGAGACCGCCAGATTCGGAATGCGGCCCTGCCCCGATTCCCGATCCAGCCGCGTGCTGACATAACCGACCACGCGTCCCTCCGCCTCGGCGACAAAGATGCCGGCGGCATTGGCGGCCACGTCCGCATCGATGTGCCGGGATTTGCGCCATCGCCAGTCGTGTCCGTGCAACAAGCCCAACGCAGCCTCAATGTTTTGCTCCAAGGTTACGCCGCTGAATGCCTCAACGGTCAGTTGCTTGATGATCTCCAAATCGTCAGTCCGATAAGGGCGCAAGGTGACGGTGTTCATGCGAGCAATGCTTTGCGATTACGCGCGGAGGGTATGCCCCGACCTGCCCGGGAGCGAGACTTTCGACGTGCGCCGCCGATTCCCCACTCTTTCGTCCGCCCCATACCCTGGCTCCGCCACGTCCACTCGGACGGACCGCGGACGGAAGGCCCAATGCCTTTCGGATATTCCGCGGCGACCCCGTGCATCTCGAAGTTGTGGGTGAAGTCGTTGACTAGATTCGGCCCCACCCCCGCCTGCGCGGCCGTGGCCGCTTCGGCGCGGCGAAGGCCCGGGGAGAGGGAGAAACGATCGCGGCCGGTTCGTGAGGGCGAGCCACGTCTCGACTCGAAGGATCCAGCCGCCATTTTGCTGGAACCGGCCTACTGCAGCAGTGGCGCGAGCGTTGCCGCCAGATGATTCAGCTCGGCCTGCAGGTCCTCCGGAGTGTGAAGAGTGGACGCAATCTCGGCCTTCACGACCTCACGAAACCGCTTCCTCAGGCGGTGCACGGCGACCTTAACTGCGCCTTCGCTCATCTCCAGACGGTGCGCTGCTTCGGCCTGCGTATAGCGCGCGCTATTTCCAGTCAGCCAAGGCTTGAGGACCTCAAAATCCCGCGCACGCCCGGCGGCAGCCAATTCCCGCTCCACCTGTGTGACGGCCCGCTCAAGAACCGTCAGGGCCCATTGTCGGTCGAAGGCGCGGTCGAGGCTGCCTGCGGTCGGATCGGCAACCTCGAAGCCCGGCGAAGTGTCCGTTCCTCCCGAGAGCGACACGTGTTCCCGACCGCCGCCACGTTTTTGTCGGCCCTCGCGCTCGCGCACGTTCTGCAAAAAGTGTCGCAGCGCTCCCAGCAGATAAGATCGAAATCTTCCGCGGTGGGGATCGGCGCGATCCAATCCGTGCCGATCCAGCAGGCGGGAAAAAAACTCGTGTGCCAGTTCGCGCGCGTCGTCGTCGGGCCGCCCGGAACCGCGCAGAAAGGCAATGACCGGCTGATAATAGGCGTCACAAAGGTCGCTCAGGGCTGCCTTGGCGGCGGGTGAGTCGCCTCGTGCGACCACAATCCGGGTCCAGTGCGTCGTGGCGAACGCATCTGGGTTAGGCTCGCCGTCGGGCCGGTGGAACTGGGGCTCCGAGGTCATTGGAGCGGTGGCGGCGGTGCACCGCCGGCGGTCGGGGCCTGGCTGTCTTGGTACGTTTTCAGCGCCGCCACTGCCCGGGCATTGCCGGCGTTGGCCGCCGGCCCCAGGGCTTGAGAGGCCATGAGCCAAAGTGGTCTGTTTCTTGGCTCGGCCAACACCCCCGCCAAAAACTCGACGGCCCGATCGTTGTTCCGGGCGGCAGGTTTCTCCAACGCCGACACGGTGGACGACAACAGGATGCCCCAGCGCCGATGGTCCAACAGCATTTCCAGCGACTCCTCGTGCCCGGCAGCTGCCGCCAGACCAAGCGCTTTGGGCGCAAACGATTTCAAGCGCGGTATCGACAGCGCACGTTGGATCGCGTCGAGCGCTTCCGGGCTACCGGCGGCGATCTCCGCACCCAATACCTCGACGACCGCGGACATGAGGGCAAGGTTCGTCATCATGCGCGCCTCGTCCTTTTTGTAGTCGATCCCGCGGTAGAGCTCTTCGGCCACACGCTGCCATTCTCCAAACGCGGCCGAATCACCCCGGGCAATCTCCCGAGCCAAGCGGCGCAGATTAGTCATGGCCGGCAGGGCGGCAGCCGGATCCACCGCCGGGAGTAGCGGGGACACCGCGCCTCCGGCGGCTGAGGCTGAATCAGGTCCGAGGAGCTCGAAGCGTCCCTCGAAGACTTCGCCGGCACGATTGGTCACGGCGAACACTCGCTGCGGTTTGCCTGGCCAGACGCTCAGCGGACCACGGAGGGCGAGTTCCTGCACTTGTTGGTCGGCCGGCTGAAGCTCTTGCGAGGTGAAGGCCCCGGGCGCCCGCCATGAGCAATGATAGTCGGGGACATGGTGCGAGAGGGACATGGCGGTATAGCCGTCTCCTTCGACCGGTTCCGTCCCTCCAACGGTTGCCTCCAGACGATAACCGGGCGGAACCGTGGCCGTATAAAAGAACAGTCCGTGTCGAGACTGCGGTCGAACGCGAACGACGGCTTTGACTTCCAGCAAGGGATCGCCGGCGCTTTCCTTGGGGCTTGAGGCGATGAGCGGCACCTCGCGTTGAAACTGCATCAACCCGGCCAGGACCCCTCCCGCTGAATTGGTGATGGTGAAGAGCGAACGAATCTCACCCTCGCCAATTCTCAAGGGGCGGTCGGAAAATTCGCGGCGAATCTGGCTGGCAGCCTGTTCCATCAGCGCGGGCGAAAACGAATCTGGGACAAACCAAGTGAGAAAAGTGGTGGTGGAGAAGGTGCTCCTCCGGCGGTGAACGGAGAAGCTGACCGATGCCGGCTCAGTGCGACCGTCTGGATTCAGACGCAAAGCAACTAATTGCTCGCCCGGCAAAAGCTGTGTCTCCGTCCGGACTGAGATGGTCAGAATCTCATTCTGTTCTCCCCGGATCTCATTCGTGGCGCCGGTCAACACGACCGAGATGCCGCCCCAGCTTTGGGGCCTTCCGGCTCCAGCCATTTTGGCGGCCTGCACTTGCCCCGGCTGGCTGGAACGCGTCGGGCCGACCAGTTCGAGCCAGCCTTCGAAGGTCTCGCCGACATCGTTGGTCAGCACGAAGAGGCGACGCGGCGTGCCCACGGCGACTTCAATCGGGCCGCCGGCCTGCATTTGCTTTAGCTGCTCCGCGCCGGCGCCAAGGTGTTCCGGCTTGAAGTTGCCCCGCACAAACCACGTGCAATCTCCCTCGGCACCCGGCGTCGCCGGATAGAATCGCGTATGGGCTTCGCCGTCATCGGCCGCATTCCCACGGCAGATCGCACGCAGAAAATGTCCCGAGGGCACATCCGCCATATACCCCATCCGCTGCCACCCCATCGTCGCCGGCGCTGGTTTCAGCCGGACCAAAGTGCGCGCCGGAACCATGCCAGCCGAGGCATTGCCCGTCGCGTCGGCCTTCATGTCCCGATACTCCAGCCAGCCCGACACCACACCGCCAACCTCGTTGGTCGCCGAAAAAATCTCCAACGGCTCACCCGCGACCAGACGCAACGGCCGCCGGAGATGTCGGGTGCGGATCGTTTCCCAGGTTGCGTCCTGCAGGGCCTGGCCAAAGGAGGCGGGAAAGCTCCACGAAAAGCTGAGCGAAGTCGTCGAACGTCCGCCGCGATTGAGAATTGAAACGGTGGATCCAGCCGACGCCACACGACCATCAGGCAGCCGCGTCATCGCTCGCACTTCCTCGCCCGGCTCCACTCCGGACTGGCTCATGATGATGATCGCGTTGGCGTTGGACTGAACCCAGCCCCGATCGAGCTCAAGGGTGAATGGACGCAACACGGGCGACACGGGCGGCACCGGCGGCAAAGGCGGCGCTATGGTGGCGAAGCCTTCGGCTGGATTTCGAACAGGTGAGGTGACGCCGGCGGACTGCGCTCGGTGCGTTCGCCATCCCCACACGAGCATGACCAACAGAACGGTACCCGCAACGGCCAGCCACCAGGACATCGACTGAGGATTCTCCAGCTCGTCCGACTCGATCACGGGCGGAGCGTTCAGACTAGCCACCGCCGGGCCATCGGTGGAAATGCGTTCCACCTGTGTCTTCAGCTCAGCCGCGCTTTGTTGCCTGCGGCCACGTTCATTCTCAAGCGCCCGCAGGACGATGGCGTCGACTTCGGCTCCAACCGGTGTGTGTTCCGAGGGCCGCGCGAATCCGCCTTTTGGCAGCTCGCCGGTCAGGAGTTCGTAAAACACCACGCCGAGGGAATAAATGTCTGCGCGATGATCCACGGTCGCAGGCTGCGAAATCTGCTCGGGCGCCATGTAGTTCGGCGTTCCCAAGGCAGCACCGGACCGGGTGAGCGCCGGGCTTGATTCCTGGGTGGGACCGTTGCTGGGTCCCGATGTCACCTCGCCTTCGCCAACCAGCTTGGCGATGCCGAAGTCCACCAGCTTCACGCGACCCCGCGCATCGATCAGGATGTTCTCCGGCTTGACGTCCCGATGCAGCACACCTTCGTCATGTGCGAACTGCAACGCTTCGCAGATTCGCGGGACGATGGCCAACGCCTGCGCCGACGAGAAACGCCCGGCCTTCATCGCCTGCCGGAGGTTGACCCCGTCCACATATTCCATCAGCAGGTAGTAAAATTCGCCTGCCTGCCCGAAATCGTGCACTTGGACGATGTTCGGGTGGTTCAACCGGGCGAGCAGCTGACCTTCCCGGGCGAAACGTTCGGCGAACGCCGCATCCTGCCCAAGGGATTCGGGCAGGATCTTCAGCGCCACGAACCGGTTCAGCCGCGGCTGGCGTGCCTTGTAGACGGCGCCCATCCCGCCCTGGCCAATCAGCTCCAGAATCTCCAACTGCGGAAATGCCGCCGCCACCGCTGGGAGCAGCGGAGCCGGCGTGCGGCTGCGCGGACAGGGTTTGGACGGATCAGTACCGGGCTCCGTCGGCGCCGCGACGGCCAGCAACAAGCACTGCGGACAAAGCCCCCGCGGCGCCTCCGTCGGAAGTTCGCCACCGCATTCCGGACACCTACCCGGGCTCGAGTTTGTGGAATTTAGGCTCATGCAGCCTTTCCTGACGTTTTGCCGCGGCAAGGTTACACCGGTTCCACGCCCACGTCTCGAACCAACGTCGTGTTCGACCCACGGTCACACCCGCATCGTGCGGGCCGGTCCTGGCGGCATCCCTGCCGCCCTTCACGAAATCGCTGCCGCCGACCCAGCCTCGACCCAGGATGCGTCGTCACCGGCCCGCAGGATGCGGGCGTTGGAGTTTGGACATTTTTCGTTCGGAGCGCGGACTTTTAGTCCGCAGCGGATCGCGAGGGCGACGCGGCGTTGAAGGTTCCAACGCTGGCGGTCGATTTCACCCGCTGCGGACTTGGAAGTCCGCGCTCCGTCTGCTCTTGCCGGAAGACGACGTTACGGCCTCGACATTCCGTCGTGCCTCCACGACAAAAGGGCCCGAAATCGCATTGCCACTACCGGATTGCAGACCTTGCTTCAACTGACGGGCGTGACCAAGTCGTTTGGCGCAGTCCGCGCCCTCAAAGGCGTGTCCTTTGATCTGCGGGCAGGCGAAGTCCATGCCTTGCTGGGAGAGAACGGCGCCGGCAAGTCCACGCTCATCAAGGTCATCACCGGAGCCCATCAACCCGATGACGGCACCATCTCAATTCAAGGAACACCGATCTCCCCGCTCACGCCCGCCCTGGCCCACCGGCTTGGGATTGCATGCATCTATCAGCAACCAGCCCTTTTCCCCGACCTCACGGTCGCGGAGAACATCGGTCTGCGCCTGGAAGCCGCATCTCCGTTCAAACGGGTGCCCTGGGCGGACCGCCGCACCCGGGCCAAAGACCTCCTCAAACGCATCGGCGCTAACATTGATCCAGAGGTCGAGATTCGCTCGCTGTCGATGCCCGAGCAGCAACTGGTTGAAATCGCCTGCGCCCTGGGAGCAGGAGCCCGTGTCGTCATCATGGACGAACCCACCGCCTCGTTGACCCAGCAGGAGCAGCACCTGCTCTTCAGCGTCGTGCGCGACCTGCGATCAAGCGGAGCGGGCGTCGTCTACATCTCGCATCGCCTCGAGGAAATCTTCGCCCTGGCCGACCGCGTCACCGTGCTCCGCGACGGCGAAAGCGTGGGCACACGCGAAGTTGTGCACAAATCGCCGGGCGCCGGCGCTCTGACCGAGTCCGAGCTGATTAAGCTGATGGTGGGACGAGAAGTGTCTCAACTTTATCCCCCCCGCCAGGGTGCGGTCGGCGGCGTGGTCCTTGCGATCGAGGGTTTGTGCTGCACCGCGGGCGGAGTGAAGAACGTCTCCCTTGAAGTCCGAGCGGGAGAAGTTTTCGGCCTGGCCGGACTGGTGGGCGCCGGACGGACGGAACTGGCCCGCACGCTGTTCGGCCTGACCCCGGCCGACGCCGGCACCGTGCGGCTGAACGGGCAAGTGGTGAAGATGACCTCACCTCGCGACGCCGTCCGCCAAGGCATCGCCTACGTGCCCGAGGATCGCCGGCGTCACGGAGTGATTCTGGACCTGCCCATCGCGCACAACATGACGATGGCAATTCACCGCACATTGTTTCGGGGCAGTTGGCTGCGACTGGGTGCAGAGCGACAGCTGGCGCTCGACTATATGCAGACGCTCGCGATCAAGGCCTCCGGGCCGGACGCGCCCGGCGCTTCTCTGTCGGGCGGCAATCAGCAAAAGGTCTCGCTGGCCCGCTGGCTGGCCACTCGCCCCAAACTGCTCATCCTGGACGAACCCACTCAAGGCGTTGACGTCGGGGCCAAGAGCGAGATCCACAAAATCATTCGTCGCCTCGCCCAGGAAGGCATGGCGGTGCTGATGATCTCCAGCGATCTCCCTGAGATCGTGGGCATGAGCGATCGCATCGGCGTCATGCGCGGCGGCACCCTGGTGGGCGTGCTTCCTGGCGGAAGCGACGCACACGCCGTAATGGCCGCCGCCCTGGGGAAATGAGTGGCGCGGGCACGAATGACGAATGACGAATGATTTCACCACGATCGGCTCAGGGCACAGCTTAGCGACGGGCGATCGAAAATTTGAAAAATTGCCCATCGCCACGATCGCGATTCGGAGAGCATAAATCCCGTGACTGTTTCCCGATATTTTCGAGAACTGTCGGTGGCCGCCGCGCTGGCGGTGCTGCTGCTGGTCCTGGCCATCAGCGCTCCGGCGTTCTTTGCCCGCCAGCAGCTGCTGACGATGCTGACCACCGCCGCCCCGGTATTGATCGCGGCTTGCGGCATGACGTTGGTCATCATCGCCCGGCAGATCGATATCTCGGTGGGTTCACAGTTCGCCTTGTGCAGCATCCTGGCCGGGCTCCTGACCAAGGCCGGATGGTCGATGCCCGCGGTGGCTCTGGGTTCCGTGGCGGGCGGCGCGTTGCTCGGAGCGTTCAACGGCGCCCTGATCGCCGGCCTCGGGCTGCCCAGCATCGTCGTCACCCTGGCCACCATGGTGACCTGGCGGGAGGCCTTGCGCTGGGGACGCGAAGGCGAATTCGTCAAAGATCTGCCGGATCGTTTTCAATGGTTCGGACTCGGCCAGGCCAACGGTCAGGCGGGGATCCTGATCGGAGCGGCCGTGGTGTTCGGAGTTCTGGTCTATGCGATGAAACACTCGGCCGCCGGTCGATTCGTCTATGCCGTCGGCACCGACCGGGAAGCGGCGCGACTGGCCGGGATTCGACCGCAAGCGGTGACCTTCCTCGTCTTCGTCTTGATGGGCGCCCTGGTTGGCATGGCCGCCCTGCTGAACGCCATCCGGTTCGCCGACGTGGATCCGAAGACCGGAAACGGGCTCGAGATGCAGACCATCGCCGCCGCGGTGGTGGGCGGCGTCGCCATCTCCGGCGGGCGCGGGAATCTTTGGGGCGTGCTGGCGGGAGTCTTGCTGCTCGCGGCGATCGCGCCAGCGCTCGTCTTCCTGAAGCTTCCGCCGCAATGGGAGAAGGCGGTCCAAGGGGCGATTATTCTCCTCGCGGTCGCGGTGGATGGCTGGCGAAGTCGCAGTCCAAAAGCGCACTCAAGATGAAACCTTCCCAGGCCAAACTGCTTTTCCGGCTGGAGACCCTGCTCGTGATCGTGCTGCTCATTGAATGCCTCATCTTTTCCCGGACCGGCACGAACTTCGCGACGCAAGGCAACGGACTGGAGATGATCAAATTCTCGGTGGAGATCGGGCTATTGGCGCTCGTCATGACGCCAGTGATCCTGACTGGCGGCATCGATCTGTCGGTGGGCTCGTTGCTGGCGCTCTGTGCCGTCTGCTTTGGAAAGCTCTGGCGCGACGCCGGGCTGAACTGGCCCTGGGCCGCCGCCATCACCTTGGGATTGGGTGCAGCGGCCGGCGGGCTCAACGCCCTGCTCATCACCCGGCTGCGATTGCCGCCCCTCATCGTCACGCTCGGCAGCTTCTCGTTGTTCCGCGGATTGGCCGAAGCCATCACCGGCGGGGTCGACAATTTCACCGGATTTCCGAAGGACTTCCTGGCGTTTGGGCAGGGTTACTATGGGGGCGCTCTCCCCGCCCAAGTGCCCGTCTTCGCGTTCGTGGCGGCGGGAGTGGGGCTGCTGGTCCATCGGACGACGTTCGGTCGATCTTTCCGCGCGATCGGCTTCGCCCCGGACGGCGCGCGTTACGCCGGATTGCCGGTCGATCGACGGGTGGCGATGGCTTACGTCTTGTCTGGAGGCGTGGCGGCATTGGCGGCGTTGATTTACGTGGCGCGCGTCGGCCAAGCCAAGGCCGATGCCGGGACCGGTTACGAGCTGCTCGCCATCACCGCGGTGGTGTTGGGAGGCACCAGCATCTTTGGCGGGACGGGGACCGTCATCGGCACCCTCTTGGGCGTGGCCGCACTGGCGGTGCTTAAGAATGGCCTGCAACTTTCCGATCTGCCGAGCGAACTTGCCGGCATTCTGACTGGCGCTTTGCTGCTGGTCGTGTTGACCGGGGAAGCACTCATGAAATTTAGGCGTTCGAGAGTTTGAGGGTTGAAAAGTCCGAGTTGCGACACTGGAGGCTGCCCATATGGAAGACGACGCGACATTGCTGCGACGATTCGAAGGCGCCGAGTTGACTCCCGAAGAGTGGCACCACCGAGAGCACATTCGTCTGGCCTATCTCTACTTGGTTCAATGCTCGTTTGGGGAAGCGCTGGATCGGATGCGGCGGGGACTGAAGCGCCTCAACACGGCCCAGAACGTGCCGGACACCTTGGAGCGCGGATACCATGAGACATTGACTCGGGGATGGATGCAGTTGGTTCAAGCCGAGCTCCAACAACACGGGCCGGCGGCGAACTCCGATGCATTCCTGGACGCACACTGCCATCTGTCGGCCCGGCGGGCGTTGTACTTCTTTTACAGCCGAGCCCGGTTGCGGTCGGCCGAAGCAAAACGAGATTTCATTGAGCCGGACCTGGCACCACTGCCCGTTTATCGGGAACCGCCGCTGTAAGCAATTGCTCGCCAGACTTGGCCCAGCCGCATTAAAAGGAAGTCATCAAACGAACCACTATGAATCGATCTACCTTTCTGCTGGCGCTTGCCGCGCTGGGCTTGGCCATGGCCGGCTGCAAACCCTCCGGCCCGACCTCGCCCGATGCCAACAGCTCAACTCCAACCGCTCCCAGCGGCGGGCAGCCGTTGACCATCGCTTTCATGCCCAAGAGCAAGGGCAATGCTTACTTCATCGCGGCCCGTCAAGGCGCTGAACAGGCTGCCAAGGACCTCAACGTGAAATTGCTCTACGACGGCCCGACCGAGCCGGACCCGGCGAAGCAGAACGAAATCGTCGAAACCTGGATCACCCGCGGGGTCAACGTCATCGCCGCCGCCTGCGAAAATCGCGAGGGCATTTCAACGGCCCTGCGCAAAGCCCAGGACAAAGGAATCAAAGTGATCACTTACGATGCCGACGCCCTGCCCGACGCGCGCAGTTTCTTCGTCAATCAGGCAACACCAGAAGGCATCGGCAATGCCCTGATGGACGAAGCGGCCCGGTTGCTCGGCGGTTCCGGCGAGTATGCAATCATCACCGCCAGCCTGACCGCGGGAAACATGATCGAATGGCAGAAGGCCATCGAGAAGCGCAACGCCGAGAAATACCCGAGCCTCAAGCGCGCCGCCTTGCGGCCGTGCGATGACTTGAAAGACAAGGCGTTCGCCGAAGCCACCGCCATCATGAACGCGAATCCAAACGTGAAGCTGCTGATGAACATCTGTTCGCCCGCCGTGCCGGGCGCAGCCGAGGCGGTCAAACAGGCGGGGAAGGTCGGCCAGGTCAAAGTCATTGGGCTCGGACTGCCGAACGAAAACAAGCGCTACGTCAAGGATGGCGTGACCGACAGCGTGATCCTCTGGAAGGTTCAGGATCTTGGATATCTCACGATCGAAGCCGCCGCCGCCCTCGCCAAAGGCGAGTTGAAGACAGGAGCCGCCAACTTCCACTCAAAACGTGCCGGCAACGTGGAGATCAAGGGGGACAACATCCTGCTCGGCACGCCGTTCATCTTCAACAAGTCGAACATCGATCAGTTCGACTTCTAAAGTCCCGCCATGAGCTCAACCTCGGCCGGACTGGTCCGGGCGGTTTGCTTGGTCGGGTTGACCATCCTGCCCGGCCTACCAGCGACACCGCCCGGCCCCGAACTGGAACGCGCCCAAAAATCTCCGCTCTCGTCGTTCATCGTCGCCCCGACCCGAGTGGTTTGGCAGAGCGACAGCGGAGTTAAGAACGCGCAAAGCCTGCTCAAAGCAAAGCCCGGCCAGGCTGTCTTGAAAGAGCCCTTCCCCCCGGCCGAGCTCCGAACGACCCCGGACCGCCAAGCAGGTCTCCTGCTCGACTTCGGCGTCGAATTGCAGGGGTTTGTTGAGGTGATCACGCCGATGACACCCGATCAGGCCAAGCCCCGCCGCGTCCGCATTCGCTTCGGCGAATCGGTGAGCGAAGCGATGGCGGAACTCGGCGGCAAACAGAACGCCGGCAATGACCACGCCATGCGGGACCAAATCGTCACCCTGCCGTGGCTCGGCAAGATCACGATCGGGCCGAGTGGTTTTCGTTTTGTGCGCATCGATAACGTGGACCCGGCGGTTCCCGTTCAGCTCACCGAGGTCCGAGCTGTTCTGCAGCTTCGCGATGTGCCGTATGTCGGTTCATTCCGATGCGACGATGATCGCCTGAACCGGATCTGGCAGGTGGGCGCGTACACGGTGCATTTGAACATGCAGGATTACCTGTGGGACGGCATCAAACGCGACCGGCTTGTTTGGATCGGCGACATGCACCCGGAAGTCAGCACCATCAACGCGGTCTTCGGGTTCAATGAAGTCGTGCCCAAGTCGCTGGACCTGACCCGCGACGTGACGCCGGTGACGGAGTGGATGAACGGCATCTCCAGCTACTCGATGTGGTGGGTCCTGATCCACGAGGAGATGTGGATGCACCATGGCGACCGAGCCTACCTCGAAGCGCAGAAGGATTATCTGCGGCCGCTTCTGAGAAAACTGGCCGGGTTGATCGGGCCGGATGGACGCGAGCGGATCGATGGACTTCGCTTTCTCGACTGGCCCAGTTCTCCCAACAAACAAGGGGTGACCGCCGGGCTTCAGGGATTGCTGGTTATGACCTTGGAAAGCGGTGCGCGCCTGATGCAGACCTTGGGCGACCGGGCGACAGCCGACCTCTGCGCCGACGCCGCCGGGCGCGGGCGAAAAGTCGTGCCCGAGTTCAATCAGTCGAAGTCTGGCGCAGCCCTGCTGTCGCTGGCCGGGATGATTGATGCGAAGAAGACCTCGGACGAAATCCTGAAGACGGGCGGGCCGCGCGGTGTGTCGACGTTCTACGGCTTTTACGTGCTGCAGGCCCTGGCCAGATCGGGCGACGTGAACACCGCGCTCGAGTTCATTCGCACCTATTGGGGCGCGATGCTGGATTTTGGGGCCACCACCTTCTGGGAGGATTTCAATCTGGAATGGACCAACAACGCGACGCGCATCGACGAGCTGGTGCCTGCCGGCAAGAAGGACATCCACGGGGACTGCGGGGACTATTGCTACATTGGGTTCCGTCACAGCTTTTGTCATGGCTGGGCCAGCGGCCCGACAGCGTTTCTCAGCCAGCAAGTTTTGGGCGTGCGACCGTTGGAACCTGGCTTTAAGCGGGTGCAGGTCTCGCCGCAATTGGGCGGTTTGAAGTGGGCGGAGGGAACCTATCCCACGCCGCTCGGCCCGATCAAAGTCCGCCACGACCGGCGACCCGATGGAACCATTCGCTCGAAAGTAGACGCGCCCCGCGGCGTGACGGTGATTAAAGGCCAAGAGAGCGACCGATAAAAGCCGTGGGAAGCTTTTCATGAGTTCCGAATTCGTGCCCACTGGCCCAAGAACCGCGGAATGCTCCACCTCACCCGGGAGCATCGCCTTCCAACCGGCGAACAGCGAACGGATCTCGCCAGAGATAGAACATCTGCCTGCAAGATGCCGGCCCTTCCGGGCAAAGGAACAGGCCGACACGGAGTGTCGGCCTGTTCGGAAGAACTCTTTAGCTTGGCTGCGGAGTCACTTCGGCAGCCCGCCAGGCAAGCCACCCGGCAACCCGCCAGGCAGACCGGGCGGCGCCGTCGGGGTCGAATCCGCCTTCGCTTCAGCTGCCTTGTCAGCTAACAGCTCATGGCGGGATTTCAGGAACGGATCGATCGTGTATTTGGAAACCAAGTAGGTCCACTTGGCGAAGGCCTTTTCGTTTTTCAACTTCTCTTCCTTCTTCGCCAGGGCGTCTTTAAATTCCTTGTCGAGCTTGTCCTTGTCCTCGGCCTTCTCGTCCTTACCGGGCGTGCGCTCCTTCGGAAAGCTGCCAGAGACGTCCACTTGGAAGTGATATTTCTCGTCGTCGGTTTTCTTCCCGATTTTCACGACGTAAGTGAAGCCTTCGAAGGTTTCGATGGTGCCGGTGATGGGCTTGTCCATCACCCCGGCAGCGTTGGTGCCGGTGACAACATCATCGAAATTGGCGTAGCCAAATGCGCTGGTGGCTCCGCTGCTCTTGCCGTTGTCGAGAGACTCGCCCGTCTTCAGGTCCGCCAGCTTCCAGTCTCCCCCGGTCTCCGTTTCGCGGGAAAGTTTCCAGTCGTTGGTCGCGGTGCCGGTCGAGACTTTGACCGACTTGATCTTCTCGACCTTGAACCATTCCTTTTGCAGCCACTCGGCCGGCTTGGCCTCGGCATTCGCGAAGGCTTCGTTCACGAGCGCGACCGTGGCCAGATCCGAACCAACCATGAGGTAGCGTCCGTCTGGAAAACCACCGCCACCACCACCGAACGGAGATTCCTGTCCGCTGCCTTCGCGCATGTGCTTGGCGCCGAGCAGCACGGATTTGATCGACTTGCCGGACGCGTCCTTGAAGTCGATAAGCGTGCCGTTGCCCTTGTCGGGCGTGACCAACTCCAACGCCGGGAGGCGGGAAGCGCCGGCACGCACGGGCTTGGTTACCTTCAGTTCCCAGAACTTGCGGATGAACTCGCCCACCGTCGAGAAATTGGCGGGATAGTTTCCGCGTTCAGCAACGGTCCAAACGTCGTCCTTTTTGATCAGCGTCAGTTCGGCCTTGGACTGTTTGATGGTGAACTGGGCGACGTCGTTGAGGGGGAAGTTCGGCAGGACTTTCTCCCCGAGACGCACCTTCGATTCAGTGAAGGACGATTGCTGTTTTTGGTACGCAAGCCAGCCGAGACCACCGAGCGCGGCGGCCAGCACGATCAGAAGTGTCAGTTGTTTGCGGTTCATTTTGCTTTCGTCTTTTGTTTGCGAAGGACGGCGAGGCCGATGCCGGCAGCCGTGACCAGGATGGGCATGCCCGCGATGTTCAGCCATTTCAACTTGTTCTCGAGAGCATCGATGTCCTGGCGCAGGCTGCGACGGGTTACTTTGAGCTGCTTGTTGGCCTGAGCGCGCTTCTGTTTGAACTTCTCGATCTCATCCTGTTGCTCCTTGGAGAGCACGAAGCGCTGGCCGCCCTCTTTCTGGGCCTGAAGCTGACTGAGCTTCTGGTTGGCCTCGTCAGCTTCCTTCTGAAGGTTGGCGATTTCCGCCTGATAACGGGCGTTGGCCTTGGCCTGCATTTCTTGAACGACCTTGAAAGGCCGCTGCAGCGTGCCACGGCTTCGGACGCCAATCAGATTCGAGTCACCACCCAGCTGTTCGATGATGTTCTGGGCGAGGGCCAGGTTGCCGTTGCGCGGCTGAACCACACGGTAGTTCAGCATCGGAATCGTTTGGACCTGCACCGAGTAATGGTCGTAGATCCAGTCCGAATCACCGATCAAGACAACCGCCGTGGCCACCTTGCTTTCCTTCAGCGAATCGCCCGAATCCGCGGGCTTCTTGTCCTTATCCTTATCCTTGTCGTCGTCGGCTTTGGCCGCCGGTTTGCCATCAGGGAACGCGGTCTTGAACTTGCCTTCGAGGCGGATGGCGAGGTTGTGGGAGGTGTCGGACGACTTGAAGTCCTCAGCCACCTTGCCCGGAGCCATCTGCGCCATGAAACCTTCTACCAGCTGGGAGTTCTTCGACGTCCGCAGCAGAACAGTCTGCTTCAGGCCCGCGGCGGGGGTTCCGGCGAAAGTTCCGGCGAACGGAAGCAACACCTCGTCCACCTGCTGGCAAACGACGTCTTCCTTGGCAATCGCCTGATCCGCCAGGAACAGGAATGTGGGGACGATCTCAGCCTGACCACCACGCCCGGTCTGCAGCCGGCGCGCATAGTTCATGTCGGCAACCACCTTGCCCGTGTCGAAGGTGACACCCCAAGCCTTCAGTAACTTGTCGAGATTCGATGGACCGCCCGGCATGGGCATCATCGGGTTCTGCTTGTTCTGGTCCATCAAGCACTGCGGATCCAGCATGGCGATCAGCTTGCCGCCCCGCAGAATGAACTGGTCGATCGCATACTGGGCTCCGTCCTTGATTTCTTTCGGATGGACCAGCATGAGCACCTTGACGTCGTCATCGATCTTCTCGACGTCCATCTGCACCTGTTTAACCTCAAAGTCTTTCTTCAGCTCGCTGATGATGACCCATGGCTCCTGGCCCTGCTGCTGGCCCATCCGGGCCATCATCGGGTTCATGGGCTGGCCAAACATCGGCAGGGGTGTCATGACGCCGAGCACAGGCTTGTTCGTGGACATGACTTGGGAAACCGCGCGAGCGAGGTCGTATTCGAGGAGCTTTTCACGCTCGGGCGAGAGGAAGGGAATCGTGACCTTGGCCGGATCGAGGCTTAAAGCGAGGCCGAGATAGAACTTCTCGCCGGTCTGGAGCATCTGTCCTTCGACGCCGTCGAGATTGGCCAAGTCTTCACTCTCCGAGTCAGGTTCCGGGTCGTACTTTTTGACCTCGATGTTACCCTTGGAGGCCTGTCGGAACTCGGACAGGAGATCCTCAACATGCCGGGCGTAGTTTCGGAGGGCCGGCGGCATCTGGTTCTCGCGTTGCGTGTAGTAGAACCGGATCTCCACCGGACTATCGAGCTTCTTGAGAATCGCCCGGGTGCCTTCGGAGAGCGTGTAGAGCCGTTCACCGGTCATGTCGACCCGCGATTTGAAAACGCTGCCGATGAAGTTGACGGCAATGATGATGGCGAACATGACGGCCACACCGACCGCCGAGTAGAGCACTGTTTCGACCTTTTTCTGTTGCATGGCTTGCCTCGTTTCGTTGACGACTTCAACCGGCACGGAGGTTGCGGATGATCACCCCGGTCGAGAAGAGGGAGAACCCGATGACCGAGGCGAAAAACAAAATATCCCGGGAATCCAGCACGCCGCGCTGGAACGAGATGAAGTGGGGCATGACACTGAACGACGACACCAAACTGACCACCCAATCCGGGGCCCAACGCACCAGCAGGTTGGTCACGGGTTCCCAGCCGGCGAGGATGAGAAAGAAGCAGACGACCACGGACAGGATGAAGCTGATGACCTGATTTCGCGTCATGGCCGAGGTCAGGCAGGCCACCGCGAGATAGGCTCCCGCCAGCAATGCGCTGCCCACGTAGCCGGACAAAATCACGCCGACGTCGGCATCGCCGAGGTAAGTCACGGTCAGAACAACGGGGAACGTTAGGAACAGGGCAATCAGCAAGAACACCCACGACGCCAGGAACTTACCGACGATGGCCTGCCAGGCGGTGATGGGCATCGTGAGGAGCAGCTCCATCGTGTGCAAGCGCCGTTCTTCGGACCAAAGGCGCATGCCAGCGGCCGGCACGAGGAACAGATAAAGCCACGGATGCCACATGAAAAATGAAGCGAGGGAGGCTTCGCCGCGCTCGAAGAATCCGCCGAGCATGAACGTGAAAAATCCAGTCAACAGCAGGAAGATGACGATGAACACATAGGCCACCGGCGAGGTGAAATACCCGCTCAATTCCCGCTTCGCGATTGTCTTAATATTTTGGATGCCGCTGCTCATGCCTTTTCCTCCTGCTTGGTTTCAGACCAGGTGATATTGCGGAACACCTCGTCGAGGCGGCCCTCTTCGGTGTGCAGTTCTTCAACTTTCCACGCCTGTTTGGCCGCCAACTCGGCGACACCGCGTGCCAGCGCGCCGTTGCGACTGTCGTCGGACGGATAAGCCCGGGCCCAGACGCTGCCGTTGTCCTCCCGGACGATGCTGGCCTTGCGTGCACCCGGCACCGCCGCCAGGAGCGACTTGACGCTGTCACCTGCCACACCGGAAAGGCGGAGAGAAACCGCGCCAGCCACATCTGAGCGCTGTCGAAGCTCCGCGGGAGTTCCATTCGCCACGATGCGTCCACGGTCGATGATGATGGCCCGCGTGCACACGGCGTCGACCTCTTCAAGGATGTGGGTGGAGAAAATGATGGCCTTCTTTTCGCCCATGCGCCGAATGAGTTGGCGCGCCTCGTATTTCTGGTTGGGATCGAGACCATCGGTTGGCTCGTCGAGAATTAGAACTTCGGGGTCATGAAGGATTGATTGGGCCAGACAGGTTCGATGCCGGTAACCTTTGGAGAGCGTGTCCACGCTTTGGTGCATGACCGGCTCGAGGAAGCACATTTCAATGGCCCGGTGGACGGCTTTCTTCTTGGCGTCGCCGTTCAAGCCGCGCAATTCGGCGCAGAAGCCGAGAAAGCCGTAGACGGTCATGTCCGCATAGGAGGGGGCGTTCTCCGGCAAGTAGCCGATGAGCCGCTTGGCCGGGATGGGGTTCTCGACAATATCATGCCCCCCGACCGTGATGCGTCCGGCGGTGGGCGGAATAAAGCCCGTGATCATCCGCATGGTGGTGGACTTGCCTGCCCCGTTGGGGCCGAGGAAGCCGAGGATCTGCCCTCGTTCGACCGAGAACGAGACGCCGGCGACGGCTCGCTTCGTGCCGAAATGTTTTTCGAGATTTTCGACGATTATCATGTGCCAGTCTCCGCGTTGTGATTTCTGGACAGGGCCGGAAAATGCCCATCACCAGCAGGAGAGTAAAGTCTCGAAACACGTTGGAACCATTACAGTTTTGTAATCGCCGAGCCCCTCGGATGGTGAGGCCTGATGCCGCCCGCGACCGTTCGTCTAACCGGCGCCACGAGTGGACCCGGCGTCGATCTGGAATCGCGAAGATCGGGTCCAGCCGAGTTAACGCAAAATATCTTCGTAAATCTGCGCGCGGTTGCTTCAACAACGGAGGTGACGAGCCGATGTGATGGTTGTGAAGATCTGTTTACCGGGAAAAGCAATCACCTGCCTCGGATCGGTGATGCTTTCGCACGCGACCCTGGTGGGAGCCGAGCCAAACGGCTCGGGCAGCGGGGACTCGCGGGAGTCATGGATTGCCGAGATTCTGGTCCTAAAGCCGAAGGCCGAGCAAGGAAGCATTGAATCCCAGGTCGCGTTGGGCGACCTGTTCCTGAACCGCCAGCAATTCACTGAAGCAGTTCACTGGTATCGTCGCGCTGCCACCAACCGTGAGGTAACCGCGCAATTGGCACTCGCTGGTTGCCTGATCGCTGGCCGCGGCACGGCCGAAAACCGCAGAGAAGCTGCCTACTGGATCCGGCAAGCGGCCGACGGAGTGGAGCAAGGCATCGGGTTTCCAACGCCAGGAGGGTCGCCAAGTGCGCTCCCGCACCAATCGAATGCCACACAGGAACAGGTCAAAACAAATTTGACCCGGGTAATTCCGGCGAACGAAAAAAACTTATTCACAAATCGCGAGTCGCACTCGACACCTGAGAGTCGAAACAGCAATGTATCGGCGGTCGAACCCCGAATACAGGAAAGCGGTCTCGTCCTGCAGCCATTTGAGATTCCGAAATAGTCGAGCGTGCCTATGTTTGCCGTAAGCCGGTTTGTGGTCCTGATTGCCTGCCTTCTGCCGATAGTTTTGATCCGTGCATCAGGAGCATCTGGCGCGTCCGCGGCGGCTTCCGCTTGGCACACCAATTACGCCGCCGCGCAGGCCCAGGCCGCTGCGGAGAAGAAGCTGTTGCTCGTCAATTTTAGCGGCTCCGACTGGTGCGGATGGTGCATCAAACTGCAGAAAGAGGTTTTTCAGAAGCGGGAGTTTGTCGACTATGCGCGTTCGAATCTGGTCCTGCTAACGGTCGATTTTCCAAAGCGAAAACCAATGCCGGCGGCCCAAGCCTCCGCCAACCAAGCGTTGGCTGCGAGGTTCAAGGTTGAAGGATTCCCGACTTTGCTGGTCCTCAATGAGGACGGGACCCGTTTGGGAATCCTTGGATTTGCGGAAGGCGGCCCCAAGACCTTCATCAAAGAGTTGGAGAAAGTCATTGCTCGAAAAGCTGTGGAGCCAACACAGCAAGAAGCCGAGATTCGGCAAACTGGCGCATCCAGAGCGCCTCGCGGCGGGCTCCAACTTCTGGCGATCGTAGCCAAAAAGGGCCACCGGTCGGCGCGCATCAATGACTTGGTCCTGACGACCGGGCAAAGTGCCAAAGTACGGGTAGCCAGCGGCGAAGTTGGCATCCGGTGCGTTGAAATCCGCGATACTTCCGTGATTGTCAAAGTCGATGGCCGAAAAGAGCCTCTGGAGCTCAAACTCAGCCAACGGCTCTAGCCGGAACGAACACAGCCGGGCCTTTCGCCATTCACCTTTCGTTACGGGCGTAGAACGCCTTCCCCAGATCGATCAGGACAAAAACTCCGTTGCCTCCAACGGAGTCGATTCATATCCTTTCGCCATCCGGCTTGGTAACCCTTCGACCTCCGGTGATCGAAGGCAGTCCAGTCTGGGCGAATCGCATGATCCAACTATTGACTCCGGGGCTCCACGCTCCCGCCAGCCTTCCCTCACAGCTCTCACGGCTGTCCCAGCTCCACGAAGGAGCCCGCCTTTCATGATTGTCTTAGGTTTGGGTGGCGCCGTTGGGCACGACCCTTCAGCGTCTCTTGTGATTGATGGGCGGACGGTCGCCGCAGCAGACGAAGAACGTTTTAATCGGAATAAGCACTCCAAAGGACTGCAAGCCGAACTGGCGTCCCAATTCTGCCTCCGCCACGCCGGCCTCAAACCCGCGGATGTTCAAGTCGTCGCTTATCCCTTTGCCCCGGTGTCATTTTTCAATCAAGGCCGGTGGCACTATGCACTTCGCCATTGGTATGCTCCCGACCGGGCTTTTGTGGCCCTGTTCAATGGAAACCGTCGTTTTAGGCGAAACGCCCAAGGCGTTTTTGCCATGCTCTCCCGAATTGGCATCGATCCGCAGCGGGTAAAGTTCGTCCCGGTTGAACATCATCTCGCCCACGCCTCAAGTGCGTACCACCTGTCAGGTTACCGGGATGCCGCCATTATGAGCGTCGATGGCGTCGGCGAGTATTGCACTACGTGGTTTGGACACGGACAGGGAGGCAGCATCGAATGTCTGAAGGAGTTTTATTCACCCGACTCGCTGGGGGGGTTTTACGGAGCGATCACCGAATTCCTTGGTTTTGAAATGCTGGACGGCGAATTCAAGGTGATGGGAATGGCACCCTACGGCGATCCCAGGAAGTTCGACCTTGGCGAACTCATTCGCTGGAACGATCGTGGCTTTGAGGTCAATACGAAGCTGGTTAATTGCATCGGCATTCGTCGGCATAAGCACAAGAATCGCGGTATGTGGTTCTCACCTGGCCTCGTTCAACGGTGGGGCCCAATTCGCGAAGGCGACGAGATCGATGAGCCTTACGTCCACATCGCCGCATCGGTTCAGCAAACTCTCGAGGAAATCGTCCTGGCGCTGGTGAAACACTACCTCGGCAAGCATATCGCCCTTACAAAACGTTTATGTTACGCCGGTGGTGTCGCGCTGAACGTGAAGTGCAATCAGAGGCTCATCCAACTCATCGGTCCCGAAAGTGAACTTTTTGTCCAGCCAGCCGCCAATGATTCTGGCACCTCGCTGGGCGCCGCCACGTACGCCGCCCAACAATTGGGTGACACCGTTCTCCCGATGGACCACGCGTATCTCGGACCTGAATATACCAATGACGAGATTGAGTCCGTTTTGACCAAACGAAGGGTAAAGTTCGAGAAATGTGAATC
>JBGARF010000040.1:0-102419 GCA_044230345.1 Limisphaerales bacterium
AGGTGTTGGGGATGAATGGAGTATGGATTGGTGCTTTTCATAGCACCGCCCAGTCTATACGGTTCTCCCATGCCGCCACCCGGCCAATTACGCTCCAAGGCTCACCTTCCGCTTCGCCGCGCAGCGGCTTTGTTCAACCATGCGCTGCAGCGAACCCGGCCATCACGCTTCGGTTGCAATCGTGGCGTCCCGCCGGCCGGGTCGCTGAGCTTGGGTCGTTCAGTCTTTCAACGGAAGTAGCTGATGCTGCTTCGGTTGCTGTAGGTCCGGAGGGTGGATTGCCAGCGGTTTTGTCAGTGGTCTGACGACTCGCGGACAATTCAACCAAACGGGACTTAACTGTCCTGCTACCCGCTCACGGCGGGTGAACCAGTCGGTTTAGCCTCATAACAAGAAAGATATGTTATGAAGCAGCAGTTCAAACTATACCGGCGCAGCAACGGTCGCTACTACGCCGAGAACACCACGACCGGAAAACAATCGTCACTCGGAACTCGCGACAAGGCCGAAGCCCATCGGCTGTTGCACGCCCGGAACGAAGCGGCTTACCAACCCGCGTTCAACAAACAAATGGCCAAGACATATTTGGCCGCTGGCGATCCCCGCGCCAACACGCGCACCTGGCAGGATGTCATGGGCTACCTGCTGCAATCCAAAGAAGGTCGCAGCCAGAAGACCCGCGAACGCTACGAGAGTGCCATCAAAGACCCGGGGTTCGATTCCATTCGCAATCTCCCGCTCATCCACACGACAGCAGAGACGCTCTACAAAGTTTTGAAGGACTCCGGCAAGCCCTGCACGAACATGTTCCTGCACCGCTTTCACAGCTTCGCGCTCAAGCTGGGTTGGCTGGCCTGGCCGATCATCGGTTACAACCAATGGCCCAAGCTCCGTTTCAAAGAACGGCGGGGTGTAACGCTGGAAGAACATCAGTTGTTGGTTGATGCGGAAAAGAATGTTGAACGTCGCGCTTTCCTTGAGCTGCTCTGGCATGTCGGCGCGGCCCAGTTTGACCTCGTGAGCTTCAAGGCCGAGGACGTGGACTGGAGTTCACGCACTCTCAGTTACAATCGCCAGAAGACCGGACGCCTTTGCACATTGCGCTTTGGCGATGAAGTGGCGGAGATTCTCAAACGGTTGCCCACCAGCGGGCCGCTGTTTCCGAAGTATTCAACGCTTTCGTCCGCTGACCGCGCGACGCGATTTGCCGAGCGGGTGGAGCGGCTGGGGATTAGGAAGCGCAGTGAGCAAGCTGGGATTCCATCCATCTGCTTGCACTCTTACCGCTACTCGTGGGCCGAACGCGCTCGCGCGGCGGGCTATCCCGAACGCTACGCGCAGGAAACGCTGGGACACCAAAGTTCCACTTTCGCCCGCTTTTACGCCAAACGCGCGCAGGTGGAGTTGCCGCCACTGGAGCAATACGAGAAACGGCCCACGCCGGGAGCACCGCAGCCGACCGTTATTGTGCTGCCATCACCCGTTGCGACGGGAACTGCCACGGCTGTCGTCGAAAACAACCCAGCCAGGCCAACAGCGGTCGCAATGCAGGAGGTGGTATGAACGCGCATCCGGTTCAAATGCTGGCCCCGGTGTACAAGTTTCTCGACAGCTTGATTGCCGAGCATGGCCACCACCTCTACATGGCGCTGGTGTATGCCGCGCTCCCGCTCATCGCGTGGATTCTGAGCGGTGGTCTGCGACGGAAAACAACGCGACGAGAAACCGGCACGATCCTCCCGATTATCGTGGTCCGTCCGCCAGTGACGCCGCCACCGCTGCTGCCCGTGATAAGCGATGATCCGAAGCGAGGGCTGCGTCCGTCGGATGACGATGAAAACAGTTCCTCGTTCTCCGCCTGAGATGGCCTCTGTCCGCGCCCGGCGATTCGAGCGCGGACAGTTTCAATCTCTCCGGCAACACTTGAAAAGGGCTGCGCTTGTTCGCTTGGAACCAGCGCGAGGGTTGGGCAACTTCATCATCATCACAAGAGGACAGAACATGACTGCGGCTGGAGCGAAACAACAAAGACGTGGAGGCATTCGTCCGTCCGGATCACGGCCCGTGGACGAAAACAGAAGACGCATTGTTGGGCCGATACACCGACCGCGAAGTGGCGCGGCGGCTGAGCCGGTCGGTTCACGCTGTCCAATGGCGACGACAGCGGCTGAACATCCAGTCCACGAAGCCGAGTCGTCGATGGACAGACAGGGAGATCGCGCTGCTTGGAACGGCGTGCGATTACAAAATAGCGGGCAGGCTGAAACGCGATCCCAAGGAGATATCACGCAAAAGCGGCAGGTACTGGGCATCCCCTCGGCCAAACCGTACCGTCGGTGGACACCGGAAGAAATCAAGTGACTGGGCAGAATGTCGGATGCCGATGTGGAGCGGCAGAACGGACGCAAAAGACCCACGGTTGCATTCCAGCGGAGAAAGCTTGGTCTGGCGGCATCTGGCCCCTCTAAACGTCCCTGGCCAGCGAGTGAGAAAAATCTGCTCGGCACTCTCTCGGATGCACGGCTGGCGAAAAGGCTGAAACGCTCGTTGAACGCTGTGCGATTGCGCCGGGCACAATTGCGGATCGCGATGTTTGGACGGAAACGATTTCGGCCCCGGCGCTCGCGGCGTCGCGTGAAGCGAAGCAATGTGAGAAAGCATTAACCGCAACTTCCCTCTGAAACAGAGTGCAGATTCCGCGCGTGCCTTCCTAGAAGCCCGTTCCTTGGCGAAGGGAGCGCGGTCAACGGTGGAGCCACGCCGCGAGGCATACGCAGCGGCGTGGACTACCTTGACGGCGCGACCGAGCCATACCATCAAGGGCGGAAGGCACGCGCCAGTCACGCCGTCGCGGGTGGCGGCGCATTGTGTGACACAAGTAGCTCGTTCGTCCCGATGTTTATGAAACGGCCTGATGGTTCGCCGTTTTTGACGGACCAAATGGATTGAGAGCCATTGAAGTCGTTGAATCCGAGAAAGCGGTCGGTGCCGCTGGACGGCGCGGCGGGCGGGAATGGCGCATAGCCTTCCCGGCCCGCGCGCGACGGGAGGCGGCACGGGCCGCAGGATGAACCCCAACCGTCGCGGCGCGTGCGGTGGAGTGGCCGAGCGAAGTGAGCGAGGGCCACTCGCCCGCACGGGCCAGCGCGGATAGAGTATGACGCCCCGACAGGCGAGTTGCCACGAGTTTGCTGCGTGCTTAAGACCCGCATGGCGATCAGCCCACTGACGCAAACTATGGCAATTGCCGGAGCCGATAAAACTTCCGATTCTGCTGCTCGCAGGTAGAATATCTACCCGCAACGGTTACAATTGTTTCTTGCCACGGGCCGCTGACATCACTGGCCTCTTCTAGGACCGTTTCAAGATCGGACCACGAGAGGCTGATGCAGTCGGCCGTGAGGGTGATGGCCAGCAGCGGTGCAAGGCGCTTCCGTTGGCCCAGCAGTTCGAGATCGAAGCTGACATCGGAACTGTCCAGAGTCACCTGATGAACTTCCACGGCCAGCGTGTTGGTTCCTTCCATCAAGAGACCGGGATCGATCTGCCCTTCAAAGAAGGTGCTTTCGTCGATGCCAAAAGTCGGTGGCTGTATGGCCAGCGTTCCATAGTTGATGGTTCCGTCCGGCATGTGGCTGCGGAACGCCTCCCTCCCGTTAATGTAGATGACTCCACCGTCATCTCGGAGGAAACCGACGGTGAGATTGGTAAACTGTGCGGCGTTGGTGACGACGAAGGCACGACGAAAGTAGGTCGTGACAAACTTGTTGTTCAGATCTGGCCCCGGATAAATCTCCGTTGCCTCGTCATCATCGCCGTAACCAAGCTCCGCCGCGCCCACGCTCCATCCGCGATCATCGAACGAAGGTAACCGCCAGACCGTCCCAAGGTTCTGGCCGTTATCCCGGTACCTCCAGGTCGATCCGGCTGAAATGAGCACGGTCGTCTGGCGCGGTAATGCTTGCGCGACAGTCCTTCCATTGAATGTGAGGGTCAACGGCGCATCGTCGCAGTCACGGCAAAACTGGATGTTGTAGGTATGGCCATTGGTCAGATTGAGCGTGTAGCGAATCAGCACGGTCGGCGCGTTCAAGCCGCGAAGGTTGGTATAACGAGTAACGCTCGTGGATGGATTGACAAACGGTGGCGTGTCGAAAAATGCCTGAAACGTAACGCCGTTGTTGGTGCTGAATTCGCCGGTGATGCGCCCGGAAGTGAACAGCACCCCACGCTGAAGAATGCCCAGATGCTGGATCACGCGTCCAGGCGCGGCTTGGAAAGTGTAGGTAATCGATCCGGTCGAGGGCGCGCCAGCAGTTGGCGAGATGTACGAGCAATTGAAAAAAGAGGGCGGCTCGTGATTGAAGGAAACCCCGACATTGACCGCGTTGGTGTCCAACGCCAGAGCGGTGCGGGGGGCGTAGGTGTAGGTAAATGAGGGAGCATCAACCACGATAACCTGCGCATCGGCACGATGGCCAACGAGCGTCGCCGCCAGCAGAGCAAGGAAACTTATCTTGAATGGAAGGGCGTTCATTAACTGATTCAGGCCATAGAGAAACTCCATTTTCTCCCGAGGATGATTGAGCACTTTCTCACGCAGCCCTTAAATGTCAACGAATCTGCATCGACGCACTGATGATTGTTGAGCCTGAACCGGCAAACCAACCCGGCTGATCGTCCCGGCTCGCTCTGCCGTGATACAGAGCCGCACTGGATTCACGCCGCTTGTGGAAACAGTCGATGAGTCCCTCTGAAAGCGTGTTTCGCTGGTGGTTGGCAAGAGTTCGGTGCCGCTGGATGGCGCGACGGGAGGCGACACGGGCCAGCGTGGGGAGGCGAGTTGCCCCGGCAATAAAATCGTCAGCGAGGCCGGAGCTGGCCGATGGCGTAACCAGCGGCGAAGGTCGCGATCAAAAGGAGAATCACGAGCACCCAATGGCTGCGCCACGGGCGGGCCTGCAAGTCGGCGCAGAGTTGCGAGAGCCGTTTGGTGACGCACTCGAAGTCGGTGGTGGCGTCCTTCCACTTTTCCGCGCCGCCGTCCATCTCGCTGCGGATGCGTTGCGCGACTTTCTCGGATTCACCGAGATAGCCGCGCATTTCAGCGACGGCCTTGGCCGTGTTGGTGGCGTGGTCGGCCACGATGGTTCTCAATTCGCCCGCTTTCGCAGACGCAGTTTGCTCGTAGGCTTTGACGAGCGCCGTGACCTGCTGGCGTTGCTCGGCCAGTTTCAGATCAAGCAGCTTGCCCGCTTCGTTGATCGCAAGCGGGACGGTCGCCGCCGCCCGAAATTGGGCGCGGGTGAGCAACACCAGTTGCACGGGGAACGAGTTCTCCGCGCCCGCGCACCAATCGGCCAGCAGTTTGCGCAGTTGTTTGGCTTCGGCGGGCGGAGCACCGTCGCACAAGGCATCAAAATCCGTGTCGTCCACAATTACTCTCCGAAATTAAGTCCGGGTTGATCGTCCGGTGACGAAGATTCCGTGACGGGGACAGGCTTGCTGTTGGGAATGAGTTCCGTTGGCAGCAGCAGATCGACGATGGCGTCGTATTGCCGGAACATCTTCTGCATGGCCCATTGCACTTCGCCTGCCAGCAATCGTTCCAAGTGGCCGGCTTCGATCTGCGAAACTTCCGCGAAACTGAGCGACCGTCTGGCTTTCGCCTCGGCCTTCTCGATGGCCATGAGCGTGGTCGGTGTCACGGGCGGGAGCGTGATCGACTTCGCCCCGAACTCGATCAACTGCGCTTCCAGCGGAGAGCCTTTGAACAGGTCGCCGCGCGCCCTGGCTGGGTTGTGGACGATGACGTAATCAACCCGGTCGCCCGCGTAGAGGAACAAACGTCCGACGTTGTTCATGCTCTCAGTTTCGTCCGTGGGAAACAGAAAGAAGGTCAGCCGGATGTTTTGCTCGGCGCACACGTGGAGCACTTGCAGTTCATCAAGTGCGCTGAGGATGAGCGCATCAGCCTGGGCGCGCGTGTCGATGACGTGGACGGGCGCGGCGTCCTTGAGCACGCGACGGAACAGACTGAGCAGCGCGGTCTTGCTCTCCTGTTCGTTGCCGAGTTGGTAGGAGCGGACAACTTCGCGATGGCGGCTGGCGAAGGTGTGATGCCGGTCGTCGAGATCGGAGCCGTTCCATTGGACGCCCAGCCGGTCGAGCCAGGCGACGCGGAACTCGGCCTCGAAGCTCTTGCCGAGATTGCCCTTGGATTGCGGGTTCAGGTGGATACGTCGATTGGTATTCATACGTTACTTGGATCGTTGAGTTGGATGCGGTCAGGTGGCGGTTGCCGGAAGGGACGTTCAGACGGAGTGGAAGCCTGCGGCGTTTTCCTGACGGGAACAACCACTTGCCCGACGGCAGGTTGCCGTTCCCAATGCGGACGGGCCGAGAGTTTCACGTAACGTCGGTAAAATTGATGCACGCCTTGGAACGTGATGGTGCAACCCTTCTCGGCGTGGAGAGCCTCGGCGATCTCCTTCCAAGTTCTGCGCCGCTGGCGCTGCTCGCGAATGAAATCCACGAATGTCTCCAACCGGCTGTGAAACGCGCGCCCACCGCCGGATTTGACCCGCTTGACCACCGACATGTCGCTGCTGGCTTTCGTATCCATCACACCCCAGCCTACCGCGTGGGCGAGAGGTTCGGTTAGCGGGCATTGGGCGAGTTAAACGGAATGATGCCGGAGTTAAGCCGGGTAGCGATTCGAGGCAAGGCCATTGACGCGAGTTGAAAACGTCAACGCGACTCTACGGCGCGAGCGGAACCATCCGCGTGCCGAATCGAGTCGGTGGGTTCACTTACGTTGGGCTCGCGTGTGTACTTGCTGCGCCAGTGGTCCGTGACCACGCACGGAAGGAGGAATACTGCGTCTTGAAACTGGCCAGAGTCTTGCACATCACGCCCGCCAACTGGAGCGCTATTTTACCGTTACCTCCGGTATCAGTCCCAAAGCCTGGTTGGATGATCTGAGAGCCGGGACACGAAGGAAGTCCTGCTTCGCGGCATGATGGTCAAGGAGGTGGCTGAAAGACCGGTCATTCAAGAATGCCACGCATTTCTCCCGTGCCTTCCGGCACCATAAAGGCTCGAACCCGCTTCAAGTGTCTCCGCGCGGCGCAAAGACAGAAGGACGCCATCCCCAAGGTGTCATTTCTGAGCTACTGCACGACAGCTATCTTACCATCTGCTCCTACCTCGATCCCTTTCGCTCCCATCGGAATATCACCCGTCGTTGTCTTTCCGCCCGGCCAGCGCACCCAGATTCGATTTACCCGCTCGATAGACATCACTTGGGTCGTGCTGTCTTGCGACCAGTAGCCAGACCCAACGTGAATTTCGCGGGCAGGACCGGCCTGGTCGTGATGAAGCAAGCGGATGGTTGATCCCACTCCTCCGGGATTCCCTGGTGGTCCCTTTAACCGAACGCGCAGGCCGGGCAGAGCGTTGAAATTCTTAAACAGCCTTGTCTGCGCTGAATTCTGGGTGACGACCAAATCGAGACGGCCATCACCATCGTAATCGCACAGGGCCGCAGCGCGCTGCTCGCCGCGAATATCGATGCCGCTCTCTTGCGTCGACACCGAGCTGAAGCCTCCCCGGCCATCACCACGCAGCCACAAGCCGCGCCCCGCATCGCAGCGGGAAGCTTGACCCGGCAGGCCGAAAAAGTTCTGACTGAGAAACAAGTCCTCATGGCCGTCGCCATCGAGATCGGCCGCGCAAACCGCGAAGGCTGGCGCCATCTGCGCTTCGAGCGGCAAAGCACGGGCCTCGAAGTGGTTGCCGCGGTTCAGGAATACGGTTGACTCCAGCCAGGTTGCGGAAAGTTCTCGCTCGCTTTTGAGTCGTTCGCCGTAAATCTGCCCAAGATCGGCCAGGCTGAAGGCCTCGTGCGTGCTCCAGCGTTCGCGGAGGAACGGCATCGATTTGCCCGCAACCCAGAGCGGCGCTTGGGGCAACCACTTCTTCAACTGCGGATCGTGATACGCCTCGACGATGTCCACGCTCCCGTCTTCATCCAGATCGCCGTAGAAGAGCTTGAGCGGTTGGGTTCTGAAGCGCTCGTATTTCGTATTGCGGCCCCAGTTCGACGCGGCGATGTCGAGCCGACCGTCGCCATCGAAGTCACCCGTGGTGACGCCATTCCACAAGCCAGGGTAATTGTCGAGACCAAGGGATGCCGTGATCTCGGTGAACATGCCACCGTTGTTGCGAAACACGCGGATGAAGCCCCACTCGCAGGCGAGGAGCAAATCCGGATCGCCGTCGCCATCCAGGTCGCTGAACACCGCCCCGCTCACCAGACCGAGGTTTGTAAAACGGCGCGTGTTCCCGGCATCCAGCACCAGCTTGCCATTCGCACCGCGAAACATCTGCGAGGATGCTGGTTGCGGATACCGTCCTGGCAGGACACGTCCGCCGACGAACAAATCCAGATTGCCGTCGCTGTCAATATCGGCCATCGCCAGCGAGCCGGGGCTGGATGAATGCGCCGGCAGACTGCCATCCTCTTTGTGGGCCATCACATCGAACTGCCGCACCACGCTGCCGGTTGTTTGACCGTCCTCATAATTGGCGGAACCGGCGAGCAACACCGTTCGCTCCGACTCTGGATGCCAGCCAAGCACACCGGTTTGGTCACGCGCCAGCGCCTCGGTCAGCCAGGGTCCGTTCAGCGGCTGAAACCCTCCTTCGCGGTCGTTGCGAAACACGACCATTTTGCCTCCACTGCCACTCCCGATGATCAAGTCATCCCAACCGTCCGCATCCAGGTCAAACCAGCTTGCGCCGGGACCGAGCTGGCCCAGGCGGTGAGGAAGCAGCGGCTGGCGGGAAAACTCGTCGAACGGATCGTCGTGATGAATATGATTGAGAAGGTCGCTGACGTCCTTGAAAAGCGGACTGAGACGTGGTGAGTCCGGTGTGATCTGCGATGGACTATTGGTGGCAGACGATTCCTCGATTTCGTAAATGCAATTGGCCTGCGCTTCCTTGAGCACACTGCGCTTTCCGCTGCGCCAGGTTACTTCGATGGTCAGCTTGTTTGACGGGGAGCCGGCCGCGAACACCCGCATCGCCTCGTCGGATGAAAGATAGCGCCCGCCACAAATGATCTCCTGGCTTTGCGTCACGGGGCCTCCGATGACCTTGATCTTTGCGCCAATGCCGTGCGTGTTGGGGGCCTTGCCGTTCAACCGGACGGCCACGCGCGGCGCGGCGGCTTCGTTACGATACACGAACGCCGGGCCGTTGAGATTGTTTACAACCACATCCAGGTCACCGTCATTATCGAGGTCGGCCAGTGCCATCCCTTGCGCGACACTGCGGGCGTTGAAACCCCATGCGTCCGTCATCTCGGTGAACGTTAAGTCACCAAGGTTGCGGAAGGCGAGATTACCAGTGTCAAGGCGAGGAAACAGCTTTCGCAGGCGCAGTTGCTCGATGGGTGCCAGCTTTTGCCGCTTCTTGATTGCCTCCATTTGCGTGAGAGCGTCCACGTTCATCCCGTCACGCTCGAAGCCGGTGGAGACGAGAATGTCTTCCCAGCCGTCGAGATCAACATCGAGGAAGATCGGCGTCCAGGACCATTCGCTGGCTTCGAGACCGCTCAACTGCGCAATTTCGGCGTAGCTGCCGTCGCCTTGATTCAGGAAAAGCATGTTGCGCGGGTACTGAGGGCGGTTGTCCATCCGGTCTGCCGCCATTGGCTCCGCTGACAGATCGTATTTCTGCGTATGCCGTCGCGTGTGAAGTCGGCTCAACATATCGACGACGAAAATGTCGTCGAGACCGTCGCGGTTGATGTCCGCAAAGTCCACCCCCATCGACGAAAGACAGACCTGTCGGATGGCGACCCGGGGAATGGCCCGAAATGTTCCGGTTCCGGTGTTGATCCAGATGCGATCAATTGAAGCAAAATCATTGCACACGTACAGGTCCGGAGCGCCGTCGCTGTTGAGGTCTCGGAACATCACCGACAGCCCCCAATCGAAAGGAGGCTTGTTCAGCGGCTTGCCGTCTTCGTCCAGAAAGTTTCCGCCGGTGAACAAGACGGGAACAAAACGGCCCCTGCCGTCATTGTGAAAAAGCAGATCCGGCTCACCGTTCTCGACAATACGCATGCTGGCGCCTCCGCCGGCGGTTCTGGTGATGTTGAAGTTAAAACGATCCGCGAGATCCGGTTCAGTAATGGATCGTTCGTTGACGGCCATGATTTGCGGCTGACCACTCACGTTCTTGTGGCTGAACCTCGTGTTTGGTTGATCCCGCAATGTGTAGGTGCGGTAGTTGGCGACGTAGAGATCGAGGGTACCATCCCCATCGACATCCCCCAGCGCGAGCGACGTGCCGCCGAAGGTCGGGTTCAGGGTTTGAGGAGATTCCATAAAACGGCCTCGTCCACTGTTAAACAAAATGTGTGTTCCTTGACCAACGGAGTTCACGATGAGATCGAGATCCCCATCGCCGTCCAGATCCACAAGCGCCGTGCCCGTCGCGTCGTGGTTTGGCAGGGCGGCACCGCCAGCGTCCGGCACTTCCGCGAACTTCCAGTTCCCAAGGTTCCGGAAGAGCCGGTTCGGTCCATCAAGATTGCAAAAGTACAAATCGCACCGCCCGTCGCCATCCACATCGCCTGCGGCCACCCCGGAACCGTTGAGGTAGATCTGGTTGGTCAGATGGCGATCCTCGGCGAGCTGGTTCGTGAAGTGGACACCGGTCATCCCCGGAGGCAGCAGGGTGAAACCGGTTCGTGATCCGGCGTCCACGCGCAGAGACGCACTTCGGAATCCTGATCCAGCCACCCAGCTCAAATCCGCTCCCTGGCCGACGAATTCCCCGGAGACGGCCAGAAGAATGGGAATAAGGTGGCGCACGCAGGTCTGGGTGCCACGCGGCAATAAGTTCAGCTCAGGCCTCATTTGGTCAGTTTCGTCCTGGCGATCGTTCTTGCGTTTGCAAGCACGTCAGAGAGCGACACTGGCACGCCGCCGCGGCGCTTGCTTTCATCCGCAGCTTCCATGAAGGCGAAGATCTCAATGGTTTCCTCGGCTTGGACCGGAACCATTCCAGTCCTGAAGAAACGTGCAATCTGAACGCAGAGTTCCTGGTAACCACCCTCTTTCTCGGTGTGAGCGATGCCTTTGCTCCCGAAAGCAACTGCTCCGAACGCCGCTTTGTTGCGACGAAGGCCGCGATAGCTGCCGACCCTTCCATTCTTCCACACTCCGGTCACGAGATCGGTATCTTGCGTCTGGATTCGCGTGACCGTCTCACAACCCGTGCCCATGAGCACGAATAACGGCTCGATGCCATGAATGCCGTAGAAGAAAAAGTCCGGCGTGCCTTCCTGATAGGAACAAGGGCCCCAAGTGGCAGCACCTTCGACCGTTCCCACCTCCTCGTTCGTCACAATCTCCGCGATACCCGGGCTGAACCGAAGCGAAGAAGTCGAGAAGCAGGGAACATGGTGTTTCGCCGCCAGCTCGTAGATGGCGATGACATCTGGGAGAGAGCCGGCGGCCGGCTTGTCGATGAAGAGCGGTTTTCCCGCTTTGATGACGGGAACCGCTTCCTGGAAATGAATGCGGCCGTCCACGCTTTCGAGTAACACTACATCCACCTTCTCCAGCAGCCTGGGAATCGCATCGACAATCTCAATGCCCATGCCGCGCAACTGCCCGGTGAAACCCTTGACCCGGTCCCAGCTGGCCGGCATGTCCGTGCCGCCCGGATAGCCGGCCACTACTTTGATGCCCGCGAAGTCGTCGGTGGCTTTTGGATTGTTGAAGATTTTGGCGAAGGCGGGCGCGTGGGATGTATCCAGACCAATCATTCCGACTCTGAGAAGTGGCAATTCGGCTGCGCGCGTGATTGCGGCAGCGGTCAGGATAAAGCTGGAAAGAATCGCAACAAACCAACTCTCCCGCACAAATTGAAGTATCAGTTGGTTCATAGCATGGCTGGTTGTCGTGGGCAGGTAACTGGGCTCTCCCATTTTAGTCGTGAACGCGCGTCATGCCAGGATTTCCTTCACCACGGCTCCATGCACATCGGTGAGACGATAGTCACGTCCCTGAAGGCGGTAAGTCAGGCGAGTGTGATCGAAGCCGAGCAAGTGCAGCATCGTGGCATTGAGGTCATGCACATGCACCGGGCCTTCCGCAACGTTAAAGCCAAGGTCATCGGTCACTCCATGCACATGACCGCGCTTGACGCCGCCTCCAGCGAGCCACATCGTGAAACATCGATTGTGGTGATCGCGGCCGTCGTTGCCCCCTTGCACCATCGGAGTGCGCCCAAATTCACCGCCCCAAATGACCAACGTATCGTCGAGCAGGCCGCGGGCCTTGAGGTCCTTGATGAGCGCTGCGACGGGCTGGTCGGTGTCAGCACAGTTTTGCTTCAAGTGTTTGACCAAGCCGTCGTGCTGATCCCATGCTTCATGGAAGAGCTGGACGAACCGCGTTCCACGCTCAATGAGCCGGCGGGCCAGGAGGCAGTTCCGGGCAAAACCGGGTTTGGTCACGTCACCATACGAGGCGCGAATATGGTCCGGCTCGGCGGCGAGGTTCATCAAGTCCGGCGCGCTGGATTGCAAGCGGAAGGCTAGTTCGGCGCTTTGGATGCGCGCGGTGATTTCCGGGTCGCTCACGTCGGAGAACTGCTGCTCATTGAGTTGTCGCAACGTGTCCAGAGAAGCACGCTGGCTTTCCGGGTCGAACCCGGGCGGATTTGAAAGGTACAGAATCGGGTCGCCGGTGGCTCGGAAAGGAATACCGGCATAGCTGGCAGGCAGGAAGCCAGCGCCCCAATTATTGGATCCACCACTGGTGCCTTTGGCGCTGCTGAGCACAATATAGCCAGGCAGGTCTTCGGATTCGCTGCCGAGACCGTAAAGTGCCCAGGCTCCGAAGCTGGGACGGCCAAACTGCTGCGAGCCGGTGTTGAGTAATATCTGCGCTGGCGCGTGATTCACTGCATCCGTCTGCATGGATCGGATGAAACACAAATCATCGACGATTCGAGCGGTGTGGGGCAGCAACTCGCTCAATTCCATCCCGCACTGGCCGTGTTTTTCAAACCGGAACTTCGGGCCGAGCAGCGCGGAATTCGGATTGATGAACGCGGCCCGGTAATCCTTGAGCAATTCCTTTGGCGGAAGCTGGCCGTTGCGTCGGGCGAGTTCCGGCTTGTAATCGAACAAGTCGAGGTGGGACGGGGCTCCGGCCATGAAGAGGTAAATGACGCGTCTTGCTTTCGGTGCGTAATGGGGTTGACGCGGAGCCAGGGGGTTGAGTGTCGGAGCAGCCCGGGTCTCGTGACCGAACAGACTGGCAAACGCCAGGCCGGCAAGTCCAACCCCGCAGTCGCGGAAAAACCAGCGGCGGCTGAGATGGCGGGCTAGCTCGGTGTGCAGTTCGCGGGTGAGTTTCATGGTGGGTTCAGTCCTTCGTGATGGTTTCGTCGAGGTTCAGCAGGACACGGGCGACGATGGTCCATGCCGCCGCCTCGCTCGGTGTAGTTCCCGCCGGCACGGCAGGCGGCCTAGCGGGGTCGCCGGTGGTGATTTCGCGGGCCGGAAGCCACCCGTCTGCGAGGCGTGCGCGACTCGACCGGAGCAATGCTAAAATGGCATGCGTTTCGGACGCTTCGGGCGGGCGCGAAACACAGAGATGGTAGGCGTAGCTGATGCGGCCCGAATCGCCGGGGCCGCACTCGCGCAGAACTCGGAGGGCGAGTGCGCGGGCTGCCTCCACAAAGACCGGTTCGTTCAACGTAGCAAGCATCGCCAGGGGTGTGTTGGAGCGCTGACGGCGCACGCAAGTCAGGTCGCCACTGGGTGCGTCGAGTGTTCCCAGCACCGGGTCCGGTATCGAACGTCGTCGAAAAACGTAGAGTGACCGGCTGTATCGTTCCGGGCCGGTGGCGGTCGTCCAAAAATCCATGGGCGAAAAGCTTGCGGCGCGAAGGCTTTCAGGCACGGGCGGGAAGATGCTGGGGCCTCCAGACTTCGTGCTTAACAAACCTGAGGCGCAGAGAACGATGTCGCGGATGACCTCCGCGTCCGCTCGTAAGCGAGGCCCGCGGGCGAGCAGTCGATTGTTCGGGTCGCGCGCCAGCCGGTCCCGGGTGGCGCGAGAGGACTGGCGGTAGGTTCGGGAGGAAACGATGAGGCGCAACAGTTGCTTCTGACTCCAGCCGTTTTCCATGAAATCCACGGCGAGCCAGTCGAGCAGTTCGGGGTGTGTCGGCGGGCTGGAGCGCACGCCGAAATCTTCCGCAGTCTCCACGATGCCAGTGCCAAACAGTGCCTGCCACACGCGATTGACCGCCACGCGGGCCGTCAGCGGTGAGCGTTTATCGCCGAGCCATTGCGCCAGCACGAGGCGTCCGGGGTTTGCTCCAGCGGGCAGAGAATGCAGGAACGCGGGCACTCCCGGTTCAACTCGTTCCTTTGGCCTGTCCCAAGCGCCGCGATCCAGCCGGAACGTGGCGCGGTGATGCTCCGAAGAGCGTTCCGCGAGATTGAGCACGCTGGTCTTCGCTTCGGGATATTCCCGCCACAGCCGCTCAATCTCTTCATTGACGGAGGCGAAGGCCGCCACACTTGGCCGCCAGGCTGTAAAGAGTGCGGCCTGCTGCTCCAAGGTGCGGTCTTTCTCCGGCAACATCAGCGCCTCTCGCGCCTTGGCAGACAATGGGTCGGCCTGCGGGTTGGGATCCGTCGTCAAGGCCAGCCGGAAACGACCGGGGAAATTACTTTCGATTCCTGCCGGCCCAATGCCGCTGTGACGAATGCTCACCCATACCCTCAGTCTGGCACCCTTCAAAAAAGTCTGAGGGCTGGCAAATTGCGCCACCGCCTGAGATTCGGTGTTCCGACGGCCCGGTCCCCGATCGGGGCACCACGCGGTGTCGTCATTTCCGTCGATGAGGAAGGCCACCGGGCCGACAACGCGCCGGTTATCCTTGTCACCGTCCGCATCGCGGAATTCCGGCTCCAGTTTTCTTTCGGCGACAGCAAAATCGGCCGTAGCGTTGGTGAGCACCAGCCTGGTCCATTCCTTTTCGCCTGGCTGCAGGATCTCGACGCGTAGTTCACTCACTGCAAAAGACCCGCGGGAACTGCGTCCGGGCCCGCTGAACGGCAGGTCGCCGTGCGTGAGGGCTTCCAGCCGAAGCCCGGTCACGCCAGTGAGGACGGGCGCCGCGATCACAAAGAGTTCGCCGCGAAACGGACGGTGCCCTAACGTAAGGATGCTCTTGTCGTGGAGCTTTTCCGGATGCACGAGGCCGTTGACCCATTCCTGCTCGGTCGCATCCAACAGCTCCCATTTGCTGTTTGTGTGCTGCTGCCCCGCCCAACTGTTCAGTTGCTGTGGCCAGTCGGGATGCACTGCCTTCAGTCTCGCTTCGAGAGTTTCGATCCCGGCGCGGATCTCATCGATTTTCTGCCGCTGTGTCGGATCATACACCCATGACTTCGCTTCATACGTATTATTGAGACAGGCGAACACCTGGTAGTATTCGGTCTGTGTCAGGGGATCGAACTTGTGTGTGTGACATTGCGCACACTGGGTCGAGATTCCGAGCACGACCTTGCCGATGCAGTCCATCCGATCAAACATGCCTTCCATGCGGAACTGTTCGGCGATAATCGCGCCCTCTTCATTGACCATCCCATTGCGCAGGAAACCTGTCGCGACCCGTTGCGCCTGCGTGGGGTTCGGCAGCAAGTCGCCGGCGATCTGTTCAATGAGGAACTGATCGTAGGGCTGGTCGGCGTTGAGGGCGTCAATGACCCAATCGCGCCACGCCCACTGCTCGCGCGGCAAATCCTTTTCATACCCATCGCTGTCGGCGTACCGCGCTGCGTCGAGCCAGTGCCGGGCCCACTTCTCACCGTAATGGGGTGACGAGAGGAGTATTTCGGTGAGATTTGTGTACGCGGCATTCTGGTCGCTTTTCCACTCGGACAAAAACTCGCTGAGTTGCGACGGGGACGGTGGCAGTCCAATCAGATCCAGAAAAAGCCGACGGCAGAGTTTTTCGGGTGCTGCGTCCGAGGAAGGTTCCAGACCTTCTTTTGCAAGCCGGCTGAGGACGAAGGCATCCACAGCATTTCCCGGCATTGGCGGAGGCGCTTTCACCGGCGCGGAGAACGCCCAGTGGCCTTGATACGGCGCGCCCGCCGCAATCCACGCCCGCAACTTCTCCACATCAGCAGTCTCCACCGGATGTTTCTCTTTCGGTGGCGGCATCACTTCGTCATCCTCTGCCAGAATGCGCATGAGCAACGCGCTCTGGTCTGGCCGCCCCGGCACGATGGCGGGGGCGCCGGATTTCCCGCCTTTGAACGCGGCATCCCGCATATCCAGCCGCAAACCGCCCTTGCGCCCCTCGTTATCCTGCCCGTGGCAATGGAAACAGTGGTCCGCAAGGATGGGCTGAATGTCCCGCGTGAAATCCGGCGTGGCGGCGCGAGGGTTGAGGATCGTTGCAACCAACCCGGTGGCGATGAGTGTGACAGGATTCATGGTCGTGGGACACTTACTCTCCGGAACTGATCGCCAGTCCCGCCGGCAGGGCGTTCGCTTTTACTTCACTGGCCAAAGGTGCCGTGAAAGCGGGCGATGTTCCACGCCGAATTGAGACCGCTCCGCCCGGCGGGCCCTGGCGGTTGAACTGGACGATCCACGAGCCGTTGGTTGTCTCCAGGGTGACGCCGTCCTGGGAGGCGTTCTCCACCAGCTTGAACGCCCCGGGTGCCGGAGAGAGCAGTCCGCCCTCCTTTCCGGCGGCATCTTGATAAGGAATGATCACGTGAAGAAAGCGGTGTTCCGCGGATCGATCGGGCGGCTCCACCTCGATGCGCCACAGACAGAGATCGATGTCGCTGTCCTTTCGCCGCTCGGGATCGGCTCCGCTGTTGGCGGCGTTGGGGTCATGCGGGTTGCCCCAGGTCTCGAAGCCCTCGCCGCCGCGTTTCGTGATCCGCGCTCCCTTGGGAAGCAGCGTTCGAAGGCCCACGGCTCCCCGTTTCGGGGTTGTCCAAAATTTTCCGTCCCGGGAAACGACGCGTGACAACACTCCGTCCGCGCCCTGGTAGGTCTTGAATCCCGGCCCCTCCTGCGCGGCGTTCAGCGTGCCGGCGGCGCCAAGGACTTCCGGCTCCTCCTGCAAATGAGTCACCCAGGTTTTCGGGAAGCCGGCATCGGTCGCGCGCACCCGATCATAGATCACGAAAAACTCCGGTGTCCCCCGGACATAGAGGAACTGCCGGGTGAACTCGCGGAGTTTTTGGGACCGGGTTCGTTGCCTGGTCTTCTCGTCGTCGCGCACGCTGCTGTAGGCGCGCGTCAGGTCGGCGGCGACGTAGGTGTAGGCATCGGTGTGTTCGTAGGCCACGATTTCACCGCGCTTCACCGGTTCCCGCGCGTGGTAGAAATTGGGGACCTGGGGGCCGCCGTCGTTTCGTTTCACTGCTTCGCCCCCGGTGTTGAAGTACTTCTCCCCGGGATCGTAAACGAGCACCACGTTCTGACTGTTGGGAATGCAGGCCGACGACCACAACTCATACCCCGCGTGACCGGCCAGGGTGCCCTGTCTGGCGATCTGGAACGTCCCGTTGCCGCCTGATCCATGGCCGTACATCGTGAACGCGGGCGCCGCGGTGAAAACCGCCCACGTGTCGTCGGCCCCCTGCCACGCGCTCCGCATATACACATGACCCGAACCGCGGAAGTGGAAGGCCAGCGGCAATGCCTCCTTCTTCACCACCGGAACGCCGGGATCGAACCAGATCATGTCCGCCCAGCTTGCCGCGCCGTTGTCGACGGCGGACTTCACCATGCCCTGGCTGATTCCGTCCCGATAGTGCGCCGCGTGCATCGCGCGGAACATGGAAACGTCCAGGCCCCGGAATATCCCCGGCCCGGTGTCCTCCAGGTGAGGCATGTGGCCGGTGTGCGGCACGGTGCCATACACCTTCCAATAGGGAGACTCCCGGTGAAAGCTGGTGCGAGCGGCTTTCTCAAACAGGTTCTGGCCCGTGGCGAAACGCCACGCCTCCCAGGTGATGAAGGGCGCATAGGAGCAATTTCCGTGGTTCGGTCCCTCCGGCCAGACGCCCCCGAGCTGGTCGAGCTTCTGGACGAATTCCTCCGGCATCCGCCGGGCAAACGAATCAAGCCAGCGGCGGGCATCTTCCTCGTGGTCCGTCTTTTCGCCCGCGATCGCCAGCGCCACCGTCGTCTTGGGCGCGATGCCGTCCCGGCTCCAGGAAACACCCATGACCGGTCCCCACGTCTGGTTGTACCAATACGTCCCGCCCTTGAGCGTAATCTCGGGAACCTCCGTGTAGTGTCGCAGGAATTTTCCGATCCGGTTCCCATACCGGATCCGTTCCTCCGGGGTCAGGGCGTCGTGAATCCAGTCGTAGATGATGGCGTCCCAGCCGAAGTCCACGCCGTCAATGCCGCTGCCATCGGCCTTCCACATCGCCTCCTTGATGTGGCGCACGAACCGGCTTCCGTCCCGGCCGAGGTTTTTCTCAATCTGGTGGGCGAATCCGAAACTCGGACCCGTCCAGGCGCGGGGGTAATACGCCGTCTTCGGATTCATCGGGCGGTCCAACGAATCCACCAATGCCTTGTAGCTGGACTCCATCACCCCGCCCGGGCCGCAGCGGGCCGCGATCCGGCGAAACGACTCCGCGTCCGCAAAGATGCGCGGGTGACCGGTCCGGAAAGTGTACGGCCCCGGAGGAGGCGTGGCCGTGCCGGAGCTGGCGGCATCCGCGGCGGACACGACAACTGCGATCACGAGGAGAAGAATGCTCACCGTAAACTTTTCCAGATTGTTTGAGTGCATCACCGCCAAGTGAGTATGGGTTTCCCGGCCCACGCAACAACGGGGTCACTAAACCCGTTCAACAGCCGGGCACCCTGGCTGCCTCTGGCGCTGCGGATGAGCGAAGTCTCGTGAGGGATGATGCTGAAATTTCCGGCGAGGTTTGTTTTCTCGCAGTTCGACAATGGCGGTGTCCTGATTCATCCTCCAAACCATGACCACACACCCGTCGAGCCGCATCATTTTAATGGCGGTCCTGACGTTGCCTTTCCAATGCCGCGCGCCGGAAGTTAAAATTCCCGTCATCAACGAACCACGGCTCGAAATAACGCTGATCGCTCGGGCCGGACATCGTCACTCCCGTTGGCCTGGCCATTGACCGGCGCAGACGACTTTTCGTGGTCGAGTCGCACACTCATTTCCCAACCACAAATTATCCCGGCCCGAAATTCGACCGTGTGAAGCTTTTCGAGGACACCGATCGGGACGGCAAACCCGGCCGAATCTCCGCCTTCGCCGACGGCTCGCACAATGCGCTGAATCTCGCCTTCGGGCAAGACGGCGGGGAAGGCTCGACGGAGTCTTGCCCCGCCGACGTTGGGCATCTTTATGTGACGCACCGCAACGGCGTGCTTCGCCTTGATGACAAGGATGGCGATGGCGTGAGCGAATCGCGCGCGACGATTCTGGAGATGGACACGCCGGCCAGTTATCCGCACAACGGCATCAGCGGCATCGCCTTCTCACACGACGACTGGCTTTACGTCGGCCAGGGCCAAAACCTGGGCGAACGGTACACGCTCAAAGGCACTGATGGCACCACGCACAGCGGCAAGGGAGAGGGTGGAAGCATTTTCCGTTGCCGGCCCGATGGAAGCCGGCTTCAACTCGTCGCCACCGGCTTTTGGAATCTGTTCGGTCTCGCGTTCTACGGGAAGCATTTCCTGCTCGCGGAGGACAATGATCCCGACTCGCGTCCGCCGAACCGCCTGCTCGACGTCGTGATGTGCGGCGACTACGGCTTCAAGTACCGGCTTGGGCGCAACGGCCTGCACCCCTTCCAGTCGTGGAACGGCGAACTGCCCGGCTCACTCCCGATGTTGAGCGGCGCCAGCGAAGGGGCGTGCAACATCCTACCCTGCGATCAAACGAGCTTTCCGTCCGGCTATCGCGAGGCGGTTCTCGTCACGGCAGCTTGGGATCATCGGGTCGAGGTTCATCGCCCCAAGCCGTTCGGCGCGTCCCGGCGCGCAGACCACGAAGTTCTCGTGCAGGGCGATGAATCGTTTCGCCCTGTCGGCATCGCGACGGCGTCGGCGTCGGATGGTTCGCTGTACCTGACGGACTGGGTGGACGCGAGCTACAATGTCCACGGCAAAGGCCGGCTCTTGCGGCTCATGGCGAAGACCGGGACGAGAGCAAAGCCTGGCACGGCTCTGACCATCGCCGTCAACGCGAGTCGCAGAAAAATGGAGCGATTGTCCGGCGCAGGATTTCCCGAGTTGCAGTCGGCTCTTGTTCACAATGATCCATTCGTCCGCAGCGCGGCAATCACGGCATTATCGAAGCCGGCATTCCGAGACGCTGTGGAAAACGAACTCGAGAACAAATCTCCAGAGGTTCGCCTGGGCGCCTTGCTCGCCCTGCGGCGGGTTGGGAGCGAGGATGCCGGGGTGATCGTCAGCAAGATGCTGGCGAACCCGGACGAACCGGTTCGGCGTATGGCTCTGGTCTAGGCTGGTGAAGGACAATTGTTTTTGCTGACCAACCGCGTTTCCATCGCGCTGTCGTCCGGGCACGTCTCGCCCACGCTGCTGAGAACCCACACGGCGGCACTGCGAATCCTGGGCAAGACCGCCAAGCTGGAGGATGGCGCGGGCAATGGTTCCGGGCAGGTGACTCTCTTCAACCTCCCTGAGCGCGTGGCACCGCAGCCCTCCATCGAGATTCTCAGCGCGTCCAGGGCCAAAACTCCGTTGCAAACCCACCTTGACGCCGTGCGGCAACTGACGCAGACAACCGACGCCACGGCCATCACTTTGCTGAAGCGCCTCGCAAAGGATGCGAAAGAGAATGTCGAACTTCGCTGCGAGGCGGTGGCGTCGCTGGCCAACGTCTCGTTGGAAAACAGCTTTCTACTGGCGTTGTTTGGCGACCCCTCAAGCTCCCTGCGCATCGAGGCCATCCGGGCGCTGCGAGGACGAGCGTCTGAGCCGCCCGTTCGCGAAGCGTTGGGTCGTCTGCTTGACGACAACGTCGGGACAGACGCGGCGCTGAAAGAGCAGGCGCGGTTCGTGTTGGCCGGGCTGTCAGTGAGTCCGGCTTCCGATGAAGAGTGGCGTAAACAACTCGCGGGCAAAGGCGAAGCGGCTTCCGGGCGGCGGATCTTTTTCAGCGCGGCGGCGGGCTGTGCGCGGTGCCACCGCATCGCGGAACTGGGAGGACAAATTGGCCCGGACCTTTCCGTCAGCGCCCGCTGGGCTGACTGCTGGCAGTTGATGCAATCGCTCCTGCATCCCTTGCGCAACATCGCACCGGAATTTGTCGCGCATACCGTCACGACGAAGGACGGCCAGGAGTTCACCGGCCTGCTCATCGGTCAGAGCGTGAACGAAGGCGTGACGTTGTTCATGGCCGACGGCAGAGCGGTGCTAATTGCTCCGGCGCAAATAGAGTCGCAAACCCAATCGAAAGTTTCACTGATGCCCGAAGGGTTGGCGGGCGCGCTGACGGCGCAGGATTTTCGGGATCTGCTAGCATTTCTGCTCTCGCGGCGATGATGGATAGCGGGCATTGAGTTTGCCATGTTCCATGAAGTCGACTGACCGGGGTGAGCCGTCGTTGATGGATCTGTCGGGTTTCACCCGCTCCAGCGCTGAAGTTTTTGCCGCAATTGCGCCGTGCGGCTTGGGATCGTGACAAGCCCGGGGAAGTCTCGCTCCAACTGTTCCAACGTCGGAACGGTCCCCCAGGCGGTGACCGTGAACACTTCGGCGGCCCGATCAAGGGGCAGACCCAGTTCACGCTGTTGCCGCTGGAAACGCTGACGCAAGACCCCTTTCCATTCGGTCAGGGATTTCACTGGCGGCATATTGTGGCGTCCGATCCAAGAAAGCCACTCACGAATCTGGCTTTGGTGGCACCAGGACATTTCCGCGATCAGGTCGAATGCGGGTTCAACATCAACGACTAGATCCCCTCCATTGCCACCGGCCATGTAGCCATCGTAGGTGTTCAGAATCACCGGCGTCTTGATCCAACGCGACTGGGTCTCATCGGCGACCGGATACTCGTCGAGAAACGCGTGAGGAACATTGATCATGTAGGCCACGCGCCGGACCGCCTCCGCCACGGTGATGTGATCCGGATGCACGCCCGCCTGCGGGTCAGCGGGCAGCGGCGGGCAAAAAAGATAGTCCGGTTCGAACTCGCGTATCGCCTTCCACAACGCCGCCAGCAGTTCATTGGTGGCGGAGCGGCAAGCCTCCACAAAGGGTTCGCCGCCGGGTTTGCGGAGCAGTTCGAACTCAATCTGCCCCAGCCGTGCGGATGCCTCTTGTTCCGCGAGGCGCAGGCAGGCGGTTTCCACGCGGGTCCGGGCATGATGTCCGGACCGGCCATCGGTGCAGACAATCAATCTGCTCTTCAATTCGACGCCAAGCTGGCAACGCCAGCGTTCGAACGTGCCTGCCGCCACAAATTCGAAATCATCGAAATGCGCGTGAATGCAAAGAATTTTCATGAATTGGATTGATGTCGGTCAGATTCTCAAAAACAACTTCCTCCGATACATCCACAGCAGGATCAGCCAGAACACCAGCAGCACCGAGACGCGTTCGAGCATCGGCGCATACGTTCCGCCGAGGCTCTCAAAGATGCGCTGGCCGAGATGGGTCTTGAGGTTGTCGCGGATGAATCCGCCGCTGAGCTGCCAGAGGCAATAGAGTGTGATGGGATTCAGCCCGGCGACGACGAAAGGAAAGGCCCAGCGTTTCCAACCCCGCCAGTCAATGAGCGCGACGAACCCCGCCAGCAGCAACATCACCAGCCCCCCGCTGAAGAGCGCCCAGCTCGGCGTCCAGATACGCTTCACAATCGGACAAAGGCCGGCCAGTTCGATGGCTTTGCCGAGCACCATCCCCGCAAGGCCCGCGATGACGAGACGTTTCAGCTTGTCGGAAATCAGGAGCGGGCTGCGCAGCAGTTGGCCCGCAAGTAGCCCGAAAATCATTGTCGCGAGCGAGGGGACGAAATTCAGCGTTTGATAGCCGCCAGCGCTGAATGTGAAGGGCACGGCGCGCGGAAACAGGTTCAAGAACCAGAGGTCGAACGTGGCGGCAAAGTTCACGTTCTTCTCCCAGTGAGCGGCGAAGCCGGAGAAGTGTGGCCAGTCCAGGGGCACGCCGACGGCCTGCCAATCGAAACCCGGCGGCGGGAGCGGATGCAGCGCAAACGCCAGCCAGTAAGCGAACAGGATGCCCAGCGCGGTGAGCCACTGGGTGCGCGGCTTGGTGAACGCGATCAAGAACAGGAAAGGATAGCCCAGGCCAATTTGCGCCAGCACGTTGGTGAACACCCAGTCCGTCTGCTTGCTCCACGCCGAAGTGAGAAAGACTGCCAGAAGTACCAGCAACAAGGTACGCCATAGCGCGTGGCCAAACATCACGCCGGCACCTTGTCCGCGCGCCCGCCGGTTGGCCACTGACCACGGCAGCGCCATGCCCACCATGAACATGAACGCCGGCTGGATGAGATCCCAGAGCGAGCAACCCGCCCACTCGGGGTGATTGAACTGGTAACCCAGAAACCTCCACACAGCGCTGTCGGGAAACTCCCTGGCCACCTGAACAAGGCCGAACCCACTTGAAGCCATCAGCAACATGATGGCGCCACGAAAGGCATCCAGGGAGATGAGCCGTTCCATCGGTAGGGCGCGTCGTTCCGCACGCGCTGCGGGAGTTGCGGTGGACGGCTCTGCGGAATTTGTCGTTGTCATAATCGTGTTTCGGTACGCATGGAGTGGAGCACCTTCTCCATGAACCTCCCGTCCGGAGGAGCCTTCTCCGCCGAACAGGCGGGACGGATGAGGTGGAGACTCGGGTGCATGGGCTCAATGCGCGTCCAAAGTTGGAGTTGAAGGCTGCCCATGATACGGGCGATTCACTCTTCGAACTTCAGCATGCGCGTGTCGCACTCGAGTCCCGTGGGGACGGTGAGCGGATGGTAAAGCGCGGGGCGGCGGGATCGAATCCATCTCCGGCCGGTCGCTTGCGCCAGCAGGCCCGCGTCCAAATCCGCAACCACCATCGCGTCCTCCGGCTTCGAGGTCTCGGCGAGGATGGTGCCGTAAGGATCGAGAATCATCGCATTGCCCGTTCGGATTTCGTCGTCGTCTGGGCCCACGCCATTGCTGAAGATGAGGAACAGGCCGTTATCGTGCGCCCGGCTCGGCAGCCAGCGCATCAGCCAGCTCCGCCCTTTGTCGCCGCGAAACTCCCGTTCGATGGCATCGGGATCGGCCTGGCGATTCTCCCAAAGCTGCCGGTTGATCAACCCCATTAGATGCGGGTTCCGGCTGCGCACGCCGCCGGTCTGATGCGGCGCTATGAGGACTTCGGCGCCCCGCAGGGCAGTGATGCGAACATTCTCGATGACATTGCAGTCGTAGCAAATCAGCACACCTGCCCGGAAGCCGTCGGGCAAATTGAACACGGTGTAATCCGTACCGCTCCGAATGGCGTCGTGCTCGAAGGCATGCAGTTTCCGATGGCGATTGATCGTGCTGTCCGGCAAGGCCACGACGTAGGTATTGAAGAATGTGCCGTCGGCGGCTTCGACCAATCCGGCCCCGATGCTGACGCGGTGCTCGCGGGCCAGCGAGATCAAACGCCGGGTGCTGGGGCCATCCGGGACCGGCTCGGCCAGCGCAGTCAGCGCCTCGACCGAAAGTTCGCGAATGAACCAGTAGCCCGTGATGCAACACTCCGGGAAAACAATGAGCCGGACACCTTGGGCGACGGCGTCCTTCACGAAGCCCTCGATCTTTAGGAAGTTCGCCTCTTTGTCCGAGGGCTTGCTTTCAAATTGGACGGAAGCGACTCGGGGGGCGCGTATGTCGGTGGGCATGAGATTAGGTGGGTGGATGGTGGCGGTTCAGATTATGCTGTTGCTGGTTTCATGGTGGCTTTTTCGGTCGACGTTTTCCTGAAGCCGTGCGTCACCTTCGGATGCTCAAGGCAATCTCGCGCCGAAACTCCGGCGAAGTGATCGTGATCGGACCGGGTGATTTGACTCGTTCGCGCTTGAGCACCTTGCCGGTCAGCGTGTCCAGCCACTTGAGGGCGTAACTGCCCGCCGGTAATTGCAGCGTGAGCGGCAATGACTGCGGGGCGGCATTGCCAGGATCGAAGAAACAGGCCGCGTATTGTCTGCCGTCCTCCACGAGCGCATGGGTGCGCATCTCTTTCGGCACGCCGGAAACGAGGAAATCCTTGCCTGGCTTCATGCGTGCGAAGTCGAACGAGTTGATGAAATCGCGCAGCACGGTCAACTGCCGGCGGAACTCCGGATTGCCCCCGCCGGGCTGCGTCGCTGGATAAACAAAGTCCCCTCGCTCGCGTCCAGCCACGAACGAGTAATCAAGATTGTTGTACAGCGCGCCGCCCGCGAGGATGAACTCCCACGCCTCCATCCGGTAGTGCGTGTCATTGGTGCCCTTGAAGCCGGTCTCGTTGTCGCCGATCACCTTGTTCAACGCGTAGTTCTCAGCGACGGCTTTTGGCGGCGAGGCGTAGTGAAAATTGAAAATGGAAATCGCCGGATGCGGTTTCGTGATCTTCGCGGTGCCATTGGCGATGTTCTGCGAGATGAGATGCCGGTTCGGCAGCGACTTCTCAGCCTCCACGATCACGTCAGCGATGTGATGCTGCCATTCCATCGTCACCCCGCCGAAGTACGGCTCGTTGCAAATCTCATAGTACAGGTTGTCGAACTCGTTCAGTTCCGTGACGATCTTGCGCGTCATCGCCTCCTGCACGGCGAGCAGACCGCCATTCTTGTCGAGCGTGTACACGTTCGTCCGCGCGACGTGACCGACGCCGTTGATGTTGTTGACGGCGTTTTGCGGCGAGAGCTTCCATTGCGACTCCTCGTAGAACGGGCAGAAGAGGTTCATTTCCACCACCACTCCGCGCCGTCCGGCCTGCTTCACAAAGTCACGCAGGCGTTTGAAATAATTCTCATCCCAGCGCGCCAGATCGAACTTGTTGCCGCCGTTGCCGTAGCCGGGCTGGCTGCTGCGCGCCCAAGGATTGATAAACCGCCCCGGTGACGGTGCCAGGGTGTTGCTGACGATGTTGAAAGCACCGGGCGGCTCGACATACGCCCCGCTGAAAACCCGGGTGTTGTTCAACTTTCTGGCCGCGAGCTCCTTCAGGTACGGTCCGTAATCGAAATCCAGGTTCAGCACCCCGCCATAATGTTCGGCGGACGTGATGAGCACGGTGGGCCGGCCGCGCCAGAGAAAGTAGTGCGGGTGGTCCGGATGGAGCGAAAGCGGCCGGTCTTTGGCAGCAGCGCCGGCCGCGAAGAATGTCGCGAGCAGGAAGGCGGCGAGTGTGGTTGGTTTTCCGTGATTCATGGTTTTGGATCGTTACTGGTCTTCACCTTCGTTTTTCAAGGGCGGCCGCGGCAGCACGACGGTGGCGGCGAGTTTGCCCCGCCAGAACGCCTCCGCCTCGCGCCAGGGCTGGAGCAACTCTTCTTTCTGCGTCGTCGTGATTTCGGTGAGCGCATCCAGCTTCGCCATGCGTTCGCGGCTCCAATCGACAAAGAACTGCGCTGACTCGCGGCGGGGCTGCATCGGCCTGCCATCCACCTCGACATACCACGGCGCGGTGCTGGCGAACCGGAGAGTGTTCGTAACTCCAGCTGTCGCGCGGAGCAGGAACCAGCCGCTCTCGCGGATGGTGAACCGCGCCGGCAGATTCACGCGCTCGACCCGGCCATCGCGAACGAGTTCGACTGAAGCAATCGGATCGCGCGAATCAAGAGTCGCCTCCAAAACCACCGGCATGGAGCCGTTGGCGCGGAAGACGTGACCGGCGAGAAACCCATTCGACCGGGCGCGCAGCAGCGGGCCGTTGGAGACAAAACTGCGACTGGCCTTCAAGCCCTTGCGCCATTTCTTGTAGGTGAACTCGCCATCGACATGCACGTAAGCGCGGTCGTAGCCAACGGGATTCGGCAACACCCCGCTCGCACTGCCCGCGCTCGGCGGGAGGCGCAATCCAGTGTTGAGGAGAAGGTAGTAAATGTCCTGTGTGTAGCGCCCATTCCCCTGGGGCCCGGGGTATTTCGCGCGATCACGCGGACGCCCCCAAGCTTCATTGTCGAGCACGCCGTCGCGTTCATCCTCGCCACCGAGTGGATGACAGAACCGGTCGCTATCAAACCGCACGGGCAGCGGCTTCGTGCGTCCCGCTTCAAGAATCGAGAGCGTGACCGGCGCGGCGCTCACGACGCCAACGCAGCCGAGAGACGCCGTGGCCCGTCTGAGCAGTCGTGTGGACAAGGGGTTCATTCCGGCAACGGACGGCCCTTGGTTTCCGGCGCAAACCAGATGCCGGCCATGCCGATGAAATAAACAAACACAATGGCCGCCCCCGCGCGCGAATAGCTGCTGCCGAACAGCGCCATGATGTTGCCCATCTGCCATGCGCCCACCGCGGCCAGGATCCGGCCGGCATTAAACGTGACGCCCTGGCCCGTGGCGCGCACGCGCGTGGGGAACAATTCAGGCAGGTATTGCGGCAGCCAGCCGTAAAACGCCGCCGTGAACAGGCCGGCCAGGCCCGCGACCGCCAGAAAGCCCGCGCCGTAACGATCGAAGCCGCGGAACAACCAACTGCAAACCAGGAACGCTCCGAGGCACAGGCTGAAATAGACAGGCCGGCGGCCCCAGCGCCCGCCCGCCAGCGGCGCGACCATGGAACCGATGATGGCGCCAATCGAGATGGCCAGCAGACTGAAAGCTTTTGCCTTGGGTTGCGTCCCGCCCGTCATCTGGTCGGCCCACAGCGGAATCCACTGCACGATTCCCCATGTGACGATGAGCGCCACCGACGCGAAGAGGATGGCCAGCAGCGTGTTCTTGCGCAGCTTTGGGCCGAAGACTTCCGCGACCGGATTGCCCCGGCCTTCCCTCGCCACGGATTCCTTCCACCGCTCCGACTCCGGCACAAAGTAACTAATGAAAAGCACCAGCAGCGCCGGCGCAGTGCCCACAAGCATCACCCAGCGCCAGAAGTCGGTGGTGACGTGGAAGAACATCCCGATCACTGCGATCAGCGCGTAGCCGAAGTTCGCCGCCGCGCCGATGAGGCCGGCCACCAGCGGGCGCTTGTTTTGCGGCCAGGCCTCCATCACCAGCGCGACACCGAGCGACCACTCACCGCCCATGCCCAGCGCCGCAAGGAAACGGAACCCCGCCAGTTGCCACGGCGCCTGCGCGAAGTAGTTCAAGCCGGTGAAAATCGAATAGGCCAGCACGCTGAGAATCATGGCGCGCACGCGTCCGATGCGGTCGCCGAGCCAGCCGAACACCAGTCCGCCCGCCGCCGCGCCCAGCAGGAAAGTGGCGGTGATGCGCCCCATCCACAGTTGCACGAAGGCCTCGTCCAGGATTCCGGCCGCATGTTGAAACTCCTGCAACGCAGGCCGGGCGACGAGCGGGAAGATGCCCATCTCCAATCCGTCGAACATCCACCCGAGAAATGCCGCGATCAGAGTCATGGTTTGCGCGCGGCTCATTTTATTCAAAGACTCCATTTCAATTCGATGTCCTCACCCGGTAAAACCGTTTGGTCTGACCGGCGGCGTTGGTGTCGGTGATCTGGATTAAGCCGCCGGTGCCGGGGAGGTTGGTGACGACGGGCGACCAGACGCCACCCGTCAGGTCGCTGGCCCGTTGCCCGTCGTAGTTGCGGCCGGGAACGGTGGCGAAGCTGATGACGCAATTCGTACCGTCGAGCGCGAAGTTGGTGATCGCGGGCGGCGTATTGGGGCCGCCGACCGGGCCGATGGGCCTGGTGGAGACCACGAAGTTGTCGAAATACCTTTCCTGCGTGGTCGGCGAGCCGGCTCCCCAGTAGTTCTCCAGGAACACGGCGTTGATGCCATAGGCGTTGTACGATCCGACCCAGTTGAGGTTTGTCTTCCGCGCTTCAAGTTGTCCGTTGATCCAAAGCTCGAACAATCCGTTGGCGACTCCGGCGTCGTTGAGTTTCATGTGCGTTTCGATGCAGTGCCATGTGCCGGCATGAGCGCTGTCGAAAACCGGCGTGACGGATCGCATGTAACCCAGCCAGCGCATGTTCGGGAAGTCGTTGTAACGGGTGGTCACCAGGCTGCCGGCGGTGTCGGTGCCGGAGGCGGGGTCGAGCACCAGATGATTGTTGCCAGTCCCGCCGCTCCAGACGTGGCCGAAGGCGGCTTCCGCCCAGTTGGCACTGGCCAGGATGATGGCTCGCGAAAGTTTATCGCCGCCGCCCCCGATCCAGCCGGGCTGCCGCCGCAGATAGACCCGCCAATAGAGTTCCCGGTAATCGTTCGTGCCGGCATCGACCGGCCGCAAATAACTCGAGGGAGTCCGGCCGAACGCAAGATGCAAACTTCCCGGGCTCACCGTGCCAGCAGGGAAGATCACCTTCATGCCGGTGGAACCGTAGATTCCGACCGACGCTGCGCGGGTGAAGTTGCCGCCGCCGCTGCTGTACTCGAAATAGCTCGCGAGCCGGTTCGTTTCAAAATCGTCGCACCAGATCCAGTCCGGGTGTTCGACCCGCCAGTTGTCACATTCGGACGCGAACACCTGCGCCGCTGAATCGAGCGCGAGAACCAACATCAGCCAATGACAGCGGTTCATCACTCCTCCCATTTAAGTCGATGAACTCACGCGGTCGTTGTTGAGGAGGATGTGGCCGGGCCGTAGGTTCGCCCGCGCCTGAGCCGATGTGAGCGTGGCAGTGAAGGGAAGGAAACCGGTGAAAGCGGAAGTGTTCATGATTCCAATTCTGGTTAAATCGCTGGCTTGCGGTATGAGCTTGCCCCGTCTGGCAGGGCGCACAAGGAGCTATTGCCTAAACTCGTTGAATGAACCTGGCCACCCCGCTTTTCCGCGACATCGCCCCGCCTCCGCACGAAGCTTGATTCACGGCGGTTTCGGCGCGGCGTATTTCAAGAAGTGCTCGAAGAACGCGTAGAGCCGCGCGTTTGAAAGCTCGTCCGGATCGTGCTGTTGCCGGCTGGTCATCGCGACGCGGTTGGTGAAGCCGAGGAGCCGGTTCAACGCGAGCGCGTGGTTCAACGGAATCCAGCGCGAGGGCTGGTCCTCGGCGCCGCCTGAAACCAGGAACGGCCTCGGGGCGATGAGCGCATGCAGCTCGTGGAGATCGCGCCCGCGCTCGATCATCCTCGCGTAGGCGCCGGTGCGCGGGTTCGCCGGGCCGGGCAGGCCGGGCCGGCGCGTGCGCGCGGGATCGAAACCCAGATACCACGGCTCCCAGTAGTTCACGTTCGGCCGCGTCTCGTCGAAGACGACGCCCGGATCGCTCACCGCCACGCACGCGAACCTGTCCCACAACGCCGCCGCGAACATCGCCCACTTGCCCCCGTAACTGTGGCCCACGACGCCAATGCGCGCGCGGTCCACTTGCGGCAGATTCGCGAGCATCCGCCAGCAATTCGCTGCCACATAGGCGTGAAAGGAAAGCGGTTGGCAGCCCGCGCCGCCCAGCTTCGGCTTCCACGCATCGCCGCCGGGCGTGCCGATGGAGAGGGTGACAAAGCCACGGCGGGCCAGTTGCAAACCGAAATCCTGGTACGGCTGGTCCGGCGTGAGTCCCGCGCTTGTCTCCGGCTCGTAATAGACAACCAGCACCGCGGGCAGCGGCCCGGTGGCGTCCGGGATGAGCAGCCAGCCCTCGCCGGTTTGATCCGGGGCGATTTGCAGGCGTACCCGGCGCTGGATGAAGTTTTCACGCCGCGCTTCCGAGAGCGTTTCCACCGCGGGCTTCTCGATGACGGGCGGCCATTCTCCCATCAGCCCGTGCCACTCGCGCAGGATCTCGGCGCGGCGACGCGGCCAATCGGCGGGGCTTTCCACCCTGGAGCCATCGTCGAAAATCAGGGGGGAGCGGTAGGAACCAAACTGGTTCGAGAACGCGCCTGGCGGCTGGAAGAAAGGCTGGATTGTGCGCCACGCGGCGGCCCCGCCATCCGAGCGCAGGTCCGTGCGGGGTTCTTTGCCTTGCAGGTAGGCGAACAGGTCGCGCACTTGTTCATCGCTCAACGAGTCCAGCAAGCCTTCGGGCATCCGTGAAGCGGCCGAGGCCTGGAGTCTTTGGATGCGGCTGCGTGGAACCACCACCCTGCCTTCCTGCCCGTCCTCGATCGTCACGGACTGGGGCGTTTGCTCGATGATGTAACCGGAGAGCAGCAGCCCGTCCTTCGTCTCGATTTCGTAGTTGGTGTATTCCTCGCGAATGCCGGCGCTGGGATCGACGATGGACACGAGCAGGAAGTCGAGATTGTCGCGCTCGTAACCGGTCAGGTCCGGGCCGATCTTCTGGCCTTCGCCGAACAGCGTGTGGCAGGTGGCGCAGGTGGCCGTGAAGAGTGCCTTGCCGCGTCCGGCGTCGCCCCTGCCGCGGGTGAGAACCTGGGCGAGGGCGGCCATGCGTTGCTGCTTGTCCCCGGGCGGCGGACGGGTGGCACCCCAGAGTCGCTGGATGGCGAGATCGAGTTCCGCATCGTGATGCAGCCGGAGCCGCTCGATCAGTTCGGGCCTGATGTCCGACCGGGGAACGGCGTTCGCCTCGACGGCGCGGGCCAGTTCCCCCGCCCAATCCTTGCGCTTGGAAAGGACTTCGAGCGCCAGCGGCTGGACGCCGCGATCTTTCGGAAGGCGTGGATACGCGGCCAGGAGGTCGCGCGCGATCCGCGGCTCGTCGAAAAGCTGGAGCGCCGAGAGAGCCTCGCGCTGGACCGACGGCCGGCGGCTCGTGCACAGCGCGTCCAGCAGCGCGGGCACCGCGTCCCGCTGACCGGCCTGGCCGAGCGCCTTGATGAAATCAAGCCGCCGGGCGGTCACAGTCTCGTCGTCGTTGCGCACGAGCTCCAACGCGGTGACCAGGTCGGCGGGCTGCGGAATTCCGAGATTGAGCCGGAGCAACGCCATGCCTGAATCGCCGTCGTCCGCGGAGTGATCGAGGACTTCGCGCAAGCCCGCCGGAATGGTTTTGAGCCTCCGGCCTTTGCATCCTTCGCTGAAAGCGGCCAGCAGCCTGGCGCGCTCAGACGGTCCCGGCGCGCTTTTCATCAAGGCCGCCGCGGCCTCCAGGTCCGGCTCCCCGCCTTCAGCGGCGTAGCGTTGCACGAGGCGGGGCAGGATGTGCCCGGCGAGCAGCGGTGTCTTCCAGGCGGCGGGAGTGTTGAACCGGGCGAGCACCTGCGCCCGATCGCTGATCGACTTGTCCTCAACCGCCCACCAGAGGAGCAGCGGCAGGTGCGGATCCTGGAGATCCTCGTGGTGTTGCGCCAGTTCCTGGAGGACCGGCAGGGCATCGGACGCGGGCAGCCGCCGGGCGCTGCAGGCAAGCTGGCTTCGCACCTCGACGTTCTTCTCCGTCCGCGCCAGCGCGACAAGCTTCGCCCGCATGGCCGGGAAAACTTTCCTCCCATCGCCCAGCAGGCGCACGGTCCAGAGCCGCACGAACGGATCAACATGGTCCAAGGTCCTGGTCGCCACGGCCTCGCCAAAACCACCGCAGAGGTTCACGGCCCACAACGCTTCGAGCGCAGGCTGGCCGGTGGATTCCTCAAGCGAGTTCCGGAGCCTGGGAACCAGCGTCGTGTCGCGACGATCCCCGAGCACGCGGAGCGTTTGCTGGCGCAACCACTTGTTGGGGCTGGAGAGATTCAGCAGGAGATCGTCCCCGGAACGTTGGGTGAGATCAAACGGTCTGGCGGGTGCCGCGCCCTTTGGTTTGAGGCGGTAGATGCGGCCATTGGAGCGATCCCAGTTGTCGCGCAGATCGGCGTGGGTGAGCCGGATGTCGTACCAGTCCGCCACGTAAACCGCGCCATCCGGACCGGCCTTGATGTCCACCGGACGGAACCACTTGTCCGTGGTCTCGATCAGCCGTTCGGCATCGACGGTCCGGAACGACGAGCCATTCGGCAACAGGTCGCTGACCTGCACCCGATTTTGCAGCGGCATCAGGCTGAGAAGCTTTCCTTCAACTCGCGCCGGCAGCCCGCCGCCTTCGTAAACAATCAGGGAATGTGAGAAGCGATTCGGGTCGCCCTCGTGGTTCATGTGCGGGAAATAACCGTAGGTGTGCGGGTTGGTGAAGGGGCCGTGCTTGGAGAAGGTCCGCTCGTAATAGCCGCCCTGCACGTAGTAACTGCCACGGCGGTTGCCGACGTTCGTGCCCGAATAGAGACGCCCCTTGCGGTCGAATTCCAGGCAGAAGGTGTTGCCGGCGCCCTCGGCAAAGACTTCAAACTCGCGCGTCGCCGGATGGAAGCGCCAGCTGAACTGGCCGTAGATTTTCCGCCCGCGAATGGTCGCCGTGCAGGTGCTGCCTTGCGCGCCGTAGAGCCAGCCGTCCGGGCCCCACGTCAGACTGTTCGCGACGGCGTGCGTGTCCTCGATGCCGAAGCCTTCCAGCAGCACTTCGGGATCGCCGTCGGGGATATCGTCGCGGTCGCGGTCGGGATAGAACAGAAGGCAGGGCGGGTTCAGGACGTACACGCCGCCGCGGCCCGGCAGCGCGCTGGTGGCGATGTTCAGGCCGGTGACGAAATCCTTGTGCGTCTCGAACACACCATCGCCATCCCGGTCCTCGAAAATGGTTATCTTGTCCGCGCCGGGGACATGGCGCGGCGGCGGGGCGGAAACCTTGTCGTACACGGCGCGCAGATGTTCATCGTATTTGATGATCTTCAGGCCGGCGGGGAACGGGTACTGAAGATACTGCACGACCCACATCCGGCCGCGCTCGTCGAAGTTGAGACAAACCGGCTGGCGAACGTCCGGCTCCGCGGCGACGAGTTCGATGGCGAGGTCATCAGCCACCGTGAACCGCTGGAGCGACTTGTCCGGCGGGGAAGGTTTCTCACCCGGCACCACAGTCTGGCCGCTGGGCGTGTAGTTTTGAATGTAAGCCTTTACCGAATCATTTGCCGCAACGTCCTCGGCGGTTGGCGGCGTCTGCGCGTGGGCGGCGAGCGTCAGCAGCCATGTCGCTGCGGCCAAAGTTCGTGCGATTCGCGAAGACTGCGAATTCATTTCCATATCTCCTCGGTGTCGTAGCGTTGGGGCTGGATCTTCGATGTAAAGAGCTGGTCCACCAAAACGCCGGAGCCCAGGATCTTCACCCGCCCCCCAGAAGTACCGTTCTTGTTGAACGATACCTCGAAAGTGCGCCCGTTGGAGACGAGGTGAACGACGCATTGTTCGGTCGAATCCGTCAGGCTGGCCTGTGGAGCCGAGGCCGTGCTTGAAGCTGTGACGTACAGGTAGTGGAGGAAAACATCCTCTTTGCTCGGCGCACCCGGAAACACCTCTACGCGCCAGCCGCCAGGTTCCCACTGCTTGCGTGGATCGCGGAGGGGGTAATTCTTTCCGTCCGTGAAGAACTCTTTCCCCGGTCCTCCCACTTTCGTGACCCGCGCGTCCACCGGCAGGAGCGTTTGTGAGAAAAGCCGGCCCTTCGAGTGCGTGATGACCGCAATCTTTCCCCGAAGGTCCGGTTCATCGACCGAATGCAGGAGCCACCGCTTCTCGTAACCCGGATCGGCGGACCCGACACGATCGAAGACGAGGATGATGTCGGGCTGCAAGTGTAGGAACTGGCGGACGAACCGGGTCACCTTGTCCCTGGAATATGCCTTGGTGGCATCCCCCACGGAGTACGTGTAATGAGGGTTCGTCTCGAAGGCGACGATCCCGTCGAGTTGAAGCGGCGGTCGAAGGTGCATTCCCCACTGGGCGGAATCAAAAAGGCCGTGGTTATGGTTATTGAGCGACTTCACCCAAGTGCCACCGATCTGGCCCCCGTCGTTCCCCGCGCCGAGCAGCGATAGTTCGCCGGGTTTCATCACCGTCACGGTGTTGTGGGCGACACTCCGGCTGAAGTAACCTCCGTAGTGGGTCGAGAGCGACGCGTCCCCGTCGTATGAACCCGAATCGATGGCGAGCGATCCGCCCCGATCGATCACAAAGGAGTTATCGTCTGCGTGGTAGTGCGCGCCGGGGGTGAAGGCATTGCCCGACTTGAAGACCGCCCACACGTCCTCCGCTCCCCACCCTGAGCGCACTACCACATGGCCGACTCCCGCAAAGTGCCGGCCCAGCGGCATGGATTCGGGATAGGTCCAATCCGAGGCGGCTGGCAACTCCGGGTCGAACCACAGTACCGCCTGCCAGAGGTGGGTGACGGCGAAATCATCCGGGTTCACCAAGGCGGCGGCGACGGCTTGCCTCGCCTGCTGCTGGGCGATCCGATCACGCCAGCGCGAGGCGATGAAATCTGGAAGCGGCACGCTCGTGCTCCCGCGCCCGGAGTCGTTGAACTTTGCCTGGGAGCCGTCGTAGCGCCTCTCATAGACTCGCCATTGGGTCAGGAATTTGAAGAAGTTCGCCGTCTGGAAGATGTCCTCGCCCGAGGCCGAGGCCCACGCCTGCGCCTCCAAGGCCCAATCAAGCTGCGTAAAAGAGCAGTAGTCATGGCCTTCGCCCCATCCACCGTCGTCGGCCGCCCAGAAATTACTGCCGGGAACCAAGTGGTTGCGGATTAGATCCTCGGTCTGCCGGAGATAAAACGCCTCGCGCTCGGCATTGACCCCGGCGCCAGCAAGCGCCAGCCCGGTGAAAATGTTTTTTCCGGAGTTTACATAGATCTGGTTGGACACGTCGCTGAAGCGCCATCGCGCCTGCTGCTTGTCCGCGGGGAAGAGCAGCGCGGTCGCATAGCGCCGACGCTCCGCCTCGGAGAGCGCGTTCCAGACATGGTCGATCACGATGGCCGCCGCACCGAGGATTTGGGGATTCTCGAAGTACGACAGGTTCCTGGCCCAGGACGTCTCCAGACGGTCGAGCTGCCTTCGGGCCTCCTCCAAAAACACGCCATCCTGCGAAAGGCTCCACGCCATCCCCAGCGAAATCATGTGCCACCCCGCAGTGAAGGTGTTCGCATTGTTCCGGACCCCGTCCTGGCGGGAGCGTCGCTTCAACTGGGCGAGGTAGTAATCGTAAATCTTCTTCACTTCGGCGGATCGCGCGATGCGATCTTTCACTTCCAGAATGCGCCGAGGCGTCAGGAATATCCGCGGATGATCGGAAAGGGTCATCTTCTTGTGGATTGCGAATTCGGTGAGCTGCGCGTCCGGACCAAGCTCACACTTTACCTGAATCCACTGCCGGCCATCCATGGCAGCCGGGATTTCAAGCCGGCTGTTACCTTCGCCCAACGAGAGCCACTCGGACCACGAGCCGGCCTGATTTCTGCCTTTGGGCGAACCGTCATTGGCGCCGCGGACCTGAAAGGTTATATTGCCCCGGCCCTTCCACTCCAGATGACTGTAGTTCGGAGATTCGATACAGGTGTTCCATGGAGCGGCCTGGAAGCTGCCAGGCCCGGAAGCGGTTCCGTTGACGGTTGTCCATTGGCGATAATGACCCCAGTCGAACCGGACCACGCCGGGTGAAACGATTTGATCTGGCGAGCACAGGTCGAACACGCGGCGCGAATCGTATTCGAAGCCGTTGGCCGCCGCCCACATCGTGGGGAGCGAAACCAGCAGCAACGCCAGAGCCAACAAGTTGCCCGCCCATCTGCGATCCAGCGGAGATGTCTGGCCGCACCCTCGATAATCGGCGACGTCCGTCAGTTTTTGTCCGAGCGCAACGACGGCCAACGCCTTGGCCGTCACTTGAATGAAGGCGTCCGGATGGTCAGGCCGACAAGGAGGTAACAGGATGCTGTTCATGGTGAAACTGCCGCCGCTGTTGCGTCATGGGCGATCCTGGTTCGGCGAGCGTGGTTTTACCGTCGCGTCGCCGTCCGGTTTCGGGAGTCGTTCGCGCGAGGCGCGGTCAATCCAGGTGCCGCGATAGTCGTTGGTGAGTTTCTCGAAGGCGGCGATGGCTTCGCGGGTCTTGCCGGCGCGCTCCAGCGCAGCGGCCTGTTTGAACTCCTCCTCGCCCACGGTCAGCATGCGGCTCATAATTCGCCCGGCGTCCTGGCTGGTGATCGCAATGGGCACTTTGTCCGGCACGGGCGGGTGCGGCTCGGTGAGCGGGGCAAACGCCGCTGGATTGCGCTCGCGGAACAGGCGGGCGCGCATGTCACGCTGCCAGTTGCTGGAATCGCCGCCTTCGCGGCCGCCATGCGGGTCAATGTCCGCAATGGCCAGTCCGTCCCGGCCTTTGGCTTCGGCCAGGATTTTGCCCTGGGGCGAGATGATCATGGCGCCGTGGCCGCGATGGGCGACAACCAGGTAAACGAAGTTTTCCACCGCGCGCACGCGCAGCGCCTGCACGCCGATGTCTCCGTCCCCGATGGCCGCCCCGCCCATGGTGGGGAAGAAAATGATGTCCGCGCCCTGCAAGGCCAGAGCGCGCGCCGTTTCCGGCATGACGAGGTCGTAGCAGATCAGCATCCCTGCCGTGCCGAGGTCCGGCGTGGGAAACACCGGGAACGAACTGCCTCGCTGGCGCGCGCCTGCCTCGGCCCACGTCGGGCACACCTTGTGATAGCGGCCGATCTCCCGCCCGTCGCGCCCGAGCAGGAAGGCGGTATTGTAGATCGCGCCATCGCTCTCCGTGAAATCGCTGCACACGACGAGGTACATTCTGTGACGGGCAGCGGCGGAGCCGAGGCGCTCGATCATTCGCTTCACCGCCTTCGGCAAGACGTCCTTCGCTGCCGCCTCATTCGCTCCCACCCAGTTCAACAGACCAGGCGTGTCCTCGGGCAGGGCGAGCACGTCGCACCTTTCGCGGCCCGCGCGTTCGATGATCCGTTCCAGTTCCCTGAGGTTCTTCTCCACCGCCGCCAGCGCGTTGGAGGGGGAGAGGCGGAAGTCGATCACCCTGCCATCGGCCTGCGCGGCCGCGACACGGATGGTGCGGGGTTTCCGTTCCTGGTTGGCATCTTTGGCATCCTCCGAACTTGCGCACTGCACCGAACTGGCGGCCGCCATCAACAACACACCCACGATCAGGCCGCGCCACACGCTGGTCGGCCGGCGGTGAATCAATTTCGTCTTCATACATCTATCTGGTTTATTCTCGGCCTCTGCAAAATTGTCGCATGCGATTACCGTCCCAGTTCGATCCTGGCCTGTGCGCCCGCCAACGTCGTGGCGATTTAGCAGACGAGATTGCCATCGATCAACGCCGCCACTGCCGGGACTTTCTCGCCATCGACCTTCACGGTGCGTGGTGCTTCGCCTTTCCAGCCAATCACTTTGAAGGCAGGCGCGTATCCCGCCCCCGCCCCGCGTTCGTAGGTGAACGACAACGGCCCCGGTCCCTTGAGCACATGGCACGCTTCGGATTCGTTGAAGCCGTCTTTGTTGAAGTCGCCGGCATCGTCTTTCAGCAACTCCGCTCCGTTGATCTTCGCCGGAGAGCGATACTGCGCCGCAAACGGCAGGGCGTCCTTCGCGGCGTGCAACGGCGGGAGCAGGTCGTGCCCCGATGTGCCCATCTGGATCAGGCAGGCCCATGTGGAATCGTAACCGGCGTTCATCACCACCCGGTCCGATCCGTAGCCGAAGCGGTCCCAGTTGACGGAGCGTCCATTGTGCCGCATGTGGCGGTCGAAGATCGTGTGCGACTCGATGGGAATTGTCAGCATCAACGTGGTCTTCAGTTTGGCGCTGGCCGCCAACACCAACTCCTCCGATGGCGTGAACGCCCCATCCTCGGCTGCTTCCACCCTGGGCGTGCTGAATATGAAGGCGGGATCGGCGTCGGGGTTCTTGTCGGACGCAGGAAGATGAAGGTGGGGGCCATACTCGACAGACCACTGGAACCGGCGATCCAGCCTTCGCACGCGCGCCTGCGCTGCGATCTGCCCCGACGGGTAGAACGTGTAATGAGCCGTCATCGGCATGTGCTTGTCCACGTACCGGGACCAGAAGGTGAACCACGACTGGGCGCGGACGCGGACGCGCGCAGCGGACTTTTCGACGATATCCAATTCGCCTTCGGCCTGGAGTTTTTTGCAGTCAGACGGCGGCGTAGGCCAGAAGCGGCAACCGTAGTTGTTGTTCTCGGAGTCACCCTTGCTGACGTCCGGTTTGACGTCCTTCGGCAACGGCGCCCCGTGCCAGCCGACCTCGAACAGTCCCCAGGGCGTGCCCAGGTTTCGTTTCGCTTCGGGATCGCTGGCGAGATCGTAGAACTCGTTGATGCCCCCGCCGGACGCCTGCCAGACGACGGCCTTGTAGATGCCGGGCGAGATCACGGTAATTTTCCGGTCCGGCGACTGCCCCGATTCCTCGACCGTCAATTCACCAGCCTGGGCGGCACTCGACAGCCAGCAAACCAGCATTCCCGCGAGAATCTGCCGTGAACCTTCGGGAGGTGCCTTTCGGAAGCGGGTGGATGGTGGCCGTTCGATTCTTGGTGTGGATGGTTTCATTGAGTGTTGAGCCGCAGTCCGGCGGGTGTGGCAGTAAACGCGCGTTTTCATTGGTTCGAACTCAAGAACGCCAGCAGATCGCGCAGCTCGCCATCCGTGAGCGCGTCCACCAGCCCGGCCGGCATGAGCGAGGTTTTTAACTCGGCGCGCTCCACGATGTCAGCCTTTTGGAAAACTCGTTCCTTGCCGGTGAGGTCCCGGAAAATTTCGTTGTCGGATGACCGCAGCAGGATGCCGGTGAACTCCGTGCCGTCCCGAAGCTCCAGCCGGGTGGGATAGAATTCCGGCGCGATTTCCCCATCCGGTTCGAGGATCGAGCGCAGGAGTGCAGTCGAGTCGGCTTGCCGGCCGATGAGGCTGAGATCCGGACCCACCACGTTGCCGCGACCGTTGTGACGATGGCAGGAGGCACACCCGGCCACGAGCGAATGAAGGAAGATGCGCCGTCCGGCTTCGACGTCCGGTTTGCCAGGCGCCGCGGCAAGACGTTTCAGCCAGGCGGCGGTGTCGTCGAAGCCAGGGCGGCCCGCGCGGATCGAGGCCGGGTCGAACACGGCCTTCACCAACGGGCCGGCTTCCGGATGGCGTCGGGCCACGTCCTTCAGTGATTGCCGCGCCGCCGCGTCGAGGGGCGAGTTGCGCAGCGCGCGCAGGGATTCGTCGCGCAGGGCCGCGCTGTTGTTCGTGGCGAGTCGCAGCAGCAGCGCGCGATGCGCTGCTGTGGACGAGGCGGCGAGTCCGGCGATGGCTTCGGCTCGCAGGTCGGCGGGGTGGGTTTCCGAGGCGGCGATCTCCGCCAGCAATGCGCTGGCATCGTCACCAAGGCGCGCGGCCAGGGTGCGCACGGCTTCGAGCGGGAGAACGGGATCGTCCGCCACGAGAAGTTTGCGGAGCATCGGCACGGTGAGCTTCGGGTGAGTCGCTGGCGCGAGCCGCAGCGCGTAGCCCTTCAGGCGCGCGGGAGTCGCCGCATCCGTGACGCGCCCCACCAGCACTTCCGCATCCGTGATGCCCGCGCCGGGTTGGCCGCGCAGGGTGTTCCAGGTCGCGAGCACGGCTTCGAACAGCCGGTAGTCGAGGTCCGGCTGGGTCAGCATCCGCTCGACATCGGCGCTGAAATTGGTGAGCACGGCATCGGCGATCCAGCGCAGGCACTCGAAGCGCACTTCGGGATCAGGGTCCTTGATCAGCAGCCGCACCCATTTCGTTTCGTTCAGATTCACGCGCCGCAACGCCACCAGCGCCCACACGCGGTCCTGGTCAGCCAGCGAACGCACCGACTGCGGTGTCCAGGACGCGCTTTCCCGCGCGAGCGCGGTCAGCGCCGCGTCTGACAAATACGCATCCCGGCCCCGCGCGTGTTCGAAGAGTTGAGCGAGGTTCAACCGGGCGCGGCCTTCGCGGAGATCCTTCGCCAGACGAGCGGCCTCGTTCATCGGCTCCACCGCTGATTTGATCCATGCGGCCTTCGCTGGATCGATCTCCAACTTCCACAAGCGTCCGCGGCCGTGCACCTCGTACGCGCTGAACACCCAGTCGGTGAGACAGAACGAGCCATCCGGTCCTGGCGCGATGCAAACGGGCCTGAAATAGTCGCTGCCGCGAAGCAGTTCCACGCGCTGAGCGGCGTAGCCCGCGCCCTGGCGCGCGAGTGGGAAGTAATCGAGGCAGTGACTGCTCCACGACGGCACCAGCACACCGCCCCCCAGTTCGACGACGGCGCTGGGGCCCTCGCCCGACGGGTGAATCATCCCCAACGTGCCGCGCAATTCGCCATTCCACGCGACAAAGGGATGCACCGCCGCCTCGCCATACACTCTCTGAAAACCGTAATCCGCGCCTTCGATGATGGTCAGCAGGCGGCACGGCGGACGGCTGCCGGGATCATTGTCCACGGCGAAGATCTCCCCCGTTCTCTGAACCAGCAGGCCGAAGGGATTCCAGAACCCGCGCGCGATGCGGCGCAGCCCGGCGCCGTCCGCGCGACAGCGAAACACCGCGCCCTCGCCGCGACCGGCGAGCGAGAGACGATCCTTCCCCGTGAGCGTCCAGTCCTTCCCGGCGTTTGAGCCGATTGAAAACACCAGTCCGCCATCGGGATGCCACGCCAGGCCAGCGAGGCCATTGTGCGGATAATCCGCCACCGTGTCGAGCGTCGCGAGGTTTTCCTCCACGTCACCCGCGCCATCGCCATCCGTGTCCTTGACGCGCAGGATGCGGCTGCGCTCCGCCAGATAGACCCAGCCATCAGGGCCAAGCTTCAGTTGCATCGTCGCATCGGTCCGTTGATAGAAAACACGCCGGTTCTTCCCGTGGCGATCGAACACCAGAATCTCGTCATGTTTCGGCCCCGTGTAGCCGGTCGGACGGAAGTGCGTGTGGCACGCGACCAGCCAGATGTTCCCCTGTGCGTCCGCATCGAGGCCCGTCGGCGTCGCCAGGTCCGGGTGCTCGGCCAGCAGGGTCAGTTTCACTCCCGGTTGCAAAATCTGGATCTGCGGCGGGATTTCAGCCGGCACCACGGGCAGCGCCGGCGCGGCATGCAAGCAAGCAACTACGGAAACCACGACTGACCACGAATAAACACGAATGAGATCGCGTAGGCAGCGCCTTGCGGTCATGTCGCCGCCCTCACTGTTTGGTGAGTCCACCAGCCCAACCAGGACCGGTGGGAAACCCGTCCGAATTCCTGTTCATTCGTGTCCATTCGTGCTTAGAAACTGAAGTGTCAGTGCTTCCGTCACATTGTCAGGGCGCTGGATGCTCCGTGCTCATCCCCACAGTCTCTGCAACTGCGCTTTCTCCGCCGTTCCCAGCGCTTGCGGGCGAGACGTTCCCATTGTTTCACCAGCGCCGCATGATCGCCGCGGTCGAACACGATGAGCCCTTCTTGCGCTGCCTGGGCGCCGGGCTCAAGGCTGGCTATTGGCTTCGGCTCGCTGTGGATGCAGCGGAGGATTGGGTCGTTGTTGTTGAAGAGGTGTTGGTAGTCCCGCTGCCCGATGCCGACCGCTCCCTTGCCGCCGAACGCCTCGGCAATGATCAGCGGATGGTGGGCCTCCTCGAGCAGTTCGGCGGAGGGGAAGATTGAGCTTGGAATCACGACCCGGGCCGGCCGAAGCCCTTGGCGGCAGAATTTGACACGACGCGGGTCTGGCGACGCTAGGCGTCCCACCTGATCAGTCGTCCTCCACTCCCCGTCGAGTTTCGCCCAGATGCGCTCGCCGAAGGCCGAGATGAACTGGGGAGCATCCACCATGTGAAAGCATGACTGTGTCGTCAACTCGCGCAATGGCGCGCCTGACGTGTTGTGGAAGGTGTGCGAGAGCCACAGGGCGTTGTTCTCCGCATCCGGAGTCAGCGTCGAGACCAGCTCGAAGCGCCCGATCCGCATCCGCGAGGTGAGCCTGCCTTTGAGTTCAGTCGTCCATCGCTGGGTGCGCTCGCCCCCTGTGAAGTTGCTCCACACGTTCGTGCCATCCTCGTACACCGTCTCGGGCAGCCAGAGGCAGAACCAGTTGCCGGGCCAGTCGCGATGCTCGATCGTCAGCGTGGTGACCGGGCGGGTCCGGTGGAGGTCGTAGGCGCGGTCCACCGAGCGGATCGTGAACACGCCGTCCCGGTGAAGAACTGGATGCGCCCGCAGCGGGCCGCCGACCGGCGAATTCGAAGATTGCGCCTTCGCCTCCCCGAAGACCGCCACTCCGAGCGAATCCAGAACCTCCCGTTCCACCGAATCCAGATTTTCCAACAAGCTCTTTGACCGCAGGTCGAAGCCCGCGTAGGTGTGGAAGACCCAACCTGCCGCGCCAGCCGCGACCGCCTCTCTGGCCGCCTGGATGAACTGCGCCCTGGGCGGTTTGCTCCAGGTGCCCCAGCCGCGGCGCTGTTCCTCCTGGAGATAGACCGGCACGACTCGCTGCGCCGAGCGGATCGCTTCCTTGACCGCCTTAACCCGATCATCGGTCCGATCGTACCAGTCCTCGTTGCGTTGGAAATGCGGAGTCACGACCATCACACCCGCTGCCAGTTCCTCGCGAATGTTCTGCGCGTTGGGCAAATGGTCTCCGCCGCTGGAGACCGTGACGATTGCGGCGGGATGCTCGGCCAACACGGCCCGAATGAGCGTCGCCACTTCGTCATGCGTGAGCGTCGTGGTTTCCCCATGATAGGCGACGTCATGCTCGTTGCACACGTCGAAGAACACGTTCGGCTCGTTCTTGAGCAGTCGGACCGCGTTGCGGACGGCCCGTTCGCGGCTCGGCATGTCGAGCGTTTTGCTCGTCGGGTTGGCCGCATCATAAATGGCCGTGAGGATCGTCACGTCCACCATAATCCCTCGTGCGGCGCACGCGCGGACCAGGTCGAGCAACTTCTCGGCAGACTTGAGGCTGCCATCCGGATTGAGGAACCCGCGCGGGGCGAGCGGCGAAGGGTTGTTGTCTTTGATGGCGAGGATCGACCAATCCAGAAAGATTCGGATCAGGTTGAATCGCCGGGCCTGGAGCGCGTCGAGGTCTGCATCGCTCCACCCCAAGGCGTCAAAGTAGCTCACGCCTAGGAGAAAGGTCGGCTTCCCGCCAATTGTGAACTTGTCTGCGAATATCCCCAGCTTTGGCGTCGGCGTGGCGTTTGACGCTGCTTCTGATTTGGCGTTCGCGCCCTTGAGATAAAGAACGGCTGGCCCGGAGAAGGGCGGGGTGAAAGCCTGGTTTCCGCCGGCGGTTTTGACGGACCCCGTGGATGCGACCGAACCTTTCGCCGGGTCGAACCACTCGAAGGCATGGTTCCCGGTTGCCAGGTTCACCGAGAATTCTCCGGACCCGGGCTGGTAAACCAAATACTCATGGCCGGGGTTGGCGAGGCAATACCTGGTCGAGGCGAGATCCGGAGCGGGCGTCATCTTTGCCAGGTCAATCCGCATGGCCAGTCCGCGCGTTGTGCCCAGGGCCCGCCGCGCTCCTTCCCACTGATCCGGCCGGCCCTTGCCGAGAATGTCGTGCTCGTAAGGATCCATGAAGAGCGGGTTGTGTCCGCGCAGGAAACTTTTCCACACCCACGCCGCGTCCCCGCCAACGCCCCACAAGTGATCCGTGTCGAGCAGGACGACCTTTGCGCCATCGCTCGCGGGCGGATTGTTCTTGTAGTCGAACCTGTCGGGATTCGGCGAAATCCAGTCCGCCGGTCCGCGGCGCAGGATCTCGGAGTCGTCTCCACCACCGCCGCCTTGCGAGGTCATGCCCACCGGATGCCGCCTGCCTTTCTTCGCCTCCTCATTCTTGATGAAACGAATCATGTGATATTGCCAGTCCTTCGTGCTGCTGGCGGGGTTGAGGAGACGAGCCTCGTTGGAAACTTCGTACAGGACGTTGTCCAGATCGTTCACGGTGTCGATGACCTTGCGCACGTAGGCCTCCTGCGCGGCGGTGATCCTGGGAATCGTCAACGTCTGAATCTCCAGACCCCTGCCATCTCCGTTCGGGTCGCCGTTGATCCCTTGCACGTTGTTCTCCCGGCGGAAGGGGTGGCCCCGCCAGGAAGTGGGATCGAAGCTCAGCGCCCAACCTTCGAACAGCATCACGGAGACGTAAATCCCCCGCCGCCCGGCGGCCTGAACGCGGGATCTCAACCGCTCGAAGTACGCCGGGTCGAACTGTTCGAGATTGAACTTCGGCTTGCCATCGGGCGCCTGGCCGGGGCCGGTGCGCCGCCAGGGCTGGGGCGCGACGTGATAGATCGCTCCCTCCTCCACCCATTCCAGCGCGGAACGGGTGTCCCACAGTGCCGAGTCCCAGGCCCACAGGCGGATGAAGTTGTGGCCGTGGCGTTCGAGGAAATCGAGGTAGGCGTCGAAGTCGAACGCCTTGGGCGGGTCATCGCGTCCGATGTCCCGCCGGTTGTTCCAGGTGTGCGAGCCGGTCAGATAGACGGCCCGCAGGGAGCCGTCCGGACTCCTGGCGCCGTCCGTGAAATAGCGCGGGTTCGTCGGATGCACGCGGAGCGGCCCCCTGGCCTGATCTCCCGCGGGCTGCTGGCCCGCGGCCACCGTCGAAACCAGCCATAGCGCGCCGAACAATGTTTTCAAAACGGAATTCAAGATTGAGTTCATGGCGGTTTGCTTTCGATGGAGTGGAATCAAGGAACCTTCAACAATTCGTCTTCCTTCCAGCTCCGGTCGCGGGCCGTGGTGGCCGCCCGGATGGATTTCACCGTCGCCGGATCAACGGGAGCGGCCGTGTGTTCCCATTCGCGGCGAACATAAGTGAGAATTGCGGCGATCTGATCATCCGGGAGCACGCCCAGCGCCGGCATGTCCAGCCAGTAGGTGCGATCCAGCACCTTAAGCCGGCCGCTCACGCCATGAAGGACAATCCGGATCAGCCGTTGTTCGGAACCCAGCGCCCATTCCGAATCCACCAGCGGAGGGGCCAGACCTTCCTGGCCGAGTCCGTGCGGCTGATGGCAGGGGGCGCAGATGCCGCCATACAACTGCCGGCCGAGTTCGAAGCGCGCCCGCTCCGCGACCGTCAGCGGTGGCACCACCGGTTCGGGCTCCGCATCCGTTTTACCCGGCCAGACCATCAACGCCATGACCTTGGAGACTCGTGCGACAATGTCAGGGTCGGTCGCCCGGCCAAGTTGCTCCAACGCGGCCGGCCGGTTCGCAAACTTCACCGGCTTTCTGGCACGAGCAACCGATGCCGTCGCGAGAATGCCGTCCAGCAACGCCAGCTTCCGCGCCCTCGTCATGGGCCGGACTGCAATCATCGTCAGAAGCCGCTCGATGGCCCCGGCGCGACGGGAGTTAAAGATGCATCCGGCGAGGGAACCGGGAAATTTATCGACGTTGGCGTCCGCCTGAGCCCAAGTCTGGTCGGACAGAAGGTGATCGAGCAGCTCCAGTTCCCGGCCGGACAAGCTGCTGATCGCCGCGTCGTGCAAGAAGGCGGTTTCCGGCGCATTCCTTACGAGCTTCGCGATGGCCAGGTCGGCTTCCTTGTCTCCCGCCTCGCCGAGAATGAGCGCGAGGTGCTGTTGTACCAGGGGCGACGGATCATCTGTCATCGCGATGAGTCTCGGCAGCACCTCGGGCCGCTGGCCGGACTTGAAGAACGGCTCGCAGACTCGCACCGCGACGGCCCGCACCCGCGCATCGAGATCGTTGAGAGCAGTGGTCGCGGTGACGCTGTCGAGCCGGCCCATGCCCTGCAAGGTCCAGAGCGCGTGCGAACGTCCGAGCGGGCTGGCGCCCGCCGCCGCCAGCGTTGCGAGGGCGGGAACAACCCTGGCATCGTTGCGTTCGACCAGGAGCCGTTGCGCGGTTTCGCGCCACCAGCTGTTCTCGCGCGACAGGTGCGCCACCCATTGTTCCGGCGTTTCCTGGTGGAGTCCCGGCTTGACGATCGGCGACCTGCCCTCGGGCACGATTCGGTAAATCCGGCCCAGCCCGACGGGCTGGTCGAGGCGGCGATCCCCGGCCTGCCGGCGAAGATACGTGGTCAATGAAATCCGGTGCTGAATCACGCCGCGATACATGTCCACGATGTAAAGCGCGCCTTCCGGCCCGGTGTATAAACCCACCGGGCGAAAGCGTTCGTCCGTCGAGGCGAGGAACTCCGCTTCGTGATACGCCTCCCTGGCTCGAAGTGTGCCCTGCCCGGAGCTGAGGAGGTTGCGCTTGATGAGATTGCCGGCCGGTTCGCAAACGAACGCATTGCCGTAAAACTCGCTTCCCAGCAGGTCGCCCCGATAAATCCACGGCGCACAGGCGGCGGTGAATTCCTTGAGCTTCCCGTCCCGGAGCATGTTGGTCTGGTAGCCGCGATTGATGCCCGGATTGACGCGGGCCGGCCAGACGAACTGCTCTGCGGCGACCTTCACGGTGACGCCCGACGGACGGCGCAGGTTCGGATTCCGCCACAGGTATCGTGACGGCAGGATGTCGGCGCGCAACTGGTCGCTGTTGGAGTTGTAGAACAGATGGCCGTCGTCGTCCTGGCTCAACCCCCACTGCCCCCGGGACGCCGCCGGGCTGGTGATCCATTCGCCCTCATCGCAGCGGAAGCGCCTGGAGTATTGGGCGCTGTAAATCCAGTTGTCCACCGCCCACAGCAGGCCGTTGGGCGCGTTCTCCGGGTTGGCGATTTCGGGCCGCTTCGGGTCCGTTTGAATGCCGTAGTCGGAGGCGACTTCAGTCGTCTCGTCCGCCTGGCCATCGCCATTGGTGTCGCGACAGTGCCAGAGCTTTGGCGGCGCCCCGATGAGGGCGCCATCGCCGACGAGCAGGATGGCGCGCGGCATGATGAGCTGGTCCTTGAACACGGTGCGATGGTCCATGCGACCGTCGCCATCCCTGTCCTCCAGGATGACGACCCGGCCGACCGGCGCATCTTCGCCACGACCGTCGAGATCCGGCATGTAACCGCGCATCTCGACAACCCACATGCGTCCATCGGGACCGATGGTCATCGCCACCGGATCCCCGATGAGCGGATCGCTGGCGACCAGTTCGAGTTTGAAGCCGGCCGCCAGCCGGAAGCTCTTTAGCGCCTCGGCGGGCGCGAGCGGCGGCGCGGGTGGAATGATGTCGCGCGGCACCAGCGAAACCTGGGCTTCACGAGGATTCTCCCTTGAGTCCCCCAGTTCGGCCGCGGTGGAAGCACAGGCGACGGCCAGTCCTAGAATGAAGCCCTTAATTCGCATCGGAACTGAGGTGGCAGACTTTAATTCTGTCCAGAAAAGCAGGGAGCTGATTCGTTCTTCATGGGCGAATCTCCCGGACATAGAGGTTCGCGAACTGGATTGGATGTCCGTGGTTTTGCAGGCCAATCTTGCCGCGCTTCGGCACATGGGGCAGGCGCGCGTTCTGGATCACTTGCTGGTCGTTAAGCACCACGGTCAGGCGGTCGCCGACCATCGTGATATGAAAACGGTTCCACTGGCCGATGGGCGCGTCCGCATTCAGCTTTGGCGTCACCCCGGCGCGGACTTCGGGCGGCTGGCTGGCATCGGTGCGGTAGCCATAGACTTCGCCCGAGCCGACCGGCCAGCACCAAATGTTGACCTGGCTCTTGGTTGAGCCGCGCAGGTAAATGCCTGAATCGCCGGCATCAAGCGCTTCAACCCGCTTCGTCTTTCCGTCCGCGTCTTGCTCTTCTTCGCCGTTGGGCTTGATGACTGGGAGCAGGGCCTGCTGCGGCGGGGCCGTCCAACGCCAGTCTACGATCATCTCGAAGTCGCCGAATTCCTGCGCGGTCCACAGATCCTTCGACTTGCCGTCGTAATCGAGCATCCAGTCGTTCGCGATCCAGTGGCCTTCGTGTGCCGGGGTGTAATCCCATCCGGTGAAATCAATGCCGTTGTAGAGGCTCATGAAGCCGCGATCGGCCTGGGCAACCTGTTCCGGCGCAATCGGCGTGTCGGGAAGTTCCTTGAGGCGCAGGTTCCGGAAATGAACCAAGCCGCCTTCCGATTCGAGACAGATGTAGCCTTTGCGCGGCGAAGCGTCGCGGGCGCGGGTGACCACCTTGCCATTGACCGCAAGCGCGATAGTGCCGTCGTTGCACTCGATGCGGTAGTGGTTCCACTCTGGCGAGGGTTTGGAACGCGATTCGGTGGGATACGCGCGGCCTTTCCATGGCCCCGGATTCAGCGGCGTCATGGTGGCGCCATGGATGGGAAAAACATCGCCGTGGGACGTGTATTCGTCGCCGTTCCTGCCATCGAGCACCTGCACTTCGACGCCGCGATGGAACGGCTGCCCGCGCGCGGTGATATCGTCCGCCCAGACGAAGATGCCGGAGTTGCCTCCGGGGCGCAGATGCCGCCATTCGACTTCGAGGATGAAATTTTGATACATGCGCCCGATGCGGAGTTCGCCAATGGGTTTGCCCGAGCAGACAATCATGGCGTCCTGAACCGTCCAGGTGCTCGCCGCCGTGTTGACGTTTACCCAGCCGCTCAGGTCGCTGGCATTGAACAGGTCCACGAATCCATCCGCCGCCTGCGCCACGACGGAGGTGAGAAGCAGCGCGGTCATGGCGCCTGCCCTGGCGAAGTTGCTGCGGATGGTTGTCGCGATGGATTTCGTGGCGAACCTTCCCTGCGTCACTGACTCCTGATCAGCAAACGAACAGGAGTCGTGCGAGAATCTTCTATCGAGGTTGTTTCTCATGTTCACGGTTCCGTTTGATTGGGGTAAAACCCCGGTGCGTTTCCTGGTCACCGCCGTCTGGCCGCGCGCTAGATGAACTTGGTCCTCCCCGGCATCGCGACGGGCGGAACCGCCAGCGGCGCGTCCCAATCCAGTTGCCCGGGCATCAGAACTTCCTGCGAGTTCATGGCCTGGTCCCAGGTGATGACCTGCCCGGTGTAGGACGCCATCCGGCCCATGATTGCAATCAACGTGCTCCTCGCCATGCGGAAGCCGTCGTTGATGGGATTGCCGTTGCGGATGGACGAATACAGCTCGGCATGTTCGGTCACATACATGTCAGGGTCTCCTTTGCGGTCCCGCCGCCAGGGTTTCCCGCCGGTGATGGTCACGGGAGCGGAGGCGCGGATCGTCGCCTTGCCCCGGGTGCCGATGAAGTAGTCCGAGTAGTCGTTGGCGCAGCCGGCCTGCTGGCGGGAAAGATGATAACCGCGCGCGCCGTTCTCGTATTCGTAGACGACGCCGAAGTGGTCATAGATATGCCCGTAGAGCGGCTCCGTGCGCACCTGGCGTCCGCCAATCGCCACACATTGCGCGGGCGGCACATCCCCCATCGCCCACGACATCTTGTCAAGGCTGTGGACGGCCTGCTCCACGATGTGATCCCCGCCCAGCCAGGTGAAATAATACCAGTTGCGCAACTGCCACTGCAAATCGGTCCAGTCCGGCTGGCGCTCGCGCGACCAGAGCGTGCCCGTGAAGTAGTTGGTCTGGAGCGACACCGGCTCGCCGATGTCGCCGTCGTGGATGCGCTTCATGATCTCCCGTTCCGCGGCGCTGTAGCGCCAGTTGAAGCCGGCGACGATGGCCAGCTTTCTTTTCTTCGCTTCCTCGGCGGAAGCCAGCACCGAGCGCACGCCGGGCGCGTCCACGGCCATCGGTTTTTCGCAGAACACATGCTTGCCCGCGGTGATGGCGGCCTTCAGATGAACGGGCCGGAAACCCGGCGGCGTGGCGAGAATCACCACGTCCACCCCGCTGTCGATGACCTTCTGGTACGCATCGAGACCGGTGAACGTGGTGTCGGGCGTGACCCGAATCTTGTCCGCGTGAGCGCCGCGAAGGATCTTCAGGCTCCCTTGCAGGCGATCCTCAAAAACATCTCCCATCGCCGCCAGATGCACGTTGGCGTCCGCCGTCAGCGCCTGTCCCGCCGCGCCGGTGCCGCGCCCGCCGCAGCCGATCAGCCCCACCTTCAGCGTATCCCCCGGCGAGGCCGCCCGCGTTTTCGAAGTGAAGATCAACGGCGTGCCCACGGCTCCGATGACGGCGGCCGTGGTGGAGTTTCTGAGGAATTGCCGGCGCGATGTCGGCTTCTGGATCGGTGTGTTCATACGTGAGATGTGACAGCAGCAGAATGTTGCAACCCTCGCGACCCGACAACACGCGGGTCGTTAAACTCGTTGAGGAGTCCGGCCGGCCTTCGTTCTCTTTCTCGTCTGTTGGATGCAGCGGCGATCTCGCGACCGCGAACACGCGCGCAGCGCCGCGGGTGCCAGGACGGAGATTCATCCGGATTATCACCCCGATGCCGGCTCCGCCCCGGTTTTGAAGTTGTCAGCCGGATTGCGGATCGCTAGTCCATGTCCATGACCGCTCGATCCTTGATCCCCATCCTCGCGTTTTCGTTCTTCGCCTGCGGCCCCGTGACCGGACAGGCCGCCGCCGGGCTGACTCTGTCATGGACGAACAACCTGCTGAGCGTGTCCGGATCGGACCTTCCGGGGCGGACCCTGGACATCTGGTATCTCGAAGCCTTTTGCCGGAGCGGCTCGACCAAACGGGACTGGTGGCAGACGGTGTTCCCGCACAAGACCACGCTGGTGTCCGCCGGCCGCGACGGGAAGCGGCTCCAGTTTCTGACCCGTTTCGATCCGGCGGTCGAAGTCATTCACGAAGTGCGCGCGGGCAGGGACGAGGTCGAGTTCACCTACAAGCTCACCAACCGGGGCACCGCTCCGGTGGACGTGAACTGGTTCCAACCCGCCTGCATCCGGGTCGCCCGATTCACCGGGAGGAGCCAGAGCAACTACACGGCGCGCAGCTTCATCTTCACGGAGCGGGGATTGACGATGCTGGACCAGACCAGGCGCACGGAGGAGGCGGTGTATCGAGGAGGACAGGTGTACGTGCCGGAGGGAATCAACCTCGCGGATGTGAACCCGCGTCCCATGTGCGGTGATTCGCCGGTGAACGGGCTGATCGGCTGCTTCTCGGCGGATGACAAATGGCTGATGGCCACGGCGTCCGACCGCACGCATGAACTGTTCGAGGGGATTTTTGTCTGCCTCCACTCCGATCCCCATCTGGGCGGCCTGGCCCCCGGCGAAACCAAACGTGTGCGGAGCAAGCTTTACCTGATGAAGAATGACGTGAAGGCGCTCCTGAAGCGCTACCGGCGCGATTTCGGGAAACAAGACTGAGAAGGATCAGCCTTCCGGCCCCTGACGGCCGCCTTCCCCGCCGCTCGCGTGAAATCCGGAGACGAGCACAGCGCGGCACATGATCGCCGCCCCCCGGCAGCCCGCAGGGACTTGGCCCTGCGGGCCTGATGACCGGCGGTCTCAGTGACGGGAATTCAGCGCAGCACCTCGATGCCCGCGCCGAAGTTGATGTGATAGGCCGCGCCATCCAGCACCAGCGCAGGCACGGATTTGACGCCGGCTTTCTCCGCCTCGGCGACGCGGGCCTTGTGCTGGCCGAGGTGGACGATCTCCGTCTCATAACGCGCCGGATCGAGCGCGGCGGCGACGTTCTGTTCGGCGGCGACACACACAGGACAGCCCGCGTGATAGAATACAGCTTTGGTTTTCATGTTCGTTTCTTGTGTTTGTTTTCTCTGCGCGGCGCGCGACACAGTTGTCGGGCGTCGCTCGTGTATTACGCCACCGGTGGGCGCGGGGCGAAAGAAGGCACAATTGCGTGAGCGGGCACCGTTTGGTTCCCGCTGTTCCCCCCGCGCGGGTTGATCTAGGTTTTTCCGCATGACAACCAGGAAGAAGCCGCTCTCGCTCCACGAACGAAACGCTTACCGCCGGCTGGAGGACGTGGTGGGCTGCAAGTGGTCGGCGGCCGTCCTGGCAGCCATCGGCCGTGGAGTGACGAGGCCGGGCCAGCTTGAGCGTTTCATCCCCGGCATCTCGACGAAGGTGCTCAACGAACGCCTGCGCAAGCTGCTGGACTACCGGCTCATCACCCGAGCGGAGATCGCGGGCAAGGTGCCGCGCACGGAATACGCGCTGACGACCACGGGAACAAAACTCAACGCCATCATTGAAAGCATCCGGGATCTGGATGAGGAGCATGGCACGAGCGCCAGGCCATGAGCAGACTCAAGATTATCGGGTTGCAAACCGGCATGCCGCGCACGCTGGGCGCGGCGGACGGGGCGGAGCCGATGGATCGAGAATGGACGACGGGCTTTTTCAAGGAGGCCGTGTCCGGCGCCCGGCAGGTGACGCGGCTCGGCATCGAGGGCGACGGTCAGGCCGATCTCGTCCATCACGGAGGACCGGACAAGGCGATCAACGTTTATCCCGCCGAGCACCATGCGAGCTGGGCCGGGGAACTGGGCCTCACGCTGCATGCGGGCGCATTTGGCGAGAACTTCACCACCACCGGATTGACGGAGGCGGACGTGTGCGTGGGCGATGTGTTTCGTGCGGGTGATTTGATCGTGCAGATATCGCAGCCGCGTCAACCCTGCTGGAAGTTGAGCCGCCGCTGGCGCATCAAGGATCTCGCGGCACGCGTGGAACGTACCGGCCGTACTGGCTGGTATTTCCGGGTGATGGGCACGGGAATGATCCAGGCGGGTGCGGTGCTGGAACTCATCGAGCGCCCCGCACCGGCCTGGAGCGTCGCCGCCGCCAACGAGGTGATGCATCATCGCAAGAATGACATCGCCGCGGCCCTGGAGCTGGCGTCCTGTCCCGGGCTTTCACAAAGCTGGGCGGGCAGCCTCACCCGCCGGGCCGCAGGCGGGAAAATGAACACCAACGAGCGATTGACCGGGCCATTGGATGCTCAATAACAACTCTGTAAAACCGCGCCGGGCTTCTCCATCCAGCCTGGGCTGGCAATGCTGTTGCCGGCTGTGCGGAGGCCGGCGGATGCCTCGAAGTTTATCCGGCGCTCAGGACCCATCTCACTCGGCTCAACGAGTTTAAGAATCCCGGCCTTGTCCCGACCTATGCGGGGTGAGAAGTTTCACTCAATGATAAATCGCAGATTGCTCAGGGCATCCGCCAGCGCGGCGTTTTTCGCCTGCGTGCTCATGATGCAAACCGGTGCCGCACCCGAGCCGGACAACGGCAAACTGAACATCATCTGTTTCGGGGCGCATCCGGACGATTGTGAAATTCAGGTCGGTGGGACGGCGATGCTGTGGGCAGCCAAAGGACATCGCGTAAAGTTCGTGTCGCTGACCAACGGCGATATCGGGCACTGGCGCGAAGCAGGCGGTCCGCTGGCCAAACGCCGGCTCGCGGAAGTGTTGGAGGCGGGGCGAATGCTGGGTGTTACCAGTGCAGTCCTGGACATTCACGATGGCGAACTGGAGCCGACGTTGGAGAACCGCCGCAAAATCACCCGGCTCATCCGGGAATGGAACGCCGACCTCGTGATTAGTCATCGTCCAAACGATTACCATCCCGACCATCGCTATGCGGCGGTGCTCGTCCAGGACGCCGCCTACATGGTAACCGTGCCGTTTTTCTGCCCGGACATGCCAGCGCTGAAGAAAAATCCGGTCTTCATGTACTCGCCCGATCCGTTCAAGAAACCCAACGCCTTTCAGGTGGACGTGGCCGTCTCCATCGACCCAGTGATCGAAAGACGATTGGACGCGCTCGATATCATGACATCGCAATTCTACGAAGGCGGGGCAAATGGTTCGTTGGACAGTATTCCCACTGATCCAGAGAAACAGGCGGAGCGGCGGAAGTCGGTTCGGGCCAATTTGCAATCGTGGTATCGCGACCGGGCCGAAAGATCCCGCTCCAAGTTGGTGGAACTTTATGGACGGGAGGCTGCCGACAAAATCCGACACGCGGAAATCTTTGAGCTATGTGAATACGGCCGACGTCCCGACCAGGCAGAACTGGCACGGCTTTTTCCATTCTGCGCAAAAGCCGAGACGCCTTGATGAGAAGCCTCCGATTTTCAACGTGAACCGAAAGGTTCGCCGCATGGCTGTACTGGTCGACGACGCGCCGAGGATCCCCCAACTTTATGACCCTCTCTGCACACGCCAAACCCAACCTTGTCACCCGCCGTCGGGCGCTGAAGCTCGCCGGAAATGGAGTTGTGAAGATCGCGGCCCTGGCCGCCTTCGCGCAGATTGCCGGTGGCGCGACGCCGCGGGCGCCGGAGGCGTCGACGGAAAATCCCGCACGCACAAGGCCGCGCGAGAAATTGAGAATCGCCACCTGCCAGTTTCCAGTCAGCGCGAACATCGCCGCCAATGCGGCGCACATCGGCGGCTTCATGCGCAGGGCGGCCGACGCCGGCGCGCACCTGCTGCACACGTCGGAGGCCAGCCTGTCGGGATACGCCGGGAGCGACTATCCTGCGTTCGACGGCTACGACTGGAAATCGCTCCGCAAGGAGACGGCTGGACTCAGGGAGCTGGCGAAGGATTTGAAACTGTGGCTCGTCCTGGGTTCCGCCCATTACCTGGATGAAAAGACGAAGCCAACGAACTGCCTCTACCTGATCGATCCGCAGGGCGACATCGTGAATCGTTACGACAAGTGCATGTGTACCCCGGAGGACCAGAAGCATTACTCCGCGGGGAACCGGCTGGTCACGCACGAGATTCAAAACGTCCGGATCGGCCTGGCCATCTGTTTCGACATTTGCTGGCCGCAGATCTACATCGCCTACCGCGAGCGGGGCGTCACGTTGATGCTCCATTCGTTCTACAACGCGGGAAGCAAGGGCGGGAACTGCCTCGACACCCTCAACGTCCGCCAGGTCCCCACCCGCTGCGCGGACAACCGCATGTGGGCGGTGGCGAACAATTCATCCCAACCTTACTCGCATTGGGGCTCCTTCATCGCACGACCGGACGCAACCATCCCAAAACAACTAGAGATCAACAAACCCGGCATGCTGGTTCACGATTTCCCGGACGGCCTCTCTGAGAAGGGTTGGTATCACAATTTCCAGCCGATGAAGCTGGCCGACGGGGAAACCATGACCTGGGGGATCCCAAGCCGGCATCCGCGGCAAAGCAACGGCCGGGCGGAACCATGAATTCGAAGCCAGTCGTTCTCAAACTCCTGCTGAATCCAACTGATGCGGAGTTCAACGTGAACGGATGGCGCTGAGTGCGGCGGGTTCAGCACGCGCGCGTTTCACCGCCAGGTCAATCATGCGCTGACAAAGTTCCGGATAAGCGATTCCCGCCGCCGCTGCCGCTTTCGGAAACAGGCTTGTTTCGGTCATGCCCGGCAGGGTGTTCACCTCCAGAACCATCGCCTCGCCATTGGCGCGCACCATCACATCCACCCGCGCGTAATCGCGACCGCCGATGGCGCGAAACGCCCGCAGCGCGGTCGCTTGAATCCGCCGTGTCGTGGTCTCATCGAAGGGCGCGGGGCAGAAGTATTCGCACTCTCCTTCCACATACTTGCTCTGGTAGTTGTAGCGGCCTTGTTTCGGGCGGATTTCCACGACGGGCAACGCCTCGTTCCCGAGGATGGCCACCGTTGTTTCACGGCCGATGATCTTCTCCTCGACCAGGACTTGCGTGTCATGGCCGAGCGCCTCCTCCAAGGCAGGAGCCCACGCTGCCGTGTCCTCCACGAATTGCAGGCCAACGCTGGAGCCTTGCCGGGCGGGTTTCAGGACGACCGGCGGACTCCACCCCCGGGGCCACGGCGTGTCGGCCTGGTGGATGACGAGGTGGCGCGCAGTCGGAATGCCACGTTCGATGAATCGTTGCTTGGTGAGCGCCTTGTCGAAAGCCAGCCGGCTGGCTTCAATCCCGCAGCCAGTGTAGGGAACCCCGATCTCTTCCAACTGCCTTTGGATCGTGCCATCCTCCCCGTACTCGCCGTGCAGCGCCAGGAAGGCCACCTGCGTTTCCGGTGACAGATCCACTCTGCGCTCGCGCGGGTCCACCTCGCAAACGTGATGTCCAAGCAGGCGCAATGCCCTGGCCACCGAGGCTCCGGTGCGAAGTGAAACCTCCCGTTCCGCCGAGGGGCCGCCAGACATCACGGCAATGTTCAATCGAGACGGCGCGGAGAAAGGTGTCACGACACGTTTAGTTGTGAACGGCCCTTGGCGAGATCGAAGCAAACGATCAAATCATTCGTCTCCCGAAACCACGTGCCTGACTTGAGTTCAAGCCGGCTGGAAACTTCTCGGAGCGTCAGCGGCACCCCGTCGCGAGTGATGCCGGGCGTCGCGCCAGCGCGGGCCGGGACTCGCACGGTGAAATCCGGCGAGGCAAACGGCGCATGGAACACCACGGACCCGTCCAGCTTTTCGATGCGCGTCAACTCCTTCGCCGCCCAGTAGCGCGCGAGCTCGCTGAGCTTCATCCACAGCAGATTGTCGAAGCGCGCGTGCAGCCGGCGGACGACTTCCTGAAACACTTTGAACCCCAGCTCCTGCCCGTTCCAGTGGATGCCCGTCCAGTGGCAGACCATCATGGCCGGCTCTCCGCGCTGAATCACCTCCACCATCCGGCCCTGCTGCAAATCTTCGGTGATGAATTTATCCGCGCCACCGGGCGGCGTGTTGTCCCAGCCGCCGGTCCAGTCGCCGGTGCAGCCGACGATGCTCACCACACAACGCGGATCGGCGCCGTCGAGGCCGCCGGCATATTCGACGCGTGGGGCAACGCTCTCGCCGCCCTCCGCGTAAAGGTGGCGGAAGTAATGCGGAATCTCCGCGCCAAACACCTCGCGCACGGATTGCAGGGTGGCCTGGGCAATCTGCGGCAGCGCGCGGATGCCGAAGCCGCCCGGCGTGGTGATGCCTTCGCACGGCAGGCCGACGTTCTTCAAAATGCGCAGCGCATAGGACATGTAGCCGGCGATTTCATCGGTGCTGCGGCCGGTGGTCCAATCCCAGTTCTCCATGAACTTCAGCGAATGGTCGGGATACGGATGTCCGGTCTTCGTGTCGATGACGCGCGTGTGGGTACACATTTCGGGATGAATGTCCCAGTTCGGCAGCATCAGCGTGCGGACGAGTTCGAGACTGTCGTCCAGCTCCCGCCGGGTCCAGCCGGGCAACATGCGATCCAGCCGTCCGACGCACGCCGGATAAGGCACGATGCTGTACTTTCCCTTCACGCCCGCGCCCGCGCACCACTCGCCGAACTTGCGCACAAACGCATCCGGGATCTCGCGCGGCCATTCCCGCCAGTTCCGCCGGAAAGCCGGGTTCGCCCCGCCGAACGCGGTGTCGAACTGCGGGATCGAGAAGTGGTTCACGTTCACCAGGCACGTCGAGTCATCGATGATCAACCCCACCGGCACGCGAGCGCGCGGGTTCAGGACGGCGACGCCCCCGGCGCGCGGCGGCCGGTCCCCGGCGACCTGCGCCAGCAGAGACGGGGCGGACGACAGGAAACCCGCGCCCGCAACTCCGAGCGCGGCGCGTTGCAGGAAATCCCGGCGATGGTGAAGCTTCGATGCGGTGGTTTGTTGCCAGGCGGAATTCATGACAGCCAGTTCTCACAATGTTGCCGGACGAATTCATCGTCGTTCAGTTGCGGATAGGCGCGATGGACCCGGTCAATCTCGCCGGCCTGGCCGGGTGAGAGCGCTTCGTTGGGATCGAGACACCAGTTGCCTTCCAGCAAGCCCTGTCGGCGGAGCACTTCATGGATGCCGGGGATGCAGCCGGCGAAGCCGTTCGCGGCGTCGAAGAAGGCGGCGTTGCAGTCGGTCACCTGCGCCGCAAGCGTGAGAAGCGACGCGGGAATGGCCTGGCCCGCGCGGTGACGTTTGCATTCGTCGAGAAGTTCGACCGCCTGGCGAGTCCAGCAGGACCAGTGGCCGAGCAGACCACCGGCAATGTGCAGACGTACCTCACCGCGCTCGGTCTGCACCGCGTATTCGGTCAACAGGTCGAGGACGATGTTGTCGTCATTGCCGGTGTAGAGCGCGATGTCGCCGGCGCGTCCGGATTCGGCGACGGCGCGAATGACATCGAACGTCTGGTACCGGTTGAAGGGCGCCATCTTGATCGCGACGACATTGGGAATCTCGACGAAACGCCGCCAGAAGCGATGGGGCAGCAACCGTCCGCCCGCCGCCGGTTGAAGATAGAAACCGACGAGCGGAATCTCTCGCGCCACCGCTTCGCAGTGCGCGATCAGTTGATTGTCGTCCGCGTCCTGGAGCGCGCCCAGCGAGAGCAGGCCCGCGTGGTAGCGCAGTTCGCGGGCAAGGTCCGCTTCCTTCACGGCCTGCCCCGTGGTTCCGCAGAGGCCGGCGATCCGCACGGTCTCCCTGTTCGTACGCGCGTCGCATTCGCCGATGGTTTCGACGGCAAGCTGCAGGACGGGCTTGAGCAGTCCGTGTTTCGCGTCGCGGACGCTGAACTGGGTCGTATGCACGCCCACCGCCACTCCTCCCGCTCCAGCGGCCTGGTAGTAACGCGTGAGCGCCCGCTGGCGGCGTTCGTCCAGTTGGTGCGTTGCCGTCAGCGCCAGCGGATGAGCAGGGATGACTTGGCCTTCGCGAAGCCTTCTTAGAACCCACTCTGGGGGCAGCGGATAGTCTGGCATCGTCAATAGGCTCCATCGCGCACTTCGAAATGCGTCGGTTTGTTCAGCGATCGTCCGCCATTCTTCACCCAATGCGCCGTCCAGCGGATGACGTTTTCAAAGGGCGTCGCCGGCGCGCCGAGTTCGGAACACATCTTCTCCGTGTTGCTGAGAAAGGCCGTGGCGGATTCGGTGCCCACCAGCCTGGCCGGACGCCCGAGCAGTTCGGAGAATTTAGCCGCGACTTTGCGGACCGAGTAGATCGTGGGCGAGGTCAGGTTGAAAGCCGTGGGCGGATTGTCAGTCAGCGAGAGCGAGCGCAGGATCATCTCGTTAGCGTCCGCCTGCCAGATGCAGTTGAAGTAGCCGGAGGTCACGTCAATCGGCTCGCCCGAATGGACTTTACGCGCGATGTCCACCAGCACGCCGTAGCGGAGATCCAGCGCGTAGCTCAAACGCACCAGGGCGACGTGTGTGCCCTGCTTGCGCGCGAAATACTCGAAGATGCGTTCGCGGGCGACGGCGGCGTTGGCATACTCGCCCAGGGGAGTGAGAGCCCGTTTCTCCAACGCTCCGCCGCCCTTGACCGGCACCAGTGGATAAACATTGCCGGTGGACAGCGCGACGATCCGCGATTCCGCGTAGCGTTCCGCGACGTGCGCCGGTACAAGTGTGTTGGCGGCCCAGGTGCTGCCGGGGTTTTGTTGTGTGCCAAACTTCAGTCCAACCAGATAAAGGATATTGCCTGAATCCGGAAGCCGCTCGACCTGCTCCCGTTCCAAAAGGTCAGCGCTCAATGTCTTGACGCCCTGCCGTTCCAGTGAAGCCTTGGCCTCCTCGTCAGAGAAACGGCTCACGGCGATCACTTCGAGCCGGTGCCCGGCCATCCTGGCGGCGCGCTTGGCGAGCACCGCGAGAGTCGGCCCCATTTTTCCACCGGCACCGAGAATGACCAGCGGGCTGCTGACGTTTTGAATGAACTCCATCAACACCGACCGGGGGCGGGTCAGAACATCTTCGAGTTCTGCGTCGGTGTTGACGAGTTCAGGTGGAGGAGGGATCTCGCGCGAGTGGGTGCGGCCCTGGCGCCGCAGCGCGATGGAGGCTTGTCTGGGTTGAGGTATCATGATTGCGTGAAGCATCAAGACTCACGTTCGGCAATCCTCTGTCTGGGATACGACGCCCAGACATTTGGAGCACGTTCGATCTTGTTACTGCATTTACGTTTACCGCGCTTCGCTCCGCCCGCCAACTCCCGCGTCACTTAACCCGTTAAGCAGACCCTTCGTTCCCGGCCGGAAAGCGCTGCCTCGGCCCAGGCGCCCAGGCCCGAACTTCCAACGAAGGTTGTAAAATGGTCGTTTGGCTGCCAATTTAACGAGTTAAGTAAAGTAACGATGCCGCCAATCCCGAGCGACCACTATGCTCATCGTTCGGAATGGGCCACGAGTCTTAAAGCCGAGCGACAGGGGAGACTTGGCGAATCGGCCAAGATCTCCCGAAAGAGTTTCGGGTCGGTAAGATTCTGATTGGAACACGACGAGGCTTCTATGACCTCTCGCCCGGATCGTTCAATGAAAACGCAGATCACACTTCAGGACATCGCCAATAAGGCTGAAGTCAGTCGCGCCACGGTTTCGCTGGCACTCCGCAACCACCCCAGCCTGCCGGTGACAACACGCCAGCGCATTCAACAGGTCGCCGGGCAGCTCGGTTATCGGCCCAATCCATTGGTTTCGACCCTGATGAGTTATCAACGGGCGGCCAGATCGGATCGTCCCACGAATCTGACCCTGGCCCTGCTGCTCAAGTTCTCGCGGCGCGGCTCCTGGCAGCAGTATCTCTCGCCGGACTTGATCTCGGGCGCCGCCGAACGCGCCGGGCAGCTCGGCTATCGCCTGGAGGAGTTCTGGCTCGACGATTTGAAAATGGACGGGAAACGACTCAGCCAGATCCTCTTTCAGCGTGGTGTGCCCGGCGTAATCCTAGCCCCAATGCCTGCGGCGGTCGGTCACTTCGACTTGGATTGGGCCAAGCTCTCAGCGGTCACGATTGGCTATTCGTTGGCCCGGCCCGAACTCCACCGCGTCACGAGTGATCGTTACCACGCGATGTTGCTGGCCGTTCATGAACTGCGGAAACGCGGGTACCGCCGGCTTGGTCTTGCGCTCGAATCCAATCAGGACGAGCGCGTGCATCATCAATGGGTGGCCCCCTTCCTTTGGGAGCAGATGCACGGCAAACCGACGGACCGCGTACCGCTTTTGATCGTCAAAGGCGAGGAATGGAACGAACAACGATTCGAGGCCTGGTTCCGGGAAAATTCTCCTGAAGTGATTCTCGGTTACGATCCTCAAATCATCGCCTGGCTGGAACGACTGGGGCGGCGGGTGCCCCGCGATGTCGGGTTCGCGCATCTATGGAATCCGGACCAGTCCGGCAAACTCGCCGGGCTGTATCACAATCCTCCCGGCATCGGTGCGTCGGCCGTCGATTTCCTGGTCGCGATGATCCACACGAATGATCGCGGCGTCCCGCAATCGCCTCGCGTCATGCAGTTGGAGGCATCGTGGGCGGACGGGAAGACCATCAAGACCCGCAAGAAAATCGCGTCGGGCAGGCGCTCGGGCGTGCTCGGGGTCAAGGTGCCGCGCGCATGATGATCCCCATCGCGAAACCGTCCGTTGCCGAAGGCAGCATCTCAACTGATCTTCCCTTGGGCATGATTGCCCGCTTCCCGATTGTATCCAGTCTCCGCGCTGTCCTCGGATGCTTGGCTCTCACCCATGCATTGCTGCCGGCACAGGATCTCCCCCATCATCAAAAATCCGCTGTGACTACCGCGCTGCCGCAAGGCTCCGTGACCAACTCGCGCGTTTCCGCAGCCAGCACAAGCCTGAGCGGTGCCGCACTCAGCCGCGCTTACTGTCAGAGCTGCCACTTGTATCCCGAACCTGCCTTGATCGACCGGGAGACTTGGGGCAGGGGGACTCTCCCCTACATGTCGGTCTGGTTGGGAGTGGGGAAGTTCGATCTCAGCCGACGGGCCGATGCCCAGATCCTCAAGGAGTCCCGTGTGTTTCCAGACCAGCCCATCCTGCCGCTGGACCATTGGCAACTCATCAACCGCTACTACTTGGACAACGCCCCGGCCTCCCCGCTGGCGCAGCCTCCGCATCTGCCGACCCGAATGCCGTTGCAAGGATTCCGGCCCAGGCCTCTCTTCCTTCGGCCTGAGCAGTCGCGCACGTCCCTGCTCAAGATCGATCCCGCGCGGCACTCCCTCTGGATCGGCGATGCCAACGCCCATGTCCTCGAACGCGCTAACGCCGCAGGCCAAATCGAGCAGCGCTTCACCCTGCCCAGCGATCCGGTTCGCGTCGCGTTCCACGGCCCGGAGCTTTACCTCACCTTGATAGGCCGGCTTCTTCCCTCCGATGAACTGTCAGGATCGGTGGGCTGGTTGAGGTCGGACACAGGCCGATTTGAGTCCCAATTACAAAACCTTCGCCGCCCCACCGACGCGCTCGAAGCCGACCTGAACGGCGATGGACGCAATGACGTCATCGTCAGCCAGTTTGGGAATCGTCTTGGCCGGCTCTCGTGGTTTGAGAAATTGGGCCATGGACAGTTCGCCGAACATTCGCTGCTCGAACGGCCCGGTGCCGTCCAGGCGTACGTGGTCGATGCCAACACGGACGGACAGCCCGATGTTCTGGTCCTGACCGCGCAGGGCCGTGAAGGAGTTTATCTGCTGCAAAACGAGGGAGGCGGCAAGTTCCATGAGCGGACGGTGATCGCGCAGCACCCAGCGTTCGGCTATTCCCAACTGGAGCTGATCGATTTCGACCGTGACGGCCACCTGGACCTGCTCACGGTGAACGGCGACAACGGCGATTATCCGAGCGGTCCGCGGGCGTATCACGGAATCCGCCTCTACCTGAACGACGGCCAGTTCAATTTTCGCGAGGTCTGGTTTCATCCCATGAATGGCGCGTATCAGGCTGGCGTGGCGGACTTCGACGGTGACGGGGATCTCGATGTGGCGGCGATCTCCTTCTTTCCTGACTATCAGCATGCCCCGAACGATTCCTTCCTGCTTCTGGAAAATCTTGGCGATTTCAAGTTCCAGCCCTGGTCGCTGCCGGAAGCGGTCGGCGGACGCTGGTTGAGGATGGACGCCGGTGACCTCGACGGGGACGGGGACATTGATCTGGCGCTCGGCTCGTTTCTGCCCGGCCCGGAAACCATTTCCATCCCCGCCGCTCTCCGGACGCTCTGGCAGACGAACCGCGTCTCGGTGTTGCTGCTCGAGAACACGCGCCGCGATAAATCGTCAGTTCCATGACGGAAACGCGTCATGCGGTTGGGGGAACGGCCTGGGTTCCTTTCAAATCGCGATAAACGGGATCCCTTTCATTCCGCGCATGACATCTCCAACGAGCAGAAGTTTTCGGGGAGGATTTGGGCCTTTTTCACCGTTGAACGGGTTCACTAAACGAGTTAAGTGACGCGCCGGTTGAGATCCCACGCCCGATCACCTATACGGACAATCGATCACAGTCATCAACGAATTCAGAAGAATGCCATGAAGCATCTCAACCATCGAAAGACACAAACCGTATGCAAAAACTAGCACGACTCAGTTGCATCGGCATGGCCGCTCTGGCCCTGGCCGCCCCGCCCTCCTCCCGCGCGGACATCTACACGTTGTTCTACGATAACATTCCCGGAAACCTGGTCAGCGACCTGATCGCCAGCAGCGCATTCCCGAATTCCCCGACCCGGGCGGAGGCCCGCCCTTTCTTCAAGCCTTTCATTGGAGAGAACCTGGGCGCGAACTATGGCTTCCGCATGGCGGGCTACTTCTCACCTCCGGACACCGCGAACTATAACTTTTACATCTCCGCGATGGACACCGCGGCGCTCTACCTGAGCACCGACGACAATCCGACGAACAAGGTGTTGATCGCCTCCGAACCCAACCCTCCGGGCAATCAGGATCACAATTTCCTCGGTGTCGTGCGCCGGAATCCTGTCGCCCCGGAGAATCGTTCGACAACCCTGTTTCCCGGCGGCATTCCGCTGGTGGCGGGGAAGAAGTATTTCATCGAGGCGCTGCACAAGGCGGGCGTGGAAACCATCGCCTGTTGCGACGTGATGGCGGTCGCCGTCGAGGGCGGCTCGCTGCCACCGGTGACCAACTCGATCTTCGTCGTGGATGACAATTCGATTCCCGGAGCCTATCTCTCCATGGCGGTGAACGAAGGCCCGGGAGCAATCCTGGTTCAGCCGGCGGATCAAACCGTGGTGGACGGACGACGGCCCACCTTCACCTGCCGTGTCGATGGAACGCCGCCGTACGAACTGCAATTGCTCCAGTTTGGCGTCTTCCCGGTGGCCACCGCCACCTTCCACACCCCCTCGGGCTACGCGAGCATAACGGGTCCACCCGCGAACCTCACGGAGGACGACGGGGCGGAGTACGTCATCGCCGTCAACGGGGTGCTCAGCGACCCCGCCATTCTGCACGTCACGCCGGATACAGACGTGCCGGCGCTGGTGAGCGTGGCGGGGGCCAGTTCCCTGGATGGTATTCTGGTCACGTTCTCCGAGCCGGTTCACCTGGCCAGCGCGACGGATCGCTTCAACTATTCCATCACCAATCAAAACGGCGCTCCCCTGGGCATCAACTTCACGGCGCCCATCACATTGCTGGCGGGCGACCGCACTGTCCTCCTGCCGACTGAGGCGCAGATCGCCGGGGATCGATACTGTGTGGTGGTCAACAATGTCCAGGAGGCAGCCTCCGCCGCCAAAACCGTCGCCGCCGACAGCGTCGCCTGTTTCGAAGTTCCGGCCCTGTCGATCACGCGCCACCCTCAGACCGTGGGCGCACCGGAACGCGGCCGCGCCGCCTTCTCGGTCGGAGCCGTTGCCACAACACCGATTTCCTATCAATGGCAGCAGGCGCCGCCTGGATCGGACGAGTTCGCCGATGTTTCAGGTGCCACCAGTTCAAGCTATGTTCACTCGCCCGTCCGCCCGTCAGATAATGGCACGCGCTTCCGTTGCCGGGTGTCCGCCAACGGATCGGATATCACGAGCGGTGTGGGAGCAATTTCAGTCATCTACCAGGATTCGCAACGGCCAACGGTCGTCGTCGCCACGGCGGCGACGGGTCTGGCAGGTGTCTGGGTTAGGTATTCAGAGCCGGTGGACCCGGCATCAGCAACGCTGCCCGCCAACTACGGCATCGATGGAATCACCATATCCGGCGCTTCGCTGGACCCAACTGGCACGCTGGTCACGTTGACGACCAGTCCGTTGACCGCCGGCACGCCCTATGTTTTGCATGTCAGCGGCGTGAAAGATACTGCGGCGGCGCAGAACCCCATTCTGCCCGATACGCAGGTGTCCTTTACGGCGACCGCGACGGGTTATGCCGCGACGGTGCTGGCGGACGAGCCGGTGGTTTACCTGCAATTCGAGGAGGACATCGGAGCGACCGCCGCGCAAAATCTGGGTTCCCTGGGTGCCCCGGCAAACGCCACATATCAGCCTGGACCGACCACTGTAGCCTCGCCCTCCGGCCTCGTTCCACCGACATATCAAGGCTTCACTCCAGCCAATCGTGCCGCGACCTTTACGGGATCGGAACGGCTCACGGTTTCCGAAGTGGACGTGTTTGCCGCCCTTGGAACCAATGTGTTGAAAGGTGCGGACGGACTCACCATCGAAGCGTGGGTAAATCCAAACTTCGCCTCAGGCCGGGCCACGCTCCTCACGCAGCAAGGCGGCAACGGCATTGGCTGGTTGTGGGTCGGTCCAGGCAACATGCAGTTTGCCTCGGGCGGCACGGGCTTCGGTGGAAACAACGGCTATCCTTTTCCGCACACTACGTGGCATCATCTGGCGGCCGTAATGGACACCACGGGGCACAAGATTTATTTCGACGGCAATCAGGTTCACTCTGGAGGAAACAATCCGGCGGGACCGGCCAGCGCGTCAGACGCCAATGTCATCATCGGCGGCGGCGGCGATGTTTGGAGCAACGGTGAGGAAGTTGCTCTCTTCAAGGGGCAAATGGACGAAGTAGCCCTTTACCGCAAAGCGCTGAGTCCTGCGGATCTCAAGCGGCACTTCGACGCGGCCATCGGCAACGTGCCGCTTGGCCCGAACGAGATCAACTTGATCACGCTCTCCCAAGGACATGTGGTCATCGACTGGAATGTGGGCGGCATCCTGCAAAGCGCCACCAACGTGGCCGGCCCCTACGCCGATGTGCCTGGAGCCATCGCACCGCCTTACGCGAATCTGCTGCCAACCCAACCGACGTTCTGGCGGGTGCGGCGGTAAGCTGAGAGCACGCATCACGGAAGGGCCGCCGCAAGGCGGCCCTTCCCTTGTACAACCCAGTGGGAATAACCAGCAACTGGCACGCTCCATTGGATCGGTTTTCGAATGACCAGACAATGACAATGGCGACAATTGTTTTCAGGAGCACGAAGGAGAATCCATCTCATGATCGCGAATTTTAGAACTATGGCGAATACAGCAGATCGGTCAGTCACTTCCCTTGCCAGCTACAGGGCCACCTTTCTACTGGCAACACTTTGCCTGATGGCCACCGTCAGCGCCGCCGGGGAACTGGTCATCAACGAAATACTCACCTCGAACCAGAGCGGGTTGATGGACGAGGACGGCGAGAATCAGGACTGGATAGAAATCGTCAACCGCAGTTCGACTCCAATCAACCTCTCGCAATGGTCCCTGAGCGATGACCCGAACCTTCCCGATCAGTGGACCTTTCCCTCACGAACCCTCGCGCCCGGCGAATATCTCGTGGTTTTCGCCTCCGGCAAGGATCGCAAGTCGGCCTCCGGCACGAACCGGTTTCATGCCAACTTCAAGCTCAGCGGTTCAGGAGAATTCCTTGGCCTCTACTCGCCTGGCCAGCCGCGCGTTCTGGTGAGCAGCTTTTCCCCGGAATACCCCGAGCAACGCAACGATACCTCCTTTGGTCCCGATCCTGAAGGCAGCCTCCGCTATTTCGCCGCGCCCACACCCGGCGTCCCCAATGGCGAGAGCACCATCACCGGCGCGGCGGTACCGGTGCATTGCAGCATCCACCGAGGCCACTTCACTCAACCGTTTGACTTGATTCTCTCCTGTCCCACGCCCGGAGTCATCATCCGCTACACACTCGACGGTTCTGAACCGACAGCCAGCACCGGATTCCCCTACTACCAGCCACTGCGCGTGACCAACACCACGCTGTTCCGTGCGGCGGCGTTCCGCGCCGGCCTTCTTCCCTCGCATACGGAGACTCATTCCTACCTTTTCAATCTCACGCCCGCCCAACGATCCCTGCCGATCTTGTCCATCGTCACCGCGACAAATCATCTCTACGGACGCGCCGGCATTCTCGGCATGGGCGGCGGCAGCCGTCAGGCGGGCGACAATTTGTTCATCACAAATAATCCCGCTACCGACTTTCACAACCCTTCCGCCCGCGGTCTCGCCTGGGAGCGCCCCTCTTCCCTGGAACTGATCCAACCCCACGACAACTCCGGGTTCCAAGTCGATTGCGGCCTGCGCGTGCAAGGCAGCGATTACCACCGCCCGCGCCTGCTGCCCACCAGCAAGTTCTCCTTCGGCGCCTTCTTCCGCGGCGACTACGGGCCGGGCCGGCTGCGCTACCCTTTCTTCCCGCTGACGGCACTGAAAGACTTCAATCGCCTCGTGTTGCGCGGCGGCGCCAATGAGCCGTTTAATCCCTTCGTGCGCGACGAACTCACCCGCCGTCTGCTGCTCGACATGGGCCACCTCTCCGCGCACGGTGCCCTCGTCAATCTTTTCACCAACGGCGGCTACGCCGGTTACTACAATCCCGCCGAACGCATCGACGCGGAAATGCTCCAGTCCCACCTCGGCGGCAGCCATCAGTGGGACGTGGTCAACGCCTTCGGTGGCGTCATCGACGGCGATCGCGCCGACTTCGCCGCTCTCGTCAGTTACATCACCACTCAATCCGCCGCCAGCCCGTCTGTTTACCAGGAAATAATGCGCCGTCTCGATCTGGTGAACTTCGTGGATTACCTCCTCCTCCACGTCTATGCCTCGGCGTCCGACTGGCCGGCGAACAATTTTGTCGCCTACCGGAACCGCAGACCGGAGGACATCTGGCGTTTCATCGCCTGGGACGGCGAAAGTACATTCGGCGCCGACAACCTGGGCTGGCTGGACGACACTTTCGCCAAGTCCGGCTCCGGCTACCCATCCTCCGGGCTGGCCTCGCCCAATTCCGAGATCGCCCGGATGTATCAGAGTCTGCGCGCCAGCCCCGAATTCCGCCTACTCTGGGCCGATCGCATCCACAAACAGCTCTTCAACGGTGGCGCTCTCACCGATGCAAACATCACCAATCGCTTCGCGGAAATGCGCAACCAGATGCTCGGGGTCTTCGACATGATCGACTTCGTCAGCCGCTACAACACCGGGCGCCGCGCTGCGCTCATGCCGATGCTCAACACCTACGGACTCTACGGCTTTTCCAACGCGCTTTACGGCATCTTCGCCTCCTCGAACGCGCCAGTCTTCAGCAAACACGGCGGTTCTGTCGTGCCTGGCTTTTCGCTCACCATGACGGCCCCGCTGCCCGGGAGCGCGATCTACTACACCACCAACGGAGACGATCCGCGTGTCATGTTCACCGGCGCCGTCAGCAACAGCGCCGTGGCCTACGCTGGCTCCATCACGCTCAACCAGTCCATGCGCATCCGCGCCCGCGCACTCTGGCAGGGCACCAACTGGAGCGCGCTCAACGAAGCCGACTTCAACGTGGCCGCGCTCGGCGTCCCGCTCCGGCTCACCGAGCTGAATTACAACCCCACGAACCCCGCCCATGAATTTCTGGAAATCCAGAACATCGGCGGCTCGGCGGTCGATCTGAGCGGCATGACCTTCGAAGGCGTCACCTTCACCTTCGGCGTCGGCGCGACGCTCGCGCCCGGCGCGCGGCTGGTGCTCGTGTCGGACTTCGGCCCCGCCGAGTTCGCGGCGCGGTATCCGGGCGTGGCCGTGTCTGGCTATTACAGCGGCAACTTGAACAACGGCGGCGAACGCATCGCGCTGAAAGACCGCAACGGCAACTACATCTTCACCGTCGATTACGACGACGCGGGCGGCTGGCCCACCGCGCCGGATGGTGGCGGAACTTCGCTCGAACTCACCGATGTCTTCGGCGATCCCGACGACCCGGCCAACTGGCACGCCAGCACCTCGCCCGGCGGTTCGCCCGGCGGCGCCAACTCGTCCGTGCCCGCGCCCGCCGTGCGCCTGAGCGAAGTGCTCGCCGAAAACGGCGGCGTGGTGAACCACAACGGCACGTTCCCCGATTACGTCGAAATCCAGAACACCGGCGGTGGCCCCGTGAATCTCGCCGGCTGGTCGCTCACCGACGACGGTAACGCGCGCAAGTTTGTCTTCCCCTCGACCAGCATCCCGGCCGGCGGCTACCTCACGGTCTGGTGCGATGACGCCACGAACACCACGCCCGGTCTGCACACCGGCTTCTCGCTCCAGCGCGGTGGCGACAACGTCTATCTCTTCAACGCCAGCAGCAATCTCGTCGATGCGATCACGTTCGGTCTGCAACTGACCAACCATTCCGTCGGCCGCGTCGGCGGCGAATGGGTCTTGAACACGCCCACGCCCAACGCGGACAACGCCGCCGCCGGCCTGGCCGCCGCTTCCAGCCTCTCGATCAACGAATGGCAGGCCAGCGCGCCGCCCGGCCAGAGCGACTGGATCGAACTCCACAACACCGCCGCCCAGCCCGTCGCCTTGCGCGGCTGTTACCTGTCCATCACCACCGCCGTCCACCGCATCACCTCGCTGTCCTTCGTGCCGGCGTTTGGTTTCGTGCAGCTTTTCGCCGCCGAGGGCGTCGGGCCGGATCATCTCGACTTCCGGCTGAACGCGGCGGGCGCGACCATCGTGCTTCACGACGCCGTGGCCGCCGAGATCAACCGCGTCACCTACACCAACGCCGTCGAGGGACTCACGCGCGGACGCCTGCCCGACGGCACGGCCAGCATCGTCAACTTCCCCGGCAGCGCCAGCCCCGGCGCGAGCAACTACGTGAACACCTACACCGGCGCGGTGATCAACGAGGTGCTTGCGCGTAACCGCTCCGCCGTGACCAACGCGGGCAACGCCGCCGACTACATCGAGCTGTTCAACCCCACCGGCACGCCGTTCTCATTGCTCGGCATGAGCCTGAGCGTGGACTCCGCCAAGCCGGGGCAGTATGTCTTCCTGGCCGGCGCAAGCGTTCCGGCCAACGGCCATCTCGTCATCTGGTGGGACGGCTCGCGTCCCGCCTCGTTCGGCCCCGCCGACTACAACACCGGCCGCTCGCTTGATGGCGAGAGCGGCGGCGTTTACCTGTTCAATTCGCAAGGGCAGGTCGTGAACAGCGTCGAATACGGCTTCCAGGTCATCGACCGCCCCATCGGCGTTTCCGGCGGCCAGTGGCGGTTGCTCGCCTCGGCCACGCCCGGCGTCGCGAACGCCGCGCCCGCCGCGCTCGGCACCAACGCCGCGTTGCGCATCAATGAGTGGATGGCCAATCCCGCCGGCGGGCCGGACTGGTTTGAGCTGTTCAACACCACGAATCTGCCCGTGGAACTCGGCGGCCTCTACCTGACGGATGATCCGTCCAACGCCGGCCAGCGGCAGTTCCGCGTCGCGCCGTTGAGCTTCATCGGGCCGTCCGGCTTCGTGCAATGGATCGCGGACGGCGACGCCGACCAGGGCCGTGACCACGTCAACTTCAGCCTCGACGCGAGCGGCGAATCCATCTGGCTTTTCCGCAGCCCGACCGGCACCAACTTCACGTTGATTGACTCGGTGGCATTCGACACGCAGCAGCGCAACGTCTCCGAAGGCCGCCTGCCCGATGGCCAGGCGAACATCACGGCCTTCCCCGGCTCGGCGACGCCCGGCGAGAGCAATTACCTGCCGACGCCCGGCGTCGTCATCAATGAAGTGCTCACGCACACCGACGCGCCGCTGGAGGACGCGGTGGAACTGAGCAACACTGGCGCGAGCGCGGTGAACCTCGGCGGCTGGTATCTGAGCGACAGCCAGGACGACTTCAAGAAGTACCGCATCCCCGACGGCACGACCATTGCGGCGGGCGGCTTCGCGGTGTTCTACCAAAACCAATTTGGCGCGGCGTTCACCTTTGATTCCGCGCACGGCGACGAGGCGTGGCTCTCCGCCGCGGATGCCAACGGCAATCTCACCGGCTACCGCACTGGCGCGAAATTCGGCGCGGCGGAAAACGGCGTTTCCTTCGGCCGCGTCGTCACGTCCGTCGGCGTGGACTACGTGGCCATGAGCGTGCGCACCTTTGGTCAGGACAGCCCGGCGACGCTGGCGCAATTCCGCACCGGCACGGGCCTGCCGAACGCCGCGCCGCTCGTTGGCCCCGTCATCATCAGCGAGTTGATGTATCACCCGCAGGAAATTGCCGGGTTCACCGGCGACGACGAATACATCGAACTGCGCAACCTCACAGGCGCGCCGGTTCTGCTCTTCGATCCGGCATTTCCGACGAACCGATGGAAGGTCGCCGATGGCGTGGACTTCACTTTCCCGCCGAGCGTCACGCTGCCGGCCAACGGCTTCGCGCTTGTGGTTCCCTTCGACCCGGCCGACGCGGCGTTGCTGGCCGCGTTCCGATCCAATTACGGCGTTTCGGCAGCAGTGCTCGTCTTTGGGCCTTACATTGGCAAGCTCGACAACGCAGGCGAGAACATCGAACTGCTCAAGCCCGATGCGCCGCAACCGCCCGGCACGCCCGACGCCGGTTTCGTCCCCTACGTGCTCGTGGACAGGGTTGATTATCGCGACGCGGCACCGTGGCCCGCAGGAGGAGTCGATGGTGGCGGCCTGTCCTTGCAGCAACAGGGCGATTCCTCCTACGGCAACGAGCCGTTGAACTGGCGCGCGTCGATGCCCACACCCGGCGTGGCCAACGGCATCGGTATCGTCGCCCCGCCGTTTATCGCATCGTCACCACAAACCCGGGTCGCTGTGGAAGGCGATGCCGTCTCGCTCACCGTAACGGCCAGTGGTGCCGGATTGCTCGGCTACCAATGGCGACTGAACGGAACAGACGTTCCTGGTGCGACGAATGCCACTCTCCAGTTCGACTTCATCTCCGTCGCTGACGAGGGTGACTACGACTGCCTAGTCAGCAACCCTGGCGGTGCCGCGATAAGCGCCCGCACGCGTATCAGCGTGCTCGCTCCGCCGGAGGTTCTGATTCCGCCAGCCAGCATTACCAACAGATTCGGCAGCAACGTGGTCTTTACCGTGATCGCCAGAGGCTCCGAGCCGCTGCATTTTCAATGGCGGCTCAACGGCGTCAACTTATCCGGCGAAACGAATGCCTCCCTCCTGCGCAACAACATTCGACTGGCTGACGACGGCGAGTATGACGTGCTCATTTCCAACCCGGTGAACACCACCATCATGGCCGCCGCGCGACTCCTGGTGCTGATCGACCCCGTCATCGTCCAGCGGCCGGTGAATCAGACCATCGCCGAAGGCACCGACTTCACCATGAGTGTCGAAGTCACCGGCAATCCTGCGCCCTTTGCCTACAGTTGGCGCCGCGGTATCAGCCAAATCGCCACCAACTTCGGCAACTTCCGCACCAACTTTGTCACCCTCAACAGCACGGCGGCGGGATTGATCCTCCCCAGCAATACGGCTTCGAGCAAGTTCACCATGATCCTGGTCGTTTACAACCAGGCAAACCCATCGCCTGCCTTCAACAGCCCCAGCGTCGCCTTCTTTACCAACACCGTGCTGGCTGATTTCGACCGCGACGGAATCCCTGACATTGTCGAGAACCAGTTGGGCCTGTCCCCGACCAATGCGGCGGACGCGGCGCTCGACATCGACGGCGACGGCCTGAGCAACCGGGCCGAGTACCTTGCCGGCACCGATCCCACCAATGCCCTAAGCGTTCTAAAAGTGGAACTCCTCGGACCTCCGGCGGCTCCCTTGGTGACATTCCCTGCTATGGCAGCCAAGACGTACAGCGTGCAATACAGGGACAGCCTAGGCACGGACACTTGGTTGCGACTAGCTGAACTGCCCGCCCGATCCAATAGCCGGATTGAGTTCGTACCCGATCTGAATCCGGCAACCAACCGGTTTTATCGGGTCACAACTCCCGCCCGACCCTAGCAGGCCGTTGAAAAAAAGCGCATTTAGCGGCGGCCCGTGGATCCGTCACTTCAGCCGAGGAGGGAGCCACCAGCCCAGCGATTTGTAATGGTATGGCCCATTCCGACAATCACTTGCCACCAAATGCAACTCACTGTGCTGCTTCTCTATAGATCTCATCTCTGTAACGGGTTTGCCCCGCGGTTTTTCAACGCGTGATCGCGCGGGCACCGATCAGCAAGTTGTCCAGTCCGAAGAGCGTGTGGAGGTGATACCCGTTTTTATGCAGCCCCGGATACCGCATTTTCCGAACGCGGAATAGAGTAAGCGTCATCTGGACCATGCGGCGGAGGACTTCTCCAGTTCACGGAACGCCTTGCCGCCGGACGGCAGACTGAAGCGCGTGATCGCGTTGCCAGTTCGTGACGAGCGAGCCGCAGCCTTTCTCGCATGCACGCAAGAGCACGGTGTGGCAATGCGCGTTAAGCGGTGTTGAAGTCGTCAACGCCGGGCAACGGATTTCAACAGGCCCGCCGGATGGCGCGTGCAGCGTGAACAGAAACCGAAGGACATCCTTCGGGGTGGGGCGTCCATCCGAAAAGCATACGTCTAGTGTGCGCAACGCTTCGCTCCGAATGGAGCCGCAGCGTGTGAAATCGTGGCTGCGTGGAATGTGTCGCGGCGGGCTTGATTCCTGGTGTGACGCGCGAATCAGCGCACGCTTGGGCGGGCGGGATGGGAGGCAACTGCGGATGCTTTGGCACAGGATTGGCAAATGCAGGCCCGACCGATTTGGTCAGGCCGGATTTGCATCAATCGTTGCAGAGGGATACGGACATGAACGCACCAACAGTCGTCAACCGTGCCCGTGCAATTGGCCAGCGCACAACTGTTGGGTTGCCCACAGAGCGGACAAAGGGACTGGCTGATCGTTTTCATCTGCTTGAGGAAAGCATACACTATTTCCGGACGGTGCGAATGGTTATGCAGAACTACTTCTGCGCTGAAATCGAATCGACCTTGATGCGAGAGGATTGGGTGGGCGGGATGGGAAGCAACTGCGGATGCCCCGGCACACGTCTGGTAAATGCAGGTCCGGCCGATTTTGGCGGGACGGAACCTCCATCAACTGTTGCAGGGCGATTCGGATATGAATACAGCCGTCAATCGTGGCCGTGCATCCAACCAATTCCCGGCACGACACGCCAACGGTGAAGGATCATCAGGCAGTGGCGCTAAGTTGTGGCTCGCGCTGGCTTCTCATCCCTGTGCCGCGAACCAGAACCGCCTCGCTCTTGCGCAGGAATTCTTCCAAGGCCGTCTTGTTCAGCAGCAAGGTGGGAGCCCGTTTGACGCCTGGCTTGAGGTGCTTGTAATGCACCAATGTCCTGCCAACCAAAGTGATTTCGATGTTTGAATCCGTCATCTGCCATGTCTGACCGGTAGCAACGGATTTTGGTGGAACAGTTTTCTTTCGCTTCATGTTTTCAATGATCGCGAGGTTATCAGGAGATTCCATTCCTAAAATGATCGCGTGATGCAGTTGCGACCAGCGTTGTGCAATCCTCCCGGTGGTTTCCGAACAATCACATGAAAGCCGGACATTCAAAGCGCCGGTTTCGCCTGATTATGTGTATGTCATACATCTTCGGCGCGTCCGCTTCTGGCATCGTGGCTCCCGTGATGCGGTGATGCACCCGATTTATGGCCACCTTTGAGAGTCTCTTTCCCACGTTCATCCAGAAATGTGCCGAGCTGCACGAACTCTTGCGGCTGGTGGCGTTCCTGCTGTTCACGGTCGGAACGATTCTGTTTGTCGTGCGCGGCCTCACGGGAAAAAGGCTGATGCTCCACCTGGTGCGCCTGCTGGTGCTCACATCCCTGCTCGTGATGTTGCCGCAGTGGGGAAATCAAGTGCAGTCGTTGCTGCAAGATTCGATCCTGAGCGGATTGGGAATCGATCCCGTGAACGTGCATGACCAGTACAACGCGCTCCTCGTGGTCAAACGCGACACTGGTTCTGACCGCTCGTGGTGGGACATTCTCGGCGATCTCAACGGTTTCACCGTCGAGGTGCTGGTGTCGGGGATTCTGTGGCTCGTCGGGCAGTTCGCCTCGCTGCTGCTGTTCTGGGCCTATATCATCCAGAAGTTCATCTTGTTCACCGGCTACGCGCTCTCGCCGCTCATGATCGGCTTCATGGCGGTGCGTCCGCTGCGGGACATCGGCAACCGTTACCTCACGCATCTGGCGGGCGTGCTGTTGTGGCCGCTAGGCTGGGCCGTGGCGGCGCTCATCACGCAGGGGATTCTGGACTTCATGACCGATCCCTCGCTCAAGTTCATCGACCCCACGGCAACGGTTTATCAGTTGCAATCGTCGCTGGGCGTCGCCGTGCTCGCGTTCTGGATCGTGTTCAGCACTGTGGCCGCGCCGCTTGTGATTCAAAAGGTCTTTACCTACGGCGCGCTGGCGGGCGGCGAATTGATCGGCGGGGCAATTGGCGGTTTTGTGCAAACCGCCGACACCACGACGAGGGCGGCGGCGCAGATGGCACCGTCCGGGCTTCCGTTGGCCACGGCGGGCGCGGCGAGTGTGGCCAGCTTGCTGACATCGCTCTCAACCGCAGCGGGTCAGGGCAACGCCGGGGCAATCCTCACGGCGGGAAGCGGCCTGCCCCTGCGCCGGTCTCGCGGAGGTGAACTCCATGATATGACCGGGGATCAAGCCGTGCGGGAAATGATCGCCAAATCCAGAGGGCTATTACAGTAGATTGATTGCAGATGGTTATGATTCAGAAATCGAGACAGCCATTTGAATCAGGACACGCGGGTCAGATCGAGATGCCTTTTGTTTTCCTTTGGCCTTGGTCCGACTGCTGTTTTTGGAATCGCAGGATTTTCTCGTCTCGGCTTTTGGCAATGGCCGTCAGCGGAAGAATTTCCTTCCAGTTGATCTGGTGCTTGCGGGCGATCTTTCGAGCACGCATCGAAGTCGTGAGCTTTAGCACTTGATTCGCGGCCTTCAGCCATTCCCGCGCCGGCAGGTTCTGGAGTTCGACCTGTCCGAGCACTTCTCCGAGAAACGCGCGGACACAGGGGAGCAAAATTTTGAGATGCACCACGTCACGTCTCTTTTCCTGCGGCACGGTCGCGGCCAGTTCCAGTTTACACGCGAGCAAGGAAACCGGATCGAGCACGCGGATCATGTTTCCCTCCCATTCCGTCTGGATGGCCGGCGTTTCCCTTGAGTCCGGGATTCCGGGAATGCGACGGACCACTTCAATGGCCGATTTCACGTTGCCAATCGGAAAAAGAATGAACCCTGACAGGGCCGTCATCGCGACCTTGGGCGGATAACCCGGAGGCAGCGCCAACTGCCGCGCGATGTGTTGCACGTCCTCGTGGCTCCCCTTGAAATCAATGTCCTCGCTGGTGAAGGGCTTCCATTTCTGGAGTTCCGGTTCAATCGCCAGATAGCGTTCGGCCCAATAGTTGACGGCCTGGCCACCGATGATCACGTAAGGCTGCCCGGCGGCGTTGCGGATCTTGAAGATTGCCGAAAACTGGCGGAGAGGAAAGCCCACGATTCTACGCCCACTTGGCAATGGCGCGAACGACTTCGTTCAGATTGGTGATGCGCCATTTCGCACTGTCGCCGACCAGAGAGACGCGCCGTTGAATGGCGGCGGCGTCTCGCGGACTGCGAGCAGCCTTTCGTGCCAGCGCCATGCGCCGCTGCGCTTTCCGCCGTTTCATTTCGCTGAAAGACATGGCTTTCATGGAACAAAATTCTACCGCAGCGGCCTTGAAAGGCAAGCGCGCTGGCTCGCCCACATCGAAGGAAGCATTCCAAGAATGCGGTTGAAAAAGTGCCCGTTGGGCACCTTGCGCGAGGTCAAAGGTGGTTTGATAACGGCATGACTACATGCCAAGTCTGCAGTTTCCTCCAAGGAACCGGCACTGCTTTGACTTCCCTGGCTCGGCTTCCATTTTGTGTAGCTGATACATTTTCGATTTCTTCGATTCAGATAGCCTACATAGCGTGAAGACGGGTCAATGCAGCCGGATCAACACTCGGTGTGGAACTTACACACGCGGTTCATCGCGCTCCGCTGCTCTGCGCAGTAAGAATGGCTGTGGTGTCCACAACGAGTGCCAGCCGGCGAATCGAAGGAATGATGTATGAGCGTGTTCGTTAATGAACAGGTGACGGCCCGCAAGGCGGCGCAGTCGTCCGGCGCGGGGGAACTGGTTTCGTCCCATGTTCGTGAACTGCTCAATGTGCGGCGGCTTCAGGGACGATTGAACACCCGGCAGACGGCGGCGCTGCTCAACTGTGGCGAGCACGACATTCCGGTGCTGGTGGGCAAGGGCTTGCTGACGCCGCTGGGCCATCCGCCGCCCAATGCGGTCAAGTTCTTTGCCCCGTTGGAAGTGCTCGAACTGGCGGGTGATCGGGAGAAGATGGGGCGGATTTGCGATGTGATTTATGAGCACTGGCGGGAGAAGAACGCGGCCAGAGCCAGCGGGACACGCAAAGCGCGGTCGGCCACGAGCGGCGTTCCCAACGGCGCGCACAAACGCAACGGTCACTGAGCTTCGACGGTCACGATTGAACGGCCATGTTCACCATTCCGCTTAACCGGCCTTAACCCGCCCGCTGCCCGCTAACCGGATTCCTCGCTCCGGTCGTAGCTTTGTCTCATGCTCGGCGCGAAAGCCCAATACAGTCTCGACGACGCCAAGGGCTACTTCGAGGAACATTTGTGCGTAGGAGATTACTACTCCGAAGGCCAGCGCGTCGCCGGGCAATGGGTCGGCAAGGGAGCGGAAGAATTAGGACTCACTGGTATCACGCGGGCGGAGGAGTTCCTGCGACTGTGTGAGAACCAGCATCCGCAAACGGGCGAACGATTGACGCAGCGGCAGATGACAACGCGCACGGAAACCGGGACGGACGGGAAGGAGCATCAGCACGCCAACCGCCGGGTGTTTTATGACTTCACCTTCTCGCCGCCCAAGTCGGTGTCGATTGCCGCGCTGGTCGGTGACGATGCGCGCATCGTCGAGGCGCACGAGCAGGCGGTCGCCACGGCGTTGCGCCAGTTGGAATCATTTGCCGCGACTCGTGTGCGCAAACAGGGTCAATGCACTGACCGCACCACCGGTAAAATCATAGCGGCCATCTTTCGGCACGAAACTTCTCGCGCGCTCGATCCGCACCTGCACACCCATTGCATCGTGTTCAACGCGACGCATGATCCAGTGGAGAACCGTTGGAAGGCGCTTCAAAATCACGACATGCTTGCGGCGCAGAAGTTCGTGGAGAACGCCTATTACCACGAGCTGGCTCGCGAGCTTCACCAATTCGGCTACGCCATCGAAAACAAGCCGCGCGGTGATTTTGAAATCAAGGGCATCTCACCGGAATTGCTTCAGAGATTTTCCAAACGACATCAAGAGATCGATGAGAAGACACGCGAACTGCTGGAAGCGCAGCCGGAGAAGGCCAGTGGGAACATCGCGGAAATCCGCGACCATATCGCGCACAAGGAACGGGCGCGGAAGATCAAAGACATCGGCCTGGCCCGCCTGCAAAGCCTGTGGGACGGCCAGTTGACGGCGGAGGAGAAGGCGTCGCTGCGGAGTCTGACGATTGAGCAGCCTGCCGTTGCCGTCACGTCTAGTGAGACCGCCGAGAAGGCCGTCGCGTGGGCCGAGGAACACTTGTTCGACCGGCGCTCGGTCGTCCACGAGCATGAACTTTGGCGACACGCGCTCGAACATGCGCGCGGGCAGAACGTGAGTCTGACGGAGCTTCAATCGGTCACGCGCCAGCGCGGATACGTGCGCGACGAAAAGCAGCCCAGCAAGGTCACGACGCGCGAGACGTTGCAACGCGAGTGGGCGATGGTCAGCATGGCCAAGGAAGGCGTCGGCGGTTTCCATCCGTTCTGCTGGGATTATCGAACCAGCAATCCGCAGTTGGACACCGAGCAGCGCGAGGCGGTCGAAGGCATCCTGGGTTCGCTAAACTTCGTCACGCTTTTTCGCGGCGGCGCGGGCACGGGCAAGAGTTTCACACTACGCGAAGTCAAACGCGGACTGGAAAAGGCCGGGCGCGTCGTTCACGTCATCGCTCCGCAACGACAGCAGGTGATGGATTTGGAGCGCGACGGTTTTAATGGCGCACAGACGGTCAGCGGGTTTCTGGCGCGAAAGAACATGGTCCGGCAAGCGGTCGTGCTCGTGGATGAAGCCGGACAAATCGGCGGCAAGCAGATGCTCGCGCTGCTGACGTTGATTCAAGCGCGTGGGGGCCGGGTGATTCTTTCCGGCGACACGCGGCAACACGGAGCCGTGGACGCCACTGATGCGCTGCGGGCGTTGGAGAAGTATGCGGAGTTGCGCCCGGTCGAGCTGACGAACATCCGCCGCCAGAATCCCGACCTCGCCCGGACGATGGAGGAACGCGAACACATCCAGCAATACAAGCAGGCGGTCATTGAGGCCCGCGATGGCAATCTGCGCGAATCCTTCGAGCGGCTGGATCAGCAAGGCGTGGTCGAGCCCTGCACCCTTGCGAACCAGCACGAGAAGTTGACCGCGTGTTACCTCGAACATCTCAAGGCCGGACATGACACCGTGGTCGTCTCGCAAAGCTGGAATGAAATCTATCAGGTCAACGAGACGATTCGCGCGGCGTTGAAACAGGAAAAATTCATCAGCGAATCGGAGACAGTTGTGGCGACTTTCCAGCCCGTGGACCTGACGAACGCGCAGAAACGCGACCATCGCTCTTACGACGCGAACTCCGTGCTGGTCTTCAACCGCGATGTCCGGGGTTTCAAGAAAGGCGACAGCGCGAGACTTCAAGTAGTCACAGACACGCACCTGATCGTTGAGGGCGATTCACGCGTCGCGTCCGTGCCGTTGAAGCATCTGGATCGCCTCACCGTCTGCCAGCGCAAGGAACTGGCGTTGTCCACGGGCGACCGGCTGCAACTCAAGGCCAATGGCCGCAGCGAAGACGGCCGACACCTGGCCAATGGCGAGTTGGTAACGGTCAAGTCAACCCGCGCCGACGGTCGCATTGAGTTGAGCGATGGCCGGATGTTGAAAGCGAACTTCCGCCAGTTCGTCCGCGGCTACGCGGTCACATCCTACGCTTCGCAGGGCAAGACGGTTGATTACGTCCTGTTCTCCGATTCGGCGGTGCGCGCCGCCACGAATGATCAACAGTGGTACGTCACCATTTCGCGGGGCCGCAAAGGCGTTCATATCTTCACGACCGACAAGCCGCAGTTGAGCGGGAGCATCACGCGCTCCGGTCAACGCCCCTTGGCGCTCGAACTCGCGGGTGGCTCCGGCCCGCGCCCGGCGTTGCGACTGTGGGACCGGCTTCATGGGTATCTCCTTCGTTTTGGCCGCACCGCCGCCGACCGTTTCTGTCGTTTGAAGCAGGCACGTCGCCGCCATTCTCAACACACGATCCAACATGAACACCAAACCACCTCAATGCTGGGACAGCGACCCGAACGCGCGCGGCGTCAGAATCGAATTGGCCCCTGAACGCAGCCTCGTGCTGCCGCACGACCAGTTCGCGTTCGCGGAACTGACGGGTGACGACCGCGAACAACGCCTGCGCCTGGTCTTTGCCACGCACGAAGTGCTGGTCCGCGGCACCTGCCTGCGGTGCATCGAAGCGGCGATGCAACGCGAGGAACTCTCGCTCCTGACCCGGCTGCCGGAGCACCATAAGTCCCTCGTCGCCGAAGGCCAGCCGGTGGTGCTGCAAATCACCGTAAGCGAAGCGAGTCCTTCCGCCGCGAAGCCAGCGCACAACTTCAAAGAATGACGTTCCAACAGCGCGCGTCTGCTGTGCGCCGTGGCTCCCAAGTCCTCGGCGATCATTTGGCGGGCAAAAAAGGCCCGCAGATGCGCGCTACACCCGTGTAGGATTTCAAAACCAACCACCGGCTCAAGGAGCACCGTCGGTCCTGCTCCAAATGTAATAATTGCCGGCCGCCCAAAAGGTGTTGGTTCGCATGTTCCTTCCACCGCTCCATTTGATCCAAGAGACGCGCCCATCGTTGAAAAGATGATTGGCACCGGCTGGCTGGCCGCTGTTTTCGCGATGTGCATTTAATTCCTTCACCCAACCGATCTGCTGAGAGGGCGGCGCACCATAGTACACAAAGTCCACCATCAGAGTCCACATAGGGGAATCTTGAGAAGTAAACGGAGAGAACGCAGAACCAGGCAGACTCCACTGGGAAGCCCCACCGACGTAGGCGTAGTTCATGACAAAGACGTACTTATCAACGCCACTCGGATCATTCTGATAGTTGGGGATTGGATCGCCCAGATTGGGACACGAGAAAACCCGCAAGCGCAGGTCGCCGTCCGGCGATTTCTGACCTTGGTAGTTGGATTCAATGCCCAATCGGATTACCTCGTCCCATTCTTGGGCGACGTACTGACCGAGGGGAGTCCAGACGGTTTGTCCCTTTAAGTAGGGGTATCCGGTTCCGGGGTTGCGCTGGTGGGGATAGCGATTATACGCGTCTTCGTAAAGAGCAAGGGCGATCCCGCACTGTCTGAGATTGCTGATACAAACGGCCCGTCGGGCTTTCTCCTTGGATTGGCCCAAGGCCGGGAGCAACAAACTCGCCAGAATGGCGATGATGGCGATGACGACCAGTAGCTCGATCAGCGTAAAGCCCTGATTATTCGCGGAACGCTCTTTCGCTTTCATATTCAATTCTGCACTACCACTGAAGGCCAGAGCGGCTCAAGCGGTCGCGGATTTCTTCCAGGTTGCAAACAGTCACCGTCCCGTCGGCGTTTCCCCATGCTAACTGAGTTCCACGAGGATCAAACTCCACGAAGTTGGAGGCGACGCCATCAATACCGAGGGTAATCAACGGCGTCACGCTGGTGTCGTCGAACAGCGAAACACCTTGGCCTGAGCGGTAGCCGCCCACGGCATGGAGACGAGGTTCATGCCTCATCGCGGTTGGCACGAAGTCCAGTGTTTTCAAGACCGCTCCCGATGCCAGCTCCACAAGCGCTGCTTTCGTGGATTTATCCCTCCTATAAGCAACGAGGTTTCCCGTGGCGTCGGCGACAAGCACGCCCGACTCGTAATTGCGTATTCCGATGAAATCGGACACTGATTCCGATAATTGTCGGACACCGATTCCGGGGCAAATCGGACAGTAGTCGGAGCGAAGCGACGCTGTGGGGTTAGTCATGCCCGAGTGCGCGAGGCGAGTCAAGGCGCTGAGCGTGGAACGACGAGGGTGTTGGCATGGAAGATTAGGAGTTATTCACAAAGGACTCTGCCCGAGAATGGCCCCAGCTTGCGTCGCAGGGCGGAGTCCTTTGTGAGTAACTCCGATGTCCCTGCTCCCCGCGACGGTCCGAAGGGTTTTCGTCCGAAGGATTTCATTTCCGATCGATCGAGTGCTTGGTTTTGCGGACGGATTCGCCCGTTAGAATGAGTTCGTAGGCGTTGTGGACCAGGCGGTCGAGGATCGCATCGGCGACGGTGGCGTCGGCGATGACGTCGTGCCACTGGGCGACCGGGTACTGGCTGGTGATGATGGTGGAACCGTTGCCGCAACGATCATCGATGATCTCGAGGAAGTCGCGGTATTGCTTGGGACCGACGGCGGCCACGCCCAGGTCGTCGACGACCAGGACGCGGGCCTTGAGAAGGCTCTTGAGCAACTTGGAGAGGCTGCCGTCGGCGTGAGCCTCGTGCAGGGCGCGAAAGAGCTTGGGCGCGGTGTAATAGGCTGCGCGGAAGCCATCGCGGCACGCCTGAACGCCGAAGGCACAGCTGAGGTAGCTCTTGCCGATCCCAGTCGGGCCGATGATCAGGCAGTTGCGATGATTCTGGACCCACTCGCCGGCGCGCAGTTGTTCGATTTGTGCGCGTTTGAGCCCGCGATGCAGCGCGTAATCGACGTCTTCCAGGCACGCGCCGGGGAACTTGAACTGAGCGCGTTTGAGGCGGGCCGCCATCGCCCGATTCTCTTTCCAAGTCCATTGGCGTTCGACCAAGAGCGCCAGCCGTTCTTCGAACTCCAGCTTGAGGACGTTGGATTGTTTGCGTTGTTCTTCGAGCGCCTGGGCCATGCCTTCCAGGCGCAAGGCGCGGAGTTTTTCGAGCGTTTGGGAATAGATCATGGGGTGGGGTGGGACGGAGGGTTGTAGTAATCCTTGCCGCGAATATTTTCGTGGCTCGGGCTGTTGAGTGGCAGTTCCTGCTCCAACGGTTGCTGATCCAATTGATGATCGAGGATCGATTGAATGCTCTTGTAGGAGCAGGTGCCAAAGTGAAGGGCGCGGCGGCAGGCCGCTTCCAGCCGGGCGTCGCCGACGCCTTTGCCCAAGCGCATGATGCCCATGACCGACCGGTAACCCATCTCCGGATGCGGCCGGCTCTTCATGATGTGATCGACCAGTTTGGCGCAGTCGGGACCGACTTTGCCGGCCCAATGGAGCAGCCGGCTGGGCGTCCACTGCAGGTATTTCTGATGAGCCTTGGGGCGATGATCCTCGACCGTGGTGAACAGGCCGGGCTGCCGGCTGCGCGCGTGGGCCGCCACGCGCTTGGACTTGTGAAACAGCTCGACGGTGGTCTCCGTCAGCCGCACGTCCACCTCCGCGTGGATGAGCGAATAGGGGGCGCTGTAGTAATGCTTCTCGACGACCACGTGGTAGTCGATGTTGACCTTGGCTTTCTGCCAGGTCGCCAGTTCGTAGGGCTGAGCTGGCAGGGGCAAGAGGACGGGCTTCTCGTGCTGTTCAAACCAACTATCCCGCGAGCCTTCCAGTTTCTGAAACGGCTGGGCGTTGAGTTGCATCAATTCGGCCCGCAACGCCACGTTGAGCGCTTGGATGCTGAAGAATTTCTGGTCGCGTAGCTTGGCCAAAATCAGCCGGGACGCGATCAATACGCCCCCCTCAACTTTCGCCTTATCTTTGGGCTTACGCGGTCGGGCCGGAATAATGACGGTGCCGTGATGCGTCGCCATTTCCTGATAGGAGGCGTGCAGCCGCGGCTCGTAGCGGCACGCCTCAATCACGGCCGTCTTTGGGTTGTCAGGAACCGTGACCCTCGTCACCCCGTCGAAGAATCGGTAGGCATGACAATGGCCTGTAATCCACGACACCAATTGCTGATGGGGGAACGCCTCGGCGTAGGTTTTGTTGCTGGCTCCCAAGACCGCCACGAAAATCGATGCCTGCGACACGGAGCCATCCAGCGAGTTGTAAATCGGCACCGTTTGGCCGGCCCAGTCGACGAACATTTTCTCGCCGGGCGGATGCACCTGCCGCAGCACCGGATCCAGTGTGGCCGCCCATCGTTCATACAACTCGCAGAACCGGCTGTAGCCGTAACCGGTCGGATGGGCCTGCCGATATTCCTGCCATAGCAACCGCAGCGTTACCCCCTTGCGCCGCAGCTCCTCGTGGACGTGCTGCCAGTCCGGAACCGCCGCGGCCGCCGTGACCGGGGCCGGCTCCGCCGCGCCCAGCAGTCGTTCCAGGATTTGTTCCTCGGTCCAATCCTCGGGCATCGGCCAGAGGATCCCGGCCGATTCCGCCCGCTTGAGATAATCACCAACGGTACTGGTGGGAACAGCGCAGCTACGGGCGATCTCCCGCACCGAGAGCTTGAGCTCGTGTTTCAGCCGCAGAACTTCTTTGATTTGACGCATGGATATGGGTTGTCGTGCCATTGGGTTGCCTTTTTCGTTGTGAAAAAGGCGCGACCCTGCCGACTTATCCACCGCCGCTCCAGCTCCTCCTGTGAATAACCCGTTCTCTCTCGGACCCCATTCCGGACGCCCGGAATCGGTGTCCGACAATTATCGGAATCACTGTCCGATTTGCCCCGGAATCGGTGTCCGATTTGAATTGGATTCAGTGTCCGAATTGAATCGGAATCGCTGTCCGAATTGGACCGGAGTACGCATAATTCCTGGTCAGCGGGATTGTCCGCAGTTCTTTGCCGGTAAGGCCATCAAACGATTTGATCATCACAGTGCGCTCGCCGCCGCGAACGCGCAGTCCCTCCGCGATGAAGGTCCGTCCGTCGTGAGGCGCGCGGGCGGTAAAGACGCGCCAATTGAATTCGTCATTTTCGGCAATGGGCTTCCGCGCATCTATGCTCAGCAAATCGCGAATCCGACAAACCCGCGGATGGTTCTTGGGCGGCGCATCGCTCAACGGTGCCCGCCTGCCGTCCAGAGTTTCCATTCTGAAAAGCAGCAGATGGTTTTCATCAGGAAAGCCGAGTGTTTCCACCAGACCTGGTGGCAACTCCCACGCAGCCAGCTCGACACCGGACTGGACTTCCCACATTCTGGCGGCTTTCCAAGCCGAGAAGGCGAGTCGTTTACCGTCGGGGCTGAAGGCCAGGGCCGCGTTGTCGGCATACTCTCCTCTTGGCACCTCTAGGATTCGCAGCAGGTGGCCCTCCGCCAAATCCCACACGCCAACCTCCCAATTGTGCGACAAGGCCGCAAACTTGCGCCCGTCAGCGGAGAAGCAAATTTTTGAAACCTCACCGGACAGCCCGCGAAGCGTCTTGATTCCTCGTCCAAATTCCAATTGCCAGATGGAAACATTGGCTGGATAGGTGGTTCCCTGACTGCTCACCGCCAACCGCATTCCGTCGGGCGCAAAATCCAGTCCCGTGATGTAGTCACCGCTGGGAACGTCAAGCAGCAGACGGCCTGTGGCCACGTCCCACAACTTGATCGGGCCGCGACCGCCCGAAGCGAGGGTCATTCCATCCGGGCTGAAAGCGACTGCATAGACGTGGTAGTGACCTCCCCGACAATATGCACTAAGCGTCTGGGTGCGAAGATCCCAAATGGTGACGATGCCGCCAGAGTCTCCCGCAGCTAGAAGCCAGACTTCGCTTGTTCCTCGCTCTCTTGACTCAAGAACGCGGGTGGTATGCTTCAGGGCCAGGGAAGTGATTTCATTTCGACTTGCTGTGAATTCGGCAACGCGACGTCCATCGCGAACCGACCAAACACTCACTTTGCCCGTCGATTCAGCCGCAGCGACCAGGCTGCCATCTGGAGAGAGCGTCATCGCGGCGACGGAGTTTGAGAGGCTTGCCACCAAACGAACGGTGCCTGGTAAAAAGGCCGTGAGCGCCGCATGGCCATCCACGCTCTTAAGCACAGCCACGATGGAAGAGCCGTCGGGTGTGATCGCCAAGGGCGTTTCTCCCGTCACCGGTTGGGAACCAAATTGAGGCGGAATCTTCCATTCCCGCACCGTTTGTGAATGGACGACGTCGGCAAGGACAAGCGAATGGCGTTCCGCATCGCAGAGCAACTGTAATGGCGCTCCGTTCTCCGCAAAGGCGACTGGTCCCAAGTTGGTCCTGGAGGAAATATGAATGGTGTCAGTCGCGGCATCCCAAAACTTTGTGCCGTCTCCGAAACCGCCCATCAGAAGGCGTTTGCCTTCCCAATCAAACGCCACGGAGGACGCGCCAAAGTTCGTGAATACTTTGAGCCGGCGCGCATCCAGTCCGGCGAGGATGGCGGCGGCTTGATCTCTGACATCGCCAGACTTGACCGTCGTCGGAATCCCGGCGGCTTCGCCTGCGCGCGTCCACGCCCGCTCGGACCACCCGGCGGAATGAGCCGTCAGTCGTGTCGCTTGGATTTCCTCCAGCAACTGGCGCTGGCGGATTTGGTTGCGCGCTTCGGTTTCCTTCGCACGGGTGTTGCGCCAGAGGAAACCACCGACAAGTGACGCAACGACTGCCAGAAATGCTGTCATCCAGAGGGCGGCGTGAACCGGATTCCGCCGAATCCACATCCAAAGCCGTTCAATTGCGCCGACTGGCCGCGCCGCAATGGGCCTGCCATCAAGGAAGCAAGTTAAGTCCTCAGCAAGTTCAAACGCCGATGCGTAGCGTCGCGCAGGTTCTTTTTTTAAGCACTTGAGGCAGATGGTTTCGAGATTTGCCGAGAGCGCTGGCCGAATGGAGCGCGGGCGGGGCGGAACACCGCTCTTTACCTTATCAATTATTTCCGCCGTGGACTCGCCGACAAACGGCGGCTGACTGGTCAGAAGCGCGTAAAGAATCGCGCCCAGGCTGTAAATATCGCTCGCGGTGGTGATGGATTTGTTGTGCCCTGCCGCTTGTTCCGGCGAGGCATAGGCGGGAGTTCCGAGAAAGGAACCCGTCTGGGTCAGGCCCGAATCTTGTTCAACACACTTGGCCAGGCCGAAGTCGATCAAACGTGGTTCGCCTCCGGCATCCAACAGCACGTTGCCCGGCTTCAAATCCCGGTGCAGCACGCCGCGCTGGTGCGCGTGATGAACGGCGCTTGCGATCTTCGCCAGGAGAGTCGCCGCTTCCCGCTCTGGCAAGCCAACACTGAAGCGGCCAAGGTATTCCGCCAGGCTCTTGCCCTCGACCAGTTGCATGGCGAGGTAAGGCTGGCCTTCATGCTCTCCGATTTCGTAGATGGGGACGATGTTGGGATGATCCAGTCGCGCGGCGGCCTCGGCTTCGATGCGCAGACGTTGCAACCCGGCTTCGCCGTGGGCGAGATGCGAATGCAGCACTTTCAACGCGACCGGACGATCCAGTTTGGTCTGCTGGGCGTTATGGACCACGCCCATCCCGCCACGTCCGATTTCGCCGAAGAGCGCGAAATCGCCGAAATACGGAATTCGTCGGCTGGCAGGCTTGTCTGGCATCGTCATTTCAATCCATCTCATGCGGTGTCGCTACCGCCATGCCGCACACCCTCTAAATGGCAATCGAGTTGGAGTTGTGACCGGGTTTTATCGTCACTCCGACGGTGGATTTCGAAACAGCAGTTCGTAGAGGTAGCGTGTTTCCTCGGCCCGATTCGCCGGAGTGACAATCTGCGCCACTTCATCCTGAAACCTCTTCCAATGGCTGCGCCGCAATCGGCATACTTCCTGGCGGACGGATTCCGAGGTTTTACCCCAGCGCGTCGCGATGGCCTCCCAACCCTCGCTCGAATCTTTCTGAAAAATGTAAGGCTTCAATTCATCCGTCGGCACGAGCGCATCCATCACTTTGCGATGGATGACGCGCGCGAAGTCCACGTCAAGCTGGCTATCAGCGTGGCCATCAGCCAACATATCCGCGTCATTCTCCACCAGCGACACCTTCTCGATGTCCCGCCCCCGTTTCTGTGCGCCCGCCTTGTCCCAAGTGTCCCAGAGAAACTTCTGCATCGTGTCGGTGAGAAACGCCCGGAACAGACCCGTGCGCGGCGCGACCTTGTTCAAAAGGCTTTTTTCGATGAGGTAGGCGACAAAGCTTTGAGTGAGATCCTCCGGGTCTTCGTAATAATCCTTCCGCCGGAACCAGTTCATGATTGGCTCGCGATAGGCATCGCACAATCTTGCAAGCGCCTCCCTGGCACGGGCCGGGTCGCTGGAAGCCGCGTCCACGATGACCGTCCATTGCGTCGTTGGAAACGCTGATCCTCCGCCGGGCGCAGGCGAGTCTTCTGGCATAGGGTGGCGGCAGGTTATCGAGAGCCGCGTGGAAAACAAGCCGGTAAGCGCCTCCACCTGCACTAGCTACTTGTCGCTCGTTCTTGCCGGGGCATAAAACCAGGAATCGTTCGGCTGTCGTGTGACGATTTTTCATGTCACAAACCGCCGCCGTCTGCCATTAACCATGACAGAAACGCAAAAGCCTCACGAATATGAGGAGCGCTGGTGCTCCATGAAGCGAACTCGAAATGCAAAACGAAATTTGAAAATATCGATGAATGCCAAGGTAGCCAACATCCTTTTGTCTTTCCTTCTGATTTTGGTGGGCAGCGAAATAGTATGCGCGGAAGCACCCGCAGGCGATGGACTGGCTCTCACGCTGGACGGCGTAAACGACTATGCCAGCGCCCCGGACGCTGATTCTCTCGATCTCGGCGTCGGTGCGGGTAACAGCTTCACGCTCGAATGCTTTTTTCATCTTCCCGTGACGAACCGGCTCGGTTACGCGAGCCTCATTACCAAGGCTCAAGGTTATGAACTTGGTTTGCTGTTCGACTCCAACACTACCATCCTCAATTTCAGCACCGCGAAAATACCTGGAAGCCTCGATGTCCTTACTGGCGTCAATCTCAAGCCGGGACGGCATCATGTCGCCGCCGTTTTCGCCAACAGCACCAATCCGACTGTCCGCACTCTCTTTCTGGATGGGCGCAGGGTCTATCGCGACACTTTTGCAAACTTTCCGTCCGGCATTAACGCCGTGCTGTCTGCCGTATCGGTTGGTGGAGCGTATGGCACTAACAGCTTCAAGGGTTGGCTTGACGAGGTGCGCATCTCGAATATGGCGCGTTACACTAACGATTCACCAATCAGTACTCACGATACTCCGTATCGAATCCCCAAGACGCCTTTTGTCCCCGATGTGAACACCGTCGCTCTCTGGCACTTTGATGAGAACACTGGCACCGCAAACTTCGCGGATGCCTCGTCAAACAGTAATCATCTTGCCTCCTCCAATGGCGTGACAACAAGTGCAGTGCCGGTGTCTCAAAATGCCGGCACCCTGGATCAGTCGTTCGACCCCGGTTTGGGAGTGGCAAGCGATCTGTCGCCCAATGGGGTGTATGCGATGGTGGTTTTGACGAATGGCCAAATCATTGTAGGAGGACAGTTCACAACAGTGGACGGCCAGGCGCGCACTAATCTCGCCCGCCTAAACTCTGATGGCTCGGTGGATTCCACGTTCAACCTCACATTCGCCTCCGATTTCAGTTCGTCGAGTATAAACGCCGTCGTCCTGCTGCCTGATGGACAGATGTTGATTGGCGGACGGTTTTCAGCGGTAAACGGCACGCGGCGGACTGGCCTCGCCCGCCTCAATCAGGATGGATCCGTGGACGCGACATTCCCCGCCGTCCTGACCGGAGCGGCTGATTCTGTTTCCGCGATGGCACGGCAACCCGACGGAAAGATAATCATCTTTGGGAGCTTCGCCCGCATCAACGGCTTGATTCGACCAAACGCCGCCCGCCTGAACGCCAACGGCACTATTGATCCGAGTTTTAATGCCGGAAACAGCGCTGTCGCTTACTCAGGAGTGAAGCGCATTATTCTGCAACCCGACGGCAAGCTGCTCTGTAACGTCTCGCAGTACAACTTCTCCACGCAGCTCTCCACGAATCTTGTTCGCCTCAATTCGGATGGTGTTCTGGACAATTCCTTCCAGCCAGTGCTGGCTGATTTCCCACTACAGCAAAGCATCGCCCTGCAACCCGACGGCAAAGCCCTGTTGGTCGGTTACTTCAAAACGATCAACGGAACGGCTCGTGTGGGCGCGGCACGCTTCCTGACCAATGGCGCACTCGACACGGCTTTCAGCCTGATGAACAGCCACGGAACCATTTACACCAATGGTGGCACGCTGGACTTCGTCGCCGTGCAGCCGGACGGCAAGATCCTTCTCGGCGGTGCATTCTACACCGCCCCTCATTCCGTCATTCCCTCTGTCGCGCGTTTTCTACCAGATGGCACTTTTGATACGAGTTTTCAGCCGGCTGAATTCTACGTTCCAAACAACAGAATCTACGCGTCAGCGTTCCTGCCGTCAGGAAATCTTCTCATCGGTGGTGAATTCATCGACTTGAATGGCTACAGCCGTCAGGGAATCGCCCGGCTGCACGGCGACCGGCTTATGTCGCCGCGTTTCCTCTCCATCACTCCGTTGCCCTTGGGTGTGGTGCGCCTCGACGTGACCAACCCGGCTTCAATGCCCCTGGTGTTACTGTCCACGACAAACTTGATCGCATCAGACTGGCAATCCATCGCGACCAATTCCTTGACGACCAACCAGTGCCGATTCCTCCACACCAATCCTCCGCCGTCCACAAGCCGGTTTTATCAAACCCTTTTGCTGGGACCATGAACGCAGAAAGAACCCTATGAGAAAATCAATCCTCACGGTTACGGCAACATTCACGATCTGTCTGTTGCTTTTTCTCCCGGCGAGGGCAACCGCCCAGTCTGGCTTGAGCCTCGCGCTTGACGGCGTTAACGACTATGCCAGCGTCGCGGATAACGATTCTCTCGACCTCGGCACTCTGGATGGGCAGGGATTCACCATTGAGGCGTGGTTTTACGTGCCGGACTTGAATGGTGAGGGACTTCAAACCCTGATTTACAAGCAAAGTGCCTACGCCCTGTTTATCAACTTTCGTACGAACCAGTCAGACCAGCTTTTCTTTCGCCTCTGGTCGCCCGCGTTGCCAAGTCCCGGCTACATCACACTTTTTCCTACTGCAAGCAGTCTCTCCATTGGCTGGCATCACGCAGCGGCGGTCTTCGATAATCAGTCCGGGCCAAACGACACCGGTGCGATCTATCTGGACGGTTCACGCATTGGTTTTGGAAGCGGCTTGAGTTTCAGCCCTGGCATCGGGAACTCATCTTCGGCTCTCAACATCGGAGCGTATCTTGGAGTGAACCCGTTTCACGGGTGGATTGACGAAGTGCGTCTCTCCAATGTAGCTCGCTACAGCGGGGCATCCTACGCGCCCCCAAGCGGCTCCTTCGCTACCGATGCGAATACTCGCGCGCTTTGGCATTTCAACGAAGCATTCAACTCGACCGGCTTTGTGGACGACTCCACTTACCGCAACACGCTCACGGGAATTAACGGAGCCAAAACGGCTAATGCTACTGGTGGAGACACGACCCCGCCGACGATTCAGTCAATCACTCGACTGACTCCGAGCGGTCAACTCACGAGTGCGGCTTCGGTGGTATACCGCGTCAATTTCAGCGAGCACGTCAACAACGTCTCCACGGCTGATTTCACATTGGTTGAAGTCACGGGAACGATCACTGGCGAATCCATTACGGCGATCAACGCGAGCAGCGGAACGACCATTGACGTGACGGCCAGCACGGGCACCGGAGATGGGACTATGCGTCTGGACGTACTGGCGGGTGTGGCCACCATCACCGATGCCGCCGACAACAGTCTGAACCAGAATTTCACCAGTGGTGAGGCTTACTCGATCGACAGGACGGCTCCTGTGGCAAACAGCCTCTCGCCAGCAGATGGTGCCGTGGGAGTGGCATTGGATACTCACCTAGTGATTACTTTCAGCGAGCCGTCGGTGAAAGGCGTGGGAAACATCGTGATCAGGAAGTTGAGCGACGACACGCTCTTCGAGACAATCGCGGTGACGAGCGCCCAAGTGACAATCTCCAACAATCTGGCGACGATAGATCCATCGTCCAGCTTTGGGACAGAGATGAGTTACTACGTGCAGATCGACAGTGGGGCGTTCGATGATTTGGCGGGGAACGACTACCTGGGGATTAGCGACAACACGATTTGGAACTTCAACACCGCGGCTGCGGCACCACCAACAGTTGTCAACGTTTCGCCGTCAGTCGTTGGCGGCACTCTGCCAGAGGGTGCGACGTCCATTCAAATCACCTTCAGCGAACCAGTGCTGGGCGGTGATTTGGCGGCAAACTACCAGCTTCGCGGTCTCGGCCCGGATGCGCTTTTGGGAACCCAAGATGATTTAATGGTGCCGGTGAACGTAAGCTACGCCGGTAATGTCGCTACCCTTGGCTTTTCGGCCCTTGACGCAAGCGTTTATCGGCTGACCACGCGTGATGCGATTACCAGCACATTCGGCGTTGCATTGGACGGAGACCGCGATGGTAATGCAGGCGCAGATTACGTCGGGGATTTTGTCGTGTTCGCCACGGCACCTTCGCGTTTCGATCCTCGAATCGAGCTTAGTCGTGATACGAGTAGTCCGCTAACTTGTGCCGTCGCGGATTTAGATTCCGATGGCCGCGAAGATCTTGTTTTGGCGATTTACAGCCAAGGATCTGTTGGTGTACGCCGGGGCCTCGGCGGTGGGGCGTTTTCGGAAACGGTCCTTTATAGTTCTGGAGGCGGCTATCCCGAGCATCTTGGGATCGCAGATTTTAACGGTGACGGCGAACGCGACATCGCCGTGATTAACCAGAATAGCGGTACCCTTGGTGTCTTGCTTGGCCGTGGCAACGCGACATTCGACGGCCCGTCTATCTACTCCCTTGATAGCGGGGGTCATCGTGGCCCATTTGCTGTGGGTGATTTCAATGGCGACGGGCGAGATGATATAGCCATCATGCAGTACAGTGGTAACGCTGCGATCCGGATTTTGCTCGGGCAGAGCGACGGTACACTTAGCATCGCCAGTCGGTACGAAATAGGCAGTCGTTCAGTGGCCACAGGGGACTTCGACGGGGATGGCAATCTCGACCTCGTCGCAGACAACTGGATGACGGGAGACGTGTCATTGCTGACGGGTAGAGGTGATGGAACATTCTTTCTGCGCGGCACCTATGGTTCAGGTGCGCCGTATCCGACTTTCGTGACAAGTGGTGACCTTAATGGCGACATGCAACCCGATCTCGTCGTAACCCACGGCTATTCCGACATTCTCGCAGTGTTGACGGGTAACGGCGACGGCACCCTCAATAATCCCGTTACCTATAGCCAAGGTGGTTTTTACGACAACACAGCCGTCATCAGCGATGTTGATAAGGATGGCCGACAAGATGTCGCCCTGGCACTTAGCGGAAGTGGAGACGGCGGTCTCATTGGCTACGTCGCCCTGCTACTGGGCCAGCCGGATGGCAACTTAGGCGATGCAATAACTTACAGTGTAGAGTGGGATCATGCCTCGTGGCTCTCAATAGGGGACTTCGACCTTGACGGCCGTAGAGATTTGGCCGTTCTGAAGCACGAGAATGGGTTTGGGGCAGCGATGGAGATATGGATTCAGACGCCGAAGAATAACGTTGAGATGTTCATCACACCGCTCGGTTACAGTCTGGACGTGCTCCTAACTGGCCTCATGTCCGGGCAGCTAGTGCAAGGCCCTGATAATGCGTTCGACGGCCTGAACCGCCTCCAGGTCAGCGGTGCCAATTACGCGCCGACGGCGAACTCAGCCACGCATGACGACGGCCGCACGGTCGTCACCGGCACGCACAACCTCACCGGCCTGAATGTCCACCGCGAGGTCACCGTACCGGCGAGCGGCAACGAGGATTTCGCCCGCACCATAGACGTCTTTCAAAATCCTACGGGTGCTGCGATCACGACCACCGTGCGGATTGTTGGCAACCTAGGCTCCGATGCGGCGACCACGGTTTTTGCCACGTCGGACGGCGACACGGTCGTCGAGACCGGCGATCAGTGGATCGGCACGGACGACGGCAACGGTAATGGCACGCCGGCCATCGTCCACTACATTCACGGCCCCGCTGGATTAGAGCCGACCTCTGTGATCCTTACCGGCGACAACATCGAATGGACCTACCAACTAACAGTCTCCGCCGGCCAGACAGCCCGCCTCGCGCACTTCACAATCCTTGCCCAATACCGCGCCGATGCGATAGCGGCGGCTAACGCGATTGTAACTCTTAGTGGGTTCGGTGGCCAAGCCGCCGCATTCTTGACGCAGGACGAATTGGACTCACTGGCAAACTTTGACTTTGACCTAGGTGGAGTGCCTGCAATTGATGTCACTTGGGAATCCGCGGCCAGCTCTTTCAAGCACAATTCGGCCACGGCCGGTTGGGAGTTCACTGTTTTGTCTCCCATTAGAGTCACGAAACTGGGAGTGTTTGATTTTGCGCAAGACGGCTTCGCGGAATCTCATCAGACGGGCATTTGGAGCACGAACGGGACGCTGCTGGTGCAAACAAATCTCGCAAGCGGGACAGGCGCCGAACTGATCGATGGGTTCCGGTATCTCCCGATCACCGAAACTCTTCTTCAACCCGGGCATTACATCATCGGCACTTTCTTTCGGCATGCAGGACCGGACAAAATTCTCGATACCCCTTCACCGGCCATTGTAGCCCCCCAGATAGCCTTTTACCAAGCGCGTTATGGCGCGGAAACATTCACCTTCCCGAACGTCGGTCAGGGCGTAGGCAACGGAACCAATACGTTCGGTCCCAACTTTCGATTTGTTGAAGCTGAACCGTCAGTGGCAGTTTCCCTCACCACAACCCAAGTATTGCTCTCATGGCCGAGTTCATCGGCAGTTTTCAGACTGGAAGCCACGGCGAACCTCTCGCCACCCATCCATTGGTCATCCGTCACAAATTCCCCGACGCTCATTGGCGGCCAGTATCAACTCACCCTGCCGAGAACGAACGGAAGTCAGTTTTTCCGCTTGGTCAATCCGTGATTCTTCAACCTGACAAAATCCTTGAAGCATTTCAGCGCGCCATTTTTGGTCGGCCACTCACCCTGTTTGATTCCGAAAAAACACGTCACTGCCGACCGTGATAATAGAGGGTGGCGAAAGTCTATCGGGCAAGACCTTTAATGAGGCTCAGGCCGACTATGAATCACGACGCTCTCGCGAGTGCGCGCTTCCGTCGGCGAGCAGTACACTATGATGAATCGGACATCGGGCATAAACCACGGAAGGGTCTTTCACGGAACACCCCGGCGAGACGATCTCGTATGGGGATGAATCATCAGCCGGACATCGCGTTACGTGCCGATCCGGTAAATCATTCATTATCGAGGCCAGCTTGGAAGGGAGAACATTGCCATTGGCATCCGCCCACATGCGTGCACTCAGGCCGATTTGTTTCAGGTTGCTGATACAAGTGATCTGTTTGGCCTTCCACGACGCCGCTTTAAGCCCCGAGTTCAGCACGTAGAAAAATGCCACGGGCAACGCAGCGACGATCATCGCCAGCAAAAAGAGCCACGGGTAAAGCAGGAGATGAAACCACGGCCAGCCAATCTGCGGAACGAACATCCCGACAGAGCCGCTGGCAACAGCGAGAAGCATCAGGCCCAAGAACCGGTCCTTGCCCGGCCTGGTTGCGGCTCTTGGCAGTTGCAAGAGCGCCAGCACCAGCCAGAGCCCAGCGCCCGCCAGGAATTTCCAGAGGCTGTCAGTTGATAATGTGAATTGGGCGAACAGATGCCTGAGACTCACCGGCTTTTCTTCGATGGCTTCGGTTGTTTGGTCAATCAGCGCGGTATACGCCCGTCGCATTTCGGGAGGACTATTCGTCCCATGCAGCCGGATTTCCTCAAGACGAACGAACAGGTCGGCAGCCTTTTGGAGCCGATTCAAACGAAAGGACGCGGTATAAAGTTCGTAGCACAAGACGGTGAGTAAACCGGCACCGAGTATCCCCAAGACCGTGAGAATCTTGCTTAAACTCGGCTTGTGAAAGTATCTCAGCAGTTCTGCGAATATTGTACCGCTGCGAAGTGCGGTGAAGACGTGAGACTGGATCGTTGGCGGATTGGAGGAGGGAGGAAGGTTCGTGGATCCGGAAAGAGCGCGGCTTGATCGGACGTGACGGATCTGGATTCTGTTCCGCATTCAAGTTCGCAAAGATCAACTCGTGGGATCTCGGCCCGTCTGTCCGCGCGGTTGTCCGGGGACGGTCCATTGTCACGGACATTACAAGCGCTACGCGGATCCGGAGGGCGGCAAGAAGGAGCAGGTGTTCCGATATCTCTGCCCGCCGTGCGGGTTGACGATTTCGGTGCTGGAGCCGCATCGGCTGCCGTATCGGGCGATTCGAGCGGAACGATTGCAGCGGGACTTCGACCAACGGGCGGGGATCCAGACGCAAGGTCTGGACCCACCGCCCCGCGTCGTGGAGGCGGGTTGCCTCCAGCGAGCGTGGAGTGCCTTGTCCGCGCGAGTGACTGTCCTTCAAGAGGCCTTCGGACAACTGATTGAAAGCTCCGTTTCCGAGGTGGCCCCCCTGTGGAGGAGCTTGCGTCTGGCCATGGACTCGGTGCCGAGGATGCTCCGTTTTCTCTCGGAACACCACCAGATTTCGCTCCTGGGCAACTACCGGTGTTTGCGACCGCCTCCGTAGCCGCACCCCTTGCTCCGGCGAGCCGACGATCCCACACAATGTAGTATTGGTTGGCCGGCGGGCGGGGCGGGAAGACTGGGCGCGCTATGCAAAACCCTCCTTCCTCGGTGGCGGAGGCCCAGGCGCTGCGGCGTCTGAGCCTGGTTCAACACATTATCGACTTGGTCTACCAGCATTGGCCGCTGTCGGCCGCGCTGGAACAGGTGGCCGCAGCTCATCCCTTGCCCGGAGAGGCCGACACGCCCCCGACCTTCGTCGCCAAACGCACGCTCGAAGACTGGTATTACGCCTTCAAGAAGGGCGGCTTCGACGCGTTGAAGCCCAAACCACGATCTGACCGGGGCAAACCCCGCCGGCTCTCACCCACTCAGCAGCAATGGATCTTGGAACGTGTCCGTTCGTTCCCCGGGGTGCCGGTCAAGCTGCTCTACCGCCAATGGAAACAATCCGACCCCACGCTGCCGGCCATCTCGGCCGTCTATCGCTGGCTCGAACAGAACGAGCTCGATGCCCACGGCCGCCGGTATCTCTTGCGCCAGAACATTCCCGGCCCGACCAAGACGTTCGAAGCTCCCGGCGTCAACGACCTGTGGATCGTCGACTTCTCCCCCGGGCCTTTCCTGGCGCTGGCACCCAAGACCATCGCGACCCACCTGTGCCTCATCATTGATGATCATTCCCGACTCATTCCGTACTCCGCCTACGCCCGGGCCGCCGACACCCGGGCGCTCTTGGCTTGTCTCAAGCAGGCCGTCCGGCGTCGCGGACTGCCCAGGAAACTGTATGCCGACAACGGTGGTCCGTTCATCAACGATCATCTGCGGATCGTCTGTGCCAACCTGGGCATCCGGCTCATCCACTCCAAGCCAGGCAAGCCGTGGAGTCGCGGGAAAGTGGAGCGGATGTTCCGCACGCTCCAGCAGGATTTTGAAGCCGCCTTGCGGTTGCCGGGTCAGGGCGTCGGCTCGTTGGACGAACTCAATGGCAAACTGGCCAACTGGTTGCAGGAGGTCTATCACCCGCGCGTTCACCAGGGCATCGGCGAAAGTCCCCAGGACCGCTTCGCTCGCTCCGTGTCGTTGGTGCGCACGCTCGATCCCCAACTGGATTTGGACCGCCTCTTTTACACCCGCCTGGAACGCGTCGTCCGCAAAGACGGCACCGTGCGCATCGACAACGATCTCTTCGAGGTCAACCTGGTGCTGCGGGGGTTGCGGGTGGAACTCGAACTGGATCCCTGGCTCAAGGACCCCGTGTTCGTTCGTTACAAAGGCCAGCACTTCGGCCAGGCCCGCAAAGTCGACCGACATCTCAACAGCCGCTTGGGCACAACGGAGGGCCAGCCATGAACGAACTGGAAGCTTTGGCCCGCGCCTGGGGCGCCACCGGCGTGCCTTTTGGTCCGCTCTCGGATCTGCAATGGGTCGAGATCCCGTCCCAGCAACGCGCTCTCGCTTTGCTCAATCAAACCGTCGCCTTGCGCGGTGTCATGCTCTTGAGTGGCGGCAACGGCGTCGGCAAATCCACCCTGGTCGGTCGTTGGGTGCGGCAGTTGGAAACGCGTCTCTACACGCCCGTCAACCTCACTCAAGCCACCTTGAGCAGCAGTGGCCTCCTGGCCACGCTCTCGCGCAGTCTGGGCAAACGCGCCAGCTTCCGGCGCGAGCGCAATCTGGACGAACTCTCCGCTTATCTCTCCGAACACGAACGCCAGACTCTGGTCATCGTCCTGGATGACGCCCAGAACTGCACCCACAGCACCCTGGAGGAACTGCGTCTGCTCCTGGGCTTGAACCTGCCCAGCCAGCCGACCTTCGCTCTGGTTCTCATTGGCGACGAATACCTGCTGGGCCAACTCCAGCTGCGCAACCATCGGGCCCTGTGTTCCCGGCTGGGGGCCCATCATCTGCTCAGTCCGTGGACCCTCGAAGAGATCCAGACCTACCTCAAAACCGCGTTGGAAGCCGTCGGCATCAACCGCTCCCGCGTCTTCGACGCGGCAGCCGTCGACCTGCTCGTGCGCGCCACCGCCGGCGTGCCCCGCAGCGTCTGTCTGCTGGCTCGGGCGGCCTGGCTCGAAGCCGCCCGCGCCGATCGCAAAGACATCACCGCCCAGACCGTCCAGCAGGCCATGGAACAAGTCCCGGGCCTGCCGGGGGTGGCCCGCCACGCCTCATGATCGAGCGCATTCAACAGGCTCACGCGTTGTATTGCCGGCTGACCGGCCAGCGCGTGAGCCTGCGTTTTGATCGCGAGCGAATGTGGTTCGAACTCTTCCGAGCCGGCTTCACCGAAGCCGACGTCCAGAACGTCATCCGCTACCTCCAGCGCGAGATCCGTCACGGTCGCAGGAATGTTGGCGCCTTGAAGCTCTCCAACCTCCTTCAGCCCGATCGCTTCGAGGAAGATCTCAACATCAGCCGCGTCACCCTCTCGCCGCCAAAGCCGAGCAAGCCCGCCGCGCCAACCTCACCGCCATCAACCCCGGAAGAGCGCGAAGCGGCGCGTCTACGTGGCCTGCAGATGCTCGCTCGCTTCCGCGCCGAGAACAGCCGCTGACCTAAACCCGGGCCAAGCCGCGACCGCACCAACACGGAAGCCCGTCACCGTCTCGCGTCCCCAATCCGCCCCAAACCACCGACCGCTCTTCGCCTCCGCCCCCACGGCTGTTCTCGCTACGCGTTCCACACCATAGCCCGCTCATACCTCCCGTTCATCCACCCCCCTGTCCGCCAACTTCTCCACGAAACAATCCGCAGCTGTACACGAATATGTCGTCCATGCGTTCTCCAAGGGGCTATGAACGGTAGTTCTCCAGCAAGTCTCCCGGTCGCGGCGGGCGGAGCCAGTCGCCGGCCACCTCGATGGTCACGGAGACAGTTTCTTCTGGTTCACCAAACTCGATACTAAACATGTTCTTGTCATCGTCGTCAGACGGCAGTTCCCGGACGATGCCTGACATCCCGGCGTGCAGGCCATCGGATTCAAGATCGTGGGTCAGCACCACCACATCACCTTCCTGCACTGACGACATTTCCTTCAATCCCTCACAGCGCAGGCTTCCGCGCTGCCGCTTAGGAAGCAATTCGGTCGCACGAGCCCAGGCTGGCGGCAGGAACGAGCCGCCATCTGGCGGAAAGCCATGCCTCCAATCAACGAAGATGGCGGCGGCACGGAGGAGGTTGGAGGGTAGATTCAAGGCCACGACCTTTTCGGCTCCCTGAATAATCCCTTTGGCCAAATCCTTCTTGTATTGAAGGTCGCGCAAATGCGCGAGTTGTCTCACGATTTCCACGAACTCTTTTTTACAGAGTTCAGCGTCTTCTTGTCTGGGCCAGTTGTCAGTCACGTCCATGTCAGGTGTTGCTTTCATCGAGCGTCGTTTCTCCAATCGGCTTTCAAACACGAGCGAGGCTAGGCTTTGGAACTTGGCCGGTCAATCGCCGCAACATGCTCGGGATCGGTCCCCGTTCCGTGCTCGCCAGCAATGCAATGGATTTGGCCTGAAACCACGCCACGATTGCAGGCTTCAACAATCGTCGGTGGCCGTAACTTTTGCTGGCAGTTGGCTGGCAATCCGGTGCGGAAACTGCCAGTCGATTTGCCAGCGGACGAGTACAGAAAAGTTAAGAAACATTGACGCTCGTTAAGGCATGTTTTGACTTGCAAGAACGCAGCATATACCTGATTTTATTGGCGATTTGAGTGCTAAATGTCTGGTTCTCAAAGCCCACCGGAGAAGACTGAAATGACGAGCTTGGGTCGTTGGGTGAATTTGACATCGATCGTCGTATGAAAACCACCAAGTCAATCGGTCTGGTCCTTGTGCTGACCTTAGTGGCCAGTGTTTTCTACTGGCTCGGATATTATCACGGAAGCGCTCCGGTCCGCCAGCGGGCGAATCCGGTCAGCTCCCTGCGACAGATTGGGTTGACCTCCTCTGGAGAGCGGAACGACATCACCAGCTTCACTATGACTGGGTCTGTCAGAGCTCCGAAGGCACAGGCACGCGAGCCATGAGTTCACTCCACCATCCATCACCCAACAAGACGCGCCAGCCAATGCCGGTGGTCCGCTCTGATTGCATGTCGACGCCATCGGACCGGCATGGCTGCGCTCTGCGTTAGGCCGCCATCGCACGCCATGAGCAGCAAACGCCCCAGAGTCTTCGGAACTACGGACGATTCCATCGCCCGAGCGGAGACTGCACTCGGCCGCACGTTGCCTCCATCGTTCAGAGCGTGGCTGCTACAACACAACGGGCGCGGTATTGAGGGTGTCACGATTTTCCCGGTGATGGACGAGCGCGACCCACGCATGACCTGGGATTCGATTGACCGCCGGTTTCGCGAGGGCTGGGCTGCCTGGCTCGCCAACTTCGCTGACGAGCAGCGCGACTTCACCCACTTGCTTCCGTTTGCGGACTTCGGCACTGGAGATTACTACTGCTTCGACTACTCGCGTTTGGATTCGCAGGGCGAGCCACCAGTGGTTAGATGGTCGCACGAGACCGGTGACATAGACGACCGAGCACCATCCTTTTCGGAATTCGTGGCCGATGTTCAGGCAGGAGAGTTCGCCAATGATTGAGACCAGACATTGGCGGCCTAACAAGTCGACTCCACCGAACTCGGCGGGAGCGCTCTGGTTGCAGTTCGATCATCATCGGCGCCGAGTCGGTGAGTCGGATCGTTCGGCCA
>JBGARF010000041.1:0-100288 GCA_044230345.1 Limisphaerales bacterium
TTTGCACCACGAGTTTTGTTCATCCCGAGCTTACTAGGGATAAATCGTGCAAAGTACAAGGCAAAAATTGCCTACCTGCCTAACTATCCACAGAATTCACCGAATTACCGAAAGGCATTAGGCTGAAAGCCCGCGGTCCGCCCGAGCAGTCCACTGGTCCATGTCTCGTGAGCAGGTCTAGAAAGAACGGGTGGCTTCCCATGAACCGGAGGATCGGCCAGAAGGCACGGTCCATCCAGGGGTCAGATCTTACAATTCAACAATTTGGGAAGTCTTCGCGCCGTGGCCTGCTCCGTTCAGCTCTCGTTGCTCCTCATGCCGGGCCGAGGGGGTGCGAGTGGAATCGTGACGGCCAATCGGTATTGGCTGGCGCTTCTGGTTCAGCCGCGGGAACGGCAAATGGCACCTACCTCCGGGAACGCTGAAGGCGTTCTGTCCTCCAGCCCAGGGTAGGGTTGCTTGCCTTGTCCGGACAGTTGTGTTCTCGCCTTCATGTCATGATTGGGGTTGTTGTTTGCCTGCAATCCAGAGCGTGGCCCATTCTGTCACGCTCACACAACACCATCATGACATCTGGGGTGGGGTGAGACGGTCCATTGAATCACCCGTTTTTAATCACACCCCGGGTGGATGGGTTGATGACGTCGTCGCAGGCACCGATGTCGGCGAGCCAAATCATTTCTGATCGGAAAGCGCTGAAATGGTCAACCCGATGAGTCCAAAGACAGAAGGCGCCCCCATCGCCGATCGCTTGAAGATTGCTTCCCGGGTTCACTTGGCGGCGATTTCTCCCAGTCCACAAACCAGTCCACGAACCGGGTTGTTTCCACGCGACTCCTCTGGCAGTCTCGCCCCATGTTTCACCCCGGGGTTGCTCGATTCGCCCGGCTGAGTCTGGCGCTGCTGATCGTCGCGGCGCCGGCGCAGTTGACGGCAGCGACTAACTCCGATCCGAAGGCGCTGACCTCCCCGAACGTCCCTGCGCACGGCCACTGGGCTTATCAACCCATCGCCAAGCCCACTTTCCCTGCCGTCCGAAATGCACGCTGGCTTCAGTCTGACCTCGACCGGTTCATCCTCGCATCGATCGAAGAAGCAGGGCTTCGTCCCGCGCAGGACGCGGAGCCCCAGGTGCTCGCGCGCCGGATCTACCAGGACCTGACCGGATTGCCTCCCACCCCGGAAGAATTGAACGAGTTCATATCGGCAGCGCGCCGCAATCGGGCGCACGCGGTCGCCGGGCTGGTCGATCGTCTGCTCGCTTCGCCGCGCTTCGGCGAACATTGGGGACGCCACTGGCTCGATGTGGTTCGCTTCGGTGAGTCGGTCACGCTGCGCGGCTTCATCTTTCACGAGGCTTGGCGGTATCGGGACTACGTCATCGACGCATTCAACGAGGATCGGCCCTTCGACGAATTCGCGCGGGAACAGATCGCCGGCGACCTCCTGCCTTCGGCGGAACAACCGTTGGCGGTCCGGCAGCGACGTCTGATCGCGACAACGTTCCTCGCTTTGGGCAACACCAACCTCGAAGAACAGGACAAGAACCAGCTCGATCTGGACGTGGTCGACGAACAGCTCGACACGCTCGGCAAAGCGTTTCTGGGGCAGACGCTTGGCTGCGCCCGTTGTCACGATCACAAGTTTGATCCCATTCCGACGCGCGACTACTACGCCATGGCGGGCATCCTGCGCAACGCGCGCCTGCTCAAGCACGCCAATGTTTCGGAATGGCTGGAAACTCCCCTGCCGCTGTCGCCCGAAGAGGAAGCGACTTTTCGACGGCACGAATCCGAGCTTGCCGCGCTTGAAGCCGAGCTGAAGTCCACTCGCGACGCGCTGAAGGCACGCGACGGCTCCGGCTCATCGGAGAGCCAGCGCCCCGGCATCGTCGCTCCGTCCGAACTGCCCGGGCTGGTGGTTGACAGCAGCCGGGCGCGCGCCGTCGGCGACTGGAAACATTCCACTTACTCCGGGCGCTACGTGGGCGACGGTTACTGGCACGATCAGAACCAGGGCAAAGGGACCAAGACCCTTTCCTTCGCGCCGGAACATTTGGCGGCTGGCCACCACGAAGTGCGCCTCGCCTTTGTGCCCTCGGACAACCGGGCCACCAACGTTCCCGTAACTATTTTCCACGCCGACGGCGAGACACGGGTCTTGGTCAACCAACAACTCCCGCCCGAATTCGACGGGCGGTTTGCCACGCTGGGGCGATATCGCTTTGAAGCAAACGGCTTCGCCAATGTCCTGGTTGGGACCGAAGATACCCGCGGCTATGTGACCGCCGACGCGGTCCAATTCCTGCCCTTGGACGGGGCAGCCGGCCGGATCGCCGCCGGGCAGCTCGCAAAGCAAACGTCCGCTCCGAAGGTGGCGCCGCCAGCGGATAGATCTGCACCCGCGCCCGAGCAGGGCCGCATCGCTGCATTGGAAACTCGTTTGCGGGAGATGCGCGCAGCCGGTCCGCACCGCCCGATGGTGATGACCGTGCGCGAGACCGAAACGCCGGGTGACGGCACCATTCAAGTGCGCGGGTCCGCGCAAACCCCGGGCGCCCTGGTCCCGCGCGGCTTTCTTTCGGTGACCGCGAAGGACGCGATGTCGCCGGTCATCCCGGCCCGTCAGAGCGGGCGGCGCGAACTCGCCGATTGGTTGACCGATCCCCGCCAACCCCTCACCGCGCGCGTTTATGTCAATCGCGTCTGGGGCTGGCTGCTGGGTGCCGGGCTGGTCCGGAGCGTGGATAATTTCGGCACGACCGGCGACACACCGACCCACCCTGCCCTGCTCGACCATCTGGCGAGTCGGTTCGTGGCGGAAGGGTGGAGCACGAAGCGATTGATCCGGGAGATTATGCTTTCCCGCACCTATCAAATGGCTGGCGGCCAATCGGCAAAGGACCCGGACAACCGGCGTCTTTCGCACGCCATTCGCAAACGTCTCACGGCCGAACAACTGCGCGACGCCATGCTGTTCGTCAGCGGGAGCCTGGATCTGACGCCGCCCCGTGGGCCGACTTTCCCGCGGGAGCGAACGGCGGACTATGGCTTCATCGCCGATTCGAACCAGCGCAGCGTTTATCTGCCGGTGTTTCGCAATGCCTTGCCGGAGATCTTTGAGGCATTCGACTTTGCCCCGACCAGCATGGTCACCGGGCATCGGGCAACCAGCATTGTGCCGACCCAGGCCTTGTTCCTGATGAATCATCCGTTGGTTCGCGGGCAGGCGGCGCGCGCCGCGCGTCGATTGCTTGCCGCTCGTTCCCCTGCCTCATCCGAATCCGACGCCGAACGTCTGCAACGGGCCTGGCAGCTGACCTTGGGCCGTCGACCGACGTCGACGGAGATCGCGCTGACCCGGCAACACCTTACGAGCGGAGAAGCCGGCGACGCCGAAGCGGGTTGGACCGAGATTTTCCATGCACTGTTTTCTCATGCGGAATTTCGATCCTTCGAATGAGTTTGTGCCATGAGCCCACCCTCCCCTTTCCCACTCCGCAACCGCCGACAGGCCCTGCAAACTTTGGCCTGTGGATTTGGCGGGCTCGCGCTTGCCGGCCTTCTCGGTTCGGCGAGGACTGCCGCAGCAGCGATCACCCCCAGCTCAGTCCGCTTTCCACATCACCCGCCCCGCGCGCGTCGCGTCATTTTTCTCTTTATGCAGGGCGGGCCCAGCCAGGTGGACACGTTTGATCCGAAGCCGCTCTTAACCCGGCATGATGGTTCCCAGATGCCGTTCGACGACGCGCGGACCATCGCGAACACGGGCAAGCGCGCCACCGATCAGCGGGTGATGAAATCGCCGTGGACTTTCCGTCAATACGGGGCCAGCGGGCGTTGGGTCAGCGAGCTGTTCCCCGAGACGGCCCGTCACGTCGACGATCTCTGCTTCATTCACTCGCTGCAGACCGAAGGCGTGGCGCACGGGCCGGCGACGCTGTTCCTCCACTGCGGGGCGACGCAGTTCATCCGTCCGAGCATGGGGGCTTGGGTTAACTACGGGCTTGGCACCGAAAACGAGAACCTGCCGGGGTTCGTCACCATCGCACCCTCGCTCGGCAACGGCGGGCCGCGCAATTTCGGGCCCGCGTTTCTCCCGCCCGCGTTTCAAGGCACGCCGATCGGCACGGCCGGACAACCGGCCGCTGAGCTTGCCATCCGCAACCTTCGCTCCAGCCTTCCCAACCCTGCAGTGCAACGTCGGCAGCTCGATCTGCTGCAGGCCTTGCACGCCGAGCGAGCCAGCCACCGCCCGGGCGACGCCGAACTCGACGCGATCGTGCAATCGTTTGAACTGGCCGCCCGCATGCAGAGCCGAGCGCCGCATGTGCTCGATCTTCGTGGTGAATCCGCCGCGACCCGGGCGCTTTACGGCATCGGGGATTCGGTCACCGACGACTTCGGTCGTCAGTGCCTGATGGCGCGGCGTCTGTGTGAATCCGGCGTGCGCTTTGTTCAGGTGACCTATGGCGACAACACGGCCAACCCGCGTTGGGATCAGCATTCCAACCTGCCCAAACACGCCGATCACGCCCGGGCCGTGGACCGTCCCATCGCCGGACTGCTGGCCGACCTGAAAGCTCGAGGCCTGCTCGAGGACACGCTGGTGTGGTGGGGCGGCGAGTTTGGCCGCACGCCTTACGCCGAAAAGAACGGCACGGGGCGCGATCATAATCCCGGGGGATTCACCGTCTGGCTCGCGGGCGCCGGCGTGCGTCCGGGGTTCGCGCTGGGGCGCACGGACGACTTTGGCGCGCGCGCGGTCGAAGACGTGGTCCACATGCACGATCTCCATGCGACCATTCTCCATCTGTTAGGTCTCGACCACGAACGACTGACGTTCCGTCACGACGGCCGCGACCATCGCCTCACCGATGTGCATGGCCGGGTGGTGCGGGCGCTGTTTGCGTAGCGGGCAGAGCAGGAACGCCTCAAATGTATCTGGGGCCGTTGACCGCAGATGCACGTCGATTGACGCAGATAAAGCCGGGCTGTCCTCGAACGTGACAACTCGTCAATCCGACCTTTTGGTGGAGACCGAAGGAGCTCGGCCTCTCCGCGTTCACGGCGGTTTTCCATTCCGAACATTGAGATTATGTGCGGTTCGGGGCACGAATTCCCCTCTTTGCAAACCCCTCCGAAATCATTAGTGTCGGCCCCCTGTCGTCGATCCCGAACCAGCCTGAGCGCGGTTTCGTGGAAGGACGGCGGCATCACAACATGGCATTGATTGTCCAGAAATTCGGTGGCACGTCGGTCGGCAATACCGACCGGATCAAGAACGTCGCGGCGCGCGTGGCTCAATACCGGGCCAAGGGCGACCAGGTGGTCGTCGTTGTTTCCGCGATGAGCGGCGTGACCGACAACTTGATCAAACTGGCCAAGGAAATCATGCCGCTGCCCAGCGAGCGCGAGATGGACATGCTCCTCGCCACCGGCGAACAAACGACCATCGCGCTGGCCGCCATGGCGCTGCACGCGCGCGGCGTCCCGGCCGTCAGCCTGACCGGCGCCCAGGCCGGCATCGTGACCGACGGCGTCCATACCAAGGCCAAGATCGCCAACATCACCCCGAAGGAAGTCCACAAGCTGCTCGATGCGGGCAACGTGGTCATCGTGGCGGGTTTCCAGGGCCAGACTTCCGGCGGCGAAATCACCACGCTGGGGCGAGGCGGCTCCGATTTGACAGCCATCGCGCTGGCGGCGGCGTTGAAGGCGGACCTTTGCCAGATTTACACGGACGTCGATGGCGTTTACACCGCCGATCCGCGCCTCGTGCCGAGCGCGCGCAAGCTGACGGAAATTTCCTATGATGAGATGCTGGAGTTGGCCGGGCTGGGCGCGAAGGTCATGCAAAGCCGCTCGGTCGAGTTCGCCAAGAAATTCGGCGTCGTGTTCGAAGTCCGCTCCAGCCTTAACGACAACCCCGGAACCATTGTGAAAGAAGAAACCGCCAACATGGAAAGCGTCGTCATTCGTGGCGTGGCGCTCGACAAGAATCAGGCCAAGGTCACCCTGGCCCATGTTCCCGATCAACCCGGCGTCGCCGCCCGCATCTTCAAGGCCATCGGCGAAGCGGCCATCAACGTGGACATGATCGTCCAAACCGCCAGCCACGGAGCCAGCCACGCGACCGACATCTCGTTCACGGTCGACAAGGCGGAGTTGCTCAAGGCGCGCAAGGTGCTCGAAGGAATCCAGGGCGGCGCCGGCTTCAAGGAAATCATCTCCGCCGAGAACATCGGCAAGCTGTCCATCGTCGGGGTCGGCATGCGCAGCCACACCGGCGTCGCCGCCCGCATGTTCGAAGCGCTCGCGGAAGCCGGAGTCAACATCGACATGATTTCCACCAGCGAGATCAAGATCAGCGTGGTGATCGAACTGGCGAAGGGCGAGGCCGCCATCAAGGCCGTGCACCAGGCCTTCCTCGGGTAGCTCGAACCTGCATTGCTGGACGCGAACCGGGGCCATAAACCGGACGGCTCCACCTCACCCGGGAGGATCGCGACGGCGGTTCGCGTTCGTCCGTTGCTGCGACCTATTCGAGGTTCATGGGAAGCCACCCATTCTTTTTAGACCTGCTCACCAGACATGAACCGGCGGACTCCTCCACCTCACCCGGTTCCGACTTCGCTTACGCGAGTCGAAACCCGCCCTCTCCCCCGCAGGGCGGCGGAGAGGATGTACGCGCCGGGCCGTTCGATTGGCAGGTTGCCGAGTCTCCGCGTTGCGTGCCTTCTGGTCGATCCTCCGGTTCATGGGAAGCCGCCCGTTCTTTTTTTGACCTGCTCACGAGACGTGGACCTGCTGACTGCTCGGGCGGACCGCGGGCTTTCAGCCCGCAGCGGCGCGAGCCGGAGACGACGACTGAGGGTTCGTTCGCGTGCCGCCGATTCCACCCGCTGCGGGCCACAGGCCCGCGCTCCGGAGGGGCAGGTTCATGGGAAGCTTTCACGAGTTTCGCACTCGTGCCCGCTGTCCATTGAACCGGGGAATGCTCCACCTCACCGCATCCGGGGAGAGAGGTTCGTCGGGAGGAATCTTCGTCGCAAACTTCGTCGTAAACTTAATCAGACGGGTTCGAATAAGTTGGGTCGCCGACGAAGTTTGCGAAGAAGATTTGGGGCAGGTTCATGGGAAGCGGCCCGTTCTTTTCAGACCTGCTCACCAGACATGAACCTGATCGACTCAATTCGTTGAATTGGGAATCGTTGGCTCCCCGCGATCACCAATAACCATTTCTCAATTCGAAATTCCAAATGCGGTTCATGGGAAGCACGGCACGCCCAGCGCACAACTTCTTCGCGAACTTCGTCCTGCACTTCGTCGGCGGCGTCACCACTCAAATCTTTCCGACAAAGTTTTCGACGGAGTTCGCGAGGATGATTTCTAAGGCCAGGGTGCCGACCACCGACGCAAAGGCTCGCCTCCATTGGCGAACAGCAGCAAACGACCGTCCGGGCTGAAGCGCAGCACCCCCTCCACCAAGGTCAGCGGTTCGCCCCAGCGGAGCGTCGCGAGTTCCTGCCGGCTCGGGACATCCCAAATCACGATCGATGACTCGGCGGTCCCCGCCGCCACGCGGCTTCCGTCGGGCGCGATGGCCACGGTCCAGTACGACTCATACGTGGACCGGTATTCGCCGAGCGCCTGCCCAGTGTCCGCCGCCCAGAGCTTCACCGTGCCATCGTGGCCCGCCGTAACCACCCAACGGCCGTCCGACGAAAAATCCGCGGCGTAGGGACCGCTCGGATGAGCCCGAAACGCGGCCCGCTCCCGGCCGGTTGCCAGTTCCACCACGGTCAACCTCGCCGAACCGTACGCGGCCAGGCGGCTATCCCGGGACAGCGCGAGCAGTCGGCCCAACCCCCGCCCTGGTTCCGCCTGCCAGGCCAGCTTCTTTTCAACCAGATCCCAGACCGCCTGTTCGTCCCGCGCCAATTGCAAGGAGAGAAAGCGCGCGTCGGGCGAAAGGCAGAAGCTGTTCTCCTTACCGAACGGCAATTCCACGGCCATCTTGGAATGGTCAGGTCGAAGCAGGTGCCATTGCTGGTTGGTGTCCTGGCAAAAGAGCCCGTTCGTGGACACGGACAAGATCTGTTCGCGCGAGAGTTCCGCCGGCAATTTCAAGTCTGGACCGGAGCCACCGATACGATGCCAGCCCAGCCGATCCATCCCGCCGGCCACCCAAGAGGTCCCGTCCAGGGAAAGCATGGCCGCCTCCATCGCCCCCCCGGGCAGGTCGTGTCGGTTCGTCTGGGCCGGCCACCATTTCACCACGCCTTCGCCATCGCCCGATACCAGGAACTGTCCGTCCGGCGAAAACGCCAGGGCCCAGATCGCGCGTCGATGACCGCGCAGCTCGTTGACTCGCCGGCCCGTGTGCGCGTCCCAAATTCGGATGACGTGATCGGCTCCGCCGCTGGCCACGCGCGATCCATCGGCCGAGAAGGCGAGCACGTTGATCAACCCGCGGTGCGCCTGCACCCGATTCGTGCGGGGCTCCGGCGCGAGGGAGAACAGGTTCAGCGCACCGGAAAATTCGCCCAGGGCAAACTTGCGTCCATCCGCCGACACCGCCGCCGCGAGCGAGGTTCCGCCGGCGGGAAATTCGGCCACGAGTTCGTTCGAGCTCCACACCGTCATTCGCCACGGCGATCGCTGGATGGAGACGAAGAGGCCGTCCGGGGAGATGGTGTCGCGACTGGAGACCACGGGAAGAGTTCGGCGGCCGGACAATTCGCCGGTGCGCCAATTCCAGACGGCGGTGCGACCTTGCGCCCAAAGTTCGATCGATTCACCACCGTTCAGCCAGCGCAGGGCAAACGGGGTGGGCCCGTTTTTCAAACGGCTGGCCACTTCCCGGCCCGCGTCCAAATCAAAGCACCGCAACCCGCCCTGCCCTTCGGCGATTGCCAGGTGCCGGTTGTCCGGAGCGAAGGCCAGGGCGCGGACAAACCCGGTGCAGTCAAAGGTCCAGCGCACCTGGCGGGTGGCCATGTCCCAAACCTTCACGTCAGCCGCTCCAGCCGCCGCCCAACGGCCGTCGGGAGAGAACGCGACACGTTGGGCCTGGTTCGAATGCTGGCCCAGCGTGGCGAGCTCGTCGCTCCGGCATTGATCCCAAAAGTGGCGCCATTCGAAGCCGCGCAAGTCCGGATCGCCCGGCTTCGGCTGGTGACGTTCCAGGAGGGCTGCGGCCACCCCGAACTTGTTTTCGTCCATGGCCTGCTGGGCCAGACGCATATCGGAGGCGTAAAGGTTGGTCAGCGCCTCGCGCCGCAAACCTTCGATGCGGCGCGCGGCGCCGGTTGAAACCGCGGCGATCCCGACCAGCAAGAGCGCGACGCCCGCCATGGCCGACGCCAGCGCCGGATTGCGTTTGCACCAACGCCACGCGCGTTCGGCCGGGCCCGTCGGCCGGGCCAGGATCGGCTCACCTTTCAGAAACCGCCCGAGATCCGCGGCCAACTCGCCCGCGCTGGCGTAACGGCGCGACGGTTCCTTCTCCAGGCACTTCAGGCAGATGGTTTCCAGATCGCGCGGCAGTACCGGATGCAACAGTCCGGGGGCAACCGGCTCGCGCTCGAGCACCTGAACGAGAATCTCCGTTGGCGATTCCCCCGTAAACGGCGCGCGCCCGGTGATCAAGTGGTAGAGCACTGCACCCAGCGAATAGACATCGCCTGCCGGGCCCATCTTCCCTCGCTTCGAATCCGCCTGTTCCGGCGACATGAAAGCAGGCGTGCCCAACACCTGTCCGCCGAGGGTGAGCTCATGCTGCGCATCGAGGCGCTTGGCCAGGCCGAAGTCAGTCACCCGCGGCCGATCTTCCTCATCCAGCAAAATGTTCGACGGCTTGAGATCCCGGTGCAACACGCCACGCCCGTGTGCATATTCCACCGCCTCCGCCACGGCCCGCACATACCCCGCGGCGCGCGCGGCCGGCAACGGCCCGTCCCGCACCACCGCGGCCAGGGTCGGGCCCGCCACGTATTCCATGGCAAAAAAATGCTGTCCCTGATCCGCCCCCACCTCGTGGATCGCCACGATGTTCGGATGCCGCAAGGAAGCCGCGGTCACCGCTTCATGCCGAAATCGCGCAATGGCTTCGTCGCCCGGCAGGACACCGGCCGCGATGGTTTTCACCGCCACCATCCGATCGAGCGTCACCTGACGCGCCCGATAGACCACCCCCATCCCGCCCCGCCCCAGTTCTTCCAACAGCTCGTAGTCGCCCAACCGCCCGCCCCCCAACGACGCCAAAACCGCGTCGTCACCCAACGCCAACGAACCCGCGCCATCGCTCTCGCCAAAGTTCGTGGGCCGCAAGAAATCCAACGCCATACAGCGTGCACACAGCCCTTCCAAATCCGCCGCGTCCAGCGGCGAATGGCATTGGGGACAGGAGGTCTTCATCGTGACGCTTGCTTGCTCCTTCAGCGCAAAGGAAGCGGAAAGTTTACGGGGAAGCGACAAACAACGAAGGCCTTCGCCAGAAGGTCAAGCAAACGGCAGCTGGCCACCTGAATCGTTCCGCCTATGCCCACGCCATCCATAAGGCCCGCATTTCCTCCTCCAAGTCCGCCGGATTGGACAGCGTCTGCTTCACTTCATCCTCGATCAGCGCCCGGTAGCGACGCCGCAACCGCGAGGCCGCCACCGCCAGCGCCCCCGGACTCAACCCCAGCCGGGCCGCCAGCTCCGCCTCCTGCACCACGCGTCCACCTTCCATCAGGGTCGACCGCAGTGCCGCAAACACCCGCACCTGCGATGGCCCGCGATGTTCCGCCTCCAGACGTTGCAGCGCCCGGGACATCAGGTTGCGGGCCCAGGCGCGATCATAGGCACTATCCGGCGCCGACGCGTCGGCCAATTCCGGCACCCCCGCGGACTCGAGCGCGACGGTGTCGAGGCTGATGGCGACGGCGTTGCCGCCCCGCTTGATCGCCTTGTCATAGCGCGCACGGCTGACGATGAAGTTCTTGAAGGCCGCCAGCAGAAACGACCGAAACCGGCCGTGCGCCGGCGAGACCCCATGGAGATCCTGTCGAGCCAGCAGGTGCGAGATGAAGGCCTGAACAGCATCTTGAGCGTCATGGGGCGACATCCCGTCGCGGCGCGCGTATATGAACAAGGGGGGCCAGTAGGTCTGACAGAGACGTTCAAGCGCCGCCGACGCGTCGGGACCTTCGCCGCGGGCCGTGAGAATCAGGCTCCAGTGCGTGGTGACGAATTCATGCCGATTCCCTGGCCCTTCAAAGTTTTGCGTTGGTCCGAACACGTTCCGAATGCGGCGAGACTACCACCAACCGGCTCCCGACGCGAGTTCGAGTTCGGCGAAGGGGGTGTGATTAAAGACGGGTGATCCAACGGACGGTCTCACCCCTCATCCCGGCCTTCTCCCCGTTCAGGGGAGAAGGAGGCGCGGCGGGCGTTCGTGGGCCAGCGGGCGCGCGTGGGGCGCGAGCTTGACGCATTGAACGATCACCCGCTTTTAACCGCACCCGGGCGAAGGCGCAATAATTGCCCAAATCCACGCGCAACCCCGGAGACCGGAATGGAAAACCGCTGATGAACGCGGATGGACGCAGATATTTCGGCATCGGTTTAAGAGATCGGCATGACGACCACCGGTCGATGATGGTTCGGGTCGTCACGATCGAGGATCGCCCTGTCTTTCTCTGCGTTTATCCGCGTGAATCTGCGGTCAAAGATTCTTACCCGGGGATCAGGGGATGGGCGTAATTAAATCCGGGTGAGGCCCAGAGCGTCGTGGAGTGCGGGGCGCAGCACCGCTTTGGATGGAGCACGCAAGCGCTGGCGCGGCGCTCAAGATTAAGCCCGGCCCGGCCAGCCCCGCACTCTTGCGGAACGTCTGCCTGCCTTCACCCTCTTTTAATTAATCACACCCTCAGGGGATTGGGTCGACGGTTGCGCCTCGCGCGGATTGGCTTACTATGCTGCCGTTTACCCGTGGCCAACCGTCGTTTCAACGTATTCCGTGCACTCGTCGCGTTTCTCGCTGCCCTCAGCGTGACTCGACCGGCCTCCGGCGCCGGCGCCGGCGCCGAGTCCTTCATCAACTTCGAGACCATCCCGGTCCACCCCCTCGACCCAACGGCGGTTTCCGTCGCCAGTGTCCCGGTCGGCATTGATCCGGTCAGCGTCCGCTTCCGGACGGCCTCGGAAATCTGGGTGGTAAACCATCTTTCCGATTCCATCAGCGTGGTCGAACTCAGCGCCAATCTGGCCACAGCCCGCGTCGTCGCCACCATCGACACCCTCGACACTCCCTCCGACGTCGTCTTCGCCGGCTTGCCCGTCCGCGCATTTGTTTCCTGTGCCCGCCCGAACGTGATCCAGGTCTTCGACCCCGCCTCGCGCCAACTCGTGACCAATCTTGTGATTGAAGCCGAACGTCCCAAAGCGCTCGCGGTCAGCCCGGACGGACGCACCGTTTACGCCGGCATCTTCGAATCCGGCAATGGCACCACCCTGGTTGGGGGCAAGTTCAAGAACCTGCTCTTCATCGACAACGTGGTCGGCCTTTCGAACGCGCCTTCCGCCGGCCAAAACCCCGCCTTCAACGCCGACAACAGCTTCAGCCCGCCGCTCAATCCGAATCTTCCGACCAACTCCCCCCCGCCCGGCTCGGGTTTGATCGTCCGAAAATCCGCCGCCGGCCGTTGGCTCGATGATCAACAGCGCGACTGGACCGAGTTCGTCTCCGGCACCAACGCCCACCTGACCCAGCGCGTCCCCGGTTGGGACCTGCCCGATCACGACCTCGCCGTGATCGACGCGGACCGGTTGTCGATTCGCTACGTCTCGCGCCTGATGAACATCTGCATGGCAGTGGCGCCGAACCCCGTCTCGGGCCGAATCGCCGTGGTCGGCACCGATGCGCGCAACGAGGTGCGCTTCGAGCCAAACCTCAACGGCACCTTTGCCCGGGTGAATCTGGCTCTGATCGATCCCGCCGATCCCAGCGCGGCCACCCCCGTGGCCCCGATCGTTCGGGACCTTAACCCGCATCTCAATTACGCCAACCCCACCACCACCGCCCTCGACCGCGAACGTTCGCTGGGCGATCCGCGGGCCATCGTCTGGTCCGCGGACGGTTCCACCGCCTACGTCGCGGGCCTGGGTTCACGCAACGTCGTGGTGCTCGACCAGGACGGCGCCCGCCAACGTCCCGCGCCAATTGAAGTCGGCGAAGGCCCCTGCGGTCTCGTCCTCGACGACACCCGCCATCGTCTCTACGTCTATCATCGATTCTCGTCCGGCGTGCTGATCGTGGACACCGTCAGCGAAGCGGTGACGCACGCCATTCCACTCTTTGATCCGACGCCGCTCGATGTCGCGCTCGGGCGTCGACACCTCTACGACACCCGACGCACTTCCGGCCTCGGACACGTTTCCTGTGCCACCTGCCATGTCGACGCCCGGATGGATCGCCTGGCGTGGGACCTCGGCAACCCGGCCGGCAACGCGGCCACCGTCCAGTTGAACCAGCAAGGCGTCTTCGTGCCGAATGTCTTTCACCCGATGAAAGGGGCGATGCTGACGCAAACGCTGCAGGACATCATCGGCCACGAACCTTTTCATTGGCGTGGCGATCGCGCCGACCTTGCCGCCTTCAATCCCGCCTTCACGGATCTGCAGGGAAGAGCCGAGCCGCTGACCGAGACGGAGATGGCCGAGTTCAAGGAGTTTCTCGCCTCGGTCCAAATGCCGCCCAATCCGTTTCGCGCGCTCGACAACGCGCTCCCCACGAGTCTCCCGCTTCCCGGCCACGTCGCCTCCGGACTGGGTGTGCTGCCCGCCGGGGCCCAGCTGCCTAACGGCAACGCCCTCGCGGGCATCACGGCCTTCAACCGTTCGGCCAACTTCTGCAACACGTGTCACACCCTGCCCACCGGACTGGGCGTGGATCTGCCCGCCGACGGCGCGCACCATTTCCCCGTGGGCTCGCGCCTGGAAGGCGCGCGTCGCGCCAAGAACGCCCAGTTCCGCAACCTCGCTGATCGCCTCGGCATGGATGGCGCCAGCACCCGATCGCGCGCCGGGTTCGGCTTCGGTCACGACGGCAGCGTCGACAGCCTGACGCGTTTCCTGGTCGGGCTGCGCGTGGTGGATGACCAGGAGACCGCCGATCTCATCGCCCTGCTCTTGTCCGTTGCGGGCTCCGATGCGCTGTCGCCCGGCGCCGTCGCCGACCCAACTCCGCCGGCGGCCGTCGGGCGACAATTCACCGTCCGTTCACCCAACCGTCCCGCGTTCTACGATTCTCTGATCGCGCTGGCGCGCTCCGCCACCAGCCGCGTGGATCTCGTGGTCAAAGGAATGGTGAACGGCCACGTGCGCGGCTGGTGGTTCGATCGTGAATCCGACCGGTTCCAGGCGGATCGCGCCGGTGAATTCCTGACTCCCGACGGGTTGCTGAACACCGCCGGCCCCGGCCAGGAACTGACGTTCACCGTCGTCGCCCGTGGAACCGGTCGACGCCTCGGCATCGATCGCGATCTCGACGGTCAACTTGATCGCGACGAAGAGGATGCCGGCACCAACCCGGCCGATCTGCGCCTGGTCCCAGAAATCAAAGTCGATCGCACGGAGATCCCCGTCGGCGCTGATGTCGTTTTGACCGCGCGTTTTCCACCACTCCTGGTAGCCGGCGCGATCGCGTGGCTCAAGGATGGCGTGGTCATCGAGGGCGAAACCAACACTGTTTTGCGGCTAGACCGGGTCTCCGTCGCTGAGGCGGGGCGTTACACCGTGCAGGTCCGTTCGCCGTTTCAGGTTTTGGCCAGCGCCCCCACGACGCTCCAGGTCTTGCCTCTGACCCTCGCGATCACTCCCGACCGAGTGGCTGTCCGGCAAGGATCCAACGCCGTGTTCGTGGCCACGTTTGCGGGGGAAGCGCCCGGCGCATGGCAATGGCAGTTCAACCAGACCGACCTGCCCGGTGCGAATGCCGGCACCCTGACGATCACCAACGCGCAACTGGCGTCCGAAGGATTCTACCGATTGATCGCCGCCAATGCCTATGGACGCACCACCAGCGGGCCCGTCCGGCTCGACGTGCTCATCAGTCCCAGCGTCGTCATCGCACCCCTTAGCCGGGCCGTCACGCCCGGCGCGAACGCCACCTTCGCCTTCCAAATTGCCGGCCATCCGCCACCCTTCGGCTTCCAGCTGCGTCGTTCCACCACGCTCCTGACCAACTATGTCACCGACCGCACCACCGGTTTCCTCACACTGTTCAACGTGCAAGCCGCCGATGTCGCCAGCTATCGCATCATCGTCACCAACGCGGCCAATCCTTTCCCGGGCGTTTCGCTCGGGCCAGTCACGATCAGCTTGCTGGCCGACTTTGATCACGACGGATTGCCCGATGTCTGGGAGACCGCGCGCGGCCTGAACACGAACAGCAGCGCCGACGCGAACCTGGATCTCGACGTCGACGGGTTGACGAACTACCAGGAGTATCTGGCCGGCACCGAACCGTCGAACGCCCAAAGCGTCCTGCGCATCGAACGCCTGGCCACACTCCCCACCGGCGAGACCGTCCTCCAGTTCAGCGCCGTCTCCAACCACACCTATGCGGTGCAAACACGGGAAAGTCTCCTCAACGGATCCACCGGGTGGAAGACCGTGGCCGAAATTCTGGCCGGCCCGGCCAATCGCACGATCAGCGTCACCAACCGGTCCGCGATTGAAACCGAAGGCTACTTCCGGGTGGTGACGCCTCGGCCGTGAACCGTTGCCTCATCCGGCCTACTTCCCGAGAGTCTCCGTTTCTTGCCCTTGCTCTTAATCATGCTCTTGCTCCCCAATTTCTTGCTCCCCAATTTTCCGATGGGGATTAGTTAGCCGCGAAAACGCACAAAGGGCACAAAAACCAAGCTCGGCTTTTGTGGCTTTTGTGCCTCTTCGCGGCCGTCCCAACGCTTGGACGGTTTTCGGATCCGGCCCACGTTTCATGGCCCCAATTTACGTGCACCATTGCAGGTTTCGAACCGCCCCCTCGCAGGAGCCCTCTCCGTCCCGCACTGCGCGCGGCGCGGGATCGGAACCGGGTGAGGTGGACCAGTCCGCGGTTCATGGGTCAGTGGGCACGAGGTCGCAACTTGTTAAAGCGCTCCATGCACCCCTCGCCTTCATTTTGGAATCAGCATTTCAAAACTGACCCAGTCGGCAACGCGTTGCTCGAACCAGCGGCGCGTCGGTTCATCGACCACAACGTTGAACCACCTTTCCCGATCACGAAACAGCCCGTGGTATTCAACTCCCGCCGAGACAAGTAAACGCGGTGGTGAATGCTTGGAGTCGACAGATTCCTCCTGCTCGATGGCACAGGGCAAAACGGGCGGAAGCAACTCCCACAGCACAGGCATCGCGTCGGCGACTGTGGGCGAATGGGGTGATTCCGAGAGGTAACCTTCCGGCTCCCCGCCGGGGGGACGCACTAGAGGCTTCTCAGCGTTCCGGTCCCAGCGCTGCCAATCGAAAGGCAATCGCACGATCCGATTCTTGGTGACCGGCCGAAAGGCCAACGAGCCAAAGGTGGCGTTCTCCAAGTCACGGCGAAACGCATCGGTGACGACCACGCATTCCCCAAACCCGGCACCATACGGGAACGAGATCGGAGGCACGAACGGCCCCGTGCGATCGAGGAGCAATTCACCCGAGGGTTGGCTCCGGGCGGCCAAGCCCGAAACGAGCACGTCGCCGTAGTCACCCCAGGGACTGACTTTGCGCAGGAGGAAAAGTTCAAGCGGCATAACACGTCAGCTTACTTTCATAACCCGGCGCTTCACCCCGCCGGCGACGTAGAATTTCGTTCCTGGCCACTCACTCATCGTTCAAACGATGCGGATCCGTTTTTCGTTGTTCCGCGCGGCGGGTGAACTGTCCGGGATTGATGCTTCCCTCGAACTCGTTGGAGTAGAGCGATGGTTTGCCCTGCAGAACGAACCGCAGCTTCGTTTTGCTGGTGCCCGAGTAAATCGGCACTGCGAATTCCCAGTAGTGCCCCGCGGGCAAAAACACACGATGATCACTGTTTCCACACCAACTGGCAGGAAGGTACTCGATAGGCCGCCAGCGCCCTTTCGCATCCTTTGCCTCCTGAACGATGCTGACCCGGGAGTCGGAGGCGGGAAACACAGCCTCTCTTCGGGTTCGGTTAACCAATCGCAACCTCATTCCCTGCTGCTGGTTGGCGATCGGGACGATCTGCTCCGGGAAAGCGACCAAGGCGAGCTGTCCGTCGCGTCCGAGATTGGCCGTGGCAATTTTTTGGGGAGCGTTGTCAGACGACCCAAATCCTCCGATCGCCTGCTGGTCCACCCGACTGCCGGCCAAGCAACAGGCCGGCAACATGTGGTCAACGTTCACTTTGGCCAACCCACGCTCAGCCGCCGGGAGCGAGAACTCCAGTGCAAGCAGTGATAGTGCTCCAAGGATGCGCCTCAGGTTCATGATCTCGTTCATCGAGTTCGCCCGTCCAACGGCACGAACCCACGAACCATATCCCGCCCCGGGCAGAAAACCACGGACATTTTGGTCCCGTCAGAAATCCGGCTAACGGAAACGTTCCAGCCTGGCGCGTCGCCTCCGCTAGACGTGGCCAGCGGGTGTAATTAAATCCGGGTGAGGCCTCGAGCGTGGTGGGCGATGGCTTCAAAGCGAAAGCGGCGGTGCCCGCCGCACTCCATGACGCTCCGCGTGTCCGCGGGGCGCCACGCAGTCGCGCCAGCGTCGTGGAGTGCGGGGCGCAGCACCGCTTTGGATCGAGCGCGCAAGATCTGGCGCGGCGCTCAAGATTAAGCCCGGCCCGGCCAGACCCGGTGCGTGGCGTCCGCACTCTCGCGGAACGTCAGCCCTGCCTTCACCCACTTTTGATCACACCCGTGGCCCGCCCCCCACGAAAAGCGGTGCATCTCGAAGTTGTTGGATCGGAGCGCGGGGCGTTGGCCCCCCGCGGGTGGGATCGGCCGTGGGCGATCGAACCTTCGAGCGTCGTCGCCGGCCCAAGCCGCTGCGGGCTGAAAGCCGGCTGAAAGCCCGCGGTCCGGCCATGTATGAACTCTTACCAACAACTTCGAGATGCACGGAACTAAAAGGTCATCAGAATTTCCGTCTCGCCGATGACGTCTGTAACTGGATACTATTTCAGACCAAGCCATGAGCATCGAGACGACACCGGGATTCAGGGCTGCCTTTGCGGCGGACCACACAACGGGCCAGCGATCGACGCGCGGCCGAATTCGGCTCAACCTTCTCCTTCCCCTTCTGATCCTGACGATGGCGGCAATGGTCACGGTGGCGCCGCTCGCAGCGGCCGCCCCATCATCTGACGCCAAGACTGCGCCCGGCGCGGGCGCCGGCGTTGGCGCCGGAGCAAAGGCGACCTCGCTCTATTTCGACTGGATGGCCAACAGCGCAACGTCGACCTCCTCCGCGCCGGTCCACCTGATCGGGCGTGACGCCCGCCAGCAACTCATTGTCTCCGCGCGATTGGCCGATGGCGGCGTGCGCGACGTGACCCGCAAGGCCCTGTATGCGGTCGAGCCCGCGAACGTGGTGAAAGTCGAGGAAGACGGCCGCCTCATTCCATTGGCCGATGGTCAGGCCACGGTGCGGGCCCGGACGGAGGATGGACTGGAATCTTCCCTTCCTGTGACCGTTGAACGATTCAAGGAGGTTCGCCCGATCAATTTCGCGAACCAAATTGTGCCCATCTTTACGAAAGCCGGCTGCAACGGGGGCGGTTGTCATGGCAAATCGGCGGGGCAAAACGGATTCCGTCTTTCGCTGCTGGGCTTCGAGCCGTCTGAGGACTACGAACATCTGGTGAAGGAAGCGCGCGCCCGCCGGCTCTTCCCGGCGGCGCCCGAACGAAGTCTGCTGCTGATGAAAGGCGTGGCGAGCGTCCCGCACGGTGGCGGCAAGCGGATGGATCCCGATTCGGACGACTATCGAATGCTGGTGCGCTGGATGGCGCAGGGCATGCCCTACGGAGCGACGAACGATCCTTCGGTGGATCGCATTGAAGTCTGGCCGCGCCAGCGCACGATGAGCCTCGGGGGCGAACAACAACTGGCCGTGATTGCCCGTTACACCGACGGCTCAGTGGAGGATGTCACTCGCGGAGCGCTCTACGAGGCGAACGACAAGGACATGGCACGCACCGACGAAACGGGCCTGGTCCGGCTCTACAATCAGCCAGGCGACGTGGCGGTGATGGTCCGGTATCAGGGCAAGGTGACCACCTTCCGCGCAACCATTCCGCTGGGGGCGCCGGTTGATTCCCTGCCGCCGGTGAAGAACTACATCGACGAACTCGTGTTCAACAAGCTGCGGGCGGTCGGCATGCCACCCAGCGAAGCGAGCGACGACAACACCTTCATCCGGCGGGTCTCGATCGATATCGCCGGCCGCCTCCCTTGGCCGGAGGAGACCGAGAAATTCCTCGCCGACAAAGCGCCGAACAAACGGGAGCGTCTCGTCGAACGCCTGCTGGCCGGCCCGGACTACGCTGATTATTTTGCCAACAAATGGGCGGCCTTGTTCCGGAACAAACGCGCCGCGGACACGCATATGCGCGGCACCTTTGCCTTTCACGGCTGGATTCGGGACAGCCTCGCGGCCAACAAACCGTTCGACCAGATGATTCGGGAGATTGTCGCCGCCTCGGGCGACATGGGCCAGAACCCGCCGGTGGCCTGGTATCGTCAGGTGAACACGATGACCAGCCAACTCGAGGACAGCGCACAGCTGCTCCTGGGACAGCGCCTGCAATGCGCCCAATGTCATCATCATCCCTATGAAAAATGGAGCCAGCATGATTACTTCAGCTTCGGCGCCTTTTTCAGCCGCGTGGGCCGCAAGGCCGGCTCCCAGCCCGGGGAAGAAGTCGTCTACCATAAACGCGGCGCGGCCGAGGCCGTCAACAAGAAGACCAAGCTGCCCGTTAAAGCCGCCGGCCTCGCCACCCGCCCCGCCATTTTGACCGCGGATGATGATCCGCGGGTCGCCTTGGCCGAATGGATGACCAGCCCGGAGAATCCGTATTTCGCCAAGTCGCTGGTCAACCGGTATTGGAAACATTTCTTCAACCGAGGCCTGGTTGAGCCCGAGGACGACATGCGCGAGACCAATCCTCCCACCAATCCGGAACTCCTGGACGCCCTTGCCCGGCATTTCGTCGAGTCTGGTTTTGATCTGAAGGAACTCGTGCGTTCGATCTGCCGTTCGTCAACCTACCAACTCAGTGCGGTGCCGAACCAGTTCAACTCCGTCGACAAACAGAACTTCAGCCGCTACTACCCGAAACGCCTGACCGCCGAGGTCCTGTTCGACGCCGTCAACAATGTCACGGGCAGCGAAAGCAAATTCGACGGGCAACCGGCCGGCACGCGGGCGGTTTGTTTGCCGGACAATAGCTACAACGCCAGCAGCTATTTCCTGCAGGTGTTCGGCCGGCCGGACAGCAGCAGCTCCTGCGAATGCGAACGGAGCCAGGATGCGAGCCTTGCCCAAAGTCTGCATTTGCTGAACGCAAAGGACATCCAGGAGAAAGTGGCCGCAGACAAAGGCCGCGCCGCCACGCTGGCCGCGGAAACCAGCCGCCCGGATGACGCCAAGGTGACCGAACTTTACCGACGTGCCTTCTCCCGCGATCCGCGTCCGGAAGAATTGCAGATCGCCCGGGCGCATCTCGAAAAATACCTGGCCAAGAGCAGCGACGAAAAAGGCAACCCGATCAACGGTCGTCGTCTGGCGTATGAGGACATGGTCTGGGCGCTCCTGAACACGAAGGAGTTCCTGTTTAATCACTAGAGCCCATCTCGTGCATCGAGAGCGGGGTGGGTGATGGATGCAACGCGAAAGCGGCGGTGCCCGCCGCGCTCCCTGACGCTCCGCGTGTCGGCGGGCGCCAGGCTGTCGCGCCAGCGTCGTGGAGTGCGGGGCGCAGCACCGCTTTGGATGGAGCACGCAAGCGCCGGCGCGGCGCTCAAGATTAAGCCTGGCCCGGCCAGACCCGGTGCATTGCGTCCGCACTCTTGCGGAACGTCAGCCCTGCCTTGACCCACTTTTGATTACACCCTCGGGAAGGGGCGGGTTGACTTGGTCGTGGCAACGTCGGCGGAAGATCGCTAGAGTCCGCGTCCATGATCAACCGCGGACCGTCACCGTTGCTGGCCAATCTACCGTCGGTGTGCAGCCTGTTGACCAGTGCTGCCGCGCTCTACCTGATGCATGTGCACGGCATGCTGATTGATTGGTGGATGAAACTGCAGCAGGAGGCCAACGTCGACGCCGCCCGTTATCCGTCGCTTTTTCCCGTGGCCGATCAGGTGCAGTACCTGGCCGTGGGCTTTGCCTTGTTAAATCTCACCGCAGCCGTTGCCATCTGGCGCTGCGACCTGGCGCATCGATTGGTGAGCGGGATCGCGGCCTTGGTGGCGACGCTCACCCTGCTCATCTGCCTGTTCGTTCGCCTCTGAGCCGAGAATGCCCTTGTTGTTGGACCCGTACTTCCCGTAAGGTTTGTTCCAATAAGACCGGTCTGAGTTTGTCGTATTGGAGGACCTATGCGTTTTCCCGTCCCAGTTTGGCCGCCCGCCGCGGGCGGCTCGGTTGTTTTTTGCGCTCAGCCTTCCAGCGAAGCGGCGCTCGCGCGGGTTTGGCGCCAAATAAATAAAAAATCTCCAGGCCGGCCGGCGCTTTCCCCCGTCTAATCCGCCACTCGTCGTCAACATTCTGTCCCAGCGATTTTCCATGAACCATCCGACTTCCCAAGGCGCCAGCTCTGCGAAAGCCCGAACCTCGGCCCCCTCCGTTTTCGCTCTCGCGGCGCTTCTCGCCCTGCTGGTGGGGCTCAGCAGCGACGCCCTTGGCCAGACCGCCCCTGGCGCCGTCGACCATTTCACGTGGGATCCGATCCCGAACCCGCAGCGCACCGGAACGACCATCCCCGTCCGCCTGACGGCGCGGGACGCTCAGGGTGCGGTGGTCACCAATTTCAACGGCAGCGTGCGCCTTGCTGCCACGGCCGGACTCGCGGCACAAACCTTGTTTGAAGATGGTTTTGAAGACGGCGATTTTGCGGGTTGGAATCGCGACCCAAACGCCGGCAATTGGTCCGTGGCAACCAACGTCGCCGCGGTCGGGAGCCGCAGTGTGACCCTCAATGGCGGTCGCCAAAGCCAAATGGACGGCTTGTCTCATGCGCTGTCCAATCTCCAGCCGGACACGGTTCGATTTCACGTTCGGACGCTCCGCACCGACGCCTACAGCGGGTTCGTCAATCTGGGCGACGGCACCGGCTTCAATGTGGCAGTCTTCTTCTACTTTGGCCCGGACGGCATGGGTATCTTCGAGAACACCACCGGCGGCTACCGAGTTCCGTTTCGCCCCGGGCGTTGGTATCAGGTCGAATTGCAGTTTTCCTGGACGAACCGGACGGTCGACTACTACGTCGACGGCGTGCTGCAGCGGCGCGCCATTCCCTTCCTGAATCCGCTGGTCAGCAGACTGAACCGAATCGACCTCTATAATTTCGACAACACCCAGGCCTGGTGGGACCAGATTGATTTCATTCAGGAACAGCAGCCGGTGCCCGTGGCCATGACCCCGGAAGCCGCCGGGCCATTTGTCGACGGAGTCTGGACGGGGGCCATCACGCTGGGATCAGCGGCCCGCGGGGTGGTGCTGGAAGCCACCGATGAACACGCCTTATCTGGAAGATCGGACCCGTTTGACGCGTTCACTGACAACCAGCTCGCCATTGGCTTGGTCCATACCCCGGAGCCAGCCTCGGTCTTCAGCCCCATCACCAACACGCTCACCATCTACAATCCCGGTCCACAACCCGCCACGGGCGTGACCCTGACCAATCGTCTTCCGCCGGGTGTGACGCTGAATTCGGTCGAGAGCTCGACGAGCGGCGCGTGCCTGGCCAACGCAGGACAGGTGGTTTGCGGGCCCCTCACACTCGAAGCCGGCGCACAACTGTTGATGACCACGGCATTTTCGGCCACCAACTACGGACGCCTGACCAACCGGGTGACGATCGCGCAACCCGCAGGAGCCGGCCCAACCAGCCAGATTTATGTGGCGGAGGCGCTGCTCAATGTGGTCCCGCCGACCCTCAGCGTCCGCGACGTCACCGTCGGCGAAGGCAACGCCGGCCGGGCGAATGCAATTTTCGAACTGGTACTCTCGGGCCCTCAGCCGCTGCCGACAACGGTGCAATTCGTCACTTCCAACCTAACGGCGACGGCGGCGGCCGACTTCATTCCTGCGGATGGAATCATCATCTTTCCGCCTGGGACCACGCGGCAGACGGTGGCCGTGCCGATTGTTGGCGACACGCTGCGGGAACCAAACGAGGTGTTCGCGCTGCAACTGCGCTCCGTCCAAAACGCGATTCCAGAGCGAAACGAAGCCTACGGATTCATCCTGGACGACGACGGCGGGACGGTGGCGACGCTGCCGTTTGTGGAGGACTGGGAACGGGGCCTGCGCAGCTACTGGACCGTCAGCGGCGCTGGATCAAACCGGGTGTCACTCACGCGATCGAACCAGCCCTATGCCGGCGCTTTTCATCTGGTCATGGACAACAGCCAGACCTTCGGCAACACGGCCCGCAGCGAAATCAATCTCGCCATTGATCTCGCCGGCGCCGTGAATCCGATCCTGCGGTTCCGCGCTCGCGGATCGAGCTTCGACCCGTCGCACGGCCCTCCGCCCTCGCCGTTCGTAGGCGCGGCCGACTTTGATGGCGTGGCCATCAGCATGGACGGATTGCGCTGGTACGAAGCCGTCGGACTCCGATCTCTGGCCCAGGAATATACCGAGTTTGTGGTCCCGCTCGATGAGATCGTATCCCGCCACGGACTCACCTACACGTCCACGTTCCGGATCCGCTTCTGCCGCGTCACGTCCTATTCGTTCCCGCTCGGCGGCATGGCGGTTGATGACATCTCGATTCTCGCCGAACCGTCCCCCCTCCAAGCCGGCCCGCTGGTCATCGCCTCGGAGTCGTGCGTCCCACCCAATCAGGCCATTGATCCGGGTGAGACCGTGACCGCCTGGCTCTGGTTGACCAACACCGGCACGCGCCCCATTAGATCGCTGACCGCCAACTTGGTTTCCGATGACAACCTGACCGCTGCCGGCGAGTCACAGGTCTATGGTGACCTGGTTTCAGGAGGGCCTGGCGTGGCCAAGCAATTCACGTTCACCGCCAGCGGTGTGTGCGGAGGCACCCTCACGGCCACGCTGGAGCTCGCGGCAGCAGGAGTTCCCATTGGACGGGTGCGCTACGAGGCGCCGCTGGGACACAACACCACCAATGCTTACACTTTCTCGTCCGCCACCCCGATTGCAATTCCGACCAACGGACCGGCCGCTCCGTACCCATCGACGATCCAGGTCGCCGACACCGCGGGTATAGTGGATCGGGTCGTGGTCACCCTGCGCGAACTCCGTCATCCGATCCCGGATCACGTGGACATTCTCCTGAGGGGGCCAGGAGGCCAGACGGTGACGCTCATGTCCGACGCCGGCGGCGCTCTGCCCGTCGAGGGCGTGACGCTGGTCTTTGACGGCGCGTCCACCAACCGGCTCCCGGACAATGATCAAATCGTATCGGGCACGTACGGTCCGACCAACCATGGTGGCGGCGACGCCTATCCCTCCCCCGCTCCGGGCGGCCCCTACGGCACGGCTCTCGGAGCGTTCAAAGGCGCGATCGCCAATGGCACTTGGGAGTTGTATGTGGTCGACGACACCGAACCCATCGAGGGCAGCATCGCCGGTTGGGCGCTCGCGCTCGACACGCGCACGACGGACTGCTGCGGAATCGGGCCAGCCGCGGACCTGAGCGTTTCCATGTTCAGCTCGCTCGCGGTGACCGCCCTGGACGGAGTCCTTCGCTACACCGCCACCGTTCAAAACCGCGGCCCGGACCCCGCCGTGAACGTCATTTTCACCAACGTGCTTCCTCGCGGCGCCTCGTTTGTCGCCGCGACGTCCGCGGCCGGTGCCTGCAGTTTTGACGCTGGAACGGTGCGCTGTCCGCTGGGGACCCTGGCCAGCAACGGCGTCGCCGAAGTCACGTTGGACGTGCGCACCGTGGAGGCCGGATCGCTCACCAACCTCGCCACCGTCGCAGCTGCAACCCGGGACCCCAGTCCCTTGAACAATGCGGTTCAGGTCGTCACCAGCGTGCTGGCTCCCGTGTTGACCATGCAATCTGCGTCCGCCACTGAGAGCGCCAGCGGCGTGGTGGTCGCCCGGTTCAACCTCGGCCTGAGCCCGTCGACCCGCACCGGCATCGTCGCCTTCGCCACGGCCAGCCTGACCGCCGTCGCGGGCACCGACTTCGTGGCCACCAACGGTCTGGTGATCTTTCAACCCGGTGAAACCACCAAGACCATCGAGGTGCGCATTCTCGACGATCTCCTCGATGAGGCCAACGAAGACTTTCTCGTGACCTTTTTCAACGGCGTCAACATCTCGATCGTCGCCAACCGCGCCACGGGAACCATTGTCGACAATGACACCCCGCCCACTGTCTCCGTCTTCGACACCAGCGTGGCCGAAGGCGATACGGGCCTGACCCCGCTTCAGTTTCGCTTCCAACTCTCCAGCGCCAGCGGGCAATCCGTGTCGGTCTTTTACGCCACCACCGGCGGCACCGCCACCGCCGGCACCGACTATCTCGCCACCAACAACGTCGTCGCCTTCAACCCGGGCGAAACCAGCCGGCTGGTGCCGGTGCAGATTCGCGGCGATCGCCAGAACGAAGGCAATGAAACGATCGTGCTGACGCTGTCGTCTCCCAGCAATGTCACGATCGCCGATGGCACGGGCGTCGGCACGATTATCAACGACGACCCTCTGCCTTCCTTCTCCGTGCAAGCGGGCGCGATTGTCGCTGAATCCTGCCTGACCCCGAACGGCGCAGTCGATCCAGGCGAGACCGCGACGATTCAGTTCGTCTTCCGCAACAACTCGACCGGGCTCGCCCGGGCCACCAACGTATTCGCCAGCCTGCTCTCCACCGGCGGAGTTGTCGTCCCCAGCGCGGGTCGAGGGTTGGGCGCGTTTGCGCCCGGGGGCAGCGCCATCGGCGAATTCACCCTGACCGCCAACGCCCTGTGCGGCGAAGTCGTGCACGCCCGCTTTGATCTCCGCGATGGCGATATCATCCTGGATCCCGTGGAAGTCTCCATCCCGGTCGGCCGGCTAATCGCGAACTTCGCCGAAAATTTCGACCGGGTCACCGCTCCCGCCCTGCCCCCAGGCTGGACGGTGCTCCATGCCGGCGCGGGCATCCCCTGGCGAACCACCAATGCACCTCGGGATTCCATCCCCAATTCCATCGTCGCTCCGGACCCCGACGATCGCAGCACCAACGCTCTCATCTCGCCCCCGATGGAAGTCAGTTCGTCGCAGGCTCAGGTGTCGTTTCGCCACAGCTTCAACACCGAACGGAATTGGGACGGCGGCACCCTCGCCATCTCGATCGACAACGAGCCATTCGTCGATCTGGCGGAAGCGGGCGGTTCCTTTTTGGTCGGAGGCTACAACGGCCTCGCGGACCAGTCCTGGCCTGCGTGGTCCGGTGATTCGGGCGGCTACATCCCGGTGGTTGCTGCGCTGCCGCCCGATCTCGCAGATCGTTCGTTCCGCCTGCGCTGGCAATTCACCAGCGACTCGTCGGTCGGCAGCGTGGGCTGGTTCGTCGACTCCATCATGGTAACCGACGGGTTTGATTGCTGCCTCGAATCGCCGCCGGTGTTGACACTCATCCAGCGAGACGGACCCAGAGTTACCCTTCACTGGACCTCGGTCCCCGGTCGACGGTATCAGGTCCAATACAAATCTTCGCTCGCGGACTCCGTCTGGACGGAGCTAACAAGCGATCAGACGTCCGACGCCATCGCGGCGACGGCAACCGATGAACTGCCGTCGGCGGGCCAACGCTACTATCGAGTGGTCTGGTTGCCGTAGGAAAGCGCGGGGAGCCGCGGGCTGGACAAGCCGTTTCGAGCCGTTCCGATCACGGCTTGCGTTCGACGTAGTAGACGGTTTTGTCCGGACCTTTCAATCCGGCGGCGGCCAGCGCAGCGGGTGTCTTCGCGATCAGATCGCTCATCAAGGCGCCGTAGTCCGGGGTCTGGCACCACGCACGCAGTTCGATTTGGGTGCCGCCATCGATCAGTTTGATATTGGCTACCGCGGGCGCCGGCGTCTTCGACACGCGGGCGTCCGCCCGGGCAACTCCGAGCAAGACTTCGTGCGCCCGGGCGAGGTCCTGCCCCGCACCGATGGAAAACTGCAGGTCCACGCGGCGCGACGGGTTTGCCGTGATGTTCGTGATCGTTCCCGTCATCAGAGCCGAGTTCGGCACAATGATGCGCTTGTTGTCGCCCGTGTTGAGGGTGGTGGAAAAAATTTGCACCTCTTCAACCGTTCCCTCGATGCCCGCGCCATTGACCACATCCCCGGCCTTGAATGGACGGAACACGATGATGAACACGCCGGCGGCAAAGTTCGACAAGCTGCCCTGCAAGGCCAGGCCCACCGCGAGGCCGGCGGCGGCGATGATGGCGGCGAAGCTTTTGGTATCGACGCCCAACTGGCCGAGCGCGGTGACCACGACAAAGGCCATGATGGCCGCGTGCGCCATGTTGCCGGCAAAGCCGCTAATGGTCGGGTCGATCTTGCGCTGGGTAAACACGCGCCGGATCAGGCTGCGGACGAAGCCAGCCAGAATGTAGCCCGCGATGAGGATGATGGCCGACGCCACCACATTGACACTCCACATGGCCACCTCCCGGGGCAATCCAGTGGCTTCTTCGAAGCGGGCCACAATCCCGCTGTTGGGGTCGAGCAGACGCGCGGGCCCATTGGTGGAAGCGGCCGCACCAGCGGCTTGAGCAAAGAGTGGTGTCATAGTTTCAAATCGTATTGGGCGGCGTATCTACCAAGTCACGGTTTACGATTCAAGTCGAGGGTTGCCCCCTCCAAGGGGTGCAGTTGAATGCGGGTGAGGGTTCAAGGCGTTTAGCGCGCGCCCCACGCGCAACGGACTTAGAGGTCAGCACACTAGCCTTCACGGAACTGCGTCGGAGTCACCCCGGTCATGGCGCGAAAGGCGCGCGTAAAGGCGCTGTGATCATAGAAGCCGCAGGCCACCGCGATATCGGCGACGGATTGGTCGGTCTCACGCAGCAGACGCGACGCGGACGCGATGCGGGCCCTGGTGATGAACTGGCTGGGGGTAAGCCCAAAAAATCGTTTCAGCAAACGCGCGAACCGCGCCGGGGCCATTTTCGCGCGCCGGGCGAGCGCCGAGGGCGTCATGGCGTCGGCCAGGTGGTTCTCAAAATGGTCGAGCGCAGCGGCAAACTCCACCGGGATGTCGCGGGCCTCGATCGGCGCGCGCACGTCACGCGAGATGCCGATGAGGCCGACGATGCGACCGCTGGCGTCGCGCATCGGGAGCTTGGTGGTGAGGCACCAGCCGGGTTTGTGGGGCGCATACCAGTGCAGCTCCAGATGATCGAGGAGAGGACGGCCCGTGCGCAACACCACCGCGTCTTGCGCGGAAGGGATACGCCCGTAGTCGCCGGGGCAAATATCGCATGGTCGCCGGCCGATGACCTGGGACTTGTGGCGCAGCCCGTGACGTTCCACAAGCGAGTCGTTGACCGCACGATAGCAACCGGCGGCATCCTTGATGAAGAAGGCGATGTCCGGTGCCTGATCAAAAAGCCTTTCCAGCATCGCAGCGTCCACCGGCGGCGGGGCGTTCTGCCCCGCAACAACGGGAGGCTTGGTTGTGCGTGTTTTCACGTCAGGTCGACGTTTTAATCCAAGACAGCGTCCGAAGCGACACGATACATTACCCCGATGAAAACTGCCCTTCGGCCCGCGGTCATCACCGTGGCCATCATCTGGCTGGCCCTCTTCACCCTCATCCCCGCGGCCCAGCTTCAGGCCAAGCCGCTCAAGGTCTTCGTCCTCGCCGGCCAATCCAACATGCAGGGCCACGCCAGGGTGGAGACGTTCGATTATATCGGCGACGATCCGGCGACGGCGCCGTTGCTCAAGGAAATGCGCGGGCCGGATGGCAGGCCGCGCGTGCTCGAGCATGTATGGATCTCCTCGATCGGTTGTCTCGGCGATGCGTACTCGGACCTGACGGAGAAGACGGGGCAGCTGACGGCGGGGTTCGGCGCGCCCGAGAACAAGATCGGCCCGGAATTCACGTTCGGCATCACGATGGAGAAACTGCTGGGCGAGCCAATTTTGCTGATCAAAACGGCCTGGGGCGGGCGCAGCTTGCACACGGATTTCCGTCCGCCGAGCGCGGGGCCGTACGTGCCGACGCCGGAGGAGGCGAAGCGGTGGGCGGAAAAGCCGGAGCGGAAGACCAAAACCGACGCGGCGACGGGCGTGTTCTATCGCGAGATGGTGGCGCACGTGAAGAAGGTGCTCGCGGATCCGAAGCGTGTCTGCCCCGCGTATGACGAAAAGCAGGGCTTCGAACTCGCGGGCTTCATTTGGTTGCAAGGGTTCAACGATCTCGTGTCGAGCGACACGTACCCGCCCAGGCCCGGGGAGAAGGTCCGGGACTATTCCAAATACGGCGGGTGGCTCGCCGACTTGATTCGCGATGTGCGGAAGGATCTCGCCGCGCCGAAGCTGCCTGTCGTCATCGGCGTGCTCGGCGTGGACGGCTTGAAAGCGAACGATCATACCAAGGCATTTCGCAAGGCCATGGCTTCCCCGGCGGCGTTGCCCGAGTTCAAAGGCAACGTCGTCGCCATCGAGACCGCGCCGTTCTGGTCGGAGGAACTCGCGGCGATCGCGGAGAAGAAAGATAAGGTCAGCCAGATGGCGCATCTGTTGAGGTCCAAGAACAAGAAGGAGGCAAACGCCGACGGCACGATGACGGAGCAACAGCAGCGCGATTACGTGAAGGCTTACGAGGCAAAGATCATTACTCCCGCCGAAGCCGCCAGGTGGAAACGCGGTGCGTCCAACGGCGGCTACCATTACCTCGGCTGCGCGAAGACGTTCGCGTTGATGGGCAAGGCGTTCGCCGAGGCCAACCTGCAACTGATGAAGGTGCCGCCGACTCACTGAACTCAAGCCCCGCGGCAACCATGAATTCCATCGCCACTCTCCCCAGCCCAAGGTTTGCGGCGCTTGCTCTCCTCTGCGTCGGGTGGCTCGTCGCCCTTTCTGCGCCCGCCGCGTCGGGCGGCAGAACTGTGACCGTTCCCGATTTCACCAGAGGCGACAGCATTCCCGCCAAGGCGAAACACGACTGGAACCTGGGTCCCACGGGACTGCGCGGCTGGATGTTCTGCGACAAGATGGTGACCTCTGATGCGCGGCAGGTGAAGATCACCACCGTGGACAAAGGCTCGCCAGCGGATGGCATCGTCGCGGTGGGCGATGTCCTGCTCGGCGCGGGCGGGAAAGCTTTTTCGTTCGATCCCCGCACCGAGTTGGGTCGCGCCATCACGGCGGCAGAAACGGAAGCCGGCAGCGGAAGACTCGTGCTCACTCGCTGGCGTGCGGGCCGGACGGAGGAGGTCGTGGTGACGCTGCCCGTGCTCGGCTCGTTTAGCGACACCGCGCCCTACGATTGCCCGAAGTCGAACCGCATCCTGAAGCAGGGTCTCGCTGCGCTCTCGCAACGCATGAGCTCTCCCGCTTACGGCCGCGGCATGGACGCCATTCCGCGCTCGCTCAACGCCCTGGCTCTGCTCGCCGGCGGCGATACGAACCACCTTTCACTCGTGAAGCGCGAGGCACAGTGGGCGGCGGACTTCAAGACGGGCAGCTTCCGAACCTGGTATTACGGCTATGTGATGATCTTCCTCGCCGAATACGTCAGCGCGACGGGAGATCAGTCCGTGCTGCCGGGGCTGCGCCGCCTTGCGCTGGAAGCCGCGAATGGCCAGAGCGCCGTCGGTTCGTGGGGGCATACGTTCGCGCTGCCGGATGGACGGCTCCAGGGGTACGGCATGATGAACTCGCCCGGATTGGCGCTGACCATCGGTCTCGTCCTGGCACGCGACGCCGGGTTGAAAGATGCTGCGATCACCCGGGCCATCGAACTCAGCGCGCGGCTCCTGCGTTTCTACATCGGCAAAGGTTCCGTTCCCTATGGCGATCACGCCCCGTGGATGGAAGGCCACGAGGACAACGGCAAGTGCGGCATGGCCGCCGTGCTCTTCAACCGGCTCGGCGAAGCGAACGGCGCGGAGTTCTTCACCCGCATGGCCACGGCCGCGCATGGCAATGAACGCGATCAAGGCCACACCGGGAACTTCTTCAACCTGCTCTGGTCCCTGCCCGCCATCGCCCAGGCCGGGCCGCAAGCGACGGGCGCCTGGATGAAGGAATTCGGAACCGCGTATCACGATCTCGCCCGGCGCTGGGATGGCACCTGGCCTCATCAAGGCCCGCCCGAGCCGGGCTTCGACAGCTACGAGGGCTGGGATTGCACCGGCGCCTACCTCCTCGGCTACGCGATGCCGTTGAAGAAAATCACGCTCACTGGGAGACGGCCCGGCCTCGTTCAGCCATTCACCGCGGAGACCGCGGCGAACATCATCGCCGATGGTCGCGGGTGGACAAACAAGGACCGCACGGGTTTCTACCTCGCGCTCGGCGAGGCCGAGTTGCTCAAGCGCCTCGGCTCGTGGTCGCCCATCGTGCGCGAGCGCGCGGCGGCGGCTCTCGCGAAACTCGACGTTCGCCCGGTCCAAGCCGTCATCGCGCTGCTCGATTCACCGCAACTCGAAACCCGACTAGGCGCTTGCGCCGCGCTGGAGGCGTTCGGAGGACAGGCGGCGGCAGCCGTGCCGAAACTTCGCGCAACCCTTCAGCATCCGAACCTCTGGCTGCGCGTGCGCGCGGGCGAAGCCCTTGCCGCCATCGGCAAACCGGCCCTGCCTGCCCTGCCGGCGATGCTGGAGCGGGTCAATGCCGGCCCGGTCGAAAGCGATCCGCGCGGGATGGAACAGCGTTACTTCTCGTTCGCCGTCTTCGGAAAGCTGCTCAAGCGCCACCGCACCCTCGAAGGCGTGGATCGCGACCAACTCCGCGCCGCCATGACCCGCGGCTTGCAAAACCAGGATGGCCGAGCCCGCTCGCAAATCAGCGAGATTTACCCGCTCCTCAGCTTTGAAGACTTACGCCCGCTGCTGCCGGCCATCCAGGAAGCCATCGTCAAACCCGCGCCCAGCGGCGAGATGTTCGCCGACGACGTTCGGGTCAATGGACTCAAACTACTCGCGCAACATCACGTGGAGGAAGGCATTCAAGCCTGCGTTGACTATCTGGTCGGGCAAAATCCATGGGCGAGCGAGATTCGCACGCCACAGATTTTGGAAACGCTGCTGAAATACGGGGGACAAGCCCGGCGCGTCATCCCGCGCCTCCAGGAAATCGCCGCCAAGTTTGACCAGGGCGAGCCCGACTTCCCGCTGTCGCTCAGCAAAAGAAAAGCCGCCGCCGTCCGCGATGCGATCGCCAAGATCGAAGCGTCGCCCTGAGGCTCATTGTTTGCCGCCCTTTGGCGGCAGCTTCTTGATGGCCCGGTCAAAGTCCGACTCGAAAAGTCGGTCTTGGATGATCCTGTATTTCTCAAATTCGCTTTCAGCAAAGGCCTTCGCCACTTCCGCACTCACCTTGCCAGGATGGTCGAGCAGATCGCGTTCATTGAACTGGAGGAACGCATTCAGCTTCTTCACCCAGTCCTGCATCGTCATCGGAATGCCCCGCTCCGCCTGGTCCTCCGCGTAGTCCAAATACATCGTCACGATGCGGTCCAGCGCCTTCAGCTCCTTCTCGGTCAGGTAGTTTTTGGCGACGGACACATCCGGTTTCAGAATTTTCCCGTGCGGCGCGTTGCGCCACGTCGTCAGGCCCATGCGCTCTTTCCGGCTGTCCGCTCGGCCGCGGATCAGTTCCGCCGCCGTTTGCCCGTGGATAGCGAAGTGCAGCTTGTTCTGCACCGTGGCGAAAAAGGTCTGGGTCGTCTCCGCCTCCAAGTCGTAATCCATCGCTGTCGCGTAGATATCCGTGATTTTCTGGTAAAAGCGGCGCTCGCTGGCGCGGATCTCGCGGATCTCCGTCAGCAGATTGTCGTAATACTCCTTGCTCAGGAACGCGCCGTTCTTCAGCCGCTCCTTGTCCAGCACATAGCCGCGGATGGCAAAGTCCCGCAACACGCCCGTGGCCCACTGGCGGAACTGGATGGCCCGCGCCGAGTTCACTCGGAAGCCCACGGCGATGATGGCGTCCAGGTTGTAGAAGTCCACGTTGCGGCCCACCTCACGGGCACCTTCAATCTGAACTATTCGGAATTTCCGAACAGTTGCCCCAAGCATGAGTTCGCCTTGCTGAAAGAGATTGGCCAGATGCTCGCTCACCGTGGGCACCGTGACATCGAACAGCACTGCCATCAGCTTCTGCGTCAACCAGACGGTTTCATCCTCCACGCGCACCTCGATGCCTTCCTCACCCGCCTGTCGGGTGAAGATGAGAAACTCCGCCGTGCTGTTGCGGATACGGAGCGGCTTGTTTTTGCTCATGGTTTCAGACTCCATTCCGATCGAACTTGTAGACGTTCTTCATCTCGGAGCCACGTTACCCGGCTTTCACAAGGACGAGCAAGACTCACGACGGCAAGAACGTTGTATTCCGAGCACGGGCGGGCAAAGATGCGGCCGCGCGTTCGCTGGTTTGCGACGCGCCACGACCATGAAGTTCTCGATCTGGATCACCGCGCTTTCTGCGTTCGTCGTCAACGCCGCCGAGGCGCCACGCCCGGAACTGCAAGTCATCAACGGCAGCGCCCAGACTGTGGACGTGTTCTGGCTCAAGTCCGACACGGAGCGCGTGCCGAATGGTTCGGTCGCGCCAGGCGAGAACACGGTCATCACCACCACGATTGGTCATCGCTTCGCGGTCGTGGGTCGTGAGGACAAGGCCGAACGCGTTGTCACCAGCGCAGTGCCAGTGCAGGCGATGCGGTTCGATCCGCCGGACCCGGACGGCATTCCGGCCTTTTACACGCAGCGGGTCAAGGCGGACGGCTTTCCGATCGTCGCCTCGGCGCGGGTGAATCCATACGCCCTCAAGGAGGCGGCCTACCTCGTCGACCTGATGCTCGCGCGGCGGCCGGATGTACGCGCGGCGATGGTCAAAAGCGGCGCGCGCCTTTGTATTCTCGCCTGGAACGAGTTCACCACCGATCAGCCTGAATGGCGATGGCTCGCGAAGGATCCGGAGCCCGGCTTTCCCGGCATTTCCGCCCGCGACTTTCGCGACGCCCGCGCCCGCGGCATGGGCGGCAGTGCGACGGACCCGTTCTGTTCCTGCGGCGAAGAGAATCTGCTGGGCTATCCCGGCGATCCCTACTCGACCGAGAACATTCTCATCCACGAGCTGGCCCACAACATCCACTTGCGCGGCATGGCGAATGTGGATCCGGGATTTGACACGCGCGTGAAGACCGCCTACGACGCCGCGACGAAGGCGGGGTTGTGGAAGGGCAAATACGCGTCCGTGAATCACCACGAGTATTTCGCCGAGGGCGTCCAGAGCTGGTTCGACGACAACCGCGAGAACGACCACGACCACAACCACGTCAATACCCGCGCCGAACTGCTCGAATACGACGCCGGTCTCGCCGCGCTGTGTCGCGAGGTCTTTGGCGACACGGTATTGAAGTACACCAAGCCCGCGACCCGCCTCCGGGATCACTTGGCAGGTTACGATCCGACGCAGGCGCCGAAGTTCGAATGGCCGCAGCGCCTGCAACAGGCGAAGGCCGCCATCCGCCGCCAGGCCGAGGAACGTTCGCGAACGGGCACAACGACGTCTCCACGGGCTCAAACTGGCACCAACGATCCCTCGTTGCTGACCTTGGATCGGATTTTTTCCGCCGGAGAGTTCCGCGAAGAACGGCCCGCGCCGATGCGTTGGAGCCGGCGCACGTCCGACTACTTCACGCTGGAAGCTCCGGCGGCGGGTGGCACGGGCCAGGATCTCGTACGCAACGACCCGGCCACCGGCCGGAAGGCAGTGGTTGTCCCGGCCGGCGCTTTTGTCCTGGAGGGACGGACGCAACCGCTGTCGATCGAAGCCTTCGAGTTTTCCGCGGACGAATCAAAGTTGTTGCTCTTCACCGACAGCCAGCGCGTCTGGCGACGGAACACACGTGGCGATTACTGGGTGCTGGACGTGAACACGCGCGCGTTGCGCCGGCTCGGCGGCCACGCTGCGCCGTCCACGCTCATGTTCGCCAAGTTTTCACCCGACGCTTCGCGGGTGGCGTACGTGCGCGAGAACAATCTTTATGTCCAGGACCTGGGCCGCATGCGCATCACAGCCCTGACCACCGACGGCTCGGCCACGCGCATCAATGGCACGTCCGACTGGGTGAACGAAGAGGAACTGGATATTCGCGACGGCTTTCGCTGGAGCCCGGACGGACGCTCGATCGCCTTCTGGCAATTCGATCTCAGCGGTGTGCGCCAGTTTCATCTCATCGACAACACGGCGGGCAATTATCCGAAGATCACCTCCTTCCCCTACCCCAAGGTCGGCGAGACGAACTCCGTCACGCGCCTGGGTGTGGTCGCCGCCACCGGAGGCCGGGTGCGCTGGCTGAAGATTCCAGGCGACCCGCGCGAGCATTACCTGCCGCACCTCGAATGGACACCCGACGGCGCGCACCTCGTCCTTCAGCAGTTCAATCGTCTCCAAAACACGAATCTCGTGATGGTCGCCGACCCCAAGACCGGCATGACACGCGTGGCCCTGCGGGAGACGGACCCTGCGTGGGTGGATAACCTGAATCCCTTTCGCTGGACGGGTTCCAAGGGGAATTTTGTCTGGCTGAGCGAGCGCGACGGCTGGCGGCATGCGTATCTCGCGGGCGCGGACGGTGAGCACCTCTCACGAATCACGGGTGGCAACTTCGACGTCATCGAGATCGAGGCGCAGGATAACGTTGGCGGCTGGCTTTACTACGCCGCCTCCCCGGACAATCCCACGCAGCGTTATCTCTTCCGCACCCGACTGGCCGGTGGCCCGCCGGAACGTCTCACGCCCGAAGCTCAACCGGGCTGGCACACCTATGATGTTTCGCCGGATTGCCGGTGGGCCGTGCATACTTATTCCACTTTTACCACGCCACCGGTGGCGGAACTCGTCAGCCTACCCGATCACAAGGTGGTACGAGTGCTCGCGGACAACCGGAAGCTGCACGAGAAATTGTCCGCGTTGAAAAAGCCCTCGACTGAGTTCTTGAAGATCGACATCGGAGGGAATGTTTCGCTCGATGCGTGGGCCATCAAGCCGCCCGAACTGGATCCAGCCGGCAAACACCCCTTGTTCATCTACGTCTACGGCGAGCCGGCCGGGGCGACCGTGAAAGACTCGTGGGGTGGACGCACCGCGTTGTGGCACTGGATGCTCGCGCAACACGGTTACATCGTGGCCAGCGTGGACAATCGCGGCACGGCCACGCCACGCGGACGCGACTGGCGGCGCAGCGTGCATCGCCAAATCGGGATCCTCGCGACCCACGACCAGGCCGCCGCAGTGCGCTCCATGTTCCAACGCTGGCCGGAAGCCGATGCCGGGCGCGTGGGCGTCTGGGGCTGGAGTGGCGGGGGCAGCATGAGTTTGAACGCCCTCTTCCGTTACCCGGACTTGTATTCCACGGCCATCGCCGTCGCACCGAACGCGAACCAGCTTCTCTACGACACCATTTATCAGGAGCGTTATATGGGTTTGCCGAACGACAACGCCGAGGGCTACCGCGACGGTTCGCCGCTGACACACGCCCGAAATCTGCAAGGCAACCTGCTCGTCGTTCACGGCACGGGCGACGACAACGGCCATTACCAGGGGACGGAGATGCTGATGAACGAACTCATTGCGCGAAACAAGCCGTTCACTGTCTTGCCGTATCCGAGCCGCTCGCACGCCATTTCCGAAGGCGCCAACACCGTCCGGCATTTCTACGGCACGCTCACCCGCTACCTGCACGAGCATTTACCCGCCGTCGGACGGACGGAATTGCGACCGAAAGCCGGCGCCAGAAAGATTTCGGAATGATGAAAGCCACCATCCATTCATGAACACCGTTTCGATTTTCAACGACGTTATTGGGCCCGTGATGCGCGGGCCGTCGAGTTCGCATTGCGCCGCCGCGCTGCGCATCGGGCGGCTGGCGCGCGACCTCATGGGCGGCGACATCGCGGAAGTGCTCGTGGAGTTTGACCGCGCCGGATCGCTGCCCACCACGCACGACTCGCAGGGCAGCGACATGGGCCTCTTCGGCGGATTGCTCGGCTGGGATGCGGATGACGAACGGCTGCCGGGTTCAATGACGACGTTTCAGAAGTCCGGCGCGAAGGTTCGCATCGAGACGGTGGACGTGGGCGACCCGCACCCGAATACCTACCGCCTGACGTTGAAGAACAGCCGCGAGCAGCACTCCCTCATCGCCGTCTCCACCGGCGGCGGGATGATGGAAGTGTTGAGCGTGGACGGCGTGCCGACGCACATGGACGGCGGATTTCACGAGACGCTGGTGTGGCTGCGTGACGGCGCCGAAAAACTGCGCGACGTGCTTTCCGCGGCGGACGCAGTGCACCTCCATCGCGCGGGCGACGGCTGGCTCGTGCAGGTGCAGAGCGCGTCATTCGTATCGCCTGACACCTTGGCCCCATTCAATCCCGTCGCGGTGAAGCGCCTCGCGCCCGTGCTGCCCGTCCCGTCGCGCAAGGACGTTCGCGTTCCGTTTTCCACCGGCGCCGAGATGCTCGCGCATGACGGCGCGAAGCGCACACCGCTGTGGCGACTCGCCGTCGAATACGAACGGGCGCGCGGCAATTTCTCCGAGCGCGAAGTCGTCGCGAAGATGGTGGAGATCATCCGCATTTTGCGTCGCAGCATCGCCGCCGGCCTAGCAGGCACCAGCTACGAAGACCGCGTGCTGCCTCATCAGAGCGGGCGTTTTCAGGAGATGATGAACGCCGGCCGACTGCTCGATGGGGGCGCGCTCAACCGCATCATCCTCTACGTCACCGCATTGATGGAGGTGAAGAGCTCGATGGGCGTCATCGTTGCCGCGCCGACGGCGGGAGCCTGCGCCGCGCTGCCGGGCGCGGTCATCGCGACGGCCGAGGCGCTGGGGAAAACCGAGGAACAAATGGCGGAGGCGATGCTCGCCGCCGGACTCGTCGGCGTTTTCATCGCGCACCGGTGGACGTTTGCGGCGGAAGTAGGCGGCTGTCAGGCCGAAGGCGGCTCCGCCGCGAGCATGGCTGCCGCCGCGCTCGTCACGCTGGCCGGCGGCACGCGCGATCAGTCGGTGGCCGCCGCGTCGCTCGCGTTCCAATCCATGCTTGGCCTCATCTGCGACCCCATCGCCAGCCGAGTCGAAGCGCCCTGCCTCGGCAAGAACGTGATGGCCGCGGCGAACGCGCTCTCGTGCGCGAACATGGCGCTCGCCAATTTCGATCCGCTCATCCCGCTCGATGAAGTCATTCAGGCCGCCAAAGATGTCGCCGCGAGAATGCCGCGTGAACACCGGTGCACCTCGCTCGGCGGCCTTGCCGTGACGCCGACTTCGCTCCAGATCGAAAAGCGTCTGGCCGACCTCAAGGCAAAATCCTGCGGCACCTGCGGCTGCGCCTAAGCCGGAACGATTCAATTGGCCGGCAGCCGTTTGCTGGATCTTCTTGCGAAGGCCTTCGTTGCTCGTCGCTTACGTTTTTCATTTCAATACGCTCGCTCCTCACGCCTCGGCCTTCGCAAGAATCTGCTGCGCAACCGGCCGCCGCCCAACTGAATCGTTCCGGCTAAGGCCAAGACGACGTCAAATTCACTCCTTCGGCGGCCATGGAACACCGGCGAGTTCTTTGGGCAGTTGCGTCGGGTCGGTCGGATAGATGAGCTTCAGATCCAACCCGGCGGACTTCGAGCCTTGCAGGAATTCAAGTTCCTCGGGCGCGCCCACAATGAGCCAGAGCACTTCCGCATCCGTGTCGTTGAACACCTGGCGCAACTGTTCCGGGCCAACCAGCACGCCGCCGTATTTGGGCACCGTCAACGTTTCGTCGCCCACGCGCATCCGTCCGGTGCCTTCGAGGACAAAGTAGAATTCCTCCTGTCGAAGGTGTTTGTGCAGCGTGTTGGCGCTCCGGGGCGGCAGCCGCCAGAGCCGCGCACTCAAGTTCTCGCTGCCGGTGCGCTCCAGAAAGTCCGCGTTGGGGATGCGCATCAAGTTGGAGGGACGCCAGAAGAGATCTTCCGGCTTGATGAGGTGATAGCCTTGGATGGGTTTCATGGTTGGCAAGTGCGTGCGTCAATGGGTTTCTTAGTTCAAACCCGGACAACATGGAATAGCACTTCGGTATTATGCGACAGCGCGAAAGTAGCGCGCGAGCCGTTGGTTTATGGCGTCGGCGTGAAGGATGGTCATCCCGTGCGACGCCGCGGGGAACTCCTCGTAGCGCGCGCCGGGAATGGCCCCGGCCAGAACGCGTCCGTAGGCCGGTTTTGCAATCCGGTCGTGCTCGGCGCTGAGGACGAGCGTGGGAATGCCCGCGAGTTCGCGCAGGCGAGCGAGCGCATTGTGACGGGACATGGCTTTCAGTTGCTGCATGAGGATGGGAGGACTGTCGGCGAGGTCACGGCCAACGAAGGAGGCGACTTCCGCCGCCATCGTGTCGAGGGCTGCCGGATTGAGGTTCTGCAAGTCTTCCTCGGGCGCGAGCATCTCGAGGAAGGCGCGACGGCGCATCCGGCGTGTGCCGATGCGGGTGCGCAGCGAAATCCACAGCACCCACGGCGTGAGGCGCGCGGCGTCCTTGCCGCGGGCGAAGGTGCAGAGCAATGACAGGCTCCGAACGCGCTGGGGGCGATCGAGTGCGAGTTGTTGCGCGATGACGCCGCCCATCGAATGGCCGACGACATGGGCAGATTTCCAGCCGACGGCATCCATCAAAGCACGGGCATCTTCAGCCATTGCTTCGATGGTGATTGGGCCGTGCGTCGGCTGGCTCTGGCCGATGCCGCGGTTGTCGAAGGTCAGTGTCTGGAAGTCGCGGAAGAGTCCACGCACCTGCGGACGCCATCCTTCGCCCGTGACGCCGACGCCCTGAATGAACAGCACTGGCGGCCCGTCACCGGAAAGTTCGAAGTGAAGATTCACGTCGGGTCGTCGGAGCGATTGAGTCGAGGTCATGTTGATTGAGCACGGCAACGGTGACCGGCTGGTCCGGGCCGCACCGCGACTGGTTGCTACGTCGAAACCGCTGCCGAGCGCAGATTCCGCAGATTGCGCCGGACGCAACCACAAGGCCCACTGCGTCCGCCAGTTCCTTCCGCTCGAAGTTCAGATTTTGATCTCGAAACACCTTTCAACGTTCGACCGCGTCGTCCGGCAACTCCAACCAATGAATCGACAATGAATTTCCCGCCCGTCCGACGCTTTTTCAGGATCGGCCGTGCGCTCGCTTCCGCGATCACGGCTTGATCACTCCGGCAGTCAAGTCGCCGTAAACTTTGTCCACTTGGGATTCGAACGAGCCGCCAATATAGAACGCGATATTGTCCTTCTTTCGAAGTTCCGTCTTGAGCATGGCGCTGGCTGCCTTCACTTCGGCCGCCTTCATGCCGCTGTCGATCAGTTTCTGCACTTCCGACCGCAGGCTCTGGATGAACTCGATTTGATTGTCCAGGATCTCGACCCCGCCCATCGCCCCGTGTCCCGGGCAAATGACCTTCGGGCCAAGCTTCCGCGCTGCTTCGAGCGTCTTGACCCACTCTCCCGAGTCCCCGTCTCCCATGAAATTGTAAGGTCCGTTCACGCAGGCATCGCCCGTAAAGAGGATGCGTTCCTGGGGCAACCAGGCAAAACCGTCACCGCGCGTATGAGCCACACCGAAATGCCGCAGCTCCACCCGCAACTTTCCGTCATCGAACATCATCTCCCGTTCGAAGAGCAGCGTCGGAGGTTTCAAGCGCGACGCCGCGACATCCTTTCGATTTCGCGCGGTGTCCTCCCACCGGCCTGGCGCTCCGCCAAAAAACCCGGTCTCCAGCCGTTTCATCTCCGCCAACACGCCCGCGTGCGCCACCGGTGTGGCACCGTTTTCGAACCAGACTTGATTCCCGTAAGCATGGTCGCCGTGATGATGCGTGTTGAAGGTGAACCGAATTGGCTTTGACGTGGTTTGTCGAATTTTGGGAATGACCTCGAGGGCTCCGGACGGAAAGTTGCCGTCGATGACGAGCACGTAGTCATCGAACACGACCCAGCCATTGTTGCAGTGGCCTTTGCGTCCAATGTCCCCTTCGTGGAAGTAAACATTAGTCGCAACAAGCTCGACCTTGTTGACCTCAGCCCCCGCCGGGAAAACGCAAACCACTAAGGCGGACAGCCCGCCGAGAAGCCATTGGGCAAAGAGGGAAAGGGTCGGTTTCATTTCCGAAGCATGGGCGACCGGGTGAAGGCTGGTCAATTCGTCAATTCCCCTCGGAGCACATGAACTCATGGCGCGCGATGACACCGCGCGTCTTCACCTGCGAATCTCCGGATGCCGGATCTGGCCACCCGAGTTGGCGGTGCGGGCCATCAGAGCCAGCGTTGCGAGCGCGAGGATGAGGACGGCAACGACCGACCAGGCTGGAGCAGGGCGGTCTTTACGCGAGAGCCAGAGAGCGAGCCCGGCTGTCAGGCCCATCAGAAAAACACCGGTCGACGCCTGGTCGGCGGTTTGTTCGTGGTGTTCGATCCAGCTGCGTTCGACACCCGGGATCGGCTTTTCCGCCGCAAAATCGCCGGTGAATTTGATCGCGATCGAGAGCCCGGCCAGCACCACGAAGAGGGTCAGACAAAAGCGCAGGGTTCGGGCCTCGCCTCGCGCCCAGCTCCAAACCAGGACCGGCAGCAAAAACAACGGGCCCAAGACCGGGATGTGGTTAAGCGCAAGGTGAAGGTGCGTCCAATTCATACCTCACCAGTCCAACACCGAACCGTCATTCAGGTCAAACGTCTCGCGATTGCGATGGTCGGGATCCAGTCGATTGGCGACGGCGTCATCGTCAAGTTCCAGGCCGAGCGCGGGACCTTCGGGGATCGGGAGGTCGCCGTTCTCCGCCTTGAAGGGTTGTTTCAAACCGTTCTCACCGAGCGTGACTGCTTGCTGGCAGAGAGCGAGGGGCGGGCTCACGGGCTCACGGAGCCGATTCGCGTGTAGGCGTGCGGCCCTTCAGGCTTGCTTCACATCCTGTTCTGGCCTTTTCTCTGCAACGAAAATTCAATGCTTTTCGGAAGTTTTATGGATCTTATCAATCAGCTGACCCAACAGCTCGGCATCAACCAGCAACAGGCTTCAGGCGGCCTCGGGCTCCTCATGGGCATGGCGAAGGAAAAGCTCGGCGGCGATTTCGGCGCTCTCGCCCAGCACGTGCCCGGCATCGAAGGACTCATCAGCTCCGCACCCAAGCCGGATGCCGGCGCCGCCGTCGGCGGAGGACTGGGCGGTGCGTTGGGCGCGGTGGGCGGGTTGCTCGGCGGCAAGGCCGGCGGTGCCCTCGGACAACTCGGCAGCTTCGCGGCGCTCGCCGGCGGCTTCAAACAGCTGGGGCTCGACTCCAGCATGATCGGCAAGTTTGCCCCGATCATCACGACCTTTCTCCAAAGCAAGGGCGGCGACGTGGCCAAGGGTTTGATCGAACGGGTCACGAAGTAGCCGTCCCATTTCATTCCGCGCGCATTGGCTTTTGAACACGCATTGCAGACGGAGCTCGACGGCCTCCATGCCGCCGGGCTGCAACGCGTACTGCGCCCCGTCTCCGGGCCCCAAAGCCCCGCCCTCGCCGTCGACGGAGGCGCCCGGATCAATTTTTCGTCCAACGACTACCTCGGGCTGGCCGGGCATCCGGGCCTGCGGGAAGCCGCCGCTCGCGCCGCCCGCGACTGGGGTGCCGGCTCTGGCGCCTCGCGCCTCATCTGTGGCTCGCTCCAAATCCATCACGAGTTGGAGTCAGCCCTCGCCGCGTTCAAAGGCACGGCCGCGGCCCTTTCCTTTTCCACCGGCTACGCCGCAGCGCTCGGCACCATCACCGCGCTCGTCGGAACGGAAGATGCCATCATCCTCGACAAGCTGGTGCACGCGTGTTGTGTCGACGGCGCGCGCCTGAGCGGCGCCAAGCTCCGCGTTTTTCGTCACAACGATCTGGACGATCTGGAGGCCAAGTTGAAGTGGGCCGCCGCCGGACGGGACGCCGGCCGTTTTCGCCGCATTCTCGTGCTGACCGAAAGCGTGTTTTCGATGGATGGCGATCTCGCGCCGTTGCGGAACATCGTGGAGTTGAAGGAACGCTACGGGGCGTGGCTGGTGGTCGACGAGGCGCACGCCACCGGCCTTTACGGCGAACACCGTCGCGGGCTGGTCGAGGAATTCGGCGTCAGCGGACAGGTCGAGGTCCAAATGGGAACGCTCGGCAAAGCATTGGGTGCCGCCGGCGGTTACATCGCCGGCTCGCGGCCGTTAATCGAGCTGCTGATCCATCGCGCACGCAGTTTCGTCTTCAGCACGGCCCCCGTCCCCGCCCAGTCCGCCGCCGCGACCGCTGCCCTCGCTCTCGTTCAGTCCGCCGAAGGCGAAACACTCCGGCAACGCTGCTGGGCCAACGTCGATGCCGTCAAGAACCGCATCATCCAGGCCGGCTGGCCCCTGCCCCCCGTGCGCAGCGCCATCCTGCCCCTGGCCGTCGGAGATGAACGCGAGGCCGTTGCCCTCGCCACCGCCCTGCACGAACGCGGCCTGCTCATCCCCGCCATCCGCTATCCCACCGTGGCGCGAGGCCAGGCCCGACTCCGGTTAACCGTAACCGCCGCCCACCGCGCCTCGGACATCGACGCGCTGGCCGCCGGGCTGGCCGGAGCCCGCCCCACTGTCGCGGCACCGGATTCAGCCGCACCGACGAAGCCCGACGCCTAACAACCCTCTCCGCATGCCTCTTCGCCCCTCGAACCGGCGCGCCGCCCGCTCAACGCGAAGCACCGTCGCTCAGGCTCCTCGCCCCGACTCCGCGGATCGCGCAGCCGCCACGCTCGATCACCGTCATGTCTGGCATCCGTTCACCCAGATGCAGGACTGGCTGCGCACGCCGCCGATCGTGATCGCATCGGGCCGGGGATCGATCCTGCGCGACACGCAGGGACGCGAGTATCTGGACGCCAACGCCAGCATTTGGACCAACCTGCACGGGCACCGGCATCCGCGCCTCGACGCCGCATTGCGCGAACAACTCGGGCGCATCGCCCACAGTTCCGCCCTGGGACTCGCCAATGTCCCGGCCAGCCATCTGGCTGCCCGCCTCGTGCGTGCCGCCGCCGCCGCCACCTCCGTCGGCGGAACTCCGCGCCGCCGGCGCTCCGCGCCTGCTCCGCTGGAAAAGGTGTTCTTCTCCGACGACGGTTCCACCGCCCTGGAGGTCGCCCTGAAGCTGGCCTACGAGTTCACACGCCGCATCCGCGGCCCGCGCAGCCGGCCGCGCTTCCTTTCGCTCGCGGGCGCCTATCATGGCGACACGGTCGGGGCGGTGAGCGTCGGGCACATCGACCGTTTTCACCGTGCCTACGCCGGGTTGCTCTTCAAATCCGACCCGGTGATGGCGCCCTATTGCTATCGGTGTCCATTCAACCGCGCCCGGGCGGAACGAGCGGACGCGCGCAGCTACCGGAAATGTCACTGGGAATGCGTGGGCCAGGTGGAGCAGGCGATGGCTGCCCAGCGCCGGAGCCGGGGCGAAGCGCACGCGGCGTTCGTCGTGGAACCCCGCGTCCAAGGCGCCGCCGGCCTCATTGCCCAACCGGACGGCTGGCTGCAACGCGTCACCACGCTGGCCCGCGAGCACGGAACCCTGATCGTCGCGGACGAGGTCATGACGGGATTCGGCCGAACCGGCGGATCCGCTCTCTTCGCGACCACCGCGGAGCGAGTGACTCCGGACTTTCTGTGCGTCGCCAAAGGACTGACCGGCGGCTACCTGCCCATGGCCGCGACGCTGACCACCCAACCGATCTTCGACGCGTTTCTGGGCAGCTACGACGAGTTCAAAACCTTCTTCCACGGGCACAGCTATACGGGCAATCAACTGGGCGCATCCGTCAGCCTGGCCAGCCTGGATCTGCTCGAGACGAAAGCCTCCCAGGCCGCGCGCCGGAAGCTGGAGGACCTCCTGCGCACAGAACTCGCCGCCCTGTGGGCGTTGCCCATGGTGGGTGACATTCGTCAGGCCGGCCTGGTGGCGGGCATTGAGCTTGTCCGCAACTGGCAGACCCGCGAACCCTTTCCCCCCGCCGCCAGAGTCGGGCACACGGTCTGTGCGGCGCTGGCCAAACGCGGCGTGCTGACCCGCCCGATTGGCGACGTGATCGTGATCATGCCGCCCTACTGCACGACGCGGCCCCAGATGCGAAAGATTTTCTCGGCGCTGGCGGAGAGCATCCGCGAGGTTCATCAACGCAAGTTGGCCTTCGCGCCGCCTGCCGCGAAGGCGTTCAATCCGGCCGCACCAATTCAAATCGATCGACCGTGCGGCAGTAGGAGTTGACGCTCATTCTACCAATGAGCGCGATTCGATCGGCGCGCACGCGCGCGGATTCGACATCGAACCATTCATCCCGGAGATGCACTCGTTTCACCAGCCCGATGACGACCCGATTCGCACCGATCTGCAACGTGCCCCACTCGACGCACTCCAGGCTCGCCGGCGCCTCGGCCAGTCGTGGCGCCTTCACGACCGAGCTCGGCACCGTCGTCAGGCCGGCTTTGGTCAGTTCACTCACCCCATACGGAAGGGACGCCGAGCAACGATTCATCGCCTCGGCGAGGCCTTCATCGACGAGGTTCACCACGAACTCATGGCTCAAGCGCACATTGCGCGCCGTGTCCTTCGGCGTGCCGTCATCGCGATCGCCGGGCGCAAACGCCACGATGGGGGGCTCCGCACCGAGCACGTTGAAAAAGCTGAACGGCGCGGCATTGACCACCCCATCCGGCCCCAGCGTGGTGACGAGGGCGATGGGTCGCGGCGTGACCAGAGCGGCCAGAATCGGATAGGCCCGCTCCGCATACTTTCCTTCCAGATCCAGTTCCATGCGGCCACCGTAGCAAGGGAATGTGGCGTGGCAATGCTCCAAGCCTGGTCGCAAATTGAAAATGAAAAGGCCACTCGGCTTGTCATCGACGGCCTGGCCTGGCTATCGTCCCGGCCATTCCTATGGCTACCATTGCAATCCTGGGCACGATGGACACGAAGGGCGAAGAACACGCCTTTGTGGCCGAGCAGATCAAACGTCGCGGTCACCAGGTTTTGGTGATTGATGTCGGCGCATTGGAAGCGCCCCGACTCAAGCCCGACGTGGCCCGCGAGGAGATCGCCCGGGCCGCCGGCGTCGACTTCGCCGCGCTGCTCGCGAAACGAGACCGGGGCGAGTCGGTGGCCGCAATGTCCAAGGGCGCGCCCGTCGTCCTCGCGCGCCTGGTGGCGGAAAAGAAAATCGACGGGGTCATCTCCCTTGGCGGCGGAGGCGGGACGGCCATCGCGACGGCGGCCATGCGGGCTTTGCCCATTGGCTTTCCGAAGCTGATGGTTTCCACGCTGGCCAGCGGCAACACGGCTCAGTACGTCGGCGTGAAGGACATCGTGATGTTCCCGAGCATCGTCGACGTCGCCGGGCTCAATCGCATTTCCCGCCAGATTCTGACCCGGGCCGCGGGCGCCATCTGCGGCATGGTCGAGGTGGAACCCGCGTCGATCGGAACCTCCGCGGACAAGCCCATCATTGCAGCCAGCCAGTTTGGCAACACCACCCTCTGTGTGGATCACGCCCGCCAACTGCTCGAGCGCGCCGGCTTCGAGGTGCTGGTCTTTCACGCCACCGGCACCGGCGGGCGCACGATGGAATCGTTGATCGAATCCGGCCTGGTCGCCGGCGTGCTTGACATCACCACCACCGAATGGGCGGACGAAATCGTGGGCGGCTTTCTCACCGCCGGTCCCACCCGGCTCGAGGCGGCCGCACGACACGGCGTCCCCGCCATCGTCACCCCCGGCTGTCTCGACATGGTCAACTTCCACGGGCCTGAGTCCGTCCCCGCAAAATTCAAGGGGCGAAACTTTTATCAGCATAATCCCCAGGTCACCCTCCTGCGGACCTCCCTTGAGGAATGCCGTGAGATCGGCCGGGCGATTGCCGCCAAGCTCAACCTTTCGACCGCCCCGGTGACCTTGCTCCTGCCCCGCCGGGCCATCAGCGTCATCAGTGCACCGGGTCAAAAATTTCACGACCCCGTCGCCGACGAAGCTCTGTTCACCGCCTTGAAGTCCGATCTTCGGCCCGGCATCGAGGTCATCGAACTGGACGCCGCCATCAACGACACGGTCTTCGCCGAGGCGTGCGTGCGGGCCCTGCTCAAGAACATGGGGCGGACGACTTCGTAGCCGCCCGCGGCCGTCCGAACAAACCGGATCGATCGTTGCCTCCCGGCTGTTGGATCTCTACACTCCCTGCATGAATTGGCCTCGTGCGTGGGTATGGATTCTCCTGATCATCGGCGGGTCCTCGACTTTGCGGGCGCAGACACCCGACGATCGCTATCTGCGGATTTTCCCGATGATCGAGCAGGCGGACCGGCTGAAGGCCGCGGGTGAAACGCGGGCCGCCGTCAACCGCTACCTGGAAGCGCAGGTGGCGCTCAAGGAGCTGCAACAATCGTTTCCGGAGTGGAACACGCGCATCATGGGATTCCGCCTGGACCACATCTCCCGACAACTGGCCATCCTGACCAAGAGCAGCACTCCGGTCGCTCCGACGGCCGGGCCCGACGGTCTCGCCCAGAATCCGGTTGAACAAATGCAATCGGAGATCGCGCGTTTGGCGGGACAAAACGCATTCCTGGAAGCGAAGCTGCGGGAGGCCTTGCGCGTGCAGCCCGCGTCCAAGGATCCCCGCGAGTTGAATCGGGCTGAAGATCGGATCAAAGCCCTGCAAAAAGAGCGCGACGTGCTCGCCGTCACCCTGGAGCAACTGAAAGGAACAGGGCCGCGGGCGGCCTCGGCTGCGAATACGCCCGAAGCAAAGGCGGCCCAGGCCGCCGCCGATCAGCGCACCACCATCACCCAGACCGCCGTGGCCGACGTGCTTAAACTGCAGAACGAAGAATTGCAGAAGCGCATTGTCGACTTGCAGAGCCGACTGCAGAGCCGGACCGCGGCGCGCCCCGGAGAAACGGTGCCGCTGAAAGAGGCCATCGCCGCCCTGCAAGCCAGCAACCGCGTGATGAAGGCCGAACAGGTGGCGATGGAAAATCGGCTCCTGGAGATCGTCAAGACCTACAACCTGAACGCCAGCGAGCGGGAAAAGGCGTACGCGCAGAAACTGGCCGAGGCGCAGGCCGTGGCCGACAAGGCGCGCCAGGAACGTGATGCTCTGGTCCAGCGGCTGGACGCCGTCACGCGCGAGTTGAACAAGGCCGCCGACAAGCCTGCGACCGCCGCCAGTGCCGAACTGGAACGTCAGCTGGAATCCATTCGCGCCCGCCTGGAGATTTTCGAAGCCCGGGCCGTGCCTTACTCGACCGAGGAACTCGCCCTGTTCAAGCAGGCGCCGATCAAGGTCGCCGCCGCGCAAGCCGCTGTTCCGCCGCCGGCTGCCAAGTCCTCCAGCCCCAACACCAAGACGCCGGCGGGCCAACCTGCCGGCGGAAAAACCCCCGCCGCGGGCACGAACGCCACGGAAGTCGCCCCGGCGAAACGAGAATTGCCGGCCGGCTCGGGGCCTCTCCTGCGCGAAGCGGATTTCGCCATCGACGCCGGGCGTTTTGAGGAGGCGGAACGCAAGCTGCGCGACGTGCTCCGGCAGGATGCCGATCACCCGTTTGTTCTGGCCAAGCTCGCCGCCGTGCAGATGGATTTGGACAAGGTGGCTGAGGCGGAATCGTCGCTGAAGAAGGCGCTCGCTGTGGACCCGCAGGACGCGGCTTGCCTCTACCTGCTGGGCAGCCTGCGGGTGCGCCAGGAAAAATTCGACGACGGCGTCAACCTGCTCAGCCAGACGGTCAAGCTCGCGCCCGAAAATGCGCAGGCGCATTTCTTTCTCGCCAAGGCGCTCATCCAAAAAGGCCAGCGCAAGCCCGCCGAAACCGCGCTGCGCCGCGCCATCCAGATCAAACCCGGCTGGGGCGAAGCCCACTATCTGCTGGCCGTCATCTACGCCACCCAGGAGCCGAACTTCATGAGCCTCGCCCAATATCACTATCGCCGCGCCATCATCGGCGGCGCCCCGCGCAATCTCGATCTCGAGAAAATCCTCGAACGCGGAGCCGCCCCCGCCCCGTAGCTGCGCCCGAGACGGCCTTCCATCGCCGTTCGACATCACCCATTCCTCCATGCTTCGCCAGGCGATTCATGAGCTGACGATTGCCACGCGTGGCCGGGGCTTTTACGAATTCACCGGCGACGCCGAGGAACTCGTTCGGGCGGCCCAATTCGAGACGGGACTGATCACCCTGCACGTCCGGCACACGTCCGCGTCGCTGCTGATCCAGGAAAATGCCGACCCCGAGGTCCGCCGCGATCTCGAACGATTCTTCACCCGCCTCATTCCCGACGGAGACGCGCTCTTTCAGCATACCTGCGAAGGAAAAGATGACATGCCGGCGCACGTGCGTACTGCGCTGACCTGCGTCAACCTGAGCATCCCCATCGCTCATCGCACGATGGTCCTCGGCACATGGCAGGGACTCTATTTGTGGGAGCACCGAACTCATCCTCATCGCCGCTCGATCACAGCGCATCTGATCGGGGAATGAAGAAGCTCGGAGGCAAGCGGCGTTGGCCGCGGCATGGACAGGAACCTACTTTGTCGTCGGACGTGCGTCCGGGGACGTGCGGACGCGCGCCGGGCCGTTAATAGGTTTTCCGGAGATTGGACGGCAGAATGTTCAGCTCGGAGCGATATTTGGCGACCGTGCGGCGGGCGATGACGATGCCCTTCTCGGAAAGCATGAGGACCACCTCCTGATCGGACAGCGGCTTGAGCGGGTCTTCGTTGCGGAAGATATCCGCGATCATGTCCTTCACACTGGTGTTGGACATGCCCTCACCGTTGGCGGTTTGGATGCCGGAGGTGAAGAAATACTTCATCTCAAAAACGCCCTGGGGCGTTTGCATGTATTTGCCGGACACCGCGCGGCTGACGGTGGTTTCATGGACGCCCACCACCTCGGCCACCTGGACCATCGTCAACGGCTTGAGGAACGCCACGCCCTTGTCCATGAACTCGCGCTGCCGGGTGACGATCTCTTTCGCGATGTTGAGGATCGTCTGCTGGCGCTGGTGCAGGCTCTTGATGAGGAATTTGCCGGCCCGGATTTTTTCCCGGATGTACTCGCGCACTTCGGCCGAGGAATCGGCCTGGGCCATCAGATCCTTGTAGGTATTGCTGATGCGGAGATGGGGGATCTGCTCGTTGTTGGTCGAGACGACGAAATCGTCTCCTTGTCGGATGACGAACACTTCGGGCAGGACGTATTGGTCATTGTCGGGCAAGAACGCCCGTCCTGGCCGCGGCTCCAGCAGCGCGATGCGGCTGACAATCTTCTGCACGTCGACCACATCCTGCTCCAGGCCCTTGGCGATCTCCGGCAGGCGCCGTTTGCCCAGGGCATCGAAGAAATCGCGCACGATGCGGTATTCGTGCGTGTGCTGTTTGTTCTGGCGCTCCAACTGCAGCATCAGACACTCGCGCAGGTCGCGTGCGCCAACACCGGGCGGATGGAAGCTTTGCACGATCTTGAGCACTTCCTCGATGCGCTCGGGCGATATCCCGGTCAGCGTCGCCATTTCTTCCAAGGTCGCCTTGAGATGCCCGTAGTCATCGATGTTCCCGATGATCATGTCGGCGATCGGCCGCTGTTCGTCGGTGATTTCGGAGAGGCGCACCTGTTCAAGCAGATGCTCCTGGAGCGATGTTCCGGTGGCGAGGGAATCGAACATGAACTGCCGTTTTTCCTCATCCTCCGGGCTGGCCTTCATCGGAATGTTGGTTTCCGCGAAATGATCGCGCCATTCCTGATCCAGCTGGGTCAACCGCTCGAACTCCGCTTGAAAATCATCAACCGGATCCGGGTCCACCTTTTCGGTGGAGGGATCGTAATTCGTGTCCGCGGGCGGTTCAGCCAGATCCCCACTGGCCGTGCTGGGGGATTCCTCGTCCCGCTCGGACTTGTCGACCTGCTCCTGATCCTCGACCGGCATCTCCTCGAGGAGAGGATTCTGCTGGAGCTCCTGCTCGACCAAATTGCGCAGCTCCTGGGTAGGGGCCTGCAGCAGCGCCAGGGACTGCTGGAGCTGCGGCGCCAGCACCTGCTGCATCGACATCTTCTGCGACAAATACAAACCTTGTGCCACGGGCGGATTAAACAGGTTTGGAAATTCTCACCGCAAGGGAAATCCCGGCGCGGCCATCCGTAGTCGCCGCGATGCACGGCTGCGGATTTTCGATTTGCCATTTGCAATATTTGCCGTTTGCAAACGGAGCGCCACGCCCGCCGGGGGAGAGTTCCGGGATTCGCTTAGTCTCTGTGTTCATTGCATTGCGTCAATCTGCATACCCGCCGCGATGGCGCCCGAGTCCGGCCGAGCGGAAATGGAACGGCCCACCGCCCGTCACCCCTCACAAATCCAAAAGGATTCCCATTGCCCGAACATCCTGTGATTCCGTAACGTCTTCCGCGTGCCTGCGCACTTCACCATTCTCGCCAGCGGTTCCAGCGGTAACTGCGCCTACCTCGAGACAGACGACACCCGTCTGCTGATCGACGCCGGATTAAGCGCGCGCCAAATCCGGCAGCGCATGCTGAGCATCGGACGAACTCCGGAAAACTTAAGTGGTATTCTGATCACGCATGAGCACACCGACCACACGCAGGGTCTGGCGGTCCTCGCTGCGCGTCTCAATATTCCGGTCTATTGCAATCGACTGACCAAGGAAGCCATCGAGCTTCAGTTCCCCGAAGCCCGCTTCGATTTCCGCCTCTTCGCCACCGGGGCCTCGTTCGAGTTGAACGATGTCTCCGTCGATACCTTCAGCGTCCCGCATGACGCCTACGATCCGGTGGGCTTCCTGGTTCGCACGACCGCGGGAAATGTCGGGTTCCTCACCGATCTCGGTCACGCCACCCGCCTCGTCGTGGAACGCGTCCGCGCCTCTCATGTCCTCGTCCTCGAAGCCAATCACGATGTGAAGATGCTGCAGGAAGATACAAAACGCCCGTGGGCCACGAAACAACGCATCCTCAGCCGGCACGGCCACCTTTCCAACGACGCCGCCGCACAGGTCGCCGGAGAGGTCCTTTCCGCCGAACTGCGTCACCTTTTTCTGGGCCACCTCAGTGGCGATTGCAACACGCCCGAACTCGCTCACCGCGTCGTCTCCCAACACCTGGTCAGCCGCGGAGGGACCCATGTCGTCGTCCAACCCGCCTCCCCATCCGTCCCCTGCCCCACGCTGTCCCTCGGAGTCGAAGCCGTCGAAGCCTAGGAACGATCCGTCCCGCCAGCCATCGCCGTTCGCGTCGTCCGCGAGCGACCTTATTCAGAGCTGCGCGGCAGCGGCGTGAGGACGAAGTGCAGGCACACGAGTGTTCCGGCGAAATAGCTGAACATCTGTGCGCCGCCGGTGAAGTCCGCGGTCAGCCAAAGGCCAAACCCCAGCTGGACAAAGACCAGCAAGCTCGCGGCCGCCGTCCAGCCGAGCACCCGGGGCGGACGGCGTTCCAGAAACTCCCCGCGAAGCAAGGCAGCCAAGGCCAAACCGCAGGCCGTCAGCTCAGCCCCGGCCAGCAACCAGAATGAGGCGTTCACGCCGGGAAATTTCCCCAGCAACGTGGCCGCGAATTTCCCCTGAAACCAAGCCGGAGGCCCGTGCAGGACCTTGTCGGTCGCCGCAAACCCCCAGACCATGAGAAAGAGCAAATTAATCGCCAGCAGCGCCACGCGGCGGCTGAGAAAGTGTGGTTGCATGAGTTTCCGGGCGGACGCCGCACGACGGTGGGTTGTCGTTGGACATCGACCCGGAACGTAATTAGCGCCGCAGCCGGATGGGTGCAATCCAAGGTTTGCGATGTTTCAGCATTTCCGAGGCGGTGCGCATGCCGCTGACCACTCCAGCCACGACCACGGGCGTGCGACGATCGACAATCCGAAATGTTACTGCTTGATTTGAGCTTGGCCCGCCGCCCGGGCGACTGGCAGGATAGCGCTCGAACAATTTTACGAATGCAACCTCACGAACGGCGCCAGAGCGCGTCTACAACCGTATCGGCGATGTCTGTCCGAGGCACTGCGCCGTTTCCGGCCCTGCTCGTCGGGCTGTTGCTCGCGCTCTCGCTCTTCCTCGGCCCCCAGCCTGCCGCGGCTGCCGAATCGAACCCGGCGGCGGGCAATCGCGCGCCGGCCCAACTTCCGGAGCTGCTGGAATTGCTGAAGACCAATCTCGTTGGAGCTTCCGCCGAGCAGCTGAATCGCGCAGCGGTAGCCGGGCTGATCGAGCAACTGTCGCCTCGCGTCAGCCTGGTGGGTGGCGACGACACGAATGTGGCCAAGGAGCCGCATCCCGCCCGAGGCGCCGCCGTGGTTTCCACGCTGCACGACCGGAGCTTTGGCTACGTGCGTCTGGCCACCCTCAAGGCGGAGACGGCGACGGCTTTTTCCGCGGCCGTTGGGGCGCTTGCCTCCACCAACAAATTGCAGGGCCTCGTTCTCGATCTGCGCTTTTGCGCCAGCGCCGACTATTCAGCAGCCATCGCCATCGCGGATCAGTTCTTTGGCGAGGTTCGGGATCTGGCCGATTGGGGCGAAGGCATGCGTCGCTCGACGGCAAAGTCAAACTTCCTGACCCTGCCCGCCACTGTTCTGGTTAATCGCCAGACGTCCGGCGCCGCGGAGGTTTTGGCCGGCATCCTCCGGCACAGCGAAGCTGCCCTCCTCGTGGGGACGAACACGGCCGGCCAAGCCGGAGTCGCCCGGGAATTCACCCTCAGCACCGGCCATCGCGTGCGCGTCACCGTGGCTCCGGTCAAGGTCGCCAAAGGCGAGGAACTGCCGTTCACCGGGCTCGACCCGGACATCGATGTCCCGGTTGATCCGCAGGAGGAACGGCTGTCGATGGCGGATGCTTATCGGGTGATCAAGGCCGCTGGCGTCGGAACCTCGGGTGAGTTGGCTGCAAGCTCGACGAACAGTCGTCCCCGCCGGCGCATGAACGAGGCTGAACTCGTCCGGATGGCCCGTGAAGGCCAGGATCCGCGCGAACTGAGCGGGACCGTTCCGGCCCCGAAAGCGCTCGAGCCCGCTGGGGCGCCGGCCGTGACGGACCCCGTGCTGGCCCGGGCGCTGGATATCCTGAAGGCGTTGGCGGTGGTGCAGAAAGTTCGTGGCTTTTGAGGACGGGATTTATCCGTTGACGATTTGCGGGCTGCCGACCAACTTCGGCGCTCGCGGTATTAAATGAAGACCATCCTGTTTGTCTGCACCGGAAATATCTGCCGCAGCCCCATGGCTGAAGGCCTGTTTCGCCACGCCATCAAGGGCCGCGGAGATTATCAGGTCTACTCGGCTGGAGTGGGCGCGGTCGAAGGCTTGCCGCCCAGCGAAAATGCCGTCCTGGCGCTGCGGCAACTCGGGATCGACATCACCCGTCAGCGCAGCCGGATGCTTTCCAGCGAGCTGGTGCAGAAGGCGGATTTCATCTTCGGCATGACCCACAGCCACGTCGATGCCATCCTGTTGCTCTACCCGCAGGCGGCGGAAAAGACCTTTCTGCTGCGCGAATTCGACGAAACGCTCGATCGATTTGAAAATGACATCCCGGATCCGATCGGCGGACCCTTGTCCACCTACATGGAATGCCGGGACCAGATTGAACAAGGCATCGCATCCATGTTGAAATTCATCGAACAGACCTCCGGCGGAAACAGCAGCTCCACGAGCGCCCCACCCAAGACCATGGCCCTGGGGGCTGATCACGGCGGATTCGAACTCAAGGAAGCCCTGAAAAAACACCTCGCATCGCGGGGCATTACGGTCACCGACTTGGGAACCCACGGGCGGGAGTCAACGGATTACCCCGATTACGCCCAAGCGGTGGCTCATGCCGTGGTTGACCGAAAGCAGGAACTGGGGTTGCTGGTGTGCACTTCGGGCATCGGCATGAGCATCGCTGCCAACAAGGTCCCCGGAGCCCGGGCGGCCCTGGTTTGGGACGAGGACATGGCCCGCCTCGCAAGGGAACACAACAACGCCAATGTCCTCTGCCTGGCCGGAAAAGGGGCCAGCGTCGACAGTGCAAAGCGGATGGTCGACGCCTTTCTCAACGCAAAGTTTGAAGGTGGACGCCACGAACGCCGGGTGGGAAAACTCGAATCGGGGGCTGCCAACACGGATTTAACCCTGCGCAAAGTCGACCCGGAGATCGCCCAGGTCATCGAACAGGAACGCCAGCGGCAACAGGAAAACATCGAGCTGATTGCCAGCGAGAACTTCACCAGCCCGGCCGTGATGGAAGCGCAAGGGTCCGTCCTCACGAACAAATACGCGGAGGGCTATCCCAAAAAGCGCTGGTATGGCGGCTGCGAAAACGTGGATGTCGCCGAGCAACTGGCGATCGACCGGGCGAAGAAACTGTTCGGAGCGGAACACGCCAATGTCCAGCCTCATTCCGGCAGCGGGGCCAACATGGCGGTCTATTTCTCCATGCTGAAGCCCGGAGACAAGATGCTGACCATGGACCTGAGCCACGGCGGTCATCTAACCCATGGCAACAAGGCCAATTTTTCAGGCAAATTCTTCGAGATCGTCCACTACGGGGTACGCAAGGAGGACGAACGGATCGACTACGATCAACTGGCGGTCATGGCCCGCGAACACCGGCCGAAAATGATCACCGTGGGTGCCAGCGCCTATCCTCGGATCATCGACTTCAAGCGCATGGGCGAAATCGCCCGGGAGGTCGGAGCCCTCCTGCTGGCCGATATCGCGCACATCGCCGGCCTGGTCGCTGCCGGGTTGCACCCCAGCCCGATGGAGCACGCTGACTTTGTCACCACCACCACCCACAAGACCCTGCGCGGCCCGCGCGGCGGCTTGATCTTGTGCCGGGAAAAATACGCGAAAGAGATCGATTCCCAGGCGTTCCCCGGCATCCAAGGCGGCCCACTCATGCACGTCATCGCAGCCAAGGCCGTCTGTTTCCAGGAAGCGCTCCAGCCCGAATTCAAGGGCTATCAGGAACAGGTGATCCGCAATGCCCGCGCCCTCGCCGACGGCATGAAGCGCAACGGCTATCGGCTGGTCAGCGGCGGCACCGACAATCACCTGATGCTGGTTGACGTCGGGGCCCGCGGGATGACTGGGAAAGACTCGCAGATCGCCCTCGATGAGGCGGGCATCACGGTCAACAAGAACACCATTCCCTTCGAGACCCGTTCCCCCTTCCAGGCCAGCGGCATCCGCATCGGATCCCCGGCGGTGACCACCCGCGGCATGCGCGAAGCCGACATGGCCGCCATCGCCGATATGATCAGCGAGGTCTTGCTCGACATAAAGAATGTTGACGCAGCCCATGCCGTCCGCCAACGTGTCCGCGAATTGACGGCGAGGTTTCCCTTGCCCTATTAGCCGCAAAATCGTTTAGTGTTTCAGTGTTAGTGTTCCAGTATCTCCGAACTGTCGGATGACCCACCGGTCAACCAGCCCGTTCACTGCCAAAACAGTGACCGATGGCCAGGACAGTCCAACTTGGCGAACGCCGCGCATAATCATCCTGTCGCCCGCGCGTTCGCATCATTGCATGCAGGGCGACTCGAAATTGGTTGGATAATTTATGTCGAATACCGCGACCCCGAAGAAAGCAGCCCGTCCCCGCGCCCCAAAGAAAAAAGCCGAAGCCGCAGAAGGCAGCCCGGCGGCGCCCAGCCAGCCTCAGCTTGAGTTGCGCCCGGAAAATCCACCGAGCCAGATCGAGGCCGGCCCGGCCGTCGTCGTCCAACCGCCCGAATCTCCTGCCCCCCGGCCAACCCCGCGCCCAGCCCATACGCAAAGCGGTGGGGGCGGCGGCGGCGGTGGTGGTGGTAACAGCGGAGGCGGTGGCGGTGGCGGTGGCGGACAAAAGCATGGCCGCGGACCTAAACCCGGCAAGGGAGGTCGAAACCAGGGACATCAAGGGCAACACGGAGGACATCGGGGCCAGTCAGGTCAACACGGACAGCACGGACAGCACGGCCGACCTGAAGGTCGTCCGGATGGACGAGGCCCACGCCTGCCTCAGCCGTCCGCACCGCCGGTTTCTTCAATGCCCGAACCGGCCCTGCGTCCTCCCACCGTGCCGCACGATGTGGCGCCGGATGCCGGAGAAGCTGAGGCCGCCGCGGCCATGGCGGCCGCACCAAAGGGACCCGATGGCAAGCCCGCTTTGACCGTCAACATCGCGAAGCTTCAGGCGATGACCATGACCGAGCTCAACAACATGGCTCGGGACATGAATATCGAGAACTTCGGCACGATGCGGAAGCACGAGGTGATCTTCCACATCCTTCAGAAAAACGCCGAACGCAGCGGCGTCCTGTTCAGCGAAGGCGTGCTCGAAGTTCTGCCGGAGGGCTTTGGCTTTCTCCGGTCGCAAAGCTTCAACTACCTCCCCTGCCCCGAAGACATCTACGTTTCGCCCTCGCAGATCCGCCGGTTCGATCTGCAGACCGGCAATTTGATCGCCGGCCAGATCCGACCGCCCAAGGAAAAGGAACGGTTCTTCGCCCTGCTCAAAGTGGAAGGCGTGGATCAGGAAGACCCCGATAAGGCCAAGGACAAAACACATTTCGACAATCTCACGCCGCTGTTCCCCAACCGGCGGTTTCTGTTGGAAACGTCCAACGACGAACTCTCCACCCGCGTCCTGGATCTCGTCTGTCCCATCGGCAAAGGCACCCGCGGACTGATCGTGGCCCCGCCGCGCACCGGCAAGACGGTGCTCATGCAGAAGCTGGCCAACGCGATCCTCAAAAACAATCCCGAGTCGTATCTCTTCATCCTCCTCATCGACGAGCGCCCGGAGGAAGTGACGGACATGGAGCGCAGTTGCAAAGGCGCCGAGGTGATCAGCTCAACCTTCGATGAACCGCCCGAGCGCCACGTCCAGGTCGCCGAGATGGTCATCGAAAAGGCGAAGCGCATGGTTGAACACAAGCGCGACGTCGTCATCCTGCTGGACTCCATCACCCGTCTCGCGCGCGCCTACAACACCGTCCAGCCGCACTCCGGCAAAATCCTCTCCGGCGGCGTGGACGCCAACGCGCTCCACAAGCCGAAGCGGTTTTTCGGCGCGGCCCGTAACATCGAGGAAGGTGGCTCCCTCACCATCATGGCCACGGCCTTGATCGACACCGGCAGCCGCATGGATGAAGTCATCTTCGAAGAGTTCAAGGGCACCGGCAACATGGAGGTGCATCTCGACCGACACCTCGTCGATCGCCGCATCTTCCCCTCGATCAACATCGAGTTGTCCGGCACCCGCAAAGAAGAGCTGCTCTACCATCCCGACGAATATCAGAAAGTCGTCCTCTTGCGCCGCGCTCTCACCGGGGTGCCGCCGGTGGAAGCCATGGAACTGCTCCTCAACAAGCTCAAGAAAACGCAGAGCAACATCATGTTCCTGCTGGGCATGGGCGGCACCTGAACGACTTCAAAAACGGATCGACTTCCACCGGGCGCGCCGTCGGGCGCGCCCGTTTTTTTTGTTTCGTATCCCAGCGCTTGCCCATCGGACTCACCCAAGCCAGAAAATGTCCTGCGCCCGCCAAGAAAAGGGGCGACCACCGTTCGTCCACCGCTAAGGTCCAGCGCTATCCGACGGACGAAGGCGAGAACAGCACGGGACGGTCGGGGCGAGCCCGGCAAAGCGGAACACCGCGGTGTTATCTGAACGGATCGGCCACGGATCGCGGGCGGAACCATTGAACAACCCGCGCACGGGCCAAGTCCAACGGCCTCAATGCTTGCCCTCACTGGGGTCGGCGAACATAGTACTGACTGATGCGAAATTGGCTGTCACACACTAAATCCGCGGCGACGTCCGCCTGGCTCTTCGCCGCCCTGCTTTTGCTCACGGGCTGCGAAAAAACGGCCATCTCCGTCTACACCGTCCCCAAGGAAGACGGCTGGACACTCCCGGCCGGCTGGCAGGAAAAGGAGGCTGGGGGCATGCGCGCCGCGCGCTTCGCCGTCCCCTCAACCAACGGAACCGATCTGGACGTATCGATCATTCCCATCCGGGGCTTTGGCGGCACCACCGCGGAAATCCTCAACATCTGGCGCCAGCAACTGAAGCTTGAGCCCGTCCCCAACGAAGAAGAGGCCGCCAAGGCCGCGGAAAAAGTTACTCTCGGCAAACTCGACGGTTTGCTCTACGACCTGACCAGCCCGGAGCCGGTGCTGGACGGCAAGGCCAAGGCCCGCTCCCTCATCGCCTCCGTCCGCCACGACGCCACCCTCTGGTTCGTCAAAATGACCGGGGACGAAGCCAGTGTCGGCCAGCAAAAAGGGGCCTTCCTCACTTTTCTCCAAGGCGTCAATCTGAACAACATCGCTCCGCCCACGATGCCACCCATGGGGGCCGGCGGAGCCGGTTCCGGCGAGAATCCGCACGCGTCTGGCGCTGGCGCCGGCGGAACGGACGGACACAACCATGCCGCGCACCCGGAGTGGACGGTGCCCGATGGCTGGACCGAACAGCCGGTGACCCAGTTTCTCAACGCCAAGTTCTCTGCCAATGGCGACGGCGGCACCAAGGTGGACATCAATGTCAGCGTGTCGCCGGGCGACGGCGGCGGCGTGGCGCCCAACATCAACCGCTGGCGAGGCCAACTCGGGCTGCCACCGTGGAGCGAGGCCGAGGTGGACAAAAATGCCGTGGCCGTGGATGCCGTCGGAACAAAAGCAATTCTCGTGGATTTTCAGGGCACGGACGCTCGTTCGTCAAAACCTGCGCGTTTGGTTGGCATCATCGTACCCCTGCAAGGCAACACTTGGTTCTACAAAATGATGGGGGACGAAAAAGTGGCAGAGCGCGAGAAACCAGCCCTCATCAAACTCGTGGCCACGGCCAAACACCCCAATGGTTGAATCCATCGTCAAATTTCTGGCCTCACTCCGGCTGACCGTCGTCCTGCTGGTGTTGAGTCTTATCGTCGTCTTCCTCGGCACGCTCGTGCAGGAACCGCTCGGGTTATACCTGGCCCAGGACCGGTTCTTCCACAGCATGTTCATCGACCTCGCCTCGATGACGGCTGCGGTGAAGAAAATGTTGCAGATGGTCGGGGTCGTACTTCCACCCTCCACCGCTGCCGATGTCTTGCACGCGCCGTTCATCCCGGTTTTCCCGGGCGGATATCTGCTCGGCGGACTGCTCGTGGTCAGCCTCATCGCGGCGCACTTCACCCGGTTCAAGTTCACCCGGAAGAAGACGGGCATCTTCCTCACTCACGTTGGGCTCATTCTGCTGCTGATCGGCCAACTGTTCACCGACGTGCTCTCCACCGAAAGCGCGATGCGGCTCGCCGAGGGCGAAACCAAGAATTACTCGCAGGATTTTCACGCCAATGAGCTGGTCATCGTGGATACGTCCGACCCCAAGCACGATCGAGTGATTGCGATTCCGGAAGGCCGCCTGAGCTCGGACGGCGAGATTCAGCATGAAGGTCTGGCCGCGTCGAAGCTCCGGCTGAAGATCGTGAAGTTCTGGCGGAATGCCACGTTGTTCGGCAAGGAACGCCCGGGCGCTGTCCCGTCGGTCGCAACCAAGGGCATCGGCGTGGGTGCTTACATCCTTCCGATGCCGCCAGCCACCAGCATGGACGAGCGCAACCTGCCCGCTGCGCTGGTCGAGGTTCTTGGCCCGTCCGGCTCGCTCGGCACCTGGCTGGTCAGCAGCCAGTCGACCGCCAAGCAGGAGTTTCAAGTCGACGGCAAACCGCACCAGATCGCGATGCGTTTCACCCGCTACTACAAGGGTTTCTCCTTGAAGCTGCTCGAGTTTCGACACGACAAGTATCGCGGCACGGAGATTCCCCGCGATTTTCGGAGCCGGGTGGTGATCGACAACACCACGACGGGTGAGAATCGCGAGGTGGACATTTACATGAACAACCCGCTTCGCTACGGAGGGTTCACCTTCTACCAGGCGGGTTTTGACGAGAACAACGACAACCTCGCCAACAAGGTGACCATCCTGCAGGTGGTCAATAACCCGGGCTGGCTCGGCCCGTATCTGGCCTGTGGCATCATGACTTTGGGCCTGTTGATTCAGTTCGGAATTCATCTGGTGGGATTTGTGACCAAACGGAGGACGACATGAAAGTGATCTGGCGGATTCTTCCCTGGCTGTTCCTGGCGCTGTTCGCCGTGGAGATCGCGGTGGTGCTTTTGCCGAAGAAGGAGGGCGAGTTTCACGTGCGCGAGTTCGGCCGACTGCCCGTCCTGTCCAACGGCCGGATCCAGCCGTTCGACTCGGTGGCGCGCAACTCTCTCCTGCAGATCCGCAGCACCGGCGACGTGCCCCTGGAGGAAGTGCCGTCGTGGAAATTCTGGAAGCATCCCAAAAAGATTCGCTCCACTGAATGGCTCCTGGAAGTGATGCTCAAGCCGGAGCTCGCGGACACGCGCCCCATCTTCCTCATTCATCACCCGGATCTGCTGGCGAAGCTCAAGCTCGCCGACAAGGGCGTCGAGAAATCAGGCCTCCACTACTACACCTACGACGAGCTCAAGTCGTCGGATGACTCTATCCGGGAGGAAGGCAAACAGATCAGCGAGTTGAAGCCGGAATCGCGCACCCCTTACCAAAAGCAGGCGCTAAAACTGGCCAGCGCCGTTGTCCTCTACTCCCGGCTGAAGAACAGTCTGCGGCCGGAAGTCTCCAAGGACTTCGCGCGGGAGCTTGCCGACTACCAGAAGGCGATTCCGGCCGGCGTCGAAGCCGCCCGTCTCAGCCAGGCCGGCAAGGAACATGACAAGGCCGCGCTCGACCGTTTGATGGAACCGATGCAACGGTTCGACATTGTATCCCGCATGGCCGTGCCCCTGATCGTCCCGCCTTCGACGCATTCGGACGAAACGCGCGATGCCTGGCACAACGCTGGATCGAGCCTGATTGAAGCCGCGCGCTCCGGCTCGGTTCATCCGGCCATGACCTACTACGCCCGCGCCGCCACCGCCTACCGCCAGGGGAACGCCGCCGACTTCAACCAGGCGATCGCCGAGTATCGCAGCTGGCTGAGTCAGGGCTTCGCCAGGGAAGTGACCAAGGGCCGCGCCGAATTTTACTACAACGACATCAAGTTGTTCCTCCATTGCATCATCATTTACCTGTTCGCCTTCCTCCTCGGCGGCATCGGCCTGGTGGCGGCGTCCATGGCTTCGGAATTCGCCGATTCTCTCCGCCGCTCGGCTTACTATCTCATCATCCTCGCTTTCCTCGCTCACACCGCCGCGCTCATTTATCGCATGGTCCTGGAAGGACGGCCCCCGGTGACCAATCTGTATTCGTCCGCGGTCTTCATTGGCTGGGGCGCCGCCGTGCTCGGTATTGTGCTCGAACGCGCCTACCGCGTCGGCATCGGCAACCTCGTCGCCTCCATGGCTGGAGTCATCACGCTCATCATCGCCCAAAACCTCGCCCTCGATGGCGACACGATGGAGATGATGCGCGCCGTTCTCGACACCAACTTCTGGCTCGCGACCCACGTGGTCGTCGTCACGCTCGGGTATGCCGCCACCTTTGTCGCCGGGTTGCTGGCCGTGATGTATGTCCTGCTCGGTGTCCTCACGCCCTTGATCTCCCAATCGCTCCGACGCCCGGCGGCGAACTCAGTTGCTGCCCCGCAAGTCGCCGGCGCCACCGGCCTCACCGTCGGCCAGGCCTTGACCAAGATGGTCTATGGCATCGTCTGTTTCGCCACTCTGTTCAGCTTCGTCGGCACCATCCTCGGCGGCATCTGGGCCGATCAATCGTGGGGCCGGTTCTGGGGCTGGGATCCGAAGGAGAACGGGGCACTGCTCATTGTCATTTGGAACGCCATCATTCTCCACGCCCGCTGGGGCGGTCTGGTCCGCGAACGCGGTCTCATGAACCTCGCCATCTTCGGCAATATCATCACCGCCTGGTCCTGGTTCGGCACCAACATGCTCGGGATCGGCCTGCACAGCTACGGATTCATGGACGCTGCCTTCAAGTGGCTCATGATCTTCTTCATCTCTCAACTGGCGACGATCGGCCTTGGCCTGCTCCCTCGACAATGGTGGCGCAGTTTCCAGTCCAATTCTCCCGGCGGCTCCCACCCGCACGGCCGAGGCAGCAGCGGCGGAAGCCGCGGTGCCGCGGCCGCTCTTGGCTGACGCTTACTCCCCCCAAATCGCCCGAACTCACTCAAACGCCCGACTCCCGGCACGGACGGGAAGCCTCGGGGACATCGAACGACCTACGGAGCCGCTGTCTACTCCCTACGTCCGTTTTCTCCGCCGGAGCACCGCTTCCGCGTCCGCAATGCGCCAGCCATGACGGAGCAAGGCGGCACGGACCGCGTCCGCATCGGCCCCCGTCAGTTCCTGCGTGATGCGCACGGCGCGATCGCGCAGTTTTACGTTGGAAGCTTTGACGTCGACCATCAGGTTGCTCCGGACCTTCCCCATCTGAACCATGGCCAGGGTGGTGAACATGTTTAGCACCAGCTTGGTCGCCGTCCCGGCCTTTAATCGCGTCGACCCGGTCAGGACCTCCGGACCAATCTTCGGCGCAAGCACGAGCCGCGGCCTTCGGCTCGCCGGTATGATCAGGTCCGGATTGAAACAAAGCAGAATGGTGCTCGCGCCGATGCGACGTCCCTCGTCCAGCGCGCCCCAGACAAAAGGCGTCCGCCCGCTGGCGGCAATGCCCACGATGGTATCCCGCTTGGTCACACCCCGAAAACGCACGGCTCGCGCCCCTGCCGCAGCGTCGTCCTCGGCGCCTTCCGCCGCGGACCACAACGCCGTCCGCCCCCCGGCGATGATTCCTTGAACCAGGTCCGGTGACGTTCGAAAGGTCGGCGGACACTCGCTTGCGTCCAAAACTCCCAAGCGCCCGCTCGTGCCAGCACCGACGTAGATTAAACGACCACCCCGCCGCAACGAACTCACGATCAGTCGGACGCCGCGGGCGATGGCCCGACGCTCGGCGCGCAGCGCCCGGGTGATCCGGGCATCCTCCGCGAGCATCAGATCGATGGCGTCTCCAACGGACATTCGATCCAGGTTCATCGAACGCGGATTGCGACGCTCGGTCGCAGGCAGTCCGCGGCTCTTGACCTCCGGCGGAAGGCCCGCCAACACCTCGGCCTGCGGCTCGATGGCTCGACTTGCCCGCGCTTTGCGATCCGTTGGCGCCACCGGCCGCCCCGGCCCCGCGGGGCAAAGCGACATTGCCAAACGCACTGCACCTTCCACGCCGGTTCGTTGCAGTTCAGTCACCACGGCCAAAGGCCAACGCTGCTCGACCTCGCGTTGCACCATTCGCGCAAAGCGTGGTTGCTTGAGCAAAACTCCGCCCCCCAACACGAAATGCACCCACCCGCCACGAGGTCGCAAACGTCGCGCGCACGCCACGGCGTCCCGCGCCAAACTGTTCGCCGCACCAGTCAGGATATCCATGGCAATGCGATCCCGCTTCGCCCACGCCGCAAAAACTTCCATGGCCACCCGCGCGATCTCGTCCTTTTCCGCCGATCGGACCCAGTCGATCAGGTCATCCGGCTCATTGAGCAGCAACGACTGCAGGATTCGCTGTCCAAGCGGCGACCAGCAACCATCCCGGTCCTGGTAATACACCACGGCCTTTAAGGCGCGCAGCCCGATCTCGTAAGCGCTGCCTTTGTCGCCAAGAATATGGCCCCAACCACCGACTTTCGCCGTTCGACCATCCCCCGCCCGACCAAAACAGCACGAACCGGTGCCGCTCAGAATCAACACCCGCGCCAACCGCCCCGCGCTGCCCGTTGTCGGTTTGGTCCGACGCGGCTCGTCCGCCGCCATCAGCGCCGTCTCCAGATCGTTGGTCGCGAGACAGGGCACTCCCGGCCAAACCCGGGACGCCGCCTTCCGGATCCGTTCTCGATCCGCTTCGGTTCGGGCGCCTGCCATGCCAACGGCCACCGCCAGCGGCACCGGCATCGATTGAGCAATGGCTCGAAAATGGCGCACCAACTGAAGGTCATCCACCAGGCGCAAGTTGGCCGGACCGAATTCCTTCTCCATCACGGACGAGTCCGTCGCCCTCTCGAACCGGGCGGTTGTGCGGGTCCCGCCGGCTTCAATGCCCAGATATCCCGTCGGAAGACCGTGCTGCTCATGTTTCATCTGGCGGCATCATTGAATTCCAGGCGGCATTTTCAAGGCATTACGCGTTGGCGCATGGCCTGCGCGGAATCTACGCCGTGCGGCGGATGGCCCGACGGCACGGCAGCAACGATTTGCTCGTGTCGTCGCGAAGGTCGCGCCAGAAATCCAAGGGTCATCGCCTTGCGCAGGAAGGCGCAGCCAGCACTCCTACGTCCGTCCACAACCGCAAATCCCCGACCAATCAACGATTGCCGAAGTAGCCTCGCCAACGTATTAGTTTCCCGTTCCACGGATAATGTGTCGACGATGGCCAGACCAAAAAGTCGACCCAGCAGGCCCACGCCCCTGACATTGACGGCGTAGGAGTGGCAAGGAGGCCCCAGATTAGATCCAAAAACCGACACCATGAAACATCCATTCAAAAACCTACTCGTCACCGCTGCGCTGGGCCTCTGGGCCGGCGCCGCCAACGCCCATCACGCTGCCGGTCAAGTTGTCTGCAGCGATGTCTCGCCCGCTCGTCCCCTGAGCGGAATCGCGGTCACCATTCAGGGCGCCCTCGGCGGCGTGTTTACCGACGTCACCGACGCGGAAGGAGTTTACGCGGTGGAGCTGCCTGTTCTGACGGACACCTACACCATCACTATTGCGCTCCCCTCCGGCTACACCATGGTGTCGCCGGCCAGCGGCCAGCAGGTTGGCACCATTTTCGCCAATGCAGTCGGCGGGCCGGACAGTATTGACGGCGCGAATTTCAGCCTCGCCGGCTGCTTGAATCCGCCGCTGCTCGGCCAAATCGGCGACACCGTTTACTGCGACGCCAACGCCAACGGCGTGCAGGATTCCACCGAAGCCGGCATACCAGGCGTAAAGGTCAATCTGGTCTGCAAAGACGCCTCCGGCGCGACGGTCGCCTCAGCCCAAGCCACCACCGACGCCAACGGCAAATATCTCTTCATCAATGTCCCGGCCGGCCGTTGTGAGGTTTCCGTCGATACCGCGTCCGTGACCGGCGATTGCAACAAGGCAGTTTGCGATACCTTGGTTCTGATCAACCTCGGCGCAGGCGAGATTAACCTCAACGCCGACTTCTGTTTCACCGAACCGCCCCAAGGTCCGGGCACCGGCACGCCCGGCTACTGGAAAAACCACCCGACCGCATGGCCGGTGAACAGCATCACCATCGGCGGACGTTCCTACTCGAAATCAGTCGCTATCACCTGGATTGGTGCTGCGGAGCGCGGCGACAAAACCAAGACCGTCTTTCGCCACTTGGTTTGTGCCAAGTTGAATGTCCTCGTTGGCAACGTATCGACTTGCATCGATGCCGACATCCTCAAGGCTGACGCGTGGATGGCTCTGCACCCGGTTGGAAGTAATGTCTCGGGCGCAAGCGCGGCATGGGCCGAGATCAGCGCCACCGCAACGAAGCTCGACGACTACAACAACGGCCGCCTTTGCGCGCCGCATCGCGATTGATTCCAGTCCGTCATTTCAGGCGGCCCGGCATTGCCGGGCCGCCTTTTTTTACTCCCGGATTCCAACCTCCGCTATCGTCAAGTCGTTTCAAATTTCGCCGGACGGCCCCGTATCCATGGTGGATATGAAAAACACCCATCGCCTCCAGCCGATCCTGCTTGCGGCATTCCTTTTCAATATCGGACCAGCCCTCGATTGTCCCGGCCAGATTCCGACGCTTTTAGACCCCAATTTCGTCTCCGGCCCCGGAGCGGACAACGACATCTTCGCCGTCATTTCCGATTCGTCCGGGCGTCTCCTGGTCGCCGGCCAGTTTGCCAATTTTGGCGGGTTCCCCCGCGGTCATTTGGTCCGCTTGGGAACTGATGGCTCCGCCGATGCCACCTATTTCGCTGGCAACGGCGCGAACGGAGATGTTTTTACCGTGGCGATTCAAGCCGACGGCCGGGCCTTGATTGGAGGCGCCTTCACTACCGTCCATGGTGAGAACCGATCGTACCTGGCCCGGCTCAACGCCACCGGCGACCTGGATCCAACCTTCGCTCCGGTAATCAACCAAGACCTCCGGGCCATCGCCATCGATCCCACCGGCCGCATTCTGATCGCCGGCCGGTTCACGCAGGTCGCCGGGCAAAGCCGGGGACACATCGCACGACTGAATTCCGACGGGACGCTCGACCCCACCTTTACCCCGGGAACCGGAGCCAACGACAATGTTCGAACACTCTTACTGATGGCGGACGGACGGATTCTCATCGGCGGTCAGTTCACGAGCTATGATGGCGTCGCTAGAACCCGCGTCGCTCGCCTGCAGTCCAACGGCCGGATCGACGAAAGTTTCCTGCCAGGATTGGGAGCCGACGGACAGGTCCGCGCCATTGCCACCAACGCTCAGGCACAGATTTACATCGGCGGCGATTTCCGAGCTTACGACGGGACCGCTCAATTCGGTCTGGCTCGCTTGCTCTCGAACGGAAGCCTCGACGCCACGTTCAGTCCGGGGATGAACGAAAGCGCGGTCGTCAGAACCATCGCCGTGCAAACCGACGGCAAGCTGTGGATTGGCGGCAAGTTCTTCAAGGCGGGCAACGTCGCCCGCGCCAACCTGGCGCGTCTGGAACCGGGCGGACAGGCGGACGAGTTCTTCACGCCGTTCCCCGTGGTCGACAACGAAATCTTCGCCATTAAGCTCGAATTGCCTAACCGCGTGTTGCTGGCCGGCGACTTCGAGTCCATCGACGGGCAGCCGCGAGCGCACCTCGCCTCGATCGTCCCCAACTCCGAGGTTTTCTCCTACGCGTTCTCCGCCTCGACCGATGCGGCCGTCGAATCGTCCGGCCCGGCAACCATCCAGATCCAACGTTTCGGCGCCACCGCCCAGGCCTCGACGGTCCAGTTTCGGACCATCGACGACACCGCCATTGCCGGGCGCGACTTCTCCGCGGTGAACACCACGATCACATTCGCCCCAGGGGAAACCAGCCGGACCGTGACGATCCCGCTGCTCGACGACACGGATCCGGAGGGCACCGAGTGGTTCACGGCTGAACTCAGCTGGACTCAATCCGACCCCGCCGGCGGTCGAGCAACCAAACGCGTCTATCTCGTCGACAACGAATTTCAGGCGGTGCTTGATGACACGTTCCTCCCCCGCTTCCCCACCGGCCCCATTTACGCCGCCGTTCCCCAACCGGACGGCAAGATCGTGATTGGCGGCGAATTCAGATTTGTCGGCAGCTGCCTTAAAGACTATCTCTCGCGTCTCAACCCAAACGGCGAAGACGATTGCAGCTTTTCGGTGCTCAGCACCGGCGCGAACGGGTCGGTCAATGCAATCGTTCGCCAGTCCGATGGTCGCATCCTGGCAGGAGGAAATTTTACGACGTTCAACGGGCAGATCTCGAGTTACCTCGCCCGGGTCTTGTCCGACGGCCAATCCGATCCCGGATTCTTTGTGAACGACAAACTCGATGGCTCGGTCCAAGTCATCCAGGTTCAGCCCGACGGGCGGATTCTCATCGGAGGCCAGTTCACCAAACACGGGACCACGCCCCGACCCTATCTGGCCCGGCTCCATCCCAACGGCGCGCTGGATTCAAGCTTCGATGCCGTGCTGAACGGCCCGGTCTGGGCGCTGCTGGTTCGACCCAATGGCCAAATCTACGTCGGCGGGGAGTTCACCACAGTTCGAGGAACACCGCGCTCCCGGGTCGCCCGCCTTCAACCCAATGGCAGCCTTGATCCGACCTTTGCCACCGAGATGGAACCCAACGGCACCGTCATCAGCCTCGCGGAGCAGCCCGATGGCCGGCTCATCGTCGCGGGTAACTTCACCGTGGTCGGCCCGCACCCACGCAGTCTCATCGCACGCCTCAATGCCAACGGCCGCCTCGATGAGAGCTTCGATGTCGGAAGCCTGAGCGGCCTCAGTATAACTTCGATCGCGCTGCAACGCGACGGCAAGATCGTGTTTGGCGGCCTGTTCAGCTCGGTCGCCGGCGTTCCCCAACCCCATCTCAGCCGGGTGCTGTCCGACGGAACGCTCGATACTGGCTTCCTCCCATCGTCCGGCGCCAATGGCGTGGTCCGTTCGATCCAGGTTGAATCGGACGGCCGGATTTTGGTCACCGGCGACTTCACGGAAATTGCCGGCGGCACGCGCCTTCATATTGCGCGCCTGTTTCCTGAACCGTCACTGAACCGGATTGAGATGGTTTGGGATGAGCTGGGGGTGCGGGAGACGGACGGTTACGTCGAGGTCAAGGCGCGCCGGTCAGGCCCAAGCACCAGCGCAGTTTCGGTGGAGTTTGAAACGCTGGGCAATACCGCGCAGGCCGGAACCGATTTTGTCCCGCAACTCGGCACCATCACGTTCGCTCCCTTCGAGACCATCAAGACCCTCCAAATTCCCATCGTCAACGACTCCCAACCGGAAGCCACCGAGTCCTTCCGAATCCGTCTCTTCAACCCAGCCGGAGGCGCTGTGCTCGGACCCCAGACCGAAACCGTCATCACCGTCCTGGACGCCGACCTCGGGTTCTCCATTTCGCCGCCAAACGTCACCGTGCGCGAAGGCACGCCGAACGTCAGTCTGCTCGTCGAGCGTCATTCCGACGGCCCCGGCCCGGTCTCAGTGGATTTCTCGACCGTCAACGGATCCGCCGCGGCCGGGAGCGATTACCGGGCAACCCACGGCACTCTGACCTTCCTGCCCGGTGAAACGGAACGCACCATTGTCGTTCCACTGTTCAACAATCCCGAATTCGAAGGGCGCGAAACTTTCCGCGTCATCCTCTCCAACCCTTCGCCCGGAACCAGCCTCGGCCTAAACCAGGAGACGGAGATCGACCTTGAAGATCAGGACAGCGCGTTCGAGTTCCACGTGCTCAACAATCTGCAGGAGGGCGGCGAGTCGGTGGTGCCTTGTTACATCTTTCGCCGAGGGCTAATCGCTGAGACGGCGACCGTGCACATTCGTTCTGACGGCGGGACGGCCACACCCAACGCCGACTACGGTCCGATTGATCAGATTCTAACTTTCGCCCCTGGCGAATTTCTCCACGAAATCTACGTGACCAACCGTAACGACGGATTGGTTGAACCCACCGAAAGCATTCGTCTGACTCTGTCCGAGCCCACCGGCCACTCGATCATCAACACCAGCACGACGAACATCTTCATCTTCGACAACGATCTGGGAATCGAGTTTTCGCAACCCACCTTCTTCGCCAACGAATTCGCATCCACCGCCCGCATCGTTGTTCGCCGCGGCGACGACGGCACCAACGCCGCCGCCATCCGTTACACGACGACGGACGGCACTGCCCTCGCCGGGGCCGACTATACCGGCGGCATCGGGGTGATCGTTCTCCCGCCAGGCACAACTAATGCCATCATCTCGATCCCGATCCTTCCTGATCGCATTCCGGAAACAAACGAATGGTTCCAGCTGAGACTCTCGTCGGTGAACCCGGGATTCACCATCGGAACCCAGGGGGTCGCCCAGGTGGTCATCCTCGACGACGAACTCGCGGGCAGTCTTGACGTCGGTTTTTCGACGAATCCAGATGAAGTCAGCCCGTTTGGCCTTTCCGTGGCCCCCATTAATCTGGCCTCGACCCCGCACGGAGAATTGCTGGTGGGAAATCAATTCGGCCTGTTGCGCCTGCTCCCGGACGGCCGCAGGGATACAAACTTCGCCGAACAGCCGTTTTTCAGTTTCTTCGATGCCGTGCCCTACGTCCGTCCGGACGGGCTCATCCTCGTCGGGGGCAGCGCGACCAACTGTTGTTTCGGCTCCGCGGGCAGCCCTTGTTTACGATTGCTTGATACCAATGGAATCCTCCGTCCGGATTTCTCCTTCCCCTACAACTTCGGCCAGACCGAGGTGATCACCATGCAGCCAAATGGAGGCATACTGGTCGGCGGCGACTATTTCACGAATGGCCTGGAAATCTCGCACCGGGCCCTGCTCCGTGTCCTGCCCAACGGCACCGTCGATCCGGGGTTCGACGCTGGCGAGTTCGCGCCCAAACCCATCGTCCAGTTTCAAAGGACGCCCACCGTGCAGAGCCTCGCACTCCAGCCCGATGGCAAAATATTGGCCGCGGGACACTTCACCGCCGTCGCTGGCCAACCACGAACCAACATCGTTCGCCTGAGTCCAACTGGCTCCGTTGACCCGTCATTTCGGGGCCCGTCTATCCTCGACACCAACTACCCCACCTATCCCCCGAACTCTTCGGGCTACTTCAATTCTGTCTGGCTGCAAAACGACGGTCGGATTCTGGTGGCAGGGAGTTTCACCAGCGTGAACGGCCGGCCGACCTCCGGACTGGCCCGACTGCAGCCCAATGGTTCCCCCGACGATTCCTATCGTCCGGATCTTGAACCGGGCTGGTTTGTCTCGGCCACCGCTCTGCAAAACGATGGACGTCTCCTGGTGGCCATGGCCCGCTTCGATCTGGTCGCTTTCAAATACCGGTCGCAGCTCCGACGCCTGCATCCGGACGGATCCCGGGACGAGTCATTTGATGCCGGCACGCCCATGGAGGGTACCATCACTTCAATCGCCATTCTGCCCGGAGGAGATATCGCGATCGCTGGCTCCTTCCCGCAGGTCAACGGCATCGATCGCCCCTTGGTCGCGCGTCTGCGAGGAGACGGCCTTTTCCTGCGAACGTCCCGCGAGACAGCCAATCTGGTTCGCCTGGAATTGTTCAACACCTGGCCTGGGGGCGAGATCGTGCTCGAATCGTCCTCCAACCTGGGTCCGTGGAGCCCGGTGGTAACGAACACCGCCGCCGGCCCGACCCAATCGTGGCAACTGCCGGCGACCGCCCCACAAACCTTCTTCCGCGCCCAGCACTCAACTCGGCGCTAATCGGATCGACTGAGTAGTAGGGCGCCAGAAGGCCGCGCGACCCACCGTTACGGGCTTACCCGCAACGTCCGCGACAAGCCCCCGCTTTACCCACCTCCTGCCGTCTGTTGCAATGCACGCACCAGTCTCCGGCATGTCAGGCCAGCCTCCATTTTTCCAGGGTCTGCCCAGCCAGGCGGCGTCCTTCGCGACCGCCCTCGCTCTCGTCTGCACATCGACTGCCCCAGCCTCCGGCGCAGCGCCCGAGCCTCCCCGGATTGATCGTCTCGAGTTTTTTCTCAACGACCAAGTCACCATCCACTTCGATACCGACGCCAATCGGACGTATGAATTGCAATTCCGCAATCTGGCGCCAGCCCTCACGCCTTGGACGAACCTGTTTGTCGCACCGCGCATCCCGTTTCCAAACCACTACATCGTGGTGGACACCCGGACCAACCGGGCACGGATCTATCGACTGAAGGTCACACCATGAATTGCCCATCCTCACTTCTCCGCGCAGCCCTCCGCCTGAGCGCCGTGGCCTGGTCGGTCGTTTCGGCCGCAGCCTGCGACCTCTGCGCCATCTACAGCGCCGACAACGCCCGCGATCAGCGAGACTCCGGCCTGGTCCTGACTCTTTCTGAGTCGTACATTCCCTCCGGCACCGTTCAGTTTAACGGCGACGAGATCAGCAGCCCCGATCATCGTTACTCCTCCGTCACTCACTTCGTCCCCAGCTACAATTTTTCCAGACGCTTCGGCGTCAGCCTCAACGTACCGTTCGTTTACCAACACTTCCGACGTTCCGAACTCCGCTACAGTCTCTCCGGACCTCCGGTCTTGCGCACGGAACACGCCGCGGAATCCGGCTTGGGCGACGCCTCCTTGATCAGCCGGATCACGATCTTTGAACGGCAGAAGATGAAGTACAGCCTGGGTGTTTCCGCGCTTGCCGGCGTCAAGTTCCCCACGGGTGACACGGATCGCATCACCGATGAGGTTGATCAGATCCGGATCTACGACGCCCTTGTTCCTCCCGGCACACCCCACGATCCCCTCGGCCATTCCATCAGCGGAGTGCACCAGCACGATCTCTCCCCCGGCTCAGGCTCGTTCGACGGGATTTTCGGCCTCACCCTGAACGGTCGCTGGCGCCAGTATTTCGCCAACGCCCAGTTCCAGTACTACCTCCGCACGCCCGGCGAATCCGATTACGAGAAGGGCGATGAGATCATGATCTCCGGCGGGCCCGGAGCGTTCCTTTGGTCCAGCAAAACCGCCACCCTGAATCTGCAGGCCAACGCCGGCTACCACTCGATGGCCCGAGACGTCGTCGGCGGCCGGCGCTCCGACTACACCGGCCTGACCGCCTGGTATCTCGGACCCCAGATCGGGCTGACCCTCGGCGAGAAGTTCAGTAGCGTTGCCGGGATCGATCTCCCACTCCACATCACCAGCAACGGCCTGCAGGCCGTCCCGGATTTCCGACTTCACGCGAGTGTTGTCTGGCGCTTCTAAACAGAGCGCGCCTGACTGTTTCACGATCCCCGTCGTCCGACCGCCAGCACACCAAGCAAGACACCCACGCCCAGGGCGATCCCCAGCGACTGGTAGGGATGATCGCGAATGACGCTGTCCGCCGCCCGCGCGCCCGCCACGGCCTTGTCTTGCAGTCCATCGCAGGTTTCGCGCGCCAACGCGACCGCCCGACGCAACCGCGCCCGCGCCTCCTTCGCCCGATCACTCACGTCCTGGGCGGTCGCTTCCACCAATTCCTCCGCGTCGCGGACCAGAAGTTTGAGGTCACTCACCAAACGTTCAGTTGTCATAATGCATTCCTTTCTCCGACTGCAGTTCAGCCAAACTCTCTTCGCTGACCGAAGCGTCGACCAGTTCGGAGCACCTCGCTCACCCGCGCTTGTCCGCTCTGCGCCTCATTCTGCGGGCTTGCAAATTCGGTACATCCTTTCGCAACACCCGGGGAGCGGCTCGAGATCGACGCCATTAGTTTGCCGCCGAACGGAAAAAGAAATCGTCATGACCACGTTAACGCCAACGGCAGCCCCTTCCACCGCCATGGCCTCATCACCACCCTCGGCTCGGCAGCGGGCTCGCGAATCCGCCTACGGATATCCCCGCAACTTTCTCGGCCACCGCTTTGTCTACGTGGTCGTCTCACCCCGTGCCCGCGGGCTCTCGATCGGGGTCAACCTCAATCCCGACCGGTTCTGCAATTTCGATTGCATCTACTGCGAGGTGAATCGATCGACCCCGCCGACCGCCCACGAGTTGGACGTCGACCTGATGGCCGAGGAACTGGTCCAGACCCTCGACGTCATTCACGGCCAGCAGCTCCGGACGCTGCCGCTCTATCGCAGCCTCCCCCCGGAGCTGCTCGTGCTGAAACACGTCACGCTCAGCGGCGACGGCGAACCCACCCTCTGCCCCAAATTTGTGGAAGCCGTCCACGCGGTCATTCACGTCCGCGCCATTGGCCGATTCCCAGCCTTCAAGATCGTCCTCGTCACCAATGGCTCCGGACTCGACCGGCCCGAGGTTCAGGCCGGCCTCAAATATCTCACCGCCGGCGATGAAATCTGGATCAAGCTCGAAGTCGGTTCGCAGGACTGGATGAACCAGATCAACCGGCCCCAGGTTCCCCTGGAAAAAATCCTCGAGAACATCCTGCTCGTGAGCCGCCACCGGCCGGTCATCATTCAAAGCCTGTTTACCTCCATCAACGGAGCCGAACCGCCCCCGGCCGAAATCGAACGGTTCGTCCAGCGCCTCGCCGATCTCAAGGCGGCCGGAGCCAAGATTTCCACGGTCCAAATCTACTCCGCGACACGCCCGACGCCCCACTCGGAATGCGGTCATCTACCGCTGCGGACGCTCTCGCAGATCGCGCAACTCGTTCGCCGCAACGCCCATCTCCACGCCGAGGTGTTCTAACCCACGTTCCCGCCCGCGTCAGCCGCTCCCGGGCCTGCCAACGAGGGCGCCTGGCGAATCCAACAGGGCGTCGCCCTACGATGCCCCCAGCGCCTTGGCCTCTGCCTCCAGGCGGCGTTGAAGGCTTCCGCAAACGTGTTCGCAAAGATCGAAGATGGTCGAATCGGCTATCCCGTAAAAAACGTTCAGCCCCTCCTTCCGTCGGGCCAGCACGCCCGCGTCGGTCAAAACCGACAAATGGCGCGAAACATTGGCCTGGGTCAACCCGGTCAACTCGACCAGCTCCGAGACATTGCGCTCCCCGCCCTCCAACGCCGCCAGCAACCTCAGCCGGCTGGCCTCGCTCAGGACCCGAAACCGGGCCGCAATCAGTTCCAGCGCCTGATCCGACAGCTTGCCACCTGAATTTTTTCTGCGCGACATAAACGACTCCACCACGATGTTCCCCACGTTCAACCCAATCACCCGCATTCCTTTACTTGCATATATAACTACATAGTTATATACTGACGCAGGTAATAAGTCATGAACCGGAGTCAAAATCAACTTATGAAAATGGAAAATGCCATTCGCGCCCTGGCTGGAACGATGGTGCTGATCAGCGTCGCGCTCACGTGGTGGGTCACTCCCTGGGCCCTGCTGCTCGCGATTTTCGTCGGGGTCAATCTCATCCAGTCGGCCTTCACCGGCTTCTGTCCCGCGGAGCACATCCTGGCCCGGCTCGGCATCGGGCGCGGCACCTGTTGCTCGCCCCGCCCCGGCGACGGCTCGCCCTCCAAACCTTGCTGCTAAATCCGGCCCGCCATGAACTCCAGCCGCCCCGCCGCCCTCTTCGCCGCGCTGCTCTTGACGACAACAGGTTGCCATCGCGACCCCGCCAAGTCCGCCCCCAATTCCGACGCCCGACCCGTGGCCAAAGTCGTCGCCCTCACGGTGGAACGGAAACCGCGCCCGGCCACGGAAGAGGTGGTGGGAACGGTCCAGTCGCGCCTGCGCGCCCTGGTCGAAGCCAAGGTAAGCGGCCGAATCGTGCGGCTCCCCGTGACGCTAGGCCAGCTCGTCAAGGCCGGCGAACTGGTCGCCGAGTTGGATGCCCAGGAGGTCCAGGCCCGGTTGGATCGAGCCGGCGCCACCCGCGAACAAGCCGCACGCGACATCGAACGCGCACAGCGATTGCTCAACGAGAAGGTGGTTTCGCAGGCGGAGTTCGATCTCCTCCAGGCCCGCCTCCGCGTCGCCGCCGCCGGAGTGATCGAGGCGGAAACCATGCTCGGTTACACCCGCATCACGGCGCCATTCAATGGCGTGATCACCCGACGCCACGCCGAAATCGGCGATCTCGCCAGTCCGGGAAAGCCCATCGTCGAAGTCGAAGATCTCGACCAGCTCCGCATCGAAGCCAGCGTTCCCGAGTCCGCGCTCCAACGCTTATCCATCGGAGCCACCCTGACGGTTCGAATCACCGGCGCCGCGCAGCCTCTGCTCGGCAAGGTCGTGGAGATGGCGCCCACCGCCGATGCCTCAAGCCGAACGTTCCTGATCAAAGCCGACCTTCCGGCCACCTCCGGCCTGCGCCCCGGCCAATTCGGTCGCGTGGATGTCCCCTTGGGCGACACCACCGGCTTGCGCGTCCCGGCCACCGCCGTGTTCCGCCGCGGCCAGTTGGAGTTTGTCGCCGTCGCCGCCAACGGCCAGGCCAATCTGCGCCTGATCAAAGCCGGCCGACAGCTGGGCAATGAAATCGAAATCGTCTCCGGATTGGAGCCTGGAGAAACCATCATCCCCGCCGGCGGGGCCGAATTGCAGGACGGGCAGCGACTCGAAATCTTGCGCCAACCCTGATTGCCCTCTCGCCTTATGCCGAATCCTGTTCCACCTCCTTCGGAGTCGCCCCCGGGTCTGGCCGGACGCATCGCCGGCGCATTCATCGATTCGAAACTCACCCCGCTCATCGTGGTGGCCTCCGTGTTGCTCGGGCTTTTCGCCGTGATCATGCTGCCGCGCGAAGAGGAGCCCCAGATCAAGGTTCCCATTGTCGATGTGCTCGTATCCATGCCCGGTGCCAGCGCCCGCGAAGTCGAGGAACGGGCCACTCGCCCCATGGAACAACTCCTCTGGGAAATCCCGGGCGTCGAGTATGTCTACTCCACCTCCCGCCCCGACGAGAGCCTGGTCATCGTCCGCTTCAAGGTCGGCGAAGACGTCGAACGCAGCCTGGTCAAGCTATCGGAAAAGCTCCGTTCGAATTTCGATCGCATTCCGCACGGCGTCACCGCCCCCCTGATCAAGCCGAAGTCGATCGATGACGTCCCGATTCTTGCACTCACATTCCACAGCCCGCGCACCGACCACCTTCTGCTCCGGCGCCTGGCCAGCCAGGTCCAGGATGCCATCAAACAAGTGCCGCTGGTCGCGGAAACCACGGTAATCGGCGGCGCCCGCCGGGAGATCCGTATCTTGCTCGATCCCGCGCGGCTGGCCTCCCGCCATCTGAGCGCCGCAACTTTGATTCCCACGCTGCGCCAGGCGAACCGACAACACCGCGCCGGCGGCCTGACCGCGGACAACCGTGAGGTGGTCATCGAAACCGGCGCGTTCCTCCAATCGCCCGAGGACGTTGGCAACGTCGTGGTCGGCACCTCGGGCCAACGCCCCATCTATCTCCGTGAAGTGGCCGAAATCGTCGACGGCGCCGAAGAGCCCTCCCAATATGTCTTCCACGGCAGCGGGGCAGCCGCCGCCAACCCCGCTTCCAGCGAGGAACCCGCCGTCACCATCGCCATCGCCAAACGCCCCGGCGCCAACGCCATCTCCGTCGCCGACGCCGTCCTGCGCAAGGTCGACTCGCTCAAAGGCCACCTCATCCCCTCCGACGTCACGGTCAGCGTCTCCCGCCACTACGGAAAAACCGCCGCCGAAAAATCCAACGAACTGCTCTTTCACATGGCCATTGCGGTGGCCAGCGTGTCGCTCCTGATCCTTTTCGCCCTCGGCTGGCGGGAGTCGATCATTGTCGCCATCGCCATCCCCGCCACGCTCGCCCTGACGTTGCTCGTCTTTTACCTCTACGGCTTCACGCTCAATCGCATCACGCTGTTCGCCCTGATCTTCAGCATCGGCATTCTGGTCGACGACGCCATCGTCGTGGTGGAAAACATCGTCCGGCACTTCCATCTCCCCACGAACCAGGGACGCAACCGGACCACGATTGCTGTCGAGGCCGTGGGCGAAGTGGGCAATCCCACGATTCTTGCCACGTTCGCGGTCATTGCCGCCGTGTTACCCATGGCCTTCGTGGGCGGGCTCATGGGCCCCTACATGCGCCCCATTCCCATCGGCGCCAGCGCCGCCATGGCCTGGTCGCTCGCCATCGCGTTCATCGTCACCCCTTGGGCGGCTATTCGGGTTTTGGGGTGGCGGAGTCGATCGGACCGATCCGACCGATCGGTCGGATCGCCCCAGCACTCCCGCGACGATCTCTTCACCCGGCTGTACCGCCGCGTCATGGGCCCGCTCATCCGCAAAACCGCCGCCCGCATGACTTTTCTCGCAACCATCACGTTCCTGTTGCTCGCGGCCATGGCCACGGTTGGGCTCGGCTGGGTGAAGGTGAAAATGTTGCCGTTCGACAACAAGAGCGAGTTCCAGATCATTCTCAATCTGCCCGAGGGCAGCTCGCTCGAACGCACCACCCAGGCCGCCCGCGAGATCGCCGCCGCCATCCGCACGGAACCCGAAGTGACCGACTACCAGATCTACGCCGGCATAGCCGCGCCGTTCAATTTCAACGGCCTCGTCCGCCACTACTTTCTCCGCCGTGGCGCCCATGTCGCCGATCTCCAGGTTAATCTCGTGAGCAAGCACGATCGCAAGGCGCAAAGCCACGATATCGCCAAACGGATCCGCCCCCAGGTCGCCGCCATCGCCGAAAGGTTCGGCGCCCGCGTCGCCGTCGCCGAAGTCCCGCCCGGCCCGCCCGTTCTCCAGACCCTGGTCGCAGAGATCTACGGACCCACAGAGAAGGCCCGACAGGACCTCGCCCTCCAGGTCCGTCAGATCTTCAAGTCCACCCCCGGCGTGGTCGACGTCGACTGGTACGTCGAGGCCGATCAACCCAAGATCCGTTTCGTCATCGACAAGGAAAAGGCCGCCCTCCACGGCATCAGCGCCGAAACCATCTCCCAAACGCTCCGCCTCGCCGTCGGCGGCAACTCCGTCGACCTGCTCCATGCACCCGCTGAGAAAGAGGACGTCAATCTCGTCCTCCAACTCCCGCTGGCCAGCCGGTCCTCCGCCGACGAACTACTCGCGCTCCGCGTCCGTTCCGGCGACGCCAACGCCCTTCCTGAACCCGGCCAGAACGGCGCCAATCCGCTCGTGCCCTTGCGGGAACTCGTCCGCCTCGAGCACGCCACGGTGGACAAAAGCATCTATCACAAGAATCTGCTCCCGGTCACCTACGTGATCGGCGACGTCGCCGGCGTGATCGAGAGCCCGGTCTACGCCATTCAAAAGATGAACCAAGCCCTCGCCTCCATCGACACCCGCGCCTTCGGCGGCGATGGCAGCCCGCTCCCCATTCTCAATGCGCATGTCCCCTTCTCTGACCTGAATCCGTCGCTCAAGTGGGATGGCGAATGGCATATCACCATCGAAGTGTTCCGCGATCTCGGCCTCGCCTTCGGCGCCGTGCTCGTCCTGATCTACATCCTGATGGTCGGCTGGTTCCGCTCCTTCCTCATCCCACTGGTGGTCATGATGGCCATCCCCTTTTCGCTGGTCGGGATTCTGCCCGCCCACGGCCTGATGGGCGCATTCTTCACCGCGACTTCCATGATCGGGTTCATGGCCGGCGCCGGCATCGTGGTCCGGAATTCAATCATCCTTGTCGACTTCATCGAACAGCGCGTGCGCGAAGGAATGCCCCTGGCCGATGCGGTCGTCGACGCAGGCGCCGTGCGTTTCCGTCCCATGCTCCTCACGGCGCTCGCCGTGGTCGTCGGAGCCGGCGTCATCCTCTTCGATCCCATCTTCCAAGGCCTCGCCATCGCGCTCATGGCCGGCGAAATCGCCTCCCTCCTCATCAGCCGCATGGCCGTCCCCATCCTTTATTACATGGCGCAGAAACGGCAGACTACGACGCCATCCATTTCACCAACGGCAGCGCCACGATGAGCATCGACTCGGCGCCGCCGATGAGACTCAGCATCAGGCCCGCCCACAAATAACCCGAGGCCGGATTCCATTCGCCATCGGCGTCGTCGCGGATCTTCCAAAACATGTGGAAGGCGATGGCGGCGGGAACCAGCCCGAGAATGGGGATCAAGCCCGCCCAACCGGCGCGGTAGCACCACAACGAGCGTTCGATGAGGCGAACCCGATCCATGCGGCACTACCTCCCGGCCGGCTTGGCCGGCGAGGTCGACGGTGGATTGGTCATCGCACGGCCCGCTTCCTTCGCCATCCGCTGATGGCGTTCCTCAATGCGCAGAATCTCCTGCTTCACGCAAAAGATCGTGGTGCTGTTCGCAATCACGATCAACGCCATGGCCGCAATCAACACCAAGATGATCAAAACCGCCGAACCACTCCTGGCGCCCTTTGTGTTCTTTGGGTCCTTTGCGAGTAAATGAAAGGGTTCTTTTAGGTTCATCGCTTCGCCTTGAGTTCCGCCTCCGGCACCGCCAGAAACGTCAGCACACGTTGCATCCCCTGGCCATCCTTGCGCCGAATCAACTCCAGCTCCCAAGTCCACGCCGTCACATGCTTCCGACGGTCCTCCGCGAATCGCGACACTTTTACCCCATCGAGAGCCTCAAGCCACAAGGCGTTTGCGCCCGTCCCCGCCCGGCGCAAGATCACGCCGTCGCGAAAAGTGTAGGTGATCTCCCCTGACGCCGTCGTCAGCCGCAGTTCGTTTGTCCCGCCAGCCTCAACCACCTGCACGCCACCGCGCGCCGACCGGACATCTTCCCGCCACTGCTCGCCCGCCTGCAACGCCCGGACTGTCGTCACTGAGACTCTCTCCAGTTCCCGGGAGTGACGGAGGGTCTGCAGGAACGCTGACAGGGTCAGCCCGAACAACAGGATCAATAACGTGATGTAGATCAGGCAATCGAGCAGCGCCATGCCCGCCAACTGGGCCCGCGCGCGCCGCATTCGTGCCCTCCCGAGATCGGAATGCGAAGCAGGATCGAGCTCATCTCGCGACTGACGATAACTCGGGCGCCGTGCGCCGCTTTGAGCCGACGCCTTCATCGCACCTCCCTTTCTCGGAGCACCCAGCCGTTTGTCCGATCATTGGCGGGCATCCACGCGAGCCGCAGCCGACTGATTCCGGCGACATTGGCACCGGTCACTTCCAGGCGGAACTGGCCCGGTGGAAGGTTCGTGGCCGCGCTGGCCTTGACTGGATAACGGTGTGCACCGGGCGGATAACCACGCCATTCTCCCGCCGCCAGGATTTCCATTTCGCCATCGACGATTTCCATCACGGCCGCGCGATGGTGACATGCCCGGCTGTAGCGGGCTTCGCCCAAAAACGCGAGGCTCAGCGGCCCCACGGCGAGCGCAAACAGACCGAGAGCCACCACGCACTCGGTCACGAGCGCGCCGCGCTGACGGTTAAATGCGGAGCTTCGGCCCCGGGAGACGTTTTTTACCATGAGATGCTTTCGATCGCGCTGATCAGGAAGTGAAACACGCCAACCGCCACCAAACCGACCATCAGGCCGTTCAACGCCACGAGGCCGGTGCTGACCAATTGGGAGAATCTCTGTTCCCGTTGGAAGGCGCGCGCCTCGAGCGACTCGTGCCAGCCGGACAGCGCCAAGCTGAATCGATGCGCTGGTCCGCTCGGGAGGCTGGCATTGCGCAGGCGCCAGGAGAATTCGCCGCCGGCGTCCAGCTCGGACAAGGCCTCAGGCAAGGCCATCCCGTTCCGCAGCTGTTCCACCACCTTCTGCGCGCGCTCTTGAAACAAAACATTGCCGGTGGCTTCCGCTGCCAATTCGACCGCCCGGGGCTCAGCGGTTCCAGCATCCAGCAGCGACGCCAGCATGACGCCGAAGTCTCGCTGCAATCGCAGCCGGGTCCAGGGAACCCACAGATTCAATCGATCGAAGATCGGCTGGAACGGCTGCGCCAGTCCGCGCACCAGCCAGCGACCGCCCGTGCGTCCGATCTCCATCAACCAGACGCCGAACCAGATCAACGCGGCCAACAGCCCAAGCCAAAGGCTCGCCGTAAAACTGTTATCCATCACCGGGTCACGCGTCACGCCCATGTCCAGGCCGAGCTCGCGAAACTTCGGCAGGACAAAGATGGTGATCATCCAAATCAACGCCGGCCCCGCCGGGGAGACGAGGAAGATGACCATGAGATCGTTCGTGGTCCGGCTGGTGTGGGCGGCCCCGCCGCGCAGGGTCGCTCGGCACGAGCGCAGCACGCCAGACACATCCCCGGATGCCTCCCCCACCCGCAACATGGCCGCCACCGGCTTCGGCAGGAAGGCCGGCACCTCATCAAGGGCCGCTCCCAGGCGCAAACCTCGTTCCATCCAGGCGGCCACGAGGTGAAACGACACGCCCAAATCCCGAATGCGCGCCCGAGCCATCGACGCGATCGTTTGCTCGATGGTTCGCCCCTGTTGCAGTCCAATCTCCAAGAGGCGCAAAAAACAACGCGCGCGCTGCTCCTGTCGTAACCCTTCCGCCAGCGACGCCCAACACGCGAAGAGAAAGGCGAAAACGAAAACCACGGCCGCTCCCGAGGTAAACAACGCCACGATCAGGCGAAAGAGATGTTCCATCAGCGGCTCGAGCAGCGAGCCAGCCTGCTGCAAAAGTTTTTCCACGAAATCGACCATGGCTACCTACTGGTCCGCGTTGAACTCGAGCAGCGATCGGGTGAACACGGCAAACACGCGCGCCATCGGCATCAGCTGCAACACGATCAAACACCCCAACGCCACCACCGACACCGGCAGCACGGCATACAACACCAACTCCGCCCGCTGCACGGCCCGCTCAAAGTAAACGTCGGCCGCGTGGCGGAAACCTTCGATCCAGTTTTCACCACTTGCGGCCACCAGCCAGACGAACAGCGGAGGCACCACCACACCGCCGGCGGCGATATCCTCAAACCGGGTTCGTCCGTCCGCCATCCGCTCCCGCCAATGCGCCACATCGGCGCCCGCTGGCGAGCCCGCCTCCAGCTGGTTGACCAGCCCAACCGCTTCGCCGGGACTCGCTCCATTCTGCAACAACACCGCCATCGCCGACGCGAGGTTCGACAGCCGCGCCTCGCGAAAGCCCGGCAGCCGCCATTTCGCCTGTTCCCTCCAACGCGGCACGAAGGCCACCAGCAAAATCATCGCCGCCAGCAATCCGATCATCGACACCGGCAGCCACAACCCCGCTTGCACCAGAGCCCAGGTCGACGGCACTCCCGACACCGTCCCGCCCCCCATCGTCGACAGGGTGCTTTGCATCTCCCGGCCAAATTCGCTGAAGATCACCGCCACCAGAAGGGAAACCGCAAACGAGACCCCCAGCACCACGGCCGGATAAAAGATCAACCCCTTGAGGCGGACCCACGTGAGGTGAACCCGCTGATAATAGTCCGCCAGCAGGGTCAGCAGCGATGGCAAATCCTGACCACGAGCACCGATCTCGAGCATGCGGGTGTAAAACTCAGGCAACTGCCGCGCGGCCAGCGCCTGACCCAACGGCGTCCCGCGCTTTAGCTCCGCTTCCAGCTGGCCCAGCTCGACCCGCAGCGCGCCCGCCTGCAAGGTCTCGCACGTTCGACGCAACGCGCCTTCCAGGGGAATGCCCGCGCGCAACATTCCCGCCAGCTGCTGGTTCACAAAAGCAAACTCGTCGAGTTTCATCGTTGAAGGATCCGTTCCAGTTCCGTCGCGGTCGTCACGCCCCGGGCCAGCAATGATTCCGCCGCCGTCTCCAGTGACACGGCCGGCCGAATGGCGCCGGCCCCCTGTTGTCGCAACTCCCGCCGGCTCGCTTCGTCGAACCGAAACCATTCCGCCACCGGAATCCGGCCGCGGTATCCCGTCCGCAGGCAGCCGTCACAGCCTTCACCGGCACACGACGCACACCGGCGACGAATGAGCCGCTGGTTCCAAACCAGGTCCAGAACCGAAGCCGCCGCGCCCGCATCCGGGCACAACGCCGTCAGCCGCTCCCACACGCCCCGACACGAACCCGCGTGCATCGTCGAAATCATCAAATGCCCCGTCGCCGCCGCCCGCACCGCCACCCCCGCGGTTTCCTCATCCCGAATCTCGCCCAGGACCAACACCTGCGGATCCTGCCGCAGCAGATGCCGCGCAGCGGCCGCAAAGGTCAACCCGCGCGCCTCGTTCACCTCGGTCTGCATGACACCCGGTATGACCTGCTCAGCCGGATCCTCCACGGTGATGATGTGCCGCCCGCCCTCGCGGCACAGCTCGCCCAAGCACGAATAAATCGTCGTCGTCTTGCCGCTGCCCGCCGGACCGGTCAACAACATCAGGCCCATGCCCTGACGCAGGAACCGACTTACCTCCGCCACGCCTTCCTCCGGAAATCCGAGCTCGCGCACCGGCACCACCCGCGTTTCCCGAAAGAGCCGCAGGACAATCTTTTCCCCGGTCACCGTCGGATAGGTCGAAACTCGCAGGTCGCAGGAGGCCTTGACCTCCGCGCGATTGATCCGGCCGTCCTGCGGCATCGATTCGACATAGGTCTTCAATCGCGCCAGAAACTTGATCCGCCCAAAAACTCGATCGGCCAAATCACCCGCAATTGTTTCGCCCGCCGCCATGACGCCATCGAGTCGATACGCCAACCGGGCTTCAGCACCGGTTCGTTGCAGGTGAATGTCGCTGACCCCGGCTGCCTCTGCCCGCCGGATCAACTGCTCCAAATACTCCGGAGCGGACGCGCCCGCAGCCAGTTCGCCCGCTCCCGTGGCCGCCGATTGAACGTCGACCCGATGAGAACTCCCGACTCGATCGATTGGATGCATGCGCAATCACGCCCGCGATGGTTACGTCTCGAGGGCAACCAACACTGACCAGGCTAACCGCAGAGCGTCACGCCCGAAGTTCAGGCTCCGCCTCGTCCAAAACGCTGCAAAACGTTCGCCGTGATCCGTTGCACTCGCGGATCCGGCCCTTGCGGACTCGTGTAAACGCTCGGCCGGACGTACCCGGGTGGCGCCGACAATCCGTCCGCCCACCAACAGGTCCCGGCGTTGAAGACGACATTGTCCCGCGGCCCGGGATACACCGTGGCGGTGAACACTCCGCCGTTGGGCTTGCCCGGCGCGGACTGGGTCGGCGCCGCGGCCACGATTTCCAGCCCCGGAATCTTCGCCGGGTCGCCGTGCCATTCCCACCCCACCAATCCCGGTATGCCGTCCCCGCGTTTCATCCCGGTCCCGGCAAACAGCCAATGGTCCGGCAAGGCGCAGACCCAATCCGCCCCGCCGGTCACCGGTCCGGTGCTGTGCGCGCCGACCAACTCGTTCGCATACGGACGCTCGTGCCGCAGCGAACTCATCGCCTGAAATTCAAAGGTGCCGCCCGGCGGCCCAAACACGCCAATGCGCTCGAAGGCGCGATCCCGTCGGCCACGCGCGTCGGGCGCCAGCAGGATGCGTCCGCAGACCGCGTTTCCGGAAAAGAAGCCCACGTTCAACCCGGCGTTCACCGCCGCCTCCACGTGACGAAACATCTCGAGGCTCCAATACTCGTCGTGCCCCACCGACAACAAACCTTTCGCCCGCAGCAGCCCTTTCGGATCGTGGTGCGTATCCAGGTTCGAGACGTAGCTCACGTCGTAGCCGCGCTCTTCGAGCCAGTAGGCAAACGGAAACTCCCACAGGAACCACTCGCCCGATCCGATACTGAGCGGCGCATCCAGGATTTGGCAGTACTTGCCATACGGACGGTTGAAGCTGACCTGAACATCGCCGCCCCACCACCACTGATGCTGGCCGTTGTCATAAAGCGCAAACTGGTTAGGCCAACGGTTGTAGGCCTGCCAGGTATGATCCGAGCACTGAAAGAGGAAGTCCGCGCGCCGATCGTCGCGCACAATGAAGATGATGTAGCTCTGCCACCCCTCCACTTCCGCCGTCAACTTGGCCAGGTAAACGCCGCTCACCCAATCCCGCGGAATCCGCAACGAACAACACGGCTCCCACTGGCAGTCACGCACCCGCTTCGGACCCACGACCGGGTCCGGCTGCACCCGGCCCGCAAATGGCCCCAGCTCCGCCACGCGGCGCCCGCCCATCCCGCCGTAGTAGCCCGTCCGAAAAATTTCCACGCGAAACGACGACGCCGGATTGGTGCTCACGTGGAACGTGACGGTGTCGCCCGCCCGGGCTGACGTGTGCGAGCAATAGCCTTCAATCCACGGGCAGCGATACTTAGTGACAGGATCGATGCGGGTCTTCGTCAACATCCAGTCCCGGGTGCCCGGCAGGCGATTCTCCCGCACGACGACATTCTCGACGGCGCCGCTGGGAACAATGGCGCAGCCGGCCAGCGACGTAGCCGCTCCTGCCGCCGCGATTTGCTTGAGCGCGTCCCGCCGGGTCAGCCCGCCGGGCGAAGGGTCCGGGTTCGGTGTGGGGTTCATAAGTGGGCCGTTAATAGCGATTGTCGCTGGCGATTGCACGCCCGATTGCACGCCCGATCCCGCCCCGCGGAGGAGGCGACGCGTTGAGCCGTGAAGCTCGAAGGTGTTGGCCATTGTTGCGGCACGGCCGGACCGCGGGCTTCCAGCGCTTCCAGCCCGCAGCAGCTCGGGTCGGCGACGCGGCTCGAACGTTCGGACGCGTGGTCGAGTCCCCTCGCTGCGCTGCGGATCCCGCAAGGCGGGATCCGCGGTCCGATCCAACAACTTCGAGCGGCACGGGTGCAAGGCGTTTAGCTCGCGCCCCACGCGACTCCCTCTCCCCTCAACAGGGAGAGGGGTGAGGGGTGAGACCGTCCGTTGGATCACCCGTTTTTAATCACACCCGAGCGCCACCGTCCACGACCTTTTTCCTAGGCTTTTGAGCAACGACAGGTATCGTTCCACCTCGTAATCCGAAAATCCTTTGCGACGTCGTATTGTCACTTCAGCGCGCTTGCCGCCCATGAGAATCCAGCACCTTCCTTGTTTTTTCGCCCTCGTCCTGCCTTTCGCGGCCAGTGCGGCACCCATTCCCGGGCTCTACAATTCCGGCGTCAACGACAGCGGACAGCTTCTCGCCAACGGCGTGGTGGATCCCCACTACACTCTGGTCTTGAGCGCGGACGTCGCCGCGCCCGGGCCCAGCGCTTTCGTTGTGAACGACACGCTCTTCCCGATCGTCAGCGGACCATGGCTGGCCAGCGGCCCCGCCTCGAAATGGATCGGCCCGATGGCCAATCAAAGTTCGGGCAACCTGCCGGGAGACTATCGCTACCGCCTGGTCTTCAATCTAACCGGGCTCGAACCCTCCACCGCCGTGATCACCGGACGATGGACCTCAGACAACGCCGGCCCGGACATTTTGGTCAATGGCCGCAGCACGGGCTTCACCAGCGACGGAAATTTTGGCGGCCTGAACAGCTCGTTCACCATCAGCAGCGGGTTTGTCGACGGCACCAACACCCTGGACTTCGTCGTCAACAACGCCGGAACCGCGGCGAACCCCACCGCAGTCCGCATTGAGCTGAGCGGCACCGCCGATCTGCAACCGCCGCCTGGCACGCCGCCGACCATCACCCGCCAGCCGGTCAGCCAGACCGTGGGACTAGGGGAGAGCGTCGTGCTCACGGTGTCCGCCACCGGCAGCCGGCCGTTGTTCTACCAGTGGCGTTTCAATGGCACGCCGATCTCGGGCGCAACCAACGCCACCTACGGCATACCCACGGTCGTCGGCGCCAATGCCGGCAACTACGACGTCGTGGTCAGCAACTCGGCGGGCGCTCCCACCAGCGAGGTGGCGGTGGTAAACGTGGTCTTTCTCGGCCCCGCCCAACGCAGCTACGAGCCCGCCGGCCCCAGCTCCCGCCGCACCGGATTGGCGTTCTCGGAAATCATGTATCATCCGACCAACCGGACCGACGGCCGCAATGCCGAGTTTGTCGAGCTCTACAACTCCAATCCCTTTGCGGAGGATCTGAGCGGATATCGTCTCACCGGCGCCATCGATTTCACCTTCGCTGAAGGCACGCGGATTCCCGCGCAGGGCTATCTCGTGATCGCGCCGGTTCCGGCTGACGTGGCCGCCATCTACGGAATCTCCGGTGTCTTGGGCGGCTCGACGAACAACCTGCCGAACGACTCCGGCACGATCCGCCTGCGAAAGAAGTCGGGCGGCGTGGTGCTGGAGGTCAAGTATTCCGATCAGCCGTCCTGGCCGGCGGCAGCAGACGGAACTGGACATTCGCTCGTCCTCGCGCGGCCATCCTATGGCGAAGCCGATCCGAAGGCATGGGCGGCCAGCAATTTGAAAGGCGGCTCGCCCGGCGCGGCCGACCCGGTGCCAGCCGGCCCGCTGGAAAATATCGTGATCAACGAAATCCTCACCCACACCGACCCGCCCCTGGCCGACTTCATTGAACTCCATAACCACAGCCCGTTCAGCGTGGATCTGTCCGGAGCCTGGCTCAGCGATGATCCAGCCACGAACAAGTTTCGCATTCCGGCCGGCACGATCCTCCCGGCCGGCGGATTCGTTGCGTTCGACGAAGGGCAGCTTGGCTTCGCTCTGGCCGCCGACGGAGAAACGCTTTACCTGGTCAACCCCGCGGAGACCCGCGTGCTGGACGCGGTCCGCTACGACGGGCAGGCGAATGGCGTCTCGTTCGGGCGCTGGCCGGACGGTGAAGCCGCGTTTCGTGAGCTAACCGTCCGCACGCCCGGCGGCACGAATGCCACGCCACTGGCTCGCCCCATCGTCATCAATGAAATTTTTTACAACCCGATCTCGGGGAACGATGACGACCAGTTCGTCGAGCTTTACAACCGGGGCGCGGCGACGGTGAATCTGGGCGGCTGGCGCTTCATCGCCGGAATTGACTTCACATTTACAGAAAACACGCTTCTCGGGCCCGGCGGTTACCTCGTGGTCGCAGCGAACTCGGCGCGCCTGATGTCCAATCACCCAAGCCTCAACGCCAGCGCGATTGCCGGCACCTTCAAAGGCCGGCTGTCCCATGGCGGCGAACGCCTGGCACTGGCCAGCCCCGATTCCAGCATCGTGACCAACGCGCAAACCGGCACCGTCATTACCAACCACTTCTACGTGGTGATGAACGAGGTGACCTACGGCGACGGCGGACAGTGGGGACGCTGGTCGGACGGCGGCGGCAGCAGCCTGGAATTGGTCGACGCTCACAGTGACAACACCCTCGCCGCCAGCTGGGCAGACAGCGACGAGACGCAGAAATCTTCGTGGACCACCATCGAGCAAACCGGCGTGCTCGATCTGGGTCATCCCAGCATCTCCACGATCGATCAGCTGCACTTCTTCCTCCTCGACGCCGGCGAGGCGTTGGTCGACGACATTGAGGCGATTTCCGGCGGCGTGAATCGAGTGAGCAACCCAGGCTTTGAAAATGGCTCGACCGGTTGGATCTTTCGCGGCACCCAGCGCCCGAGCTACGTGACCAACGTCGGCTTGAGCGGCGCCCGCTCGCTCCGCCTCGTGGCCACCTCCCGCGGCGATGTGGTGAATCGCGTGCAAACCACCCTGACCGCGCCCCTGGCCGCCAACTCCACCGTGACGCTGCGAGCCAAGGCACGCTGGTTGCGCGGGCATCCCGAACTCCTCCTGCGGGTCGTCGGAAACAGCTTGGAAGCAGTCGGCCGCCTCAATGTCCCCGCCAATTTGGGAACGCCAGGCGCCGCCAACAGCCGCGCCCGCGTCAATGCCGGCCCGGTCATCTTCGATGTCACGCATCGCCCCACCCTCCCCCAGGCCGGGCAGTCGGTCCGGGTCACCGCTCGAATTCAAGACGTGGACGGAGTCCAGACCCCGACGCTGGTCTACCGGGTGGATCCCGGTACCACCCTGAATTCAGTTCCGATGAACGACACCGGTGTGGACGGCGATCTGCTGGCCGGCGACGGCGTTTTCACAGGGCAGATCCCCGGTCAGTCCAGCGGCGTCACCGTCGCCTTCCGCGTCCAAGCGGCGGATCGCGCCACGCCATCTGTTGCGGCCCAGTTTCCGGCCGATGCTCCGGCCCGGGAGTGCCTCGTGCGCTTCGGTGAAAGCATTCCGGCGGGAGGCTTCGGCACGTACCGCCTCTGGATGACCCAGGCCACGTTTGATTTCTGGTCGAATCGGGAAAAGTCAGCCAACGACGACGTGGACACGACGTTCGTCTACGGCGGCAGCCGGGTGGTTTACAACGTGGGCGCGCACTATGGCTCGAGCGAGAACTACTCGACCATCCTGTCGACACCCACTGGCGTCCTGGTCGGTTACAATCTGAATTTTCCGGCTGACGATCGATTCCTGGGCGCGAGCGGCGTGCGCCTCGACTGGCCCAACCGCGATACGACGCAACTCCGCGAGGTGACAATCTATTGGCTGCTCGATCAACTCGGGTTGCCCAACCACTACCGTCGGTTCATTCACCTGCACATCAATGGCGTGAGGCGTGGAACGATCTACAACGACACCCAGCGGCCGAACAGCGACTCGGTCGAGGAATGGTACCCGGGCGATCCCGACGGCGAACTGTTCAAGCTCAATCCCTGGTACGAAGGGAACGTGGATGGATCGATCAATGCCGGGAATTTTGTCCCGCCCCGGCTGCAGAATTATACGACAACCGGCGGAGTCACCAAGACCGCCTACTATCGGTTTGCCTGGTTGCCACGAGCCGTCCAGGGCTCGGCCAACAACTACGCCTCGCTCTTCTCGATGATCGCGGCCGCCAATGTGCCCGGGGAAAACTACGTCTCTGCGATCAGCGACGAGGTGGATGTCGTTCAATGGATGCGCACGTTCGCCATGAACGACCTCGCCTCGTACTGGGACGCCTTCGGCAACCCCAACTCCAAGAACTCGTATCTTTATCGGCCAACCCAGGGCGGATGGAAGATCATGAGCTGGGACTTCGACGTCGGTCTCGGCACGGGCAACGGAGGCGCCCAAGTCCAGGAGCGCCCCACCGCTCCTCTCTTCGACACCACCGATCCGGGATTGGTCCGCATGAACAGCACGCCCGCCATCGTCCGCCACTACTGGGCGGCGCTGGACGAGGCCGTCAACGGATTCTTCCAACCCGCCGGGGTGGAATCATTCCTGGCCGACCGGTATGCCGCGTTCCAAGCGGCCGGCATCGACGCGGTCTCGCCGTTTGTGCCCAGTGGCATCGTCCCGACGGGCGAGCCGCAGCGTTCCATTCCGGAATGGATCACCGCCCGGCGAAACTTTCTGCTCGCGCAGCTCGCCGGTGTATCGAATGTGTTCAACGTGTCGGGCACCAACTTCATCGCCACCACAAACAACCTCATTACGGTGAGTGGCACGGCCCCCGTGCGCGTTAAGACGATCACCGTGAACGGCATCGCCTACATTCCGATCTGGACCACCGTGAACGCCTGGCAGATCCAAATCGCCCTCCTCGAGGGGACCAACACCCTGGTCGTGGCCGGCCTTGAGCGCTCCGGCAATACCGTCGGAAGCCGAACCCTCACCGCGCAGTTCTCCGGCTCGTACGAAGCGCCCGAGAGTCGGGTGGTCATCAACGAAATCATGTACAATCCAGTCGTGCCCGAGGCCAGCTACGTCGAGCTCTTCAACACCTCGCGGACCACCGCCTACGATCTCTCGGGCTGGCGCCTGAGCGGAATCGACTTCACGTTTCCTCCCGGCTCCATCCTCGCCAAGAACGGGTTCATGGTGGTTTGCAAAAACCGCACGGCCTTTGCCTCGGCCTATGGCTGGGGCATTCCCGTCGCGGGCGTCTTCGACGGCCAACTGGACGACGGCGGTGAGACCCTGACCCTGGTTCGTCCCGGACCGACGACGGACAGCTTCACCACCGTCAATCGGGTGACCTACGACGATGATCCACCGTGGCCGGCCGCGGCCGACGGCCAAGGTTCATCCCTGCAATTGCTCGACGCCGCCCAGGACAATTCCCGGGCCAGCAATTGGGGCGATGGCTCCGGCTGGCAGTTTTTCTCCTACACCGGAAACGTTGGAGCCTCGAGCCTGACGCGTTTCTCCCTCTATTTTGAAGCCACGGGCGGCGACCTTTACCTCGACGATGTTTCGCTGGTCCAGGGTAACACGCCAGGCGTCGGCCAAAATATCCTGGCGAACGGCGGCTTCGAAGCCGGCTTGGCCCCGTGGATCCGCGGGCCGCTGGCCACGAATTCCGAAGTCGTTTCGACCGTGGCCCGGTCCGGCAATTCCAGCCTGCACTTGATCATCACGAACGGGCCCATCGCGCTGACCACGTTTTACCAGGACATCTCGGGGGTCACGCCGTCGACCAATCACACGCTCAGCTTCTGGTTCCTGGTCGGCAACAAGGGCACTAACCTCAACGCGCGAATGAACACGCTGTTCCGCAGCATCGCCACGACGGTTGCCGCCCGCTTTACGCCCGGCGCCGCCAACGGTGGGCTGGCCACCCTGCCCGCCTATCCATCGCTGTGGATTAGCGAAGTTCAACCGAGCAACGTCGCCACGCTGGCCGACAACACGGGCGAGTTCGAGCCCTGGGTCGAGATTTACAACGGCGGATTGACTCCCCTCAACCTCGACGGCGTCTTCCTGGCCAACGACTACGCCAATCTTCGCGCGTGGCCGTTCCCGGCCGGCACCACGATCAACGCGGGCGGCTACCTGCTGGTCTGGGCCGACAACGAAGCCGGCGAATCCACTCCCGCCAGCCCACACGCGAACTTCCGCCTCAACGCCACCAGCGGCTCCGTGATTCTCTCCCGCGACTTGGCCGGCGCCGCCCAAGTCCTCGACTATGTGAACTATGCCGGAGTTCCGGCCGATCGATCGATCGGCTCGTTCCCCGCTGGCAGCAATGGTCCGCGCAACGTGTTCTACTACGCCACGCCGGGCGTCACCAACAATCCGACCCCGCCACCCACCCCGCTCTTCATCAACGAATGGATGGCCGCCAATACGAGTTTCCTGGTTGATCCCGCCGACGGCGATTTCGACGACTGGTTCGAGATCTACAATCCCGGCATCACCGAGATCGACCTTGGCGGTTACCGCTTAACTGACGAGGCCGCCAATCCCAACAAATACATCGTGCCCGCCGGCATGCGAATCCCAGCCGGCGGTTACCTCCTCGTTTGGGCCGATGAAAACACCGGCCAAACGCGCACCAACGGCGATCTCCACGTCAACTTCAAGCTCAGCACCACCGGCGAATTCATCGGTCTCTACGACGCGGAAGGACGTCAGGTCGACGCCATCACGTTTGGCCTGCAAACCGCCAACGTGAGTCAGGGCCGGTTCCCCAACGGCGCATCGCCGCCGTTCGTGACCCTGTCCGTCCCGACCCCGCGCGGGCCCAACGCCGCCATCACCACCGGACCAACGATCACCGCCGTTGACCTGCTGCCAGGCAATGGGCTCAGCCTGCAGTGGTCGGCGCTCGCCGGAAGGAATTATCGAGTGCAGTTCAAGAACAGCCTCGACGACGCCAACTGGACGGATCTCCCGGGAGATATCTCAGCGACCAGCTCCATCGCGTCGCGCACCGACACTCTCGCCGGCGAGAAGCGTTTCTACCGGGTTTTGCTGTTGCCATAGCGTTTTCGCACAATCCATCGCGCCCCGTCGTTGCGCTGCTAACTCGCAACGCTGGCCAGGCGACGCCCCTTGCAAGAATCTGCAGCGGAACCGGCCGCCACCCAACCGAATGGCTCCGGTTGAGCTGATCCCGACCTTTTCTGGGATGTTTTTGCGTTTTCGAGGCCGTTCCACGTGAGATGCCATCGCGACAAATCCGCGTCCGGAGCGTGTCATGGGAACAAGCGCCATTTCACTCATGGACATCAGCCAAGATGTCGATGGATTTATCGGGCAAAACCCGGTGGAGAATCCCCAAGTCGTGCCTTTCCTCAGCCGAAATATAATGTAAACTTCGCGGCTGATTTCCGCTTCAAGGATGACGGATTCCTCAGGTCGCAGTGGAAAGAAAGTCAGGCTCATATGCCGACCTCGCGGCTCACGGGTTGAAGCGATTGCCGATCGCGACCCGAACGCAGAATGAAGGATCGCGGATCGGCAAGATGTTTCAATTTATGAAAATCGGGATGCATTGGTTGACGAAGGCCGGTGGCGCTGTCCGCAGGTGGAGTCTGGGCATGTTGGTCGTGGCCAGCCTCGCTCCGGGCCAGGACGCAGAAGGAGCGGAACCTCCGGCCTCAACCATCACGTGGGTGGGCGCCGCCAGCACGCTCTGGAACAACCCGCTGAACTGGAATCCCGCGCGGGTCCCGCTGGCCACAGACCACGTCAACCTCAGCGCGAACACCAATTCGACAGTTACGTTGAATGTCTCCGCCACCATCGCCAGCCTCGCCCTCGGCGCGGACACCGGGTCAGTGACCCAACGTCTCGTGGTCAACGATGGAGTCGGCCTTGCCTTAGGAACGAACAGCCTGGTGCGGGCGCGTGGCGAGCTGGTGCTGGTGAACGGCGACAGCCACAACTTGTCCGGCCCGGGATTGCTGGAAGTGCGCGGGTTACTCGACTGGACGGCGGGACAGCTCTTTGGCGCTTACTTTATCGCGCCCGGAGGGCGTGTGCTGCTCCGGGGTGGCAGCAACATGCGGCTCTCGTCCGCGAACGACGCGACGCCCGCCACGTTCACCAATGCGGGCACAGTCACCTGGCTCGGCGGCGTCCGCCTCTACGGCTACAACAGCTCGCAAATCGTAAACATGGGGCGATGGGAGCTCGCCTCTGATGGCCTGGCCATGAGCCATTGCTGCGGTGGCGCGGGTGCGACGTTTCTGAATCGCGGCACCCTGGTCAAAACCAGCGGCGCCGGTATAACCACGATGGAATCCTTCGGCCTGTTGAACGAAGGCACGGTTGCGGCGGACACCGGCATCCTTCGCTTTCCCAGCGTCGGAACCGAATGGCGGGCCGGTGGGCAAATCGCCGGTGCCGGACGGGTGCAACTCGAGAACGGCAGTGCCACGCTATCCGGGCCGACCACGCTCAATGGCATCTTCGAGTGGGTCGGCGACGGTCTGAATGTTTCCGGCACCGGGACGCTGGCCGGTCCCGCACCGCTCGAATGGGTATCGGGGCGACTGAGCGGAGCGTTGACCATTGCGACCAATGGGACGGCCAATCTTCGCGGCGGAACCAATATGCGACTGTCCTCCGACAGCGGCAGCACTGCCGCCGTCATCACGAATCGCGGCATTGTCACGTGGCACGGCGGAGTTCGCCTTTATTCGTACTACGGCAGCCAGATTTACAACGAGGGCGAATGGCGCCTGGCCGCCGACGGACTGGCGTTCGGCTACTGCTGCGGCGGCGCTGGTGGCGCCTTTCACAATCGCGGTTTGCTGACCAAAACCGCAGGTGAAGGCACGACCCGCTCCGAGACGTTTACGATTCGCAACTTCGCCACGATCAATGTCGCCAGCGGCACGCTGCAGATCGACGACACTTCCATTTGGGAAAATGGCGGACAAATCACCGGAACCGGCCGGGTTCTGTTGCAAGGCGGAAATACAACTCTCGCCGGGACCACCACGCTGAATGCCTCATGGCAATGGGCAGGAGTCAATGTTTACGGCACCGGGGTCGTGAGTGGCCCCATCCCGATGGTTTGGCGCACGGGCCGGTTGCTCGGCAACCTGACGTTGAACCCGGGTGCACAGCTCGATTTCACCGGAGAATACTATCCTTGGGCCAATTCAGGTGACGCCGCCAACCCCGCGATCATCACGAATCGCGGCACGGTAACCTGGAACGGAGGTTACCCGTTCTACGCCGGGTTCGGAACGCGCATCTACAACCACGGCACCTGGCGCTGCACGGCGGACGGCACAGCCCTCGACTACACCGGTGGCGGCAACGCGATGTATTTTCATAACCTCGGGACCTTCAACAAATCAGGCGGCCCCAACGACACGATCGTCACCACATCGACCTTCACCAACCGGGGTATCGTCAGTGCCTCCACCGGCACACTTCGTTTCGCTTCCAGCAGCATCTGGGAAAACGGCAGCCAAATCGCCGGGGCCGGCCGGGTATTCATGAATCCGGGCGCCGTGACCCTCAACGGCACCACGCTGCTCAACGGTTCCTGGCAATGGGGCGGAGCCGAGATCTACGGAACAGGCGTGGTCAGCGGGCCCATCCCCCTCGTCTGGCGAACAGGTCGGAATCTGGGAAATCTGACGGTAAGCCCCGGCGCTCAACTGGACTTCACCGGCGAGTATTATCCATGGCTCAACTCGGGCGACGTAACGAATGTCGCCGTCTTAACCAATCGCGGGACCATCACTTGGAACGGCGGCTACCCGCTCTACGGAGGAATGGGAGCGCGGATCTACAACTACGGCCAGTGGCGCCTCACCGCCGACGGCACCGCGCTCGACTACACCGGCGGCGGCAACGCCATCTACTTCCACAACTACGGCACCCTCATAAAATCGGGTGGCAGCAACGAAACGGTCATCAGCACGTCCACCTTCACCAATCGCTCGCTCGTGTCCGCCGCGAGCGGCACGCTGCGATTTGGTTCCAGCACCTTCTGGGAAAACGGCGGCCAAATCGCCGGCTCCGGTCGGGTGTTGATGCAACCGGGCGTCGTCACCTTGAACGGCACCACGCTCCTCAACGGCTCCTGGCAATGGCAAAGTGCCGAGGTGTACGGCACCGGCGCGATCAGCGGACCAATCCCACTGGTGTGGCGGACCGGACGCGTCTTCGGGAACGTCACCATCAATCCCGGCTCACAACTCGATTTCACCGGCGAATACTACCCTCTCCTGAACTCCGGCAACCCGACCAACGTCGCCGTGCTGACCAACCGAGGAACGGTCACCTGGACGGGCGGGTATCCGCTCTACGCCGGTTATGGAGCACAAATCTACAATCATGGACTCTGGCGCCTGGGCGCCGGCGGCAACGCGCTGGACTACTCCGGGGGCGGCGATTGGGCCACCTTCCACAACACCGGCACCCTGCTGAAAACCGGCGCCGGCGAGGCGGCCATCGATCAGTTCTCGATGGACAATCAGGCCCGCGTCACCGCCGAGTCCGGCCAAATGACGTTTCGATATCCGTTGGCCGCGTCCGGCGAGTTCCATTTCCCCTTGCGCGGCCCCGTCGCCGGAACCGACTACGGAACGATCCGGGTTCAGGGCGCCTACGTTCACGGCGCGGCATTGCGCGTTGAATTCGCCAACGGCTACACCCCCGCTTCTGGCGACTATTTCGATCTCGTCAATGGCAACAATCTCAGCGGCAACTTTGCCTCGCTCAGCCTGCCCTCGGTCGCGGCCGACGAGAGCTGGACGGTCGATTACTACCCGACGCTGGCGCGCCTGCGCCTAACCGATGCCTGCCTGGCCAACGGTCTCATGGGCTGGTGGCCCGCTGAAGGCAACACCGACGACCAAACCGGATCTTATCCGGGATCGCTGTTCGGCAATCCCACCTACGCTCCAGGGCTCGTCGGTCAGGCCTTTTCCATGGATGGCGTCGGCGATGGAGTCAACCTCGGCAACTGGTCGCCCGGCACACGCTGGACCCTTCAGGCCTGGGTGAAACTATCCTCCGTCCAGTCCGGCCGGCGCGCCATTCTCGGCGGCTTGAACGAGAACCGCGACTGGGCGCTTACGGCGACGGACGGCTATCTTGGCGTCTACTACAAGCCCGCCGGCGGCACCACCGCAGGGTTGACCAACACGGTCCGCGCGCAGACCAATGTTTGGTATCACCTGGCTGCGACCTATGACGGCTTGAGCGTGGCCTACTACCAGAATGGCGCGCTCATCGGCACCGCGCCAACGGAGGCCAACTACGTCGCGACAGCTGGCCCGCGCATCGGCGCGGCGACTTATAATGGCAACGCGGAGAATCTCGCCGGATTGATCGACGAAGCCACCATTCACAACCGGCCGTTGACCGGCGTGGAAATTGCCGGCACTTACAACAACGGCGCCGCCGGGCGTTGCGCGCAACTCGGCCTCGGTGTTCTGACGTTCACTCCACAAGGCCTGGTCACGACCAACATCACGAGTTTCACGGTTCGCTTCAATCAGGCCTTCCGCACCAACACCTTCACCCCGGCCGACCTGGCGGTGGCCGGCCCAAACGGTCCCATCCCAACGGCTGCCTATCAGATTGCTCCCGCCACGCCGTTCGATGGTCGCACCTTCAATGTCCTGCTGCCCGCGCTCACCAACGAAGGCGCTTACTCGGTCACGATCGGACCCGCAATCGAAACGCTCGGCTCCCAACCCATGCCCGTGGCTTACACCGCCACGTTCAACCTCGACAAAGCCGCCCCGCAGGTCGTCGCGTTCAGCCCGAGCTCGCCGGTCACGACTCAAGTGACCACCGTGGAAGCGACCTTCTCCGAAGCCATGAGCGGTGCCTCGGCCCAAGCGGGCGACTTGACGATCACCGGACCCGGTGGCGCCTTCGCCACTGCCGTCACGCAGGTTGCCTCCAACCTGTTCCGCTTCTCGCTCAATCGACCTCTCGCGCAGGGCTCGCAAACCATCGTGCTCCGCGGCATCTCCGATCTCGCCGGCAACACAATGACGCCGTACACGAATGTCCTCAGCGTGCAGAATCCCGACCTCGCACCCGGGATCGTGACCAGTCCGTCGATCGCCCTCGCCGGCCAGTCCGCCAGCCTCATCTACTCGATCACCAACCTCGGGAATGTGTCCGCCCCGGGCTCGTGGCGCGCCGATTTCCTGATGTCGACGAACGCCGCTGGCGCAACCCCCACCCTCCTGGGCGCGGCCACCATCACCAACACGCTGGCCGCAGGCACCTCTCTTCTCCTGACGCAATCGATCGTGTTCCCGCCCGGGCTGGCCGGCGCCCGCTTCCTCGGCGTCCGCGTCGACGCCACGGATTTAATTGTTGAATCGATCGAGACCAACAATGCGGCCTGGGCAACCACCAGCACGGCGGTCAGCGCGCCGGACCTCGTCGCCACCAATGTGGTCGCCCCGGCTTCCGCCGCACGCGGCGCCTCCATCACGGTGACCTGGAATCGTGCGAACATCGGCAGCGCACCCACCTTCGTAGCCGGACAGGATCGCGTCTTCCTCAGCGCCACCGCCACCGCCACCAGCATCGCGGGCGCACAACTGCTCAGCTCCGTCCCCGGCACCATTCAAAACCCCGGCGACACGCTCAGTCGCACCCAAGTGGTCACTCTCCCGTTGTCCACCTCTCTCCCCGCGGGCAACTACTTCGTGATCGTGGCGGTCGATTCACCGGATGCACAAGCCGAAGGAAATGAAAGCAACAACCTCGCGGCCCGTTCTCTTGCCCTGACCGATCCGCCTTTGCCGGATCTGAGTTTCGCCGACTTCGCGTGGCCCCAAACGCTCTTGCCCGGCGCCGCCATGGATCTCCGTTGGACCGTCACCAATTCCGGCACGCTCGGCCTCACCAACGCGGCCTGGCGCGAGCGAGTGAGCTTTTCAAATGCCGTCGCCGGCCAGGTCACGCTCGGTGACTTCCTCTTCACGAACACGCTCGCGCCTGGCCAATTCATCGCCCGAACTCAGTCCGTCGTTTACCCGCCGGAACTGCCGGCCGAGGCCGGCTGGATCCAGGTCACGCTGGATTTCGGGAACGCGATCGTCGAGGCCAATGAAGCCAACAATTTCATCTCCTCCGACGCGCCAGTCGAAGTGGCCCC
>JBGARF010000006.1:0-386199 GCA_044230345.1 Limisphaerales bacterium
CCGCAGCGGGTGGAATCGGCGGCGCACGAACGAACCCTCGAGCATCGTCTCCGACTCGCGCCGCTGCGGGCTGAAAGCCCGCGGTCCGTCCCAGGAGTCCGCCAGGTTCATGTCTCGTGAGCAGGTCAAAAATGAACGGGCGCTACTCATGAATCCAGCCCGCCTGACCGGTGCGCTGGTAATACCGAAAAGCGCGGTCACCAAGCGCGGCGCGCACCGCGCCGATGGTCTCCTCGGCGATGGCTTTGAGCGCGGAAGCGCGTTGTTCCTCGCTCAAGGTGGCGTTGGTGTGGACCTGAGCCTTGATGTCCTGCGCGACTTTTTTGTAGCCGTAAACCTCGGACGCCTTCTCCCGCGGAAGTTTGAACCGGGTGACCAGCGCGCTGAGCGAGTGATAGTCCTCGTCCTGTCCGCGCTGGAACAGGGCAAAGCGTTCCTCGCCGAATTTCTCCCGCAGCTCCGCCTCCATCCGGGCGCGGTCCGCCGCCATCTCCGCCTGCTCGGCCGGGCTCAAAAAGTATTCGTCGCGCCCCGACCATTTGTCATCAAACGCCTTCTGGGATTGATAGGCAGTCAGAAACTCCTGCTCGGTGGCGTTCATCCCGTAAAGCGCATGGCGCACGGTATTGGCGGAAGGCGAGAGCCACAGTTCGAACGTCGACTTTTCCGCTGGCGACAGCACCTGGCTGAGCTCCGTCTCTCGTTCGCGGGCCATCAGCCGGAGACGCGCGCGATCGCCCGCGTCCAGGGGCTCGCCATCCTCCAATTCCTTCTCGCGGAAACGCTGCTCTTCGGTCTGAAATTTCTCGAGGATGTCACGCACCTGGGATCGCCGTTCGGGCGAAAGAAACGACAGTCGCCGCTCGTAGTAGTCCTCCTCGCCCTGCTGCTCCATCCGTTCCCGCAGCAAATCGGCGCCGATCAACTCCCGGACAATCTCCCGCTTTCGCTTCTCGATCTCAGCCACCTTGCGGCTCACTTCCCGCGGATCGACATCGTTGGCCAGCTCTTCCTCCACGGAGTGCCAATAGGCCAGCTCGGTCCGGCGTCCGTAGAGCGCCCGAATCTCCGGGGCGAGCAACTTGTCGAGGTCGGCAATGATGATGTCGCGGATGGTGGCTTCCGGGCACGAGATGGATCGAAGGCGCGCAATGTATTCGTGGTAGTTCTCCGACTCGAGCTGGGCCCATTGAAACTGGTTGGTCACGACCACCAACTGCGGCTCGGACACCAGTGGTGACTGGGCAAAATCCGCCGCCACACCGGCCGTGGCGGGCAACGCCGAATTCGCCAGCCGTCTGGGATTGCCGCGCTCCGTGACCATCAGCACGAGCAACCCCGCGACCACCGCGAGATTGAGCAGGAGCAGGGCGACGACGAGTCTGGACGTTTTCAACTCGTTCCGTGTAGAGCAAATACAGCGCCGAAGCAATCCAGTTTCCGGCGCCCCGGCGCCCCTCCTCCACGGGGTGCGGTTAAAAGCGGGTGATGGTTCAATGCGTCAAGCTCGCGCCTCACGCGCGCCCGCTGGCCCACGAACGCCCGCCGCGCCTCCTCCTCCCCTGAACGGGGAGAAGGCCGGGATGAGGGGTGAGACGGTTCGTTGGATCACCCGTCTTTAATCGCACGCTCCTCCACGCGATGGCTTTCAAACCGCTGATGCCCGTCGATAAACGCAGATTGAGAAGGGAATTTTGCAACGGAACGATTCCGTGGGATGACGGACGGTTGCGCCGCAGATTCTTGCGAGAAGCTCAAGCAAACAGCGGTCGGCCAACTGAGTCGTTCCGGATAAGCCGGCGCTCATCTGCGTTTATCCGCGTGCATCTGCGGTCAATTCCGTTGGCTGGGGCTCCGCGTGGTTTGCGGCGGCTACTTTTACTTTGCAATTTCGACCTCCGACTTTCACTCTTCACCCAGCGAGGCGGAGCCTCGGATCAGGAGCGACAGCGGTTGAGCTGGTGGGCTTTGCGCAAGGCACGCCGGGCCCAGGCCGCCGCGAAATGGGTCGTTCGGATCAAAAAGCAAAACCGCCACGCATGCCGCGAGCAGGAACGAATCCACGGAATACTCAATTGCTATGAGCTGGTACTACGCATCGGGAGGGCAGCAACAGGGTCCGGTTGAAGACGCGCAATTCGACGCGCTCATCCAGTCGGGGCAGATCAAGCCAGCCGATTTGGTCTGGAAAGAAGGAATGGCCAACTGGCAGCCGCTCAGCACCGTCCGGCCCGGCATCGGCGGAACGGCCCCGGCCCCCGGGGCGCCCCCGGTCATGGCCGGAGATCCCAACCAAATTACCTGCGTGGAATGCGGGGGACAGTTCACCAAAGACAACGCGATTCAATATGGCGCCACGTGGGTTTGCGCCGCCTGCAAGCCAACGTTTGTCCAGAAATTGAAGGAAGGCGCGACCCTCGGCGGTGCCGGCGGTGCCGCCGCCATGAACTACGCCGGATTTTGGATCCGGTTCGGTGCCAAATTCATCGACGGCCTCATCTTCATGGTCATCCTCGCCATCCCCGTGGTGGCGCTGATGATTCCAATGATCCGATCCGCAGGTCAGGGGGGACCGCCGCCCACCATGGGCATCATGATCCAGGTCGTCCTGCAGCTGGGCTCCATCATCCTCGGCGTGGCCTACAATACGTTCTTCCTGGGCAAATACGGCGCCACGCCCGGCAAGATGGCCGTGGGCATCAAGGTGGTCACCGCCGAAGGCGCGCCGCTGACCTTTCCCCGCGCCTTCGGACGCGCCTGGGCGGATCAGCTCAGCAGTTTGATCTGTTCCATCGGCTACATCATCGCGGCCTTCGATTCCGAAAAGCGGGCCCTGCACGATCACATCTGCAGCACCCGCGTGGTTTACAAATGAAGTGAACCGACGACCACGGTTCGCACCACACCGTGCTATGCACGCCGCAAGCGCCGACCCGACGCCTCCGAGTTCGGTCCCTGCGCCGCCATGCATCGACGCCGCGGCCACGCCGGCCCCGCGTTGGCCGGACCGCGTGTCCGCCCGGTGGCACGCGCCGTTGTTGCTGCTCGCTCTCGCTGCCGGCGCGGGGTTCGTCCGGCTGTGCGTTCACTGGCAGGTGCCGCTCCCGTTTTGCCTGCTCAGAACCACCACGGGCATTCCATGCCCCGGCTGCGGCTGCACGCGCAGTCTGCTGGCGTGGACCCATCTCGACCCGGTGGCTGCGCTTCGCTTCAATCCGCTGTTCTTCGTCGCGACGCTCGCCGTGGCAGCCTGGGCCATCCGACGCACCTGGATTGGCCTGCAGGCCAGCACATGTCCGGAGGGACGTCAAACTCCCGCTGGGAACAAAGCCCACGACCTCCGCGGGGACTCCCCGTTGCTGCACCGCGCGCTTTCGCCGCGGGTTCTCGCGCTGCTGGCTGTGCTGAACTGGCTCTACCTTTGCCTAACTCTGCCGAAATAGTTGGGTCATGAGCGTCGGAACCATTCCCTGCCCCAATTGCCGGCTGCCGTTGCCGGACAATTTCTGGAATACGCCGGACGCGCAAGTCTGCCCCAACTGCGATCGGCGTCTGCAAGCGGCCGTTTTCCCCGCCGTCCTGCGCTCGCCACCCGCCGCCCGACCCGGCGAATCGATTCTCGAAGCGGGCGTGGCCAGTTGTTTTCATCACGAAGGCAAGAAGGCGGTCACGAGCTGCGACGGATGCGGCCGTTTTCTCTGCGGCCTCTGCGACCTGGAATTCAACGGCCGCCATCTCTGCCCAACTTGCCTCGACCAATCCCGCACCAGCGGCGCCCACGTCAATCTGGAAACGTCCCGCATCGTCTACGATCGCGCCGCGCTCTCGCTCGCGCTGTTGCCGCTGCTCATCTGGCCCATCACCCTGATCACGTCGCCCATCGCCGTCACCTGCGGCGTCTTGTCCTTCTTTAAACCCGGCAGTCTCCTCGGTCGCCGCCCCGCTCGCGCCGTCATCGCCATCGTGATCGGTCTCGCCCAACTCACCGGCTGGGGCGCAGCCTTCTTCTACGCCTGGCGTTAACCCCATGCCCCCAACGCCCCCAGTCAAATATCAGAAACTGCCCGGCCGGGGATCGCTCGCGTTCCAACAAGTCCGCCTCCATCTCGCCCCCGATCACCTGCTGCAAGTCACCTCCAACGGATTCACCGAATCCTACCAACGATTTTATCTCCAGGACATCCAGACGATCGCCTATCACCACACTCACGCGGGAAAAATCCTGAACGCAGTCTGGGGTGGTCTCGCGCTTTTCTTTTTGCTGCTGGCCGCCGCCGTCAACGAAGACCCCGCCTGGGTCGGATTCGGGATCGTCGTCGGATTGTTCCTCGGGTTCCTCTTGGTGAATTTCATGCTCGGCCCAACCTGTTCCTGTTTCATCACGACCGCCGTGCAAACTCGAAAGCTGCCCTCGCTCGGCCGGGCCCGACGCGCCCGATCGGTGATCGACCGTCTTCGCCCTCTCATCACCGCCGCTCAAGGCGAGTTCCCGGGCGCCATCGGTCGCAGTGACTCCAACCTCGGCGTCCCTGCTGCACCCGCCTCCGCCCCGACGGGCAGCCCGGCATCAATGACCGGGACTGCGCCCGCTCCATTGGAGGCGCCCCCGGTCATCGATCCTCCGGCATGAACGTTTCGCTCCAGCGATGCTTCCATCACGCCCAGCGCGAGGCGGTGGCGCGCTGTCCGGAATGCCGGAGCTTCTTCTGCCGGGAATGCATCACGGAACACGCCGGCCGGCTGATCTGCGCGTCGTGCCTGAAAAAGCTCGCTCCCATCCCGCTTGCGCAGCGGGCTGGATTCGCCGGCGCGCTGCGCTTGTTGCAAGTGGGCGCCGGCCTGATTCTGGCCCTCGTGTTTTTCTACTGGCTCGGGCAATCGCTGCTGGAACTGCCGAGCTCGTTTCATGACGGCACGCTTTGGCGCGGCCGTTGGCTGGACGAGACGCCGTGAGGACGCCGTGAAGACGCCATGAAGTCACGTCTGGAAAACGAGACCGCGCCGTTCGAGCTGATCGAGGAATCGTTTCACCTTGTACGTATCGCGCCCCTATCCGCGTGGGCCGCCTACTACGTGGGCGCCCTGCCGTTCGTGCTGGCCCTGCTTTATTTCTGGTCGGACATGTCCCGCAGCGCGTTCGCGGAGCAGCGCCTGATCCCCGGCGCCGTGGCCCTGACCGGGCTCTTCGTCTGGATGAAAGCCTGGCAGTCGATCTATTGCCGCCATCTTCTGGCCCGTCTCTGCGGTGAAACCGCGCCGCCTTGGAAACTCCGTGGCTTTCTAACCGCCGCCGCCTTCCAGGCCATCGTGCAGCCGGCAGGCCTGTTCCTGCTCCCGCTGGCGGCGCTACTGATGTTCCCGCTGGGCTGGGTCTACGCCTTTTTCAGCGCCGCCACCGTCGTGCACGGCACGCCCAATCCCACCCTCCGCGCCGCCCTCGGGCGAGCGTGGAGCCAGACCACCGTGTGGCCTTTGCAAAACCACTACCTGCTGTCGCTTATCGCGCTCTTCGGGCTGTTCGTGTTCATCAACATTCTTTCCGCCGTCCTCGGGGTTCCTTACGTGTTCAAGGTTTTGCTGGGCATCGAATCGGTTTTCACCCGCAGCCCGTGGGCCGTGATGAACAGCACGCTGCTCGCCACCCAACTGGGCCTGACCTACCTCTGCCTCGATCCGGTGCTGAAAGCCGCGTACGTCCTCCGCTGTTTCCAGGCCGAGTCCCTGCGCACCGGCCAGGACCTGCGCACCGAACTGTCCGGCCTCCGCTCCGGAGTGCTGGCTTCCCTCGCGGCGGCCATGCTGCTGCTGCTTCCGGTGAACCCGGCCGGCGGCTTCGTCATCTTCGCCGCCGCCGCACCAGCCAACCCCGCTCCGCTCACTCCGGAAAAACTCGAACGCTCCATCGAACAGACCATCCAACGACGCGAGTTCAGCTGGCGTTTGCCGCCGGACTCAGCCGAAGCCGCCAAGGCCGAAAGCTCGCTCCTCGCGCGTCTTGGACGCCAGATCGAAAAGGGGATGAAGGCGGTGGGCCGCTGGCTCGAGGACGCCTTGAAGTGGGTGATCGAGAAGTTGTTTCCGCGCAATCGTCCGGGCGCCGGCGGGCCTGGCTTCGGCAGCGCCATGGAAATCGCCTTCGTCCTGATCATTGCTCTCTTGCTCGGCGTGATCCTTTGGCTGCTCGTCCGTCTATGGCAGCGCCGCCCCGAAGTCGGCGCCGTGCTCGCCGAAGCGCTCCCAGCGCCGCCGGATCTGGCCAGCGAGGAGGTCAGCGCTGATGAACTGCCCGAAGACGGCTGGATTCGGCTGGGACGCGACCTGCTGGCCCAAGGGGATCTGCGGCTGGCCCTCCGCGCATTCTACCTCGCGAGTCTGGCCCATCTGGGCGAACGCCGCCTGATTACGCTGGCCCGTTCGAAGTCGAATCGTGACTACGAGCGCGAACTGCGGCGCCGCGCGCATGCCCTGGGAACACTGCCGGAATTATTCGGGCGCAATCTCGATCTCTTCGAGCGCGCCTGGTACGGCCAACACGCCGTCACCGCGGAGCACATCGATCTGTTCACCGCCAATCTCACTCAAATGAAGGGGCCGGCTTCCGCATGAAGAAGGGCGTCGGTCTCCTCATCATCTTGCTCGCCTTGCTCTTCGGCGCCGGCCTGCTGCACTTGTTCAACCTCCGGTTTGAAGCCGGCGATGTTTATCCGCCCTACTCCTCGCTGCGCGCTGACCCGCTCGGGGCGCGGGCGCTGCACGACAGCCTCGCGGAACTGGTCGAGGTGCGGCGCAATTTCCGTTCGCTGGAGCGACTCGACGACGGCCGCAACACGGTGCTGCTGCACCTGGGAGCCAGCACGGAGGATCTGAGTTTCACCACGAACCAGTATCGGGCTTTCGAACAATTCGTGCGCACGGGAGGAAGGCTGGTCATTGCGCTTCACCCCGAATACGTCGCCCCCCGAACGAATCGCTTCGCCACCAAGGGCGCGACCCGGAATGCCCGGCGCAACACCCCGCCAAATGTCCCGCCCACCACGGGCACAAATCAGCCACCATCCCCGCTGCCGGGCCGACTCCGCGATTCAATGGAGAACGCACCGCGCGAACCCGTCCGGCTCCGCTGGGACGTCGATTTTGGACACGCACCACTGATGCGCGCCGACGGGCCGGCGAGCTATCGCCCCGCCACTGCGACGAAAGCCGAGACGGCGCCGGCCGAGGCGGCCACGATGCCCGATCAACTCGCCGTCCACACGTCAGTCTACTTCGAACCGCTGGCCTCGAATTGGCGCGCCCTCTATGTCCGGAAGGAAGGAACCAACCGCTACCCCGTCGTGCTCGAACGGCCCTTCGGCCAAGGAGCGATCGTCCTCGCCGCCGACGCCTATCCCTTCAGCAACGAGGCCCTCCGTCAGGCCCGCGAAACACGTCTTCTCGCCTGGTGCCTGGGCGGGCGACCGCAGGTCATCTTTGACGAAACTCATCTTGGAACGTCGGGCGATCCGGGCATCGCCGCGATGGCCCGGCGCTACCGCCTGCATGGGCTGGCCGCGGCGCTCGTGTTCCTCGCCCTGCTCTTCATCTGGCGCAACGCCGCCGGCTTTCTGCCTCCGGCCGGCCACGAACTCGAAGCCGAGACCACCCATCAGGTCGCCGGCCGGGATTCAGCCGAAGGTTTCATCAACCTGCTCCGACGCAACATTGCGCCGGTCGACCTGCTGAAGACGTGCCTCGAACAATGGCAGCACACGGCCGCCGCCGCCCCCGGCCGGAAGCCCACGGCCGCGCGCCTCGCGCGGATGCAGCAGCTCGTCGACGAACAGAACGCCCTTGATCCACGCCACCGACAGCCCGTGCAAACCTACCGTCGCTTTTGCGAGATTCTCAACGAACGAACATGACCACCGACCACCTCAAGGATGTGCTCGCCGCCGCGCGCACCGAGATTGCCAAAGTCATCATCGGGCAGACCGAGGTCATCGACCGCTGTCTCATATGCATCTTCACCAACCAACACGCACTGATTGAAGGCGTGCCCGGCGTCGCCAAGACGCTGCTCGTGCGCACGCTGGCCCACGTCCTGGGCTGTCCCTTCGCCCGCATTCAGTTCACGCCCGACCTCATGCCCGCCGACATCACCGGCACGAACATTTACAATCTTCAGCGCAACGAGTTCACGCTCATCCGCGGGCCCATCTTCACCTCCTTCCTGCTCGCCGATGAAATCAACCGGGCGCCGGCCAAGACGCAATCAGCCCTGCTCCAGGCCATGCAGGAGCGGCTGGTCAGCATCGATCGCGACACCCATCCCCTGCCCGCCAATTTCACCGTGTTCGCCACCCAGAATCCGATCGAATACGAAGGCACCTACCCGCTGCCGGAGGCGCAGAAGGATCGGTTCATGTTGAAGATCACCATGAGCACGCCGGGGCGCGACGAGGAATTCGCGCTGGCGCAACGAACGCTCGGTGTCGACTCGCCCGAGGCCACGTTGAGCAACGGCCAGGTCCAGGCCGTGGTGCGCGCCGAGGACCTCGCCCAGCTCCGCACCCAGCTCCAGCAGATCACGCTGCGCGAGGAGCTCGTGGGTTACGTCGTTGATCTCGTGCGCGCCACCCGCGCCGGCGAAAGCGTGCTGGTCGGTGCCGGCCCCCGCGCCACGCAATCCCTGCTGCTCGCCAGCCGGGCCCACGCCGCCTTGCAACGCCGCGACTACGTCACACCCGACGATGTCCGCACCATGGCCGGCCCGGTGCTCGAACATCGCCTCATCCTCCGCCCGGAATTCGAGATCGAAGGGCTCTCGATCCGCGAAGTCATCCAGGGAATTCTCCAGCAGGTGCCCGTCCCCCGGTAAGCCCAAGGACCATGCTCGTTCCCACTCCGAGATTTCTGTTCTGGTTTGCCGGCATCGTGCTGCCGTTCTCGGCGCTCGGGGCGCTTTACTCTGAAGCGCAATGGGCCACCGCCATCCTCATCGCCGGACTGCTCCTGGCCGCAGCCATCGACGCCGCGCTCGCCACCCGGCAGCTCGACGCTTTCACGCTCGAGCTGCCTCCGCTGATTCGCCTCTCGTTGCAACGAAGCGCGACGGTGGAGCTGATCATTACACATCCGGCCGGCCCGACCATGCCGCTGCGCCTCGGGCTCGAATGGCCCACCGCGCTGAAAGTGACCACCGATGAACAAACGGTTCGCCTGCCAGCCGACACCGAACGCTGCCTCGTCACCTGGAACCTCGAACCGGTTCAGCGTGGAAAGTTCCACGTGCACCGCGCACGCCTCGAAACACCTTCCCGACTTGGCTTCTGGGGCGTGCGCCGGACCGTCCCGGTCCAATGCGAGGTCCGGATCTATCCCAACCTCCAGCGCGACCGAAAACAGCTGGCCGCACTGTTCCTCAACCGCGGTGCCATGGGCCTGCACGCCCAGAGACAGATTGGCAAAGGCCGCGATTTCGAGAAGCTGCGGGAATACATCGCTGGCGACAGCTACGACGAGATTCACTGGAAAGCCACCGCGAAGCGCCATCATCCGGTCACCAAGATCTTTCAGATCGAACGCACCCAGGAGATCTACGTCGTCCTCGACAACTCCCGCTTGTCCGCTCGACGGAAGAAACCAGACACGGCCCCGCTCGCGGCAACGACAGCGCCGGCGGCCGCCACCACGGCTGGCGTTCGTCCGCCGACCGGGAACGAAACAGAATCCGACACCTTGGAACGGTTCATTCAGGCGGCCCTCATTCTAGCCCAGGCCGCCGAGCGCCAGGGCGATCTGTTTGGCCTCATCACGTTCAGCAGCCAGCCTGGCACTTTCCTCCGCGCCAGCCACGGACACGCCCACTACGCCGCATGCCGCGACGCGCTCTACACCCTGCACGCCGAGAATGTGTCGCCGGATTTCGACGAAATCGTTTCCTTCCTCCGCACCCGACTGCGCCGCCGCGCGCTCCTGGTTTTCTTGACGTCCCTCGATGACCCGGTCCTGGCCGAGACCTTCACTCGGAACATGGCGTTGCTGGCCCGGCAACATCTGGTCCTGGTCAATCAGATCCTGCCCGACGGCGTGGCCCCGCTTTTTCACCGGGCAGAGGACGTGACGGAGCTCGACGATCTTTACCGTCATCTGGGCGGTCACCTGCAATGGCAACGGCTGCAGGAATTGCAGCGCATCCTGCAACACCGTGGCGTCCGGCTCTCGCTGCTTGAGCACGAACACCTCGCGACCGAACTGGTGTCACAATACCTCGGGGTAAAACAACGACAGCTGATCTAACTCCGATTCATGATCATCGATCTGCAACGCTTCGCCGCGACGGAGCAGCCGTTCTGGACCGAGCTTGAACGCCAGCTCGACCGCCTCGAACGCACGCCCGATCGGGTGCTGCCCCTCGATGAACTCCGGCGCTTTCATTATCTCTACGAGCGCACCGCCGCCGGACTCGCCAAGCTGGCCGGGTTCGCCGCCGAACCGGAAACCCGACGCTACCTCGAAGGACTGGTCGGCCGCGCCTACGGTGAACTCCACGAGACCCGGCGACGACAGCACCGCCTCTCGCCGCTCCACTGGTTCTTTCACACTCTGCCCGTCACCTTCCGACGTCACCTCGCCGCGTTTTGGCTGTCCCTCGCCATCACCATCGCCGGCGCCATTTTTGGCGGCCTGGCCGTCGCCTTCGATCCCGAAGCCAAGGCCGACGTGCTGCCCGAGATGTTTGCCAATCACCTCAACGACCCCGCCGAACGGGTCGCCCGCGAGGAAAGCAATCCGGACTCACCCGGTGCCGCCCGCATGAGCAGCTTCTCCGCACAGCTCATGGTGAACAACATCGGTGTCTCCATCAAAGCCATGGCCTTCGGAATGACCTTCGGGCTCGGCACCATCGTGATCCTCTTTTACAACGGCGTCATCCTCGGCGTCGTCGCCGTCGACTACGTCATGGCCGGGCAGCTGAAATTTCTCCTCGCCTGGCTGCTCCCTCACGGAGTGATTGAACTTCCCGCCGTCATGATGGGTGGCCAGGCCGGCCTCATCCTCGCCCATGCCCTGATCGGCCGCGGCCAACGCGCCACCATCCGGACCCGTTTGCGCGCCGCCTCCGCCGACGTCGTCACGCTGATTGCCGGCATCGCCCTCCTCCTGGTCTGGGCCGGGATCATTGAGGCGTTCTTTTCCCAATACCACGAGCCCGTGCTGCCCTACGCCGTGAAGATCGCCTTCGGCTGCACCGAACTAATCCTGTTCATCCTCTACCTCACCCAATGCGGCAAAAGCAGGGCTACGAATGACGAATGACGAATGACGAATGACGAATGACGAATGACGAATGACCAATGACCAATGACCAATGACCAATGACCAATGACCAATGACCAATGACCAATGACCAATGACCAATGACTCCCATCCGCTCCGGCCGGAGAAACACCACTTGGCACTCACGACTGAGGACTGAGGACTGAGGACTGAGGACTGAGCACTGAGCACTGATCTCGAAGGCGATGCCCGCTTACCGCACTCAAACCCTGCAAATCCGCACGCCGGAAGGCGTGGTTTTTTCGCAGGCGTTGGCGGGGCCTGTGACCCGATTCATCGCCTGGCTGCTGGATTTTCTCGTCTACACCGGAATCTCGATCGCGCTCGGCTTGCTCCTGGGTCTACTCAGCATCTTTGGCGGTGAGTTCGTCGTCGCCTTGCATCTCATCCTCTATTTCACCCTCACCCTCGGCTATTCCATCTTCTTTGAATGGATCTGGCGCGGGCAAACCATCGGCAAACGCATCATGCGCCTGCGTGTGGTGGACGCCGAAGGGCTTCGCCTGAAGTTTCACCAAATCGTCATCCGCAACCTGCTGCGCACGGTCGACATGCTTCCCTTCTTTTATCTGGTGGGAGGCATGGCTTTCATTTTGAACCGACGCGCCCAGCGCCTCGGGGATTTCGCCGCCAACACGGTCGTCATCCGCATTCCCAAGGTGGCCACACCCAATCTTGATCTGATCGTGGCCGGCAAGTTCAACTCGTTCCGCGAGCAACCCCATCTGGAGGCGCGTCTGCGTCAGAAAGTTTCGCCCCAGGAAGCCGCCCTGGCACTCCGCGCCCTGGCGCGTCGCGACAGCCTGGACCCCGCCGCCCGGGTCGAATTGTTCGGCGAATTGGCGGCGCATTTCCGGGGGAAAGTCACCTTTTCTGACGACGCCATCGAGTCGATCACCGATGAACAATACGTCCGCAACGTGCTCGACACGGTCTACCGCAAGGCACCCAAACGCACCCTTGACCCATCGCCAACGGAGCCCCGCTGACTCACGATACACGCCCACCCATCCCATCTGCGATTCGGGCATTGCCGGCGGGGTCCGACTGATTTTTCATCTTCTCATTCTGTGAACACTCACGAGATTCACGGCCGACACTACGCCACGGGCGAACCGATCTGCCTGCGCTGGGCAGGAGATCAAATCGTCGCTGCTGATCGCACCGGCCAGCTTCCACCCGGCACGCCAGACCGCTGGCTCGCGCCCGCGTTGATCGACCTTCAGGTCAACGGCTACGCCGGGGTCGACTTCCAACGCGACGGCCTGACCGAATCGGAGTTGCTGACGGCCGCGCGCGGCCTGGCCCGCGACGGTTGCACGCGATGGCTCCTCACATTAATCACCGAAGACTGGAAGCGGCTCATGGCACGACTGCAATACCTCCGTCGTCTGCGCGCTGGTTCCCCAGTCCTGCGCCAGGCGATCGTCGGCTGGCATATTGAAGGCCCGTTCCTGTCGGGCGAACCCGGCTACCGGGGCGCTCACGACGCGACGTTGATGATTGATCCGACGGAACGGCACATCGCTGAACTTAGAGAAGCTGCGGGCGTTGATCCTGTTCTCCTGACCCTCGCGCCCGAACGCCCCGGCGCAATTCCAGCCATTCGCGCGTGTGCGGCAGCGGGCATCACCGTCAGCCTCGGACACACCGACGCCTCCGCGGAACTTCTGTCCGCGGCGGTGAAAGCGGGAGCAAGATCATTCACCCACCTGGGCAACGGATGCCCGCGCGCTCTCGACCGACACGACAACATCGTCTGGCGGGTACTCGACACGCCGGAACGAAATAACCTCACCATCGGCTTGATCCCGGACGCCATTCACGTTTCGGCCCCGCTGTTTCGGCTGCTTCATCAATGCCTCCACGCCGATCAGATTTATTATGTCAGCGACGCGATGTCGGCCGCGGGCGCTCCTCCCGGACGCTATCCATTGGGGCGCCTGGAGGTGAAAGTGGGTGTCGATCAGGTTGTCCGTCAACCGGGGCAAACCAATTTTGCGGGATCGGCGCTGCGGCCGATCGATGGCATTCGCCGATCGGCGACGATGCGGAGCCAATCGTGGCAAGCGGTGTGGAATCACTATTGCGAGGTCCCGGCACGCCTGCTGGGCGTGGCCACCGGTTTGAGCCCCGGCCAGCCCGCTGATTTCTGCGCCGTCGAGCTTGATCCGCAGGGAAACGCCGGCCAAGTGAGCACGTTCGTGCGGGGGCAAAGGTCCTAAAAAGCGAAACACCCCGGCCCGCCTCGCGGCGGGCCGGGGTCCCTGGCGAACGGGCGCACGCAGGCGCAAATCCCCTTACCGACAATGCTCGTTCAAGGGCAGCTGATCGCCGAGCCGCAGAACGGTCAGCGTGGAAGGCGCGCCCGGAACGTCACCCACGCCGAAGTCGTTGTCGTTGCTGATGGCAACCTGATTGGCATTAAGGATGGTGATCCCCTCCAGTTTCCCTGAAGGCAGCAGGCGCACAGCGTCCGTCTCGAACTGTTGATAGATCACGCGGGTGCTGGCGGGGACAACGCCGAGTGATTCCGGCCCCTTGTTCACGTCTTCGAAATCCAGCGTATCCGCCGCCGGGAGGCCATGAACATTCGAGGCGCCGTGCAGGTCCACGAGCAGCAGACGAACTCCGCCGATCCCGACCACATCGTTCAATTCGACCAGCAGAAGGACGTCGTGGGAAACCCAGGTTCCCGCGCTGAGTTTCAGATCGCGCTGGGCGTTGCCCGCCGGATACTCGGTCGCCGGGCTCATCCGCATGACAAACTGGCCCGTCACCTGCAGGTTCAACGGGTCGCTCAAGTCCAGTCGCAGGATGCGCACCACGCGGCTTTCCCGATAGGGTCCGCCCGCAGTGGTCGCACCCATCGGGCTCTGCGTGACCACGTAGGCGGTGCGTCCGTCCGGCGAGATCGGAACGCACTCAAAGCCGCGATTGGCGCGGCGATTTCTCAACACGGCGGGGAGGACATCGCGGACCGGATAGTCCGCGCCCGCAAACGTTTTACCGGCCGGGGTGTAGCGGCGCTGAACGACGCCGTTGTCGTCCACGATCACCACGGAAGGGCCATATTCCTCCACGAGAACAAAGCCTCCCCCCGGGAGGGTGTGAATGTCCTCAACGTCCATGCCGCTGGGATTGAACGGCAGCGGGTTGTCCGGAGACAGGAAGGGCACGCTGTCCTCCGTGGCGCTGTTGGGGATGCCGGTGATGCCGACGCCGGACTGCCCGACGACCGGGAGCGTGGCTTCGATCGAGAGCCGGCTGGATTTGGCCTGATACAAGACGATCGTCGGAGTGTATTGCGGCAGCGGGAAGAACCGGTTCGCGCCAACGGTAAAGTTTGGCCCGCGGTCGGTCACGCCGAGATAACGGTTCCCGCGCAGCCGCTGCACGCCGGAACCGATCGCCGGCTGGTCGAGCACGGCGAGTCCAAACGTTGCCGCCACGCTCAACTCGGCCGGCGTGTAGCCGAAGGTCTCCAGGCTGGTGGGTTCGAGGGTGTATTGGTGGGTCACCTGCGGGGGCCGCCCCGAATCCGCCTGGGCGTTTTCAAACAGGAGAGTGCCGCCCAGCGCACAGGCCAGGCCAAGAACAGTCGATCGACAAAGGGTCATGAGTGGTTACCTTTTTTGGGGTTTAGTTGTTCACCAATCCGGCATCAGCAGGAAGGCGAAGTGTCACTGAGTTCTTCAACACACCTCCGCAAACGTAACAAAAAAAGTTCAGCGAAATTCAGTTTCCGTCCGGTGTGTTGGGATCCACGAGGGGATCCGCACACCAGATGACGGGGCCGTCGGGAAATCGCGCGAAGCCCCGAAATTGTCCGGGCCGCGTTTCCACCACTTGAGCGCCGGGCATCCACGCAACGTGCCCATCGCAAAACGCAAGGTTCCCGCCGCGATTATGGCGGGCGGCGAATCGCGTCGAAAAGGCGCTGGGCTGCCCCAGGTCGTAGTCCAGCTGCCCGGGGTCCACCTTGAACTCCCCGGCACTGACCCGCGCCTCCAGAAAGGCCGCCGTGGCCGACGGAATCTGAATCGCGCTGAACGGAAGGCTGTGCTCACGCAAATCGTTCGGCGGAATGATCAACTTCGAATTCATCACCAGCGAGAAGAACGCATCATTGTCACGCCCGGCGCCGGGCGGAAACCGCGCCGACGGACAATGGAACAGGCGGCTCTCGTAGAAGCGCGGGCGCTCGCCGGAAAGCAACGAGGCGTAGGCGCTGGCCGGACGCTCATCCAGCAACGGCGGAAGGGCGTTGTACCAAACATCGCCATTGCCGCGCGCATTCACATTGGCCCAGTTATCCACCCGCACGGTGCCGTCAGTGCGATGGCCTTCCCGCGGAAGAAACTCAAAGTCATCGCTGTACCACTGAAAGGCGATCACCCACTGACGCAGATTGTTCAGGCATTGCACCGAACGCGCACGGCCCTTCGCCCGCGCGACCGCCGGAATCAGCAGCGAAGCCAGCACGGCGAGCACCGCGAGCACCACCAGCAACTCCACCAACGTGAAAGCGCGTCCGCCAAACCGGGCCCGGACCAATCGCCCGGCCGCTTCGGAACTGATGTTCATGCAGGTTTTCAAAAACAGTGACAGTCCGCCGGGGTCTCGCGCCGTAGACGATAGAACCGCTGCGGCGATCCGTTGCCGGGCAAAGTGTCGCTGGCCGCGCCATTCGGGCCCGGAAAGGTATAGAGGCCAAGATCGTGCCAGTCCGTGTCGCTCGTCCCCCTCCCGATCCCGTCCGCGAACTGCACCCGGGTGGCACTCCCCGGCAGCGCCTTCCATTCCAGCCGAACCGTTTCGCCCTCGCGACGAATTGAAGTCAGACGGGGCGGCGTCCACGCGGTCCAGCCCGGCGATCCAATGTCGCAGCTCCGGGCCGCCTGAAACCCGCCGCACTCACCGGTAACGCTGACCACGCCAAACTCCGCGCACACGCTCCCCGGATCGAACCACCAGCTTGCCCCGTAGCTGTCGGAAAACACCACGGAGTCAATCCAGTCTTCGGCATCGGTGGCCGTCGGGTTCCACAGATTGATCTCGTCACCATCCGGCTCGAGGCCGTTCGCGGCATGACCAATGATCTGCAGCCCCGGAGGCAAGCGATCCTCGCCCCACCAGCTGCGAAAGAACTCCGGGGTGAGACCTTCGAGAAAAATCACCGACTCCCCCGGCTGCACCACTACCGAGTTTGTCACGGTCGGACCCCCGCCAATTTCCCCCGGCCGATCATCCCACCGGTACCCGAAAAGGTCCACCGGCTGGTCGCCCAGATTGGTCAGCTCCCACCAATCCTCATTGACATAGCACGAGTCCAACATGACCTCGGTGACGCGGAGCTGCGCCTTGTCTTTCACGCTGAGCGAGGCGTAGGCGTAGTTCGTCCCGTAGGCATTCTGCAGTCGCACCCGATAGATTCCGGAATGCCCCGCCACCGCAGGGCTGACCGTCAAGCTCCGGTTGGTGGCGCCCGGAAGATCCACATAGGTGACGCCATTGGCGCTCCAACTCCATCGGCAGGTCGGCGTCGGATAGCCCCGCACCAGCACTTCGAACATCGCCGTTTGCAAGGGGGACACCGTCAGGTTGGTCTGCGGCCGTCCCGCCACCCGCGGAAACCAGCGATCGGACGAAGGGCACTCAACGCGCGGCGGACTCGGATTCGTGTTGACCGTAAGCGAAACGACGACACTGGTTGCCCGTTCCAGACCGTTGAAAAACACGACGTAATAGTCACCGGCCTGTCCGGGCTGAACGTTGGTCATGGCGAGATCCGTGAACCTCGGCTCCGACTTCCACGCCACGCTGCACCCCGCGTAGTTGACCACCCTCGGGATGAAATCGGAGGCAACGGGCGCGCTACCCGCGCGGATTCCATTTCGATACCACTCGAAATGAAACGGCCGCGGGAGCCCGGTCGCCTCGGCGCGAAAGACGACGTCGGAGCCCGCATCCACCCACTGGCTGACGGGCTGGCGAGCCACGCGCAACGGAACGGGACCACCTGGCGCCCAGCCCGGCGATCCCACATCACCACATTCGGCCGATTGAAACGCTCCGTTGACCCCCACCACGCTCGGCTCGGCCGCGCCAGTGCCAAGGTCGTATCCAAAACTGACCCCCCGTCGGCTTTCCCCAAAATAGAACTGATCCACCACGTTGCTGTGCGCATCCCAGAGACGGGCCGCATCACCGAGCTGATCAAACCCATACTGCTTCGGATAGAAAACGATCTGCAGATCCGCCGGAAGGTTCAGCTCGCCCCACCAGGCCCGAAACTCGGCCGGGGTCGAAACCTCTTCCCAAGTGCGGACGAAAATCATGCTTTCCCGGGGCTGAATCGTCACCCCGTCGGGAATCGGCCACGCCGAGTCCGGAAAAGTCGCGTCCCGGTCCACCAACAGGTAGCCGCTGAGATCCACAGCGTTGGTGCCGAAGTTGGTCAGCTCAAAAAAGTCGGGGTGACACCCCCGCGGCAGCACCCCGCAACCGAAACAATTCGTGGATTCCCAAGCCATGGCCTCCGTGATGGCAAGCTGGGCACGAGCGAAACCGATCGTGGCGAACAGACTAGTCACCACCGCAAGCCACCGGGAGGTACCGAAACCACGAGCCCATCGCCGCTCCCAAGGCCGCGCGGGGACCGCGAACTTTTCTTTCGCCCTCGGCAGACCGCCCGCGGATTCCCCGGGTTGTCCACCCGCCTCAGGCCGGCCCGACGACGAAGAAGAAGGACGCGCGGACAAAGGGTCTCCATCGAAGAGCAGCATCACATGAGGTTCTTAAACAAGGCGCGACAAACGTGACGAAATTATTTTCGGCCTCGCTTCGTTCTTGTCCGATCGCTGCCGGCCCGATATGAACGTGCTCACCGCATCGCGACTATGGCCAACTTTGACCAGGCAACGGCCGCCGGGGCCGGAGGATTTCAGATGACCAACTGGAGCATGGTCTTGGCGGCAAATCAGGCGGACACGCCGGCTGCCCACGAGGCCCTCAGCCGGCTGTGTGAAACCTATTGGTATCCGGTCTACGCGTTCATCCGCCGCCGCGGGCATGAGGTCGAACCAGCCAAGGATTTGACGCAGGAGTTCTTCGGTCGCCTGATCGCCAAACAATACCTGCGGATCGCAGACCGCGAACGAGGCCGCTTTCGCACCTTTCTCCTGGCCTGCGTTGATCATTTTCTCGCCAACGAGTGGAAAAAGGAGCGGACGCTCAAGCGGGGCGGAAACTACACCCTGCTTCCGCTCGACGATTTCCCGGTGGAGGAATGGTATCAGGCGGAACCGGCGGATGAGCTCTCGCCGGACAAACTGCTGGATCGAAGGTGGGCCCTCACGCTGTTGCAGGGAGCGATGGAGCGGCTGAGAGCGGAATATGTCGGCTCTGGCAAAGGTGCCCTTTTTGACGCTCTGCAAGGATGTCTGTCGGGCGCGAAGGAAGCGCCCGCGACCTTCGCCGATCTCGGTGCCCACCTCGGCCTCAGCGAAGGGGCCTGTCGCCAAGCCGCCTTTCGCATGCGGGTTCGTTATGGCGAACTCCTCCGGGAAGGCGTGGCTCAAACCGTGGCCAACCCTTCGGAGCTGGAAGCAGAGCTGCGACACCTGCGGACCAGCCTCAATGGCAGGTGAGCTTCGCGCTCCCGGTCGGACCGGGTTCGGTTTCTGCGGCCGCGGGCGGTATCAGGATAGGATTAATGGCAAAACCGCGTAACAGATCAGGTCGTCCAGGTAAGAAACACGTTGGAAGATGTTCCCTATGCCGGCCATGCGCAGCTCCAGATCAGAATCAGATCCGTGTCGGAATTGCGGCACCCCCGTGCCGCCGGATGCGCCATCGGGCCATTGTCCTCGATGTCTGGTCGACCTCGGCTTTGGTCCAATGTCGGACGAAGCCGCATCGTTTTCGTCGCAGGCCACGGAATTCGGAGAATACGAGCTGATCGAACAAATCGGCCGGGGCGGCATGGGAGTGGTCTACAAGGCACGCCAGGTCTCCCGTAACCGCTTCGTTGCCCTGAAGATGCTCGGGCCCCACGCGTCGGCTTTCCCGGGCATCGCCCAACGGTTGCGCGCCGAGGCCGAAGTCGCCGGCGGTCTGCACCACCCGCAAATCGTCAGCATCTACGACGTCGGCGAACACGAGGGGCATCCGTTTTTTACGATGGAGCTGATCGACGGGTCCGGTCTCGACCAGTTTATCGGGCCAGACGGATTTCGGCCTCGCACCGAGCCGCCGCCCGCCGATCGGCGGGTCGGGCCAGACGCCGCCGCCGCCCGCCTCATGGTGCAGATCGGGCGCGCCGTCAATCACGCGCACAGCTACGGCGTGTTGCATCGGGATCTGAAGCCGGCCAACATCTTGATCGACGCTCGAGGCGAGCCGCACCTGACCGACTTCGGACTGGCCAAGGTGCTGGGTCGCGCGGCCAGCACCGGCACCGCCTCAGGCTCGGTCCTTGGGACTCCAGCCTATATGGCCCCGGAACAGGCGTCGGGCGGAGCCAAGCACGCCAGCACCGCCGCGGATGTCTACAGCCTGGGCACGATTCTTTACGAGATGCTCACCGGCCGCCCGCCGTTCCGTGCGGAAACGCCGCTGGAAACGCTGCGACGTGTGGTGGAAGATCCGCCCAAGCCTCCCAGCTCGTTTAACCGGAATTTGGACGGAGATCTGGCCATCATCTGTCTCAAGTGCCTGGAGAAGGACCCGGCGGATCGCTATCCCTCCGCGCTCGCCCTCGCCGAAGACCTCGGGCGATGGTTGCAGGAACAGCCCATCGCGGCACGGACCGCCCGCCCCGTGGAGCGACTCTGGCGCTGGTGCCGACGAGAGCCGGCACTCTCCAGCCTCCTGGGCGGCGTCCTCCTGTTGCTCACCACAGTCGCCGTCCTTGGCCTCACTCTCGCCCAGAAACAGAATCTCCAGCTCGAACATGCCGAGAAAGAAATGATGAAGGAACGCAAGGTCCTGCTCGACCGCATTGACGAAGAATGGGCCGTCAAGGAACCGGTCCGCATCTCTGCGAAGGAGCTGGCCCAGATCGCCGGCCTTCCGCTGGTCGAGGAAGGCGGCGAACTGCGGGTTACCCTGGGCTTCACCTCGCGCCTTCGCAAACCGGACGAAGCCATCCAATCCATCGTTCCCCTCGTCATTCATCTCCAAACCAATCTCGCCACCGCAAGCCAGCCCCGCCTTTGGTTCGAACTCCAAATCTTCAGGAATCACACCAACGCCATCCAGGCACTGCGCCAAGGCCAGTTGGAGGTGTTGCGCGTGGACCCCGCCGACTATGTGTTGCTCCGCCAGGAAATCACCAACGTGCAACTGGTGGCCCGCCAGGTCTACTCGGGCCAAGCCTCGCTCGAAGGGGCGATCTTCGTCCGCGTGGATTCGGGTCTGACGAATCTCTCCCGCCTGCGGGGAACCTCCTTTCTGCTCGGCGAACAGGGCACCGCCCTCGGCGACTATCTGCCCAAGGCCGCGCTGGTCGCCGCCGGCTTGGGACGGACGGACTTCCGCCAGATTGGCCACGCCCGAAGCGTTGCCGCCATTGCCGGCGTTCGCACCAATGCCTTCGATGTCGGCGTCGCCGAACGCGACGACCTCGACAACGCGGCTCGGCTCAATGCACGATACCAGGAAACCCACGGGCAGCTCGCGACTCACTTGAGAACGGTTCACCCGCTGGCCTGCCCCAATGACCCTTGGCTTGCGTCCAGCCGCCTGCCCCGGGAGGTAACCACCAGAATTCGCGAGGCGCTCCTCTCGCTCCGAGACTATGGCGCACCGCTTCCGTTCAATCCCAAACTAATGCGGTTTGAAGCCGCCCATCCTTCCGACTACGACGCGCTCGCCCGCCAAATCGACCAAGCGAAGCGGTTCGATTCATCGTCTGCATCCCGAAAATAAGAGAGGCCGGACCATGCGGCCCGGCCTCTCGGTGGTGGTAGGGTTGGCATCAACAATCGTTCCGCCGCGAGATGTCATCTTCGCGCGCATGCCCGCCGGTCCTTCGTGAACGCTTCCAGCTCCAAGCCAAGCCATGCCCGTCGGAAGTGTTCTCCACCTCACGACTTACCCACCGTGCAGGACCGACGTTCTGAGGCGCCGTCAACCAAGGGGGAAAAGATCTGGGAAGGTTTTATCGAGATACGACAATCAACATCTTTCTGCGGATACGACTACAGTCAGCTCTGGGAATTGATGGCCGCACTTAAACAGACGAATCGCCCAAGTTCAAGAAATATTCGTGTTCCCAGTTCACGCCCGTGCAGCTCGAAGTTGTTGGATCGGAGCGCGGACTTTCAAGTCCGCAGCGGATGGAATCGGCCGCCCAGCGTTGGAACCTTCAAGCCGCGTCGCCCTCGTGAGCCGCTGCGGACTAAAAGTCCGCGCTCCGGAAGGAAAATGTCCAGACTCCAGCGCGGTGAAGGCCAAGTGCGAACTTTTACCAACAACTTCGAGCTGCACCGGTTCACGCCAACCAATCCCGCACCACGTTTCCGTGGATATCCGTGAGGCGATAGTCACGACCCTGATGCCGATAGGTCAAACGCGTATGCTCAAGGCCGAGGAGATGCAACATGGTCGCGTTCAGGTCGTGAATATGGACCGGATTGCTGACGACGTTATAGGAGAAGTCGTCCGTCTCGCCATAGGTCAGCCCGCCGCGCACGCCAGCCCCGGCCAGCCACAGACTGAAACAACGCGGATGATGATCCCGCCCGTAGTTGTCCTTCGTGAGCTTGCCCTGGGAGAATACGGTGCGTCCAAATTCGCCTCCCCAGACGACCAGCGTATCGTCCAGCAACCCCCGCGCCTTGAGATCGATGAGCAAGGCCGCACTCGGCTGATCGGTGTCGTGACACTGACTCTTGATCCCGGACGGCAGATTGTCGTGCTGATCCCAACCGCGATGGTACAGCTGAATGAATCGAACCCCGCGCTCCGCCAGGCGCCGCGCGAGCAAACAGTTGGCCGCGAAGCTTCCTGGCTTGCGCGATTCCGGCCCATAAAGTTCAAACACAGACGCGGGCTCGCGGGATAGATCCGCCAGCTCCGGCACGGCCGCCTGCATGCGAAACGCCATCTCATACTGATCGATCCGCGCCAGGGTTTCCGGATCCTGCCATTCGTCCGACTTCATCCGATTCAGCTGCCCGAGATCGTCGAGCATCGCGCGACGTTGTTCCCGGCTAACCCCGGGTGGATCGGAAAGGAACAGCACCGGGTCCCTTCCGGGACTGAACCGCACGCCCTGATAACGCGGCGGCAGAAAGCCCGCCCCCCACATGCGCTCGTGCAACGGTTGCGCGTTGGTCGGGCCGCTCGGACGCGAGATCATAACGACAAAGGCGGGCAGATTTCCGTTCTCCGACCCCAGGCCGTAGGACATCCACGCGCCAAACGACGGCCGGCCTGCGATGGCATGCCCGGTCTGCAACAAAGTCATCGCCGGGTCGTGATTAATCGCCTCCGTATGCATGGAGCGAACCAGGCACAAATCGTCCGCACATTTCGCCAGATGCGGCAAAAGCTCGCTCAACCACATCCCCGACCGGCCATGCTGGCGAAAACCGTACGCCGATGGTGCAATCGGAAATCGCGCCTGCCCGGAGGTCATCCCGGTCAACCGTTGACCGCCCCGCACCGAGGCCGGCAGATCCTGATCAAATCGTTCCCGCAGGCCGGGCTTGGCATCGAACAGCTCGAGCTGCGACGGCGCGCCCGCCTGGGTCAGCCAGATCACCCGCTTCGCCCGCGCCGCAAAATGCGGCTGGGTTTGCCGGCGATCCTCCGCTCCGCCGCGAACCGCGCCCCGTAGCAGCACGGGATTCAGCAACGATGCGAGCGCAGCCGCCCCCAATCCAACCGCCGAACGCCCCAAGAACTGTCGACGTGCCAACGCCTGGCCGGCCATCAACTCAAAGGATGAACTCTGGTTCAGCATCGAGATCGTCACTCCTTGTTCAACACTTCGTCGAGGTTCAGCATCGTGCTGGCCACCACGGTGTACGCGGCCAACTCCGCGGGATCCAACGTCGGGTCTGCCGGCTTCGCCCCCACTTTCAACAGTTCCGTCGCGGCCCCGACGTTCGCCGCGAAGCGGCGCTGCTCCCGCGCCACCGCCGCGGACAACACGGCGAGTTCAGACTTCCGCAGGGGACGCCCCGTCAACAATCGAAACGCATGCGAAAGCCGTCCGGCCGGCGTCGAACCGCCCTCCCGCAATGCGCGCATCGCCAGATGCCGCGCCGCTTCGACAAACGTCGGATCGTTCATCACGTTCAACGCCTGCAGCGGAGTATTCGTCCGCGGACGTCGAACAGCGCACGCCTCGCGAAATGGCGCATCGAACAACAACATCGCCGGGTTCGGCACCGAGCGTTTCCAATAGGTGTAGAGACTGCGTCGATGCAGGTCCTCGCCTTTGCCCATCACATAGGTGTCAGCGCTACTCCCGGACACGACTTGCTCATAGAGCCCGGGCGGATGATACGGTCGCACCGAAGGTCCGCCGATCCGCGGCACCAAAAGCCCGCTCGCCGCCAGCGCCTGATCCCGGATGACCTCGGCCGAAAGTCGAAAGCGCGGCCCGCGCGCATACAGACGATTCTGAGGATCACGCTCCCGCAGCCGGGCGCTGAGTTTCGAGCTCTGCCGGTAGGTGGCGCTGGTGACCAACAGGCGCATCATTCTTTTCACATCCCAGCCGGAGTCCACGAACTCGCTCGCCAGCCAATCGAGCAATTCAGGATGGCTGGGAGGTTCTCCCTGCACCCCAAAATCCTCCGCCGTTCGCACCAGACCCGCGCCAAAAATCGTCTGCCAGAATCGATTCACGGTCACCCGCGCCGGCAACGGGTTCGTGCGATCGGTCAACCAATAAGCAAGCCCCAGTCGGTTCGTCGGCCAACCCGATGCCATACGGGGCAATGACGCCGGCGTGCTCGGCGTCACCAGCTCGCCCTTGCGATCGTAAGCGCCTCGCATCAGCACATGGGTCGGCCGCGGCATCGGCAGTTCTTCCATCACCAGCGCCGTCGGGATTTGCAGGTCGACCTCGTCGATCTCACGCGCCAACTTCGCACGCCGGGCGGACAAGGCCGCGTGCGCTTCCGATCGCGATTGCCGAAACTCCACCAACTGTTTCTTCTCCTCCGCCGATCGTTGGGCCGGCTCTTTCGAGAGCAAAACGCGCACAGCCTCTGTCACGCGCTCATCCGAGGGCAGCCCCGTAAATTCAAACGCCAGCGCCGCCTCGCGCGCCCACCGGATCGGCGCTTCGCGCACGCGTCGCTCCCATTCCTCCTGGCCGTCGACCAGCGCGCGCACGACTCGATCCAGCTCGGCTCCGGCCTCCGCCTCGGCCCGCTTCAGCGCCGCCCGCTTCGCCTCCAGCTCCGGCGCCGGCAGCTGCACCATTGGCGGGTTGTTCCGGCGAATGTTGACGCCGTAGTTACCGATCCCCTTCTCCGTCACGTTGTGGAAGAACGCGTAAAGGCCGTAGTAATCCCGCTGGGTAAACGGGTCATACTTGTGATCATGACACCGGGCACAGTTGAACGTTTGCCCGAGCCACACGGTCGCCGTGGTCTCAACCCGGTCCGAACAATACTCAGCCAAAAACTCCTCCGGGATGATCCCGCCTTCCTCGTTGACCATGTGATTCCGATGCAACCCCGTGGCAATGCGCTGATCGAACGTGGCCTGCGGCAGCAGGTCGCCAGCAATCTGCTCGATCGTAAACCGATCGAAGGGCTGGTTCGTGTTGAACGCGCGGATCACCCAGTCCCGCCACGCATACGCCTCGCGATCCCGATCCACTTGATAGCCGTTCGAATCCGCAAACCGCGCCGCGTCCAGCCAGTCCACCGCCATCCGCTCACCATAGTGAGGCGAGGCCAACAGTCGATCGACCACCCGCTCGTAGGCTTCAGCGGAACCATCCGCCAAAAACGCGTCCACCTCCGCCAAAGTCGGAGGCAGGCCGGTGAGATCCAGGCTGAGTCTTCGGATCAACCCGATGCGATCCGCCTCCGGCGACGGCGACAAACCAGCCGACTCCAGGCGGGCCAGGACAAACCGATCGATGGGATTACGTGGCCAGCGCTTCAGCTTCACGGCGGGAAGCTCCGGGCGTCGCACCGGAAGGAAAGCCCAATGCGACTCATACGACGCCCCCTCCGCCAGCCAGCGTCGCAAGGTCTCCTTCTGGGCCGCACTCAGCGTTCGACCAGAATCGCGCGGCGGCATCACCTCCTCCGGATCCTTCGACCCAATCCGCTTATACAGCTCGCTCTCCACAGGACGCCCCGGAACAATCGCCGCCCGCCCGGACTTGGCCGGACCCAACGCCGCCGCACGCTCGTCCAGCCGCAGTCCACCCTTGCGTTGCGCCCGATCCGGCCCGTGGCACGCCACGCAGTTCTCCGCCAGGATTGGACGGATGTCGCGGTTGAATTGCAGCGGCGCGGCGACCCCGCGCAGCCCTCCCACGAGCAGCCACACCGCCACCAGCGCGACCTGCATCCCAGCCACCGGCCATGAATGTTTTTGAGCGATGCCCATCGGCCCACGTTTCAATTGAACAAGTCCAACGATAGGAACTCGCGTCCCGCGGAACAAGGTGAGAGTTCGCACCCAAAACCGCACGCAGGGGTGCATCAAGCTCGCAAACAGGGTGCTCGCATTGATGATGATCGTTGGGGTCAATCTTTTACCAGCCATCTTTTACCAAGCCTTGGGCCACGGACGCCGGAACCTCGAGTTCTGGTCCTTCGTGTGGGCGCCGGTTCGATCTCTACCAACCGTCGGAAGATGCTGCTTTTTTGGTAAAAGATGGGGGGGTAAAAGATAGGCTTTTAACCGTGCCTGGCTTGTGTTTCCGAGCGGGCTTGATGCAGCCCTGAACCGCACGTAGCGCGTCGGAAAACACGATGGAACCGCAGATTCACGCCGATGGACGCAGATTTCAGAAGACCAATCGAGGACTAGGATCGGCGACAGCCTATCGATAACGCCTCGGACACGCACGTTCGACAAAAGCCCCGCCCTAATCCGCGTTCATCTGAGTTGATCAGAGTTCATCCGCGGTTTTCCATGCTTACGCGTGGATCGGGGTCACGCTGCCTCGGATTTCAACTACCCGTCTCCCCAGTCTTGCGCTAGCGTCCCGCCGTCATGACCAGTTCCTCCGTCACATCCGTCGCGCCCGCGAGCCGCCAAGTCACGCCCGCGCAGGTGGCCGAAACCCTCGCCCAGGCCTGTCCAGCCGACACGTATCGCGACCAGCGCGTGCTGGTCATCATTCCCGACGGCACCCGCACCGCCCCCGTCGGCCTGCTGTTCAAGACTCTCTTCAACCAGATTGGATCGGTGGCCCGCCAGTTCGACGTCATCGCCGCGCTCGGCACACACCAGCCGATGACCGAGGCACAGTTCAGGGAACGACTCGAGATCTCCGAATCCGACCGCACCACGACCTATGGCCGCGTCCGCTTCTTCAATCACGAATGGGACAATCCCAAGGCGCTCCGCCAGATAGGCACCATCGGACGCGACGAAATTTCGGCCCTGACGGACGGCCTTTTCGCCATGGACGTACCGGTCGAGATTAACGCCCGCGTCTTCGACTATGACCACCTCATCGTCATCGGCCCGGTTTTCCCCCACGAGGTCGTCGGCTTCAGCGGCGGCAACAAGTATCTGTTCCCGGGCATTGGCGGCCCCCAGATCCTCAACTTCTTTCATTGGCTCGCCGCCGTGACGACCAATCCGATGATCATCGGCAACCAATGGACCTCCGTCCGGCGCGTGGTCGACAAGGCCGGCGCGCTCGTCGGCCTCAACAAACTGCTCCTCGCCATGGTGGTGACTCCCGACAAATCGCTCGCGGGCCTGTTCGCCGGCCCGATGGAATCCGCCTGGGATGCCGCCGTTCAATTGTCGCGTCAGGTCCACATTCTCTATGAGGATCGCCCCTTTCACACGGTCCTTTCCTGCGCTCCCAAGATGTACGACGAACTCTGGGTCGGCGGCAAATGCATGTACAAACTCGAACCCGTCGTGGCCGACGGCGGCGAGCTCATCATCTACGCGCCTCACATCCACGAGGTCTGCATCACACACGGCGAGAACATCCGCAAAGTCGGCTACCACTGCCGCGACTACTTCCTCAAACAATGGGATCGCTTTAAGGATTTTCCCTGGGGCGTCCTCGCTCACTGCACGCACGTCTACGGCCTGGGCCGCTACGAGAACGGCGTGGAAACCCCACGCGTGCGGGTCACGCTCGCCACGGGTATTCCGGAGACCGTCTGCCGTGAGATCAACCTGGGCTACCGAGACTGGAATAGCATCCGTGTGGAGGACTATCAGAACCGCGAGAAGGAAGGGATCCTGCACGTGCCCAAAGCAGGCGAGATGCTCTACAAGTTGAAGAACCCGCCCGCCTGGGCGGGAGGAAATCAGTGACTCCCCCTTCCCCCCAACTCACCAATTCACTAACTCGTTAACTCGCTTACTCATCAATTCCATCCATGCACGACCGACTCCTCGCGGCCATTCTCTGCTTGATGACGGCCATTGCCGCCCCCGCGCTCGCGGCCGCAGCGCAACCCGACTTCCTTCCCGGCGTCAAACGTGTGGTGTTTGTCGGCGACAGCATCACGTACAGCGGCCAGTTCATCGAATACATCGACGCCTACGCCGCCAGCCGGTATCCCGAGCGAACGATTGAGTTTCTGAATCTCGGGCTGCCCAGTGAAACGGTTTCCGGCCTCTCCGAGCCTGGTCATGCCGGCGGCTCGTTTCCGCGGCCCGACCTGCATGAACGACTTGACCGCGTCCTGGCTCAGACGAAACCCGATCTGCTCGTCGCCTGCTACGGGATGAACGACGGCATCTATTACCCGTTCGGCGAGGATCGTTTCGCAAAGTTCCAGGACGGCATCCGCCGCCTGCGCGAAAAGGCCGCCCAGGCCGGAGCCAAGGTGCTGCACATCACGCCGCCCAGCTTCGACTCGTTCCCCATCAAAGGTCACACCCTGCCGGCCGGACGCGAAGAATACCGCCAGCCATACGAAGGCTACAACGACGTGCTCGATCGCTATTCCGCCTGGCTCGTCGAACAACGCGCCCACGGATGGGATGTCATCGACGCCCACAGCCCGATGAACCGGCACCTCAAGGAACGACGGGCGCTGGAGCCCAACTATCGCCTCGCCGGCGACGGCGTGCACATCAACGCCACCGGCCATTGGCTCATCGCCCGCGAGGTACTGGTCCATCTGGGCGCCCCGGCCTCCCTGCGCGAACAAGACGACGCCGGCGCGCTGCTGGTGGAGCACCCACGCGGCGCCCGATTGCTCGGCCTCATTCAACAACGCCAGCGTCTGCTCAAGGATCCGTGGCTCACCGCCGTGGGCCACTTGCGCCCCGGCATGAACAAAGGCGTGCCGCTGGCCGAAGCGCAAAAGCAGGCGGCCGATTTGACGGAAAAGATTCGGGCTGTCGCTTCACCCTTTCCCGGCCGACGATCGACGTGGAATGGCTACGATCGCTACGACTTCACCGTGGACGGCAAGCCCGTCCTGGTCGTGACCCCGCGCCAGGCCGCGCCCGGACGTCCGTGGGTCTGGCACGGCGAGTTCTTCGGCCACAAACCGGCGCCCGACATCGCGCTGCTCGGCCAGGGATTCCACGTCGTTTACATGAGCGTGCCCGACATGTTAGGCGGCCCGGCGGCCGTCGAACACTGGAACGCGCTCCACCAGGAGTTGACCGGACAGTTCAAGCTGTCGAAGAAGGCGGCGCTGGTCGGCCTCAGCCGGGGCGGCCTGTATTGCTACAACTGGGCCGCCGCCAATCCCGACAAGGTGGCGTGCATCTACGCCGACGCACCGGTGTGCGACCTCAAGAGCTGGCCCGGCGGCAAAGGCAAGGGCAAGGGCAGCCCCGTCGACTGGCGCCTCGCCTTCCAACAGTATCAGTTCAAGTCCGAGGCCGAGGCGCTCGCCTACACAGGCAACCCCATCGACAAGCTCGCCCCGCTGGCCGCACAGCACGTCCCCCTGCTGCACGTCTACGGCGACGCGGACGATGTGGTGCCTTGGGATGAAAACACCGGCATCGTTGCCAAACGCTACCGCGAACTCGGCGGCCCCATCACCTTGATCGCCAAGGCCGGAGTGGGCCATCATCCGCACGGCCTGGACGATCCCACCCCCATCGTCGACTTCATCCGCACCAATTCGCTCCCGAGGCCGTAGCGTCATCTCAAATGGAGAAACCAGGCGAAAATCTCACAAGGAGTGCCCGGTCGGAGGCTGGTCTGACGACACCGGACGTCTCGTCCAGCAGCCCATGGCCAGACCATGCCTACCACGGTGGACGGATGGCCCGGTTCCACCCAGTCACCCAAAGTTACAACTACGCCCCGACCACAATCGTTGTTGTCGTAGCACTAAACGGACAAGACGGGCCGTGGGGCACGTATGTCTACAACACCAGCAAGCCCTCGACGCGAACAGCGTGCTACAACGACATTCTTGGCGACTCCCCAGTGGCTAGCGACGCAATGTTCCAATTGCACCCCGCTATCCCCGCCCAACCGACCGATGCAGTTCAACGTGAGTATGGGTACGACGACCAGCGCGTCGCGAGGTGGCTCTCCAGAGACCCCATCTACGAGCGGGGCGGAAACAATCTTTACGGATTCCTTGGTGGAGTTCCAACACTTCGTAGCGATTTCTTGGGACTGCAATTCGACGACCACATTCGCGACTTCAATGCGATTTGCTCGTGCAAGTGTAAGTCCGTCATTGTGACCGGCAGGCCTGTTGCGCCACCTGGGGTTGGGTTATTCATTGTCGATGAAGGCGACCAGCCGTACGCGATGTTCGGGAACTTGATGACGGTGGTGTGGACTGTGGATGGCAATCCGAGGCGATGCACATACGGGCAGAACGAGCGGGGATATAGTACAATTACTCCGCCTCCGCCGCGTGTGGATATAGATGAATCGCATTACTCGGACCATCCAGATGTTTCGTCGATTGTTCCAATAGCGTACAATGACGCCGCTATGACCGCGACCTATAAGGATTTTATGGGCAAAGGGCCGTTGCTTCATCCGAAAGATAATGGCAAGTGGAGTTACGTGATTGATTTGAAGATAGACTTCACCTGTAAAAGTTCCGACGGAATTCGAATGATGGGGCCGACGTTTCTTTTCGATGATGACGGTAGTTTTAATTTCTGATGGCAGCCCGAGAAATGAAAGCGATCGCAGTTTTTCTCGGACTTGTTGCGCTCTCCGTTGCCCTCGCCATAGCGGCATTTGACAAAGCGAAGCCAATGCCGAAGGGCGATACATTTGGAACGCGAGTCCCTGCCTTCTCCCTTGAGCAATTCTACGAGCAGCCTTCATTCACTGGCAAATTGGAGGGCAGGAGAATTGTGATGAGACCAATTAAAGGCACAACGGAAACCAATTACATGATTCACCTTATCGTTGTGCGTTCTGACGGCGGGAAGATAGGTGTGTTTGAGGTAGGCAAACCGAATGCCGTTTTCGACGACCTAACGGATCGAGTAGGCGCTTTGGATGATGGTATTTCCTACGTGTTTCCCGACATATTGAAGGGACCACCGAGAAGAGTACGCGGGGCGATACCCGCTGCGCCCGGCAATGAAAGATGAGCGATTGAATGGCAAGCGGAGGCCTGGCTGGAGCAGGCGGGCAGCAGTGGGGCAATTAAAGAAAGGACCCCCGTGGTGACGGTGAAGCTGTCCTGAGGGTCAGATCTCACAATTTAACAATTCACACATTACGTCACGGCCCAGTGCGGAGACTTTTTGTTTAATTGTGACCTCAGAGCCTTTCAACGGACCTTGTTGCTGTGGCGAACGTCGGAATGAGCACGTTCGATCTGAGGAAGAAGCGAAAGCAAGAAAACCCCTGAGTGATCATGAAAGCGTCATCCGTAATACTTGCATTGGTCGACGAAGTCCCTGGGGGTAGATCCATATGTTGTACAAAGGCCAACGTAAGTGAGCGCGTCGGAACGGGGCAGGCTGCCGCTCCGCTCCAGTGACCGGACGTTGGACTGGTTCTGGCCGATTTGGCGGACCAGTTCCCGTTGTGAGAGGCCGGCGGCCTCCCGCAGCGCTTTGAGATGCGATACGTTCCGCCGAAGGCCGGCGTTGAATTCAAACCCGAACCATCGTATGCTCAGCACCGTGCCGATAACACTCGACCAAATCCTTGAGGAAACGCGCCACTGGCCGCCGGAAAAGGTGGGTGAACTCGTGGGCCGTCTGACCGAGGACCTGCACGCCAGTGATCCGGAAACCGACGCCGCCTCGAAAACTGAAATCACCCGACGCCTGGACGAGATCCAGACGGGCAAGGTGCAGGGCATCCCGGCCGAAGAAGTGTTCGCCAAAGCCAAGCGCATCCTCGGACGGTGAAGCGCGCCGTCTTTCATCCCGAGGCCAGCCAGGAATATCTGGCCGCCTTGGAGTAGCACGCGGCCCTCAGCGCCGAACTGGGCGAACGCCTCGACGCGGAGATCCAGCGCCTGGTCGGAGAGATCCGCCGCGACCCGCAACGGTTCTTCCGCTTCCATCCGCCCACCCAACGCGCCCTGTCGCCGGAGTTCCCATACTCGGTCGTCTACCTCGACGAGCCCGACCGCGTCTGGATCGTGGCCGTGATGCATGCCAAGCGCCGCCCCGGTTACTGGGCCAAACGCCTCGGCTAAAACCCGGAAAAGCTGCTTTCAACGCGGCCCGCTCCGCCGTAGGGTCAGCGACGTGAACGGGATCGGCTGCTCCACTCTTTTAGCCGCTGGAAAGAGAAACTTCTCAAGGGTCAGATCTCACAATTTTACAATTCACACAGTACGTCACGGCACAGTGCGGAGACTTAATTGTGACCCCAGAGCCTTTCAACGGACTTTGTTGAGGTGGCGAACGTCGGAATGAGCGCGAGTCCCTGGGAGCGTGTGCGCGGTGAACGTCGGGAAATTGGGCATGCCACCACCACGTTCGATGCGACGGCAAACCGCCTCGTCGTTGTGGGTGATCGTCCGCCTGCTTCGAACCACCGTTGCCGACACTGCCGCAGGATCCGCGGCACGTCGGTCCGACGACGCGGGTTTGAATCCTCAGACCGCAACTTCGAGTCGGGCCGCTGCGGGCTTGGAAGCCCGCGCTCCAGCCCTAACCAGCGTCCGGCTTTCCGTCGGCCGCGGCTCCTTCCAAGATCGCCACCGCCGTCGCGTAGTTTTGAGTGACTTCCACAGGGTCAGATCTCACAATTGTACAATTCACACAGTACGATTCCCCTGGAGTCAGATCTGTATGTTGTACAAAAGCAAAGGCAAGTGAGTGAATCATCTACACCGGGCGTGGGAACCGTCGCCTGGAGGAGTGTTTCGATTCTCTGCGTTCTCTGCGATCTCCGCGGTTAAAAACCCGTCGCTCCCGGCGGGCGGCGCGGCTGCACCGCTCGGCAAGAATTTCGACTGAATGAATCTATGGCGAATTGACGTGGCGTTGTTCCACAAATCCGGGCGGGAAACACCGACTCGTTCCAATCAGATCATTAACCGCGGAAGACGCGGAGAGCGCGGAGAGAGGTGAGAAATGGGCAGCAGTCATCGGCCCAGGGATACCGTCCAAAATAGCTAAGACACGAACACATCTCGATGAGGCGGTGAATCTGCCTGGCCGAATGACGGCGTGACTGCTCGCCGACTTATAGGACGAGCCCAATTCCGCTGAGACTTGCCCCCTTTTTCTTTGTTTTTCTGTTCGCCGCGACGACGTGAGCTTCGACTTCGCGTTCGGTCAAACTTCTCGGAATACAGATTTGATGCGGTCGTCACATCGGTGTCGGTGAAGGATGGCGACTCGCGCCGACCGCGTCGCAGCGCGAGCTGCCGTTGAAGAAAGATTCCGCGCACGTGGAAGAACTCCCGGCCCCAGCCCGAACGGAAATTGGAAATATGAATCCCACGCCTCAAACTCCATCCCGATCCTCGTCGCTCAATACGGTCGCCATGGTCCTCCTCGTCGTCGCCCTGCTGGCGATACTGGCCGGACTGATGTTGCCGGCGCTCGCCAAAGCCAAGGCCAAGGCCAAGAGGGCCGGCGGCCCCAATTGGTCCGAGCTGGCCGCGTTGGAATCCGCCGCCACCGCGACGCCACCCGAAAGCTTTGAGTCGTACGAGCACCGGGCGGAAAACCCATTCCAGTTCGTGTCCAACGAGCCGGTCTCCACTTTCTCCATCGACGTGGACACGGCCTCGTATGCAAACATCCGCCGTTTCCTTTCACTCGGCCAGCTGCCGCCGCCGGATGCCGTTCGCATCGAGGAGATGATCAATACCTTTGCCTATAGCTATCCGGCTCCTCAGGACTCGCATCCGTTCTCCGTCACGCTTGAAGCCAGCGAGTGTCCATGGAATTTGCAGCATCGGCTTGTTCGGCTGGGCTTGAAGGCAAGACAGGTGCCGCCTCAGGAGCGTCCTCCCTGCAATCTGGTTTTCCTGATCGATGTGTCCGGCTCGATGGACGACCCGCGCAAGCTGCCGCTCGTCCAGCACGCACTTGAGTTGCTGGTCGGGCAACTGGCCGATCGGGATCGGGTCGCGATCGTGGTCTACGCCGGTGCCTCCGGCCTCGTCCTCGACTCCACCGACTGCCGCGATCGCCAGGCGGTCCTGAGGGCCATCCGACGGCTGCACGCCGGCGGGTCCACCAACGGCGGCCAGGGCATCGAGCTTGCCTATCAAACCGCCGTCAGACATCTCATCACTGGCGGGATAAACCGGGTGATCCTCTGCACCGACGGTGACTTCAATGTGGGTGTGACGGGCGCGGGCGATCTGGCCCGCCTGATCAAGGAAAAGGCACGCACGGGGGTATTCCTGACCGTCCTGGGCTTCGGCATGGGCAACTACAAGGATGCCACCCTCGAACGCCTCGCGGATCTGGGCAACGGAAACTACGGCTATGTCGACACCCTAGCCGAAGCGCGCAAATTGCTGGTGGAAGAACTCAGCGGCACGCTGGTCACAGTGGCCAAGGATGTGAAGATTCAGATCGAGTTCAACCCGCATCAGGCGGCGGGTTACCGGCTGATCGGTTATGAGAACCGGATGCTCCGTCGTGAGGATTTCAACAACGACACCAAGGATGCCGGCGAGATCGGCGCAGGACACACCGTTACCGCGCTCTACGAGATCGTGCCCACGGGCCAGCCCGTGCCCGGCTCCCCGTCCGATCCGCTGAAATATCAGCAACCGCCATCGGCCGCGGCCGGACAAGCCGACAACCGAGAGCTCTTTACCGTCAAGCTCCGCTACAAGGCACCCGACGGGACCGACAGCCAATTGATCACGATCCCGTTTCTCGACCCGGGGTCTCGCCTGGGAGATGCCTCGGCGGACTTTAAGTTTGCCGCGGCGGTGGCGGCCTTCGGCTTGATCCTTCGAGATTCCGAGCACAAGGGCTCGGCCAGTCCCGGCCTGATTCGGGAACTCGCCGGACCGAACCCTCAACCCGTCGCCCGCTCCGAGTTCCTCGGAATGGTCCGCACCGCCGAAGAACTCTCAACCCGGACCACGGCCGCCCGATAACTCCCGCCGACGTTCATCACCAGACCTGCCCGCTGAAGAGCACGGGGCGGGGCCGGCTTCAGGGCCGCCCCGTCCCGCTGTGACGCACCACTCCTGAAAAACGATTGAACCGCCGATTCACGCCGATGGACGCAGATCAGAACATCGATCGAAGACGGAGATCTGCGACAACCGATAGATAACGACCGGGAGGCGCAGGTTCGACGAAAGCCCCGTCCTTATCTGCGTTCATCTGAGTCCATCCGCGGTTTTCCAATCTTACGCGGGAATCGAGGGCACCACGCTGGCGTTGACAAGGGGTGCAGCCCGCGACAGTTTACGCCCTCGTATTTTGGCCGCGGCCGCCGGGCAATCGAGCCAGGCGTCCAAGGCCATCGATGGCAACCTCATTCACCAAAAAACATGGCACTCGTTGGCAAAAAGGCGCCCTCCTTCAAGGCGCAGGCAGTGATTAACGGCGGCGAAATCGTCGCCGACTTTTCGCTCGATCAATATCTCGGCAAAAAGCACGTCATCTTCTTTTTCTATCCGAAGGATTTCACCTTCGTCTGCCCGACCGAACTGCACGCATTCCAGGAAAAACTGGCGGAATTCGAAAAGCGCAATGTCGCGGTCGTCGCCTGCTCGACGGACACCGAACAGTCGCACTGGGGCTGGCTGCAGATGCCCAAGGGCCAAGGCGGCATCCAAGGCGTCAAATACCCGCTGGTGGCTGACACCACCAAGACCATCTCGGCGAGTTTTGATGTGATGGCCGGCGGCTATCAGACGGGAGCCAACGGTTCACTCACGGCCGATGGTCCGATGATCGCCTTCCGCGGCCTGTATCTGATTGATCGCAATGGCATCGTCCGCCACCAGCTGGTCAACGATTTCCCGCTGGGACGGAACGTCGACGAAGCTTTGCGCATGGTCGACGCGTTGCAGTTCTTCGAGGCCAACGGCGAGGTTTGCCCGGCCAACTGGCACAAGGGCGAGACCGCGATGAAGGCGACGCACGAAGGCGTGGCGAGCTATCTGGCCAAGAAGTAGCCGGCTCCCGCTCAATGACGCGCCGCCCGCCTGACGATGCCATCCGCCTCCGCGGCGTGCGGCACAACAACCTGAAGAATTTCGACCTGGATATCCCGGTCGGAAAGCTGACGGTCGTCACCGGCCTGAGCGGCTCGGGCAAGAGCTCGCTGGCGTTTGACACGCTGTTCGCCGAGGGCCAGCGGCGTTACATCGAAACGTTCTCGCCGTACGCGCGGCAGTTCTTCGATCGGATGGACAAGCCGCAGGTCGACCGGATCGAGGGCATTCCGCCCGCCATCGCCATTGAGCAACGCAACGCCGTTCGGTCCACGCGCTCGACCGTCGGCACGATGACCGAGATCTGTGACTACCTGAAGGTCATCTGGCCGCACCTCGCGCGACTGCATTGCCGGCAGTGCGACCGCATCGTTCGGACCGAACCGCCCCAGGTCATTTGGGAGCGGGCTCGCGACGAACTTCAACTCACCGATCGCGACTGCCTGATCACGTTTGATCTCGCCCTGTCTGACAAACTGTCGCTGGCCGACTCGCTCGCCCTCGTCGGGCGGCAGGGTTACCAGCGGCTGTGGGTCCAGGGCGAGATCGTCCGGCTGGAAGACGCGGCCGGAAGGCTCCAGTCCGCGCAACGCCTCACCGTGGTCCAGGATCGGCTGAAGCTGTCGGCGCCGAACCGCGCCCGCTTTGTCGAAGCCTGCGAACAGGCCTACCACTTCGGCCAAGGCAAGCTGACGCTGCATCCCGTGCCGGCCGATGGTCTCGCCGACACGCATTCCGCGGCCCTCCCGTTCAGCCGGGGGCATCACTGCGCGCACTGCGATCTGGACTATCCCGAACCAACGCCCGCGCTCTTCAGTTTCAATCATCCGCTGGGCGCCTGCCCCGCCTGCAAGGGATTCGGGCGAATCATCAGCATTGATTACCACCTCGCCATTCCCGACCGCTCCCGCACGCTGGAGGAGGGAGCCGTCCGCCCCTGGATGACCGGCACGGGCGCCGAGTGCCAGATCGATCTGCTGAAGGCTTGCCGCAAACACCGTGTGCCCACCGATGTTCCGTTCCTCGAGCTCTCAGACGATCACCAGCGCTGGGTAATCGAAGGCGATCCCGGCTACATCCCCGATGATCCGGCAAATTCCTGGCCAAAGAAGTGGTATGGCGTGAAAGGCTACTTTCGTTGGCTCGAAAGCAAGGCCTATAAAATGCACGTGCGCGTGCTGCTCAGTCGATACCGCGCGTACACGCTCTGCGGAACCTGCGACGGCAAACGGCTGAAACCGGAGGCCCTCCTCTATCGCGTCCCGTCGCCGGCCGGCCCCATCGCGCTGCCTGACTTCTACGCTTTCTCGATCGCTCACGCCCTGGCATTCATCGAACGACTGACGGTCGCGGCCTCCCCGCGCCGCAACGATCCGCTCACGCTCGCGCTGGGAGAGGTGCGCACCCGACTCAGCTATCTGGTCGATGTCGGCCTCGGCTATCTCACGCTCGATCGCCCCACCCGGACACTTTCCGGCGGCGAGACCGAACGGGTCAATCTGACGACCTGCCTTGGCACCCGTCTGGTCAATACGCTGTTCGTTCTCGACGAACCCAGCGTCGGATTGCACGCCCGCGACACCGCCCGGCTCGTCCGCATTCTGCACCAGCTCCGTGACACCGGAAACACGGTCGTGGTCGTGGAACACGAAGCCGCTGTCATCCGCGCCGCCGATCAAGTCGTGGATCTCGGCCCCGGCCAGGGCGAAAAAGGCGGCGCCCTGGTCTTCACCGGCCCCCTGCCCGCGCTGCTGCGCGACAAAGCATCGCTCACCGGGCGCTATCTCTCGGGCTCGCTGGCGATCGAAATCCCGGCCCGACGTCCCTGTCCATTCAATCGACAGGCCGGCGGAACAACAGCCGTCTCGTCGCCGATGATGCTGAACGAAGCGACCGTCGACTATCGCGCCAGCTCTGCGGCCGGCCGAAAAGCGCGCAAAGCCCGCAGCGCGAGCGCGGAAGCTGCAGAGGCCCCGCTGGAGAATTCTCCCGCCATTCTTCGCGTGCTCAACGCCAACCGGCACAACTTGAAGAATCTCACGATCGAGATTCCGCTCGGACGCCTCGTTGCGCTGACGGGTGTCAGTGGCTCGGGCAAGACCACGCTGGTTCGCGAGGTTCTCCTTCCCGCCTTGCAGGCCCGACTCTCGGCCAATCGCCAATCGACGGCCTCAGGCAAGGCCTCGGATCGACTGGATGATGCGGAGAAGGACGATGAGTCACCCGACGCGTCCGTGACCGCGGCGCGCGTGGAGGGTTGGGAATCGCTGAGTGATGTTGTGCTCGTGGATCAATCGCCCCTTGGCAAAACGCCTCGCTCCAACCCGGTGGTTTACATCGGCGCCTTTGAAGACATCCGCGATCTGTTTGCCCAGACGGATCTCGCCAAGCAACGCGGGCTGGGCGCCAGCGCCTTCAGCTTCAACAGCGGCGTGGGCCAATGTGAACGGTGCCGCGGCGCGGGCTTCGAGAAAATCGAGATGCAGTTTCTGAGCGACATTTTCATCCGTTGCCCCGAGTGCCAAGGCCGCCGCTATCGCGAACACATTCTGGAAGTCAAACTGCACGGCCCGATCATGACGAGCGCAGCGCCGACGGCCGGCGGAAAGAACACGACACGCGCCGAGCGTTTGTCCAGCAACGACGCGCCGGTCCGACGCGTGGTGAACTGGAGCATTGCCGACCTCCTCGATGCCACCGTCGATGATGCGCTCACATTTCTCGAAAACTACCTGCACCTTCCGGCGGGACGCCGCGCCCTGGCGGCCCTTCAACTGTTGCGGGACGTCGGCCTCGGCTACCTGCGCCTGGGCCAACCCATCAACACCTTGTCGGGCGGCGAAAGCCAGCGGCTCAAACTTGTCACGCACCTCGCGCAGTCCGATTTTACCAAGCGCGAAGCCATCCCCACGGCGGGCACCGAAGCCGAAGCCCCCCAGCTCAACGTGCGCAACACCAAGGCCGGCGTCGCCGCCTGGCTCGAGTCTCGCCAAGGCAAAGGCAGAGGGGCCCAAGCCCGCGGAGCAACCGGGGCCGCACCGGAACTCGCACCCAAACTCGTCCCCGCTTCAACGGCGGATGCCGTCCTCGACCCTGAGTCCGCATCCCCGCCCGGCACGCTCTTCCTCTTTGACGAGCCGACCACCGGACTCCACTTCGAGGATGTCCGCATCTTGCTGCTGGTCTTCCAGCGCATCGTCGACGCCGGACACAGCGTCGTGGTGATCGAACACAACCTTGACGTCATCAAATGCGCGGACTGGGTCATCGATCTCGGACCAGACGCCGGCGAGGCTGGCGGAACCGTGGTCGCCTTTGGCCCACCCGAGACGATCGCGAGAACCAAGGGCAGTCACACCGGCGAATACCTGCGCCAGGTGCTGGGCTAGCCCCCAACGCTGGCGGCCGATTCCACCCGCTGCGGACTTGGAAGTCCGCGCTCCGTCTGCCCTACCGGCTCCATCGTTCCCCCGCCTGCAGCACGCAATACGACTGACCAACGCGCTGGCACGCGGCGATGAATTCATCCGGCGACGCCGTGTTGAATTCGAACATGTCGTAGTGACACGGAATGACGGTGCCAGCTCCGATGTCGTGCGCGAGCGTCGCCGCTTCGACGCCGTTGAGATTGCCCGCCACGCGGCGTTCCGGCCGATCGCCGTTGATCGGCAGCAACGCCAAATCGATTCGCCATCGCCGAAGGCCCTCCGCCATTCCGTCGTAACGCAGAGTGTCGCCCGAGTGATAGATCGTCCAGGGGCCGGCCTCCACAACGTAACCAAGAAACTTGTGCCGGCCCTGGGCGTCCTTCTCCAAAGTATTGTGCGCGGCCGGCACGGCGTGGATCCGAAAGCCCCCCAGCTCCAACGATTCGCCGGCGTCCAGGCCGCGCGGCCGCTCCGGGGCGATCGACAGCCGGCCCGCCACAAACTCCCGGTTGGCCTCCGGCACGATCAGTTCCAACGCCGGGTTGACCTGCAGCAACGGGCCCAGCGTCTCGGCATCCAGATGGTCCGTGTGATTGTGACTGGAGGTAACGACGTCGACGAAATCGAGTCGTTCCGGAGCAATGACCCGTTCCGTCATGCGGACGTGCGGTTTGTCCGTGGCCGCATACTTCACCGTCAGCGAGTCGGAGAGGTACGGATCAAACAACAAATGTTTCCCGGCCCATTGGACCAGGAAACCGCTTTGCCCCAGCCACCAACAGTGGAGCCGGCCGGCAGCCTCGCCCCGCGCACTGCGGATGTCGGCCAGGAGCGCGTCATCCTTTAACGATGGCACGATCATGCCGCCGCCCTACAGCGCCAAAACGGGATAAGGCTTTTCCGGGTTGATGCCGAGCTCCGCGATGGCCCGCGCCGGAACCGACTTGTCGATGGTCCCCTGCTTCGCCAATGCGTTCAGCGTCGCCAGCACCACCATGGGCGCATCGATCTCGAAGAAGCGCCGCAGGTTCTCCCGCGTCTCGCTCCGGCCAAAACCATCCGTGCCCAGCACGGTCAAACCGCCCGGCACCCAGGGTGCGATTTGCTCCGGCACGCTCTTCATGAAATCGCTCACCGCGACGAAGACGCCCTTTTCCTTCTCGAGCACGGACTCGACGTAGGATTTGCGCTGCGGACTGGCCGGATGCAACAGGTTCCAGCGGCTGCAATTGAGTGCATCTGTCCGCAGCTGCTTATAGCTCGTGGCGCTCCAGACATCGGCCGAAACGTTGTATTTCTCGGCCAGGATTTCCTGGGCCGCCAGGGCGTTGCGCAGGATGGGGCCGCTCCCAAACAGGTGAGCCTTCGCCTTCTTGCCGGCCGGGCCGGCCTTGAATTTGTAAAGGCCTTTGAGGATCCCCTGCTCCACGCCTTCGGGCATTGGAGGCATGAGCAGGTTCTCGTTATAGAGAGTGATGTAATAGAAAATGTTCTCGCCCTCCTGATACATGCGACGCAGTCCGTCCTGAATGATCACGGTCACTTCATAAGCGTAGGCCGGATCGTAGGTCAGCAGGTTCGGAATGGTGCTGGCCAGGAGCAGGCTGTGACCGTCCTCGTGCTGGAGACCCTCACCGTTCAGCGTGGTGCGCCCCGCCGTGCCGCCGAGCAGGAAGCCCTTGGCCATGATGTCGCCGCAGAGCCACATCTGATCGCCGACCCGCTGGAAACCGAACATCGAATAGTAGATGTAGAACGGGATCATGTTGATCCCGTGCGTCGCGTAGGCGCTGCCCGCCGCGGTGAAACTCGCCATCGAGCCCGCCTCATTGATGCCTTCCTCGAGGATCTGCCCATCTTTCGCCTCGTGGTAGTAAAGCGACGACGCCTTGTCGACCGGCTCATAGAGCTGGCCCTTGGGCGAGTAAATGCCGATCTCGCGGAAAAGTCCGTCCATGCCGAACGTGCGCGCCTCGTCCGGAATAATCGGCACGATGTTTCGCCCGATGTCCCGGTTGCGCAAAAGGGTGCTCAAGAGCAACACAAACGCCTTCGTGGTCGACGCAGGCGCGCGCTCGTCCCCCTTCAAAAAACGCCCGAAATCTGCCAGCGCCGGCACCTTCAACGCCGGCGCCGCCTGGGTTCGCTTCGGCAGAAAACCACCCAGCTCCCGGCGCCGTTCCATCAGGTAACGATGCTCCACGCTGTCCTCCGGCGGACGATAGAACGGCGTCTCCACGATGTCCTCATCGCTGATCGGAATGTTGAATCGGGCGCGGAACTCGCGGAGTTCCTTCTCGTTCATCTTTTTCTGCTGATGCGAGATGTTGCGTCCTTCCCCGGCCTCGCCGAGGCCGTAGCCTTTGACAGTCTTGGCCAGGATGACAGTGGGCTGACCCTTGTGTTCCATCGCCGCGCGGTAGGCGGCGTAGACTTTCCGGGTGTCGTGCCCGCCGCGATACATCTTGTGCAGCTGCTCGTCCGTCAAATGGTTCACGAGCTTCAAGAGCTCGGGATATTTTCCGAAGAAATGTTTGCGGATGTAGCTGCCGGGTTCGACCGAGTACTTTTGATACTCGCCATCGACCGTTTCCTCCATGCGTTTCAAGAGCAGGCCGGTGGTGTCGTTGGCCAGGAGAGCATCCCAATCAGAACCCCAGATCACCTTGATAACATTCCAGCCGGCGCCGCGGAAGACGCCTTCCAGTTCCTGAATGATCTTGCCGTTGCCCCGCACCGGGCCGTCGAGGCGCTGCAGGTTGCAGTTCACGACCCAGACCAGGTTGTCCAACTGCTCCCGCGCCGCCAGCGCGAGTTGCCCCAGCGATTCGGGCTCGTCGCTTTCACCGTCCCCGATGAAGGCCCACACCTTCGGCTCGCGCGTCCAATGAACGAAACCGCGGGCCTGGAGGTAGCGGTTAAACCGCGCCTGGTAGATCGAATTGATCGGCCCAAGCCCCATCGAGACGGTGGGGAACTGCCAGAAGTCCGGCATCAAATACGGATGCGGGTAGGACGACAGCCCGCCGCCCTCCGCCAGTTCCTGGCGGAAGTTCTGCAGGTGCCGCTCGTCCAGCCGCCGTTCGAGATAGGCCCGCGCATAGTTTCCAGGCGTCGCGTGACCCTGGAAATAAATGATGTCAGCGGGATTGCCGTCGTCGCCCCCATGGAAGAAATGGTTGTAGGCAACCTCGTACAGGGTGGCGGACGAGGCATAGGTGGAGATGTGCCCGCCGAGTCCGTCGTGTTTGCGGTTGGCATTGACCACCATCGCCATCGCGTTCCACCGGATATAGCTCTTGATGCGCGCTTCGACCTGCCAGTCGCCCGGATACGGAGGCTGATCGTGGACCGCGATCGTATTGAGGTAGGGCGTCGAGGTGGGAGATGGAACCTTGATGCCCGCATCGCGCAGGCGGTCCACCAGACTGTCGACAAAAAGATGCGCGTGCTCCGAGCCCTGCTGTTTCAGCAAATGCTCGACCACGGTCTCCAGCGATTTGAACCAACGCCGGGTTTCCTGGGTGTCCGGCAGGGCCTCCTGGGAAGGCACCCCGAGCCGGGACAAATCATCCGACGAACTGCCCGCACCGTTATCCGACTTCTTCGTTTTCACTTTTTCAATCACGCCAGCAATGATAGACGGGCGCCAGTTCAAATGCCAACTGATCAAATATCGATCGACTGCCTTGACTTAACGCTGCCTTCGCCGGCAGCCAACCTCGCTTGGGAAGAGGCCATGCTGGAGGAACGCGAGGCCAACGGCGGGTCCGGGGTTCTCCGCTTCTGGGAATCCACCGTTCCGTTCATCGTCGTCGGCTACGCCGCACGCCTGGCGGACGAGGTTTACCTCGATCGCTGTGATTCGCTGGGGATCCCTGTCCTGCGCCGGTGCAGCGGCGGCGGCACGGTCCTCCAGGGCCCCGGCTGCCTCAACTATGCCCTCATCCTTCCACTCGACCTGATCGGCGCGGCCGCCACCATCACCGAAACCAACTGCTTCGTCATGAAACGTCACCAGTCCGCCTGCGAAGCGCTGCTCGGCCAGACGGTGATCACCGCCGGACACACCGATCTCGCCTGTAACGATCTTAAATTCTCCGGGAACGCCCAACGCCGAAAGCGCAGCTGGTTTCTGTTTCACGGAACGTTTCTCCTTTCGTCCTTCGAGCTGGAACTTCTCCCCCGTCTGCTGCGTCCGCCGCCACGCGAGCCGGAGTACCGCCGGCAACGCGATCATCTGGCCTTCGTCCAGCGCCTCCCGCCGACCATCGATTCAGGAAGAATCCAGCAATCGCTGCGCAACGCATGGCAGGCGACAAATTCTGGCGAACGGTGGAGGGAATTAGAATCGGGAGTGACCGCTCGAACAGAAGAATTGATCCTCAATCGCTACTCCCGGCTCGATTGGAACCGACGCCAGTAGCGTGGAGCCTTCCCATGAACCTTCAGGTAGGGCGCGCTCTCCGCAGCGCGCCGCCGTTGCGGTCAACGTCACCGTTCTTCGAGCACGACCGGGTAAGCAGTTCGCAGCACGTGTTTGCCGGCGGGCGGCGGAGCGCCCGTCCTACCCGCTGGGCTGGGCTGAGAGATCGCGCGCCGTTGGCGCTGGGGCGAATCCGCAAGCGCTTACAGCCTCCCTTGGTCGCAGCAGAATTTTCGAAAGGCATGAGCCTGCAGCGCGCCGTCCGTCCAGGCCGTCGCGGGTTCATGTCTCGTGAGCAGATCTAAAAGGAACGGGCGGCTTCCCCTGAACCGCCGGGCAAGTGGCGCAGGTGAGTAATTGTGATGAAAGTCGACGAACCTCCGAATCGTGACGTGGCTCGCCCGCAAGAACCGGCCTCGATCGTTCGTCCCTCCTCCGCGGGCTCCCCGGGGGAAGAGGGACGAGGTGAGGGCGGAACGCAAGTGCTTGCAGCCTCCACTGGTCGCAACGGAATCGTTCGCCTAGGCTGCGGCGCGACGCGGAGGGGCAGCGAGCGAGATCACATTGCCCGCCGCGGCCTGGCTTTGGCTCACGCCGGAGAAGGCCAGATGGAGCAAGGCGAACACGTACGTGAATGGCAGGATTAGAAGCACGCCGACGATGCGGGATTTACCGCGCGCCTCGGCGATTTTGAAGCACCACCAGATTTGCACCCCCAGCCAAACCGGCGGGAGGATCACAGCCAAGACGAGCCAGGCAGGCAGCCCCGCCGCCCGCAACAAGGGAATCTGCCGCAGAACCGGCACCCAGATTAAAGGCAGGAACTTGTTGTCCGGTTTGGCACTGGCCTGGCCGACCTTCATGCAGATCTGCCGGTAGCAGAAGCAGTGGAAGAGATAAAGACCAACTACGGCCGCGACCAGTCCGTACATGACTTGTGGCGTGATCACCTCAAGGACATCGCCCAACTGATCGTTCAAAATCGCCTGCGCCTGCTGCACGCGGGGATCCGCCACGAGGTTGGTCACCACGGCCGATTCCATCACGTTCTGCGCGGACTGATCCAGGACCGACTTGCCACTGTCGTCGTCCCCCGGAAGCTGATAGCCCAGCTTCAAGAGCACCGGGCGCTCCACGTCCCGGACCTTGGCGTTCCCAAAGCCATACGAGTGCTTGAAGAAAATGTCGACCGACGTCTTGGTCATGACGGTCACGTTGGAGTAAACCGTCCCACCCACCCGGAACGTGTCCAGATGGTCATCCGCCCTTGCGGGCGCTGTTCCGACGACCAGCAGGGCTGCAACAGCGGCAGCGACAGCGTGTGACCAGACCCAAAAATTTGCCTTGTTCAGCATAGAGGTAAGCCCCCGTTGGAGCTCACCCTTGGGACATCGGCCCGCGCCGCCCGGAAGTTTAGTCGGCTTATTTGACCGGAGCCGGCGCAGGGTCGCCTGAGCCGAACATGTCCTTCGCCATCTTCAATCCGAGCTTTTGCATCGAGGTCTGCTGCTCTTGAAAATCGCGGTAAACTTTCATTTGGTCGGGCGTCAGGATTTCGGCCGCCCGCCCCAGAACCCTTTGGTTGTAGTCATCGAACCATTGCAGCTGCTTGTCGAGGTTCTCCGGCGTCATCAGCGCCTTGAGATCCGCCGGATTGGCGCTCTGTCCCGTCGGGAGAACGGGCGGCACGCGGGTCTTTTCCTCCTGCATGAACTGCATGAGCTGGGCGACCTGAGGTTCCTGCAGGGGTAAGTGGGCCGACTCCATCTTGGACTGGAGTTGATTGACCTGCATCCGTTCTCCGATCGTCTTCTGGTACTCCTGATACTCGGCAAAGCGATCGTCACCCAACAACTCCTTGATGCGCGACTCCGAGGCCTTCTTTTCGTCCTCCATCGCCTGACGGGCCTGAGCGGCATCGACGCCAGCCTCGCCGCCTCCCAGCATATTCCCCGCCTTCTCCACCTGACTCATCTGCGCGTCCAGCAGAAGATCCGTCAGCGACTTCTGCTCGTCCGGCGAAAGCCGCATCTGTTTGAACAGACCGGCATACATCATGTCCACCATCGTTCTTTGCTGGCCGCGGAGCATTTTCTTCATCTCAGGGTCCTGCATCATCTTGGCGAGCATCTGCCCCATGCCTTTACCCAAGGAGCCTCCCGATCCGCTCTCTGCGCCAGAGCTCGGGCCGTTCGATCCTTTCCCGGCCGCAATTTGTTCGGCCAGAGCCGTCAAGTTGCTCCGCTGCGCGACCGCATTCGAACGCAGGTTCGATGTCACAGTGGAGAATTCCTGCACTTCCCGCTGCAACCGCTCCGCCCGGGCCTCCGCCTCTTGGGCGCGCCTGGCCTCTGCCTCCGCGGCCACCGCTGATTCACGCCGCGCCGCCTCTGCGGCGCGCGCCCGTTCCGCCTCAGATCGGAATGCTCGCCACTGCACCGTCGCGATGATGCCCAACGCAACCACGGCCGCGCCCGCTACAAGGATCCAAGTCTTTTTCATGGTTCAAAGGGGTTAAGAGTGACGCAAGTGCATTTGACCCGAACCAACCATCACCGTCACGGGAAAACACAGGGCACGAGACGGAACTTCGCCCTTCCGTCACCCAACCCTTTCCGGATACCCTCCCTCAAGTCATGAATCGGGGAATCCCCACGACAGCCTTGCGCCCTGAGCAGGGCGGCGAACCGCTCTTCGTCACGACCCGGTGGAGCGTCGTGACAGCGGCCGGCGATGGGCTCGCTCCGGGTGCCGAAGAGGCCCTCGCCCAGCTGTGCCGCAGCTACTGGTATCCCTTGTATGTCTACGTCCGGCGCAAAGGCCATTCGTCCGATGAAGCACAGGACCTGACCCAGGCCTTCTTCGCCCGACTGCTGGAAAAAAACTATGTCGCACAGGCCGACCGCGCCCGGGGTCGATTCAGGACATTTCTGCTGGCTGCGCTCCATCATTTTCTCGCGGACGAGTGGGACAAATCCCGCCGACTGAAACGCGGCGGAGGCCAAATCATTGTTTCCTTCGACGCCTTGACCGCTGAAGAGCGCTATCAGCTAGAACCTGCTGACCAACCGGATGCGGCCAGACTGTTCGAACGACGTTGGGTTACAACCTTGCTGGATCGCGTGCTGACCCGCTTGGAAATCGAATATCGCGCCGCCGAGAAGGGGCACCTTCTCGAACAACTCCGGCCCTCGCTCTTGCACGACGACGCCGCCAACAGCCACGCGGAACTCGGCGCCCGCTTGAACTCGAGCGAAGCCGCCGTGCGCCAGGCTCTCCACCGTCTGCGCCGACGCTACCGTGACCTGTTCCGCGATGAGATCGCCCAGACCGTGACGCGGTCCGAAGACGTCGACGACGAAGTGCGCCATTTGTTTACCGTGCTGGCTGATCCTTGAGCGCGCGCTCACCCAACGCTCACGACCCCGCGAAGCGTCTTGGAGTGCGGCGGGCACCGCCGCTTTGGATCAAACGGACGAAACCTTACGCAACCAACGCGAGCTCCAGCGCTCCCAACGCCCGTCGTGTTTAAATCCAAAGCGGTGCTTCGCCCCGCACTCCAAGACGCTGGCGCGCTCACCCAACGCTCACAGCCACGCGAAGCGTCTTGGAGTGCGGCGGGCACCGCCGCTTTGGATCGAACGGACCAAACCTTACGCAACCAACGCGAGCTCCAGTGCGCCTAACGCCCGTCGTGTCCATATCCAAAGCGGTGCTTCGCCCCCCGCACTCCAAGACACTTCGCGATTACCAATCGGCGTCTGCTTTAAATTCGTCGAGCACGTCGAGGCGCTCGGTTTTGAAACGGTAGATGGTTTTCACCATCGCCACCGAGGCGGTGCGCTCGAACCACGCCGCCGAACACCACGGATATGCGTTGGCCACCGCCACCAAACCATGCTTCACCGCGTTCTGATGCACGTAGTTCAATCGGGCAAGATACGACTTTGGATAGGTCAGGCGCGTTTCCCAGAAGTTGTGCCACACCTGCCGGCCCGGCTCTTTGTCCAGCCGGTTAATCCACGTAGCGGTCTTCGTGTGCAGTTCGTTGAGCATGCCGGAAAGGTTAGTGGCATCCGGTTGGTCAGACGGCGAGTGGCCGACGAAATGGTAATGGTTGGAGAACACCGCCCATGCCTCCAACCGCCAGCCGAATTCACGCGCGACCGTGAGCAACCCGCGATGCAACACCCGCAATCGCGCCGCGCCGCGAAAGTGATGAGCTTTGAGATACGTCCCTGCGGTCACGATGAACGTACCGCCTTGGGCGAGTTGATGAGTGGGCGCGTGCGGCCACGGCGTAGGTTGCTCGGGCATGAGGCAAGCATGGCAAAACACCAGCCAACGCACCAGCGTCTTGGATTACCGCAGGCACCGCCGCTTTGGATCGAACGGACCAAACCTCACGCAACCAACGCGAGCTCCAGCGCTCCCAACGCGTCGTCCTCCAATTCGAAGCGGCGCTTACCTCGTCACCGCACCGCCTCTAGCAAGCGATGTAAGCTCCCGAACCGTCCGCCTCCATTCCATCAGCTGTACCAAGGACGTGATCTCCTCCACGAGATGCACGTTCGAGAGCTCGAGGTAACCCGGCAACAACTTCGCGGCTGGGTGACTGGTGTCGTCGAGCGGGACGACTTCCGCTCGGCCAGAGGCGGGCGTCTCCAGAAATAGCCCACGCCGGTTCACGTTGAGACCCGACGGATTCGCAAAATCCACCACGCGAAGCCGTGATCGCGATTCGCCGCCGGTTCCGCGGTGCTTCACGGTCCCGTCGGACTCGACAGTGATGCTGCCATTCGGCGCCGACAGCGGCTCCACCCCGCTCAAGACATATCCCTGGGCCGACACCAGCCGGCCATCCGGTCGAAGTCGAAAGGATCCATCGCGAGTATAAGCCTTCGTTCCATCCGGCAGCTCCAACTCAAAAAATCCCGGTCCGAGGATAGCCACGTCCAACGATTCCCGCGTTTGCGCCAGTTCTCCCTGCTCAAAAGAACGGGTCGAATAGTCCCACTCGCCATCCTTCATCGTCACCACCGTCTTTTTGAAACCAACCGTGCCGGCATGCTCAAGGTTCCACAACACGGCGTCGCACGCGGCCTGAACCGCCTTCGCCGTCGCCGCCAGCCCGGATCCATGGTCGCCGTTCGCGATCAGCTTCCGCAGCTCAGGTTCCGCGATCGCCCCTTTCCGGCCGGACGCCGACGGCAGTTCTTCCACCTGGCACCTCAGCCCGGGGTGGGGACACGGAGCGGCGCACCCGACGAACAATCCAATTACGGCGAAAGCAAGCCGCCGACAATTTTTCATCCCTGTTGCGGAGCACTGCCGGTGCCAAAGTGTTCCGCCCGAAGGGTTCACACTGTTTGGAAGGGGCGAAACCAACCGGACAGCCTCGAATAAAAATACGTTCACTTTCGGTGTCACGGTCCGAGCCAGATGCCTCAGAACCCGATGAACGCAACCATGCACACACCTCGCTTCGCCATGAAATCACTCCGCCCCGTGCTTGCCAGATTGACTCTGGCTTGGGCCCTCACCGTCGCCGCTCCGCTTGCCCAGGCCCAGCCGGCCATCACCGTCTCCCCTCGCAACCAGACCAACCTTGTCGGCACCACCGCCACGTTCACGGTCGAAGCCGCCGGCACCGCGCCGCTTTCCTACCAGTGGCGATCCTATGCGAACCAAACGCTTTTCACGAACATCCCCTTCGGCACCGAGCCCACGCTGCTTCTGACCAATGTCGAGCCCACCTCCCGTCGTTTCGCCGTCGTCGTCACCGATGGCGCGGGACTCTCGGTGACCAGCACTCCGCTCGTCACCCTCACCGTGCTGACGCCACCCGTCATCACGCAGCAGCCGACCAATCATTTCGTCTTCCTTAGCGGCCCGGCGTCCCTCTACGTCACCGTGACCGGCACCGGGCCGTACCGCTACCAATGGATGTTCAACAGCCCGACGAATCCCGTGCCCGGCGCAACGAACTCCAGCCTGCTTTTTCCCAGCCTCCGCCCCAATCAGGCCGGCAACTACTACGTCGTGGTCACAAACGTCATCGGAGCCGTGACCAGTTCGGTCGCGCAGGTGGGATTCTTTTGGGCACCGACGACGGGAACAGATATTCCGTCGCTGGCCCGGTTGGATACGAACATGCAGAGCCTGTAGTTTCGCTATCATATCCCCGGAGGGGCGCTCGCGGTTTCGAAGGACGGGCGGCTGGTGTTCGCGCGGGGCTACGGTTACGCGGACACGAACACGGGCGAAGTCGTGCAGCCGGATTCGTTATTTCGTGTGGCGAGCAACTCGAAACTAATTACTGCAGTAGCCACGATGAAACTGATCGAAAGCGGATTACTTTCCCTGAGCAACAGCGTGCTGAGCACACTGGGCTTTCCGCGTCCGGACTATCCCGGAGCCACCAACGATCCAAGAATGGCGTCGCTGAACGTCCAGCACTTGCTTCAGCACACTGGAGGGTGGGACCGGGACAATGCTCCCAACCCGAATGGTGGAAACAAGTTTGATCCAGTGGGCTGGTCGGAACTCCCGGCCCGGGTGATGGGCGTGCAGGGAGCGTTCAGTTCCTCGAATCTCGTGGAGTGGATCCTAGGTTTGGGCCTTCAGTTTCAGCCCGGCAGCCGGTTTGCCTACTCGAACGTTGGCTACGTGTTCCTCGGAAGAATCATCGAGGCCGTGACCGGCCGGCCTTACGAAGAATACGTCCGCAGTGTACTCCGCGATGCAGGCATCTCGCGAATGCATGTGAGCCCGGAGACTTTGTCCGAGTGGCTGCCTGGTCAGGCCGTGAACTACGACTATCCAACCTCCCTGTCGGTTCCGTATCTAATCCAATACGGAGTCGAGCCTAGGCCCGGGGACCGTCCGATGCCGTATTCCTACTCCACCCGCCGAACCGATGCCGCCTACGGTTGGTGCACATCTCCTGTCGACTACGTCAGATTGGTCAACGCCATCGACGGACGACCATCGCCAGCTGACATTCTTTCAGCGCAGTCCGTCCGGATCATGACCACACCCTCTGCCGTCTCGATTGGGGCTGGTGAACCCTACGGCATGGGATTGGATATCGACTACCCAAACCCTGGAGACTGGTTTCATGGCGGCTCGATCACGGGCACGCGCTCAAAGATGTTCCGATTGGCCAACGGCATCACGGTCATGTACGCCGTCAACTTCAACCCCTACCTCGATTCCACTTTCGAATCATTCATGGACACCATCATCACCGGGAGTCTTGGTAACATCACCACTTGGCCGACCAACGACTTCTTCCCGACCACACTTTCCTATGACGCTTGGCGTACCCAACGGTTCACCGCCGATGAACTCGCCGATCCCGCCGTCAGCGGCGACCGCGCCGATCCCGACGGCGACGGTTCCGCGAACTTGTTCGAATACGCCTCCGGCTCCCACCCACGCGATCCCGCCAGCCATCGACAACCCGCCGGCTCATTCGTCACCGTCGACGGACAGTCCTACTACGCCCTCACTTTCCATCGCCTCATTCTCGGCTACGAAGTCGACTACGTCGTCGAAGCCTCCAGCGATTTGGTTTCTTGGTCGCCGCTGACCGACCCCGTCGGCATGCCCCTACTCAATCCGGACGGGACTCAAACCGTAACGGTCCGCGACACCGTGCCCAAAAGCGCCAGCCATCAGCGATTCCTGCGACTACGCATTTCGCGACAGGAACAGGACCGGTGAAGCCCGCCCCGGAAGCGCCGGCATCCCTGCCGGTGACTGATTTGTCATTGGCATCATGCCGGCAAGGATGCCGGCGCGCCCGGGCAATGCTCGTGAGCCGACCTCAATTATTGCCAATCTCGCCAGTTAAATGGGACAGTACCTCACGAGCCGAGGACCTTGCGCTGAAACGCATCCAAGTTTGGTTCGGTCACGGCCAACCGCAGGACATAGCGCAGTTCTTCCATCGACGTCAGCGTGTTCAGGTATCCGGCGATGGAATCGGGAACCGAACCAAAGCGAGCCACCAACGCATCGCAGGCAGCTGTCCGGCCGCCCTCCAGGCGGCCCGCTGCCTGCCCTAACGCGGCGCCCCTCGCCTCGCCGCGGGCTTCACCTTCCCGCATCGCGATTCGTTCCAATGGCGTGATCAAATCCTTGATGGACATGGGCTGCACCGTAGCCGTCTCCGCACGGAACTTCAATTCCAAATCCTCCGGCAACTGCGTCAGAACGTGAATCACTTTCCACAGTTCACGGGCTTCCTTCCGGCTCATGCCCAAGCCGGAGAGTTGAGCCAGATGGCCCAAAAGTCCGAATCGCCGGCGATACCGCGCCTCCACATCCCGTGCGGTTGCCAACGCCACCTGATGCGCCGCGATGATTAACGCAAACGGATTGCCTGTCCGCCGAAACACACCCTCCGGATCCGCAAAATCAACGACCTTGAACATGGGGAACTCGAAGCACAGACGACAACCGGCTATCTCCGTCTCGTGCAGGCGTGGACGCCACGCGGGGTCGTCGTCGGCCAGCACCGCCAGACTGATCACCGCCTCACCGAATTTGTCCAGAATGCGATAGAAATACGCGAACAGTCGTCTCGCAAACTGGGCTTGCCGCTGAGCCTGCACCTCGACGTGGATGAACAACCACTCGAACCGCCCGTCGGCCAGCCGAACTCTGACCAACCGATCCACCGCCCTGACTCCGTACCCATATTCCAGACCTAAGGCCTGCAATTCGGTGTCGAGAAAGATCGGCGCATGCGTCCAGTCGACCAGGTCATGCACCGCCGGAAAGCACAACCCGAGGAAAGGACGCAGGTAGATCTCGAGCGCGACCTTCCACGGCCCATCAAACTCGTTGGCAACACCCTCCTTGTCAGGCATGCGGAACGAACCGTAGCGGGACGCACCCACGTTGCCCAGCTCTTTGTGGGAATCACGGGACCGGTGAAGCCCGCCTCGTTCGTTCCCGACAGGGCTGCATCAAGCCCGATCGGGAACACAAAAAGCCTATCTTTTACCCCCCATCTTTTACCAAAGACGGCATCTTCCGACGGTTGGTAGGGATCGAACCGGCGCGCACACGAAGGGCCAGGACTTGAGGTTCCGGCGTCCGTGGCCCAAAACTCAGGTAAAAAATGGCGGGTAAAAGATAGACCCCGCGGTCAATCCCGATTCGGCCCCCGGACGCAACTGCGATCATGATCAATGCCAGCAACCTGCTTATGAGCTTGATGCACCCCTGCGTTCCCGAGCTGGCCTGAAACTTTCTCTTGCAAATACAAGGCGCGAATCGAGGTTCCGTGGTTTCGAACAACTTGCTTCCGATGATAAACCTCCGGCTATTCCTCGCCTTCATGGCTCTGCCCCACTTCGCCTTGTCCGGCCTGGGTCAGAACATCCGGATGGGCGACGATTCACCGTTACTTCCCGGCACCCAGCGGGCGCAAGCCGAGGTGCATGTGGCGCGGAGCTACGTCGATCGGAATCTTGTCGTCGCCACCTTCCAGGACGGTCGCCTCACCAACGGCGGCGCCCTCAGTTGCGGCTACGCTGTCAGTCACGATGCCGGACTCACCTGGTCACGCGGAATCATCCCGGGCCTGACAGAGCTGAACGGCGGACCGTTCGAGCGGGCGACCGATCCGGTCGCGGCCATCGACCACGCGGGGAACATCTATTTGGGCACTTATGCGTTTACACTCGGTGGTTCCGAAGCAATGACCATCAGTAAATCAACCAATGGTGGAGCGACCTTCTCGGCCCCGATCTTCGCCGTGACCAACGACGGCCGGTTCTTCACGCTCGATAAGAATTGGCTCACGGTGAATACCTTTCCGGGAACGCCGACCTTCGGGCGGTTGGCCTTGAGTTGGACCAGCCTCTATTTCGCCGCCGCCTCCAACGGCGTCGTGGTCAGCGACGACGGCGGCCAATCCTGGACCAAACCACAATTCGTGGGCGCAAAACTAAGTCAGGCCACTCAACCCCTATTCCTTCCCGACGGGTCGCTCGCCATGGTCTACTGGAACTTTGACGGCAATCGAATCGAGTTCGTCAGGTCCGAAGACGGCGGGCTGACGTTTACCCGTCCGACCCTCGTCTCAGCAGTGCAACGCTACGACGATTCCGTCGCGCGTGGGGTGGGCTTCGCCCCGTCGGCAACCGGTGATCGCCAGGCTGGAGTCGTCTACGTTTGCTGGCAGGGACGCGCGGACGCGACCCCCGGCAGCCGGCCCTGCATCTTCATCAGCCGATCCATTGATCAGGGAAAAACCTGGACCGCACCCGTCGCGGTCAACGACACACCCGACTCGCGCAGCGTATTCCTGCCCGCGATCGCCGCGTCGCCCGACGGCCAGCACCTCACGGTCATCTTTTACGACAAACGCAATGACCCTGGCGCTGGCTATTTCGTGGACCTGTATCTCGCGGAATCGTTCGACGGCGGACAAACCTGGCAACCCAACGTTCGCCTGAGCGAGGTCTCGAGCGATCTGCGAGCGGCCCCGTTGACCGACCGCGGATACATGCTCGGCGACTACCAGGCGATCGTGCCCGCACTGGACTTCGACTCACCGGCGATCGCGTGCTGGATCGACACCCGCAGCGGGAATCCCGATCCCTTCGCGATGCAGATTGGCCGCCACCGCGGCACCTCCTTCGCGACGTGGAAAACGTTGCGCTTTGCGGCCAACGAACTGGAAGATGCCGCAACCACTGGCCCCGAAGCCGACCCCGACGGCGACGGCATCCAAAACCTGGCTGAGTACGCCCATGGTCTCGAACCGCGCGACCCGAATCCTGCTCCCCTCCGCTACAAGGCAGCTGTCCCGACGTCTGAGCTCGTCAGCCCACGCCCAGCGTTGTCCTTCACCTACGATTATCTGCCCGTGTTGGACGACGTCGCTTTCTCGTGGGTTACCTCGGACGATCTTGCGCTCTGGTCGTCAGTCGTGCCCGCTGAGCAACCATCCCGAATCGGCGCGGAGTCCGCGATCCGATCACTCGAGGCCCGTTTCCCGATCGAGGTAGCGACGCGGTTGCGGGTCTTCCGTTTGCAAATGACCCTGACCAACTCGCCGCCACAGTGAGGCGCCGCATGGTCGTCCGCGGCGTTCGCCTCCGTCGACGGCCAGCCCACTTCGTCGCACTCTCTTTCCAGGATCTACTGTTTCCTCACACGATAAAAGCCGGCGTCGGGGAAGATTTCCCGCGAAGTGGTCGCGCCCTGCGACGGAACATTGATCCACTCCGTGGCTCCCCACGTGACCAGGTCCGTGCTCATCTCGATCGTGTAGAGCGCGTCCGGCTTGGATTCCCACGTGAGGATCAGCAGGTTGGACTGAGGATCGTTGACGATCGACGTGATGCGGTAGGTCTGAATGGGCGGGTTGTCGTAAACCAGACGGAAGTTGGAGACCGTGTAGGTGCCGCCGGCGTAACCGTTGGTGAACAGGTCGTTGTTCATCAGGTTGAACCCGAGGCAACCGATCTTGTCGAGCGCCCCATGACCAACCGGCAGCGGAACGTCGCGGTACGGGCTGCTGTAACCGGAGACGAGAAAATCTGCACCGGCGCTGTTACTCCAGGTTCCGACGATCTTCAAGCCACCAGCCACCCGTTCCATCGACATGGAGATGGTGTGAACCACGTGCAACGTGTCGAGCACTCCGAGGCCGACGCCATTCGGATAGGCCGTGATCGGATCCGGATACTGGCCGCCAAAGCTGCCGCTGTTCATGAAGTGGCTGTAGTTCCCGGCAATGAACCCCCCGTTCGGGCCGATGACCGGGTAGTTGATGACCTCGGCGGTGGCGAGGTTGCCCTCGGGATTGAATGTCGGGGAGTAAAGCGTCTGGCCGTTGGTGTCCGTGATGGTCGAGTCCGAACGCCAGCCGAGCGTGGTCCCGCCGCCCGTCCCGGAATCGATCTTCAGGTAGAACGAAGAGTTATTGTTCGTGTTGCCGAAGCCGAACCGGACAAACTGATCGCTCCAAGCCAGCGCGTTATTGAACTTCAAATCAAACCTGGCGGTGACCTTCTGGCCCTCACGGGACAAGTCAAGCGGGCCAAACTCCTGGTAAATCGTCGGTCGGCCAGCAGGTTCGATCTGCCCGTCAGAACCCTTGGTCAAAGCAGTGTTGTTCACCACATCGACGTCGTTGGTGGCAATCCAAGCGGTAAACCCGGATGAGGTTTGGTTTGAGAGGACCAGATTTCCGACGCCGCCATAGAGATATTGTTTGTAGTCCCACTCGCCCCATTGGCTGCGGATGATTTGGGCCGGGTTCTGCGCCGCGGCGTGCAACACGGCATTGAGGAACATCTTTTTGCCATCATCGGAAAGGTCCAGCGCGCCGGCCTGGGGATTGGGCGAAGCGGTGACCGAGCCACTGGCGTCGCGCGTGCCGCAGGCGAACAACAATCGATAGCTCGCGTTGGTTTCACCGGCCACCTGGGTCGTGCGCACCGTCGTGCCCACAGGCCATTCGACGATGGCATAACCCGTGGCGCGGTGGGCGCCGCTGACCGCCGGGGCTTGACCGGCCGGAATGTTGACGCCGGGATCGAGCGGGTTGAAGTCGATCGTGGCCAGGACACGACCGCCGGATTCCACGGCATTCGCCACCCCTTGATCGACGCCATCCTGCACCAGCTTGAAATACTGGACCGACACACCGCGATTGTTGGCTGGCTCGGGCACCCGGACGATCGCGTGCTGATCCATCACCTGCGCTCCCTCGACCGTCGATCGGCTGATGCCCTTGAAGATGGGATGATCCGCCTGCAGCAAGGTCAGTTTGCCCGAAGCCGTGGTGCTGGCATCGGCAGCGCAGTCATATTCCTTGTTGTCCAGCAGATAGCCCATGCGATCCCGCCGGACCAACGTGGACTTGGTGATGATCATCGGCTTGGTAATGTGCGTGTTCCACTTCGGCCCGCGCGCATTGAGGTTGAACGGGCCGCTGTTCAGCGCCGTGCCGAGGATGATGACATCGTAGCTGTTGATCAGCGGCACGTCGTCAATGGACATCGACGTGGAATTCGGGTTGAACCGCGTCACATTATGGCCGGCCGCGATTAACAGATCGACGAAGCCTTGATCAACGAAAGGTGTTCCGCTGGTCGAAACCGCGGGATAAAACTCGCCGCGGGTTATCCCGTCCGACCCAGCGGTCGTCCCTTTCGGACCGTTGTCGCTCACCCAAAGGATGAACTCGGCCTGCGCGCTGGCAGCGAGGCTGAGCCCGGCGACGACGATGGAAAACCAAGTTGTTTTGTTCATAGTGAATGGAATAGATGGAAATGACACGCGGTGCTTCTGAGATTCGCGAGAAACTGAACCAACCAGGACGACGGATCAAGATATGATTCAAACCTGGGGACCAATCTCCGTTGCTGCGACAAAGGCCAAAGAAGGCTATCCATCCGCTGCGCCAATGACCTCGTCATCCGGGTTTTGCGACAGGCGATAACCAGGCAAGCCTTGCCATCTTGCAAACGCCACACCGGGCAATTTCAGCCAATCGCAGTCCGGAGCCTCCTTCTTCGGGCTACCCGACAGACACCCTCATTCGATGCGCCTGCAAACGACAATAAGCCCGCCAGCAGCGGGTTTTAACGACCATGGCCAAACACGGCATCGCGTTCCCAATGGCTTTTCCGCGGCAGATCCGGGTTCAGCCCGGTCACTGGCAAGGCGGCTGCTTAGACGCAAATCGCAGCGTCGATGTGTTGAGGCGACCCCGCCCTGTCTCTGACCGAGAATCGGATCGAAGGTCAGGATGACCTGGAGCCAGGCCAGCGGAACTCGAATTCAACACTCGGACGCTGCCGTAATTTCGGGGGCTTGGGACGGGTGAATTGGTTGTGAACCGTGGTGTTTCACAGCTCAAGACAGCGCAGTGGCCCGCGGTCGGCCGGGGCAATTGAACAATGCCACCGGCAAAACGGAAGGGACTGCCGTTGGACCAGACAGCGAGCGACTGCGCTGATTGCGACGATGACGCAGTTCTGCATGCGTCATCCAGAAAAAGAGCCGGAGAAGGATCTCCGGCTCTTTTGCTTTCCATGGTCCTTCAGGTAGGGCGCGCTCTCTGCAGCGCGCCGGCCGTACGGACAACTTCACCGCGGACCGAGCGGATCCGCGGAAACATTCTGCAGCACCGCTTTGGCGGCGGGCGGCGGAGCGCCCGCCCTACCTTCCCAGGCCTCGGCGGCAGCGAAGTCGACCCGGCGTCATCGCCGCGAGCGTTGCACTGTTCGTTCTACCGCCGCGCCGGCAATGCCACCCGATAGACCCGCCGCAATCCTGGATTCCGATCGATTGCCGTCACGGTGTGATTGGTGGCGCGGGCCGGGACATCGATCAAGTCTGTCCAGACTCCGCCCCCCAACACGTCGGTGAACTGCACCGTATACGTTCGATTGGAAATCGCTCCAAACGTCAGCCGAGCCTCGCCGCCCACCGCCAACGAATCAATTCGCAGATACCCGGCCGGATCCACTGGATCCGTCCCCGCCTGATACTCGTCCCGATTCGTCACGCCGTCGCCATCCGCGTCGGCGCCCGGCGCGGCTCCGCCCGCCCCGAAATACTGCGCCTCCCAATCGTCCGAAAGCCCGTCGCCATCAGAATCGAGGACGTAGGTCAGGAACGCGCTGGTGGAAAGAATGCCTCCGGGCCGGGCGAAATTGGTCACCACGATGGCGTAGTTGGTCCATGGCGGAGCCGCATTGGTTCCGGACAACAGGAAGAACGCCGTGTGTTGCGTCAGCACTTGGAACGAGCCTGCCACGTTGGTAGTCACGAGGCCGCCGTTCCGACGCAGCCGGTACCCGATCGGAAGCGTGGCGGTGTTCGTCACGCTGATGCTGATCACGACGTTGGAGCCGGCCAACGCAGTCTGGCTCACGGGTTGCAACACGATCACCGGATCGATCAGCAGCGTCAGCCGGGCGACCGACGAGGAGGTCGCGCCCACGGCATCGGTGACCACACATTGATAATCGCCTGCATCGGCGAGCTGAGCGGACGGAACGCTGAGCACACTGGAGGTGGCGCCAGGCAACGGTTCGCCGTTGCGGAGCCACTGATAGCGGAGCGTGCCCGTCCCGGCCCCGACCACGCGGAAACTGGCGGCCGCTCCCGGCCGCACCACAACGTTCGTGGGTTGGCTCAAAATCAGCAGCGGCGTTGAAACCGTCAGGTGCGCGACGGAGCTCGCTGCGGATCCCGCACGATTGAACACCACCACGCTGTAGTTGCCCGCCTGCGCGAGCCGAACCTGACTCAACGCCAGATTCGAACTGGTTGCGCCCGAAATCGCGTCGCCATTGAACGCCCACTGAAACTGGAGCGGAGCCCCACCGGAGGCGGAAACGCTGAAATTGACGGACTGCCCCAGCAGCACGTTTCGACTCTGCGGTTGGCTCAACAGGGTCGGGACGGAGCCAGCGCCCGGGAGAAAGTCCTCACCCGGCGTGGAGTTGGCGGCATCCCAGTTGGCCGGGTCATCGCCGTAGCTTGAAACCATCCGCCGTTGCAGCGAGGCGCCCGAGCCATCGGCCGCGATCGGCCACGGCGCGCGATCGTTGTAGCGCACGGAGTCGATGGTGATGAACGGGACGCCATTGGTGCCCGGAACATCGGGACGTTGCCACTCGAGGCGTTCACCGCTGTCCTGCAACTGTCCGGAGAACGGCCCGAGAATTTGCACCGGAGCCGGCACCCCATGCCGGGCGCGAAAGACGGCCGGATCGATTCCCACGAGCAGGAGGGTCCGCCCGGCTTCCAGGGTCAGGTTCGTGGGCGTGACAAATCCGACACCGCTCAGTCGCCAGGTATTGGTCGGATGCAGCGGCTCATACAAGTGAACCGTGTCCGAACTGATGTTCTTCAACTCCACGAATTCGTCGTCACCCGGCAGCGGATGATACTGAATCTCGCTGATGACGATCGGACCGACGCGCGGACCGCTGTTGGCGGCACCGGGCGTCGGCGTACTTTGCGCCGGGAACTGTTCCTCGCCGACACTATTAACGTAACGCCCAAACGTGACCCCGGACGCAGACGCACCGAAGGCGAACCCATGGCTGTAGCCGGTCAGATTCGTTTGGGTATCGCCGCTGTGGAGCAACACCTCGTCGCCGGAGCCACGCAAGCTGAACGCGCCCGGGCGGCCCGGAACGTTGAAGTCCACTTCGCTCAGCACCAGAAATCCGGCCGGACCAATGATCGTCCCGGTGGGAATCCGGAACTTCCGCGGGAGGGCCGGATCGTCGCTGAGGAACCATCCGCCGATGTCGACGGGGTTGGCGGTCGGATTCGCCAGCTCGATCCAGTCCACCGCCGGCAAGTCGCTGTTGGCAAGGACTTCATTGATGCGCACCGGTGGAATGGAACTGGACGGATCCGGCAAGCCCGGGGAACCGTCCGACACTGCACTGGCCCGCCAGCGCAGTGGATCGCGGTGATCGAATGGCGCGGTCGCATCGACCGGAACGAGGGAAAATCCAAAACCATCCGCCGCATTGGGCCACGGCAATTCATCGTCATAAGCGAACGAAAGGATCGTCCCGCCGACGGGATGCGACAGAGTGATCGTCTCGCCCCCGTTGTCGAATCGGCCGGAGTAAACACCATCCGCCGCGCGCCCTGGATATCGTTTTCCGAACTCAGCCGTGTTGCGCACGAGGAGGAAGGCGGCTCCGGAGGCAAGCGCGGTGCCGGGCGGGAACGTGAAATTGATCCCGGCCGTAAAAGACACTCCGCCCAGATTGATTGCCGCTGTGCCGACATTCTTGAGCTCGATGAACTCGAACTCGTCTCCGTTCACCGGACCATCAGCGAGCGGATTGTACATCAATTCCGAGACGATCAAACTCTGCGCCAGGCGCGCCGCCCCGCCGCTGCCCGCAGTGAACTGAACTGGATCGCTCCAATGACTCCAACGCCCGGCGGAGTCCTTGTATTTCACCCGCGCCCGATATGTTCGCCCCTCGCGCACGACGGTCGGCGGAAGGGTCATCGCGGCGTTGAAGACGCCGAGCTCTCCGCTCTGCCAGACCTCGGTGATCTCATAGCGCCAGGGCTCACCCTGAACAAAGTTCGGCACGCTCGGATCGTAGACCTCGCCGAGGCGCCATTGCATCGCCGCAAAGGTCCGGTTGGTCGGCGACCCGAAGACGCTGGCCTGAAAGGTCAGGCCGTCCGCACCGAACTCCGGATCCCCGACATACTCCAAGGCGGGCGTGTTGGGGATGGTGGCATCCTGCGCCAGACTGGCGAGACGCGCGCCGCCATGAGCGTCGAAGGCGATAAAGTTTTTGACCCAGGTGACGAGCCCGGCGAAGTCCGGACTTGTCAGCACGCGGAAGAACGGCTGCGGCGGGCCAAGGCCCATGTTGGGAACTGGATAAGGCGTTTTGTAATAGTTACCCGTGGCGGCGACTCCGCGCGGCGGGAGCGGATTGATCGGGTTGTAGTCCCACCGCCGCCGATCCGCTTCGACGAAACCCGGGGCGTTTGGTCCCGCCTCGGTGATGAGGGAGACGTATTCATCGACGAGCTTCCAGGCTTGATCACTGTTCAGCAGGAGATCCTGCAACTCCCGAACGCGCGCCTGGAACTCGAGGTTGATGTTCGTCACCGTCAGGCAACGCCGAATGCGCTCGTAAGCGGCGGTGGACTGCGTCGCTTCCGGGCCCCAACGATCGAACTGTTCGTAGAGCAGATCGGAATCCCAGGGCTCAATGTGCCAGAGGCCAGTCTGCGGATCGCGGAAGTAAACGACGTTCTCCTGGTCGCGAATATCCGTGTTATTGACCGCCTCGTTTACGGCGCGCCACGAGAAGTACTTCATCAGATCCACGTTAGTCCGCCACCAGGCCTCGGGCTGGGCCGGCGTGAAGTTGTAGCCCGTGGTGGTGCTGACAAACGCGTTCAGGTCGCTGAGGTCCGCCGGCTGGCCTTCCCCCTGCCCCAGCAGATGATTGCCCGCACCGGTGACTTGGAGGCGGAAAATGTTTCCGTCCGGCAGGCCGTGAGCCTCTTTGAACCGGTTGTCCTGGTTCTCAAAGGCGAAGTAGAGCCCCCAGAAATCTCCGTCAAACTGCGTTGCCGGCTGTTCCACCGGATCGTCAATCACCCGCAGCTGAAAGTAGGTGCCGCGCGGCGCCGGCACGCCGGCCAGTTCGGTCAGCCGGTATTGCATGCGCTCGTCCAGTCCGGCCATCCCGCGATTCCACGGGGCCCACGACGAAGGCAGGCTGCTCACGTTCAGGGTTTCAATGGTGGTGGTCGAACGTCCGTAGTCATCCGGCAGTTCAAGCCAATGCCCGCGGTTGAATCTGAACTTCCACTTGTTTTTCCCCGTGTTGTAGGTCGAGTTCTGGCCTTTTGCCCGATAGTGCACATGGTCGTAAACCCGACCATCCACCACCAGCGCGCCCTCGAACCGATAGGTCCCATCGTTGAAGGCGGCGTTGTACTGACAGTTCCACACATCATTGCTGCGGCTGATCAGGTGGAAGGCCTGCAACTGACGCATCAGGTTCGTCCCGAACGTTTCCGCCGGAGTCACGCCCGGCTGCACGGCGCCCGTCCAGGCAGGCACACCATTGTAGACGAAGTAGGCAAAGTTCGGCGACGGATCGTCGGCGTAAGGCACCCTCACGCCCGCGCCGGAGCGGTCCACCGCCGCCAACCGATAGCGCACCAAGGTTCGATTCACCTGCACCGACGCCGGAATGCGTCCGGAATAGATCTCGTCACCCGCTACCGCATCGCCTTCCGTGCCGTCGTCGCGCAAGGCCATCGAGCTCCAGCTGTTGGTGAAGGCCGGATCCGCCAGCCGCAAGTAGGTGCCGGGGGCAACGATCTGATACTCCAGCGTGACCTGAGCCACTCCATCCGGGTCCGTGACTCGCGCCGTAATCACGACATCGTCCCCCGCCACTGGACGCCCCGGGAAGTGATCGACCTGGCGGATTTGCGGCGGGGCATTGCCGGTGGTCACCCGATTGCGGGCACCCGGCGTCGGCAGCGCCGAACGCCACGAGCCACCCAGATCGTTGTCCAGCCCTTCGTGAATCAGCTGCATCGAATCCTCGTTGTCCCCCACGGTCGGCCACGGAAAGCCGAGGCCGTAGCTCACGCGATCAATCACCACGGCATTGGCATCGACGAGCTCGATGGTTTCTCCTCCGTTGTCCAAGCGGCCCACCCACGGGCCCAGGGCGTTCGCGCCTAACCGACTCAGCAGAACCGCCGGATTCTCCGCCACCACCAAATAGCCATGACCCGGAATGCTCGCCCCCGCGGGAAACACATAGTCAACGCCGCGGGCAAACGACCAGCCCGACAGATCCACCGTCTCCGCCCGCGGATTGTAGAGTTCGATGAACTCGATCGGCCGCAACTTGGAATCGATGGTGTCGACATGAATCTCGTTGATGACCACCTGCGGATAGAGCAATCCCGTCCCGTTCGCGGCACCCGGCGTGGGGGCCGTGAAGTAGACGGTGTTGGTCGACGCTCGCTCGCCATCCAGCCCGGCCTCCAGGCGGAAATCGTCATCGTCCACGCTGGCATTGAGTCCGTGGATCGCCAGCACATTGGACCCCGGCACCAGCAAATTGGCGAACGTACTGACGTCGAGCGCAACCCGACCGAAGGCCGGACCAACCGCGGCGGAGTTGAAGGCCAGCGACGACGGGGCGTTGCGCCGACCGATCTCCGCCCCGTTCAGGAATGCCACGAAACCATCGTCGTACGCCACATTCAAGGCGAGGGTCGAGTAGGCCGCGTCCGCCGTGAGGGTGAACGGCAATCGAAAAAGCGCGCTCGCGTTGATCCCGCGCATGGCCAGCAGATCCGTGGACAACCCGCCAGCGGGCAGCGCCTGAAACCGGAACGTGCCCGCCGCATACTGGGCCACGGCCGCATCGGCGGTCGCCGGAAAAGCCGCCGTGTTGTCGCCGTATCGGCTGCGCCCGACAAACGTCAGCGCGCCTCCGCCGCTGTTGGGCGAGACCACTCCCAGATTATTGGCCAGACGCTCCGCCGCTCCGTAGCCAAACGCGACAATGGTGTAAGAACCGTTGGTCAAGGTCACCGGCACCGCCAGGGTCTTGAAGCGCTGACCGCCAACGAGAGTTCCCGGCGCGCCGGTGGTGAAATTGGTCACCGCCATAATGCCCGCGCCCGTGTCGTCGGTCGCGACCGTCGGGGTTCCACCATTGTTCCGACGCCAGAGCGCCACCGTGATGGTCGCGCCCGCCCCAATCCCATTGCCGGTATCGTCGAAGCAACCCAACTCGGTGACACTCACGGGCTGGGTTACATCAAAGTCGAGCCCAAGCGCACCGCCGTAGGCTTGGTTCCCCGCGGTGTTGGCCGGAACCGAATACGCCGTGGTCAACGGGCCAAAGTTTAAATCGTATCCGGCCGCCATCGTACCGCCCGTCCATGCGCTGTCATCGAAACCAGGACCGCGCCATGCGTCCGGCACCGGGCCCGTCGGAATCAGGTACTTCAGCGAAGCGCCCGGAAGAACGAGCGGCTCAGGGGTCCGCGACGGCCCCAGCCCAACACCAAACGAAATCCCCGGAAACTGCCCGCCATAGCGAAACTCCGAAGCGACGGTAAGCCCGTCGTCCCGCACAAGCGCCAGATAGCCACCCGCCGAATCGAGGCGAAAGCTCGCGTGCAACGGCGCCCCCGCCGTCACGCGATTCTTCCCCGAAGCAAACACGAGCACACTCGCCCCCGCCGCCACGGTGGGACCTGGCAATCGCCACTTCGACAACACCGCGCGATCGTCGGTCAGATACCAGCCGTCCAGACTGGCCGGACTCCCGCTGAGGTTCTGAATCTCAATCCAATCGGAAGCGTCGCCGTCATCGTCCAGCAACGCTCCGGTGTTGGCCGCCATGAATTCCGTGATGCGGAACGGCACCTGTTCGGCAGCAACTGCGCTCGTCACCGAGAGCCAATTGCCCAGCGCAAGCACAAGAATCAGCAGCACACCGGCGGTGAGATCGCACCGACGCCGGTGCGGAAGGTAAAGAAACGCGTTCATGTGAATTGAATGTTGGCTCGATCGGCCACACAACCTCCACGCCGGAATTAGGGCAAGGCCAGTTGCCGGTCGACACGGCCGCAGGGTTGGGACGGTGCGACCGTAAGCCCAAACAGCCGTGGATTGCACGCCATTTAAGCGGCCAATGGAGCAATGGAGAATTGAAGACGGTTCAGTCCACGGCTCGACGAAACCCGTCAACAGTCACGTATCCCCTGCGTTTCAAGTACTCCGCCATCTCGCGGTCACCGCCGCCGCCCGCCTTGATGGCAAAAGCCCCCTTTAAGTCTGCCGCGGCCGCTGCCGAGGCCTCATCCTCAGTTTCGACCCGGCAAGACGGATTCACGAGACAGAAGTGCTCGATCCACTGACCCTCCCCGATCTGCGCATAACAGATCGTCGACGGCATAAACCCTCTCCCTGGCCCGCCGTAACTTCCGTGCTCAAAACGGAACCTGGGTGACCGCGCCGGTTGCGCTAAACCAGGCTTGGCCGTGGCAAGACAACAACGCTTGTACTTTTTCCCACTCCCGCAGGAACAAGGATCATTTCTAGAAACGCTCATTCATTACTCCCCCACCGAAGAGCGGCGTCACTCACCGCGTCCTAGTCTTCGACCGGCACCACCAGGTTCTCCATGATGTAGTCCTTGCGCTCGGGCGTGTTCTTGCCCATGTAGAAGCTCAGGATCTGCTGCGAGTCCGACTTCACCGCATACTCGACCTGGCTCAGGCGCATGTCTTTTCCGATGAATTGTTTGAACTCCGCCGGAGAGATTTCACCCAAGCCTTTGAACCGGGTGATCTCCGGGTTGCGCCCCAGCTTCGCCGCCGCCGTGTCGCGCTCCGCCTCGCTGTAGCAGTAGATCGTCTCCTGTTTGTTGCGCACACGAAAGAGCGGCGTCTCCAACACATACAGGTGCCCGTCCTGCACGACCTGTTCGAAGAACCGGAAGAAATAGGTGATGAGCAGATTCCGAATGTGCAGGCCGTCGACGTCGGCGTCGGTCGCCAGGATGACCTTCTCGTAACGCAGGCCGTCGAGGTTGTCCTCGATATCGAGCGCGCACATGAGGTTGTACATCTCGTCATTTTTGTAGACGATGTCGCGCTTCAGATCCCAAACGTTGAGCGGCTTGCCCTTCAACACAAAGATGGCCTGGGTGTTGACGTCGCGGCAGCTGACGATCGAGCCGGCGGCGGACTGACCCTCGGTAATGAACACCATTGAGCCCTTCCCCTTCCCCTTGGCCTTGTCGAAGTGCACCTTGCAGTCCTTCAGCTGCGGGATGCGAATGGTGATGGCCTTGGCGCGTTCGCGGGCGAGCTTCTTGACGTCCTGCAGTTCCTTGCGGAGCTGCCGGCTGTCCTCGGCCTTGCCGACGATTTTCTGCGCGATGTCTTTGTTTCGATTGAAAAAGTGCAGCAGCTCCTCGCGCACGCTGTTGACCAGTTCCGTTCGAATCTCGGTATTGCCGAGCTTGTTCTTGGTCTGCGATTCGAAGACTGGATCCTTCAACCGGATCGCCACCGCGCCCACCATTGCCTCGCGCACGTCGTCGCCCTCGAAACCGCTTTTCGAGTATTCGTTGACCGCCTTGAGCAGGCCTTCGCGAAAGGCGCTCAAATGTGTGCCGCCGTCGCTGGTGTACTGGCCATTGACGAACGAGTAAAACGTTTCGCCGTAGCGGCTGTTCGAGTGCGTGAAGCAAAACTCGAGCATCTTGCTGCTGTAATGCAGCGGCGGATAAATCGGCTCCGCGCCGTCCTGCTGCAATTCTTCCATCACCAAATCCATCAGGCCGCGCCGGCTCTGAAATGCCTGGCCGTTGAACACCAGCTTCAGGCCGGCGTTGAGATACGAGTAGTAGCGCAGCCGTTTCTCGATGTAATCCGGCCGAAACTCCGAGTCCTTGAAGATGGTCGGATCCGGCTCGAACTGGATCAAAGTGCCGTTGGGCTCGGTGGTCTTGCCCGATTTCTGGTTTTTCAGGTTGCCCTGCTTGAAATGGGCCTCGACGAATTCGCCATCGCGGTGCGAGCGCACCATGAAATCGCGGGAAAGGGCGTTGACCGCCTTGGTGCCAACCCCGTTCAGCCCGACGCTGAACTGGAAGACGTCGTCATTGTATTTCGCGCCGGTGTTAATCTTCGAAACGCAATCGATCACCTTGCCCAGCGGAATGCCGCGGCCGAAATCGCGCACGCCCACCTTGTTTCCCTCCACGGTGATCTGCACCTCCTTGCCGGAGCCCATGATGAACTCGTCGATCGCATTGTCGATGACCTCCTTCAAAAGGATGTAGCAGCCGTCGTCGTAATGGGCGCCATTACCGATGCGCCCGATGTACATGCCAGTGCGCAGGCGGATATGCTCCAGGGAGGACAGCGTCTTGATCTTGCTCTCGTCGTAATTGTGCTTTTTCGCGTCAGCCATACATCAACGGCCCTCTATATGGGGTAGCCGCCGCCCGGAAGCCAACAGGAAAAATGCGATCGCCCAAATGCCAGCCCGTGGAAGCGCCTTCGCTCCAGCGCGCCGTCGCTACGCCAAAGCCGAATTGTATACAATCTCGTATAAATACACATTTGTATATTTACACTGAGCGAGGCTCCACCCATATTCCCCACCAGATTATGAGAAATATCACGGGCACACCGGTCGAGCACGACGACTTCTTTGATCGCCCGCGAGACCTCGCACGCCTCCAACGTGAACTGGAGAATGGTGCAAATCTTCTGCTTACCGCACCCCGGCGCGTCGGCAAGACATCACTCGTTCTCCGCTTGTGTGAACTCGAACGTCAGGCTGGCCATGGCGCCGTCTTTATCAATGTAGAGGGCTGCCACGATGAACTGGCCTTTGCGGAAAAACTGGTGGACGGCTTGAACGAGAGCGGACTACACCCCGAGACGCTGAGCCGACTCGCGCTTGCGTTCCGAAAGACGCGTCAGGCGATCAGTGGACTAAAACTCGGAGCCGCCGGCGTGGACATCGAAGTGGAAGAGGTCGATGAACCCGGCCAAAGCACGCTTGGGCGCGCATTGGAGAGTGTCTTCCGAAAAATCGAGGCTGGGGGAAAGTCAGTGCTTCTCGCCATCGACGAAATCCCCGAAATGCTGCTCGCACTCGGGAAGCAGGAGAACGGCGCCGACCGAGTCAGCCGACTGCTGCACTCCCTGCGCGCCCTTCGGCAGACCTATCGGCATCAGGTACGGTGGGTCTTCCTCGGGTCCATCGGCCTCGACAGCTTCGTCGACGATCGAAACCTGCGGAAGACCATCAATGATCTCACCTCGGTGACTATCGACGCGCTCAGCGAAGTAGAAGCGGATCAGTTCCTCACGCGGCTCGGGGATGGGAACAGGTTGCCGCTGTCGCCTGCGCAGCGCAGCCAGATTATCAAACGTCTGGGCTGGCCGCTGCCGCACCACTTGCAAATCGTTTTCCACGCCCTCGTCGACTCCGAAACGACGGCCACAAACGACAAAGCGATCGAAGCCGCCTTCACCCGACTTTTGCAGCCCGGAAACCTGAGTCAGTTCGACACTTGGCGTCAGCGGCTGGACGAACAGTTCAGTCAAAACGATGCCCAAGCCGCCAAGGACGCGCTCAAACACTTCTGTCAGCACCCGAAAGGTCGTAGCCGATCTCAAGTATTGAACGCTCTGATGACCACCCGGCCGTCGGCTGACCCGGCCGCGGTCGAAGACCAGCTTGCACGTCTGCTTCAGATGCTCCAGCGCGACGGTTACCTGATCGAAAACAAAGGACGCTATGCCTTCCGCTCATTTCTCCTCCGCGAATATTGGCACCGCCGCGAACTCCGATGAATACCCCATCTCCCACCCTCATCGCCCTCCACCAACTCTCGCTCTACAACTCGGGGCGCATGTCATCGGAACAGATCATCACCACCTTCGCCGCCCGGCGCCCATTGTTGGATCGAATTCTCATCGACCTCTCCGCGGAGAAGCCCCGCAGCCGGGCTCAGCATCACCTCATCGTCGGCCAACGCGGCATGGGCAAGACCATGCTGCTAGCGCGCGTCGCCGCCGAGCTGCGCACCAATGATCACTACAAAGGCCGCTTCATTCCGCTCGTTTTTGCCGAGGAACAATACGCCGTCGACCGTCTTTCAAAATTCTGGCTAAATTGCCTCGACTCCCTCGCCGACGCGCGCGAGGCGGCGAAGGACAAAGCCGCGGTTGACACTATTGACGCCCAAGTCGCTCACCTCACCTCGAGGGCGGCGCAAGCGACCAAGTACGACCAACCCTTCGCCGACGAAGTTTACGCAGCTTTTTCCCAGGCCGCCCAAACCAACGGCCAGCGCCCGGTTCTCCTCGTCGACAATTTGCAGCTGGTTTTCGAACGCCTCGAAACCGCCCAGCAACACAGCCTGCGCGAACTCCTCACGCGTCCGGCCGCACCCATCGTCGTCGGCGCCAGCCCTTCTCCGCCTCCATCAACCCAGGATTACGGCGCGGCTTTCTATGACCATTTTAAAGTTCACTACCTCCGCCCACTGGAGGAAGGGGAAATGCGCGAACTCCTGCTCCACCTGGCGGAGGCCGCCCAGCGCGAAGACGTCCGCCAGCGCGTCCTCCAACACCCCGCGCGCCTGAAGGTCCTCCGCCAATTGACCGGCGGAAACCCACGCACCACTCTCACGCTGTTTTTTCTCTACGCGGAGGACTTCGCCCCCACCGTCTTCGGCGATCTCGAAGGACTCCTCGACCGGGTGACACCGCTTTACAAGGCTCGGTTCGAGGAACTCACCAACCAGCAGCAGGTTATCGTCAGTTCCGTCGCCAATCATTGGGACCCGGTCACCGCCTCCACTCTCGCGGCGAGCACTCTCCTTCCAGCCTCCACCATTAGCGCCCAGCTCGACCGACTCGAAAAGACCGGAACTCTTGAACGAGTCGAACTCTTCAACCAAGCCAGCACCGGCTATCAGATCGCCGAGCGCTTCTTCAACATCTGGTTCCTGATGCGTAGCGCCTCGCGCCGCCAACGACGCGAAGTCGAGTTTCTCACCCGGTTCCTGGAGAGTTTCTACGAGCCTCTGGAGCGCAGTCGACTCGCGCGGCATCTAATGACCGAAGACCGCCTCAGCGCCGACCGCTACCTCTGGAGCCGTGCCGTCGCGGACAGTCTGACCGAGCCAGAAACCGCCGAGGAACTGAAGCGTCACACCGACCTGCTTGCGCTCCAGGAAAAGGCTGATGCCGCCCGTTCCCGATTGCGTGAACTGATCGACTTCGACCGCCTACCGCCCGCCACCCTTGCGTTCGACGAACTGCGCCAAAAGCTCAAGGGGATCGCGCCAGAAGGCGCCTGCGTACGGCCGGAGGAGTTCGCCACTGCCATACTCGGAGATCGCACCCTATTCGGCACTGGTGACCGTGAAAAACTGGCGATTCGATCCGAATATCTAGCTCCAGAAGTGGCACAGGGCGTCCTCGACACAATTGCAGCGTCGCGGCGGGCAGATGTAGAGACCTACACCGCCGAAGCTGTCGCTTGGTTCTCACAGCGAATCGCCTCCGGGCAACTTCGCCATCGGGACAACGTTGAAGACTGGAATCGCGCTTTTGCCCGCGCGGATAGCTCGTCAACATTTCAATTGATGGTCGATACGTTGCCGAATGGATTCGGGGAGAAACTCTGCGACAGTGCGATTCAACGAATTCGGGGAGAACTTGAGCCACCCGATGGCAGCCCAGCTTGCAGATGGCACGACTGGGCTACCGATTTGCACTACAAACTCGCCCAGGACGGGGATGCCGAAGCGGCGTACCGCAAAGCCGCGAGACTCGACCCAAAGCTTTCGAATCCATGGATCAACTTGGGCAACCTCCTGCAACGCGATCCGAATCGTATGCTCGAAGCCGAACGAGCATATCGTGAAGCCATTGCTAGAAAGCCCAGTTCCGCACCGGCGTGGCATAATTTGGGCAACTTGCTTGTTCGCATTCACCGATTTGGTGAAGCCGAAATCGCCTACAACAAAGCTATCACTCATGCCACCGATCAGGCGCCGTCTTGGTATTCCTTGGGTTGCCTTCTAGCCCATCACCTCCATCGTTTCACGGACGCTGAATCCGCCTTTCGCAACGCAATTATCCACAATCCGAAACTATCGCGGGCTTGGAGCGACTTAGGCACGCTTCTTCAACTCCACTTCAACCGCTTCGCCGAAGCTGAATCGGCATATCGTGAGGCAATTGCTCACGATGTTCATTCTCCATGGCCATGGAATGGATTGGCCGTTCTCCTTCAGTCTCAGATTCATCGGGCTTCGGAAGCGGAGGCGGCATATCGCGAAGCGATTGTGCGTGACCAAAGCCTGGCCGCACCATGGAACGGTCTTGGCAATTTGCTACAGGACAATCCCGATCGCTCCGCCGAAGCCGAGAGTGCTTACCGCGAGGCCATCGCCCGCGATCCCAACTACGCCGCTCCCTGGAACGGGCTTGGCAACCTCTACTGCGACCTCCTCAATCGCTACGATGAGGCCACTGCGGCTTATAATCGGGCAATACAGATCGATCCAGACGGTGAGCTTCCACTCCAGAATCTCCTGTTCCTGCGCCGCGACTTCCTCGGCGAAGGATCTCAGGCCAAGGCCCTGTTGAATGACCTTCTGGCTCGCCCTACACTACAGTGTCCCGACACCCTGCATCTCCACGAAGCACTCTTCGCCGCCTACGAAGCAAACTGGGGACTGGCCTCCGACGCGCTCGTCCAGGCCATCCAACTCCGGCCAACCGGTTTCGCTTCGGTCACGAAGGACGACTGGCTCCGAGCCAGCGCCGTTCTTCTGCACCTCAACTTTGGCGCCGAACTGCTGGCACTCCTCGATCAACTCGGCGAATCTGCCGCACGTTTGCGCCCCTGGGTCGAAGCGCTGCGGGCGCTGCAACTCGGCGACCGAAGGGCGTTGCAGAACGTAGCCCCGGAGATCCGTGTCACTGCGGAAATATTCTACGACGGAATCGAACAACGCCTGCTCAAGCTCCCACAAAAGACCCGCCGCAGACCTCACCCAGCCCCCCGGCCAAAACAACGCCGAAAGAAATAGGCACACGATCAGCGCGCGCTGAATACAGGCGACCTAACCTCAGCCGCGTCCTTGCCGCCCGGCCCCGGCTGATCTGTAATCCGCCCATGAACAAGTTCACGACGGGCCTGCTCGCCATCTCCCTGCCCTGCCTGCTCCCGATCGTGACGAACGCCGCGACCCTGCCCGGAACCGCGCTCCTGGATTGGCCGGAGGAGGATTTGTCGGGACGCCTGATGGACGGAGCCCATCGCTTCGTTGAACGCAAAATTGCCGAGGCGCCGGCGCAACGGGCGAAGTTCTGGGCCCCTGATTTCTCTTCCGACCCGGCCTACACCACATCGTTGAAAACGAATCGCGCGCGACTCCGAGCCATCCTCGGGGTGGTAGACCAACGGAAGCCGGCCGCCATGGAACGTTATGGCGACGAGTTCAATCCGGCTTTGGTGGCAGAGACAGAGCGCTATCGAATCTTTCAGGTGCGCTGGCCGGTCCTTGACGGGCTCTGGGGCTGCGGCTTGCTGGCCCAACCCAAAGGCGCGGTGGCAGGCGGAGTGGTCCTGGTTCCGGACGCCGGCCAGTGGCCAGAACAACTTTTCGGTCTGACGCCCGGGCTTCCTTTTGCCGCCCAAACCGCCCGACGCTTCGCCGAGCACAGCTTCGAAGTCATCGTGCCCGTGACGATCTCGCGCGACAAATTTGCCGGCGCAGACCCGGCCTCGGACCAAACGTATCGCGAATGGATCTATCGGCAGGCGTTTCACCTGGGACGTCATGTCATCGGCTACGAGATCCAAACCGTCCTGGCCGCAGTCGACTGGCTGCAGGGCCGCGGGCGACGCGTGGGGGTCGTGGGTTACGCGGAGGGCGGGTTGACCGCGTTGCACGCCGCTGCCGTGGACCCACGGATCAACGCCACCTTGGTCAGCGGTTATTTCGATGCCCGCGAGCGCGTCTGGGCCGAACCGATCTATCGGAACATGTGGGGGCGTCTGCGGGAGTTTGGCGACGCGGAAATCGCCGCCCTGATTCTACCGCGCACTTTGGTGGTGGAGCACAGCCCGGGGCCGGTTGTCACCGGTCACAAGGGCGATTGGGGCACCCCGGAGTTCGCCAGCGTGCAGGCGGAACTAAACCGGATCGCCACCGCGCCGCGCTGGCCTAAACCGCGCCTCTTGCGCAGCGACGCCGGTCCTTACGCCGATCCGGCGTTGACCGCATTCGTCCGCAGCCTCGGCACCAATCAAAGCCTGACCCTCTCGCCCGCTGCCGCCAAGCCGCCGATTGATCAACGCCGCGCCTTCGATGCGGCGGCCCGTCATGAACGCTATTTCCGGGAGATGGAAGGCCACGTGCAGCAACTCATCCAAAACTCTGAACACGTCCGTGATCGCACATTGCTGTTCTCCATCATGCCCGAACTGGAACCCCGTGCCTGGACCACCGCGCCTCGCGAGCCCACGCGCGAGCCCGAAAAGTTCATCGAAGGCGCCCGGCTTTTCAGGACTCAGTTCCGCACCGAGGCGATCGGCCAATTTGAAGACGACCTGCTCCCCTTTAACGCCCGATCACGGCTCGTGCGGGAAACCGAACGCTGGACCGCGTACGACGTTGTCCTCGATGTTTATCCTGAATTCTTCGCCTGGGGCTTGCTGGTTCTGCCCAAGGATCTCCGTCCGGGCGAGCGGCGTCCCGTGGTGGTCTGCCAGCACGGGCGCGACGGACTCCCGCGCGATCTGCTGGATGGCAATACCACCGGCTATCGCAACGTCGCCGCCGTGCTGGCGGAACGCGGCTTCATCACGTTCGCCCCGCACAATCTCTACCGCGGCGAGGACCGCTATCGCTGGCTCAGTCGAAAAGCGAACTCGATTCAGGCAAGCCTGTTTTCCTTCATCCTGGCGTCGCACGACCAGATTCTGCGCTGGCTGGAGGCACAGCCTTTCGTCGATGCCGCCCGCATTGGTTTCTATGGCCTGAGCTATGGCGGAGAAACCGCGGTGCGTATTCCGCCGCTGTTGGAGAAATACGCGCTATCCATTTGCTCCGGCGATTTCAATCAGTGGACACGCAAAGTGGCCTCGACGGAGGAACCGTTCAGCTTCATGCACACCACGGAATGGGAGATGCCGTACTGGAACCTCGGCCACACGTTCGACTATGCGGAGATGGCCTACCTGATGGTGCCCCGGCCGTTCATGGTCGAGCGGGGGCATCGGGATCTCGTCGGCCGGGACCAATGGGTTGCGCACGAATACGCCAAGGTGCGCTGGTTATATGCCCAGCTCGGCCTGGCCGACCGGACCGAGATCGAATTCTTTCAGGGGGGACATTCGATGCGCGGGGAAGGAACTTTCGATTTTCTTCACCGCCATCTGCGATGGCCCGCGCCCCCGGCACCAGCGAGCACCGAACGCAAGTAAGGTCTGGCGGCCACGAGCGGTCGATTCATGGGAAGCCGCCCGCCCTTCTTAGATCTGCTCACCAGACATGAACCGCTGACTGCTCGGACGGACCGCGGGCATTCACCCCGCAGCGGCGCGGGCCGGAGACGACGCCTGGTGGTTCGTTCGTGCGCCGCCGATTCCACCCGCTGCGGACCGGAGGTCCGCGCTCCGGGAAGGCGGTTCATGGGAAGCCGCCCGTTCCTTTTTTAACCTGCTCACCAGACATGAACCGGCGGACTGCTCGGACGGACCGCGGGCTTTCAGCCCGCAGCGGCGCGGGCCGGAGACGATGCCTGATGGTTCGTTCGTGCGCCGCCGATTCCACCCGCTGCGGACCGGTCCGCGCTCCGGGGGCAGGTTCATGGGCAGCTTTCACCGTGCGCCCGACGCCGGTTCGATCTCGAGCCGCAGTATCGCCGCGCCGTCGATCTCGAAATACTCCAACACCACCGGAACCTCCTTCTCGGTCACTTGGACGAAAACGCCCTCGTTTGACTCCGCCCCATGCCAGGTCCAATTCTCCACCACGGGTTTTCCATCGACCAAGACCCGCACCCCGTCGTCGCTCTGAGTCCGGAAACGCCAGCGTCCGGGCGGAAGCTTGAGCGAGCCCTGGGCGATGAGCCCAAAGTGATTTCCCGCGGGGCCACTGCGGGAAATTGCCTCCGATAACTTGAGGTCGCGCGGGCCGCCCATGCCAAAAGGAAAGTTGATCTGCGACACCACCGCCGTGTGAGCCTCCGGCCCCTCCGCCAGTTTGCGCCAGGCCGCGAGATCCTCGCGCGGATCCACCTTCCACGGAAACACGCGCAGCTTCCATTCGGCCGCAAGGATGGTTCCAGCGAGTTCCTTCGCGAAGCCTGCCGACGTCACCCGCACCCGGTAGGACGCTACACCGGACCGAGCCCGCACCGTCAATCGCCGGGCATCACGGGACAGCGGACTCGATATCGACGCCAGCTCGGCGACGACATCGCCCGAGAGAACTTTTATCTCGGCCGTCCGCCCAAGCCCGAAGACGTCGAACACGATTTCGCCCACGCCGGATTTCGCCGGGCGCACGAGCGGACTCTCATGATCCCACGGACCCCATTCGTCCATGACGATCTGGTCACGCCCGCGCAACGCCTTGCGAGCGCCCACGGGACGACTTCGGCCGAGCGCCACAAAGTTCGGCGCTTTGACGACCGGCAGCCGCCCGTTCGTCAGCGGCTCGAGCCCCGCCTTCAACGCAAACTCCACCGCTTGCGGATGACCGAGCCGAACCTCATTCCCGAAGTAAGCGTTGCTCGAGACCCGTCCGGCTCCGGAATCACGCAGCTGCAGCACGATCAATTGCTCATTGGTCCGAAGCTTTGGAAATGGCACATCGCGTCCAACCTCAAACCGATTGCCGGCGATGATATTCCCCACGACGCCTTTCTCCGTGCCCATCACGCCAGGATAACGCGCCAGCGCGCCACCGTCGTTCCACCAAAGATGCACCGCGCATTTGTTGTTCAGAAACCGGTTTCGCACGATGAGATTGTCCGCGGCGTGCTCCATGTTGATCGCGCCACGTTCCAGGCCGTAGGCCATGCCACCGTTGCCGGCGAATTCATTGTCGGCCATGACCGTCGCCGATGAGTAGCCGCCCCAGACGCCGCAGATGGCATTTTCGACCAATCGATTTCGGATGAACTGGTTGCCTTCGGAAAAGGTCATCTCGATTCCATGTGCCGGGGCATAGGAGAAATCATTGCCGATCAGCAAATTTCGATTACAGCCGAGGGCACTCATTGACGCGGCCAACTCGGCGGGGACCTTGATGAGATCATCCACCTCCCGGCGTCCGGTTTCCTTGCGCAGACGGTCGCGCTCGCGACCTATCCACTTCTCGCCAATGGCCTCGTGCCCCGCGAAGCCAAAGAAACAATCGCCACCGTGCGTCGCCGAATTTTCCGCAATCAGGTTCTCGTTGCACTGTTCGAACGCGAGAATCCCGGCGGAATCCTGTCCGCGGTTGTAAACGCCTTCCACGTGACCGCGCACACAGAAATCAAAGGCGTTCCGCGTCACTCGATTCCGGCTGCTGCGCCACAAGGCCAGTCCCCAGCCTGAAAGGAATGAGCAATCGTTGTCGTAGATTGCCGAATCATTGACCCGGTCGAGAATGATGCCGTTCTGGCCCCGACGCACGCGCACGCTTCGAATGGTTACGTTCGTCGAAGTCTCAACACAAATGGCCCCGCCGTACTGGTCCCGCCATTTTGTTTCGTCATTGTTGTGGGGGAACAGCCAATCCGCGCCATTCTCTGCCTCCGGCGTGGACTTGAGCTGCTGCCGGTAGTTGTCCGAGAAATCCCCGCCGTCCACCACCAGACCGCTGGCGCTGATCGCCACCAGCCCGTTCTTGAATCCGTGCACGCGCAGGTTCTTCAGCGTGACGCTGCGCCGGCCTTCGACGCGGATACCCATCCCGCGAAATTCGTTCCATGGCGTGCCCGCCGCCGCACCCCGTAGAACCGAGCCGTCCCCGAATTGGACCGTAATGCCATCCGCCCGGATGTGCAGAACGCCGTTCCCGTTGGAGTCAGCAACGACCGTCGGAATCGTCACCACGCAGGATTGGGTAATTACGGTGTCATCCGAGGTCACCGTGATCGTCGGGAGCGAAGCGCCCGACGCGGCCACCAAAAATCCGAAGATGCCGGTTGCAGCAGGGAGAATGCGAGTCATGGGAGTTCGGGGCAATTGACGACGTTGTTCAGAAGCACTTCTGACTATCGCTCCGGGCCATTGATTCAAGCCGGTTCCGAGCGAACCCACGCACGCCTTGGACGGATTCTTTCACCATCACTGTCGCCTTTGCATCATTACCTCTGGCCGAAACGCATCAGGGCCGGCAATCTCCGCCCATGACTGCGCCAACGCCAAATGCACATTTCCTCGGACTCAGAACCGTCCTCTACCACGCGCCAGATTTAAACCAGGCCAAGGCGTGGTATTCAAACGTGCTGGGCGTGAAGCCCTACTTCGATCAGCCATTTTACGTGGGTTACAACGTCGGCGGCTACGAGCTCGGGCTGAATCCTGACTCCTCAACGGTCCCCGCTGGAGCCGGCGGATCGGTCACTTACTGGGGAGTCTCAGATGCCCAGGCCGCCTTCGCCCGCCTGATTTCGTTGGGGGCAAAAATACATTCCGCCGTCCAGGACGTCGGCGACGGCATCAAGGTCGCCACCGTCTGGGATCCGTTCGGCAATATTTTCGGCGTGATCGAAAATCCCGGGTTCAAACTTCCGGTGACCTGAGCGACCAACCAAACGTCACCGACTTCGCCCATCCACCTCACCTTTGTTATGACTTCTCTCTGGTCATTCCTCTTGGTCTTCGCTTCCTTTCTAGCCCAGGCAGCCGCGGAATCGACGCCCGCTCCCGGCAACGTCGGGCAGGCCGAGTTCCCACGCATCACGTCCGACTCGCGCGTGATGTTCCGTTTGAAAGCGCCCAATGCCAAGATGGTCAGACTCGAAGGCGGCACCGGGCTGGTGAAGGAGCCGTTGGAGATGAGTCGCGACGACGCCGGTAACTGGACGGTGACCACGCCGCCAGCGGTTCCAGGTTTTCACTATTACTGGTTCACGGTGGATGGCATTCGCGTCAATGATCCGGCCAGCCCGTGTTTCTTCGGCTGGGGCCGAGACACCAGCGGCCTGGAAATCCCCGAACCCGGCGTGAACTTCTATGCGCCCAACGAAAACATCCCACGCGGCGAAGTGCGCGTGCGCTGGTATCACTCCAAAATCACCGGCCAATGGCGACGGGTTCACGTTTACACTCCTCCGGATTACGACCGGAAATCGCGGGCGCGATTCCCGGTCTTGTATCTCCAGCATGGCGCCGGCGAAAACGAACGCGGCTGGGTCGAGCAAGGCCGGGCCAACTTCATCCTCGACCGCCTGATCGCCGAACAGAAGGCCAAGCCAATGCTGGTCGTCGTCGACACCGGCTACGCGGCTTACCCAGGGCCCACCGCCAGCACAAACCGGTTCGCCGCCACGGCCGCCTACGAGGAAGTCATGCTGAAGGAATTGATTCCGCTGATCGATTCGACCTACCGAACCAAAACCGATCGCCTGAACCGCGCGATGGCTGGACTCTCCATGGGCAGCATGCAGACGCTGGGCATCACCCTCAAACATCTCGATCAGTTTGCCTGGATCGGCGCGATGAGCGGCCCGCCACGCGAAGGTTTCGATGTGAAATCGGCCTACGACGGCGTTTTCAACGACGCCGCCGGATTCAACCGGAAGGTAAAGCTGCTGTGGTTCAGCGCCGGCACCGCTGAGGAACGATTCCACGCCAGCACACTGGCCACCCACCAAGCGCTCACCCAGGCCGGAATCAAAAACGAATTCTACTCTTCGCCCGGCACCGACCACGAATGGCAAACCTGGCGACGCAGCCTCCACGAGCTCGCACCGCGGCTGTTCAAGGATTGATCGCCATGCTCGACGACACCATTGCCGCCATCGCCACGCCGCTCGGAGAAGGCGGCCTCGCCGTCATTCGCGTCTCCGGCCGCCAGGCGTTCGCCACCGCGGACCGCTGCTTTGTTCCCGCCGGAACCAACGCCCCCAAACTGTCCGAAGCTACGACCCACACGATTCACTACGGGCACATCCAACGCGACGGCCAGATGCTCGACGAAGTTCTCGTGTCCGTCTTGCGCGCGCCGCGAACGTTCACCCGCGAAGACACGGTCGAGATCTCCTGCCACGGCGGATTGCTTCCCGCCAAGCTGGTGCTCGATGCCGTGCTCAGCTGCGGTGCGCGCCTGGCCGAACCCGGCGAGTTCACGCGCCGCGCCTTTCTCAACGGCCGCCTCGATCTCGCCCAGGCGGAGGCGGTCGCTGATGTCATTCACGCCCGAACAGAGCTCGCCCTCGCCGCCGCCAACGAACAGCTCGCCGGCCATCTCTCTCGTCGCATCGATCACCTGCGCGACGAAATGATGAAGACGCTCGCCCATATCGAGGCGCATATCGATTTTCCCGACGAGGACATCTCGCCCGACACCCAGGAACAGCTGTTGTCGCGATTGGCCCGCGGCATTGCTTTCATGGACGAACTGCTGCACACGGCGGACGAGGGCCGCATCCTGCGCCGCGGCCTGCGCGCCGCCATCGTCGGCCGCCCCAACGCCGGCAAGTCCAGCCTGCTCAATCTCCTGCTCGGACACGACCGCGCCATCGTCTCGCCGGTCGCCGGCACCACCCGCGATACGATCGAGGAAACGGCCAATATCCGCGGCATTCCCATCATCTTCATCGACACCGCCGGACTACGCGAAACGCGCGACGCCATTGAGCAGGAAGGCGTGCGGCGCAGCCGCGAATCGCTCGCGCGCGCGGAGTTGGTGCTGCACGTCCTCGACGCATCCGAACCGCTCGGCGACGACGACGTCGTCGCGCTGCGCGAATGGCCGGAGAAAAAGCGCATGGTGGTTTGCAACAAATCCGATCAGCCCCGGCGCCTGACCCTGCCGGCCGAGATAGCCCACGGCGTCGACGTCAGTTGCACGACGGGCGCCGGACTGGAAGCATTGAAGGACAAAATTCAAGCGCTGGTCTGGGCCGGCGCCAGCCAGGGCGGCATGCTCCAAGCCATGATCAACTCGCGCCATCAAGATGCACTGCGCCGCGCGCGCGAAGCCACGGTCTGCGCCGTCGAAGGTTTCCGAGCCGGGCTCACGCTCGAGTTGATCGCCATCGATCTGCACGTGGCGGTGAACGCCATCGGCGAAGTGGTGGGCAAGACGACAACCGAGGATCTCCTCGACTCGATCTTCAGCCAGTTCTGCCTGGGGAAATAGATCAGCCCGAAAGAACTCAGTCACCGCATCGTTCGGCCACCAGGTACACAGCCGTTTGCAGAGTATCCAGCACGCCTACCTCGAGGCCATCCGGTCGCCTTTATTCTCTCCGACCAACCGATCCATCACTGTCGATCCGGATCGACTCCTCGGCGGGCAAACCAACTGGGACCAAAGCGTCCACCAACGCGTCGCGCAATTCGGAGCGTCGATCGGCCCGCCAGGCCACAAACAGATCCGCCTCCAGCGCCGTCGAGAGCGGCCGAAACACCACTCCGGGATGCGGCAGGGCTCTCAGCGATTCCGGAACGAGAGCCACGCCACACTGGCTGGCCACCAAGCCAAGCAGGGAGAAACCGCGCTCCGCTGTCCGCAATATCCGCGGCCGAAATCCGGCGCGCGCGCAAGCGTCCAACGCCAGTCGTGACGCGCCAGGAAAATTCAACTCGGAGATCACCAGGAAGGATTCTGAACCGAAGGCCTCGACTGACACCGTCCGACGCCGGGCCTCTCGATGCCCTGCCGGGAGTGCGGCCACAAACTGGCACGTCCCTACCTTCCGCTTGGCCAACCCCGCCGCATCCGCCTCATCCGCCAACCCGATCAAGCCCGCGTCCAATCGTCCTTCCAACAACGCCGCCGCCTGCTGGGTCGCCGTCAGATCCAACAGGTGCACGGAGATATCCGGCCAGCGCTGCCGGAACCGGGTCAGGCCGGCCGGCGCCATGGAATGAAACAACCCCCATACATAACCGAGCGACAACGGGCCCGGCGATCGTCGCGCGCTGTCCCGCGCTGCCCGCACCGCCTCCTCGCTCCGTTCCAACACGCCCCTTGCCTCGGCCAGGAAAGCGCGCCCTGCCTCGGTCAAACTGACCCGGCGTGAATTGCGCTCAAACAAGGTGACGCCAATTTCCTCTTCCAACTGCCGAATCTGACGGCTCAACGCCGGCTGGGCCACTCGCAACGCCCGGGCCGCCCGGGTAAAGCTCAACCCGTCCGCTACCGCCACCAAGTATCGCAAATGACGCAGTTCCACACGCCCACCATACCCACCCGGCATCGCTGTGCGAACGACAAAGTATTGGGCGATCCTGACGGCGCGGAGCTAACGTTTAACTTCAGTTCGTGGCCCAGTGCCCAGTGCTCAGTGCTCAGTGCTCAGTCGCCAGTCGCCAGTCGCCAGTCGTTTGTCGCAACTCATAAATCAGCATGCAATTTGCCGCTCGAACCGCTCGGATGAAACGCAACGCCGTTCGCGAGCTCCTCAAAGTCACCGCCAACCCACGCATCATCTCGTTCGCTGGCGGGCTGCCCGCCCCGGAGCTCTTTCCGCTCGACGAGATCGCCGACGCCTTCGCCCAGGTGATGAGTCGTCACGGCGCTCACGCCTTTCAATACCGGGAAACCGAAGGCATCGCCGATCTTCGCGACTGGATCGCCGCCGCCGCCACGCGGCCCGGATTTCGCGTCCAGCGCCGGCACGTGGCCATCGTCAGCGGAGCCCAGCAGGCCTTGGATCTCCTCGGACGCATCCTGATCGATCCGGGCGACACGATCGCGGTCGAAAACCCCACCTACCTCGCGCTGCTTTCGGCCTGGAATGCATACGACGCCCGCTTCCAACCCGTACCCTCGGATGCCGACGGCCTTTTAGTCGATCAGCTCGACTCAATCCTCCCCCCAACGACCAAACTTTTCTATCTCACGCCGAACTTTCAAAACCCACAAGGCACCACGCTGTCAGCTGCCCGGCGCGATACCCTGGTGCGATTCGCACAAGAGCGAGGCATCGCCTTGATCGAAGACGATCCTTACGGAGCCCTGCGCTACGAGGGCAACCCGTCGCCAAGCCTCCTGGAATTGGATGCGATCAGTGGCCCCTCGGTTCGTGGCGAGGACGGGCCCGGCAACGTGATTCACGTCGGCACATTCTCGAAGATTCTCGTCCCGGGCCTTCGCGTCGGCTGGGTGATCGCCGCCGAGCCGGTCATCGAAAGACTCGTCCAGGCAAAACAATCCGCCGATCTCCATACGTCCAGCCTCGGCCAACATCTCGTCGCCGAGCTTCTGATGCGAGGCTTGCTTGACCGCCAAATCCCGAAACTGTGTGCCGCCTACCGAGATCGTCGCAACGCCATGCTGACAGCCATGGCGAAACACCTGCCCACCGAGGTTCATTGGACCCGACCGGCGGGCGGAATGTTTCTGCTGGCCACGCTTCCACCATTCATGAACGTCCAGACGCTGCTCGCCGAATCGCTCCGACGCGAAGTCGCTTTCGTCCCGGGCGAAGAGTTCCACCTTGGCGGTCAGGGTAAGCAGACGATCCGGCTGAATTTTTCCAACGCCAACCCGGACCTCATCGAGGAAGGAATCCGACGCCTCGGCGAAGCCATGCGATCCATCTAGCCGGACGACGAGGATCCTTGTGACGGGTTACGTCTCAACGTTCAACAACGGCATTGACGATGAGCCGGTGGAAAGGAGAGGTTTTCACGCATGGCCGGGCCACTAAAAACTTTCCCCTAAACTGGGCTCCGAAAGGCAGGCATTGAAGCCACTATTGTTTATCATTCTAACCTCCTGGTTCAGTGCCTTCTTTTACTGGACCATCGTTTCGTCTACTCTCCTCGTGCCCAGGTTGGTGTTCGGCTTCCTCTTTGCGATTCCCCTGGGATTGGCAGTAGCAGCAGCCCATGGCTTCATTTATGGAATACTTTCGTTCTTCGGAGCCAACGAGCGATTGAAGCTTTGGCTGGGAGTGCTCTCGCTTGTCGGCTGCATCGCCGCCGGTGTCGTGCAATCACGGCCGACTGCTCGCGCGAAGGCGATGCTGCCGATGCTGCCGCCGACTTGCAAAGCATTGAGCGTTACTGGCCGTGCTTTTATGGAACCACTCTGGGCTTTGTTGATCGCAACCGGATCCAATGACGTTTCCTTATTGGTTCAAAGCAATGGCTGGAATCGCGTGGCCGAGAACACCGCGGTCCCCAAGGATTTTTCCTTTCTTTTCACCGAAATGACCGAAGGTCCAATCCTCCAGTTTGAAAGCGCGTCCGAGTTTCGCGGAAAAGCCAAAGGCCTGAATGCATGGGCCTTTTTTAGTCAGGACACACAGCAATTGGCCGTCGTGCTTTCAGACTAAGCCGGAACGATTCAGTTGGGCGCGGCCGGTTGCGCCGCAGATTCTTGCGAAGGCCGAGGCGTGAGGAGCGCGCGTATTGAAATGAAATACGTAAGCGACGAATAACGAAGGCTTTCGCAAGAAGATCAAGCAAACGACTGCTGACCAACGGAATCGTTGGCTAAGAACCAGGGCGGAAGCAGGCCTCGCCCCCGGAGACTCACGTCAGTTTTCCCCTTTACCCCACCCATCCCGCCTGCGAAGAAGGAATCCATGATGAACCAGACGACAGGGTCGCCCGGAAGGCATGCGACAAAATCAACTTGTCGCGTCGCTCGTTTCGCCCTGCTGACGGCTGGACTGACGCTGGCGCTGGCGCGAGCCGGCGAGGCAGCCGAAGCCAAAGCGGGTGCGCAGGACTGGCTGCCGAAAGAGCTCAAGTTGCATTGGGAGGATCCGAGACCGAAAGCGGAGGTGGCCGGTGCGGCGGTGAAGTATGATGTCGTTCGCCCCCGCTCAACGCCAGCGCTGAAAAGTGATCACCGCGTGGTCAAGCCCACGGAGGCTGCGTGGCGCGAGTTTTGGCAGAGTCTGGAGAGTGACAAGGTATGGAACTGGAGCAGCGACTACGGAGAGCTTCCGCCAGCGAGGGAGAACTGGCGGTGGAAGATTGCGCTCCAGCATGGAGCCAAAAAGGTGAAGTCGACGGGCCGGAACGCCTATCCTGCTCTAGGCGAAGAGGGCAAACCGGGGAATCATTCCGCTCATTTGCACCGCTTGTGGCACGCGGCGGACCGGCTGGTGGCGGTCGAAATCGAAGTGCAGGGCACGTATCTCGCCGGCTTCGAAGTGTCGCGGCTGAACCCATCTGGCAAGGAGTTCGCAGGCCAAAGATGGTGGCTTCAATCCAACGCAGAGTTTAATCAGCGCTACCAGGCGCTGTCTCCGAAAGGAGATGGCAGCTTCAGGATGGCTGGCCCGGAAGTAGTCGTGCGACTGCGCGGACGCCTCACCGGGCCGGGTCACTACGGACATCTAGCCCGCTACAGCCATCAGTTCGACGTGACCGAGGTGCTGGAGATGAAGTTGGCCAAGTGAGTCGAAAGGGAGCCCAGCTCCGAACGCTCGTTCCCGGACCCCCTCCGCTGGCCATCGGTGGTTCACCGGTCGGACGGCGACAAGTCGCCTGCACGAAAGCGGTGACGAGTCGACGAGTCCCCGCACTCCGGAAGCACGAGGCCCGCGCGCATGATTCACTTGTGAACCCAGCCCGCTGGGCTGGGCTGAGAGATCGCGCGCCGTTGGCGCTGGGGCGAATCCGCAAGCGCTTCCACCATTCGATGAATCAACGGCATCACGCGGAACGAATTCCCGGTCCGCATGAGAACGAAAGCCCGCAGCCCACCGGTTCATGTCTCGTGAGCAGGTCAAAGGAACGGCGAGCTTCCCATGAACCTCCCCTCCGGTTCTTGCTCTTGCTCTTAATCGTGCTCTTGCTCCTCCCGAAGAGAGCCAGAGCAAGAGCAAGGGGGTTGTCCGGTTCATGTCTCGTGAGGAGGTCAAAGGAACGGTGAGCTTCTCATGAACCTCCCCTCCCCGGAGGAACCCTCTCCGTCGCCCTGCGGGTGAAAAGTTAGTGTATCCATTTTGTCTCCACTTCCTTGACCGTTCCGGATGCGTCCAGCTTGAGGTTGAACTGCCAGCCAAAGTGGCCGCAGTCGAACCGATAGACCAAGGCATTGGTCTCTACCGGCCAAAACGGAAAGTTGTAGCCACTGTCGTTCGAGGTTTCATTGTGACCGATGGCAGCAAAAACCTCGTTGGTCGTTTTGCCAATCAGGTCGACCGTCGCAAACACCCGGCTTGCCGCGTTGATGGCGGAAACAGGCGAGACAGGAAACTTCCCGTGAGGCACGGTCTTCCACATCCGTTTGATGTCTCCGGCCAAGTCATCTGATTTGCCCTGCTCTTTGCCTGGTTCCTCGTCAAATCGCGAGCCCCCTTGGGTCGGCAACCCGTTGCGCAATGAAACGAAGTAACCGACGACGAGCGTGACCCCGAAGGCCAGCCCAAGGATGCGCGAGAGAAGCTCAGGTTTGGAGATTGCTACCATGGTGAGGCCAGCCAACGCTCCGGCTCACCAAGGTCGAGCCAACGACATACGATTGCTGACTGCGACACAATCCCGGGGTTCGGTGCGGCCGATTTGTTGGACCTGGGATGCACCATCTCAAATCTCATTTCAGTGAACAACGTACCGCGAACCGATAAAGACCTTCTGGGGGCATGGCTATTCAGTTCGGTGAATGACATCCCAATCATGAGCAGTGGCGAGCAGGGGCACGCTTTTTAGCAACGGATACCCCTGGCTCGCAGCCGCACGTCCGGCAGCCACCAACTCCATAAAGCGCGCAGTCACCACATGCTCAGCTATCTCCTCCGCCAACCGGACACTCAACGGTCGATTCTGATCGAGAAACAACTCTGCGAAAGCCTTTTGAACCGGCTCCATACCATGCAACACGAAGCACGCGTCACTCTCCGTATCCCAGTCGCCGAGCCAGTCCAAATCCCATTTGTTGCCTTCCTCGTTGTAGCCAAACAGATCGCAGTGCCATTGATCCGGATTGATGGTGAAGCCATTCATCTCCACATAGAGCGCTCCCAAATCCAAACCGTTTCGGGCGGCCTTCTTGCAAAACTTGGTCAGCCACGCAGAAAACTCGGGAACGTTTTTCAAAAAATCTCGACCGAGGACGGAGTGATATGGTGTCGGCTTAATGGCTCGCAAGCCTTCCTCCAAAAAATCAATGCACGGTCGCAATTCACCGTTGGCTTCGGGAATCATTAATCGAAATCGAGTCGAGATGGTGTCGCTCATCGATTTCTAAATCTTGCCGAACGAAAACGCTGAGCTGTGCCGAGCCGACGGTGTGAAACGCGCCAGCGGGTTCGGAAACGCCCGAAGACGCTGGCTGCACCGATCGGGTTGAACACTTGTGGAATCATTCGGACTGAAAAGCCAAAGCAGCGGCCGCAAAAATCCGCTCGTCCAAAAGCAGAGCCAGACAGGCCGTCAACTCGTCAGTGTCGCCGGCCTCCGATGTCATCAGCACTTGCCGCATCCGGAAAATCTCAACCCGCCTCCGAGCGGGTGTCATGCACTGCAACGTCTCGAACCAGCGCGACATCCTCGGATCGTGGCGCATCGCCAAGACCACCGTTGTCAGCTCATCGGCAATAGCACTCGGATTGAATCGCGGGGTCATTTTGTCCAACCGTGAGAAACTTATCCGGCAGAGTGGCGGCGACAAGGGTGGAATTGCCCGGGTTGGCCGGTTCAATCCGGTCGGTTCGCGGGAGGGACGGGTCTACCGTCCCTGTCCGGCTCCCCGTTCCTCAGCCACATTCGCCTCCTGTCGGGTCAAGGACAGGAACGTCTGTTCCAGCGGGCCGGACAATCCGGTGCGCTGACGCAACTCATCCCGCGTGCCGACGGCCACCAGGCGTCCCTGGTGGATGATGCCGATCCGATCGGCCATCTCTTCCGCCACGCTGAGTTGGTGGGTGGAAAGGAAAACCGTCATGCCGGTCAGCGAGCGTTCCTTGAGGACATCCTTCACGACCCGGGCGTGGTGCGGATCCAGACCGACCATCGGCTCGTCGATCACAAATACTTCCGGGTCGTGCAACAAGGCGGAGACGATCGCCACCCGCTGTCGGGTGCCGTGCGACAGACCTTCGATGGTCTTGTGCAGATACGGCTCGAGATTGAACCTTTCGACCAGCACGGCGCCTTTGTCCTCGATGGCCGCATCCGTCATGCGGAACATCTGACCGGTAAAGCGGATGAACTCCCAGGGAGTGAGTTTGTCGTAGAGGAACGGAAAATCCGGCACATAAGCCATGCGGCGTCTGACCTCGAGCGGCTGGGCCTGCACGTCGTAGCCGGCGACGCGGGCGTGCCCGGACGTGGGCTGGATGAGGCCGGTGAGGATCTTGATCGTGGTGGTTTTGCCCGCGGCATTGGGCCCGAGCACGGCGAAAAACTCGCCGCGGCCAACCGTCAGGCTGAGGTCATTGACCGCGACCAAATCGCCGAAGCGTTTGACAATGTGTTCGAGTTCGATCATGCGGCCAGGGGTGTCGCCAAACACAACGTCATAAATAAGTGCGCATGTCGTTGCGACGGGAAAGGCTGGATGGCGAGGCGCGACGACGGAGAATATCCTTCATGGATCTTCGACGGAGGAGCAACGAAGCCAGCCGGCCTTTCCCGTCGCAACCGAAGGCGGCGGGCCTTTTGACGCAGGGTTTTGTCGCTCGTCGGTTACAGGTCCGAGCGGACCTACTCCCTCCTCGCTTCGCGCCCTGCGTCAAAATTCCTCGCCGCGACATACGCAATTATTTATGACGTTGTGTTCAGAGATTAAACATGGCGTCGTTCACCATCACCAGTTCGTCGGGCAGTTCCAACTGAAGAATCTCGCCGACCGGGCTGACCACCAAGCCGGCGCGGTAGCGGCCGAAGAGACGCGCCTCCAGGCGATACACGCGCAGCTCGGTACGGCCGAAGACGAGTCGGTCGTGCCGGGCCTTCCAGACCAGCCCACCGGCGGCGCTGCCGGGATCCAGGCGCAAGGGGCCCATCATGGCACCGAGGGCCGCCGGCAACATGGGGCCACCCAACTCCCGCAACACCTTCTCCGGGTTGCGCAGATCCGCGAAAGTGAAAACACGCTCCTTTCGGTTCTCGTCCTCCGTCGTGACCACCGTAACTTTTTCCTCCCGGGCCCCGGCGAGAACCTCCAATGCATAGTAAGGCTTCACTCCAAGCTTGATCGTTAGGCGCTGCCATTTTTGGGCGGCGTCCAGATCCAGGCCGAGATCGAACCTCAGCCGGGTCTGCTCATCGAGCGCCACGTTCCCGCTGAAATCGAGCGAGTAACCGGTGACGCGGCGGACCATCCCGTCCGGTGACGCTTCGCCGAGCGGATCATCCTCATCGATCGGAGGCTGCTCTTCACTCAGGCGGACTCGCCAATGGGCGCGGCCGAGCTTGACGCCTCGATGCCTGACTTCGAGGTAGGAATCGTCGGGTGACGTCAGCACCTTTTCCCAAACGACGTCGGCGGGCACCGACGTTCCCAGGCGGACATTCGCGGCGTATTCCGAGCGCCAGAGCAGAACGTTCATCACGGCGAAGAACACCACCACGATAAAAAACGTGATCCGAAAGCGCATGGGGGGATCAGCGCGGGCGGGCGGTGGAAGGAGCTGGCGGCGGAGAGGAGGAGGTGCTGGCCGCGGGAATCAGCACCGTCTGTCCGACCTTCAGGCGTTTCGGTTCCAGGCCGCGATTGGCCGCGAGAATGGCTGGAATGCGCACGTTGTACTGGCGGGAGAGGCTGGCGATGGTTTCCTTGGGCCGCAACGTGTGCGAGCGCATACCGGCTGGCGTCTCTGGGGAGCGAGCCCCCGGTGGCGAACTGGTTCCGCCCAAATTCGCTCCAGAAACGTTGGAGGTGGAGGCGCGCCCGACCGAAGGCCCGCCGACCGGGACCAACGCCGAAGTGCCTGCGCCGCCCAGGGTGCCGGGCAAAGGAGTGACCGGCGTCGTTCCGGTGGGCGCACGCGTGGCGGCGATTTTGAGCTCGCCGATCTGGCGGCGCAGTTCCTGATTTTCCTCGCGCAACTTTTCCATCTCACGCAAGGCGGACGGATTGAGCACGGCGAGAGAGTCCGCTTTCACGAGTTCCTGGCGGCAGGCGGGAATGCGGTAACGGATGGTGTCCGCCGGGTAGCCGGCGGGGCGAAGCTTGAGCGCCTTGTTGTAGTGATACAGCGCGGCGGGGTAGTCGGCGAGGTGGGTTTCGTAAAGCACACCGAGTTCGAAGTGGGTGAGCACGGAGCGCGGGTCATCCTGCAACGCCCGCTCAAAGGCCTCCGCCGCTCCCTGGTAATCCATGGCTTGGACGCGTTCCTTGCCCGTGAGGAAAAAAGGATTCCGCTGCTCTTCCCGCGGGCCTTCGGCCGTCCGCACGCAACCGGCGGAAACCAGCGCCAGGACCAGGAAAAGCGCCGCAAGACTCCGGTGCCGGCGAATGGTCACGGGCCGGAGGCTAGACGAAGCCTCGGTCGGGTGCAATGGCGAGCCCAAAACGTTTTTCTTCCCTTTCGCCAACGATTCCGCTCTAGTCCCCGCCGATGCGTGTCAATTTGGGAATCTGGGACAAGCTCACAAAGCTCGTCATATTCCTCCTGTTCATCGCGGGAATCGGGATCGTTTTCTTCTGGTACCTGCCGCTGATTCAGGAGAACCAGCGCTATCGCAAGGAAATCCTGGCGCTCGACGCGCGCATCGCCGAACAGGAAAAGCTCAGCCGCAGCCTCCGCGCTTCGATCGATCTGCACCAGAACGACAGCCGGACGATCGAGCGTCTGGCCCGCGAAAAACTCGGCTGGGCGCGCACGAACGAAATGGTCGTCCGCTTTACCCCGCCGGTCCGACGATAGTGTGCTGTTCACGAACGCCCTTCACTACTCCTTCTCCCCTCAACGGGCAAAGGGCCGGGGTGAGGGGTGAGACGGTTCGTCGGATCAATCGCTTGGAATCACTCCCCTCGCCCCCGCCCACTTTCACTACAGCTCAGAACCGGTCGCCTCGCGGATGCGAAAGAACCGATGACCATTGGTCGCCGGTGCGCGGAAGGCAAAGATGGGCTGCTGCGGACCAAACGAGTCAATCGAACCCGCCGACTGCCATGCTCGAAGGTCCGGGCTGGATTCCACGTGGAAATAGCGACGGTCCCAACGTCGGCTCAGGAGAACGGTCCATTCGAACTCCCGGGCGCTCACGGATCCGATCAGGCGCGTCTCCAGCGTCACACTCAGATGATTGGTTTCGCTGCCCGGAAACAAAACAGGCGGGCGCTCGCTCTGATCAAAGGAACCCCATTGGTAACCTCCGCTGGCGTGATACCGGCCAAGCCGGTTGAAGGTGATGACCCCACCCGGTGTGATGACCCCGGGCCCGCCGGCTTCGGGCGAAACCCGGTTCAATGAGGCGTTGTTCTTCCACCGAATCGGCGGTCCACGGTGAAGCAACGCTGGAGCGAACATCAGCGGAATCTCGGCTCCGGGCCTTTCATTCCGCCACAGGCTGCCGCCCAGATCCACGGCCCGGAACAGAATATCCGGTTGCACCAGCACCCGCCGAACCTCCTGGGTCACGGCGACGTCATTGGCGCAGTAGACGTCGAGAAACTGGTTGGTTAGGCGGACAAATCGGGCAGAGGCCGTGTCCCAAGGCAGGCGAGCGAGGCTCAGCTTTTCGACGCCGCCTCGCAGCGCCGTTCCAACCACGGGAGCGGCGTCGGGCGTGGCGCCGACCACGTCAGGCAGCAGCGTTTCCCAAACCTTACGACTGCGTCTGAGGAGAAAACGAAGCCCGCCAACGTCATCGCGGGTGAGGCCGGTGAAATATCCACCCGCGGTGAGCATCCCGCGCGATGCGTCGAATCCACCCAGCGCTCCGGCCACGGAACTGAACGGCGTCAGTTCGGGATCGATCGAATACCACTCGACGGCACTCAACCAATGCTGTCCGACGGAATTGGCCTGATCCAGAATGATGAAGTGGTAGCGCGAGCCATTGACCAGAGAGGTCTGGGCCAATGTCGTCGGGTCATAGTTCAAGCGAATGACATCGGTGCAGCCGGGATCCAATGGACAATCCGCATCCTGCGTCGGATGCCTCAACCCCCAAACAAACCGTTCTGGATTGGCCAGTCCCAATTGTTCCAGGAGCGCGGCCAGCGCCCACGACTTAAGATCGAGCAACTGCAGCGCGGTGCCATCGCCGTGCTGCCGGCGCGTGTCCAGCGGATACTCCGCCAGGTCCTCGCTCAGCGCTGAAGCGGCCGGCAGCGCGTTGAGCATGGCCACTGCTTGTTCGACCGCCTCGACCCCGTCCTGACCGAAGTAATCCAGGAACGTCGAGTCGAACCCATAATAAATGGTTGGCACGTTCCAGCGATAAGCTTCCGCGAGGAACATCGGTCCGCCAATGTCCCCTTCCAGTTCATAGCCGAGTCCCCACGCGAAGCCCTCATAGTCACGACCCTGCCACGGGTCAGGGGCTAGGTTCTGGCGATTTTTGAGCGGCCCCAGCAGCGAAAACGCAGGAGACGCCACGGTCCCCCCGGCCAAAAGCCCGACGAGACACAAGAATTGCACCGCTCGCATTCCTGCAGAATACCGACCCATCCGCGGCCGGTCAAAGGCCGACCCAGGACCTCATGCCGCTGCCCCGCGCAAGAACCCTTGACCGCTGATGCACGCCGAATAACGCAGATAAGAACAGGGGGGTCGTCGATTGTGACAACGCAAACAATATCTTCCGGTGGGCTTCAATCCGATCCTTGAGCGGATCCCGAAATACCTGCGTTCATCGGCGTTCATCCGCGGTTTTCAATTCCGCCCCCTGAGGTTACGAGCGGATTTGGACCGGCATCGGTGCTTCGCCCTCCGCCCCCTCTCCGCGTTTGTCCTACAGCCAACCTTTCCCCCTGGGCACCGGCGGGCGGTAACTATTGCCAGCCAGCGGATTGCCCGCGGCTTGGAACGCTGCGGGAATCGGCACTTTTCCCCCGGTGGCATGTCCGTTGCTAAACAGCTCGGTGACCGAATCATTGCTATGATCGAAGGCCTGTTCAGCCAGCCCACTTACGTGGCCGTCAAAAAGATGCTCGATGTCAGCGAGCTGCGGCATCATGCGATCGCCAGCAACCTCGCGAACATCGAGACGCCGGGCTACAAACGGATGGACATCGCGCCGGGATTTGCCGCCCGGTTGAACGACGCGGTCAAGGCCGGCACTCCGAATCAGATCGAACAGCTCTCACCTGAACTGGCCCGAGACAGCAAGGCGGTCGCCACCCGCGGCGACGGCAACACGGTCCAAATGGAAAACGAACTTCTGCAGCTCAACCGAAACTTTGTCGAGCATCAGCTCGAAACCCAGCTGGTGACCGGGGCGATGCTCCGGCTGCGCCTCGCCATCACCGGCAAGAGTTAGCGTTAGACCTAGCCCTTTCGATCCAACGACCCAGCAACCCTGAGAAACCATCGCAAGCATGAACCTCCTCTCCGGCATCGACAGTACGACGTCCGCCCTCAATGCCGAAAGAATCCGCATGGATGTGGTTTCCCAAAACATTGCCAACGTCAACACGTCACGTGGTCCCAACGGACAGCCCTACACCCGGCAACGCGTCGTCTTTGAAACCATTCTGAGGGACGAACTCGGCACCGCGCCGCCCGGCACCCAGCCGGCCGAGGTGCGAGTGCCCAAGATCGAGCTCGACTCACGGCCGCCGCGGCTGGTCCATCAGCCGGGCCATCCTCACGCCGATGCGAACGGCATGGTCGCCCTCCCCAACATCAACATGTATGAGGAGATGATCGATCTGATGTCGGCTTCCCGCTCCTACGAAGCCAATTTGAGCGTCGTCAAGACCGCCCGCACGATGGCCTTGCAGACGATGGGCATCGGCAAACGGTAATCCCCCCGGATAAATGAATCCGTTGTCCGCGTTGCCTCCCACGGCCAGCCCCGCCCTGCGCCCCGCGCCGGTCGCCCCGGCCACCGTCGAACTCGCCGCACCCAAGGCGATCCCCTTCACGGAGCTGGAAGGTCTTTCCCCGGGCATCATTCCGCTGCCCTCCTCCCCCCCCGCACCCCAGCCGGGTTTCGGCCAGCTGGTGGACGATCTGGTGACCGGCGTGACCGCCAAACAAGCGGCCGCCAGCGAGTCGCTCAACGGGCTGTTCACCGGCAAAAACGTTTCCTTGCACCAGACGATGATCGCCATGGAAGAGGCGAGCATTTCCTTTCAACTCATGGTCGAGGTCCGCAACAAGATGCTCGAGTCCTACCAGGAACTCATGCGCATGCAGGTCTAAGCATTAGAGTCCTCGACTCGTGAATCAAAATCTCAAACAACTCCTCGCGCAACTCGGCCAGCTCTGGAAACAGCTCGGCACCAACCAGCGCGTCAGCGTCATCCTCGCCACCGGCGTCGTCCTCGCCGGACTCGCCGGCCTCGCCGTCTGGTCCAGCCGACCGGACTTTGTCCTGCTCTACGGCCGCCTCGACGACGCCGAGGCAGCCCGCGTGATGGGCGCGCTCGACGACGCCAAGGTTCCCTACCAGACCGGACGCGGCGGCAGCTCCATTCTCGTGCCGTCCGACAAGGTCTACCAGATGCGCGCCCAACTCGCCGCCAAAGGCATTCCCCGCGGCGAAGGCGTCGGCTTCGAAATCTTCGACAAGCCGAACTTTGGCATCTCCGACTTCGTCCAGCGCGCCAATTATCTCCGCGCCGTACAGGGCGAACTCTCCCGCACCATCGCCCAGATCGATCAAATCGACTCCGCCCGCGTGATGATCGTCATGCCCGAAAACCGCCTCCTGGTCGACAGCCAGAAAAAGCCGACCGCATCGGTCTTCGTCAAGGTCAAGGGCAACGGCCAGCTCGCCGCCTCCAGCGTGAACTCGATCCGTTTCCTCGTGGCGAATGCCGTCGAAAGCCTCACGGTCAATCACGTCTCGGTCGTGGACAACCTCGGCAATGTGCTCTCGGAGAATCAGGAGGAGAATTCCATGGCGGGCCTCTCCAACAGCCAGCTGTCCGCCCGCCGCAATCTCGAGCAATACCTCAGCCGCAAAGCCGAGGGCATGCTCGACCGCGTCCTCGGCATCGGCCAGGCCGTGGTCCGGGTCTCGGCCGAAATCAACTGGGATCAAATCACCAAGACGGAGGAAAAGTTCGACCCCGACGGCCAGGTCCTGCGCAGCTCGGTGCTCAACGACGAGACCACGACATCCAGCACGGGCGAAAAGAGCAACGGCGGAGCGACCACCACCGCCGCCAACGGCGGCGTCCCCGGCGTCGGCAGCAATACGCCCGACGCCCAGGAAACCTCGTCGCAAAACAACAGTCAGACGAAGAAGAAGGTCACCAACAGCCAGTACGAGATCAACAAGACCACGGTCAGCACGCTCCTCTCCGCCGGCAGCCTGCGCCGCCTTTCCGCCGCCGTGTTCATTTCGCAAAAGACCGAAGGCGAAGGCACGGAGAAAAAGCCCGTCGCCCGCACGCCCGAAGAACTGCAAAAGCTCCGGCGCATCGTTCAGAACGCCCTCGGCCTGGTCGAATCGGATCCCAACCGCAAGGACGAGATCGCCCTCGAGGAGATTCCTTTCAACGAACAGCCCGCCCTCGACCTCAGCCAGAAGCTCGAATCCGATTCCAAGCGACAGTTCTACTGGGAGATCGGCAAGAACGTTCTCTTCGCGGTGGTCGCGCTCGTCATGCTGATGGTGTTCCTCAAGCTCCTGAAGAAAACCACCGCCAGCGACATCCCCGTCGGCGAGCCGCCCGCCCCGCCGGGTGAAGGCAGCGCCGGGGGCGAAGACAACGCTGGCGCCCGTCTTGGCAGCTGGCGCAAGGATCAGAAACCCGCCGTGGTGACCGTCGAGGTGCTCAATGCCTTGATCAAGGAAAACCCCGCCAACATGACGCAAGCCGTCCGCACCTGGCTCACCGGCACCAAGAGCAACTAAGCCGCACCCAGCCCTAGTTCAAACCATCTCCCTCTCATGGCCGGCGACGCCGATAACGCAATCCCCACAGACGTCAGCAAGATGACGAAGGTCCAGAAGCTGGCGGGCCTGCTCATCGTCATCGGGCCCGAGGCCGCCTCGCAGGTGATGAAGAACCTCGAGGAACACGAGCTCGAGGGCATCGCCACGGAGATGGCCAAGTACACGATGATCACCCAGGAGATGCAGCAGGCGCTCCTGAAAGAGTTCACCGACGTGGCCGTGGAGGCCAGCGCTTCCATTCTCGGCGGAGTTGGTTACACCCAAAACACGCTCGAAAAATCGATCGGCCTGTTCCGCGCCACGAACATCATCGGACGCGTCTCGCCCACGCGCACGCCGGTGGCTGCGATGCAGCAGATCGTGGACATGGAACCCCGCCAGATTCACAACCTGCTCAAGCACGAGCAACCGCAGACCGTCGCGCTGGTGATGAGCTACCTCGGCCCCGAAAAGAGCGGGCAGCTACTCGTGCTCCTTCGCCCGGAAATCCGCGAGCAGGTCGTGGAGCGCCTGGCCACCATCGCCGCAACCCCGATCGAAGTGGTCGAGAAAGTCGTCGATGTCCTCAACGCGCGCGTCGGCACCAAGCGAACCCGGGCCCTGAATCAGACGGGCGGCCTGAAGATGGCCGCGGCGATGCTCAATTCGTTGGACAAGAACATCAGCAAGAGCCTGCTGATCGCCCTCGAGGAACGCAACGCCGAGCTGGGCGCCGGCATTCGCCAGAAGATGTTCACCTTCGAGGACCTGTCGCTGCTCGATCCGCCCAGCCTGCAAAAGATTCTCCGCGAGATCGACATGCGCGACCTCGCCGTGTCGCTCAAGTCCGCCAGCGACAAGCTCAAGAACACGCTGCTCGGCTGCATCTCCAAGCGCGCCGCCGAAACGGTCAACGAGGAAATGGGCTTCATGGGACCGCTCAAGCTCAAGGACATCGAAGCGGCCCAGCAACGCATCATCGAAGTCGTCCGCCGTCTGGAAAGCGAGGGCGAGATCGAACTCGATGGCGGCGCCAAAGGCAATGAAGCTGCGTGATTCCATTCGGTTCGCCGTCGCACCCCGCGAGATCAAGCTCGCGCGCTTCGGCGATCCCGAAACGCTCCGCCGCCAGGATCTCGATGCCAGCTATGAACGCGGGCGCCGCGAAGGCGAACGCCAGCTCAGCGAACAACTCGTCCGCCAGCGCGCCGAGTTGATGGAGCTCCAAACCGGCGTGCTCGCCGCGCTCCGCGACGCCGTGCCCCAGGTCGCCCGCGAGACCGAGCGCGCCCTCGTGTCGCTCGCGCTTGAGGCCGCTCAGAAATTGATCGGCGGCCTGCCGATCTCCACCGAGATGCTGGAGGCGGTCGTGAAGGAAGCCTGCGCCGCAGTCGAAGACACCGCCGATCTCGCCATTCTTCTGCACGCCGACGATCTCGCCCTGCTCGAGAAGGCGAACTCGCCCATCCTCCTGCCGCAGGCCGGGCAGGCGCGCCTTCGCTTCCAAGCCTCCACCCAGGTATCCCGCGGCGGCTGCCTCGTCCAAACTCACTTCGGCGTCCTCGATGCCCGGCGCGAAACGAAGATCGAGCTGCTCGAGAAAGCGGTCCAGCCATGAGCGCCGCCTCGCCAGCAACTCCGGCTTCACCAGCCTCTTCCGGGCGGGTTCAACAACTGCTCCACCGACTTCGCCAGACCAGCGTCATCGAAAACCGCGGCCGCGTCAGTCAGGTGATCGGCCTCGTCATCGAATCCGAAGGCCCTCTCGCCGCCGTCGGCGAAGTCTGCCGCATCGAATCCGCCCGTCACGACGGCAGCACCCTCGCGGAAGTGGTCGGGTTCCGAAACAATCACGTCCTGCTGATGCCCCTCGGCGAAACCCACGGCATCCACCCAGGGTCGGAAGTCGTCTCACTCGGACGCCCGCTCCAAGCGCCGGTTGGCGACGCGCTCCTCGGCCGGGTCATCGACGGTTTGGGCCAACCCCTCGACGATCACGGCCCCGTCGAGGCCAGTGAGAATGTCTCGCTCCATCTCCTGCCGCCGCACCCGCTCAAACGCCAGCGCATTTCCCAGCCGTTCACCACCGGCATCAAGGCCATCGACACCTTCGTGCCCTGCGGACGCGGCCAGCGTCTTGGCATCTTCGCCGGGAGCGGCGTTGGCAAGTCAACCCTGCTCGGCATGATGGCCAGCCGGGCGGAATCGGATGTCAACGTGATCGCCCTGATTGGCGAACGCGGTCGTGAAGTGCGCGAGTTCCTCGAAAAGGATCTGGATGAAGCCGGGCGTCGGCGTTCGGTCGTGGTGGTCGCCACTTCCAATCAGCCGGCGCTGGCGCGCCTGCGCGGCGCGTTCCTCGCCACGGCCATCGCCGAACACTTTCGCGACGCCGGGCGCAATGTGCTTTTGATGATGGACAGCGTCACGCGCTTCGCCATGGCCCAGCGCGAGATCGGCCTGGCCGTCGGTGAACCACCCGCCACCCGCGGCTACACACCCTCCGTCTTTTCGCTGCTCCCGCAGCTGCTCGAACGCTCCGGCACCGGCGAAAAAGGCGCGATCACCGGGCTCTACACCGTTCTGGTCGAAGCCGACGACATGAACGATCCGATCGCCGACGCGGTGCGTTCGATCCTGGACGGGCACCTGGTCCTCACGCGCGAACTGGCGACGCAGAATCACTATCCGGCAATCGACGTGCTCGCCAGTGTCAGCCGGCTGAACCGGGACTTGACCACGCCCGCCCAACAGGAGGTCGCCGGACGCGCCCGCGAGCTGATGGCCATTCATCGCAAGAATCTCGACCTGATCAACATTGGCGCCTATCCCGCCGGCAGCAGCGCCGCGATCGATCGGGCCATCCAGCTTCACGAGCCGATGGGCCGCTTCCTGCGGCAGGACATTCGTGAAGGATTTGCCGGAGCGCGCAGCTGGGAACTTTTGCAGGGCGTGTTGGCCACTCCCGTCGCAGCTCCCGCCCGGCCGGCGGCGTCCGTCGCCGGCGCCAGCGGCAATAATCCTCCACCGCCACCGCGCCGCCCCTGATGACCTTTGCCCCCCAATTTTTGTCCGCGGGACCCTTGCCCAAGGCGACGAGTTGGATTCGCTTCCAGCTCCTCACCAAGGACACGGGCCCGCGGGCAGGTGTTGTATCGTCCGTTCCGTTCCGCCCGGTTCGTCCCCCACCAGCCAACCCCATCCCCAACCGACCATGAAACGATTCGAGTTCCGACTCCAGGCCGTGCTCACTTTGCGCCAACGCGCTGAACAGGAGGCCTTGGAATGTTACGGCCAGGCCATCCGACATCGGGAGTCGGTCGCCGCCCGCCTGCGCGCCCGGGAACTGGACTTGTCCGACACGCGGCGACGTTGGTTGAACGAGCTGTCCGACGGATGCCCGGCCGTGCACGCCGCGCAAACCCTCGCCTATTGTCATCTGCTCGACGATCTCCGGGCTCAGGCGGAACGGGACCTCGCCCAGGCCGACGGCCAGCTCAACCAGGCCAGCGACCGCATGCTGACGGCCCGACAACATCGCGAAGCCGTCGAGAACCTCCTGCACCACCAGCTGGCCGAGCACGAATCCTTGGTTCGGTTGGAAGAGCAAAAGATGCTCGATGACCTGGTCGGACGCCGATCGCCCGTGTCGTCCGCCGGCCAGCTTCTGCAACGGGCCAGCTGGAACTAGCCATGAAATTCATCCAATCCACACTCTTCGCCTCCTTGCTGGGCATGCTGCTCTTTCTCGGGACGTCCGCCATGCTCACGATCAAGGGCGCTGCCTCCATCCCAACTCATCAAGCCGAGGAGGAACCCGGACCGGTGGCCGACACCAAGGGACCTTCCTGGTCCTTTTTCAACCCCGAGATGGACCAGATTATCGCCGACCTTAAAGCGGAGAAAACGGCCATTGCCGCCAAGGAAAAACAGCTGGCGGAACTCTCCAGCCGCGTGACGGCCGAAAAGGCCGAACTCGACGAGGCGCTGCGGACGGTGAAACGCATGCAGGATCAGGTCGATCGCAATGTCATTCAGATCAAGGAAGACGAAGTGGCCAACTTGAAACGCCTGGCGAAGATGTACAGCACGATGGAACCGCCGGGAGCCGCCCGCATTCTCAAGGAGATCGACGACAGCGTGGTGGTGAAGGTGCTCACCCTGATGAAAGAGCCCGAGACGGCCGCAATCCTTGATGCGTTTGCGAGGATGGGCGAGCCCGAGACGAAACGGGCCGCCACCATCGCGGAAACGCTGCGTATTGCCGCCGGCAACAAGAGCGCTCCCAAGCCCTGACCTCAGCCGCAGTCCCTGGCGCCCCAATCCCTCCCGCCATCCAGGTGGCTTCCCATGAACTCTCCTCCCCGGAGGGGCCCTCTCCGCCGCCCTGCGGGGGAGAGGGTGGTTTCGACTCGCGCCAGCGAAGTCGGAACCGGGTGAGGTGGAAACGTCCCCGGTTCATGGGCCAGTGGGCACGAGTTCGAAACTCGTGAAAGCTTCCCATGAATCGCATTTGGAATTTCGAATTGAGAAATGGTTATTGGTGATCGCGGGGAGCCAACGATTCCCAATAACCAATGTCAAATTCCCAATTCCACAAATTGAGTCGATCAGGTTCATGTCTGGTGAGCAGGTCAAAAAGGAACGGGTGGCGTCCCATGAACGTCAAATATGGTTTCGTTGATCTTCAACGACTTGAGTTGATCAGGTTCATGTCTCGTGAGCAGGTCAAAAAGGAACGGGTGCCTTCCCATGAACCGCTCGCCTCTGGAGCGCGGATCCCGCCGTCGATGGACTCGACCGCATCACTCGGAGCGAATTTCCAAAACGCATGAGGCTGGCGGTTTTGTCCGGTCTCCGGACGACCCGGAAAAAGTTTGATCAGTTTATTGCAATCTCGCCCCGCATTTCTATAGTGCGCTCGTTTGCGAAATGACTGTCACTGAACCCGTCGTGTCTCCGCCCGCCTGGGACGTCCAGGCGGCCCGCAGCCTTTACAACATCACCAACTGGGGTGCGAAATACTTTGACGTAAGCGACGCCGGTCGCGTCATCGCCCGGCCGTTGCAGGAGAACGGCGCCACCGTCGATCTCACGGACGTCATTGAAGAGGCGCGCGCGCGTGGCCTCAAATTTCCCCTGCTCATCCGGTTTCAGGACATCCTTCGGCACCGGGTCGAGGCGATCAACCTCGCCTTCCGAGCGTCGATCAAGGAGTTCAACTACCAGGGGCAGTATCACGGAGTGTTCCCGATCAAGGTCAATCAGCTGCGCGAGGTGGTGGAAGAGATTCTGGAAGCCGGCAAGCAATTCAATTTCGGCCTGGAAGTAGGCAGCAAGCCGGAATTGTTCGCGGGTCTGGCGCTGCAGAATCAGGTCGGCAGCCTGATCATCTGCAACGGCTACAAGGACGCCGAGTTCATCCGCATGGCGCTGGTCGGGATCAAGCTCGGCAAGCGCGTCATCATGGTCGTGGAGAAGCTCGAGGAACTTCGCCAAATCATCCAAATTTCCCGCCAGCTCAATGTCGAGCCCATCGTCGGCATCCGCGCCCGCCTGCAGGCCAAGGGCGCCGGCCGTTGGGCGGACAGCGGCGGAGAGAACGCCAAATTCGGCCTGAGCACCGCTGAACTGTTGGCCGCGGTCCAGATGTTGAAGAACGAGAACCTCAGCCACTGCTTCAAGCTGCTTCACTTCCACATTGGCTCGCAGGTGCCCGACATTCTCACCGTCAAGAAAGCCGTCCAGGAAGCAGCGCGATTCTACGCCAAACTCCACAAGATGGGCTTCGAGATCCAGTATGTGGACGTCGGCGGCGGCCTGGGGGTCGACTACGATGGCAGCCGGTCCGCGTTCGACAGCTCGGTCAATTACACCCTCCAGGAGTACACCAACGACATCGTCTATTACATCGCCGACGTCTGCAATGCGGAGAAGGTGCCGCATCCCGACATCGTGAGCGAAAGCGGCCGCGCCATCGTGGCCCATCACAGCATGCTGGTCGTGGAGGTGTTCGGCACCATCGAAAAGACCCGGGACGGGATCGAAGTGGAGTGCAAGGAAACAGACCATCCGCTCGTGCGCGAGCTGTGCGATATCCGGAAGAATCTGGGCAAGCTGAACAAGCTGGAAGCATGGCACGATGCCTTCGAGCGGAAGGATGATGCCCACAATATGTTCACCTTCGGCATGCTGGAGCTGCCGGACAAGGCCCGGATCGAGACTCTTTACTGGGAGATCAGCCGCGAGGTGGTGGCGAGCTTCCGGGGCCAGGCGTATGTGCCCGAGGAGATTCGGAAACTCGAAGACAGCCTGGGCGATCAATATCTCTGCAACTTCTCCGTCTTCCAGTCGATGCTCGATCATTGGGCACTGGGGCAGCTGTTCCCCATCATGCCGCTGAACCGGCTGGACGAACGCCCGACGCGCGAGGCCACCCTGGTGGACATCACGTGCGACTCGGACGGCCAGATCAACAAGTTCATCGACCTCCGGGATGTGCGCGACACGCTTCCCATCCACCACCTGAAGATGACCAATGGCGGATCTCCCGAGCCGTATTACATCGGGATCTTCCTGATGGGCGCCTATCAGGACATCATGGGCGACCTCCACAACCTCTTTGGCCGGGTCAACGAAGTCCACGTGTTCCTCGAGCCGGACGAACCGGCCGGCTATTACATCGAGGAGATTATCGAAGGCACGACCATTGGGCAGGCGCTCGCGTCGGTTCAATACGACGAGAACGAGCTGAAGCGGCGGATGAAGGCGCAGATCGACGAGGCGATCAAAACCGATCGGATCAAACCGAGCGAAGCGATGCGCCTGCTGGACGATTACGAAAAGGGGCTGAAGGGCTATACGTATCTGAGCATCTGACCACAGCTACAACCCTGATTCACGACGGCCCCGCGCCGAATTGCTGACGCCCGACCCGAGCCGACCCTTGCCGACTGCATGGAAAGCAGGCCGATAGACATCACGCCACCGCCCCTTCCATCCGGGCACGGTCACCCGGAATGGTCCGATCACACCGCGTTGCTGGGATCGCTTGGGCGGCTGGTGCGCGGTTTATCGTTGCTCTTTTGGGGTCTCCCCATCGCGCTGGTGGTCTGCATTCAATCGGCCAAGGGCGACTGGCTCAGGCCGCTGGGCATTGTGCCTCCGTTGATTGCCACGGGAATTCTGCTCCAGGGCGTGTTTCTCCTGGGAGGTTTTCAGCGACAGGAACGGCCTTGGATGACCGTGCTGGACCGCACCCGGTTGGTGGCCCTGACCAACGTTGGGCTTTCGCCTTTTCTTTACTGGTGGAACCGCGTGCCTTCCCACCCGTTTCTGACCAGCATGGTGGAGCTGCTCACCCTCACCGGCCTCTGCTTTCTCATCCTGCTCAATCCCCTCCTCCGCCGGCTGACGGCGATGCTGCCCGACGAGGCGCTCCGGGCGGAAACGCGCCTGTTCACGGCGTTCAATCGTTACGTGCTTTGGTTCGTGTTCATTGGAGTCGCCGGCTGTTTCATTTCCACTCGCATCGACCCCTCGATTCCCGATCGGGTCATTGGCTGGTGGATCAAGGTCTCCCCGCTTCCGCCCGCGGCCAACGCCATGTTTTATCTCCTCGATCACAACGGCGCCCTGGTCACGCTGTTCATCCTCTTGTTGCCCGTCGCCATGACGATGGCGCTGGTCTGGAAGGTCAAGGAGGTCATCCTGGCCAGCGTGTTCGGACCTGGCCATTAACCAACGCCAGCGAACGCCGCTGGCGACGTCCGCTTCGCTCGGCCAATGCTGCTCACGGCGCCCGTTCCAATCGAAACGCGCCGCCCTGATTGGTCCCGAGGAAAAATCCGATGGCCGCATCCATTTTTTGGTCCACCACCCCAAAGAGCTTGCCCGGCTTGGTGGAACCTCCCGGCAAATACGTGCCCACGATACGACCATCGCGGGGATTCGCCTTCAGCGTCACCGCTTCGCCGCCAGGAAAGGTGATTCGATTCAGTTCATCGAGCAGCGCCGGCACCGTCACCGGCGCGTCCAAATTGCCGCCGGTCAGGGTCAGTGTCCCACGATTAAAACTGACCACCCGCGTTCCCACCGGCGGCGGAGTGAAGACGGAACCGCTGGCTGGAACATCGACGGCAAACCCGGCGGGATAATAGGGCGAGCCGATTTGCGCCGGCCGGATCCAAGAAATCATTCCGGACAGATCGGATGCGGACCCACGGGCAAACTCGACCCAGCCCACCGCCGATCCCGTCTTGCGATAGAGCAGGACGTAGAACGGCCACAGCCCGGTGTCGCCCACCACCGCGCTGTCGGAAACCTTGGTCCCGTCGGCGAGGGCGCCCACGAATCGCAACGCACCGTTCGCCTTGATCAGGATCGTTCCATAGCCGGAACCTTGCGGTGCATTCAACTCATTCGTCGCGCCTGGCATCGCCATGGTGTAGCGGCCCGCCATGGGCGCTGGATTGGTGCGCACATCAAAGCGGCTGGCTGTCCCAAACAGCGGCGCGGTCCAACTGCCGTCAGCCACTGAGCCCTCAATCCCCAGCGGCGGACGACTCTCATCCAACACCCACCGAACGTTCACCGGCGGACCGTCCGGACGCGTCACGACATTGCTCGCCCGACGATGGTCGTCGAAGAGCCCCGACACTTTCAACACACGGCCGCCCAGCTCCAGGCTGCCCGAGTAACGCCCGCTGTCCGTTACCGCCAGCCGGAAGGCGCCGGAGCTTCCATGCCGCACTTCGTTGGTCTCGAAAAACAGGCCCGCGTAGACTCCCTTCAGCGAGGCGTTCGTGCCCGTCGTTACGGTGAGAGTCCCGGACTCGAGCGTGAAGGCGTAGTTATTGTCCTGCCCACTCGTGAGCACGATCGGATATCGCCCCGCTCCACTGTGCCGTGTCGCGACCGTCCGGGGCCGTGGCGCCAGGTCCAGCACTGACGGCGTCTCGCCGTTCATTAAACCGGTATAGCTGACGGTAAAGATCGGATTCGTCTCGCCGCTGGGCCGGGAATGGTCGTTGGCGCGGGCCAACAACGGCGCCTTGTTCACGGTGAGCAAGCCATCGACGAAGGCAAAGGTGTAGTTGCTCGCCGACAACGAGCCCACTGCGGCGTTGATGGCATAACTGCCCGCGACGCTGTTGATGGCAGCCGTGGTTGCCAGGGCCGGCTGACCCGCGATCGCAGCCGCAGTGTCCCCGTGAACGAAGCCCGCGAACGATGCCTCGAGCGGCGGATTCGTAACGCCGTAAGGCCGGGCAACGTTCGACGCCGTGACCCAAAGGCGCGCCCGATTGACGGTCACGTTCACACTCACCGATTGCGATGCGATGTTCGTGTCGGTCGGAACAAAAGTGGCGCGCAGCGTTTGATTGCTGCCCGCATCCAGCACTGTCCCGAGCGCCGGCGAGTAAATGAATGAACCGACATAACTGGCCGTGGCGTTGAGCTGCGTGCGGGTCAAAGCCTGCCCGTAGGTGATGGGCTCCGGCGGCGTCCACGTGATCTGCAGGATCGCCGAAGTCACGCTCAGCGAGCCCGACACCAATGAGAAGCTGTAATTGCTCGCGGCCAGCGATCCAATCGCGCAGCTGATGGGATAAACGCCCGCCGGACTACTGGCGTCCGCAGCCGTCGACAACGCCGGACTGCCCGTCACCACGTTGGTGGTGTCGCCGTTAACAAAGCCGGTCATCGTCGCGCGGAATACCGGGTTGGTTGCGCCCACCACTCGGGCCGCATCCACGGCGGTTACGGTGAGCGGCGCCTTCGCGACGGAGAGGAACACCGACGCCATGCCGGTGGCGTAGTTGGAGTTCGTCGGGATGAAGCTGACCCGCAATATTTGATTGCTCCCCGCGGACAGGATCGTGCCGTTCGTGGGCGAGTAGACAAACGTTCCAGCGACGTTGGCGCTGGCGTTCAATTGCGTGCTGCTCAAAGCGGTTCCGTAGGCGATCGCGAGCGGGGATCCCCAGCTGAGCACCGGCAGGGCGGAGGTGACAGTCAGAGTCCCGGCCACGAAGGCGAAGGTGTAGTGGCTGGCAGCGAGAGTTCCCGCACTGGGCGTGATGACATAAGTGCCCACCGCGCTGCCCACGTCGGCCGACGTGCTGAGTTGGGCGGCACCCGTCACCACGCTGGCGTCGTCTCCCAGCACATAGCCGGTGATGCCCGCCGACAACACGGGGTTCGCCGCGCCATAACCGCGACGCGCATCCGCCGCCGTCACGGTGAGGACGGCCGGCTGAACGATCAGCACAAACGAGTTGGTCATGAACTGCTGGAGCACCTGGCCGTCCCCCGCGATGAGCTGCACCGGGAAACTCCCGGTCGTCTCCGGCGTGCCCGAGAACGTTCGTGTCTCCGCCGCGAACGTGATGCCGGCAGGCATTCCGCTAGCCGTGTAGAACATTGCCTGCCCGTCCGGCTCCAGAAACGCATTGGTAGGAAAGGTCACGCTGAAGGCGGATCCGTAGGTGGTGGTGATATTCGTCAACCCGACCCCAATCTGCGGCGCATGATTGGTCACGCCGTTGTTCACCTGCATGCTCCAAGTCGCGCTCTCGCCATCCGAATCAAGGTCGATCCCTGGATCGAACCCGGTTGAACCATGATCGAGGATCAAGACATGGAGCGGGTGATGACTCTCCCGATTCGTGGCCGCGACATAAAAGACGTTGGAGGCGGCGAAGTAGGTGTTCAGATTCGAAACACTGCCCCAAAAATGCGTGAACACCGCGGCGTCGTTGGTCGTGGTCACACCATCCCGGTTCGTGGCCATCACCATGCTGCCCAGATCACCCGCAATCAGGATGACTCGAACCGCGTTGGTGCCGGAGTCGACGTCGCCAAAGATGAGTCCGGTCAGCGGAACTGGAACGCCGTTCGTCACTGTAATACGTGCCGGCCCGGTAATCGTTGGCGGGTCGTTCGTCGGATGAAGGGTCAGGCTGACGGTCGCCACCCCCGAGGTCAGAATTCCGTCGGAGATTCGATACCGGAAGGAATCGCTGCCGGCAAAGTTGGTGGCCGGTTGGTAGGTGAAGCTTCCATTGCCCGTCCACCCCAGCGTGCCATGGCCGACGTCGGCAACGAGCTCCCAGGACAACGTGTTCGTGTCCGCATCGACCACCACGCTCAGCAACGAGGCGGAGAGCACGCCGCCATCCTCGCCCATTTCGAACGACGGCGACATGGCCACCGGCGCCGAAGCGTCGACCCGGACGGACGGCAACGCGATGGACTCCAACGAAGGCATCGTCACGGCATTCCCGCCCAGGTCGCGAAATGCTCCAGCCGGGAACGGATCCGGGAATTCAACCAGAATGCCGTCAGCATCGAAATCTCCGGTCTGAACCGTATACCGAAACCACACCGTGTTACTGAGTGCCGTCGTGCCGAGGGGAACCGCGGTGCGCCTCGTGTTGCCAATCACGACCGACACGGAGCTCACTCCTTCATTGGTCACCGTCTCGGTGAACTGCAGTCCGAAATCGAGGTGTTGGCCCGATTGATAAACCCCGGCTCCTGGAAGGTTGGTGGCGATGAACCCTGGCGTCACGCCATCGACCTGAAACGCGCTCAGCTCATACGGCGGCGGGATCGCCGCGCTGATCGGGTTCCCAGCCGCATCCCGGATCGACGCGCCGTTCAACGACAGGTTCTCAGCCCAACGCAGGGCATTGGTGGCCACATCCCCCGGCTGCACGGCATAGCTAAAGTGCAGCCGGAGCTGGGCCGTGTCGTTCGAGACAAACCCGGCGTAAACCAGCCCGGAATCAAGCTGGTATTCCAACATCGGGATTCCCAGGTTGGTGTCGACCGTCACAGGCTCACTGGCATAGGCGGCAAACCACCAGGCGTCTCCGACGCCCAACACCGGGCGGTCAAGATAGTGGACCGCGTAGGCAAAGGTCGGCGGCACGCCGTCAATCCGCACGGCCGGCAGCGTTGTTGTGGATCCAAGATCAATGCGGGCATCGTCCCCAGCCAGGTCCCGAATGGTCCCGCCATTGGGGTCAAGATACCGATCCACCGTGATGCCATTGGTGGCCAAGTCATCCCCTCGCACCACGTAGGCGAAGATGAGGGCATTGCCGCTGATGGAAACATAATCCGCCCACGCATTGGTATTCCCCAAGGTCAACGCGAGGCGCGGCACGCCACCGGTGGTGGAGACTTCGACCGGTGCGTCAAAGGTCACCGCGAATTCCAGGCGCCCAGCCTTGGGATACCATTGATCGGCCGGAGGCTGTAATGACACAACGCTGGCGCGACCATCGATGGCAATGCCCGCGGTGGATTCGATGGCGTCAAGCGACAGCCACATCGCCTGGTCGTCGACGTCCCGCAGTAGTCCGCCGCCCAGGTCCAACATTGACCCAATCGAGAACTCATTCGTCGCCGATCGATCTCCGGCCTGAACTTGATACTCGAAGAAGAGATTGGTCGTGCCACTGCCCGCCACGTAGCCCGCCACGCGATTGGTTGAATCCAAGATTAGCGTGAGGAACGGCACTCCGGGATTGGTATCGACGTTGACGATCTCAGTCGTTTCGATCACGAACTGCAACACGTCGCCTGGCCCGTAGGTACCCGCCGCCGGCACGCGCACCACGTTCGCCGCGGGAACGACGGCAATGACATTGGTCACCGAAACCACTTCGCTCATGGCCGTGCCGGTCAAGCCTGGATCGGCTCCCGAGTGCCCATCATCATCAAGGGTCAGTACCAACGTGAGGTTCGTTGTCACGTTCGGAGGAACGGACACATGAACCTCGCCCGCATTCACATAGGCCGAGAGATTGCTCACCGACCCGGAAAGCCAGAGATTTCCCTCCTCGACGTCGTTGAAAACCGTCACCTCTGGAGTGCCCAGCGCGTCCAACAGCACCGTCGAAGACGAGAGCAGCAGGCTCACTGTGCCTGTCCCGGAATCGTCGAAGGCGAGAACTCCCAGCAGGGACAGTTCCCGGCCAGCCGGAACTTCGTTGGCAAACGCCACCAACACCGGCGTGTCATTAATGGCCTGAACCGTCAGGGTCACGGTCACCACCGCACTGGTTCCGTACTGGTTGAACAATTGGTACTCGAACTGATCCAGCCCGTTGAAATTGGTCTCGGGCCGATAAGTAAAGGAGCCATCGCCAAACAGGTTCAGCACCCCATGCGTGACGTCAGTGACAATTGCCGCAGCGAACGGATCGCCGTCCGCATCCAAATCGTTGCTCAACAAACCTTCACCCACGTCCACAGTCAGCAGCTCGTCCTCATTCAACTCGTAACTGTCGACCACCGCCACCGGCGGGTGATCATGGGACATCACGACGGCAAACGTCCGCAAGCGTTCATCGACACCACCATGCTCCGCCCCACCGTCATCCACGGCATGGATGGTCACGAGATTGGTCCCGGCGACCCCGGGCGCGATCACACCGGTCACCACGCCATCGGACGAGATCGTCGGCCCATCCGTGAACATCAACGGATCGGAGACTGACACACTGAGACTGACCACTTGCCCCGATTCATTGTCGGGTCCCGCAACCAGATTGGTTATGGCCAGGATCGACAGCTGGCTGGCATCCCGTTCCAGAACCAGCTCTTCATATCGCAGGGTAAAGTCGGGCGGATCGTTCACCGCCACCAGCTCGATGGTCGTGGTCCCGATACCCACGGCGCCTTGCTCTTCGCGACCGTGCCCGAAGTCCGCCACGGACACCGTCATCGTCATGGCCCCAACTTGATCGGACAACGGACTGATCTGCACACCGCCCGAAGCGAAGAAGTTGTTCAGCACCGGCAAGTGTCCTCTCAAGACGATCGTGCCCGGATCATTCTGATAGACCTGCACGACGCCGTCGCTGGCCCCCTGCAATTCCGCGAGTTCCGGATCCACGTCGATTTGCACCTCCATATTCCCGACGTCGCCATTCAGGTCGGCGATGACGAGGTTGGTCAGGGCGGTCACGGTGTCTTCGAGCACTTCGATGCTGCTCGGCAGCGAGACCACCGGCGGCGCGTTGGAACCTGAAACGACTAGATTAAAGCTCCGTGGGGTACCAAAGTTAACCCCGCCATAATCGATCCCGCCCGAATCCCACACTTCGATCGTCACGAGCGTCTGGCCAAACGCGTTGGGCGCAAGGGTAAAGCTCAGCACGCCATCCGAAGAGATGGTTGGGCCGGCGGTGAACAGGCCTGGCGCATCCGCGGTCGCGACCAGCAAAACCGTTTGATCCGATTCATTCTCAGGTCCGGCACTGATGTTGGTGGCGACGAGAACTGAAACCGGCCCGGCGTCGGCCGACACGTGCAGCTGTTGTTGAGTCGCCTGATGGATGGCCAGAGGAAATCGATCCGTCGCCCCAATCGCGATCACGTTGGTCAGCCCGGCGGGCACCGGGGCCAGGCTGCTTGAATCGACATCCTTCGCCTCGACGCGGCCGTCCGCGTAGATGACCGCACGGGTCCAGCCGCGCTGGACCAACGTGCTCACTCCGGTCATGGCGCCGCTCACCTGCATCGTGCCCGTGGACCAATCCACGACCACCACGGAGCCGTCGTCGAGCTGAGCGTAGACGGAGGCGACGTCGGGCCCCATCACGATGTTGGTCGCGCCAGGAACGCTGCCGCTCAATTCAACCCGGCCGCCTCCCGGATCGTACCAGACCCTGACCGTCCCATTGCTCAGCAACGCGGCGTTGTCATGGCCATAGGCCCAAGTCCACCACCCGGCCGCGATGGCCATCACGTCCGTCAAGTCCGCCGGCGGAGACGTTCCTTGCCCACCCCAGGTGACGACGGTGCCGTCGTCCCGCAAAGCCATGGAACAGACGTCACCCGCGGCAATGGCCCGCACTGAGCTCAGACCGGCAGGCACATTAGTCTGACCTTGCGCATTGTTTCCCCATGCCACCACCGTGCCATCCGACCGCAGGGCAAGGGTGTGATAGTGGCCCGCCGCAACGGCGACCACATTGCTCAAGCCAGGCGGAACTCGATCCGCCCGGAAAAATCCAAATTCTTCCGTGGCGACCACCGTGCCGTCGGCATTCAGGCCAACGATGTGCGCGAGTCCGCCGGCAATGGCGACCAAATTAGTCCAGTCAGGAGACAACGGAGTCATCACACCCCCGTCCGTGGTCCAGGTCACCGCTGCGGTGACCAGGCCGTCGAACTGTCCGTAGAGCAGGCGTATGCTGGGGGGATCGTTGACCGCCTGAATCGCCAGCGTGGTCGAAGCACGCGCTACACGGTTGCTCTCGATGTCCGTCACCTGGACGAGCAGACGATACTCGCCATAGATGTCCTTGCGCGGGTCAAGCAGCACCTGGCCCTCCGCGAGGAAGGCGTTGAGGGCCGGCAGTGTTCCGTAGAGCTCGATCACTTCATCCACGTCTTGAGCCACGAGCACCGACGAGGAACTGCGCGCCCACAGGAAGCAGTCTTCGTCCGGAGCAATGCTCAAGGTGATCTTGCGGACGGTGATTCCGTCATCGTGCAGGTCCGTCAACACCAGGTTCGTGAACGCCGTCACGATTCCCTCGAGCACCGTCACGCGTTCCGGCACGGCGATGTCCAGCCAGTCTTCTTCGCTCTCGATGGCAATGGTGAAGGACTGCGGCGCACTCGTGTCGATCCCACCGTGGCTGGTGCCGCCGTCATCGATCGCCACAACCGACACCACCGTCGTCCCATAAGCATTCGGCGCCGGGGTGAAGGTCAGGGTGCCCGTCGCCGACACCGCCGGCAGCCGGCTGAAGAGGCTGGGATCCGTTGCCGTGACCTCGAAGCGGACCGTTTGCCCCGATTCGTCATCCGGCCCGGCACTCAGGTCGCGAATCAAATCGAGACTGGCCGGCCCTGAGTCCTCGACCACATTAACGCGCTCGCGGGTGGTTTGTTCCACGGCGAGAAAGCCATTGGTGCGCAGCCCCACCGAAAACACCGGACCCAAGTCGATCGGAAGCGAGAGCAAACCACTCTCCGGCGTCCAGGTAATCGGTCCGTCCCCCACACCGATGAACAGGCCGTGGCCGCCTGCACCTTGGGCGGCACCGGGGCCCAGCAGGTTCGTGGTAATCTCGAGTCCGCCGCTCCAATCGAGGTTCAGGATCGAGCCATCCTCCAATCGGGCCAGTCCGGTGTTGTAGCTCAAACCACGCAAGACCTGAGCCGCGCCCGGAACTTCGATGGAAAGATCCTCATAGTCAGCCGACGACATTCCAACCCACACCCGCACGACTCCATTGCTGAGCAACGCGATGCTGTCGAAGCCGTTCACACCAACCTCACCCGCCGCCACGGACATCACGTTGGTCAGATCGTCCGGCACAAACGGGATCAGGTTGTTGGTGGACCCGCCCGTGACGCCGACGGTACCGTCGCCCCGCAAGGCCAGGGTATGTCGACTGCCAGACGCAATCGCCACAAAGCCATTGGGGGTTGATGGCTGATCGATCTGTCCCCATCGATTGTCACCCCAACCTTCGATGGTACCATCCTGAAGCAGCGCAAAGCTGAACATGTCACCGGCCGCGATGGCGATGACGTTCGAAAGATTTGGAACCTGCCCCGCCGAGTATTGTCCCAGGAAGTCGATCCCGACGAGACTGCCATCGGCGCGCAGACCAATGATGTGATCGTCACCTCCCGCAATCGCCACCAGGTTGGTCCAATCGCCCGGCAACCGCTGCACCGTTTGCGCCCCCGGCGCCCAATAGACACCAGTGAACTCGGGGCCATCAAAGTGGTGATACCGCAGCGCAAACGTCGGCGGATCATTGACCGCGGCAATTTCCAGCGTGGTCGAACCGGCAACTTCATCAAAGTCGGCGCCCCCGTGGCCAAGATTGCGAAACGTCACCAAAACCGTGACCGTCCCGTTCACGTCGTTCCAGGGCACGAAAATGACCGCATTGGTCTCGGTGTTGAGCAGGTTGTTGATGGCCGCAAGGGTCCCTCGAAGCGTGTAGCTGCTCGTCCCCGATCCACTCTCAACGACATCTCCATCTTCGGTCCAGATGTAGAAGGCGCCGGCCGCCGAATCGGCCGACAGGGTCAACTCCACGTCTAATCCGACGTCGTCGCCATCCGTCAGGACGATGTTTTGCATCAGCGCAAAATTGTCCTCCTCCGACGAGATGGTTGCGGGCACTTGAATTGACGGCAGATCATTGACCGGGGACACCACGACGGACAGTTGGTTGGTGGCGCTACGGAAAGGACCAAGGCCCGTCGCCCCGAGATCGTCGAGGGTAAACGTCAGCACCGCCGTCCCGCTGAAGTTCGTCTCCGGCGCGAACTCCAGGCTGGCCATCGCCAGATTCAAGTCCGTCAGTTCGCCAAAGAGCACGAGGTTCGTCGAACCCACGCCATCGCTGAACGGAACTCCGGAGACATCAGCCGTCAACACCCCGGAGCTCGTCGACACGTTCAACAGACACGGCCGGTCGCCCGCGTCGGCGTCGCTCAACAGCATGCGCCAATCCGCGATCGAACCGGGAGCGAAGGTCTGTTCCTCCTGGATCGTGAACTGGTTCGTCCCTCCATCTGCCACCAGCGACAGGCTCCATCCGCCCGCGATCATCCCCTCGTCCTCGGCGTCGTCGTCCTCCACGAACAACGTCCAGGTCCCGTTCGGATTGAGTCCGTTGAACGCCGCCATGGTGTTGCCGGTGCCGCCCAAGGGCCCGCCCGTGAACAAATCATTTCCCTCGTAGTTCACCGGGACATACGTCCCGGAAGGGATAGCCGCGAAGTAATAGATGGGTGTGCCGGTATCGGAAAACCGGAGGGTTACTCCGTCGATGGGAATGTCGCCGCCCGCGTCCGAAATCAAAACGACCGGGGTGCCGTCGGGCGCCACCAACACGACATCGAGGTCCGCCGGATACGCATGGCTCAATCCATGCAAGGTGACCTCCAGGCTCAAGATGTTGCCGGCGACGTTGCTGACCACCATGGAAGACGGCGTGGCCGGGCCGATGTCCGGGATGGCAACCGAACTGGAGTTGGTCAGGTTCAATACGGTCTGCCAATCGATGCGCGGCGCCTCATTCTCGGAGTTCACGAAGAGGGAAAAGGTCAAGGGATCGCTCACGGCCGACTCCGAACTGGCTTCGAAAGTAACCTCGCGTCGCAACGTCACTGCGTTGGAGCCCGCGCGATTGGTGTAGGTGATCGATCGCAAGGCCGCCCGCCACTCGGACAACGGCGCCATCCCCTCGCCAGGCACCCAGAGATAGAGTCGGCCGTTGTCTCCATCGTAGACGCCCTCAATTGCACCCATGCTGACGCCGTCGTTGGAAAACAACAGCTCGTCTTCGGAGGAAACCAGGTTGGAACTGATCGTAATCGTCGCGCGCCCAAGCCCGGAGCTGTCGGGATCGCTCACGCTGAAGGTTGGCTGCAGAAGGGTGCCGCCCGACGTCGGATCGTAGAAGGCAACGGTGGTGCCCTCCAGAACGGGAGCTAGATCGGGCGCCCGAACGGTGATGGTCAAGGTCAGCATGTTGGTCAGGCTTTCCTCCCCGTCCGCCCCCGGGTCCTCCGCCGCCAATCGAAGGATGGCTTCGCCTACAAAGTTCGATGCCGGCATATACCGAAGACCGGCCAAGGCCAGGTTCAACTCAGCCACGCTCCCCGCATAGGCAAGATGATCCGTCCCCTGCCCGGACCCCACGAGATCGCCGGGATCCGCAAACGACACTGTGCCGTAGTCAGCGGTGACCCGTAACGTCATCGGCCGGGAAGCCGGATCCAGGTCGCTCAGGGACAGGCCGCTCAGATCCAACTCGCGATTCTGAACGGCACCTGCGTTGGCAGTGGTGGGCGTTTCTTCGCAGTCGGTCTCGATGTTCAGCGCCCAGCTCGTGATCGCTCCCGACTGATTCGCGCGATCGTCGAAAACATAGAGGTGCCAGTCTCCCACCGGGCCCGTGCCCAGAAACCCTTGAAAATCGCTTTGATGCACCCGCCGTGGCGCGCCCGGTATGTAGTCCCCCAGCTCCTGGTCAGTTGGGAAATACGAGCCGGAGACCAATGGCACCACGCCGGCCAGCGGTTGCGGTCCGGCGTCGGTGATGGTCAGGTCGACGCCCTGCACATAAGTCGACGCGCCGGTATCGGAGATCAGCATGACGGCCTCGCCCGTCGGCCCCACCAGCAGGACGTCCAGATCCTCGGGACGTTCATGGGCCAGCCCGAACAGCTGAACCGTGATGTTGGTGATGTTGCCAATCAGCCCGGACACCCGGTTCGTCCAGGGAAAATCAAACGCCGGGCCGAAGTCCAGCGTGGAGTTGTTGTACCCGGTGCTGGCTTGCAACCAGGTCCCCTGCCTCACTGCATGCCAGACCGGTGCGTCGTTCACCGACGCGATGTCGACGGTCGTGTACGCCTGCGCAATCCGTGGATGGTCGATCACCACTCGTCCAAGGTCACTGGCCTCAATGAGCAGAGGAAACGTCGCGAACTCGTTGACCACCGGGACCACCGAAACTCTGCCCGCGGCGAAAAACTCATTGATCGCCGAAAGGGTGCCGGTCAGGTCGATGTCTTCGGCCGAAACATTGACCACGTAGACCTCGGCGCTGCTCCATGCATCCAGGGCACACCGGTTGCCCGAGTCGATCCTCAAATGCACTTCAATCAACTCCCCCATGTCCGTGGGGTCGGTGAGCACGAGGTTGGTCAAGACGTAGAACGTGTCTTCACGAAAGGCAATCGGGGACGGCACGCTGATGTCGATCCAGTCGTCGACGGGATCAATGACGACGGCGAAGGACTGGCTGCCGCTGGTGTCGACGCCGCCAACGGCGGTGCCGCCGTTGTCCATCGCCACGACCGAAATAATCGCGGTGCCATTGGCATTGGGCGCGCCGGTAAAGGTCAACACGCCGTTGGAAGAGATCGTCGGCTGGTCGCTGAACAACTCCGGGCGATCGGTAGTGACCGAGAACGAAACGCTCTGCCCCACTTCATCGTCCCCTCCTCCGGTATCAATCGAGCCCAGCACCGTCTCTGAGGCCACACCGGAATCTTCGTCGAAGTGAAGCTGCAGGTAAGGCGTTTCGCGGATGGCCAGAGCCGTCCCTCCCGCACCCAACCACACGACGTCCGTCAGCCCCACAGGCGCGAAATCGAATCCGTCCGCCTCGGTCAGGGTCGTAATCGACCCGTTCGCGAACTGAAACACCGCCACGTGGCGGCTGGCCGCCATGCTCTGGATGCCAGTGTAGAAGCTGTTCGTTTGAATGGCGGTGCCATCACCCCAGGCGAGCTGATAGAGCGTGCCATCGCCGAACAACGCAAACGCGGTCCGGCTGGTATAGCCCCGAAACAAGCCGGCGATGCCCGGGACGGCCACCGTCAGGTTGAGCGGATTCCCAAGATCCTGAGACCAAACGCGGACGACATCGTTGCTCAGCACGGCCACGCTCTCCATTTCATCCGGCCCACCCGCCGCAATGGCGGCGACGTTGGTGAGATCAGCCGGCACGTAGGTCTGCTCCGCCGTGAACGGGCTCCAGGCCACGACCGTGCCGTTGCTGCGCAGAGCCATCAGAAACCGGTCGCCCGCAACCAAGGTCCGAACGGAATCCAGATCCGCGGGCACGCTGTTCGATTGCCAACTGGTCCGTCCCCACGCGGTCACCGTGCCGTCACGTTTGAGCGCCGCGCTGAAATCATCATTGGCCACAATCGCCGTCACTCCGCTCAATCCATCCGGGATCGTGCCGGCGCGACTGAGCCCAAGCACATCCAGGCCCACGACGGTCCCGTTGTCCCTTAGCCCAATGATGTGATCCGTCCCACTCGCCACCGCGACCAGGTTGGTCCACTCGGCCGGCAGACGGTCCACTCCATTGCTGCCTGGGACCCAGGTGACGACCTCGCCGACCGGGCCATCCCCCACGCCATAAAGCAACCGGAAGCTCGGCGGGTCATTGACGGGAAGAATATCAAGGTCGACCGCGGCGATTTCGATCTGGGTCGGAGTGTCTCCACTGAAATCCCATCGCAAGATGGTGACCTCGCCACTGCCCACATAGTCTACTCGCGGGACCAGTTGCAGATGTCCTTCGGCGATCAGTTGGTTCAAATCCGACAACGCGCCCCCAAAGATCAGTTCGGTTCCTTGCACTCCAAAGGCGCTCACGGTTTCCGGCAGTTCAACCAGACGAAGCTCGCCCACCGAGGAATCGACCCGGACGCTGACCCATTCAACGCCATTCTCATTGTCCGGATCCACCAACGAGATGCCGGTGACCTCGCCCGGGGTATCCTCGAGCAACAATACGCTGGCCGGGACGTCGGCCTGCACGGGGTCGTCCACCGGCAGGACGACGATCGTGACGTTGGTCACGGCACTCAATGGACCTCCGCGGCCGGTGGCTCCGAGATCGTTCAGCGTCAGCGTGAGTTCCGCCGAACCCCACCAATTGGTTTCCGGATCGAAGCGCAGGCCGACCAATGCCTCGTTCAGGTTCGCCAGCGTGCCGGTGTAGCTCAAACTGAAGGTCCCCTGCCCGACGCCCGACAACCCGGCCAATGTTCCCAGGCTCAGGGTGCCGTGTTCGACAACCAGACTCACCGCGCAAGACTCCTCATGTGCATCATCGTCACTCAAGGATGCACCCCAGTTTGCGATCGTCCGCAAGACGCCACCCGCGTCCTCCAGGATCGTGAGGACATTGGTATTGGCGGAAGTCGTCAACGACAGGCTCCATCCGCCGGCGAGCACGCCGCCGTCATCGAAAAAATCATCCTCCACGAACAGCCGCCACGTCCCGTTCGGATCCCGGCCGGTGAACGCGCTCAGCGCCGTCGACCAAGCGACCGACGGGCCGCCGGTGATTTCGTCGGGGTCGCTACCTGAATAGTTCCACGGCGCCCAAGGACCCGTCCCCAGGCTGCCGGTCCGCGGCAGAAGCTCGCCCGCATCGGAAAAGGTGACGGTCAGGTCATTGGCCGCCGCCCCGACGCCCGAATCAGACATCAGCACCACCGCCGTCCCGTCCGGCCCAACCAGCAGGATGTCGAGATCCTCCGGGTAGTAGTGGCTCAACCCGTGCAAAGTAACCGTCAGGCCCGCCACGGTTCCCAGCAAATTGCTGATCGCAATCTCGGAAGGAGAATTGGTGGCTGGCCCGCCGATGGGGATATCCAACACGGTGGCGTTCGTCAGCGTCCAGGCCGACTGAAAGGAAATGCGCGGCGCGGTGTTGTCGGTGTTGAGATGAAGAAAAACCGAGACCCGGTCGCTGATGGCCTGACTCGATGCAGCCTCGAACACGATCTCGCGCGCGGTGAGGTTCGGGTCAACCACGTGATTGGTGTAGACAATCGAGCGCAATACCGACTGCCATTCGGCCAACGTGGCGTGACCTCCCGGCGAGACGAGCTGCAGCACGCCCGAATCCAGCTCGAACGAACTCACCACGTCGCCCATCGTCACCCCGTCATTGGCAAAGAGAAGCTCGTCTTCGAACGGAACATAGCCCCGGCCAAAGTAGAGAGTGGCCGAGCTCAAGTTAGTGCTGTCCGCATCGGTAATGGTCATCTGCGGAGCGACGACTGTGAAAAGGTTGGGTGATTCGAGCAGCACCGCCGAGCGCCCGGGGCTCAGCACCGGCGCTTCGTCCGGCGCGCGCACATCGACGGTCACCACCAAGATGTCTTGCTCCGCCACCCCCCCGGTCGCGCCCTGATCGTCCACCTCCAGCGTGACCGTCGCGGTGCCCACAAAATTGGACGGCGGCAAATACTGCAGTCCGCCCAGCGCCGCGTTCAGCTGCGACAAGTTGCCGGAGAACTCCAACACGCCGGTTCCCACCCCGGTTCCGATCGAGTCCACCTCACTCGACCAATGCAACGTCCCGACGTCAGCCGTCACCCGGACCACCAGTTCACTGCTGGCAGCGTCGTCGTCGCTCAGCCAAAGCTCACCGACGGACACCATCGTGTTGACGTCAGCGATGATGGTGGCGGTTTCCGGGAGAGGATCCACGTCGGTTTCGACCGTGACCATCCAGTTCTGCAGAACGCCTACATCCTCTTCCGCGTCATCCCAGATGTACAGCTCCCATGACCCCGAGGGCGAAGTCCCTTCAAAGGCCGATAGTTCAGCCGCCCGTACCACCTGCGGGGCGTGGAGAAACAGATCTTCGTTATGGTTAATCGGGCCGCGGTTGGTCGGACGAAATGAGCCCGACGTCACACCGTCATCTAAAACGAAATCCGGCATCGCGTCAGAAAGGTTCAGGGTGACGTTGTTGACTGGGGAAGCACCTCCGGCATCAGAGAGAAGCACGACGGAATGCCGGTGCGGCCCGACGAGTAGCACATCAAGGTCCGCCGGGTATTCGTGCGTGAGCCCGTTGAGATCAACGGAAAGATTGGTAATCACACCCAGCAATGGTTGCATGCGAAGGATCGCGGGATAGTCCACCGCCGGGCCATCATCGGACAAAACCAGCTCCGAGCCATAGGTCGCCGTGCGCTGTTTGGTCGCATGCCAGACGGGCGCGGCATTGCCGTACAGAATCGATGCGGCGTTGGTCACCGTCAAAGCCTCGTCCGGATAGCCCTGGCCCTGATCGTTGAACTCCACGCGCAGGCTGGTTCCCACCACCACCTCGCCCGTCACCGTAAACGTCGCCTGCCCCCCGGCCAGATAAGCGTTCAACGCCGACAAGGTTCCGCCCAAAAACAACGCTCCGCTCTCTTCCACCTCGTAGTCAACGTCGACGGCTGGCGCGCCAGCGAACCCACCGGTGTTGGTCGGCTCCACCACCAGCCGCGCGGTCACATAGCTCCCGTTGTCGTCCGCATTGGTCAGGGTGATCGCCGTCAGGGCGAAGGCTTCATCCCGGATCATGATAAAGCTGGCGGGCAAACCGACCTCGGGCACCTGATTGGTCATCGCCACCTGAAGATCCCGCACCCCAGATCCCTCGCTCGATCCGTCGTTCACGACAAAACGGATCCCACGGGTTACGAGCGAAGGTACGCTCGAGGTGTTCATGTAACCCACTGACCGCAACGCCGCCTGCCATTGAGCCAACGTCGCCGTCCCTCCCGCTGAGGTGAGCAACAGCTGGTCGCCGTCCTGGCTGTAGCTGCCGATGATGTTGCCCATGCTGAAACCGGCATTCGTGTAGGTCAGCATGTCTTCCCCCGCCACAAAGTTGGTCGAGAACATGACCGTCCCGCTGCTCAGCGTGCTTGAGTCGGGGTCCGCCAGGACCAGGTTGGGATCAATCGGCTGGCTGTAAAACCCGCCCACGCCCACCAGATACCGACCCGCCTCCGCCGTTGGCGTCACTTCAGGCGCGTCGTTCGTGCTGGCGACGGAAACGGTGACGGTCGCGTAGTCCCGCGCCCCGCCCGCATCGTCGAGCTGAATCAACACCGTGCGGGAAGTCGTCAACGGGGTGTCGCTCGTGTTCGTATACATCAATGATCGAACCAGAGCCTGCACGCGTGACGTCGTCGCATCGGCATAGAAGCGGATGACGAGCGGATCTCCGCCGGAGCCAATCGAGTCGATCATCCCAAAGTATTGTCCTTCGGCCAGGACATGTGCGCCCAACTCCCAGTTCGGGAAGACCGTGACGCCCGCCGTCGCATCAATCGCGAGCGCATCCTCCGACGATTCCCCGTCGCCCACGATCGTGACCGTCACTTTGCCCAAGGTGAAATCGGATGAATCGGGATCCGTCACGGTCGCATCACCAGCCGCATCCAGCCGAACTCCCGGGCTGTTCTCGACAAAGGCCACGCTGTCACCATTCAACGATCCGAGGATCGGTTGTTCATTCACGTCCAGAGTGATGTCCTGCGTGTCGTCCAGGGCTCCCCCGGTGCCGCTGTTCCCGCCATCATCAATCGTGACCGTGAGGGTCAAATTTGTGATGGCGTTCGTGGCGGCCAGATACTGCAACTCCCCCGCCGCGATAAAGGTGTTCAAATCATCCACGGTTCCTTCGAGGATCAAGGTGGTGGAATTCGATCCGGCCGCCACCACTCCGGCCGAGGTCGGAGCATGCAACGTTCCCGCCGGAAGCGAGAAGGTGACCGTGACCGTCGCCGTTTCCGCGTCCGGATCAGCGAGGGTAATGCCGGTCAGCGGGCTGAGTTGATCCTCGTTTACGGCGATGGCCGAGCCAGCGGTGATGGTCGGGGCATCGTTCACCGCGGTAAACGTCATCTCGCGAGTGGCGACCACGCTGTTGCCCGCGGCATCGGTCAGGGTAAAGGTCACGGTGCGCGTGGCGGTGCTCGGAGCATCGCCATAGCTGATCACCGCCATGCCGCGCACCACCGCTTCAACCAGGCCGTTCGTGGCGACGCCGTTGAAGGTCACCCGATAACCGGTGCTCCCTTCGATGTAGCCCACAGTGTTCACGGTTCCGTAGATCGTCCCGTTCACGGTCAGGTTCGTGCCCGTCTTCACGGCAAACAATCCGAGGAAATCGTTGGTGCTGGCGTTGCCGGTCACCTCGACCAAGAGAGTTCCCCCATCCCAGTCATCATCCGCATCGCTGGCCGTGGCCGCAGGCGTAATGATCTTGAAGATATTTCCCTCGGTGAAGGAAGCCGCCCCGCCATCCAGCACGAGGCTTGGCACGGCCGCGCTGGCCTGGCCCGCCGCCAGGAAAACCAACCACGCGCCCCCAACCGCCTTCCACCAACGTTGCAACCGGGTCGACAGCCCCGGTTTTTTTACGCCCAATCCCAAGTTTTTTGTCATCCGTTCACGCAGCTTGATGCCGGCGAAAGCTCCCTTTGCGCCCGGCCCCCCAAGGCGAAGTGCAGATGCCGTCCCGGCCATCGTTTCCACCCTATCGGCGGAAATGCGGAACCCGCTTAGCCGGAACGATGCAGTGGGGCGGCGGACGGGTGGTCGCGTTTTCTGAGTCCCGCCAGGGACGCCCGAAAATAGCCCAGCGCGGGAGTGCTGGGTACCGAGTTGCAAATCCGTGACAAGCCCCCGGTGGGGGCGAAAGAGCGAGCTGCGACGACCGCGCCTGGGGGGTCTGTCGCCCCATCCGGGGCTCACGTTCGGCGGGTGGGCGCACACCCACCGATAAATCGGTGGGCCATTGTCTACCGCCCTGACGGGCTGCCCATTGCCCATGAATACACCACAGAGCCGGCGAGTCATTTAACCCATGCCTAAATCCCTCATTCTCAGCGGGACGGCCTCAAACGTGAGCCGTCGTCAGTTCATTAAATATTCGGCTGCCACCGCCACCATTCTCGGCGTGGCTCCCGCTTTCTTGCGCGGGCAAAACCTCAATAGCCGCGTCAACGTGGGCGTAATCGGCGCCGGCGGCAAAGGATCGAGTGACACCGACGAAACCGCGAAGGTTGGCGGCAACATCGTGGGTCTCTGCGACGTAGACCGCGGCACGCTCGACAAGCGGAAGGAAAAGTATCCGAAGGCGCGTTTGTTCCAGGATTACCGGAAGATGATGGAAGAGATGGGCTCGGAAATCGACGCGGTGATCGTGGCAACCCCGGATCACATGCATGCCCCGGCCAGCACCCTGGCCATGAGCATGGGCAAACATTGCTTCTGCCAAAAGCCGCTCACGCACGATGTGGCCGAAGCGCGTCGCATGCGCGAACTCGCCAAGACCAAAAAGCTCGCCACCCAGATGGGCAATCAGGGCAGCGCCGGCGATGGCCTGCGCCGCGCCGTCGAGGTGATCCAAGCGGGAGTCATCGGGAAGCCGGTCGAGCTGCACGTTTGGAGCAATCGCCCGATCTGGCCCCAAGGCATCGCCCGGCCCGACGGTTCGGATCCAGTGCCGGCCGAACTCGACTGGGACCTCTGGCTGGGTGGAGCCCCGTTCCGCCCGCACAAGAAGGGTGTCTACCATACGTTCGCCTGGCGCGGCTGGAAGGATTTCGGCACCGGCGCCCTCGGCGACATGGCCTGTCACACCGTCAACATGCCGTTCCGCGCGCTCAAGCTCGGCTACCCGTCGGTCGTGGAATGTGAAGCGACTTCCGACTACATGCCCGAGACCTACCCGAAGTCGTCCCGCATCCGATTCGAATTCCCCGAACGCGACGGCCTGCCGCCGTTGAAGTTCTGGTGGTATGACGGCAGCCCCAGTGACAAGTCCGTCAAGCTTCTCCGACCGCCCGAGGATATTACCAAGGAAATCGTCGACATGCGTGGTGACATGCCGCCAAGCGGCGCGCTCGTCATTGGCGACAAGGGCAAGATCTTCTCCCCGGACGACTACGGCTCACAGTTCTTCGTGATGGCCTCCGGCGAGAAAGGCTTCACCAAAGCCGCCACCCACGAAGCGGCCAAAGCAGTCCCGCAGACCATCCCGCGCAGCCCCGGCCATTATCAGGAATGGATCAACGCCATCCGCGGTGGTGCACCGGCTTACAGCAACTTCGACATCGCCGCCTACCTGACCGAGATCATCCTGCTCGGCTGCGTCGCGCTGAATGTCGGTGTGGGCGAGAAGCTCGACTGGGACGGCCCCGGCATGCGCGCCAAGAACAACAAAAAGGCCGCCAACTTCGTCCGCCGCGAATATCGCAAAGGCTGGAAGCTGAGCTGAACGTCTTAGAGATTGATTGCGCCAACAGCGCCGGCTCCGGCCGGCGCTGTTGTTTTGTCCACGCCGCGCCGCGCCGCACGGAGCGATGAAATTGGCTCTTCATAAATCAACGCCGCTCGCCTACAACTGCCGCGGCCTAGCCGCATGAACAAAAAGGCGCTGACGGAGGCGGATATCCGAACCAAGTTCATTACCCCCGCGCTCGTGGGAGCGAACGGGGATAAATGGAACGCGATGACGCAGATCCGGGAAGAAGCGTACTTCACCCGCGGCCGAGTCATTGTTCGTGGAAAAACGGTCGCCGCTCCGCGCAGCCAAAGATGAAGCAGGCGAAGATGAACAGCATCCCCATCGCGCTCCCACCCCTGACCGAACAACTACGGATCGTGGCCAAAGTGAAACAACTAATGGCTCTGGTGGACGCGTTGGAAATGCAGATCGCCGCCGCCCGCGCCACCGGGGAAAAGCTGCTGGAAGCCCTCGTAGCCGAACTCACCGTCACTGCCTAAACCATGCCTATCAAGCACGCTATCTGGAAAGTCGGCTCCCAGCCGTCGCCACTGTCAACCGGAACTCTGGTGAACGAGCAGCAGTTGGAAAACATGATCGTTTCCGCCCCGCAGATCCTGTCGGGCGAATGGATGCTGATTGGCCGGCAGGAGCAGACTGGCTTAGGTGGCCGGATCGACCTTCTGGCGATTGCCCCGGACGCCTCGCTCGTGCTGATCGAGCTTAAGCGAAACCGGACGCCCCGGGAGATTGTGGCACAAGCAATCGATTATGCCTCGTGGGTGGAGCAGCTCACCGCTGACAAGATCGCGCAGATTTACGAGCGCTTCTGCGAAGGTGGAGATCTTGGCGATGCCTTCAAACTGCGCTTCGGCGCGGAGCTGGACGAGGAAACGCTCAACAAATCCCACCAGATCATCCTGGTCGCCGCGGAACTCGACAACTCGACCGAACGCATCATCACGTATCTCAACGCTCGGGACATCGCGATCAACGTCCTCTTTTTCCAAGTCTTCCAGCACGGGTCCGAGCAACTGCTCAGCCGCGCGTGGCTGATCGATCCCGGTGAGACGCAGGCGAATGTCGCCGCTACGGCAACGTTGAGAGGCGAGAAAGAGCCGTGGAACGGCGAATTCTACGTTTCCTTCGGCGATGCCAACTCCCGTTCGTGGGACGATGCCGTGAAGTATGGTTTCATCAGCGCCGGCGGCGGCAGTTGGTACAGCCAGACATTGAAGCTCCTGTCTCCTGGAGACCGTGTGTGGGTGAAGATTCCAAAGACTGGCTATGTCGGCGTGGGCCTTGTGAAGGAGACCGTGCAGCCCGTGAACGATTTCAAAGTGCAAACGCCCGCAGGGGATCGCCCCGGCCTCGAAGTTTTGCAGCACACCAAGCTTTACAAGCAGAATGCCAACGACCCGGAAAAGGCCGAGTATTTCGTCAAGGTGGAGTGGCTCGACACCGTGCCGCTCAAGAATGCCGTCAATGAGGTGGGACTCTTTGGCAATCAGAATACGGTCTGTCAACCCACCACGCCCAAGTGGCGTCACACGGTCGAGCGATTGAAAACTTATTTTACGAAATGGAACTGCAAGGAGTGAACAACGCCGGATCGTGGCCAAAGTGGAGCAACGGATGGCCTTGGTGGACGCGTTGGAAACGCAGCTCGCCGCCGCCCGCGCCACCGGGGAAAAGCTGCTGGAAGCCTTCGTCGCTGAACTTACTGCTGCACGCGATAAGAGCGTCCGGCACTGACGCATCTGATGCGACGCAGCGACGTTTGAACGGGGGAAGCGGACGGCGCTAGGAGCCCTGGCATCCTCCCGGCAAGGGCTCCGTCCCGCGGGCCACCGACTTGTCGGCTGAAAGCCGGCGCTCCCAGCCGGCACCTCATTGCCAAACTCCCAAGCTCCCAAGCTTTACCGATGGCGTTCAATCCCCCAGAGCAAAAAGGCCCTGAATGTTGAATAACCGGCGTTGTGTTGCTTCAGGCGCTGAGCTGGGTCGTGGGAGATTTCGATGTAAAACTTCTCCGCCTCATTGCGCAGCACGTAAACCCAATAGCCTTCTTGGCTCACTGAACTCCTCCTTCGTAAGGAAAAAAGGCCCTGAGAGTTTCCTCTCAGGGCCCGTAAATTGGTTGCGGGGCTAGGATTTGAACCTAGGACCTTCAGGTTATGAGCCTGAACGTGAAATCCATTTTAGTCTTAAAATATGGGTTTATTGCCGTTTTTTAGAGCTTGTGTGGTAGGATGTGTGGTATTTCTGCAATCCAGATGTCCGGGGTGTTTCACCCTGTTCGGCATGTTTCAGCCGAGCCTGCTTCCCGGACCGAACCACGCATTCTATGCCAATCGAACTACGCACCCAGAGGGATGGCCGATACCGGAGCAACTGGTACGGGCGTTACGAAATCGGGGGTCGCCGTTATTACGTCAACCTCGGTATCAAGGTCGCCGGGACGCCACCGGCTTCGCTCTCAATCAAGCACGAAGGGGACGCTGCCTTTGAGCGGTCCCGCGCAGCCGCCCAGGCTAAACTCGATGCCTTGATCGAAGAGTCCCAGTCGCCCCGGGATTCGGCGCGCCTCGTCCAAAAGCTCTACGAGATCAAAACAGGGGAACGCATCCGGTCCATCCCGCTGGACAAGCTGGCCGAGGAATGGGTCCGAATCCCGCGGCGGCGACAGCCTAACGCCCGCTACGCGCAGCAAAGCCAGTCCACCCTACGCCGGTTTGCTGCGTTCGTTCGCCAAGCCAACCCGAAGGCAAAGGAGATCGCCGATGTCACGCGACAGACGGCCCGGGCTTTCATGGACGCGGAAACCCAGCGCGGTGTCACCGCGAAAACCTGGAACGACATCCTGAAGCTGCTCCGGGCCACGTTCAAATACCTCCTGCCGGCCGGCGCCATCAATCCGTTCTCGGACACCCCGACCCGCGAGACGTCCACGATGTTCCGGGTGCCGTTCTCGCCAGAAGAGCTCAAGGCCATCGTGGACGCCGCGCAGTCGGACCCGTTTATCCGCCCGATCCTGGTCACGGGGATCTGCACTGCGATGCGCCGCGGCGACTGTTGCCTGTTGAAATGGAAGGATGTCGACCTGGATCGCCGGTTCATCACAGTGAAGACCGCCAAAACTGGCCAGACCATCTCCATCCCCATCTTTCCCATGCTGCACGACGAACTGGCTTCGCTCCGGTCGGCGCGGAAGCCCCCGGGGTCTCCATCGACGGAGGCTGAGAGCGGATTCGTATTTCCGGAGCAGGCGCGCATGTATCAAGAAAATCCAGACGGAATCACTTGGCGGGTCAAAAAGGTCTTCGCCGATGCCCTGAAGCCCACCAGTGAAGCTTCCCCTTCGAATCCTGCCTTGGAAGACGTCTCGCCTGACGAATTGCAACGCCAGGCCGCAGCCTACTTGGCCAAGCTTCCGGATTCGACGAAGAAGGCCAAGATGGCCGCTGTAGTGAACCTTTACATCAGCGGCAAACGTCTGTGCGACGTCGTCACCGCCACTGGCGTTAGCAAGGGGGGCGTGTCCGGCTATCTCAATCAGATCGAGCGCGAGATTGGCTGCCAGTTGATCCGCGGACGGCGCGGGAAACGGGGTGTCGCCGCTCGCCTGAAGGCGCCCGATGACCTCCTGAGCGCCAAACGCGATGATGGCCAACGCCGGGCCAGCATCCGGGATTTTCACAGCCTCCGGGTAACTTGGGTCACCCTCGCCTTGACGGCCGGGGTCCCGCTCGAACTGGTGCAAAAAGTCACCGGACACAAGACCACTGACATCGTCCTGAAGCACTACTTCCAACCCGGGCGCGAAGCCTTCCGCCAAGCCCTGCACGCGGCCATGCCCAAGCTGCTGACCAACGGCCAGAAATCGCCGAAGGAAGAGATGCGGGAAATCATCGAACACACGACCCGGGAGACGTGGATTGTGGACAAGGCGCGGCTGGCGCAGCTCTTGGAGAAGGTCTGACGGTCCGTTCAGATTCGAACCTGTAGTCTGATACGGTCTCCGCGGAGCAGCCGCAGCTGTTGCTCTGACGCTCAATCGTCGCATGTCCGCGACCCTCGGCGGTTGAACTGCGACCTCCGTGCCTCGAATCCGGCCGGATCGAGGTGTCGTCGCCGGCCATGTTCCTGACTTTCTTCCCTCAGTCGCCCTTACCGGCATCCACGGAAATCCGGCTGGTCGTAAAAGTTAATCAACTGAGGGATATGTACGGACTCCCTCTCTCCACGTCCGACCCGTTTTCGATTTCCAGCCAGTTTCGCGCGGATTTCCGGACGCTTCCGTTGTTTCGTATCCCGGGCACGGCCGTCTCGGGTTACGTCTTCGATTCCTACCGCACGAACGCCGATGGCAGCCCAGTGCCCGTCATCGGTGCCACGATCCGGGTCGATGCGTTCCCGGAAGCGAACGCCGTCACAGATAGCCGCGGGTATTTCACCCTTACCAATGTGCCGGCGCCCGAATTCTTCGTGCACATCGACGGCGGCACCGCCAATAACGCACCGCCCGGCTCCGTATATCCATCGGGCGGCAAGGTCTTCCATAGCGTTCCCGGGATGAGCACGGTGATGCCCAAGGCATTCGCCGTCTACCTTCCACCGATGGCACTGGGTGATGTTGTCCCGCTCCGCACGGATCGCGCGATTGATGTCTTCTTCGGCCCAACCGGGTTGGCCGAGTTGGCGAGAATGTTTCCCACAAATGATCAGGCTGCGTTTCGTCGGGTCTCTGTCACGTTCCCGCCCGGGTCCGCCGTGGACAACGCCGGAAATCCAGCCACCGAAGCGGTCATCATCCCCGTGCCGCCCGACCGTCTCCCCTCGCCGCTGCCGTCCAACCTGACGCCGAAGTTGGTGATCTCGGTCCAGGCTCCGGGCGCTACGCGCTTCGACGTGCCCGCCCCGGTGATCTTCCCGAACCTCGACGGCTTGGCCCCAGGCGAGAAAGCGCTGTTCTTCTCCTACAACCACGCCGCCGGGCGGTGGGACGTCGTTGGTGCGGGCACCGCCACCACCACCGGCACCATCGCCACCGACCCCGGCGTCGGCATCCGCGCCCCGGGGTGGCATCTCGTTCAGGTGGGAACAGTAAGCGCCGGCCAACCATGCACCGACCAAGCGTGCGTTCTTGCAACCGTGCTGGAAAGCGATGTTGTAAAAGTCGATTTGAGCGGAACGGTTGCGCTAACGGACATCTACGACCCAAACTTTCGCGGCCTAAGCATCTCAGGTGCTGACATTCTCAAATACTCTGACTTCGCGAACAACCGAATCTTCTACGTTGCTCCGTGCGTGCAAATTGGACCCGGCACAGGTAATCCGCTGGACCCACCCGACTTGATGGGGAGCTTCACCGCTGACTTGGTTAACTTTAATCAGCAACGCGACCCAAAGAGTGGTGTCATCCGGATTCAAGTGCTCGCTGGCTACTCAACGGGCGGGCCGAACCGCGTTACGGCTGGCACCGACAAGGAAAGTGCCTTCCGAACTCAGCAGAGATTGCGGTACTTCGGCTGGCCAAGCAGTTCTCAATTGCCGGTGCAGGTTGATGGCAATCTGAACGATGCGACACGCCATGCGATTGGCCTGTTCGACTCTGCGGTCCAAAATCAACACAAGCTCACTCATCAAGCAACAATCGACCAGAACTGGATTAACGCCTCACCCGTCAAGGCACCGCTTTGGAGAAATCTTCCTGCCACTGGAACCGGATGGTATCGAGTGGATTCGGATGACCACGCCTGGGGCACGAGTTGGAACAGGGAACTTATCGATGCTGCGGGATTCACGCCGAACGTGCCACCGCTGCCTGTGAACGACCTGAGCCTTCGGCTCCGGGGGAACACGACTTTTCATAGTGGACATGAAACGGGCATCGACATTGATATCGATACGCCTTCGCGTGACGACGCTGGAAAGCCTGGCGTTGCCAATGATGACCCTTGGTATCGTGTTTGGACGGCCGCAGACGGGAAGAAATACTTGGCGACTGCGGACACGCGAGACGCCAATCAGAACCTCGTCCGAAACATCGTACGCTACGACCCAGCCGCGGATATTTATTATGCAAGCCCACTCGACCGGCCTCCTGGAGTTCCGGCTGGGAATTTTGACCACCTGATAAATGGGGTCGAGCACACTTTTACTGGCCTCTACGACAATCAGGCAAAGCTGGCGGCAATCAGCAGGTTTGGCCTATTCGTTGACAATCCTTCACTTTCAGGCGGCAGGCGGTACGACGTCGCCGCCGTTCGCGCAAAGATTGACGATTCCCGAAAGGCCAACACGCCATCAGGAGCGTCTGCGGAAGTAATTTTTTTCAATGATCCGCGTTTATGGACGAACCCCGACGGAGAAGGAGGGTTTGTCAGGTCTGAAAACAGTCACGGAGGGCATTTTCATGTGAACGTCGCAGGGCCATCTTCCCCCGCTGCCGCTCCTTCACCTTTGTTCCAACCCGTCGGGCCTATTCCCCTCTCCACTGCCCCTGGCTTCGGCAGCGACACGCGGCTTTACTACCGCTTCCAGTTGGCCAACGGCTTCGAGTTGGCCGGACGTTCGAGCCTGGCGGGCACGTTTTCTGAAATCCTGTCACCCAACGTCGATTACACCCTCACCCTCTATCGCCCAGCGGACAACAGGTGGGCAGTCTATCGCGGACGTTCCAATGCCAGCGGCCAGGTGACCGATCTCGGCACCCTCATCCTCGACCAGTTCGGCGGCCCAGATAGCGACGGGGATGGCATTCCTGATCAAGGTGAGTTGGCACTGGGCACGCGACCCGACCTGGCCGATTCCGACGGTGACGGCCTGAGCGCCGACGCTGAACTGACAATGGGGCTCAACCCGAATAGCCTCGCATCGTTTCCCACCGGCATCATCGCCAGTTTGCCGTTGCGTGGGGAAGCCAAAGAAGTGGTGGTGGACGAAAGTCCGGCCTACGTGGCCACCGGCAGTTACGGACTGGCTATTGTGGAGGTTAGCAGTATCAACAATCCCATAATCCTCGGCCAACTTGAACTCCCTGGTGACGCCACCGACGTGGGCGTGGCGCCAAGTTTGAGACTCGCGGCCGTGGCCGCCGGCAGCGCAGGAGTTCACTTGGTGGATATCTCCGACCCGATGACGCCGCGTCTCATCACCACAGTTCCCGTCAGCGCCAGCCGGCCGGAAGTCTTTCTCACCATGCCTTACGTCGCGACGGGAAATTCCTTGAGCGGCGTTGACCTGCTCACTGGCACGGCCTTTCAAACGCTGAATCTGGGCGGAGGCGCTGTCACCGACGTGGCCCAGGAAGGAACATTCCTCTACACGGTGGATGCAAATCGGCGACTCCGGGCAATTGAATTGTTGAACTTCACAATGACCGCTCGGGGCTCCCTGACGATGGCCGATGGCGGCGGACGCCTGTTCGTGGGTGGTGGGGTGGCATACGTGACCGCTTAAGCCAGCGATCGTCCAGGCTTCTCGACGGTGAATGTTTCGAACCCGAATAGCCTGTCGCTTATTAGCGGGCCGGATGTCATGTCGCCCAATCTCGCCCCCGATCAAGCTGTGGTCGCCAATGGATCTGGCTGCAGCCTGCTGATTGGCACGCGCAACCAGCTGCCACGTCTTCACGTGATGGACACGCGCGACTTAGGCAATACCGAATCGCCGCTGGTGTTCATCGACCTTACCTCGCCGCCGAACCACGTTTCTATCGCGTCCGGCATTGGCTTCGTGGCGGATGGAACCGCGGGGATTCAGGTAATCAACTACCTTGCGTTTGATAATCGCGGAGTGCCACCAACAGTTACGTTGTCGGCCAGTTTTGCGTTGAACAGTTCGACCAATGGCACCGCCGAGGAGGGAAAGCTAGTGCGCGTTTCGGCGGCAACCAGTGACCGCGTCGAGGTGCGGGACGTGGAATTTTATGTGGATGGTGTCCAGGTCGGTCGGGATGTGAGCTTCCCGTTTGAGCACCGTTTCGTGACGCCCCGATTGTCACAGACCAACTTCTTCCGTGTGCGCGCCAAAGCAACAGACACAGATGGAAACTCCGCGTGGAGCGATGAAATGCTAGTCGACATCAGCCAGGATGCTTCGGCCCCGGTAGTGACAGGCGTGTTTCCGTTGAACAATCAGATTGCGGCATCCCAGATTGTCGTCGCCGCCTATTTCAACGAGCCGATATCGCTTTCCAGCTTGAATGGTGCAACGTTCGGGCTCCAATCCGCAGGTTTCAATGGATTGCTCAGTGACGCTGACGATGAGACGGTGACAAATGCCGTGCTGGGCTACACGGACGAGGCAAACGCGGCGACCCTGCGACTCGATGCCCGATCCGTAGGATTGTTTCGCGCAACTTTACGACCGCCGCTGTCGGACCGCGCGGGCAACGAGTTAGCCAACGCGGTGACCTGGCAGTTCAGGATTCTAGGGACCACAACTATTGCCGGAGCCGCACGTCATGAAGATGGCAATCCTGCGCCTAGTTTGCCGATAACGATTCGGAGCGGCACAAATATCTATTCCACCGTCACCTTGGCGGACGGCAGTTTTGTCGTCGCGGGTGTCACAATAGGATGGGGGCCGGTTAGCATTTCGGCCCAATGGTCGAGTGGCGGATCGCTCTTTGTGGGCCTCGTGAGTGTGTTGGGTGACGCTGCGGGACTGACGGACATCGGAACATTGAACCTGAGATCGAAACCTCTTGTGAGGCAGACGTTGGCAGCAGGCTACGCCCATGCGGTAGCATTGCAAACGAATGGCACCTCGTGGGCGTGGGGTTTCAACATCGATGGTTGACTTGGCGATGGAACTGTGGGCGAAAAACTGGTGCCGACTCAAACTGTGGCCTCCAATGATTTGGTATCCATGACGGCCGGGGATGGGTACACACTGGGGTTTAGACGCGACGGGTCCCTCTGGGTGTAGGGTGGGAACAGTTCTGGGCGGTTTGGCATCGGGACCAATGTCAGTCAGCGTAGTCCCGTTCGAGTTCGAGGAACAGACAGCACTTGGGTTCCCGTGTCATCCCGGCAAGGGCGTGGGGATGAAACCAATACGGCCAGATCGGCGACGGCACGACGCAGAACCGATCAAGCCCCGTCCGAATCGGGTTGGCGAACGATTGGGCTGCAGTAGCAGCAGGCACCTTTCACTCGCTGGCGTTAACAGTCGATGGAACCATCTGGGAATGGGGCCGCCATCAAGGACAACTGCCGAACGGTTCGCAACCAACCCAGTTCGCTCCCGTCCGTGCTGGCGAAGCGACAGACGGGATTTCAATCGTTGCGGGTGCCGAACACTCCCTCGCTCTGAAAGCGAACGGCACGATCTGGGGATGGGGGTTAAATCGTTCGGGCCAAGTTGGAGCTGGCCCGAGTGGCTCTTCCGTCGGCATTCCGGCGCCCATCCCGATAGGAATTACCAATGACCTCGGCAGGCGAATATCACAGTTTTGCCATTAAGGAGGACGGCAGTTTGTGGGATTGGGGCGGCAATGACCGAGGCCAACTGGGGGATGGGTGGGCTGAGAATAGACTCACTCCGATTAGACTGGGTCTTGAGACGAATTGGATTTCAGTCACGGGCGGACGTAGCCACACCGTTGCAATGCGCCGTGACACCAGCCTTTGGGCGTGGGGTTGGAACGATTTCGGCCAGGTCGGTGACGGAAACAAAACTGCTGCCAACGGGAGCGCGTCGCGCCCAATAAAGATTTCCCCTGATACAAATTGGGCTGCCGTGGGAGCGAGCTACGGAAATAGCTTCGCGTTGAAAACCAAAGGTAGCCTTTGGGGTTGGGGAAGTGCGAGTTCCGGAATCATCGGACCTCCGGTAGGGTGAACGCTATCGACTCCAACCAGGATCAACGCGGACCTCGGCTGGACGGTCATCAGCGCCAATGCTCACAACCTTTTTGCGTTGAAAGAGGATGGCCGTCTTTGGGCGGGAGGATGGAATCTCGGAGGTAGCTTGGGCGTGGGTGACTCTGATGCGAAGACATTTCCGATAGAAATCAACTCATCCAATGGCTGGGCGGCAGTATGGGCAGGACCGGATCATACCCTAGCCGTAAGCCGTGATGGGCGACTCTGGTCTTGGGGCGCAAATGGCGGCGGGCAATTGGGCATCGGAACAACGCCGAGCGGCAGTGCGTCGCCAATTCAGGTTGGAAATGCCACGGATTGGAAATCGGTTTCGGCTGGCGTGTATCATTCTCCGGCACTTGCTACCGATGGCAGCCTTTGGTCGTGAGGTCTTAATGCGAATGGCCAAGTAGGCGATGGCGGAACTACAAACAAGTTCTTTCCGGCCCACGTCGAAACTGCTGTTACTTGGGTCGCTGTTGCTGCCGGTTTCGCTTATTCGCATGCCATTGGGCGCGACGGGTCGCTCTGGGCCTGGGGCATAAACAACCTGGGCCAACTCGGCGACGGCACTACAGCGCAACGGTCGTCTCCCGTGCGGATTGGGAGTGAAACGAACTGGCTGGCAATTGATAGTGGGTGGGACGCAAACCCTAATGGATTTACGGTTGCACTGAAGCGGGACGGCCGCCTGTGGTCATGGGGTTATAATGACGGCTATTTGCTCGGCGACGGGACGACGGCATCAAGGGCGAGCCCGGGCCGAATTGGAACCGCGAACGACTGGGCTACGATTTCCGTCGGCCTGGTGCACGTCGTCGCGGTCAAACGTGACGGGACGCTCTGGGTCTGGGGCAAAGGCGATTCCGGGGCGTTGGGATACGGGCATGTCCCTATGAAAATCGGAGCCGATACGGGTTGGGGAGATCCTTAAAGAGGCTCGGTTAATGGCGCTTTTATGAGATCTTTTTTCAAACCGCTTCGGCCCCGTTCGAGTGGCTTCGTAAAGCTGGGCCTGATTGCCGGAGTTTTGATCCCCATCAGAGCCGTGCCAGCCGAGGCGACTGTTTCGGTTGGTTACACACCTGCCTACCCTGGTTCCACTGTGGCAGTCCCAATTCAGATCAGCCGCGCCACGAACGTCGTGGCGGCACAGTATGACGTCGCGTTTGATCCCAATAAGGTCAGCGGGAGCGCACCTGAACTGGCGCTTGGCGCGCCCGACCACGTATTCCGATCTCGCGAGGTCTCGCCCGGCGTCTATCGCGTTCTGCTGTATTCACTGAACAACGCGGTAACTTCAAATCGGGTGGCCGCATCAATGCCTTTCTCCGTGCCGTCCGAGGAACGAAATGGCTCCGGACCAATTGCACCGCGGAACGCCATGTTGGTCCGGCCGGATGCCACGGCGATGGCGCCGGTTCGGACGTTGGCGGGAGCCGTCTTCGTGCGCCCAGTGAACCCTTTGCCCGACGGAACCGTGCAGCTCTTCATGCCGTCCCAGGAGGGGACGAACTTCGTCGTCCAGGCGACGACGGATCTCGTGCAGTGGACTCATATTTCGACGAATGTGGCGACCGGGGAGCTTTTGAATCTGCTGGACCTCGACGCGTCCAACCACCCCTTCCATTTCTACCGATGGCGGCAGCAACCGTGATGCGGCAGTCACTTATTGCATGATCCGGGCAACTCGTCCCTTGACTCAAGCGCTACCTTCTGCGCCACCCAGGACCGCTTGTCATTCTCAACTTCCTTTCGTAGAAACGCCGCAAAGAGATCCACGTCACAACTATTTGCCAAGTCTAGAAGGTAGATGAAGACATCGGCCATTTCCTCTTCAATATTGCCGCGGGTCGAGGTCTTTTTGAGGTCTACCTTGAGGCCAGAAAACTTCCTGACCGCCTTTGCCAATTCGCCGACTTCTTCCACCATCAACAGGAGAATGTCTCGTGGAGTCTCCTGGTCGAAACCACGCTTGATGACAGCCTTATGCACATACTTCTGCAACAAATCTACAGGCGTACGCCTACAGATGGTGTTGTGAAGATGCTGCGTTCGAGATTCGAGCTCATTCCGAACTTCAGCTGCAGTCTGAGCCACGCGGCCGTATGACGTAAACAACTCCTCCTCGCATCGTTCAGAATAAAAGATTGGCTTGCCGAACGCCAATGCCCAACCGATCTCTAGAACCGTTGTTCTGCCCAAGTAGCCACCTGGGTTTACTACGTATACAGCATCTGCTTCATAGATTGCGTCGAGGTGCTTTTGCTCAATATCGCGCGGCGAGCTGCCTAAGTCTGATTCCAAAATAACAAATTCGGCACCCGGGTCCAAAATGCGCGATTTTCGAGGCGATGTGACTCTGAATCCACAACCCTCGAACTCCGAAATCCTCTCTAGTATTTTCGCGTAGTATCGTCGAAACGATCCAGAAATAGCTATCGTATGTACTGATTGTGGATGGTTCATCTTACTTTTAATTAGCTGCTTTCGATTTCAAATCTTTGCAGTACAACTCCTGGGTCCAATCTTTAAATATTTGCACTTTCAAATTGAAGCCGTGGCCTAGGTAGATCTTGCTCTCAAGGGTCGTTTTCACGGTATTTCCAATAAAGTCTACTGCTTGATCTAAATCTTCGATGCGCCGAGGATCTTTTTGATAGGCACACATTTTTTTGGCCTGACCTATAATGTAGCCCTCGTTACTACTGTCGAGGGAGAAGGCCGTGATCATATTGATCTCGATATGTTCTCCTACCCTATTTATCTCTAACTCAATGTGTGGGTGGGAGGAGAATTTTAAACCTTTTTGCAGAGTCGTGCCTTCCCATCGCAAATATTCCTGCAGTTCATCCGACAAAATCAAAAGAAATGTCAGAGGTAGATCTTGAAAGCGCACCGGGAACATAGCGGGAAGATGCTTCGTCTTCCGATCGGGACCAATACTGTGCAGGCTAATTGCGAGCGCAGCACGAGCGACATCTTGCTCCAATACATACTCGGTATAGAGGTTGAACTGATCCATCCCAGTCGGGTATTTGCTCGTCCGATTTAATAAGAATATCTCTTCAACGGTTTTCCACATAAAAAAGCCGCTCAATACACTATGGTTTCGAAAGTCAAACTCTCGACCAAGAATCTTGGCTAAGTAATGGTGTTTTTGATCCGGCCTTTGATATTTTCGACCTGCCGCATCCATTTCAAGTTTCCCAGCGTATATACCTGCGAGCAGGCCAAAATAGTTATGCAGTTGTGACGCGTCGTAGTCCTTCATCGCAACAGCGGGATTTGTAAATGTCCACCCGAATTCTTCGACGAATTTGTTTATTCCCTTTGCCATTCCAGTCAGATGTTGAAATGGAATAGCTATGTCATGGAAGGTTGAGATGAGAGTCCATAGATAAAATACCCTCTGCTTAAAAGTGTAATTGGAACCGAACGGTAGACCAACTTCTTTCAGGTTTTCGTCCTCGACTTTCAGTAGTTTTTTGGCGTCCTCGTCTTTCACGAGAAGAAGAATTTTGGAAACGACCCTAATTCCGAAGACGTAGCAGTTGAACATGTGCACGAAATGCTCACGATAGCGACTTCCTTCCTTTTCATCCCGCTCAAGTCCGAACAGTGCTTCCTCGATCTTTACGAATTTTGAGTAAATTTCTGCGATTTCGGCGCAATCGTATTTCTGCCATAAGGCACGAACGAAAAGTAAAGTTCGTTCAATGTGTTCAACTGGATTAGCTGTTTGCCCTTGGGCATCAATAACCCGGCGACAATTTGAGGTAATGTTTTCTAACTCTGCCCGATCCCTGACGTAGTTTTCGAAATTGAGCTCCTGAATCAGGGCATCGGTCGGCAACACACTCCGTTTGCCTTTGTTTCCAGTTCCGAGGGACGGTCCTTGAGGAGAGTTCATAAGAGGGTTTTAGCGATCGACGGGGTTCTTGGTCAACTTGTTCTGTTAAATTTTGCGCCTGCTATCGAAATTCCCGCGCATTCAAGGTGTCTCTGTTACTGCCCGAACCCTACCGCCTTCATCAATGCCGTACGGATGTCGCCGTAGAAGACCGGATCGACGTGCTCGATGATTTCGGAGTTCACCTCCAGGAACTGCCGCTTGTTCTCCACCGGCACAAGCACCTTGCGGGCGCCGTTGTCCATGGCCACTTGCAACGGCTCGGCCAGGGAGCGGACCGGCTTGATGTTGCCCTGAATGCTTAGATCGCCCATGGCCAATAATCCGGGTAGCGTCGATGCCCGACGCAGGATCGAGTAACACGCGACAAGGAAGGCGATGCCTAGATCGCAGTCCACCTGGTTGCCCAGGAGATCAATGCACTCCACGTGGAAGTCGGACAGGTCGACGTCCCGGGCAACACCCAGGGGCGTCTTGTTGGCGGCGAGGTAGCTGAAAGCGCGGGCGAACGACTCCTTCATCGCGCCGCTGACGCCGCCCGCCAGCTTGAGCTTTCCCGTTCCGCCGGCGAGCGTGACTTCGATGCGAAATAGGCCGACGGTCCCGGTCGAGTCGACTGACGCCGCGTAGACGGAGCCCGGGGGCAGCGGATCCGTTGAAATCAGGTCTCGGCCGCCCTGTTCAGGAACTCCCACGAAATGTTCCTCGCCCGACTCGTTGTCGATGTAGCTGAACGCGGTCTGGTAGTAGTCGAAGGAACCCATCTTCTTGAGCTGCTCCTTGACCCGGCGGCGCCCCTCGATAGCAAACGCCAGCAATTCGGCCATGTCATCCTTGGAGACCTCGCCGTGGGGATGCAGGACCTTAATGAGGCCCGAGACGGTTCTCCGCACGGCCTTGCGGTCGCGGGCATTCAGGTGGGCCCCCAAGGCGAAGTGCTGGTCGAGGGTCTCGGTGAAGTTTGCCTTCCTGAGCTCCCTCAACGCTTCGGCCAAGTAATCAATCACCAGGCCGTAGTGGTCGGTAAACAGCTCGTTCCGCATCACCGGCATTTCCCAGCCCGGCAGGTAATAGTGGATGCGATCGAGGAAGGCCACGTCGTCCCGGATGACGTCCGGCATCGGATCGAACAGGTGGCTGCTCTGCACCATCACGTCCACCGGTTGCCGGGTGTTGCCGAACATGCCGATGCTGGCGTAGCCGGCGCTCTCTTCCGGTCCGCGCTGGAACTTGCCGGATTCGCAGTAGGTTTTCATCGTGGTGATGACCTCCTTGGGCATTTTCTCCAAGTCGGCGACCTCGTCGAAGCCCACGGCGTCCCAGATCTCGACCATGCCCTTTCGACGCCCGGTCATGTGGCCGAACATGTTTGCGACTGTCGTCGGGCCAGTGAGCAAGGCGGCGTAGGGTGAAAGCTCCTGGACGGCGTAGCTTTTGCCCGTGCCAGGCGGTCCCAAGTCGACAAAGTTGAAATTCCGCTCGCACAACTGCACCAGACGCAGGCAGTAGAACATCTTGGTGCGCTTCTCCAACCGGCCCGTGTGGTAGCCCATGCTGCGGACGATCACGTCCCGCCACTCATCCGTGGTGAAATCCAGGCGGAGCCGGCGATACTCCTCCATGTCGAAAGACGCGAGTTGGATGGGGACGAGCTTGTCGATCCAGAAGGGATACTTCCCCTTCGTCTCCTCGTCGTATTGGAACACCATGTCCACCTGAGCCCAGATCCCGCCGGTCAGGAGGCGCTCAAACTGACGGACATAGTTGTCGGGAATGTGGACGTACGCATGGCCGAAGTTAACGACCTCGGCCCAATACTGCGAATCCACCAGCCGCACCTTGACCTTGTCGATGAAGGTGAATCTCCCCAGCTCCTTGACCTTGGACTGGGCCTTGGTGGCTTCGTCGGGCCGGATGTAATTGTCGCGCAACGTGTCGTTCACGACTTGCAGGCCCATGGCGATGGCCATCGGATCGGACGAGGCGCAGTACTTGCCGAGCAGGAACTCCAAGACGAAGGCTGGCACGTTGGCGCCCACCTTGACCCGGCGCACGAGGTCCTTGCGGACCACGCGCCCGGCAAATAGCCGGTTGACTTTGGCATCCAACGCGTCCGATGCCGGCGGGTTATTCGTTTCGTTGCTCATAGATCAAGATTTGAGTTGGACCGGGATGACCTTGCTTTCGGCCAACACGCTGCCGGAGCGGGCCTCCTGGACGACGACTCGCACCGTTGCCATATCGTCCCGGCTCAGCAGCATGGCAATGCTCGCCGCGGTCCCGTTCGGCAGGCTCACGACGCCGGTCTCGCGATTAAATTCCCCACCAATCACCATGCCAGCGCGGCCTACTTCCTCGCCACCGCTGACCAGAACGACCCGGAGCTGGAGCGGTTCGGTGCTCACCAGGTCGGCTTCGACCTCCAGCTTGACCCCAAACGTGCGGTTCGTGATGGAGTCAGGAAAATCCACGAGCCGGACTTGGGCACCGGTAGATTCGGATCCCGTCTCCTTCATGCGAAAGGTGATTACCGGGATCACCAATTCCTGGAGGCTGAATGCTCCGTGATGGTAGGCAAGGCCACCGCCCGACATGAACACGCCAAGGCCTTTCGGGAAGGCAAACTCCAGATTGGAGTCATACCCTAGCTCGGGCGATTTGACCGCCACTGCCCCCGACGGGACACTCACCCCGCGCCCGATCCAGCAGCGCCGATGCAGTTCGACCGTCGCGCCAGAAGGCGCGCTGAGTTTCATGTCATCGTCCTTGCGCGCCGAAAACTGGTGTCCGTGGTCCGCGGTGATGACAAATCGTTCGAAGCCAAAGCCGGCCAGGCGCCGGACAGCCCGGGCAAGATTCCCGATGACGGTGTCCATCAGGTTTCGCGCCAGTAGCTCATTCTTTTCCCCCAACGCGTCAAGCTCCTGGGAACGTACCACGAGGAGGCGGGCGTTCCCAATCCGTTGCTGGACCTTGGACGGCGATTCCTGGAGCAGCCTTTCCAGCGTGATGTCGGTCGCATCCGGGACCCGTGCCTTGAGATGGTCCATCCGCCCTTTGATATCCGTCAGCAATTGACCATCCACCTGGGCACCGAATTTGCCCCCCGCCTCCACCACTGCATAGCTCTCGGCTGCCCCGGGCAGCAGCGCGGCCATGCCCAAGGGCGTAATCGACGGCAGGACTCCGATGGCGGCCTCCAGTTTGAGGTCCTTGGCCTCCGGGAGCTGGCCGGCGAGGTCGATGCCCATCTCGTAGCGGAGGGCGTCGACATGGAACACCGCCACCTTGCCGACCAGCGGCGCCACCTTGGTGGCCCAGATCTTTGTCTGGTGAAGGGTGTCGGCGATCGACCATTTGTCCTTCTCCAGCGCCTGGCCAAACCGATCGCCCATCGACCGGAGGACCGATTCGACCTTGGCCCGGATCACATTCAACGCCAAATCCGTCTCGGGTTCTTCCTCCATGCGCGCCACCCGCGCTTCGAGGCGACGGTGCAGGAAATCCATTCGGTGCCATCCACCCGGGGCGACATAGCGCCTGACCATGTCCCGGGCGGAGGTGACCGGCGACAGCTTGTCCATCTCGGCCCCGACTTTGACCGTCTCAGCCCCCAGGGACGCCAGCAGATGGCAAACTTCCCATTGGGCTTGCCGGAGGGAAAAGTTCAAGCATGCCCAAAAACTGCCGCTGTGGACGACGACCAGCTTGGCAGCCTCTTCGTAGTCCTCGTAACTACCCCTGGCCAGCACGTCGCCGCAATGGCGCAGCATAGCCCTTTCCTCGAAACGAAACGTGTCGATGCTGCCCAAATCCTTGGCCGCGAGCCCGGCCTCGCCCAGCCCGAACTCGTGCTCCACTGCGTCGGCCATTTTCTCGAAGACCGTCGTGTGCCGGGTCCGCAGGTGGTCGAGCACCTTGCGGCAAAACTCGCGCTGCTCCTTCACCGCCGGGCACGGGATCATGGCGATGGTGGCGGGCGGCTCGCATCGAAGATCCTCCCGGAATTCCGCCAACAACAGGTAGCGACTGAACTTCTGCCGGCCGCCGGCCAGGTCCGATTCGCTCAGCCCTTTGAACCCCGCGCGATTCTCAACCAGCTTGAGCAGCTCCGGGGTCGCGCCCTTCAGCGGGAGAGTCTGGTCCAACGCGACATCGGCCACCCACTCCGCGACCGCGGCCACGTTGTCCGATGTGCCGAAGACGACGCTGAGCAAGGACCCATGTCTACCATCTCTTTGCTGGAGTAGCCCGACGATGTCGCAATACGTCAATCCCTCGGGGGCGAGCATGTCGTCAATCACTCCGTCGCTGAACATCTCCCGCATCACGTTCCGGGCCAGCCGCTTCATCGGCGGCTCCCAGCTCAGGCCGGCCTTTTCCAGTTCCATCAGCACGGAGCCTCGTTGGTCCCGTTTCTCGCCCGGCAGGTAAACCAGCAGCGGTTGCGGCCAGTTCGAGGACACCAGCGGCTCGAGGTCCATGCGCAACGCGAAGTAAGACCCTGCAAATATCACCAAACCGGATGATATCTCGCCGACGTGGACCTGCTTCACCTTGGACGAAGGCCGTTCCCGCACCAGACCTCCGGCTGCACTCCCGTCCTCTCCCCTGCCGTGCGAAACGGTTGGGTGAGATGAGTCCGGACCGGTGCGCCAAGCACTCTGTGTCGCTTCTCGCATCGGGGACGCGACGTCCGTGATGCCGTCTGGGGCGCCCTGGGCAACCAAACCCTCGATGAACGTCACGAACTCTCTGTTCGGGTCATACCAGACAACAACCCTTCGTTCCCGGAGCTTTTCCTCAAGCTGCTCGTGCAAGTAGGCGGGGAATGGGTTCATGGTCAGGGGCTCAGTCTCGGGGAATCGGAGCGCAGGGCGCAAGCCGCGATCGTGGACTTGCCCTCACCCCGGCTATCCCCTCGGAAGCCAGGGGAGAGATCCGTTTGGCCCCGTCCAATTCTCGCGACAGCGTCGCGACATTCTTCTCGTCTAGGAAGGTTTCGGCAAAAGAGATTCTTCGAGCTAGATTCTGACGGCCCAACTTTGCCGACACTGTCGACACAATCTCGTCCCAATGCCCCGCCCGTCCTTTCTTCAGGATATTCGTCCGGATGCGCTCACCGAATTTCCAAAAGAGCAGCACGAGGGGCGCGACGGAAGGCGGTTAATCAATGGGGAGTCACGACCGCCGATGCAGTAGTTACGTCTACTGGCGGCGGCCCGGGTTTGGCTTGTTTAAGCACTTCCGCAAAGTTCAGCGACGGCAGACAAAAAGGCCCATGCGGGGCGCGTGCGGTGATATTCAGCACCATTTCGCGCGCTGCTCCATATAGCAGGCTGAGACCATTCACCGCGGCAATCACCTCGCGCTTGCCCTTCTCGATCGAATCGTGAACTTCGACAATCCCGATGACGTGCAATTCGACCTCGTAACAAAACGGATGCTTTGCGTCGGCGCTGCGGTGGTTCAGGAAAAGCTCAAGGTGCCAGCGGTTGGGCTCGTCGGGAGTGCGCACGTGGACGACATGCTGGTCGAGATGCACCGGACCGTCCTGTCTGCCGTGCTGATTCGTGCGCACGTTGACGACGGTAAATAGGTGCTGCTTAAGCTGAAGGGGGGAGAGTGGAATCTTTGGCATTGTAGTGGTCCGCCCGCCACGGATGGCCGTCGGAGAGCTGAATATGGAACGTGACGTTGCTCGACGTGCAAATCGATCCGGTGTGCGTCATGGGCTCATTTCGGCTTTGCGTTCCGAGCACCGTCGTGACGTGAAACTTCGTGACGCGGCTTCCGTAGTCGGCCGACACGACTTTCGTCCACTGCGTCCGATGCGGCGTGCCAGCGCATTTGCGCCGAATCAAGTCGTCATAAACCGGCTCCTGCACCGTGCCGCCTTCCCAGCGTTTCACGCTGGCCACGCCGACGGCCAGGAAAGCGGCAAATTTCGCCTGGCTCATGTTGCACGCCTTCCGATACGCGACAATTTCCGCCGACGTGAGCAAGCCGTGGCGGCGGCGGTATTCGTCCGCGGTCAACACGCACAGGTTATCCGCCTGCGCGTCGTTCATTGTAAACCAACCGCATTCGTTGCAAACCATGGCAGGCGCTTTCACCGTAAAGTCCTCGCCCCGGAACGTCTGCGGCACGTCCACGCACTTCTCGGCAAACTGTTCGTTTTTGCATTTCAGGCAAAGCATACTGTCTTTCATTTCGGCGCTTGTTCGTGGCAATCGACGTGAAAATAATGCCATTCGTCGCGTCGGTTCTTTGTCAGAACAAACTTAAGATACATCCTCTTCCCGAAGTGCGAACTGTGCCACGAAAAGGCCCAAAGTTCCTCGTCCTTGAGGACTGGTTCGTCCTGGTAGCTCCGTTGGGGCGGTCTCGTGCCGGCGTAGCACTTTTCAGGTCGAGCTTTTTTGATTTCGTCCAACAGCTTCGGGAGCAATTCCCAAAGTTCCTCAGTCGAGTTCAGACCCAACTCGCATTTGTCCGATGCCCAATGTCTCAGCGTGCCGAAATCCCGCCGGCCCGATTCCAATGCTTCGAGGGCATTGCTGACTTTGCCATACAGCTCGCGGGCGGTCGGGCGGGGTGGATTTGGCATGCGGAGTGAATTTCACGCGCGGTATCATATGATACCACATCGGCTTAGCAACCCTTTTCTTTAGTTTCGCAGGAACCACCCAATACCGGCTGTTGGTATACAGTCACTTATCGCGCACTGGGGCCGTGGCCTGCTTCTCGTCATCCTATATTGTGAGCCGTTGGTGCGACGTGTCGTCACTTCCCCTTTTTCTTCCCCTTTCGCGAGGCAGCGTCACAACCACTGGCTGCCGTCAGTGAATCCAACGCGGCTTTCACCGCCGGGACACTGCGGGCGGCGATGAGTGCCTGAACCTCGGCAGTTGGCACCTTCTTGGCAATCCACTTGTCAGGCTTGGCCGGGTCCTCCATCCAGAAAACCTCGTCGAGGCCATGGGCGATGGCGAGACTGCGGTCCGTCGCGCATTTGGGGATGACGCGCTCGGGCCAGAGATGCAGCGCCAGATGCGCCCAGTCGTAGTCGCCCTTCACCAGTTCGTTCCAAATGGCCTGGCAATCCTTGCGCCATTTGGGCAGCCCAATCATCCGCCAAAGGGGGGCGTGGTTGATGATGACGCCGTCATTGAGGTTTGGCCGGAACAGCGGCGCGACCCGCTCCAGCTCGGCTATGAACGCCCGGAGATCTTCGACCAGTTCCTCGGCTTCGGCGATGTCGCGACGCTGGGACGGCGACGGGGTGGCTCCCGCTTCCTGCCGGAGTTGGAAGGCCCTGCCTTCCTCGAACTCCAGCTTTGGCTTCAGGTGATCGCGCTGGACGGTGAACAGAGTGTCCGGTGTGAGGCGGTGGTAATAGAGCCACACGGTGTAAAGACCGTTGGGGCTGGATAGGGGCCAGTAGATGGGCGCCTGGCGCCGGCTCTTGGAATAGCGTTTAAGGTGGTCGGCGAAGAATCCGGCGGGCTTGCGGAAATAGTCGCGCAATGATTTCACGCGGAGGATTTCACACGCTTCGTGCTCGATGGATTCGGGCGTGGCCAAGTTGGGTCCGGGTGACTGGCTGATCCCACCTGACCCCTGACTCCTGCCCCAAATAATCCCGATGACCTCTCGAACCCGCCGCTCGATATCCAGCGGATGCCCCGGGTCGTCCACGAGGATGCCGTCCCACGGGATGCGGACGGGATACGCGGCGGACACGTCTTCCGGGCGGGCGGGCAAGCCCTGCGCGTTCTGCAACTGGCCGGGCGGACAGACCGGTAACGGCGCAAACGGGTCAGGCAACTCCGGCGCGGCCTGCTCGCCCGTTGCATACCGGATGTCCCAGCGGCCAAAGGCGCAGCCGAGGGGGTAGGCCAGCAGGTCGGCCACGAGTGCGGTGGCGTCGGCGGTGGCGGCTTCCTCTTCCTCGTCTTCGCCAGCTTCTGCGTCGCAGGCGGCTTCGGTGGCGAGGGTGGAGGTCAATGCGGCGCGGTCCGTGGCGTCGAGATCGTAAAGACGGGAGGCGAGATCGTCGATTTTGGCTTGGATGGCGGCGACGGTTTCCTCGCTCGTGCGCACATGAGCGGCCCACGCGGTGGCGCGTGCCGCAAGCGTGCTACCATGAGCGGCAAGGAGGGCGGGAAAAAGGAAGGCGTGAGATGTGGAATTGACAGTATCGAGTGCACGTTTTGACGACCACGCGCTTCTTCCGAGCGTTGTGAGTCCGTCGGCACTGCTGTTGTCCAAGGAAGGAATTGGCGTGCGCTGAATGACGCCGACCTCGTAAGATCCGAAGGCAATCTGAAGTGAAACAAGCTGGCGAAACACCGACGCATTTGTCAGGGCAAGGAGCGCGAGCAATCGGTCGAGCCTATCATCGGCGTCGAAAGCCGCAGGTCCTTTGTCACCGAAGATGCAACCTGTCGGAAGTGTGCGAATCGACAACCCGCGCTGACTCCTTCGTGGCCACGTAATACCTGGCCGAAAATAGTATTCTGTCGAACGAATGTTCCTCGACCATTGCCCGCCGCCATATCGAACAACAATCCAAGCCTTCATCTCGGCGCCATCTTGAGCCCAATTCACTGACAAGTGCTGGTCGAAATAGAATGGCGAGTAGGCCCCGCCCTTCGCATAGGCAAACCACCCACACAATCCGCCTTCATAAGGAAGTTCCAACCATAGTCGGAGAAAGCGAAAGTCATCTAGGGTGCCGGTCCCACTCGCCACGATATGTGAGCTCCCGAGACCATCAAACCGTTCGAAAGTCGTTCGCGTTTTTCTGCTAGCCGAATATGCGAACGGAGAACTCGGAATGGACACGAATTCGCCGGGGTCGCATATGAATTTCCGATCATCGAAAGGATTCTGAATGGCTTGATGTAGGAGAGCGCCTTTATCTACCTCTTCAAGCGCCTTGACGCACACGAGCGCTGGAAACACCGGCTTCGGCGGAGCGGTGACCGCTTTCACCGGCCGCCACAGTGGCGTGTAGCGGACGGTATCGCCGGGGCACCGCAGAATGAAGCCCTCGTTTTCGAGATGTTCGAGTTCAGTGAGGGCTTGATGGCGCTTGAGGCCGTCGCGAGCGGCCTGCCACTTCGGAAGGCTGAAGCGGTCCTGCGGGTCGCGCACGACTTTTCCCAGCACGGGGACGATGGAGAGAATGATGTCGCGGGCTTCTGGTACGGAAAGGCTGCGCAAGACGTAGGCGGCGACTTCGACCATGGCATCAAGCACGCCGCTGCCGAGGTCGGCGAGGGCGATGGGCCGAAAGAGGCGGAGGACGACGCGGGTGCGCCAGTCTTCGCTCTGGCTCAGAAAAAAGCCGGCACGAGAGCTGATGATGCCGAGGTAGCCGGCGGGGACGAGCCGCGCGTGGAAGCACTCGACGAAGGCTTTGTAAACGTCGCCCTTAGTGTCGCCGTAGGTGTCGTCGATGTAGGGCTTCGACGGAAAGCTGGCGTCTCCAAAGGGCGGGTTCATCAGCGCCACGTCGTAGCGTTTCCGGCAGAGGTCGATGAACGCAAAACCTCGGGCGGCGTCTTCGGCAAAGAGTCTTCGTTGAAATCCACCTTCGTTCCCGGCCTGTTCGGCATACGTGCGCAGCGCGGCGTAGATATGGTCTTCGGCGCGCTCCCAAAACTGCTCGTCGGTAATGCCGGATAGGTCGAGTCGCATCTCGCTCTGACGTGGGGCTGCCTCTGCCTCGGAAAACAGAGAGCCCTGCTCGAACTTCGGCCCTTCCTTCCAGAGGCGCTTTGCGGTGGCTACGATACTCCGAATCTCGTCCTCAATTTTCAGCAGAGAGCCCGCCTCGCCCGCGAGTTGCATCTTGTCCCAGATGGTCTCAAGCAGGCGCAGGAAAAGGCTTCGCTCGGCGAGCGGAAACTGACGGTCCACGAATTCCCGCAAAAATTCCTTCTCACCCGGCATCGGTTCGGCGCACACGATGTTCGAGCGTTTGATGGCCGGCCGGTCTGCCGGTTTGAGTTCCATTTTCTGCCAGGCCTTTTGCGCACGCAACCACAGCGCCAGCCCGGCGATTTGCGTCGCGCGCGGGTCAATGTCGATACCGTGAATGTTGAACTCAATGATCAGGCGGGGAACGTGACGTCGGAACAGGTCAAGGTCGGGAAAATCCCGTTCCAGCCCAAATCCTCCCGATCCATCGCGCAGCTCAGCCGTGCCACATTCTACCGTTCCGGCGCGGGCTTCCCCATATATCACCTCAAACAAATCAAATGCGTAGAGTCCGAAGTGCATGGAACCGCAGGCCGGGTCGAGCATCAGGATGGTGCGCGGATCCTTAAGCGGGCGGTGGGGGATGAAGACGGGCTGCTTTAGAAGCTCGTCCCGTGTCGGCGCGACGGAGGAATCTTTGACCAAGCAAGTGCTGGCGAGCAGGGCGGACCGAAGAGCCGGCCACAAGTGGCGCAGCACGGGATCGTCCGCGGCGGTATCGGTGTCCGCGTAGTTCCCATGTCGCAGTGTGGCGCGTTGATAGGCAAAGAGCGCGCACCAGAGTTCAAACGCGTCGCCCTGCCAAGAACTACTCCCGCGCTCGGCGGCTTCGACCTGTGGGTTGTAAGACGACCTGATGAACTCATCGAACGATCGGCCACGCCGTTCCAGCTCCGAGTATCCGTCGATGGCGAGTCCGAGTTCGGACAACTCCCCGACCTTTGGGTTGTCCGGCAACCTGGAAAAGTTGGCCGTCTCGATGACTTCACGAACCCACGACGTCGCGGAAACCATGAGACCCGAAACGTTTGGGTTGCCGAGAAAAACCTCGTTCGGCCGCCGTACAAGGTATCGGCAGCGTTCTCGCAATGACGTTCGGCCCTTGGTCATCTCATACCAGATTCGGCCGAGCGTGTTGTCGGTGAGGAACTCGACGACGTAACGAGGAGTGAAGAACTGATTGCGCACCGCCAACTCGCGGCTGTTGCGCGGGGCGGCGGATTCCTCGCGCATTTGTTTCCGCTCCGCCGGGTCGTTGTAATACTGGTAGATCCAGCCGATGGTCTCGTCCTCACCCCAGACCCCGGCCAGCTCCGGGTTGTTGAGCTTTTCCAGCGCGGCCTCCAGTGCCTTGCGCCGGGGCCAAAGCTGCGACGCGGCGTCGGTACGGTCGAAGAGCACCCCGACTTCGCGGCCGATTTCGTCAAATAGGCATTCGAGGTAGAGCCGGTAGCCGCGGTCGGGCAGTTCGATGAGCCCGGGCGCCAGACCCGAGAACTCCTTGAACCCCTGCGATTGGACGCCCTGGGAGACGCAGGGCAACACGAGCCCGCGGGCCTCCATCATCTTCAGGGCGGGCAGCCGGTTGAGGAACGTGAAGACCGCTTCAGCCTGAAAACCGCGCACCGACTCGATGGCAGATTCGCCGACGGCCCGCCGGTGTTGGATGGCCTCAACGATGCGTTGCCGCACCAACCGCTCGGCGGACGTCAATTGTGGTCCCGGCTGATCCGCGACACGTCCATCCGGATGAACATCAAACGTACCCTCCAATTGGAGGGCAAATTCCTCCTCCAGCAGGCGGCGGATGGCCTGCGTGGTATTGAAGATGAGAGTGCGGGTGTCCTTGTCCATGTCGCTGAGTTACTGGATCAACACGCGCTTGCCCTCGGCTAACTGTCGCTCGCATTCCTCGCGGAGACCGGCGATGGCGGCGTCGAGTTGCTCGGCTGTTTCGATGCTGCCGGAGAAAAATTTCCCGATGTCGATCCGGACCAGCCGGGCGCCGTCAATGAGGCGCAACATCTCTTCGATGACCTTTTGGGTGCGGCCCGGGCAAGCATCCGTGTCCGACCGGAGCAGCGCGAGGCCGGTGGCCGGAGACGCGGGGACGGCACATGCCTTGAGCGGGGCAATGAGCTTCTCCTGCTGGGCCGGCGTGAGGTCCTGCCAGCCGGGCACCGAAGCCACTTTGGCCAGGGCGCCGGTGTAAGCGGCGGTCCGTTGCGCCGAGGCCTCTGCGTGACGCCGGGTGTATTCGGCCTTCAGCGCTGTCGCATGCAGGCCGATGGCGGCGAGTTCTTTGTAAAACGTTTCTTTGGCCAGCAGGTCCTTGAGATCCGCGGCATGTCCGGGGAACTCAGGCGCGAGGTCAGTTTCATCCCTCAGCACGGCCCACTCCGAGGTCAGCACGTCGCGCGCGTTGCGCAGGGCGAGCAGCGCCGGCTCGGTCAGGGCGTCACGAAGGTCGGTGCCCCGCTTGCGCGCCTCCTTGAGCTGTTTGTGACCGGCATTGAACGCAAGGATGGCCTGCTCTTCGGTGCCGGTGCGGATGGATCTCAGGAGATCCGCCGCGGCAAGCAGAATATTGGCGCCGGGGAGCTGATTGGAAACCAAGACCGTGTGCGCGCCGGAGATCTCCTCCTCTGGCCCGATGCACGCCTTGCGAATCGCGGCTGACACGGCGCCCTGGCTGGCGATGTCCGGCAGTTCGTGACCGAAGACGTCTTTAAAGCACTCGTTGGCCTCGACCAGTTTCGCGAAATCGATGGCGACCTTCGGGCGAAACGTGGCGCTGCGGAACGTGTTGTTGTTTCCGAACAGCGTGCGCGCTTCGACCGAGACGGCGGTCTCAATGGTCTTGCCCTGCGACGTGGCGTCGATCTTGCCGGCCCGGAGCAGACAGGCCACAAACAGTCGGACCACATCAAAGTCCCAGCCAAACGGTTCCCTGGCGAACTCTTCGGCCAGATAGCGGCCGGTGGCCGGCTCCCCGTAGCTCGCCCGGTTTTCGATGCGCCCCTGCACCTCGACCAAGGGACCGGAATCGGCGCGAATGATGGTCTGCCCGCCCTCATCGCGCAGGAGGTTTAGTTTCGCGTAGACCGGCGTGAGGCCATGCAGATTGCTGGCGCTGAGGACAGAATCGAGATCCGACTTGGTGACCCGGGCGGCTCCTTCCTCGTAGCGGTCGAAAACCTCGGGCAGCACCAAACCCAGGGTCGATTCGGCCACCGGCGCCACGTCGGTGGCATTATCTCCGGGGCTGCGGTCGTTGCCCCGGAACCAGATGGTGCCATTGAGCAGGGACTCGCGGACGAGCCGGCGAAGCTCGTCCGAATGTCGGTTCTGGCGCTTCTTTTCGTCGGAGACCAGGGCCATCTCGTCGCGGGTGCGCGCGGTCCGCTCCTTCGCCGCGATGATCTGACGGGAACGGAAATACTCAACGATCTGGTGGTCCACCTTTTCCGCCAGTTGGGCGGCCCAGAAAACATGCTTCGTCTCAGTCTGGCTGCGTTGGCGCATGTCTGCGGACTCCGCCTTGAACTCGGACTCGGAAGGGCAGAGGGCCATGTAGAACGGCACGTCCCCGTCCTGGACGACGGGGCGGTTGTTCAGGAACAGGGCGGCCTTGAAGAGTTTGGTATCGAGAAACTGGTGGCCGGGCTGCGGGGACCAGAGCTTCTGGACGGTTTCGCGCAGGATCTCGTTCGTGTCGGCCGGACGCGGCTGAAAGCTGTCGCGTTGCCGTTCCCAGTCGTCTTCAGCCGGGCTGGGGATGCGGTAGCCGTCATCGCCGAGGCGGACGGCCTTGGCCTTTTCCAGCTTTTCCAGAGCGGCCTTGACCTCGGACAGGCACGAATCGGCATCGACCGCCGGGTGCAGGCAGGCGGCAACGTTCTCGGCGGTGCGATGGATGTTCTTGACGAACTGAAGTAGGCAGATGGCCTTGGCGACCGGACCGGCGTAGGGGTGATCCACCTGGCGACCGATGTCGCTGATCTTGCCGCGCAGTTCGCTGGGGATGTTGCTGGAGACGAGATCGTAAATCTGGTCGATGCGCACCAGTTTGCTGACCTCCTGGTCGGCGAGGGCGACGTTCGGATGGATGAGGAGCTGTTGGGCCAGTTTGATGATGGTGCGGTTGGCACCGCCGACGTGGTGGCCGGCCCCGCCCTGCGTGCGCAGCCCGGAGACGACGCTGATGATGAGATCGATCTGATACGGGAGCAGCGGATAGAGCGTGATGAAACTTTCGGCGGTGAGCTGGGCCAGGCGGATGTCGGCGCTGATGGCCGAACATTGGGAGAGCTTGCCACGGTGGGCCTCGAAAAGTTTGCGCAGGATGGATTCAGCCCCGGCCTTCTTGGACAGCACGCGCCGGCTGGTGACCTCCGAGATGTCGGAAGGCTCCAAATGGACCTGGAGCGGGAATCGGTCCATCAACCGGGCCAGCTCCACCCTTCGGTCGTCGAGACCGCCGACAAGTTCGGTCAGCTTTTCCTGTGAGGTGACCACCATCCACATCTTACCGCGCCCGACCCGGCCGAGGCTTTGAATCAAGGCCTGGAGGTCGAGCATCTTCTGCACATCCCGGGCGACGAACTGGCCAACTTCGTCGATCACGAACACCAGCGTATGCCCGCTTCGGCGCCGATTCATGAGCTCCTTGCAGCGGTCGGCGAATGCGCTGGGCGTGATATCCGCGCGGTTTTGGGCGCCTTTGACCCACGAGTCTGCGGCGGGATAGGTGGCCGGTTCGAGTTCGCCCACGATCCGGCTGGCCTGGCCCAGGGCGAAAGCGACCTTCGACTTCTCCCGGTCCCAGTCCTTGCTGAACACCTTTTGATAGCGGGCCTTGAACTCATCAAGGCGCCCTTCGGACTCCAGGTCGATCTCCAGTTGGGCGATGTCGATGTTCTCCGCGTAGCCGAGATACCGGACAAAGCACCGGTGCATGATCTCGGTCATGCTCTGGTTGGCCGACCGGATGCCGCGGTCCGTGGAGACGTCGAAAATCACGGCGTCGGACGGGATACGCTCGGCGATTTGCTTGAGGAGGACCTGGAACTTCGGGCTATCGGCCCGGCGCGCCCCGAAAAGCGCGCTGGAGCGGGCGCCGAGGATGTCGCGATTGGCAAGCGCCAGGCCAAGGATTTTGGCGAAACTGGACTTGCCTGAACCGAAGAAGCCCGAGACCCAGACGCCGATGCCCTCGTGGGGGTTCGCCGGCGTCTGATCGAAGCGTTCGAGAATGCGGAGGTAGTGATCAAGGATGGAGTCGGTGATGACGTATTCCTCGATCTCGTTCCGGATGATGGCCGCGTCGTCCTGGTCGACCTTGATGACCTCTTCGATCGTCCGGTCGACCTCGCGCGCGAGCAGTTCCTTGATGATTGGCATGGGCTAAAAGATTCGAGGGCGGTAGTTGGGGTCCGGGTCGAGAGCTCCCATGAAGCTGAGTCCGGTGGGACCTTCCAGTTCCCCGGGATAGAACAGCACCGCGGGGACTTTTAATCGTCCCTTCATCTGTTCCAGGAGCGCATGAGAACGGTAAACAGGGAACAGCGCGCCGGTGCGGTTCAGCAGGACCACGTCCTTGGTTGGAACCTGATCGGAAGGAAGCCGGGCGGCCACGAGGTCGACAAGGGGGTGACTTGATTCCAGAATGCTGTGAATCGTGTCCACCATCGTTTGGACTCCGGTCACCGGTTCATTCTCCAACATGTCTTTCTCGGAGTAGCCTTCGGCCGCGATGGCGGCGAATAGGCATTCAGCCAAGGAGATCCGCGTCACGCGTTTTCCGGCGTTTTCCAGGCGGGTGGCGAGCAGGTCGAGTTCCGCCCGGAGATTGAACTCTTCTTCGGGCGGATAATGGAAGATCGCATACGGCATGTCATGATAAGCGCTCAACTGGCCACGCGGATCGGGGGTGGCCAGGACCGGTTCGAGGTCCAGCTTGAGGCGTTCCTTCCAGTTCATGCCGTTCATGCCACGAGTGACTGAGCGAATTCGAGCAGGTTGGCGTGGGGCAGGGCAAGTTCTCGCACACTCCCGGCGCGCTCATACCGCAGGCGCCGAAATTGGTGCAAGTTCAGCAGCTCGCGCTCGGCCTCAGACGGGCGTATGAGGAACAATTTCCAGCGCTCGGAAGACACTATGCGAGCGGCGGAAGGATTGATGTCGTGCAGGCTGTAAATCGCGTAAAGCAATGCATCATCTGGGATGGGAGGGTGACAAGTCTGGCGCCTGACCTTGCCTTGAACAAATCCAAACTGGCCTGCGACTCTGAGTAGATCCTGGCTCAGGCGCTCGATGGCGGCTTCCGACTGACCGCCATGAGCGATTCCTCGTTCTCTAAGCTCTCGGACAAAGGGGAGAACGTCTCCGGTGGTGAAAACCGCGACTCCATCCAGAACCCGGGGGAAAAGGAACTCCGTCACAAACGTGAAATAAAGCCCATCGGTGCTACCGATATGCCAGAGCAGGCAATACTTCCAGATTTCAATTGGCAGACCTCCGACCGCCAGTTTGACGAGGGGCTCAATAGGATCGCCAACCGAGAATCGAGCGGACATGGTTTCGGTCACTTCCCCTAGCCAGGAATAGTTCTTGGCCCCGATCGGGTTCGCAGCACGGAGGCGAGCCAGGTTGTCGCGAATCCCCTGGTCCAAGTTCCACTGCGAAAAAATGCGGTACGTTTCCGGAATGAAGGCGCCCTTCCGCGCCAAGCTTAACGAGTAATTCAGTGGCAAGGTCGTGTCCATGGATCAGGCGGCGCGGATGTAGGGCACCGCCAACTTCTGCTTCTCTCCCCGCGAAAACCCGGCGGCGAGCAACATTAGAGTTTCGATATCGGTGTGGCCCATCCCCGGAAGCGGGACCGCTTTTCCTTCGGCGGAGCGGCGAAGGCTTGCAGTAGCCTTGACCGTGGAATCGTCGATGAGCTTCAGTTCTGAAAGGTGCTGAAGCAAATCACCAGTATTTCGAGGCATCAGGGCGTCAAAAAACGGGGTCCAATCACTGGCCAGACGGCACCAGCCAGTCCACTGCCGTGCGAGGGCGTCCTCGATCTCGGCCGGCACGGTCCAAAGCGTCCAGCAGCCAGGAGGCGCGAATACGCTGGCGCACCGCACAGCGGCCACCGAGCAGGCGATTCGAGCCTGGGCGAAGCCGTGCGTCACGGGAAAGTTGCGGGACAGCACGGCGCGACCGCCCTTGCCGAGGATACCCTGCGTATTCCACCAGCCGGCACCATCCATTTCTCCAAATCGAGCCACGCAGAGCCGCAGTTTGATCAAATGACTGAGGTCCAAATTCACAATGTCACGCTTCTCATTTTCCAAGTGCTCGGATCACGGCCGATTTTAGGCCTTCGAATCGCTTTCCACCGTCCCAATGGTCACTGTCCAAACCATCCCGACCACGACAATGTTCTGACAACATCAATCCACGCCACAACCCATGGGCGGGGCATCGCGTTGACGGCAAGATGAAAAGCCCTTGTGACGTCTAAAGGCAAGATCGGGTTATCGCCCTAGCAATCCAACCGACCAGGTAGTCCTCGATCCTTTGACTGTATATGTCCCACCCAGGCACCTAAAGTGCGCTTGCTATGGCTGACACGATCTACGATCCGAATAGCGAACCTGCTGGCGACGTGAGGAATGCCGCGCTGCATTGGGAGTTGCTCCGTCGGAACACCGTTTTCCGAAAGATCGCCGACCAGTGGGCCTCAGACCCGAAGTACCGATTCGAGTACGCCCGGTCAGAGGATTACCACCACCAGAAAGTGCATTTCCCGCGATGCGCTCTCGACTGGATGATATCGGTCGAAGACCGCCTTGATGTGGCTCGGCGTCAAATCGCCGAAGGGCGCTGGTTTCGGGACGAAAGGTTCAACTTTGGACCCATCATTGCCAAACTGGAGTCCAATCCCTTGGACCTTAAACGTGAGAAAATGCCTGGAGCAGTCAGTCTTCGTCCGATGCCCGGGCGCCACCACGTCCTTTCGATCAACCAATCGTGGCCAGCAACTCCGCCAGCGTTCCGGACCCAGTTTACGAACGCGCTCGGCTGCGGCTTCCCGCTCGTCTTCTTGACCGAAAAACTGGCCGGCCTTGGAAAACTCCTTCTTTGGGCCGCAGCTCGACTACAACGAGGTGATGCCCCCGAAAAGCTCCCCGAGCTGATCCAGCAACTGGCGATAGCCAGTGACCATCTCCGACCGATGGCCGAGTTTCACCATGTGGTCGCCATTCCGAACGGACGAGTTCCGACGCATGTGCTCGACGAGCACCTGGCGAGGATTCGGAGCTACTGTGTTGAGCAGGGCATGGTCGATGACCGGTTTTCGCGCAACAAGTCGTGGCTTGGGACGGCGATCGCCTGGCACTGGTTCTTGGAGGCAGAGTCGCGTGGACTCGACATCCATAAGGGAGAAGATATCTACGAACTTGCGCGCCTTTATTCGCTGGACCTCCAGGTGAAGAAATACAGCGACGATATCCGGTCAGATGCCAAGGTCCCCGGATTCAGCACGGCCAAGCCCAAGGGGATGGCCATCAGTAATCGACGAAAGGTCGTTAAGGAAATGATCCAGCAAATTGTCGGTTGGCGGGATGAAATCTACCCGCCGGCACGATGGATTCGTCGCCTGAAATCCGAGGCCAAGTAACCGCCACTCCAAAGACTCCGCGCACGACCCCCCGTTGATGCAATCAACGGGGGGTCGTTCCGCTTTGGAGGTTCCCCCGTCGGTTTTGCTGCACTAAAAGCCGTCCCAAGTTTGCCCGTTCACCGCGCGCGGCGCCATGCTTCATCCCGAAGAAAATAATTTCTGCGATGAAACTGAATCTTCTCAAAGCCGCCATTGGCCTCGCTGGATTGACGAACCACGAAGTGGCCGTTCTGGCCAATCGTCGGCTTGCGGCGGACCAACATCTCAGTGAGCTCGATATGTCGAAAATTCTGACCGGGCGCAAAAAGGCGGAACACGAACAGCAGATTGCCATCGCCCGCGTGCTCCGCGCGGATGCGGAGACCATTTTCCGAGACTCGGATCAGGAGTAAGGCAGGATGAAGGCGCCTCACCATTCAGACCACCTTCCCGCGACCACTGGCAATGAACGCCTGATCCGGTTCCTCAATGCCACGCCTGAACAGGCTGAGCAGATCGATGCCATCCTGGAGAACCGCCCAAAGGCAGCGCCCCAATCGAGCGGCCCACTGTTAATGGGCATGACTGAGGCTGCGCGGATGCTTGGGGTGTCGCGGGTTACCCTCTGGCGCATGATCAAGATCGGCAAACTCCGCCGAATCGAAGTTCTGCCCGGCTCGTTTCGGGTCCGGCGTGCGGATATAGAGGCGTTGGGAGGCCCGTGAGTTGGCAGGCAGGTAGACAGCTGAACCAGTGAACCAACGATGAACAGACTAAAAAACTCAACAGACACGTCTCAGATCCCGAACAGCACCGCGATTCTGAAAATCCGGGGCAACACGCAGGAAGAGATGGAGCCTCTCGGATCCGGTGAGGCCAACGAAATAGCTCGCCTCCACGGAGAAATCACCAGCCGCGCCCATGACATCATTACCGATTCAATCCAGATCGGGAAGCTTTTGACCCAAGCCAAGGACCGTCTGCACCACGGCGAATGGCTCCCCTGGGTCCGTAAGTCTCTGCCGTTTTCGGAACGAACGGCACGGGTCTACATGCGAATCTTCCGGGAACGAGACCGGATCAAATCGGCAGCCGCTGCCGATTTGCGATCGGCCCTCAGGTTGATCAATAGCGATCGTACCGTAGCCCATGAGGCTCAGTCGGCCGATAAAGCGGAGCCGGAGAAGCATCCAGCGCATGGGGTCGGAACATCAACCGGGTCCGAACTGCCGGCGGACACCGAGCCCGCGCAGGCGCTCACCTTCAGCGATACTCAGGCCATCAAGGAAATCGAGAACAAGGCGCGGCTGTTCGTTCGGTGTTTTCCGAACAGTAGGAGGCAATTGGCCACAAAGCTTCGAGCGCTCGCCGACGAACTGATGGCACCAAAGGCCAAGAATCCGGTGCAGTAACCCGACAACAAACACCATGAACGGAAACGCCAAGGGAAAGGCAGGTGAGCGGGAATTCGCGGCAATTCTCCGCGAGCAGGGAATCACCGCCCGCCGGGGCCAACAGTTTGCCGGAGGCGCCGACAGTCCTGACATCGTCAGTCGGGAGTTGAGCTGGCTGCACATCGAAGTCAAAAGGGTGGAATCCTTGAACCTCGGGAGAGCCTGCGCCCAAGCCGCGGACGACGGTGATGGAAAGCCATGGATTGTCGCTCACCGTCGAAACCGCGAGCCATGGATGATCACGATGACGGCTGATCTCTTTTTCAGATTTCTCCATGGCACGTTGCCCCCCGGAGAATTTCAACAACAACCAACCGAACACTGATACGACCCATGAAGATTAGATCAAACAACTCCAATTTTGAGCCGTGCCCGGAATACACGGGCCGCGGGGCCTGTGTGGACGTGACCCCGCTCAAAAAGCAACAGTCGCAGTTCGGCGAACGCGAGGTGTTCAAGCTCGTGTTCGAGACAACCCTCGAAAAGGAGGACGGCAGCCGGTTCTGTGCCTGGTCGCGGAATTTTACGCCCAGCCTCAATGAGAAGGCCAACCTTCGAAAGTTCCTGCGCGGCTGGTTCGGCCGCGATCTGACAAAATCCGAACTCGACGACTTCGACACGGAGTCGCTCATCGGCAAGACGGCGCAGATTGTGGTCGTTCACGAACACAAGGACGGCGAGACCTACGCAAACATCGTCGCCTGCACGCCCGACAAGGCGACGGAGCCGTTCAAGGTGAGCGGGAAGTACGTACGCGTGAAGGACCGCCCGGCGAAGGAAGGCGGAGGACAGCAAGGCGGGTATCGCCGCGCGGAGCAGCCGGCCAGTGAAGGCGGCGACCTGGGCGCGACGAAGATTCACGTCGGGCGGTGCAAGGGCCTCGAAGTGCGCGACCTCGCGCCGGAGCAAGTGCAGGCGCTCATCGAACACTGGCTGCCAACGGCCAAGGCCAACGCCAAGCCGACGGCCGATGACCAGCGGCTCTTGGCAGCGCTCGACTGGTGGGTGTCGACCCAACCCGCCGAAGGTGCAGACGACAATATCTCCTATTGAATCGACCATGCAGACGATTGTTTTCGACATCGAGACGGGGCCACTGCCGGAAGCGGAGCTGGCGGCGTTGCTGCCGCCGTTTGACTCCGCGGAGGTGAAGACGGGCAACATCAAAGACCCAGCGAAGATCTCAGAGAAGTTGCGCGAGGCGGAGGAATCGCATCGCCGCGACTTCTTCGACAAGGCCGCGCTTGACTCACTCACGGGACGGGTGGTTGCCATCGGATTGATGTATCCCGACAGCAACGAGTTCATCGTCATCGGCCACGATGATGAGCCTGCGATGCTGCGGGAATTCTGGGCCGCAACACGGGGCGAAATGGGGCGGGTGCATCAGCTAGTGGGATTCAACGTCGGCCAGTTTGACCTACCCTACCTGATGCGGAGGTCCTGGAAACATCGCGTGCCGGTGCCGTTTGGCTTCCGGCGTGGCCGGTACTGGTCGGACCAGGTGATCGACCTGCGGGAGGCTTGGCAACTGGGCGACCGTCAGGCGCGCGGTTCGCTTGATGCCATCGCCAAGCATCTTGGCGTTGGCGCGAAGAACGGCAATGGCGCTGACTTCGCCAAGCTCTGGCAGAGCGACCGGGCGAAAGCCGAAGAGTATCTCCGCAACGACCTGCACCTCACCGCGAAGGTGGCCGAAGTGCTGGGCTACCTCGGCCACTGAACTCCTCGGCGGAACATTCCCATGAGCGATCTCGCCGTGCATTTCTCGTCGCGGAGCCATGAATGGGCTACGCCGCAGTGGCTGTTCGACGCGCTGGATCGGGAGTTTGGATTCACTCTCGATCCGTGCGCGACGGCTGCGAACGCGAAGTGCTCGAAGTTCTTCACCGCCGTCGAGGACGGGATGGCGCAGGACTGGCGCGATCACGTCGTGTTCATGAATCCGCCCTATGGCTCGGTCATCGGGCGATGGATGGCGAAAGCCTACGAGTCGGCACGGGCCGGCGCGACGGTGGTGTGCCTGGTGCCGGCGCGAACGGATACGCACTGGTGGCACCGCTACGCCATGAAGGGCGAGGTCCGCCTGCTCAAGGGTCGGCTCAAGTTCGGCGACGCGGGTAACTGCGCGCCTTTCCCAAGCGCCGTGGTGGTGTTCCGCCCGGCCGGATTCTCACTCAAGACACAATCGCATGAAGCAAATTGATCTACCGGTGCAGCCTGATCGCTGGCCGGGCTACGAAGACATGGCGGCGGAAGCCGTCGCGCCGGAGAAGCGTTTCCACGCCGCCGCACTGGCGGGCCGGAATTGCTTTCTCACCGGCATGGGCGGCACAGGCAAGACGTGGGAGTTGAAGCGATTCATCGCGCAGTGCCCGCGCCGCGTGGATGTGACCGCGCCAACCGGCGTGGCCGCGCTCAATGCTGGTGGCATGACGTTGCATCGGTTCTGCGGGATGCTGCTCGGTCCGGCGCCGGGCCAGAGCAACGAGGAATACTTCGACCAACTGCGCCGCGATCCGCGCCGCTCCATTCTGGCCGGGTTCAACCGGGTCCGGCGCTGCGAGGTGCTGATCATCGACGAGATCAGCATGTTGCCGGGGCGGCAGCTTGAGTTCGTCGAGTTCCTGTTTCGCCGGCTGCGCGGACGCGACGAGCCGTTCGGCGGCTGCCAGGTGATCGTCGTCGGCGACTTCCTCCAACTCCCGCCGGTGCGCACGAGCGAGAGCGACGCCTACGATTGGGCCTTTCAATCTGCGGCGTGGGCCGGGGCGGAGTTCAAGACGCTGCTGCTGGAGAAGGTCCGGCGCCAGGATGAACCGCAGTTCGTGCAAGCGCTGGCCGACTTCCGATTGGGCCGCGTGTGGGGTGAATCGGCCCGACTGCTGCAATCGCGGGTGCGGTCCAACCCGCCGGCTTCGATGCCGCGGTTGTTCACTCACAACGTTCAGGTGGACAAGTGGAATGAGTTCCAGTTGTCCGGCCTGCCCGGGGAGGAGTGCGTGTTGGAGGCCGTGCAGACCGGTCCCGACCAGCAGCGGGAATTTCTGGCCAAAAACCTCCTGACGCCGGCCACGCTCCGGCTGCGGCCGGGTGCGCTCGTGATGTTTACCGTGAACAAGAACGACCCGGGCAGAACGCAGCCGTTGTTCGTCAACGGTCAGGTCGGGACGGTCGAAGGAATTTGTCCGGGTGCGATCGTGGTCCGCGCGCAGGGCGGTGAGACGGTCGGCGTCGAGCCGTTCACCTGGCGCTACGATGCGCAGGATGCCGAGTCCGGGGCGTTCACACAGTTCCCGCTGCGGCTGGCCTGGGCGATGACCATTCACAAGGCCCAAGGGCTGACGTTGGATTCGGCGTTCCTCGACATCCGGGCCGCGCGCGAGCCGGGCCAAGCCTACGTGGCGGTGTCGCGTGTGCGGACGCTGGCCGGATTGCATTTCAAGGAATGGTTCAAGGGTCTGCACGTCTCGCCGCACGCGATTCGATTTTACGAGGAGGGCGCATGAGTGAACTGACCGCGGTGCGCCCGCTGGACCGATTCACGTCGATGCTGGGCGCGGACGTGTTTTTCGTGCCGTGCGAGTGGGGCACGAAGAAGCCCCTGGTGACCTACGTCGAGCGGCCCTTCGCCAGCACGAAGTCGGAGGCGTATGGCGCCATTTTCGAGAGGGAGCCAACGAACATCGCAGTGTATTTGGGAAAGGCATCTGGTGGTCTGTGCTCCATCGACTTTGACAGTGACGAGGACCTGGTCGCTTTCCTCGCCGTCAATCCGGGCTTGGAGGCGACAACCCGCTCGCGTGGCAGCCGTGGCGGCATGGTCTGGGTGCGTATCAAGGGCGATTACCCCGAAAGCTGCAACCCCGATCACAGGCATTTCGAGTGGCGGGCGGACAACCGGCTTTCAACGATCTACGGTCGGCATCCCAAGGGGATGGACTACCAGCTAGTGGTGGCCGCCACGCCCGTCACGGTGCCGTTTTCGGAGATCATCTGGCCGGAAGGATGGGAGCTGCCCTGGGTGAACAAGGCGATTGAGGACGCCGAAGACAAGCTGCGGCAGACCTACGGCGAGCCGTTCTTCACGAACGACAAGGGCATACTCACGACCATCAACGAGGCGTACTGGGCCGGGTTGTACGCGGCGGAAAACATCATCCTCCATGAGCCGGACGAGAAGACATTCTACCGTTACAACGCGGACACCGGGATCTACGAGGTTGAGTCGCCGGACGCCATTCGCTCGAAAATCTCGGCGCGGATGCTTGAAGCCTCCCGGCAGGCGAACGCCTTCGACCTGCAAAGGAAGCGGTCGGCCACAACGCTGAATAACGTCATCGCGCACCTGCGCGGCACGGTCGAGCAACGCGGTGCCTTCGCCGCGCGGCGCAAGTTCATCCATCTTGCCAACGGCATTATGGTATTCACCGGCTGCGAGGCGGAGTTGCGGCCGTTCTCGCCGGAGTATCGGTCACGTAACCGCTCGCCGATTGCGTTCGATGAGAATGCCAGGTGCGAACGTTTCCTGAATGAACTAGTGCTGCCCGCGGTGCATCCCGAAGACGTAGAGCTCTTGCAAAAGTTCGCGGGCATGATGCTCCTGGGCGACAACCGGGCACAACGGATGCTCATCCTGGACGGCCAAGGCGGGCGCGGGAAGACGCAATTCGCCAATGTCATGCAAGGGCTGGTCGGGATGCCGAACGTGACCCAGTTGCGCACCAAGCATCTGGCGGAACGGTTTGAACTGTTTCGGTTCCTGAAGAAAACGCTGCTCGTGGGCGTGGACGTGGAGGCGGATTTCCTGAGCACAAAGGGCGCGGCGGTGCTCAAGGGGCTGATCGGTGGCGACTGGCACGACGCCGAACAGAAGGGCGGCACAGGCTGCTTTCAGGTTCAGGGCAATTTCAACGTGCTCATCACGTCCAACGCGAGGCTGCGGGTGCGACTGCAAGGTGACCTGAGCGCGTGGAAACGGCGGTTGAACATCGTGCGCTACGAAGGGCCGCCGCCCGCCAGGAAGATTCCCGACTTCGGTGCGCTGTTGGTGCGCACTGAAGGGAGCGGCATTCTAAATTGGGCGCTCATGGGCGCGCAAAAACTCCTGGGCGAGATTCCCGACGACGGCGGCGACATTGCGATGACGAGTCGCCAACATGAGATCGTGGACTCGCTGCTGGCCGAAAGCGACAGCCTGCGCCACTTCCTCCAGGACGGCCTGATGTTGGACGAACATCGGGATGTCACGGTGACGGAGCTGGTCGAAGCTTATGCCGCCTACTGCCCGGAACGGAAATGGCAGGCGCTCCCGATCACGGAGGTCCAGGCGAAACTCGAAACGCTTATGCTCGAATTGTTCGGCCTGACGAAACGGCACGACATCCAGCGCAACGACAAGAGCCAGCGCGGATTCAACGGGGTGGGGTTCAAATGAGCCTCGACCTGGCCAAGCTCGAAAAGGTCCGGCCCCTGGCCAACGGCAGTGTCGAGGCCCGCTGTCCGGCATGTGCGGAAGGCGGCCACGACCGCAAGGGTGAACATCTGCTCATCAAGCCAGACGGCCGCTTCGGTTGCTGCGCCAACCCCAAGGACCGCGAACACCGCAAGCGCATCTTCGCACTGGCCGGGGACATGTCGCCCAGAAACATCAAGATCAAGCCCGCGGCGGTAAAGGTGGCCAATCCAGCCGTCATCTCCGGCATTCTCGGACGCCTCGGACGCCTGTTTCCAAGTCCACCCGAGCCAGACCAAATCTCGGACGCCTCGGACGGGGCAAATGAAGTCCAACCAGACTCGGCGTTGGTTCGGACGCTTCGGACGGGGTATTCGAACTCCAACGAAACTGAGCGTGGCAAATCTCGGACGCTTCGGACGCCTCAATACTCTTTTACGTGTAGAGAGAAAAATGGGGATGGGGATGGGTGTATAAAAATACAAGGAGTGCCAGTGGGGGCGTCCGAAGCGTCCGAACTTCCGCTTGGGGTGGAGTTCGAAAAGGGCGTTCGAGGCGCCCGAGAGGGGAAAGGGGCGGAACAGACCCCAAAAACCGCCGGGCAGGAGGGACGGATGCCATACCTGACGCCCGGCGGTGTTCTGGGGATTCCATTCGACTCGCCGGAGCGGTACCATTGGTGGAAGGGCGGCCAGTCCAGCGCCGAGACCCGGGCTGAGGTCGAGTCATGGATGGCCGCGGCGAGAAAGGAGGATGATTGCGCCGCCCTTTGAGCAACCTCCGAACCGGCTCACCGGTGTTTTCGAGCACTGCCTCGCCCACCAGGCGCCGTCCACCACATCACCAGGAACAGTCAGATGAACGAAACACCCGCCCCGCCCCGCAAACACAAGGTCTGCCCGCATTGCAAAAAGGAGATCCTGCCCTTGCCGCCAAAGCCACGTGACCTGGGCCTGCTGCTCAACGTCCTGCTCTACCGCGTGCCCGTGGAGGCCGAGCTTACCGATGCGTGGATCGAGGTCGCAAGGAAGCATTGCCGCATGAAACCCGAACGCTTGGCCGACCTGCGCGCTGACCCGCACGCTCGTCATTGGCACCACACCCAGGAACGTCGCGCCGCCCGGCTGGCCTACTTCAAGCAGCACGGTGAATTGCCGGACAGATGGATGCCTCTTCTGCCTGGGGAACCGGATCGAAGCGCCCAAATCAGCGCGCTTCACCGCTACCGCAAGGGGGGACTAGCCAAGTTGAAAGCGCGCCTGCGCAAGCGCCCGGAATCGACCGAGGCCAAGCTCAACAATCGCTACCAGGCAACCAAGCACATCCGATCACAAAAGAGAAAAGGCGCTGCTCTGGATGACGTGATGGCGCGGCTCGTGGCTAACTTGGGGGCGAAGGCCGGCAAGCTGAAGCTGGCTGAGTATGAGGACCTGAAGTCCGTCATGCTGCCCGTTGATGCCCTGCCCCGCCGATTCAGGCGCAAGGTCAAGGACACGGGTTCGGCAGCAGAGCGCCCCGGAGAAAAAGCGCGCGGGGAAGCTTCGCCCTAAGGTTCCGCACCGTGATTCCTAGGCATGCCAACGCATCTTGGCACAGGCGCTGGCGGTCGAACGCGGCAACTCCCGGATTGCCCCTCACCCACCCGCGTGGCCAAGGCTGCCGCGGTGCGGCAGAGGCCCGTCCTCCCCGACCCCATCGCGGAGAGTGACTGCCTCCCCGGAAACTTGTGTGCTGGATTCTGAACCGCGGCATGACCGTGCCGGTCGTGGCGACGGCGAATGTGCGGGCCGAACACTTCCGCGAGTTGGACACGAGTTCGGCTGCCAAAACTAAAGCGGCAGGTTCGAAAGCTTGACGGGAATCGCGATTTGTCATATACATACGGTCGTATGAAGGTGACAGATTCGAGACAAACCCCAATAGATAAGGGCAAATTCATCGCTTATTACCGGGTCAGCACCGAACAACAAGGGCACTCCGGCCTGGGGCTGGATGCGCAGCGAAAGGCGGTCTTGGACTGGCTCAACGGCGGGAAATGGTCATTGGTCGCCGAGTTTACGGAGATTGAATCGGGCAAGCGTGCCGACCGCCCGGAGCTGGAGAAGGCGCTCCGGGAATGCAAGCGCCGCGGGGCCTCGTTGGTAATTGCCCGGCTCGACCGCCTGGCGAGGAACGTCCACTTCATCTCGGGCCTGATGGAGAAAAAGGTGCCCTTTGTCGCCGTGGAATTCCCTGACGCGACGCCGCTGATGCTCCACATCCACGCCGCCATGGCCGAGCACGAGCGCAAGCTCATCAGCGAACGGACCAAGGCCGGCCTGGCGCAGGCGAAGGCCCGCGGCGTGAAGTTGGGGACGCACGGGCCCATCCTGGCCCGCCAGAACCGGGACAGGGCGAAAGCCCAAGCGAAGGAACTGCGGCCCGTGGTCAGGGCGCTCCGTAAAGCGGGCAAGGCGACCGTTCGCGAGATCATGGAGGAACTGAACCGGCGCGGAATCAAAACGCTCCGGGGAGGCCAGTGGCGCCCTCAAACGACCAACGTGCTGTTGCACCGGATCGACCGGAAGAAACCCAAGGCGCGGGCAATGGCTGGAATCGACGCTCCAATCGCGGAGTGAGGCGGGACCCGCCCCTCGACTTCGCACAGGGGACAGACCATGTGGGGGGGGAGGGGGTCGAGTTTTCGAGGGTGGCGGTCCGGCGCACGATGGGTTGGCCTTCGGAAAATCTGCCACCAAAAGACGACTTCAAAATTTTCAAAAATCAAAAAGGCTCTTCAAGAACGTCCAACGGCCAGACTTGTCGATAAAGGCGACCGTAAACGAGGGGCAGAGGCTCGCGCCCACGCAAAGCCGCTCTAAGGTATTTAAGACCCGTATGACCTGCGCGCCAACCGTCACGTGGAACCTCGTGCTGTCGGCAGACTGTGATCCGTGTCGAACTATCGTTCGCCCGATGTGACTTAGAACCGCCCGGTGGTTGCTTGACTACCGGATGCAGCCGATTCCTCATCCGAGCTTATGAATTCGAATCCAGAAATCGCTCGCGCGGCACGAGAAATTGCGTCATCGCTTGCCAAGATTCTCGAATTGTTCTTTGACGAAGCGCAACGGACACTCGGAACCATTGCGAGTAAGCCAAGCCAGATCTCGGCGATAAGCCCGATCTCGGCGCCGCCTGCGACAAGACCAGAAAACCCGGCAGAGGCGGTTTGGGTCAGCAAAAGGGAGATGGCGAAGCACCTTGGGGTATCTGTGAGGACAATCGACACATGGATGGCGAGGAGGCGCCTTCCCCACGTGAAACTGGGACGAACGGTGCGCTTCAACCTGCGGGATGTCGATGCGCACCTGAAGAAACTTCAGAGGGGGTTGTGGTAGTCGGAGTATTTGCGCTTCACTCATAAGTGGCTCGGTCGCTCAGTCGATTCCTTGGCCCGGCGTTTGGCTCGGATTTCCTCCCGCCGCTGAGCACATCCAGGACTGCGCAAATAAACCAAGACCTCTTCGATTCGATAGACTTTTCGGCCTCCACCAAAGCTTTCCCCGCAATGATCAACCACTCCCAACCGCCAGAGCTGGGTGGGATGTTTTCCGAGCAACCGGCTGATGGCGTTTAGAGACAGTCGAGGCTCGGGCGGGGCTGGGCTCGACCACGGGTCTCGACCTATCAGGGCGGCATGAAAGACCTTGAGGGCACGCTCCTGGGCTGAAGGGAGAGCACCGAAATACAGTTTGAGAACCAATTCGAACGTCAGCTTTTCCATGTCATGGCCCTGGGACCGTTTGCCGCCTCAGGGCTGCCTCCACGTCCTTCCAAAAGAACAACCGACGGCGAGCGCCGGGCAGGCGCATCGACGGGATGATACCTTTGCGAATCCACTCGCGGAGCGTCCGGTCACAGACTGGAATGCGCGCTTTGAGGGCGGGATAATCGATGACACCGTCGTTGGCCGGAACACGCTCGCACCCGATGCCATGAGTGCGTTTGATGTCCTCCACGGTGAGTTTCATGTCCTCGATTTCTCGGATTACATGATCGACCAGCGCAGACACTGGCCCGCTCCCATCGAATCGCCAGGCCATTCCAGACGCGTCCTCATGGGTATAGATATGCTGCGAGGCGATGCTTTTCTTTGCCATGGCTCTTTAAATTTCAGTGACGGACGCACACCGGACGCGGATGAGTGTTGTTGACCTATGCTTGCGATTGAATGCTCTCGGAGTCAGGGGAAGATGTTCCCGAAGCAGCTTGCTCGCGGATGTATCGAATCAGATCGGCGCGATCAATCAACCGAATGCCCCGGGCCGCACCCCTCTTGCGAAGAACGAATGAACGAACGGGTGGTTTGAAATCGTTGCTTTTGCTGGGAATCACCAGTTCGTTCAGCGCACTTCGACTCATCCCTGTCAAAGGACAGCGTGTCCGTGGTGGCGGTAGCCGGAGAAACTCCGATGCCGATGCCGTGCTCGAATTCTGAATCTCGTCCGCGATGGACTTCGCGGTGAACGTAGTCGAGTGCTTCACTAATTCCTTGATCAGTTCGTCGATGAATTTGCTCATGCCGGCGAGTATCTGAGGTGGGATTGGTCAACGGCAGTCCACCCCCCCACTAAAATGCGTATGTGTGATTGTCCTCGGGGCAAGCGACAAAGGCACGCTCATGGGGCGGCTTACAACGGCATGACGGAGCTTATCTCGACCACCATCTAAAAGGTCGATCCTCGGAGCAGCGTCTGGAGTCGATTTGGTTTGGCAGCGGTTCAGGCGTGAAATCAAACGCCCACGAATACGCGGTTGCGATGGGGCTCCGGGCTATCAGAGCTGGCGTCGAATCAATGCTTTCGTGGCGACCAGCGTTTCGCCATCTTGGCTAGAGCGACTGTTTTGCGTCGCCGTTTTCTGTAGTCAGTTGATTTGTCGGACTTGATTCCATTGCATCGGGCGCAGAGAGGCTGGATGTTTGTGATGTCGTTCCAGCCACCTCCCGCGATTGGGATGACGTGGTCTGCAACCAGAGGATGCTGCTTGCCGCAGCGGAGACAGATATTCCCATACTCGACGCACAATTCCCGGAATTGCGCTTTAGTAACCTTTCCGGGTGCAATGAATTTGCGAACCCATCGGACATTGGCGCTTCTGTCCTGGCTGGCTTTGTAATCGATCTCAGGACGCCGTAGAAAACCCCAATGTTGGTCTTCAAACGAATCCAGTTTCCTGTTTGCGCGATATATCTCATCAAACTCCAGAAGACATGGTTTGCAAATAGGCGTCCAAAAGACCCACTTGCGCTTCTTATTTAGAAAACCCGGTTGGGGGCCGACCCCGAAGTAGCAATGCCAGAAGTGGTGGTTCAATTCGCAAGGGGCATCGCACTTATAGCACTGGGCAACCTTCCTGACGATTCTCCAGTGGTGGATCGCTCCAAGGTGAAAGGTCTGGATTAGGTTTCGATTGTCGGCCAGCGCCCATTCCACGTCGGCGGCGAGAACAGGGCCAAATCGGGTTGAAGCGCGGTAGGTCCAGTGGGTTCGTTGACGATTCAGTTCCCAGTGTTGGGACGGTTGGGCGGCGATAACGGTGCCGCGGATGGAAAGCGCTCGGGCTTTGCGGATGCCGGGCAAAGGGGAGGTCGTTCGCCGACAGAAGAATCGATATGGGATCCCGGCGAAGCGGATGGAGAATTCACGGCCGGTTTTCATCTAAAAACTTCGCTAATAACCGGTTGGCACTATGTGCAAATCGGCCTCAATAACTCCCTGACGGATTCGGAGAACAAATGATTCATCGGGCCGTCGTCTTGGCAATCGGCAAGGTTATGAAGATTGAAGTCGGAATAACGAGCGGCTGTGCATCCCTGAAGCGATGTCGCTGACGACGCGCTGGGTCAGATCGAGGTGTCGCGGGCTAGCTAGCGGAGCCATCCACCGTGGTTACGGGGCGATGTAAAAGACAGGTTGACATAAACGTGTTAAATGTTAGACATATGACATGAGTGATACAAACAATATTCCCGCCACGATCGAAACCCTGATGAAGCACACCATCGCCAGAATCAATGAGGCGACCTCCAATCCTGGGTGCGATGTGGGTGAACTCGAAGGATTGACCAAGCAAGCGTGCGAATTGAAGCAACTGAAAGAGCAGGTCGCAGCGATACAGCATCGGCTGCAAACCTTCGGGGGAGGGAATTCTTCGAAGGGTACGCAGATTGCCTCCCGGGCTGCCCTGCGGGAGGTGCTCATAGAAGTGTCTGAAGGAATGATCAATCAGAACTTGCTGACGCTGACCGAAGCCATAAAACGAGGTCAGATCAGGGTTGGCGAACAACTCGTCATCGAAGCCACCCCGTCTGGTGAGAAATTCAGTTCCGATGTCGTGCAGCCGGGCAACAAGCTCCGGGAACGTGGCGCCATCCGGAAGTTTTACGCGAGTGCGGCCGTGCAGGCTGGGGATTACATCACGCTGCGTGAATCGACTCCCGGGCAGTGGCAGCTTTCGAAGTGCCAGAACCCACCCAACAAGTGGAGCGGGTTTTGAAAAGCGCAAACCCTTAGGTTCGTTCGTGGAACACTGCACTCAGTTCATGGCCGGCTCTGCCACAGATTCAAATCCGGCAACGGACAGGTTGGAGTTCGTCAACGCGGAGAGTGGGCCGCCGGGAATGGTTGTGTGTGAAATGTGTGGTAGGATGTGTGGTAAATCGTTCGCCAGATTTCAGGATGTTCGCCATGTTTCACGGACACCCGGCCAAATGAGGAAAAGGTCGAAAATACGTAAAAATCCCAACAAAAAGGCCCTGAGAGTTTCCTCTCAGGGCCCTAAATTGGTTGCGGGGCTAGGATTTGAACCTAGGACCTTCAGGTTATGAGCCTGACGAGCTACCGGGCTGCTCCACCCCGCGGTCGAGGGCGCGAATATAGGGAGCCACGCCCGAAACTGGCAAGGGGTATTATGACATTTCTTCGCGAGATTCCCTCGGGCTCCGACAGCTTCCCGCCTTCGTACTCGATGCCGAAATAGCCGCGATAGCCCGCCGCCAAAACGATCTTCAACATGCGCCGATAGTCCGTCTCGACGCAGTTCCCGGTGGCATCGAAGTCGTGCGTTTTGGCGCTGACCGCCTTGGCGTAAGGCATCATCTCAGTCACGCCCTGGTAGCGGTCGTAGGTGGTGAAGTTGCCGAAATCGGGCAGCGTCCCGCAATTCGGCCGGCCCACCATGCGCATCACGCCCGACAGCCAGGCGCCGTTCGAAGAAAGGCCGCCGTGATTTTCCACGATGCAGTTCAAGCCCAGCTTGCCGCAATATTCCGACAAGCTGCGCAGGCCGTCGGCCGCCCGCTTTTGTTGTTCTTCGAAACTCCCCTGCCCTTTGGCGTCGGCGTTCACGCGGATGGAATGGCAGCCAAAGTACTTCGCAGCGTCCGCCCATTGATGATGGTTCGACACCGCCTGCAGTCGTTTGGTGGGATCGGGATCGCCCAGCGCGCCTTCGCCGTCGCACATGATGAGGAGAACCTTCACGCCCTCGCCGTCGGCGCGGCGCTTGAATTCGGCGAGGTACGCCTGGTCCTTCGCCTTCTTCATCATGAACTGGTTTACCAGTTCGATGCCATCGATGCCGTAGTCCCGACGGGCGGTTTTCGGGAAATCGAGATGATCCAGTTTCCCGCCGAACAACGCCCGGTTGAGCGACCATTCGGCGAGGGAGATCTGGAACAATGGCCGGCGGCTGCCGACGGAGGCGCAGCCACCCGCGGCCAGCGCCGTGGCGGCCAGTGCGGAACGTTGAAGGAACGAACGCCGGGAGGTTTTCATGAGCATCAGCAAAGGTCCATGGGCGGTCCGCTTGCGTTCAGTGAGCCGGAGCAGTGCCGCCCGAGACGTTCGGCTGCGTTCGCTTTGGCGGGTGGAAGAACAATGCGAGCGCCACGGCCGCCGCGAGGGCCGCGCCCATCGGAACCAGGAACAGGCCATGAAAATCGACCACCTTGTCCTTCGTGTAAATCTCCTGCATGAGCCATGGGCATACCGTGTTGGCGACCAAGGCACCCACGCCGAGGATCATCACATTGAACAGACCCTGGGCGCTCGAGCGGACGTCCTTGGGGAAATAGTCATCCACGAAGATGTAGACTGTGGCGAAGAAATAGGCGTAGCAAATGCCGTGGAGGATTTGCACCACAATGATGAGCTCCTTTTGGGGCATGAAAGAGTAGACGGCGAAGCGCGCCGCGTGACCGAGGATGCCAACGATCATCGTCGCGCGCCAGCCCAGCTTCTTCAGGGTGATGCCCAGGACGAACATCGTGAGGATTTCGGCAATTTGCCCGATGCTCATGACGGGCATGATCCAGTTGCCTGGGATGCCAACCTGCGCACTGCCGAGGAATTGTCCCGTCCAGTTAAAATAGCAATTATGGACGAACGAATCGATGAAGGTCACCAGCCACAGCACCAGCACGAAGGGGTGCTTGAGCAGCTTGGCTGCCTCGAGCCACGCCAGGCTTTCCCCGCCGCCCGCGCCGGCCTTTTTAGGCGGTGTATGCGGCAGCACAAGGCTGAACGCGGACAGCAACAGCGAGGCGATGCCTGACACGATGAACGTCCATTTGGTGGCGTCCTGCAAAGGCTGGCCGCTCAACCCGTTGGCCAGCGCCGCGCCGATCCATTCGACCACACCCTTCGGGTTGGCGGCATCCACCTTCGCCCAATCGACCAGGATGAACGTGAACGGCCACGCCGCCAGGATCCAGCCGATGGTTCCGCCCATGCGCACGATGCCGAACTCCTTCTGCGCGTCCTTCATGTTGGCGAAAGCGATCGAGTTGGTGATCGAGATCGTCGGGACATAGAGGAGACAGTGGATCATCATCAGGCCGAAGAACGGCCAGAATTGTTTTGTGAAGGCCAGACCGAGCATGGCGAGCCCGCCGACCAGATGGCTGAACGACAGAAATCGTTCGGCGGAAAAATTGCGGTCCGCAAACTGGTTGCTGAAAAACATGCCGACGATCGAGGCAATCGGGAACGCATTGAGAATCCAGGACTGCTCGCCGGGAGTAAACCCGAGGCTGGGCAGATAGCCGAAGATCAAGGGCAGCCAGGCTCCCCAGATGAAGAACTCCAGCACCATCATGAGGAACAATTTGAAGCGGATAGCTTGGTTCATGCTTTGATTGCAGTTGTCGTGATTCGTCCGGACCGCGGAAGCCCGGAGGTGGAAACCCACTGACGGACCGGCATCGTCTGGAACGCGCCGACGTTAGGCGATTCGCCTCGCCGGAAGCAAGCGGGGTTTCAGGCCCCCAGAACCGCTGATCACGCGCAACCCCGGCGACCGGAATTAAAAGCATTGAGAACCGCTGATGAACGCCGATGGACGCAGATATTCAGAGAAATGAAGAGCATACGGCTTGGTTACCTCCAGTTGAGGGACCCTCGGCTCTTCACCACCAACGAAATTCCTGCCCTGATCCAATTCCATCTGCGTCAATCTGTGTCCATCCGCGTCCATCTGCGGTTCCGAATTCGAACGCGGAGATCGGAGCCAAAGGATTGAAGCCCCTTTTCGCCCGTTCGCCCGGGTTTCGCCCGAATTTTTCTGGCGTTGTCCAGGCATCCGGTGACAATCCCGGGCCAATCTGAAGACCGAACTGTTAGTCGCTTGCGGTGTGACCAAATCCTTCCCCGGGGTCCGGGCGTTGGACGCGGTGCAATTCACCCTGCGCGCCGGCGAAATCCACGCATTGATGGGCGAGAACGGCGCCGGCAAGTCCACGTTGATCAAGATTCTGACCGGTGTCTACCAACGCGACGCCGGCTCCATCCATTTCGAAGGTCGCGAAATTTTTCCCCGTTCGCCGCGCGACGCCGAAGAAGTGGGCATCAGCACGGTGTACCAGGAGGTGAACCTCGTCCCGAATCTTTCGGTGGCAGAAAACATTCTGCTGGGACGTCAGCCGACCTGGCTCGGCCTGATCCGCTGGAGAACCATCCGCCAGCGGGCACAGGAGGCGCTCGCCCGACTCGGACTCCAGCTCGATGTCGGACGCGAATTGGGCGCTTGTCCCATCGCCATCCAACAGATGGTCGCGATAGCGCGAGCCCTCGATGTCCGGGCCCGATCGCTCATTCTCGATGAACCGACCTCCAGCCTCGACGACGCGGAATGCCAGGGGCTCTTCCAAGTTTTGCGCCGTCTGCGCGACGAGGGCATGGGCATCGCCTTCGTCACCCACTTTCTGGATCAAGTCTACACGGTGACCGATCGCATCACCGTCTTGCGCAACGGCGGATTTGTCGGCGAGTTCGAAACCGCCCGCCTGCCCAGGCTGGAGCTGATCGGGCAAATGTTAGGCAGATCCGTCGAAGCCGAACACCAGCGGCCAAAGCAAGAGCAAGAGCAAGGGCAAGGGAAGTTTCAACCTGCGATGGCACCCCAAAACCAGGGCCATGCAACGGGCGATTCAGGTAGGGCGGGCGCTCCGTCGCCCGCCGCCGGATCGGTGTTGCCACCTGTTTCCGCGGACCCCCTTGGTCCAGGGCCAGGTGACCCGCATGGCCGGCGCGCTGCGGAGAGCGCGCCCCACCCCGCGGTTCAAGGGGACGGTTTTTTCCTGGAGGCGCGCGGGCTGACGCGGCGCGGGGTGATGCAGCCGATCGATCTTTCGATTGGCGCGGGTGAAGTAGTTGGGCTCGCGGGCTTGCTCGGCAGTGGCCGGACCGAAACGGCTCGAATGCTCTTTGGGATCGATCGTCGCACCGGCGGCGACGTTTCCATCAACGGCCGCACAGCCCCGCTGCGTTCGCCCCGGGAAGCTGTCTCGCACGGGCTGGCCTTCTGTTCCGAGGATCGAAAACTGGAGGGTGTCCTGCCGAATCTATCGGTGCGCGAAAACCTGATCCTGGCCCTGCAATCCCGGCGGGGCATCCTGGGCCAACTGCGACGTGACGAGCAACTGAGACTCGCCGACCACTACATTCGGGCGCTCAACATCCGCACGCCGAGTCCCGAAACTCCCATTCGCAACCTCTCCGGCGGCAACCAGCAAAAGGTTCTCCTCGCGCGCTGGCTGGCCCTGCAGCCGAAGCTCATCATCCTCGACGAGCCCACCCGCGGCATCGACATTGGGGCGAAGGCCGAGATCGAGAAGCTGGTTGCGTCACTGCGCGAACAGGGCCTCGCGGTGCTCTACATCTCGTCCGAGTTGGAGGAAATCGTCCGGGTCAGCCAACGGGTGATCGTCCTGCGCGACCGCCGCAAGGTGGGCGAACTGACTGCGCCGTTTGATGAGCAGGCCATCATGACCCGTATCGCCCAACCTCATGAACGCTGACTGGATCCATCGCGCCAAGCAAAGCCGCCTGATCTGGCCGTTGCTCGGCCTGACGATGCTGCTCCTCTTCAACGCCCTGCTTGACCCCGGCTTCTTCGAACTGAGCCGCCGCGATGGACATCTCTACGGCCCGCTGCTGACGGTGCTGCGGCTGTCGGTCAAGGTGATGTTTCTGGCCCTGGGCATGACTCTCGTCATTGCCACCGGCGGCGTTGATTTGTCCGTCGGATCCGTGGCCGCGATTGTTGGAGCACTGGTCGCGCATCTGGCATCGGGCGACTCCTGGTCCGTCCCTGCGCTTCTGGGGATCGCGCTGGCGATCACCCTGGCGGCCGGCCTTTTCAACGGCACCATGGTGGCCTACGCCGGCCTCCAGCCGATCGTCGCGACCCTCATTCTAATGGTGCTGGGTCGAGGCATTGCGCTGCTCGTCACGGACGGCAATCCGATTGCTGTCACCCGGCCGTTCATCCTCGAACTCGGCCGTGGTTTCACCTTCGGACTGCCGACGTCGCTCTGGCTCATCGCGCTGTTCTTCCTTCTGGCCGCGACGGTTTGCCGGCGAACCGCGCTGGGGCTCTTGATCGAAGCGGTCGGAGACAACGCCACCGCAAGCCGGTTTGCCGGCATCAACGCGCGAGTGATCCAGCTGACCGTTTACATCTGCTCCGCGACGTGTGCTGGTCTGGCGGCGCTGGTCACCATCGGTGATGTCGGCCGGGTCGAACCGGACCGACTCGGGCAGTTGTTGGAGTTGGACGCCATCACGGCTGTCGTGGTTGGGGGCACGGTTCTCACCGGAGGCCGTTTCTCGCTGGTCGGATCCATGATCGGGGCCGTTCTGATTCAGACCCTCACCACGACGCTAATTCGGCAAGGGATGCCCTCGGACATTGCGCCGGTGCCCAAAGCCCTGGTGATCCTGGCTGTCTGCTTGATGCAATCCGACCGGTTGCGGGCGAGTCTGCGGCGGCGGAGCGCGGACTGACGACCCCATGAGACTTCGCCCTCATCATTTTCCGATCCTGGCCACGGCAGTCGTCTTGTTGGTGCTGTTCGTTTCCTTCTCGCTGGCCTTCCCGCGATTCTGCTCGCCGCTGGTGGTGGCCAATCTCTTCATCAACAACGCGCATCTGGGCGTCATCGCGGTCGGGCTCACGTTCGTGATTTTGTCGGGCGGAATTGATCTCAGTGTGGGTGCGGTGATGGCCGGTTCCGCCGTGATCATCGCCACCTTGATCAAGCAACCAGGAACCTCACCGCTTACGGCCATCGCCCTCGCACTGGCGGCGGGAACGGCCTTCGGCGCTATGATGGGCTGGCTGATCCAGAGTTACCGGTTGCCGCCGTTTCTCGTGACCCTGGCCGGACTTTTCCTCGCGCGCGGCCTGACCTTTGTCGTCAGCCCGCAGTCGATCAAGATCGCGCATCCATTTTATGAGGCGGTGAACAGCTTCGCCTTGCCCGTCGCGGCGAACGCCTCCCTGCCCGCCACCGCGCTCATCTTCATCGGAGTCTTTTTGATCGGCTTGGGGATCGCCCACTTCACGCGGTTTGGCCGGAATGTCTATGCCTTGGGCGGGAGCGAATCCTCCGCCCTCCTGATGGGCGTGCCCGTTGCGCGGACCAGGGTGCTGATCTATGCCATCAGCGGTTTCTGTGCGGCGTTGGGGGGAGCGGTTTTCACGTTGCACACCCAGTCCGGAGATCCCACGGCAGGAACCGGGCTCGAACTCGACGCCATCGCCGCCGTGGTCATCGGAGGAACCCTGCTTACCGGCGGCGTTGGCTACATGGCCGGAACCCTGATGGGCGTGCTCATCTCCGGCACCATTCTGGCGGCCCTCGACTTCCACGGCGGCTTCAACTCCGCCTGGCAGCGCATCTTCATCGGCGGCCTCCTCCTGGCCTTCATTGGCCTGCAGCGATTTCTGACTCGCGCCTCCGCGCTGGCCGGCGCAAGGTAGCGGCACGAACTGTTCCGCGCATTTCGGACGGTGCCGGCAGATGACCCGCGCTGGAACAGTGCATTCGCCGGAATAAAACCGGCGCTCCCAGGGACATTGGGTCCCTACGCAAGCAGAAACTTGAACTAGCAACCATGAGAACAAATTCAGCCGACCGCAATCGTCGCCACTTCGTGCGTATCGTAACCCATGCCATCATTGCCGCGGGGCTGCTGGCCGCCTCGACCGGCTGCGGGAAGAAGGACGCCGCCGGCAAGGACGCGAGCAAACCGATGGTGGTGGGCTTTGTTCAGGTGGGCGCGGAGAGCGACTGGCGGGTGGCCGAGACGAAATCGATCAAGGAAGAGGCCAACAACCGCGGCGTGGACCTGAAGTTCTCGGATGCCCAGGGCAAACAGGAGAACCAGATCAAAGCCATTCGATCCTTCATTGCCCAGGGGGTGTCCGCCATCGTGCTCGCACCCAAGGTCGAAACCGGATGGGAACCGGTCTTGAAAGAAGCGAAGCAGGCCAAGATTCCCGTCATTCTGGTCGATCGCGGCATCGCCGTTTCCGATGAATCACTTTACGCAACGCTGATCGCATCGGACTTTGTGGCGGAAGGGCGCCTGGCCGCCGAGTGGCTCGCCAAGAAAACCGGCGGCAAAGCGAACATCATCGAGCTGGAAGGCACCCCGGGCGCCGCCCCGGCCATCGACCGCAAAAAGGGCTTCGGCGAGGGCATCAAGGCCCATCCGGAGATGAAGATTCTCGCCGCCCAAAGCGGCGATTTTGAAACCGGCAAGGGCAAGGAAGTGATGGAGACGCTCCTCCAAAAATTCGGCAGCCAGGTAACTGCAGTGTATGCGCACAACGACAACATGGCGCTCGGCGCGATCGAAGCCATCAAGGCCGCCGGAAAAAAACCCGGCACGGATATCATCATGGTGTCGATCGACGCGGTCAAAGCCGCCTTTCAAGCGATGGTGGCGGGGGAGCTGAATTGCACGGTTGAATGCAACCCGCTGCTCGGGCCGATGGTTTTCGACGCGATCGAGAACGTCCTCGACCAGCGGCCCGTCCCAAAGAAGACCGTGGTCAAGGATCAGGTTTTCGACCAGTCCACCGCCAAGGACGTGATCGGCAGCCGTCAGTATTGAAGCCGGTTTCGAGGCTGATTTCGCCGCCATGTCGTGGCGGCTTGCTTGTGCGCCCTGGATCGCAAATCAGGTCTGAAACAAGGTGGGACGGCCCCGCGGACCTCCTTTGCGCCTCGGGTTACGAGGATTTCCAGCGGAGTCTCCGCCGAAATTTCGCTTGGATCACTGAGAACCAATGAGCGCCACGCCGCCGAATGAACGGGAGCTGTTTCTCCAAGCCATGGCTTTGCCGGCCGGGGAACGGCAGGCCTTCGTCGATAAGGCCTGTGGCGCTCACGACGGGCTCCGGACCCGTCTTCGCGATTTACTGAATGAATCCGCCAACGTCGGCTCCTTTCTGGAGGGCCCGGCCCTCGCCGAAGTCCCGCGCAGACCCACGCCCGGGCTGAATCCCGAAACCAAAATCGTCACGGGCCTGACGGAAATGGCCGGGGATCGCATCGGACGCTACAAGCTCCTGCAAAACATTGGCGAAGGCGGGTGCGGCGTGGTCTACATGGCGGAACAGGAGGAACCGGTTCGCCGGCGCGTGGCGCTCAAGATCATCAAGCCCGGGATGGACACGAAAAGTGTCATCGCCCGCTTCGAAGCGGAGCGTCAGGCGCTCGCCCTGATGGAGCATCCGAACATCGCCAAGTTTTTCGATGCTGGAACCACCGGCGGCGGAACGCGGCCGGCCGAGCCGGCACCCACCGCGGCCGACGCCGCCCCCGTCAGTCCGCGGCCAACCCCGACGCCCGGTGAAGCCCGACCGCCCACTTCCGAGTATTCCCGTCCCTTTTTCGTCATGGAACTGGTGCGCGGCGTGCGCATCACCGATTACTGCGACCAAAACAACCTCCCCACCGCCAGTCGCCTGGAGCTGTTCATTCAGGTTTGCCAGGCCATCCATCACGCCCATCAGAAAGGCATCATCCACCGCGACATCAAGCCCTCGAACATCCTCGTCACGCTGCACGACGGCCGGCCGGTGCCCAAGGTGATCGATTTCGGCATCGCCAAGGCCACGGAGCAGCGGTTGACCGCGCAGACGTTGTTCACCCAGTTTTCGGCCTTTATCGGCACGCCGGCCTACATGAGCCCGGAGCAGGCGGAGATGAGCAGTTTGGATGTAGACACCCGGAGCGACATTTATTCGCTGGGCGTGTTGCTCTACGAACTGTTGACCGGCCGCACCCCCTTCGACGCCGAGACCCTGTTGCGATCCGGGCTCGACGAATGCCGACGCACCATCCGCGAGATCGAACCGCTGCGGCCGTCCACACGCCTGGCGAGCATGGCCGGCCCTGACCTGACCACGGCAGCGGCCCATCGTCGGGTCGAATCGACGCGTCTCATCCACCAGCTGCAGGGGGATCTGGACTGGGTGGTGATGAAGTGCCTCGAAAAGGATCGGACCCGCCGCTACGCCTCCGCCAACGATCTCGCGCTCGACATCGGGCGGTACCTTCGGACCGAACCCGTGGAGGCCCGGCCGCCGAGCAATCTTTATCGGCTGGGCAAATTGGTTCGACGCCATCGGGCCGCGTTTTCAGCGGCCGCGGCCATCGCGGGCATTCTGGTCGCCAGCGCGGCCTTGAGCGCGTGGCTCGCCATCCGGGCAACTCGCGCCGAGCATCAGGCCCGCGGGGCGCAGGCCGCCGAGGCCGTCCTCCGCCAGCAGGCGGAAACCGAACGCGCCCGGGCCGAACGGGAAAGGGAATTGGCGCGGCTGAATGAGTATGTCGCTGACATCAACCTCGCCCAGCAATCTCTGGCTGGATCCAGCGGCAACCTTCCCCGCGCCGTCCAACTCCTGGCCAAGCACCAGCCCAAGCCCGGCGAGACCGACCTGCGCGGCTTCGAGTGGCGTTACCTTTGGCAACAGTGTCAGGGCGACGAGCACATTGCCCTGCCCGGGCAGCCCAGCCCGGTCCAGTCGCTCGCGTTCGATCCGCATGCGCGCTGGCTGGCCGTCGGGCTCCAGACCAACCTCAACATCTACGACCTGACGTCGCGCCGACTGATCACGAACCTGGCCAAGGGCGCGCTCTGGTTGACGGCGTCCCCCGACGGGCGCACCCTTTTTGCGGCCAGCCCGTCCACGGTCCGGGCCTGGGACACGGCCCGCTGGGCCGAGGTACGCGCCCTGCCTAACAACACCGGGCCCATCACGCTTTCGTCGAATGGCACCCGCCTGCTCACGTTCGGCCGCAACGGGGGCGTCACGCTGTGGGACACCGGCACCTGGCAGGCCCTCCACACCAACCCCGACGCCGTGCCTCCCATGGCCTTGTCTCCGGACGGACGGTGGATCGTGACCGACGCCGAGGCGGGCCTCACCGTGTCCTCCGTCGCTGACGAACGTCCGCCGGTGGTCCTGGCCGACTCAACGAATGTTTTTTTCCGGGGCGGCTCGTTTGGCACCCGGGCCCAACCCCGCGGGCGGGCGGATGAATTTCCGCCGGGACTGCTCCGGTCCTTCGCCCGGCCGCCCGGCGCCATCGAGCAGAGCATGGCGTTTTCGCGCGACGGCCAATTCGTCGTCGCCCCCCGCAATTCACTGTCCGAATGGGGCGTTTTCGTGCTCGGCATCTGGGATGCATCCACCGGCCGGCAGACGGTCATGCCCGACGATCCCGAGCACGTGGAGCACACCGGTTCCATTGCCGCGCTCGCGTTTTCCCCGGATGGCCGTTACTTGGCGACGGCGAGCGCCGACTACTCTCTCCGGCTTTGGAATTTTCAGGAACGGCAAAGGACCGTCACCTTTTCGGGCCACGGTGACGAGGTCCACGCCGCGGCGTTTTCGCCGGACGGCGCGTGGCTGGCCAGCGGAGCGCGGGACGGAACCGTCTACCTCTGGCCGATCCGGCCGGCGCCCGTCGACGACGTCATTCCGGGCACGTGGCAGCCGCTGGCTTTTTCCCGCGACAGTCGCCGGCTGGCGGCACTGAACAAAGATCGGGCGTTGGTCTTCCTGAACCTCGCCACCGGTGAGGCTGATCAGCAGTTTCCGCTGGAACGCGAGGGCAGCGACAACCGGGGCCGACCCCGTTTTGGATTTGGCAATCATCCCGTGGCCCTGACTCCGGATTTCCGGACGATTGCGTTTGCGCCCGGTGGCGAACATCTTCAGGTCATCGACACGCAGACGTACGAGACGAATTTACTGCGATCGCCCGACCCTTTCACCGAAGCGCTCCTGATGACCACCGACGGGCGAACCCTGGTCACCGCCGGTGGCCGCAACCCCAGCCGCGGACGCGAAGTGCGAGTGTGGGATCTGACCGCAGAAACCAACGTCACCCTGGCCACGGACGCGAGCAGGGTCCTCCTCGCCCCGGACAACCAGTCACTCGCGATCGTCACGCGCAGCAACCAAGTTCAACTCTGGAACCTGCCGGCGCGGAGCCTCCGCCTGACCCTCCCGACGTCGGGCGATGTCGGCGGGCTTTCTCCCGGGGCCTTCTCCAGCGACAGTCGTCGGCTCGCCCTGATTGGCCAGGACGAAACCATCCGAATCCTCGACCTGGCCGAAGGCCGCCTGCTGGGCATCTGTGCAGGCCACAAACAGCGCATTTGGTCCGTGGCCTTCGCGCCAGACGGCAAAACCCTGGCCAGCGTTAGCGACGACAGCACCTTGAAGCTTTGGAATGTGGCCACGCAGCAGGAATTGCTCACCATCCGCCGGCTTGGCGGTTCCGTCCGGGAGCTGCTGTTTTCGCCGGACGGCCGGATGCTCATCGGCAGCCGAGGTTTGTTCAGCCGATTCGGCGGGCTCCGCTTCTACCGCGCTCCCGACTTTGAGGCCATCACGCGGGCCACCGCGGCAAAGGCCGCCGCCGCCCCGCTCGAATAGCCGGGCCGGAAGAAGCCGCGTCGCGGAGGCCGCCCGGCTTTCCACCCGGGCCCTTATTTCTTTGGACGCCGATTCGGCTCCTCGAACACCCGCCCGTTGTCCGGGGTGTCAAAGGTCCGAATGACACCCAGAACGCGACGCACATTGGCCGAGTAATCCCGAACCAAAAGCGCGTTGCTGGATGGCATGGTCAGCACGCTGTTCGGCAGGCGCAGGAGCGGCTGAATCACTGGGATGGCACTGTTTACGGCCCGATGCTCCAGGCGGATGACGCATTGAATGTAGGTGTTGGAGTCCGGCAGCAGTTCTGAGGGCAACGACAACTCCGGCGCCGCCTCCCGCGTGGCCTCGGCCTCGTTCACCGCCTTCATGAAGTTGGTGCCCATGGCGATCATGGTCACGCCATATTGGGACAGGAGCGTGTCGAGCGCCTGGAGCACCTCACGGCGCGGCAAATCTTTGTCGAGTCGATAGCTCAGCCGCGGATGCGGCAAACGGTCGGCTGGAATCACCGATCGTCCCGAAATCTTCTCGTAGAGCGCGAACACCGCAGAAAGCTCGGCTTCAGCCAACGCCACGGTTCCACTGGCCACCATCGACTCGCCCGTGGCCGGCAGGTCAAAACTGCTGTAAGTCCGCCGCGCTGGCGCGTCAGCCAACCCGGCAGCCCCAGCGCCAGCTGGGGAGAACATCATCGTGAGTAAAGCCCAGGCCAAGCCGGCAATGGATCGTAGTTTCATGGCGAGAGAACGCGTTGAACCCGAAGATGAGCATCTCCCCCCCGTCGGTCAACCCTTCCGTTCAGTCTCCGACCGATCCTCATCCATGCCTCGCCGCGCACTTTTCATCGGCGCCCGGCCGCGCGCCGATTTCGGTCCATCGACGGTTTTCAAGGCAACCGTTGAGCGTGCAACACCCGGGCGTCAGCGCTCACCCCCGCCCGGTCGGCTGGAGCGCAGCTTCTGTTTCCAAGGTGGCCAACGTGGTCTTCAGCACGGTGTCCGGATTGAGCGACAGGCTGTCGATCCCCCGCTCCACCAGGAACCGGGCAAATTCCGGGTGATCGCTCGGCGCCTGACCGCAGATGCCAATCTTCCGACCGCGCCGGCGACACGTCGCAATAACTTCCGCCACCAGCTTTTTCACCGCCGGATTTCGCTCATCGAAAATCGGCGCCACGATCTCGCTGTCTCGATCGACTCCGAGCACCAGCTGGGTCAGATCATTGGAGCCGATGCTGAAGCCGTCGAACAAATCACAAAACTCATCGGCCAGGATCACGTTGCTGGGAATCTCGCACATCACATAGATCTCCAGCCCGTTCTCGCCCCGCTTCAGCCCGTGCTTCGCCATTTCCACCTGCACCCTTCGTCCCTCCTCCACCGTCCGGCAGAACGGGATCATGAGCTTCAGGTTGGTCAGGCCCATTTCCTCTCGAACCTTGCGGACGGCCCGGCATTCCAAGCCGAAAGCCGCCTGGTAGCGCGGATGATAGTACCGGCTGGCGCCCCGGAACCCGATCATCGGGTTCTCCTCCACCGGCTCGTAGGCCCGGCCACCGACGAGGTTGGCGTACTCGTTGGTCTTGAAATCGCTTAACCGCAAGATGACATCCTTCGGATAGAACGCCGCCGCCAGCATCGCCACCCCTTGCGCGAGTCGATCGATAAAGAACTGCGGCTTGTCGGCATAGCCCGCCGTAATCACATCCAGCTGGGCGCGGACCTGGGGATCCTTGATCGCATGATACTCCAGCAGCGCCATCGGATGCACCTTGATGTAGCTCGTGATGATGAACTCCTCTCGCGCGAGCCCAACGCCGTCATTCGGGATCAGGCTCAACGCAAACGCCTCCTCCGGATTGCCGACGTTCATCATGATGCGGGTTCGCGGCCGGCCCAGGTTCCGCAAATCCACCCGCTCAACCGCAAAAGGCAGGCGCCCCTCGTAAACCCGCCCCACTTCGCCCTCGGCGCAGCACACCGTGACCACCTGTCCATCGGTCAACCGCTCCGTCCCCTGCTCCGTCCCCACAATGGCTGGCACGCCAAGTTCCCGGCTAACGATGGCCGCGTGACACGTGCGCCCGCCGCGATTGGTCACGATGGCCGCAGCTTTCTTCATGATCGGCTCCCAATCGGGATCCGTCTTGTCCGTCACCAGCACCTCGCCCTCTCGAAACTGATCGATGAACTCGGCGCTCTTGATGACTCGAACCGGGCCGATCGAAATCTTCTCACCCACACTCCGTCCGCTGATCAAAACCGGCCCTCGTTCGCGCAGATGAAACACTTCCATGGCGTCCACCGCCTTCCGCGACTGCACGGTTTCCGGCCGGGCCTGAACGACAAACAATTCGCCCGTGCGCCCATCCTTCGCCCACTCGATATCCATCGGCGTCGGCGCGCCGCGCAAGCCAGAGTAATGATCCTCGATCAAACACGCCCAGCGAGCCAGCGTCAGTACCTCGTCGTCGGTCAGGGCAAACCGGGCCCGATCCCCGGCCGGCACCGGCACATTCTTCACCAACTTGCCGCCGCCCACGTCGTAAACCAGCTTGAATTCCTTGGTGCCAACAATTTTCTGCACGATTGGCTTGTGTCCCGTCTTCAGCGTCGGCTTGAACACGTAGTATTCATCCGGGTTGACCGATCCTTGCACCACGTTCTCGCCCAAGCCGTAGGCGGCATTGATCAGCACGACATCGCGAAAGCCGGTCTCGGTGTCGATCGTGAACATGACTCCGCTCGACGCCAGATCGGAGCGCACCATGCGCTGCACGCCAATGCTCAGCGCCACTTTGAAATGATCAAAGCCCTTGTCCTGCCGATAGCTGATGGCACGATCGGTGAACAATGACGCGAAGCATCGACGGCAGGTGTCGAGCAGTTCGAGGTGCCCGGCCACGTTCAAATAGGTTTCCTGTTGGCCGGCGAACGACGCGTCCGGCAGATCCTCCGCCGTCGCGCTCGACCGCACCGCCACGTCGACGGGGTGCAACGCGCGCCCGCGCAGGGCGTCGTAAGCCTCCAGGATCTCAAGCTCGAGATCCGCCGGCAACGGAGCAGCCAGAATCGCGTGGCGAATTTGACCGCCGCGATCACGGAGTTGCCGGACATCCTTGGCGTCGAGTCCCGTCAGCAGTTCCCGAATCCGCGCGTCGAGCTTCGCCTCGCGCAGAAAATGAAGGAACGCCTCGCCGGTCACGGCGAAGCCCTCCGGCACTCGCACCCCTTGCGGCACCAGCGCCTGCACCATCTCGCCCAGAGACGCGTTCTTCCCGCCCACGAGCGGCACATCGCTAATCCCGATTTCCGAGAAGGGCAGGATCCAGCGCGGAGACAGCGCCGTCGATGCCGGTGTTCCCAACGGCTCGGAACGCTTTGAAGGCGCCCCAGAACGACGCGGGGCCTTGAGCATGCGGGGAGGTCGACAGCTTTCGGAAGCGGCCGATGAAGTTTTTGTGGTCATAGCGAGACCTTTCGTTCACGGCACTGGAAGCCTTGCAACAGAGCACTCACCACGATCGCTCCGTCACGCCTCCAGCCTAAGCCACGAACACCATCAGGCTCGACCGCGCTTGGCGAACACTGGCCCCGAATTGCCCGTTCTCAGCCGGGCCCCAGGGTCCGTTCGTCGCGGTCGAAACGCCCGGCGACGCCTCACGATCAGCCTGCTCGAAAATTTTCCCAAATCCTTTGGGAATGGCAGTTGACCGGAGACGTCCCACCCGAGAATATCGTCACCATTCCACTGGCAAATTAACCCAACAGGGAGCGCTCGATGAACAACTCCAAACCGCATTTCATACCCGCTGGCTCGATTAAAGGCACGCGGACGGCGCTACGCGCAGCGGCCTTTTCCCGAACCGATTTGCTGATGACCGCAGGCGCCGCCGCCGGCTTGGCCTGCCTTGTCGCGGGCGCCGCAGCCCAAAGCCGCACACGGTCATTGCCCGCCGTGTGCGCCAACAACCTCCGAACGCTGGGGCAGTCCTTCGGCCTCTTCGAAGCCGACAACGCCGGGTCCGATCCGTGGCGAGCGCCCGCCTACAACAACGCCGGGCTGAAACAGAATGCGTGGTATCATTTCGCCCTTCTCTCGAACTACGTGTCGAGCCCGCAGATCTTCGCCTGCCCGGCGGATACCGTCCGGCCGGCTCGGGACTTTTCCTCTTCGACCGACGGCGGCTTTCTTCAGCTCTCCCACTTGAACAATTCCATCAGCTACATGGTCGGGCTGGACTCCTCGGTCTTCAAGCCGAACTCCGTGCTGGCCGCCGATCGCAACCTTCGCTGTCCGGGCGGACCCAGCCCGTGCAGCAGCGGCGTCAATCCCGCCCTGACGATCGCGACCGGCCGCGGGGTGGTCACGGGCTGGAACGCCGGCCTGCACGGACCGTCCGGCAATCTTCTGTTGCGCGACGGTCGCGTCGAAGAAACATCGAACGAATCGGTCAACCGCCGTTTCAACGGGGAGGACGACAACGCCAGCACCCATTTTCTTTCCCCACGGAATTAAATCGCCTAACGATTATGATCCGCGCATTCCAATTTGAACATCACGCCCGACGATATCCGGGCCCGGAACGGGGCTGGGCCGGGAGCCTGCTCATTCTGATTGCGACGATGCTCCTCGCCACCCCAGCCCGGCCGGTTGAGACGTCCCCCGCCCTAACGGCGTCGACCAACACGATTACCGCCGGGTCCAGTTCCTACGCCGCCGGACTGAGCGCCGACGGCCGTTTCGTTCTGTTCCTCAGCCGAGCCAACAATCTCGTTGATCAGGACGATGAAAGACCAAACCTCGACGTATTTCTCCGGGACCGGAATCTTGGCACCACCAAACTCGTCAGCCTTTCCACCAACGGGCTGGGCGGAGGCAGTGGCAACTCCTCTTCGCCGACGGCATCGGCCGACGGACGTTGGGTCGTGTTCACCTCGACGGCGGCCAATCTCGCCACCGGCGATCGCAACGAACAAAGCGACATTTTCCTGAGGGACGTCACTTCCGGAACCACTTCGTTGATCAGCGCTTCACGCGACGGCGGTCCCGGCAATCGAGCCTCTGACTACCCCCAGATCTCGGCGAACGGCCGGTACATCGTGTTTGAAAGCCTCGCCGGCGACCTTGTCCCGGCCGAGACCAACAGCATCCGGGAGATTTTTCGCGCCGATCGAGCGGAAGGAAGGATCGAACGGATCAGCAGCGGGCGCATCTTTCCCCATCAAGTCGTCTTAACCAATGGTCCAGCCCAAGCCTTCACCATGACCCCGGATGCCGAGCGCATCGTCTACGTGCGCCATGTCACCAATTGGTCGGGGGTAATTTCGGGCGGGGAAATCTTCGGCTGGGATGCGCACACATCGAACACGGTCTGGATCAGCTCCGGCGTCCTCGGCAACGACCGAACCGGAATCCCCGCCGCCTGCGCCCAGCCCGTGATCAGCGCGGATGGAACCCATGTTGTTTTCAAGGCCACCAACGGCGCGTCGACCGCGACGCTCTATCGGCAGGCGTTCAACCCAACGGCCGGAGTTCCGCCCACGCAAATTTCCCGCCTCGCCGTCGCCCACGACGCGGCCACGATCAGCCACGACGGACGATTCGTGGCCTACGAAGCGCAAGATGGCATTCACCTCTGGGATGGGCAGACGGAGACTGACCGGCTCATCCTCGGTCACCTTTCCGGCGAAGCGCGCCGAATCTGCTCGAAGCCCGCGCTTTCCACCGATGGAGGTCGGCTGGCCTTTTACGTGGCCAGCAATGACGTGAGCGTCCTGCAACTCTACGACCCAGCCACGGAACAGTTTCTTTCCGCCACAACCGTTGAAGGGTTGCCGGCATCGATAAACGATTCCCAGGCGCCGCTTCTGTCTGCCGACGGACGGACCATTGCCTTCGATTCAACTTCGGGACGCCTGGTGGAGAATGATGCCAATCAGGAAAGCGATGTCTTCGTGTTCTCCGCGGAACCTCGCGCCATGGAGTGCGTTTCGGTCAGGGCACCGGCTTCCCCAAGCCAGACGCCTCCAGCGTCCAGCTTCCGCTGGCCGGGTTCGGTCAGCGCGGGCGGCAACATCATCGCGGTTTCGAGTTACGACCTCGGAGGGCTCGACACGAATCGTCTGCCGGACCTCCAGGTTCATGACCGCATGGCGGGCACCAACCAGTTCGTCGGACACCCCACCAACAGCACGGCCTTTCCCAATCTGAGCGCGGACGGCCATTATCTGGCGTATCTCCACGTCAACCGATCCGGCTCCAATCCATTCCTAAGTCAACAGCCAGCCACCGTACGTTGGCGCGATCTCCGGACCGGAGCCGATCGCCTGATTCACTCGTTATCAATCGCCGACAACACGGTCTCCACCGTGGCCATCAGCCCAGACGGGATGCGGGTCGCCTTTGTCGATCGTGGAAAGTTTTCCCCGAGTCCCTACAGCGACATCTACCTCATGGACGTGAGGGACGAGTCCGTGACGCTGGTTTCCGTCGAGGCCCCGCAATTCGGCCGCGTTTCAGCCGGCGGACAAGGCGACAGCACCGGGCCCAGATTCAGTCCGGATGGCCGATGGCTATTCTTCTCCAGCAACGCTCGGAACCTGACCACAGAGACGTTGCCGGCAACATACGGGCTGTTCGCACGCGACCTCGATCACCAAGAAACACGACTCCTGGCTTCAACGTTTGCGCTCAATTGCCAGCTTGCAATCAGCGGCGATTCGCGCTGGGTGTCCGCACTCTGCGCGACCGCGTCCACCCCAGGGGCACTGGCCCTCATTGACCTCGTCACCGGAACACGGTCAAACCTCGTCCCATCAGCCTATGCCCAACTCCCTTCCCTCAGCGGCGACGGACGCTACCTCGCCTTTCAAGATCGAATTCCTTCGTTCAATCTGTTCGGCATCTTCGTGAAGGACATCGTCGCCGGCACCAACAGCCTGGTGACGCCAAGGCTGGGGTCGTCAACCATTCCAGCGTCCGGGCCTCACTCCTCTCCGGCGATGACGCCCGACGGCCGCTATGTCATCTTCGCGAGCATGTCCTCCAATCTGGTCGCCGGCGACGTGAACGGCGTTTCCGACGTCTTCATTCGGGATCGTCGACGGAATCTGACGCTGTTGGCCAGCGTGAACCGGTATGGGACTGGCCCTGGCAATGGTCCATCCATCCTGCCCGTCCTGTCGGCCAATGGACGCACGGTTATCTTCCAAAGCGCAGCCAGCGATTTGATCGACCACGATTCCAACGAAGCCACCGACGTATTCGTACTGGAGCTGGGCGGCCCGGATACCGACGGCGATGGGCTTGATGACGATTGGGAGATGGCCTACTTCAATACGTTGGATCGGGACGGCGCCGGAGATTTCGACGGCGATTTGCTCAGCGACCGGGCGGAGCACCAACTCGGCACCGATCCGACGGATCGCGGCTCCGTGTTTCAAGTGATGACCGTAACCAGCCTTGGAGCCAATCGGACCCGGTTGATGTGGAATGCCACTCCCGGCCGGACCTATCGCGTGCAGTATCGAGATGGTCTGGCCGAAGGCAATTGGGTCGAGAGACCGGAACTCGTCACGGCCGGAGGAACCACGGCGACCTGGATCGACACCAGCCCGAGCACCACCGGGCACCGGTTCTATCGCGTCGTCACGAACTAACCGACCGACGCGACCGTGCGCCTCACTTCCGGTGCGCGAGGATCTGGTCGGTGATGGCTTTTACCGCCGCCTCGGCTTCCGCGTCATAGCTCGCGCCCGCCTCGCCACGCGGCGGCACGGCGCATTGCACGCCCGGACGCCACTCGTCGTTGTCGCACAGCTCGCACTCCTTCAATCCATGACGCGGGTCCGGAATGCCGAGGCTCTGCTTGATCTTCAACAAGTCCTGCAATTGTCCCGGGGTCATCGTGTTCGCCGGCTTGCCCACCTGGGCCGTCACGAGAATGGTCCGGCAATAGGCCTCCAAGATCTCCATCTTGAAATAGGCGTCCTCGACGTTGTTGTGGCTCCAGCTGACCACACCATGATTGGCCATCAGGATGGTGTTATGCTTTTCCACCAGGTCCGCCACGAGCTTGCCCATTTCCGGCGTGCCCGGCGTGCGATAGGGCGCGATCGCCACCGACGCGAACACTTCGAACTCGGGAATCATGCACGTGGGCGGCAACACGCCCGCGACCGCGAAACCGGTGCTGTAAGGCGGATGACAATGACACGTCGCGACAGCTTTGGGCTGGCGCTTCATGATCTGGAGATGCATCAGGATTTCGCTCGTGCGCCGTTTGGTCCCCGCCAGCTGATTGCCCTCGAAATCCACGAGGCACATGTCGTCCGGCTTCATGAAGCCCTTGCTCACCAGCGTCGGCGTGCAGATCGCGATGTCTTCTCCCACGCGAATGGCGATGTTGCCACCGTTGCCGTCGACGTATTCCCGCTGCCAGAGCCGACGGCCGATGTCGCACAACTGCTCCTTCAACGCCTGCGCGGCCGGCGAGTTGAAATACGCCTCCAATTCCGCCTTGGGAGATTTGGAGTTGAGCGGTTTCGACGGACCGGCAGCGGCGGCAACCGGACCGCTGGCCCCGCCGCGCTTCGCGTGCGCAAAATCACGAATCGCATCCTTCGCGCTCGGCGTCAGAATCGCATCGGCGGGCAGGCTCTTCGGGTCCCCACCCTTGGCGATGAGTTCTTCAACTTCTTTGGCCGTAATGACAGTGCTCATGGATTATAAAAAATATCGTCGATCAGGGCGGCATTGATGGCGTCGATCGGGGGCGGGAGATCAAAGGGCTGCGCCGCCTCGCGCCCTTCCACATAGCCAATGGTCTGACCAACCCCGCCACCCAACGAATCATAGATCACCAGGCTCGGCTCCGTGCCCATCGTCAGCGGGCCGTCCGCGCCCCGCGCATACTGCTCGCGCGAGAACGGCGAGACGACGAGCCAGCGCGCGCCCTCCAGACCGGGACAAGCCCGGCTGAGCGTCACGCGGCCGATGACGGTTCCGAGTTTCATGCCTTGCAAAATCCCGAATTCGAAACCTGAAATCCGAAGGGAACCCGCCGGCCCACGGCTGAACCAGCCGCGGCAAACCGAAGTTGGTTCGGATTTTCGATCGTCACACCATCACCCCCGGCTCTTTCTCGTCGACAATGCCCACGACCAACCACCGCACGGGGCTCTTCTCGTCGCCCACCGCCTTCCGCGCCGCGGCGCCGTCGCTGGAAATAACCACACGCTGATGCATGCCGGCGCCATGCGAATCGATCGCGATCTGCGGCACGCCCTCCGGACGTCCATCCAAGCCGACCGGCTGGCAAATCACGAGCCGCCAGCCCTCGAAGCTGGGATGCTTCCGGGTGGCGGTCACGTTGCCTTCGACACGGGCTAGGAGCATGAGGGAAATCCGAATTCTGAATTCCGAATTCCGAGGCGTGTCGGAAGACTCCGGCGTTGGCAGCGAAATCGGGCGCTCGTCATAACGCGATCGCATTCGCCAGATGGCACCAGAAAATCCGGTGCAATTCCCGAGCCACTCGCCACCGGGAGTAGCCAATCCCATTCGGCTTTCGAACTTCGGATTTCGGATTTCGGATTTCGAATCTTCAAGCGCGCTCGGGTTAGTAAATGCGCAAGTTGTCCACCATCACACAGCGGCGAACCCGCGTGAACGTGCGCGGATTGCTCACACCTTCGCCGGTGGGCGTCGCGATGCTGAAGCTCAGGTAACCTTCGCCGCCCAATCCCAGACCCGCCATGCAGGGGCCGTTCTTGATGAACAAGGTCGTGTCCAGCGCCCGGCCCATCTCGGTCAATGCCTCGAGGTCGTGCGAGTGAATGATGCTGGTGTGCTTGTAACCGTGCTCAGCCTCAAGGGACCGTTTCACGCCCTCCTCAAGATTCTTTACGCGCACAATCGGCACGAAGGGCATCATCTGCTCCTCAACGACGAACGGATGATTCGCGTCGGTCTCGGCGAAGAGCAACTGCGTGCCGGCCGGAAGGTTTATCCCAGCCGCCTTGGCCAGCACGCCGGGATCCTTGCCAATGAAATCCTTATTCACGCTCGCATGGCCGCAACCCCCACCCTGGCCCGGCGTGATGGTGAACGCCGCCTTGGTCAAAGCATCGAGCTGGGCATTGGTCAGCTTGACCGCACCGTTCTGTTCCATTTGGGCCATCAGCTTGTCCGCGATGATCTCCAACGCGAACACTTCCTTCTCACCGATGCAGAGCAGGTTATTGTCGTAGCTCCCGCCCTGGATGATGGCCTTGGCCGCGCGCTTCATGCACGCAGTGTCGTCGACATAAACCGGTGGGTTGCCGGGCCCGGCACAAATCGCCCGTTTGCCGGTCTGCATTGCGGCTTTCACCACTCCGGGGCCGCCAGTGACCAGGAGGATGCGCACAGACTCGTGTTTGCACATCGCGGCGAAGCTGTCCATCGACGGCTTTTCGATGATGGTCGCAATATTCTCAATGCCGGTCTCGCGATAGATGGCCTCGTTGTAGGCGCGGACGGCAACGGCGGCGCAGCGGGCCGCGCTCGGGTGCGGATTGAACACCACGGCATTGCCGGCCGCGCAGATATTCACGATGTTGCCGCTCAGCGTGGGAATGGAATGCGTGCTGGGCGTGACGGCGCCGACGACGCCAAACGGAGTGTATTCTTCCAGCGTAATGCCGTGATCACCGCTGCGGGCATCCGGACGGAGCCATTCGACGCCCGGCACAAGCTTGATGATTTTCAGCTTTTCAATCTTGTGATCCAGCCGGCCAATCTTCGTTTCCTCCAGTTCGATCCGGCCCCAAACGTCGGCGTTCGCCTCGGCCATCGACTTGACGATGTCCACGATCTTCACGCGCGCGGCGACGCCGGCCTTCTGCAACTGCAGGAACGATTCCTGGGCGGCAACACAGGCTTCGTTGGCGTCGGAAAAAACCCCAAAGCGACCTCGCAACCCACTGCCGCTGCCGGCAGCGCTCTTGCCGCCACAACCACAGTCTTGCTTCGGCGCCGGGGCTGGCGCCGCGGTCTTCGGAGCTGCAGCCGAACCGCCGAGGCGGCTCAAGACGTCGGCCACGACGTCACGGATCAAAGCTTCGTTCACGAGAGTGCTCATAAAGTTGGGACCAAATCAGACTACGTCCGGGCGTTGAAGATCTCTTTGCCCAGCACATCCACCGAATCGACAATGCCAATGATCACCGCGTCGACCGGCGAATCCTTCATGCCGCCCGCCAACCGCGCGCTGCTGCCCTGGCTGAACATAATCAGCTCGCCGATCCCCGCCCCCACCGTGTCGACCGCGATGATCGTGTTCGAGCCCGGCCGGAATTTGCCGGGATCCTTCTCGTCGACCAATTGCGGGCGGAGCAAGAGCAGCTTGCGACCGTTCATGCTCGGCTCCTTCTTGGTCGAGACCACCGAACCTTCAACACGCGCCAGGAACATAGTATTCAGTGTCCAGTATTCAGTTTTCAGTTTTCAGTCATCGCGGATCCGTCCGAGTCCAGTCTTCAGTCCACGTCGTGGCGTCTCCCATGAGATCACTCGGTTCGGCCACTGACCACTGGCGACTGAGGACTGAATACTACTTCTTCTTGGGCAGGACGGCTTCGACGTCGTTGTGCGGGCGCGCGATGACGTGCACGCTGACGAGGTCGCCTTTGATGGCCTTGACGGCCTGGGCGCCGGCGTCGGTCGCAGCTTTCACGGCGGCGACATCGCCGACCACCGTGGCGGTGACGAGCGCGTTGCCGACCTGGACCATCGGGCCGATGAGTTCGACGTTCGCGGCTTTGAGCATCGCGTCAGTGGCTTCGACCAGCGCGACGAGACCGCGGGTTTCAATCATGCCAATTGCTTGTTGGGCCATATAGGTGATTTTCGATTTTAGATTTACGATTTGCGATTTGGAGTAAAAGCGTTTGGAGCGGGAGCTGGTCAGGTCCGGGCTAGTTCACGTTACGGGGCGGCGGCAGCAACAAGGACGAGCCGCCGGTTTTGTTCTGCTTGCGGCGCGATTTGGCCGCGCCCTTGGAGGGTTTGCCGAGGGAGGCCAGGGCCTTGCGGTGAGCCGAGTCAACTTCCTTCCAAGAACTGACGGCCATTCCGAGATCGCGAATGATGCCGTCATGCAGACCGTAGATCCAGCTGTGCACGGTGAGATCCTGCCCGCGCTGCCAGGCATCACGAACGATACTGGTCTGGCAAACATTGAGCACCTGCTCGATGACATTCAGCTCGCAGAGCCGATCGACGCGGTCGACCTCATTGTCGAGGACCGTGAGCGCGGACTCGTGCTTGTCGCGAACGTCCTGGATGTGGCGAAGCCAATTGTCGACCAACCCATGCCGATCGCCCCGCAACGCCGCGCGCACACCGCCGCAGCCGTAGTGGCCGCAGACGATGATGTGCCGGACCTTGATCACGTCCACGGCGAACTGCGCCACCGACAGGCAATTCAGGTCGGTGTGAACCACCACGTTGGCAATGTTGCGATGGACAAAAATCTCACCCGGCAACAGACCGACGATTTGGTTGGCCGGCACGCGGCTGTCGGAACAACCAATCCAAAGGTATTCCGGCGACTGCTGGCGCGACAGCTTGGCAAAGAATTCCGGATCGCGCTGGTGAACGCTGTCCGACCAGGCGCGGTTCTTATCAAAGAGATGTCGCAGGTTTTTCATCGTTCATCCTTTCCCCAGCAGCCGCCGCGTTTCACGGGCCACGACCAGCTCTTCGTTCGTCGGAATGACCATGACCTTGACCCGCGACGACGGCGCGCTGATTACGGTTTCAGTTGCGCGCGTGGCCGTGTTCTTTTCCGAATCCAGCACGATGCCGAGTTGATCCAGGTTCGCACAAATCGCGGCGCGCAAAAGGTCACGGTTCTCGCCGATGCCCGCCGTAAACACGATCGCGTCGGCACCGTTCATCTGGAAGAAATAGCCGCCAATCCAGCGCCGCGCTTCGCTGGCGAACACGTCGAGCGCAAGTTGAGCCTTGGCATCACCCTTGGCTGCGGCGTCCTGAATGTCACGGATGTCGTTGGAGAGCCCGCCGCTCAGGCCCTTCAATCCGCCTTCCTTGGCCAGCTGGCGCTGGGCATCTTCGATCGACAAACCCAGCGTCTTCACCGCATACGGCAGCGCTTCGGCGTCCAAATCTCCCACCCGATTGTTGTGCGGCAGGCCCGATTGCGGGCTCATGCCAAGGCTGTTGCCGATCGCGACGCCGTTCAAGATGCCGGTAATACTTGAAGTGCCACCCAGGTGGCAGGAAATAACCCGCAAAGGCGGCCCGGTCATCGGCGACTTGCCGCCGTCCACGTAGAGGTTCTGCGCGCGACGGGCGACATCCGGACGGCCGAGCAGCTCGGCGCTGCGTTCAGCGATGAACTTGTGGCTCGCGCCATGAAACCCCCAGCGCCGCACTCCGATGGCGTGCCACGCGTCCGGGACCGCGTAGCGCATCATCGATTCCGGCGCGAATTGATAGAACGCCGTCTCGAACAGGCCGACCAGAGGAACCGCCGGAATTCGTTTGGCAAACAGGCGAATGCCGGTGATGTAGGGCGGATTGTGTGCCGGAGCGAGGCCGTTGTAGTCCTCCATCGCCCGCAAAACCCGCTCGTCGAGCCGCACGCAGCCGGTCACATCCTTCGCGATGACCGTCTTGAAGCCGACGGCCGCCAGCTCCTGCTCGCTCGCGATGGCCCCGCTGTCGCGCAGTTGCGCCAGACAATCCTCGATCGCCTTCGGATAGTCGGTCACGCGCTCGAAGCCGCCCTTGTGCAAGAGCTTTTCGGCGCCGTTCGAAAAATCGAACAGCCGCCACTTCAGCGAAGTGGAACCGAGATTGGCGACCAGGACCTTCATTGATTTGCGATTCTCAATTTGCGATTGGCAAGCGGGGCCTCGCCCGCTCGTAACGATGGCGCCCGCCGTCGGGTGGCCGCCAATCGCAGATTCGAAATCCAGAATCCAAAATCCGAAATCACTGCAGCCACTTGCCGAGACCGGCGAGGCCTTCGTGCGGACGCGGGATGACCTGCACGCTGACGATTTGGCCGACCTGCGAGGCTGCGGCCGCGCCGGCGTCAGTGGCCGCTTTCACGCTGGCGACGTCGCCGCGGAAAAACGCGGTGACGTAGCCGGAGCCGACTTTTTCCCAGCCGGTGAAGGAGACGTTGGCGGACTTGAGGGCGGCGTCGACGGCCTCGAACAACGCGCAGAGGCCCTTGCATTCGATCATGCCGATAGCTTGGTTTGCCATAAATTCAGTAATCAGTAATCAGGGGTCGATAATCAGTCGCGAAAAGTCAGTTTGGTTCGGGGGGAGCCCGGTCCTACTTTTTGACCGCGTTGGCGTCCGCGAGGAAGGCCTTGCCGAGGTCCTCGTGCGGGCGCGCGATGACGTGGCTGGCGACGAGTTCGCCGACCTTGCTGGCCGCCTTGCTGCCGGCGTCAACCGCCGCCTTCACGCTAGCGACGTCGCCGCGGCAGATGACGGTGATGAGCCCGCCGCCGATGGCGATGGTTTTGGAGATGCTGACGTTGGCCGCCTTGGCCATGGCGTCGGTGGCTTCCACATTGCCGGTGTAGCCCTTGGTTTCAATCATGCCGATTGCTTCGCTCATAGTTCAGTAGGTTGTTGGTTCGTTAAATTGGTTTCGCTTTGGGTAAAAAAACTATCGCACCAGTTCGCACGGAGTTGCGGGCTGCAGGTTGCAGGCATTGCCCTCGTCGGTGTCGATGTGCACCTCCAGCTTGAAGCTCTTGTCGACGCGCACCAGCATTTCATCGAGCGAAATGCCACACGGGCCGCCGATCTTGAGCTTCATCTTGTCGCCCGCCTTGACGCCGTAATAATCCGCGTCCGTCGGATGCATATGCACGTGGCGCATCGCCCGAATGATCCCCTGCTCCATCTCGAAGAATCCTGCCGGGCCCATCAGCATCCCGCCCAATGTGCCTTTAATGTCCCCGGAGATTCGCAGCGGCAAGTCGAAGCCCAACGCGATGCCGTCGGTGTAGGCCAGCTCAACCTGGTTCAAATTCCGGCACGGGCCCAGGATGCGCAGGTTGGAGATGATTCGGCTGCGCGGGCCCACCAGCGTGATCGTCTCCTTCGCGGCAAACTGACCTTCCTGATAAAGCCACTTGTGCACCTGCAATTGGTGGCCCTTGCCAAACAAGGCCTCGACGGCCTCCTGCGTCAGGTGGCAATGCCGCGCGCTGACGTTGACCACGAGCGGATTCGGCGCGGCTGCGGGCTTCGGCAAAGCCTTGCCCAAGCGAGCGTAGACGGCCTGTCGAACCAGGTGCTCAACCACGGCACGATGCGGCGGAGATGACAATGCAGCGGACATCGCGGACATCCTTCCGTCTCCGCTGAAAGTTTGTCAAACGATTTCTTGCAAGATCTTCCAAAATCTTCCAAAGTCCTTCCCGCCATGCAGGCCGAAGAACGACAGAAGCGGATTGAGGATCACCTGGTGAAAGTGGAGTTTGCGTCGCTGGCCGAGTTGTCCGAGCTGGTCGACGCCTCGGAGTCGACGGTCCGGCGGGATCTCGGAGTGTTGGAAGGGAAAGGAACGGTGCGGCGGACCCATGGCGGGGCGCGGCTGATCAACCCGAAGTCCGACGAGTTCACCTTCACCGCCCGCGATACGCATCAGCTGGAGGAGAAGGAAGCCATTGGCCAGGCCTGCGCCGCGCTGATTGAACCCAACCGCACGGTCATCATCGATGCCGGCACCACCTGTTATCACGTGGCCCGTCATCTTGAAGCCAAGCTGCCGCAGGTCTTCACCAATTCCCTGCCCGTCGCCAATCTTTTCGCCGCGGCGAACAAACTTGAGGTGGTGGTCAGCGGCGGAGTGATCTACCCGAGGCTCGGCGTGTTAGTCGGGCCGATCGCGGTGGAGGCCTTCGCCAAGATCCGCGCGGACGTCGCCATCATGAGTTGCGGCGGCATCACGCTGGAAGGGATTACCAACTCGCACGGGCTGCTGATTGAAATCCAACGCGCGATGATCCAGGCTGCCCGCCGGGTGATTTTCTGCATCGATTCCTCCAAGCTCGGCCGCCAGAGCATTTCGAAGCTCTGCGAACTGAGCGAGGTCGATGTCGTGGTCACCGATCGCCCGCCCGCGCCAGAGCTGGTTCGCGCTCTAAAAAGGGCGGAAGTCGAAATCGTGGTCGCCGGTAAGGTGTAGAGGAATTTTGACTCCGACCCGTCCGACCCGTCCGACCCGTCCGACTATTGGCCCAACGGCCGCGTGCCCTTGCAATCCGGGTACGCCGAGCAGCCCCAGAACCCCTGCCCGGAGTGTGGTCCTTGGCGCGCGGTGCGCCGGCGCATAGGCTTGCCGCAATACGGACAAGCCGGAGCCGAAGATCCAGCTTCGCGCTGGCGCGCTTCCGTTCGCGCCGAGTAGAGCCGCTCGGTGAAGCCGCCCTGTTCCCGAAAGTCACGGTCCAACCGCTCAAGCTGCCGCCGAAGGAGATAACTCGCCTGGTTGATTAGGCACAGCAAAGTGTTGGCTGCGACTTCCGCAGATGCCGACCGCAGTTCCAGCGGATCGAAACCATCCCGCTTCCTGACCGCGAGCGCCTCTGGTGACTCCTTTTCCCAAACGGACAATCGGTGTTGCCGCAGGTAGTCCTCGTAGTCGCCCATGAGTTCTTCGAGACTCGCCCGCGCCACATTGGTCAGCTTGAGTTCGGTCTTCTTGGAAGTGCCGGAAGCGGTGCTGCCCTCGGCAATATTCCGCACGCCACTGCGGGCCGCTTGTACCATCTGGTCGTGTGTGCGTGAACGGCGTTCGATAAACCGATCGCAGAAGATCACCGTGGCGTCGTAAACCGCCAGCGCCACCTGATAACTGCGGAGCTTGCGGTAGCCTCCATGCGAGGGCATCAAGCGCTCGGACTTGTCGGACCAGTTGGATCGGTCGGACGGATCAGATCGATTCATAGCGAACTACCTCCTTGCCCGAATCCTGTACCAATCGCCCGCGCGCGACCACTCCATTTTTCCACCGCGGTCCGCCCAATGGTTCAAGGAGCAGCCTGCAACACCACCCGTCCGCTCTTGTTGGTGCCGAGGAACCAGCCCGAACCATGGTTCGCCTTCTGCAGAATCGTTCCCGAAAAATTCACTGCATTCACCGCTCCGGTGTCGAGCAGACGACCACGAAACAAACCGGTCGGTAGCGAGAACTTCAGCACGAGAGGCAACGGACCGCCGTTGGTGATCGCGCTGGTTGCGCCAAGGATCACGGTATTGGTCAGGGAAGCCGGGAGGTTGCCGCCAGTCAGCACCACCAAACCGTTGGTGAACGACAAGACCCGATTCGTTGCGCCCATTGGCGCAGCGTACCGGGACCCGCTCAGCGTCGTCTGCCGGGCAAAGCCGGCCGGGTAATACACCGCGCCCGGCACCGACGGTTTCAACCAATCAACCAATCCGCTCAGATCATCCGTGGGTTGGTTGGTGTCAAATGACACCCAGCCCAAAATCGCTCCCTGGCCGGCGTAAAGTGGCGCGTAAAGCGGCCACTGCCCGCTTTTCGAAAGTGGGGTTCGCTGGAGCGCCCGCGTGCCATCGGCCAAAGCTCCAGCCCAACTCACCATCCCGTTGCGCAGGACCAACGCCGAGCCATATCCGTCGCCCTCCGGCACCGTGGACTGCCCCGCGGCGCCCGGCACGACCACCGTATACTTCCCAGCCCAAGGCGCGGGATTGGTTAGGCCGTGAAACGTGGCGCGATCGCCAGCCAAGGCGCTCGCCCAGACGCCATTGCTGACCGTTCCCGAAATCTGGTCCGAGCCGGGAGCGCCCATGGCCCATCTCACGTGCCAGGCTTCTTGGTCGCGCGAGGGAAAGTCATTCGTGGCCAAACCCGTGGGACTGAATCGTCCGACACCGGCGTAACGTTTGAGCCCGGAGCGCAACACGGCGGAATAGGTCCCGCTCGCCGAAACCTTCAATGAAAAAGCACCGGCGCTCGCGGCCCGGATCACATTGGTCTCGTAAAACAGACCGTTAAAAACACCGGCGGAAGCCAGAAACGGATTGGGTATGAAGTTCGCCTGCAGCGACAGATTGGTGGCCATGACAAACGACAGCCGGGGCGAACCACCGGACACATCGCCCGACCAACTGGAGAAGAGTGCGCCCGGATCCGGCACCGCCGTCAGCGCATACGTCCGCCCGATCTCGAGTCGCTCGCCGTTTGTCGCGCCCGCCACTGAACCCGCACCGCTCGTCGCGAGACTCAACGGACTCAGCACCACTTGATAAACCGTCCGCGCGTTGGTGACGGAAATATTCCCCGCAGCATCCATCGCGCGAACCCGGACGAGGTTTGTGCCTGCGGGCAAGGTCAAAGCCGCGCTCCAGTTGGTCGTGCCTGTAGCCGCCACGAACGACCCGTTTCCCACCTGCACTTCCACCAGCGCCAAGCCACCCGCGTCGCTCGCGGTGCCAGCGAAGCTCGTCGTCGCGTTGGTCAAACGGGCGCCTGCCGAAGGCGACGTGATCGTCACCACCGGCGGGGTCAAATCAGCGCCCGCCTGGCTCACTTGAAATGTTCCGCCAGCCACAGCCAGCACGACGCTACGAGGGTTGACGGTCGGGTTGGCGGCGACGTCGAACGTCACCGTGCCGTTTCCCGTGAAGCTTGAAGAGGACGTTATCGTGACCCACGACGGTGCGCCCGAGACGGTCCAGTTGCAGTTGGTGGACGTCGAGACGACGAAACTTCCGCTGCCACCGTCGGCCACAAATGATCCGTTGGTGGCCGAAAGGCTGAACTGACATGCATTCGTTGGGGCGTGCGACAATTTCCAAAACTGCAACAGATCCCGCAGCGCCTGCGGCCGGTTGGTGGGGGTGAGGTTGCCGGCCTGATCCGAGGTATTGAGCCCGTGACACGAGGCGCACGTTCGGATTTCGCCCGGTTGAAACGTGATCCAGAAGCGCTCTTTGACCACGCTGGCGCTGTTCGTGTCCATCAGCTGCCAGGTCATCGCGCGCCGGGCCGGCACCACGGCGGCCAGCGATCCATCGTCGCCGAGCTTCACCGTCCCCGGCGGGCCATTCGTCACCGGCACATTCTCCGCCACCGTATCATGCAAAGGGGTGGCGAGAACACGTCGGCCGGCGGTAGGGGTCGAGCCTCCGAGGGTCAAGCCCCGGCGTTGGTCCGCCTGCAGCAGTTGCAGATATTCGATGTCGTAAATCCGACCGCTGTTCGTGCCCAGGGTGACGTTCGTCGTGCCGGCGACGCGGAGATTGAACGGCTGCTGGCGATCGGCGCGATCGCGATGGGTCACATTGCGGCTGACAATCAGCGCCAGGTTGTTGGTCCGCAGGTAGGCCTGGAACGCGGTCAGGTCGACGCCTTCCTCGCTGAACACCTGTTGTTCGGTGGAGGCCACCTGGTTGCTGGCCGGCACCGGCACGCTGCGCGCCCGGACCTCGACCGGATCGAGTTCCCACAGCTGATTGGTGTACGTGACGAGGGTGTTGCCGTTCCAGTAGCTCGCGGCGTTGGTCAGGCCCGGAGTCAGGAAGGCGTTCGTCGTCCAGGTCGCGCCACTTTGCACAAGGGAACGGAGGCGGAACTGGTAGAGCGAACTTGGAAATGCGGCCGTGCCCTGGTTCGTGTCCATCGTCACCGCAGCCGTGTGCACGGCCACCAGCGATCCGTCACTCATCGGCAGCGGATTTCGGTACAGGTGCCCACCCCCGCCCGGGATCGAGGTCGACTTGGGCGTGATGTAGGTGAGGTACATGCTCTCGGGGTTGGTCCCCGGCGGTCCGAACAGGGACACAATCTGGCCGGCGCCATGGGTGCCAAAGTCCACCGCATCAACGCCAAAGTAAGTTCCTCCGTGGGCCGGGTCTTCGACGATCTGCAAAAAATTCGCGATGTAGTTGGAATTCCAGCGACGCGCGATGTTGTGGCTGCTCAAGTTCACATCGTTCGTCATGTTCGGAACGAACGACTGAACCAGTTCATGACGCCCAACGTGATTGATCATCTCCTCGCCCTTGCCTTCCTCCGTGGTTTCCCAGGGAAAGAAGAAGTTGAAGCTCTGACCGGTGATGTGCAGAGCGGCAAGGTTGGTGTGGTCGAAGTTCCGCGGCTCGGGAAAGGTTTCCACCCGATCGTTGAGGTCGAACGCCGAACCGGCGGATTCATCGGCGTAGTTAAATGTCCCGTTGGTGGTGGTGCCGAGGCGATCGGTGGTGGCGTAGCGGTCCTGGACGAGATGATCCCACCGCGTGAAGATCACCCGCCCGAAGCTGTCGATGATGGGGTTGAACGCGCCGGAGGGCGTGTGGTTGATCATGAACAGATCGCCGCTGCCAGGATCGAGACTCCACAGGCCGGTGACGGTCGGGATGTTGTTGTATTCGTCGAGTTGCGGGTAGAGATGGGACGACCCGTCGCGCGCGCGATCGCTGGTGAACAGGATGCGCCCATCTGTGCCGTAGCACGGGCTGATGTTGTTGTAGTTGGTCGGCTGGTTGGAAACACGGGTGACGACCGGTGTGGCTCCTGGATTGACGAAATTTGTAATCTCATAGAGCTGCCAGTAGAACGGGCCGGCGTCGCCGGCAAACCGCGGTGAGCCGGTCACCATGCTGAACACCGCCTTGGTTCCGCTCCAATGGAGGGCCGGCTGGCGCACGGCAATCCCGTTGGTGTGCTGGGCACCTGTGACCCCGTAGCCCGCCGCCCGCGTCAGGTTCTTCAATGTGCCATCGGCATACCGAATCCACAGGTCCCCGCCGCGGCCGGCATGAGCGGTATCGGCCAAGTGATTGCCCAGGGCTGACGCCACACTGACGATCACGTTCGTCACCGTCGCGGCGTTCGCTTCATCCGGCATCGGCAACTGAGTGACAAACAGGATGGGATTGGCCAGAGCCGGCTGCGCGGCCCACAGCTGCGCGCCAGAAAGAACCAAGGCGCCTGCCACTAAACCAAGGGATACCGTCTTCATATTCGGGCGGATCAACCAGTCAGACTTACCCCTCCGTGGGACTCTGACGTACATCGACCGCTGCTTCCGAATACTTGACCGGGCGAAACGCCTGCGCCGAACTTTTGACTGCCTATCGCGGCACCTTCGGATAAACCAACTGCCCGTCCACGTAGGTCTGCAGCACCTTGGTCGCGGCGATCTTTCGCTCAGGACAGCGCAACAAATCGGTGTCGAGCACGATGAAATCGGCCTGTTTACCGACCTCCAAGGACCCCAGGCGATCCGCGCAGCCGAGCACCCGAGCATTGTTGATGGTGTAAAACTGAATAGCTTGCTCCCTCGTCAAAGCCTCGGCTGGGTTGAGACCGCCGGGCACGCCGGCCGACTCCCGGGTCACCGCCGTGGCCATGGCCAGGAACGGATGATAGAAGTTGATCGACCTTTGGGCGCCGATCTTCTGCATGTGATCCGATCCGCCTCCCGCCACTACTCCGGCCGCAAACAGACTGCGCAACGGCTGAAACCAGCGAAGGCGCTCGCGCCCGAAGTGCTTTAGCAGGGTCCGGCCGTCGAGCCGGAGCCAGGCGGGTTGGATGTCCAGCATCACCCCCAAACGCGCGGCCTGCTCCACGGCCTCGCGACTCATGAAGTTCGAATGACTCACGCAGGCCAGCCCCCGCGGCAACGCCTGCTCACGATTGATCTCCTCGTAGACGTCGAGCAACGCATGCACGGCGCCGTCACCCACCGCATGCGCCGTGAACTGAAGTCCGCTGCCCAGTGCAGTCCGGACCATGCCCAGCAGACGTTCGTGCGGGATGAAGCGCACTCCTCGATAGGTCGGATCGCTGATCCCATAAATCAAGCTCACGCCCCACGGCTCCCGCAGATACGCGCTGCCGGTCAGCATCCCTCCATCGAGATACGTCTTGATGCCAATCAGACGGAGCCAGTCGTCCGGAGCTCGAAAGAGCGGATGTCCCGCCAAACGCCGGATGTTTTCCTCCACCCCGGGCCCGATGGATTCGATGTGATGCGACAGCGCAACGCGCACGGTCATTGCTCCCGAATCATGCAGTCCCTGGTAAACATCGATATCATCCACTCCGGCATCTCGGTCGCCGACGCTGGTGATCCCAACCGCGTTGTAGTCGCCGAACAACTCGCGCAGGCGCGCGATCTTCTCCGCGCGACTCGGCCGACGACGCAAAGACTCTACTTTGACATAGCGGGTGCAATTGCGGAGCAGCCCGGTCAACTCCCCGGTCGCCGGATCTTTCTCCGCAAAGCCGCTCCCGCCGTCCGTTACCCGGAAATCGCGATCGATACCGCTCCGCAACAAGGCGAGGGAGTTCAACGAAGCGTCGGGGCCGGTGGCGAACAGAACCGGATGCCGCGGCGCCGCCCGGTCCAGTTCGGCCCGGGTCGGATAGCGCTGTTCGCGCAGCCGCGTGATGAAGACCTGACGCACTTCGATCCATTCGCCCTCCGGGACCACCCGCGTCCGGGACCGCACATAGTCCAGGACATCCGGCACGCTCTCCATCCGGGGAATTTCATGGTCAAACTCCGTCAGGCTGGCGTCCGCCGCATGCACATGGGAATCCATCAACCCCGGCAGCACCATGCGTCCTCGCAAATCGACGACAGCAGTGCCTGGTCCGCGACGGCGCAGCGCGTCAGCGCTCGTGCCCACCTGTACAATTCGATTGCTCACCACCGCGATCGCTTCGGCGATCGAGAACCGCTCGTCCACCGTCACGACGCGCCCATGATGCAGGATGAGGCCCGCCGGAGCCAACGGCCGCAACGACGTCTCATCCGCCGCGCCTGACAATCGACAATCCGCACCCAGCCACAGCGAAAGGAGACAGGCAGCGAACACCATGGAGGAAAGTAGTCTGGAATTCATCGGGCCCGACCATCGCCGGTATGCTTCGATTTTGGAAGTTCGACCATCGGCATTCATTAGGGACCCCGGATCCTTAGCTAAGGAAAAAGACGTAAGATATCCGACTTGGGCTTGCCTGAAGGAGTAACGAACAGGTGACGTGCTCGCTGTGGGAAGTGGAGAACGGCTTGGCGAGCTTGATCTGCGGCGCTTTTGGGCGGTTTCTCCCCACCCGTGAAGACACTGCTTCTGGGAGAGAGGCGAGCGGGACTTGTGCGCGGCGTTAACAGGCGTTGGGTGCCTTCGACCCGTCAGGCCACCAGCGTGTTCGCCACGCCTGCCACCACACGAGCCAATCCGCAGGCACCTCCACCCGAGCCAGGAGTTGGCGCGCGTGACGGACCAGCGTCGCCGGCAGACGGATGATCTGTCGCAGCAGCGTGCGCACCTGCCAGCTCTGGCACTCGTCGGGCAGGCACACCAATTTCACCGCCACCAGAAGATTGTAGGCCAGCGCCGCCACCGCGTAGAACATCGCGTTGGCATTGAGCTCCGCGCAGGGCGGATGATGCAGATCCAACCCCCGCAGCACTTCCTTGAGCAGTTGCTCCTTCTCGCCTTTCAACTTGTGGCGCGCGAAGATCGCCGCCGCGTCACGCCGAATCTCGTCGCAGGCGACAAACCGATACCGCCAGAACATTTCACCCTCTGCTCGGAATCGCACGGCCGCCACGTTGAAGCTCACCTCACTGTCTTCGGGCGTATGTCGCAGGACGCTGTGTTGCTCGGTAATGTCCGAGCCATCTCGCCATCGTCCAGACTGGCACGGACCCCACACCGTCTCCGGCTGTTCTTGCGCCGTTCGCTCCAACGGTTTGACCCATTTATTGTAGCTCACACTCCAGTGGGTGAAGCCCGCTCCCTGGATGGCCTGCAAATATTTGGCCGCACTGGAGCCGCTGTCGGCCAGAAAATCGCTCGGCTGCCCGGCCCACAGGTGCGCATTGCGCTCCAGTTGCGTCGGCAACGCCTCGCTCACGTCGCCAGGACTGCCCATCTGCGCTTCCGCCAAAAACGGTCCGAACCACAGCGTCTGCCACGACAACGCCACCTTCCCCTCATAGTTGAGTTTGGCTCCTTCGAACTTCCGACCGCTGACCTCGAGTTGGGTGTCATCAAAGAATACCTCAGCATGACCGTTATACTTCCAGCGCCCAGGCTCAATCCGGTTCACCGCCCAGGCGATGAACTCTCCAATCAGTTTCCACATCGCCTGCACGCTTGCCGGTGACTGCGCCCGCAGCCACTCCCCAAGCGTGGTCTCATCAGCAAACGACTCCATCTGCGCCAACTGCCGCGCCAACGGATCAGCTTCCAGTCGTTCGGCGTCGGCCAGCGACGCCCCACCCGCCACGAAACAGTAAATCAACTGCGCGACGATCGCGTCCGCGCCGAATCCACGGCCTTTGCGTGTGCGCGGATCCAGCACGTCCAACGCCTTCAGCTTTGACCACAGACCGAACTCTTGCGCCAGCGCTTCCACCGCGGGCAACCCGCCCAGCACCGACTGCCGTTTGGCAGGCACGAAATCGAATCGGATCTTTGGGGAACCTTTGTGAATGGCGGCCATGCGCAACATCTCAGCATACACTCCGGCCTGGTACGATTAAAAAAAATGCAGGTTCCTTCACTTTTTTCACCCACCAGTGCATCAACTCTGCACCTAGCTAAGGTTTGGGGTTAGGGACCGCAGATACACCCAGATAAACGCTGATGGAAGCAGAAGGGGCCTGGGCAACCGTTCAATTCTGTCATCCGACCATCTCGTTGGGAGCAGGCCACACGAAACAAGCGGGGCTATCTGCGTTCATCGGCATCCATCCGCGGTCCCCGCAATCCGCCGGCACAGGGAAAACTCTCACTTCTTGTCATTTGCTGTCGCCCGGGCTCAAGATCGAGACATGTCACGCCGACTGATTCTCGTCCTGGTGGCCGCCCAGCTGGTGAGTGGTCAAGGCCAGCCCAATTGCGTCGTCGCCGCCGACACACCTGCATCCCCACGCGTGCTGGGGCACGTCAAGGTCTACAGCCAGCCCGGCCGCTTTGGTGGCTGGCCGGCCAACCATGGAATTTGGTCCTGGGGAAATGAAATTCTCGTCGGCTTCAGCGCCGGTTACCACCTTGATCTGGGCCCCGATCGGCACAACATCGATCACGACAAACCCGAGGAACATCTGTTGGCGCGGAGCCTGGATGGCGGCGAATCCTGGGCCATCGAGAATCCATCCGCGCAGGGCGCGCTCATTCCAGTCGGAGCGGCGCTGCATGGAAAGACGCCGCCCGGCCTCGTTGAACGACCGTGGAAAGACTGCCCCGGCAACATCGATTTCACGCATCCGGATTTCGCGCTGGCCCTGCGCATGACCAACGTCAACACCGGTGCGTCGCGGTTTTACACGTCGACCAATCGCGGGCATCGGTGGGACGGCCCGTTTCGCCTGCCGACCTTCGACCAGAAAGGCGTCGCCGCCCGGACGGATTACTTGGTCAACGGCCCCGCGGAATGCCTGGCGTTTCTGACCGCGTCCAAATCGAACGGCAGGGAAGGCCGTCCGTTTTGCACCTTCACCAGCGACGGCGGGCGCACCTGGCAGTTTCGATCGTGGATTGGCGACGAACCCGAAGGCTACGCCATCATGCCATCCACCGTCCGCCTCGGACCGCGAGAATTGTTGACCGCCATTCGCTGCCGGAATGGTGAACGCGCCTGGATCGAAACCCATCGATCGGTCGACGATGGCCATCATTGGCAAAAGGACACCGTGCCGGCCCCGGATCTGGGCGAGGGCAATCCACCGAGTTTGCTCCGGTTGCACGACGGCCGCGTCTGCCTAACCTATGGTCACCGGGCGGCGCCTTACCAAATTCGGGCGCGCCTGAGCCGCAACTCAGGAAAATCCTGGGACGACGAATTCGTTGTCCGTGCAAACGGCGGCGGCCGCGATCTCGGCTATCCACGAAGCGTGCAACGGCCCGACGGCATCATCGTCACCGTCTACTACTTTCACGACACGCCCGGTGGCGAGCGTTACATCGCAGCCACCCGGTGGACCGCCGGTGAAGCTTCCCGGTAGCCCGAGCTACCTTTTGCACGCAACGTCTCGCCGGTGCATCTCGAAGATGTTGGATCGGAGCGCGGATCCCGCGACCGCGGGATCCGCAGCGGGTGGAATCGGCCATGTGCGCTCGAACCTTCGAGCGTCGTCGCCGGCCCAAGCCGCTGCGGGCTGAAAGCCGGCTGACAGCCCGCGGTCCGGCCCAGTGCGAACTTTTACCAACAACTTCGAGCTGCAGGGGCGTCTCGCCGCCGTGCGCATTTCCGATTGCCAACCCGTCGCCTGGCGGCCAAGCATTCGCCCATGCCCGCGGGAAACGCCAAGACACTCCAACCCAAGCCTCATCGCGGGGCGATTTCGCAACGCGCTCGCCGCCTCACGGCCATCGCCCTGTTGACGGTCGTCGCCACACCACTGAGCGCCCAACTTACGCCCGTGGCCCTGCGGACCGAGCACTTGCCAAATCCAGCCGGCATTGACGTCGCCGTTCCGCGACTTTCGTGGGAGGTGACGTCGACGGAACGCGGGCAGCGCCAGACCGCGTGGCGGATTCTGGTCGCTGACGACCCGACCAAACTGGCCAAGGACCAGGGAAACCTGTGGGACTCGGGACGAGTCGCCGGCGATGAGACCTTGAACATGAACTATGGAGGTCGCGCTCTGAGCAGCGGCCTCGCGGCGTGGTGGAAGGTCCGCGTCTGGGATCGAGACGGACGCGAGTCACGCTGGAGCGAACCCGCGCGTTGGAGCATGGGGTTGTTGCAGACCGCCGACTGGAAGGCGCAATGGATATCGTTTCGTGATGACTCGCCGTTGCACACAAATCGACGCGCATTGTTTCTCCCTCCCGCCCATCATTACCGGAAGGACTTCACCGCGACGAAGACGGTCCGGCGCGCCACCATCCACGCCTCGGCTCTGGGCTTGTTTGAATTGCATCTGAACGGACGCCGGGTGAGCGACAGTTGGTTCGAACCCGGCTGGGCGGATTACCGCCAGCGGGCCCACTACCGCACGCACGACGTGACCGCGCTCGTGCAGACGGGCGCCAACCGGGTGGGCGCCATCGTCGCCGATGGCTGGTATGCCGGCTACGTCGGCTACGGCCTGCTGGTGGGCTACGGGCCAAACAAGATCGGGCGAAACTTCTACGGCAAGACCCCTGCGCTGCTCGCTCAGCTCGAGATCGAATACACGGACGGCACTCATGAAACCATCGGCACGGATGCGTCATGGCAGGTAACCAGCGACGGGCCGATTCGGGAGGCCGACTTGATCATGGGCGAAAGCTACGATGCCCGATTGGACGAGCCCGCCTGGGCACAACCGCGCGAAGCGACGCCGTCGTGGCGCTGGGCACAGGCCATTCGCGCCGAAGACAACGGTTCAACCCGGGCGACATTTTACGATCCGTCAGGCCCGCGCGAGGTCGAACTCGGGTTCCAAAAACCGCGGCGTCTGCAGGCCTATGCCGCACCGCCCATTCGAGTGACGGAGGAACTCCCCGCACGCCGCCTGACCGAACCACGACCGGGTGTTTATATCTTCGATCTCGGACAAAACATCGCTGGCGTCGTCCGGCTCAAGGTCAACGCCCCGGCCGGGACACGGCTGAAACTGCGTTTTGGTGAAATGTTGCATCCGGACGGCCGGTTGATGACCGAAAACCTCCGGCGCGCACGGGCGACCGACGAATACATCTGCCGCGGCGGCGGGATCGAGATCTGGACCCCGCGTTTTACTTACCATGGGTTTCAATATGTTGAAATTTCCGGGCTGCCCTCACGTCCGCCGCTCGAAGCCATAACTGGGCTCGCGCTGCACAACGACACGCCGATCACGGGCGAATTTGCCTGCAGCGACGAGGTGATGACGAAGTTTTGGCGGAACACCCTGTGGACACAGCGCGCGAATTTCATCGAGATGCCGACCGACTGTCCGCAGCGCGACGAGCGTTTGGGCTGGATGGGCGACGCGCAGGTCTATGCGCGCACCGCGACTTATCACGCGGACGTCTCGGCGTTTTTTGCGAAGTGGATCGATGACGTTCGGGAAGCCCAACGCGACTTCGGAGCCTATCCCGATTATGCGCCCTACCCCATGGCCCACGGGGCGCCTGGGCAGACCTGGGGCACCGCGTGGACCGATGCCGGCGTGATCGTGCCGTGGACGATGTGGAAGGTTTACGGCGACACTCGCCTGCTGGAGAATCATTGGGCGTCGATGACACGCTTTCTCGAATGGCGACGCCAGCGTGCGCCGGATTTTCGCGGCAAGCAGGACGGCAACACCTGGGGTGACTGGCTGAATGTGAATGAGGAGACGCCGATCGAGTATGTGGATGTGTGTTACTTCGCCTACTCCACCGCGCGGATGGCGGAGATGGCGGACGCCCTCGGCAAGGCGGAGGAAGCGGCGGGCTATCGAGCGTTGTGGAAAAAAATCCGGGAGAGCTGGGCCCGCGAGTATTTGTCCGCCGGCGGCACCCTGAAAGTGTCGACCCAAACGGCGCATGTTCTGGCGCTGTGGGCGGACCTGGCCGGGCCGCAGTCTGCCCGTCTGGCGTCAGCACTGGCGGAAAGGATTGAGAGGAACGACTTCCGCATGGCCACGGGATTTCTGGGCACCAAACCCCTGCTGGGCGTGCTGACCGATCATGGACAGCATGACCTGGCCGCGCGCCTTTACCAGAGCCGCCGCTTTCCCAGCTGGGGGTATGAAGTGGTCAACGGTGCGACCACCGTCTGGGAACGCTGGGACAGCTTTACCAAGGAACACGGATTCGACGGCGACAGCGGCAAGAACAACGACGCGATGAACAGCTTCAGCCACTACTCGTTTGGGGCCGTCAACGAATGGGCGTTTCGCCAACTGGCCGGGATTGATACGGATGGCGCAGGTTACCAGCGCATCGTGATTCGCCCTCAACCACCCGGACCAGGCAGCAACCCGGAGCAGACGCCCATTCATTGGGTGCGGGCCAGATACGACAGTCCGCGCGGACGCATCGTCAGTGCTTGGCGCCGGAGCGGCGAGCGGTTCGAGCTCGAAGTAGAGATTCCGGCCAACACCACCGCGTTGATCGAAATGCCAGCGACGCCCAAATCGATCCGCGAGAGCGGGCGCCAGTTGGAGCGGGTGGCCGGAGTGCGGACGCTGGGCATCGAAGATGGCCGCGTGAGGCTGGAACTTGGCTCCGGTCGATACCATTTTGCAACTCAATGGCCCACGCCCGCATCCACGCCTCACCGCTGAAACGCCATCCATGACCACGCCACAACGAGCTCCGGCCGCACCTTCGATCGGTTGGTCGCTGATGCTGATCACCATCTTCATTGCCGCCAGTTCAATTCTTTCGGTCCCGTTCGTCCTTTGGCGCATCGCCACGGTCGACAAGTTCATCGTGCCACTGGGGCCGATGGGCCTGATTAACGCGGCGGCATCGGGGATCACGCTCTGGATGGCCGTGCTCCTGAGCAAACGAAACTGGCGCGCGCTGACCGCCTCGCCCGGGCCGGCTGCCGTCCTGACTTTGGCCAGCTTGGTTTTGGCTGCCGGCATGATGATCCTCTGCTCGGAACTGTACAACTAGACCGTGCATTTGCTCCCGCCGCCGGCGTGGGTAACCGCCATCTTCAACGAGCTTTTCAACATCAAGAGCAACCCGGTCGGCGCGTTCTTCACGCTCTCCGTGGTCGCCCCGATCGCGGAGGAATACATGTGCCGCCGCTGGCTGCTGGAGAGCCTCCTGCAACGGATGCGTCCGAGTTTTTCGATCGCGCTCAGTGCTCTGGCCTTCGGCTTGATGCACCTGAATCCCTGGCAGTTTTTTTACGCCACAGCGCTCGGGTTGGGCTTGGGCTGGATCTATTGGCGCTCCCGTTCGGTGTGGATTTGCATTCTCTGGCACGCACTCAACAACGGTCTGGTCATCGTCTTCAACTATTGGGCCCCCGATATCGAGGGGTTTCGACCGCCTGCAGCCGGGCAAGTAGAGTTTCAGCCCTGGTGGCTCACCGGCTCGGGTGCGGCCCTCGTGGTCGTCGGCGCCATTCTGGCCATGAGCCAAAGGCGCGTTCTTGAGGGTTTTCCAGCGTCGTTGGTTGCAGCACCCGCGGGTGGCGAGGCGGCAGAGCCCCCACCGCCCGTCTTGCCTCCGCCACTGCCAAGTTGATGTGCTCCGGCACCGTGCATCTTGAAGTTGTTGGTCAGAGTTCATACTTGGCCGAACCGCGGGCTTTCAGCCGGCTTTTAGCCCGCAGCGGCTTGGGCCGGCGACGACCCCCGAAGGTTCGAGCGCGCAAGCCGGATTCCACCCGCTGCGGGCCATAGGCCCGCGCTCCGATCCAACAACTTCAAGCTGCACCGCTCCGGTACCCCGGCCAAGATAACGCTTCACCCCTCGTTCGTTCCCTCGTATGTTCGCGAACATGAACTTGTCCACGGCATTTGCGGCCAGCGCGGAGCGGCACGCATCGAAAGCGGCCCTTTTTTGGGGTGAACAAGAGTATGCCTACAGCCTGCTGCTGGCCCAGGCCCGGGTGTTGACCCGGTTGCTCCAGACACGTTTCTCGGTCCGCGTGGGCGATCGAGTCGGACTGTGGCTGAAGAATTGTCCCGAATTCATCCCCGCCCTCTTTGGCGTCTTGGGAGCCGGCGCGGTTGTGGTGCCGATCAACAACTTTCTCAAGCCCGAGGAGATCCAGCACATTCTCGACGACGCCGGCGTCGACGTCCTGATCACGGATCACACGATGGCGGAGCATCTGCCGGCCATCCAAGCCCTGCGGCCCGGCGTGCGCGCCTGGATGGTCGAGGAATTCGGCTCCGACGAAAACCGCAACGCCGCGCTGACGGCGTCGGGCATCGCGTTGGCACGCCAGCCCACGGAGGACGATCTGGCGGTGATTATTTACACGTCGGGAACCACGGGACGTGCAAAAGGGGCCATGCTGACCCACGGCAATTTGTTGCATAATGTGGACAGCTGCCGGCAGGTTCTCGAAGCCGTGGACGCCGATCGGTTTCTGGTGCTGCTCCCGCTGTTCCACAGCTTCATGCTCACCGTCGGGATGCTGCTGCCGCTGCTGGTCGGCGGCTCCATCGTCTTGGTTCGTTCGTTGCACCCGCCGAAGAACATCATTCACGACATCTATCGACGGCAGGCCACCATCCTCCCCGCCGTCCCATCGTTCTTCCGCACCTTGATCGGCGCGCAGCTTCCGCCCGGCCTGCCCCTGCGCATTTGCATCAGCGGCGGGGCACCGCTGCCGATGGAAACCTTGCGCGAATTCAATCGAACCCTGCCAGTTCGCCTGATCGAAGGCTACGGACTCAGTGAGGCTAGCCCGGTGGTGACGCTCAATCCAATCCGTGGCACCTCCCGCGATGGCTCGATCGGCATGCCCATCCCCGGCGTGGAAGTTTCCATCCAGGACGAGATCGGCAACCTGCTGGAACCAGGCCAGACCGGCGAGGTCTGTGTGCGCGGCGGCAACGTGATGAAAGGATATTGGAATCGGCCGGACGAAACCGAACGCAGCATCCGCAGCGGGTGGCTGTTGACAGGCGATGTCGGACATCGCGACCCCGACGGCTTCTTTTACATCACCGATCGGAAGAAGGACATGCTGATTGTAAACGGGATCAATGTGTATCCGAGGGAAATCGAGGAAGTGATCTACCAAATTCCCGGCGTGAAGGAAGCGGCGGTGGTCGGCGTACCTGACGCCCGGCGAGGCGAGCATCCGGTGGCGTTTGTCGCCTCCCGCGAAGGCGCCACCCTCGACGAAAAAGCCATCCTCCAGTTCATTCGGCAGAAACTGGCTGACTACAAGGTTCCCAAAAAAGTCACGTTCGTCCCGTCCCTGCCTCGCAACGCCACCGGCAAGGTCCTGAAGACTGCTTTGCGCCAACAAGCCTAGCGGGATTGGTTCAGTAGCACGGTGGATCCGTGGCTTCGAGCTTGCCAGCCCCGGCTGTGCCCGGCATTTTCGCGCCATGAAATCCCACGAAGTGCTGCGCGAGGTTTTCCAGACCACCAGTCCGAAGCAGGTCTCCGCCGATCTCGGCCTGTCTCTCTCGATGATCTACAAATGGGCCGAGCCGGCCCACGAAGAAACCTCCAGCGGCGCCTCCAATCCGCTCGATCGAATCGAGGCATTGATGAAGAGCACGCACGACACCCGCATCGTGCACTGGATTTGCCAGCGGGCCGGAGGTTTCTTTATTCGGAATCCCAAGACGCACAACCCTCACCCCGACTACCTCATCCCGGCCACCAACGAAATCATCCAGGAGTTCGCCGACCTGCTGGCCGTCATCGCAGGTGCCGCCGCCGACAATCACATCAGTGCCGACGAGTCGAAGAAGATCCGCGCGCGCTGGGAGGAGTTAAAGACGGTGACCGAATGTTTCGTGCACTGCTGCGAGCAGGGCAACTTCCGGCCGTTGAAGGAAAAGGCCGCCGAAGTGACCAAGGAGTAGGACTCCCCCGGGACGCTGGCGAGGTCTCCCCATCACCATCAGCCTGTCCATTTTCGATTTCAGATTATCGATCTACGGTTTGGCCAAAGACGTAGCCCCCGTCATGGAGTGGAAATTCGACACTCAGGCACACGACGCGGAGATTCGGGAGCCTGTCAATCGAAGGGCCCGGCGCGTACAGCCTCTCCGCCGCCCTGCGAGGTAGAGGGCAGGTTCCGGGTGAGGTGGAGCCGTCCGCCGGTTCATGTCTGGTGGCCAGGTTTAAAAGAACGGGCGGCTTCCCATGAACCGACTGGCGGCGCGCCAGCCCGTGCAGTCGCGCGCTAAAAGAATGGATTATTCTCCCGCTCTTCGGCCACGGTCGTGACGGGCCCATGCCCAGGACAGAGCAACGTTTCGCCCGGCAGCGCCAAAATCTGGTCACGGATCGAGCTGCGCAGCAGGTCGAGCGACTGAAAACCGGTGGCCACTGACCCGGCAAAAATGGTGTCGCCCACGAAAGCGACATGGGGGGCGTCGTCAGGCCAGTTCCCCACCGTGTAAATGACACCTTCCTCAGCGTGGCCCGGCGTCGCCCGATTCATGATTCGCAAGCTGCCCAGCTGGATGCAGGCTTCCGGCCGAACGCGATGCTCGGCCGGAACCGCTCGGCTATTGGCGTGCAGCCGCAGCTTGGGAAACTGTTCGCGCAATCGAGCCAGGCCCCCGACATGATCATCGTGCAGGTGGGTCAGGAAGAGGTGGTGCAGGGTCAGTTGCTCTTCTTGGACGAGCCGAAGGATTGGCTCCGCGTCCCAGCCGGTATCGAACAATGCCGCGCCGCGCGTGACCTCATCCCAGACGAGATAGCAATGAACAGAAAGCCCTTCCTGCTTGGTGGTGATACAACGCAACTCGCGCCAGAGCGCCAGGTCACGCGGAGCCGGCTGCCATCCGCCAGCCACGGCCAGCAGACGCTCGGCGTTCAGACCCAACTGCGACGCGACTGCCCGTAGGCCATGAGTTGCGCCGGCCGGCAGTTCGCCCGACTGCTCGAATGCGGCCCAGACTTCCGGCGGCATCCCCGACATGGACGCAGCCTTTGCGACCGGCATTTCATTCCCGGTTCGCGCCTTGCGGACAATGTCTCCGGCGTGATCTTCCAACGGCATGCCAAACTCCATCCAGAAACGGGCCTCTGGTCAAGGTCACCTTGGCAAGCTGCAGCCGGCAATGCCGCACACGTCCCCAGCCCGAGGCAAGCAATCAGCCCCGAGCAATGATCAATTTGGGCCATACTCCAGCCCGTCGATTGCACCTTGCTCATTTCGGCCTTGGCGTTTTGGAATTTGAGTTTCCTTCGGGCCCCCGCGATCGATAGATTGTCGGTGTTGAGTGCAGCCTTGAGATGTGGACGGCGTCCTTCCTTCGCGCAGCCGGGAACGTTCCGGCGGTGGGCAGCGCGGTGGGCGGGAATCCTTCTGTTGGCGGCTTCGGTGGGGGCGGTCCCCGCGACACCGTCCTATGTGGCCGCGCCGGACTTAACCCCGCCTGATCCTCCCCGCGAATTCCGCGCTGCCTGGGTGGCCACCGTAAAGAACATCGACTGGCCGTCACGCCCGGGCCTGCCCGTGGCCGAACAGAAGGCGGAGATGATCGCACTGTTGGATACAGCCGCGCGCCTGCATCTCAACGCCATCGTGCTGCAGGTTCGCACCGCTTGTGATGCGATCTACCCGTCCAAACTCGAGCCGTGGACTGAATATCTGACCGGCAAAATGGGCCAGGCGCCGGTGCCGTTCTACGATCCGCTCGCCTTCGCCGTAGCCGAGGCACATCGGCGCGGGCTTGAGCTGCACGCGTGGTTCAATCCCTACCGCGCCCGGCACACCTCCGCGTTCTCGCCGATCTCGAAGGACCATGTCAGCCGAACCCACCCGGATTTGGTCAAGCCCTATGGCACCCAACTCTGGCTCGATCCGGGCCGCAAGGAAGTGCAGGACCTGTCCCTTCGTGTCGTGCTGGACGTCGTCACGCGCTACGACATCGATGGCGTTCATTTCGACGATTACTTTTATCCCTATCCAGAAAAAGATAAGCATCAGCAGCCGATTCCCTTTCCCGACTGGACCTCTTGGAATCGTTACCGACAATCCGGCGGCAAGCTGACCCGGGAGGACTGGCGGCGGGACAACGTCAACCGTTTCCTGCGACGGGTGGCGACGGAAATCAAGCAGCGCAAAGCCTGGGTGAAATTCGGCGTGAGCCCATTTGGGATCTGGCGGCCAGGCAATCCGGCCCCCATCCGCGGACTTGATGCCTACAACGTTCTCTATGCGGACGCACGGCAGTGGCTGGCCGATGGCATTTGCGACTATGTTGCTCCCCAACTTTACTGGCCGTCCGATCGGCCGGAGCAAAGCTTTCCCACCCTGCTCCGCTGGTGGCACCAGCAGAATAGTTGTCAAAAACACATCTGGCCAGGCCTGGCCCACTCCAACGGCACCGACGAAATTCTCCGGCAGATCCGACAAACCCGCAACGAATCTGGCGCCGATGCGGACGGCAACTTTCATTGGAGCATGAAGGCACTCGTGCAGAACCGGAACGGAGTCGCTGATGCATTTTCGCGGGAAGTTTATCCGTCGTTCGCGCTCAGCCCGGCCTTTCCCTGGTTAAAAGTGCCTGCCGTGCCAAGACCACGGCTCGAGGCAAGCGTCCAGCCTGATGGCAAGATTCGTCTCGCGTGGGCTCAATCCGATGGCAAGAACGCCTGGCGCTGGGTGGTGCAACGCCTGCATGGCGGCAGGTGGACGACCGATATTTTGGGCGGCGCAGTTGGCCAGTTCGTCCTCGACTCCGCCCAGTGTCCGGATGCATTGGGAGTGCGAGCCGTGGATCGTTGCGGCAACCTCAGCCCGCTGGCAGGCCTCCGGAACTCGCTTGCGGCACCCCGCTGACAGCACTAGTCTGCGCCTGCTTATGGATAGTGACATCCCGAACTCCGGCCCGACGCCTTCCGGCGCGCCGTCCACGCCGCCGCCCATGCCGCCTTCAGCCGTCCCGCCGCTGGTGCGTGAACGCCCCGCCGGCTACGGCCCCGCGCCGGCCCCGGCTTTGCTCCGCCCGCGCAGCAACCGCGGCTGGAAAATCGCGGTTATCGTGCTCAGCATCCTTCTCTTCATGAGCCTGCTCAGCAACCTGACCGACGCGGTGTTCGGAGAGATGACCGGCGGTGGCGGCTCCGAGGTTCATCTGGTCGAAGGCATCCTCGAAAACAATCATGCCCCGGCCAAGATTGCCGTGATTCCCGTCGAAGGCATCATCTCGGGGGCAGCTCAGGACGGTTACAACCTTGTCGACCTAATCAAGGATCAGCTCAAACGCGCGGCGGAAGACGAGCACGTCAAAGCCGTCCTGCTGAAAGTCAACTCCCCCGGCGGTGAGGTCCTGGCCTCCGACGACATTTACCGGGCGATCGAACAGTTTCAGGATGACCACGGCAAACCCGTCATTGCGGCCATGGGCAGCCTGGCCGCTTCTGGCGGATATTATGTTTCGGCGCCATGCCGCTGGATCATTGCCAACGAGTTGACCATTACCGGCAGCATCGGCGTCATCATGCAGACTTACAATTACCGCGGTTTGATGAACAAAGTGGGGCTGCGTCCACAGGTCTTCAAGAGCGGCAAGTTTAAGGACATGCTCAGCGGCGAGAAGGATCTGGAGAACGCACCAGACGACGCCAAAGCGGTCTATGCGGAGGAACAGGCGATGGTCCAGCGGATGGTCAACGAGACTTATCAACGCTTCAAGTCGGTGGTGGAAACGGGCCGCAATCGCGCCCAGAAGCTCAACGCCACAAACACCGCCCCGGGTCGTCCGCTGCGGGCGGATTGGGCAAGTTTTGCGGACGGACGAATCCTTTCCGGAAAGGAAGCGCACGATTTGGGATTGGTGGACGAAACCGGCAACTGGGACGACGCGGTGGACCGGGCCAAGGTTCTGGCCGGTGTCCAGGCGGCAAATCTCGTGACCTACCATCCGCCGTTTCGCCTGGGCAACCTGCTGCAGCTGCTCGGCCGAACCGAGGCCAAACCGGTCCGAATCGACCTCGGCCTCGAGTTCCCACGTCTGCGGTCCGGCCTCTACTTTCTGGCTCCGACCTTTCTGCCCTGACGCAGGCCGCTTTCGCCCCCTCCTTCCATGGCGCCCGTTTGTCAAATTTCCGCAGGGACAGTCCGCGTCTTGCTGGCGCCGATGGATGGGCAGCCCGCGTGGCCTGCTCCGAACCTGGTTCCCAGGCTGACCGCCTGACTGGACTGCCGCAAGATTCCTGAGCAAGCCTCTCACTTCATCTCGCGCCGCCCGATGAAAAACGTCACCGTGATCAAACACCCCTTGGTTCAACATCATCTGACCGTGCTGCGGGATCGGCGCACCGGCCCGGAGGAATTTCGTCGCCGGGTGGCACAAGCGGCGGCGTTGTTGGTTTACGAGGCGACGCTGACCTTGCCGGTCCGGCCGGAGGTCTTGAGCACGCCTTTGGCCCGGACGACCGGCTCCCGCCTGCGTCGCGACATCCTGCTGGTGCCGATCCTTCGGGCGGGACTCGGGATGCTTGAGGGCATGCTCCCGTTGATTCCGGAGGCGCGGGTCGGGTTCATCGGGCTGAGGCGGGACGAGCGCACGCTCGCGGCCTGCGAGTATCATAAAAGCTTGCCAGAAGAATTGGGCTCGTTTGAAATCCTGCTCATCGATCCCATGCTGGCCACCGGGGGAAGCATCGTCGCCGCGATGGAAGCGCTGGCGAAGCGCGGTGGCCGGAGAGTCAGAGTGGTCAGCTTGCTGGCCGCGCCTGAAGGGATTGGGCGAGTCCACGCAGCGTACCCGGACCGGCCCATCTTTACCGCGGCAATTGATCGACAGCTAAACAAGAAAGGCTACATCGTCCCGGGCTTGGGCGACGCTGGAGATCGCTTGTTTGGAGTTTAGAAGCCGGAGTGGCCGCGCACGCCGACACAGTCCTGCATGAAGCGAGAGAATCTGCTGATGGTTTCGGACAGCGATCATAACGCCGACATGATGTACGCCGTCGGTATGTTCGTGCCGGACCCGTTCATCTACGCCCGGGTCAACGGGCGGGCACACATCGTGATGAGCGATCTGGAGTTGGACCGGGCCCGGGAGGAAGCTGGCCATTGCCGCGTCCTCTCCCTGAGCCGAATCCAACGCAGCATTAAGGCCGACGGCCGAAAAAAGACCGGCCTGCCCCAGGTCATCCGGCAATTCCTGCGAGCCAAGGGCGTTCGGCGCGTCACCGTTCCCGACCATTTTCCCCTCGGACTCGCCCGCGCCTTGCAACGCCAGAAAATCAAGGTTCGCCCCAAGAGTGGTGTCTTTTTCCCTGAGCGCGCGATCAAATGCGCCGCCGAAGTCAAAAAGATCAGCGCCGCCCTCATGATGGCCGAGGTGGGCCTCGCCGAAGGCATCCAGGCCATCAAATCCTGCAAGGTGGATCGCAAACGACGCCTGATTTACCACGGCAATCCGCTCACCTCGGAAAAGCTGCGGTCCATCATCGACACCGCCATCGTGCAGGCCGGTGGCCTTGCCTGCCACACGATCGTGGCCGGCGGCCGCCAGGGGTGCGACCCGCACCAGCGCGGCCATGGACTGCTCCGCGCCAATGAGCCGATCATTCTCGATGTTTTCCCCCGTTCCCAACGCACGGGCTATTTCGGAGACATCACTCGCACCGTGGTCAAAGGCCGCGCCAGCGATGCTTTCCGCAAGATCTACCATGTGATCGAACGCGGACAGGAGATTGCCTTCGAACGCATGCGGCAAGGGGTCTCCGGCCGCGCGGTGCATTGTGCCGTCCAGGAGTTTTTCGAAAAGGAAGGCTACAAGACGTCCCGCTCCCGTGGACGCATGCAGGGCTTTTTCCACGGCACCGGGCACGGTGTGGGCCTCGAAATTCACGAAGGGCCGCGCATCGGCGCACACTCCTCCGACACCCTCCGCGCCGGCCATGTGGTCACCGTCGAACCCGGCCTCTACTACTGGGACCTTGGCGGCGGCGTTCGGCTGGAGGACATGGCGCTCATCACCCACAACGGCCCGCGCAATTTGACGCGATTCGAAAAGGTTTTGGAGATCTGACGTCGAGCTGAAGTCGATCTGAAGTCGGTCTGACGCCGCGCCAAAGCTACGATGCGGATTCGTGGCCGGCACCCAGATCCGCCTCCGCCAAGTGATGACGATCGCGGAGGAGCAGGTAAACCACGCCCCCAATCAAGCTCCAGACGAGGCTGCCGGCAAAGGCCAGCAAGGACAGGGACAGGGCTCGCGAAGCGATGGTTGAAGGGTGCAGAAGGTGCACGACCAGGTTTTCGCGAACCCCCAGACCGCTGAGCGTGATCGGCAACGCCGCAATGCAAATCACCGCCGGCACCACCATGAGGAGCCAAACCTGGGGCAAGTCGAGTCCAAGCCCGCGCCCGACCGCCCACCATTGCGCAACGACCACCGCATTGAGCAAGGTCGAGATCCCAACGGTTCGAATCAAAAACGTCCGGTCCTGTCCAAACCGACGACACGAATCGAGGGAACGTTCGAGCCAGGCGCCTTTCGGCAGACGCCGCAGCCAGGCCCGCGCGCCCGACCATCGGCGCGTCACACCGCCCCAGAACGCGAGGACGACGATTCCAGTGCAGGCGACCAGCATGCCAATGATCACGAGCACCGCCAGGCGGCTGACGTCGTCGAGCGCTCGGATACGACCCAAGTTCGGCAACACCATCGCTCCAGCAAAAAGGAGCATCGACCACAGGCCAACAAGCCGATCGACAAATACCGTCACCACCGCCTCGGTCTTGCGATGCCGCGTCTCCCGCGCTGCGTAGTAGGCCTTCATAAGATCTCCCCCAGTTGAGCCCAGCAGGAATGAATTGAAGAATTGTGCGACGAGCGTGATTTCGAACGCCCGACCCAGCGGCAGATGAAGCCCCTGCACCCGCAACACCGTGCGCCAGCGAATGACCCCGAGAACGATGCTCACCCCCATCAACGCGATTGAACCGACAAATGCCTTGGGCTCGATCTGTACCAGGGTCGCCCAAAGCCGGGGTGGCCCTTCGCGCCAGCCACGCTCGCGCTGGGCCTGCGCCGGGAGAGCATCCCATTCCGCCTTGGCTTCAGGCGTCGCCTGGGCCGCACGCCGCGCCGTGTCGACAAAAATGGAATGGAAAATCCACACCAAAAGCAGCCCGCAGAGCGCCACCCGCCAACCAAGCTGCCAGAGTCGTTTCAAAACAGCGTCAGGTCACCGAGGCTATTCCGGGCCCCAAACCGATTTGACGAACTCCAGCCCCAGCTTGGCGGCGTCGGGGTTCAAGGAAGGACTCAACTCCAACACTTTCAGGTGCTCAGGCTTGACCAAGGGTTTCAAGGCCGTCCAGTCGACGGTGCCGCCGCCCGGCGGACGATGATCGCGCCCCGGAAACTCGACGTCATGGACATGAAAACCGTGCAACCGCCCGGCGCGCGACTCGAGGAACTGACGATGATTGATCACGCCCAGGTTCTCCTTGATCTGGGCGTGCCCGGTATCGTGCCAGTAAACAACTGTGGGATCTCGAAGCTCGCTCAGGAACCAGTCGTAGTCGGACTCGAAGGGGATCTCCTCCAGCGCCTCGCGATTTTCGATCCCGAGCTTGATGCCACGCGGCTTGGCCTCGTCAACAATCCGGCGGATCAGGTCCAAGGCGTTCTCATACGCCCGGGCCTTCTTTGACTCGCGCTTATTGAGCGCCTCGGCGCACAGCTTCTCGTACTTCGGCGTCTGCCGGTGCCCCTGCCCCACCAAATCAATCAGGCGATCGGTGTAGTCCTTCATGTCGACCGCCCCGGTGTGCAGCACCACCAGTTTGGCCCCGACACGCACCGCGGTTTCGAGGGTCTTCAAAGTATGCTTGAAGGCACTGTCGCGCTCGCGCCGATCGTCCGACGAAAACTTGAACACGTTGGGCGCCGCCCGCTCGACTCCCATGGGCAGCGGACAGAAATTGTGCAGGCTCGAGATCTTGATCTCGCCGCTGTCCACCGCCTCAAAAATGCCCGGCAACAGGCTGATGCGAATGCCGTGGCTCAACTCCGCATACTCCACACCCAAATCCCGGATCTCGCGCAGCATGGCGCGTCCATCCGTGTGACGATGCGAATTCCAACAACTCGACAGTGAATACATAGAGAAAACTCGCCGTGTCCCCATTCCCCCCCGGCCAGGGGGGCCCATATCAATTCAGCAAATCCAGATTGGCCAACCCAGGTCTCGCTGGCCAAACAAAACGGGCCGGGTGCAGTGTTGAGACCGCACCCGGCCCTGACAGTTCAAAATGCGGACGAGGAATACAAGTCCGCGCAGTTCACCCTCGGGTGAATCACAAATCCGCGTAACGGGCGCTCAGCATGGCCGAGAAACGCGCGGCCTTTTCCTTGCGGCGACGACGTTCGCTCGGCTTTTCAAAATGTCGATGGTTGCGGACTTCTTTCAAAGTCCCTTCGCGATCGATCTTCTTCTTCAACCGACGCAACGCGCGGTCGACTGACTCGCCCTTCTTAAGCTTAATTTCGGTCAACTCAAATTCACTTCCTCTCGGCGACCATCCCGTCTGGTGGCCGTCTTAATGACAAGGCCGCCGACCGGGGTCGGGAAGCCGGCACAGTAGGTGAAGCCGCCTCCGCCTGTCAACGGACAAAACCCGCCCAACCGAGCCCAGGGTTTGGTCGTTCATTCCGGCCCGGCTGGAGCGATTCAATCCGGGGCCGTCAATCGCACCCTCAGGCGCAGAAACCCACGGGCATCGGTGGCGTCACGCTGAAACCGGAGACCCTCCGCGCCGTTGGTCACCACGCTCACCCCATCCGCCGACCAGCTGGCCGGCGACAGCCCCGGCGACGCCTCTACTTCATAGCTGACATCCTTTACCCCGGGCGGCTTTTGAATCGTCAATCCAATGCGCCCCCCTTCCACCGTGACGAGGCTGGGCGCGCTCCCCCTGGCGTTCGGGTCTGTTCCCACTCCATACTCCGCCAGATTGGTCCAGCCATCGCCGTCGGGATCTGCCTCTGGATCGCCTGCTCCATTGGAAAAATTTCGAGCCCGCCAAGTGCCGTAGGTTTCACGGACCGCCGAATACGCCAGCAGCGGGATCGACGCACCCGGCCCTGGCGCATTGGTGGCCGCCGCCACCACCTCCAGCGCAGGCCCCAAGCGGTGATAACCCGTGGCGGGATCCCATGTGCTGCCCAGCAGCGCCCCACTCGCGCTCGTCACACTGGCGTTGGCCAACCGGATGGAATACGGCACAACTCCATACAGGGCAGGCGCCGGATCGGGAAGATGCAGAAAAACCTCATACTGACCGCCAGGCAGGTCCGCCGGCATCCGCAAGGAGGCGTCGATGCGGTGACTGGACCCCGGCAACCAACGCCGAACGTCGACCGTCCGCGAGAGCTCCGCGAAGAAACGCTGGCCGGAAGTGGCATGCCGCAAAACGAGCTCGATACCGCGGGGATTAAACGGCGCCGCGTAGCCAACGTTTCGTAGTTCCAGGTAAATCGGCATGACTCCGCCCGGACCAACCTCACTGGGATACGCGCCCGACAATAACTCAAGCCGATAGCCCAGCCGCCGCTTGATGTCCTCCAGGCAGCCCTGCGCCACCCAATCGTCGTTCACGTTGGCATTGTAGCTCTGGTTCAGAAACGAATAGTGAAACAGCGCCAAATCGCCGTCCGCACGGCCTCCCGCCGACGCACAATCGTCTGCCGGTCCGTTCTCCGCGCAAGTCTCTCCACCCATCACCGTGAACTTCGTCTCCTCCGATTGATAGGCACGGAGCGCCGCAATCACTGCGGCATCCGTACCGCCTGAATAATCATTGAACGTGCCCGCATCGGACCCGTCCGCCAGGAAACAATCATTGTGAAATCCAATGCGGGCGAACGCGCTGGCGTCGTAGGCCCGAAGCGCCGCGCTGGGCGGCGTGCTGATCGGGGCCGTTGCCCCCGAGAGAAATTTCTGTCGCTGCTGTGGCACCCGGACTTGAATCATCCGTTCAGCCGGCATTGCGGCGAGCAGCGCCTGAATGACCTCGGCACGATCGTTCCAGTTCTGCACCGTAAACCCCTGGCCCGCCGTGGAAAAAACGTCAGTGTAGTAACCCTCCCCCCAAGCCCCAATGAATCCCTGCTGAAGCACCGCAATGACGTCGCGATGGCGTCGCAGAATCGGGGCCAGCTGAGCGATGTGGGCGAGCACCCGCGCCTTGGTTGGCTCGGGAAACGGACGATTTGGCTGGTCGAAATAGGCAAAGCGCAGCACGACCTTGGCGCCCTGATTGCGAACCGAATTGAGATCGGCTTCGACCGACGCCAGGAAGTTTGAGCCGATGGGAGCGTTGGCAAAGGTGTCGAGATAGACAACGCGCAGAACGAGGGTAATTCTCGCCACGTACGCCCCGTTCGGATCCCGCGACCCGTTCACGCGCAGATTCGCAAGGTTGCCCGGCAACGGCGACGGACTGCTCGCGCGCGTCTCCGTGTGGAAATAAAACCCGCGCTCGGGGTTGGCGATGTCGTCGTTCAGCACCGAGTAATGATTGGTCAGCCAGGTGGCGCCGAGCCCTGGCTCGGGCCGGACGACGCCGGCCAAAAGAAGCAGAGAGACCGTAAAGCAAAGGGGGCACCGAACCCGGTTTAACATGGGCGTCAGGGTAGTCGAGACCACGTCTCTTCACAAGGTGAAGCACCAGCCTGAGCCTCGTTACCCGACGAAAAGAGAAAGCTGCGACCACCACGCAGCAACCCTGCTGCCCTGTGTTCTCCGCTGCACGCCCCTGTCCCGCGAGGTTAAGGGTTTCGGAATACGACCGATCTGAAGAAGGCGGCACACCGCAAAACGCCAACGAGAAAGCAAACAGCACCACCACGAACTTCGATGAGAACACCATCTCTTACCCTCTGCCTCGCCCGTCTTACCGTCGCGCTCGGGGCCGTTGCGTCGTCCGCGCGAGCGACCGTTCTCCACGTGGCGGCGGACACTTCTTCCACCATCACTTCGTTCACGAATGTGATCACCCCAGCCGCCAGCAGCAAGCCAACGCTGGCCCTGGCCGCGAACCACCAGGTTCTGCTCGGCTTTGATCTTTCCACGCTGGTCGGCTCCATCTCGAACGTCACCCGCGCCCGCCTAACGTTTTACGTCACGAAAGCGATCACTCCGGCCAACCTCGCGATCCATCCGGTCACGGCCGCATGGCAGGAAAGCGGCAGCCTCAGCCCGGCCCCAGCCATCGATGACGCCGTGGCCGTCGTCGAAGCCCCCGACGTTGGCAGCCGGCGATTCATCACCATCGATGTGACCCCGACGGTGGTGACATGGCTGGCTGGCGTTCCGAACTTCGGTTTCGCCATCACCACCGGCGCGGGCAACCTGGTCCTAGGCGCCAAGGAAGGCTCGGCCACTGGTTATCCAGCAACTTTGGAAATCGAGGCGGCGCAATGGGTCCTTGGCCCCTCGGATTTGTTCACCCATCCCGGGCAGATCGGCATCGGCACCACCTCTCCATTGACCCGGCTCCAGGCAAGCGTGGGTTTCGGAGGCACCGATGATCCCGCCGCCGTGTTCCAAGTGGAAAACTGTGGCGGCCCTTGCGATCAACCGGAGTGGACGGAAGCTATCCGTCTTTGGAACGCAAATGAGAATGGCAGGGTGGGCTTGGGCTTCTATACCCACGGCGAGGGCGCCCTCACGAATCAACCGCAAGTCTACCTGGGCACGGAAGACTACTACGGACACAACAACTTTCGGATCGCCACCTTGGCGGGAGGAACGTTGACCGATCGGCTCTTCGTCAACGGCACGACCGGGTTCGTCGGCATCGGCACGACGCTGCCGACCGCGCAGCTGCAAGTGGGCAGCGCAACCTGCAACGGCACCACCTGGCAGAACGCTTCCGATCGCGCGCTCAAGAAGAACATTCATCCAGTGGACGCCGAGGCGATTCTGGAGAAGGTGGTCGCTCTCCCGATCTCACATTGGGAATACCGGGAAGCCAACGCCGCCAAACACCTCGGCCCCATGGCCCAGGATTTCCACGCGGCCTTCGGCTTGAACGGCAACGACGACAAACGCATAGCCACCGTGGACGAAGGGGGCGTGGCGCTGGCCGCCATCCAAGGTTTGAACACGAAGCTCGAGAAACGGGAGTCCCGCCTGCAGGCCCAGGAGTCCGTCATTCAAAGCCAACGCGAGGAAATCACCGAGTTGAAACGACGCCTCGCCACGCTCGAGGCGCTGGTGACCCGACGCCAGTGATCCGTTGTCGTAGCTTCCCTCTCCGAATGGGAGGACAGCTGGTTACCTCGACAAAGCAAATTCTTCAGGATTCCCGCGAGCGTGTGTCACACGAGCTGCAAAGCGGCGCCGGCCGGAGAATCCCGAAGGCGGAACGACAAGTCAGAATCCACCGAACCCGCCGGCAACGTTTCACTTGAGGGTGGCGATTTCGCCGTAGACGCGCTTGAAGCAATCGACCTCGGTGTGCCCGGGCTTTTTTGAAACGTCGCCCGGCTTTCGCTCGTAAAACTGATCCAGAAAACCGCCGGAGCCCGACCACACCGTCTGGACCACGCCAAGAAACCGGTCCCGCAGCACGCGCGTGGATGCCTCCCGGAATCGGACCATGTCCCGAACCTGAGCTGCGCCGACCTCGGGATTTTTCCACGGGCAACTCACCACGCTGAGGCCTTTCATCGCGAAATAAACCGCCGTCGGATCAGCTCGTTCATAGTGCCAGTCGCAGATCACAACATCTTTCGGGATCAAATCCACCGCGGGGTGAGTGTCATTGAAGCTGGCTTCCCATTCACCGAGACCGGTGCTCCGGCCGTCCAACAAGCGATCGCCCCAGATCCAAAGCTGCCGTCCAGCCGGCTTTAAGTGCTCTCGAATCGTGCGGACTTCATCCGCGAACAGCTCAGCCTTGTTGCGACCCCGGCAACGCGGGCATTGGTCTTCCCCCAGGTAAAACACTTCGTCCATGCCAGCGTGGAATGCGTCCGCACCGAAGGCGTCGGAGATCTCGTCGACTAGGGCGAAGACCACCTCGTGGACGCCGGGATGGCGCGGGCAGTAGCTTTTGCAGTAAAGGCGATCGGGATTGGGCCAGGAATACTTCTTCGGAAACTCGACCTTGGGGGTTTCGTCGAATTCAGGATGGACTCGAAGGAGCTTTCCGCAGCTGGACTGCCACGATTGATGACCAAGAAGGTTGACCAGAGGAATGATTCGGAGGCCATTCGTTCGGCACGCCGCGGCGAGCCGTTGCGCCTGCTGCTTCGAAAGGCCACCCGGGTCCGCCATCTCCGGCCGGCTGACGAACTGAAACCCATAGTCGACTCGCAGGATCAGCGTATTGACCGAACGCGGGGCCAGTTCGTGTTCGATGAATTTGATGAAGTCATCGAGCTGGCTGGAGGCAGGTGCCGGGATGCAAAAGCCCCGGACGGGCAACGCCGTGGTGGCATTCGTTTGCGCGGAAAAGCTTTCGAGACCAAAGAAACTCAACACCAAAGCTGAGAGAAAAATTGCGCGCGTCATGGCTACCATCTGAACAAGCCCCGCGGAGCCCGTCCAGCTCCCAGCTGGTCCCGACCGGAGCAACCGGTATTTCAGACAATCCGGTCGATCCGTTCGGTTTCCCGCGCTGCGTCTTCGAATACGTCGGTAGGGAGCGAACCTGCGCACCAGACGAAGGAAGTGAACGTGGGTGCCGGTGTCCGTGGCCCAAAAACCAGGTAAAAAATGGACATCGCCGGGCAAACATTTTCCGCCCATGGTCCGCCCGACTTATTCGCCGCCCGATCCTGCTCAATCACGATTCGGCTCGGACGGAACAGCGCTCATGATCGAGGCCAGCACCCTGTTTACGAGCTTGATGCACCCTGCACCCGCTCCACCTGAACGCCTTTCCCGTTGACACCACAATGAACATTACCAAAAGTAGCCACCATCAATTACTGGAGTAATCACATGCGTACCAAGATCTCATGGCTGTTGTTGTCGATCGTCCTCACGGGCGGAACTGCGTTCGGAGAAATCGTTATCTACAAGAAAACTCAAAAAACTCGCCTCGTCGGACAGGGAGTGGACATTTCCGTCCCATCGACCGGGTATTTGCTGCTCGATGCCACCACCCTGAACGGATACACCCTGACCGTCTATCGTGTGCGCGGGGACAAATTCTTCACGAAGTCTCGTTTTGAACAAGGGCTGCGATTCTACAGCGTGACGGGCCCCAATGAGCGCACGCACACCGTATGGGTAGGCAACAGCCTCACGAACAAGCCGACGGAATTCGTGGATGCCACCGAGTTTGGCCTTGGGGTGGACGCACTCCTTCCCATTTCCGCGACAAATTCAGTGCGGCTGCCCAAGACGATCAACGGCACCCTCGGCGGCATCGTGATTCCCTCGGGACAGGCAGGCTACGCCCAATTTGGCACTGGCGTTGCCTCGTTTTCCCAAAAAGACACGCGCCTGGCCAATGATCAGGGCGAAACCACCGACGCGGCTCTCGCTCGCTTGCGCGCGGCCTTGCTGGCCAGCGGCTATCGCGAAGTCGGGGAATAGCCGGTTGCGCCCCATGGACGCATCCGCTGCCGCTCTGCTTCTGGGCGCGACCACTCGCCGGGAAGATTCAGTAGATGTGACTCCATGAAGGCGCTTCGTCCTCCCGACCCAGAGCGCCGGTGGCTCGATCTGAAGGTCCCGCCGGTCGTGGTGTGGCTCGTCTTTGCCGGCGCGATGTTTGGGGTAACCCGCCTTGCACCCGAAGGTTCGCACGCTCTGCACGCCAGGGCTGCCCTCGCGTTGGCACTCGTTGCGATCGGCGTAGCCCTTGCCATCGCCGGCGTTATCACCTTTCGGCGCAGGCACACCACCGTCAACCCGCTCACCCCGGGCGCGTCCTCCGCCGTGGTGAGCAGCGGTGTCTACCGTGTCTCACGCAATCCCATGTATCTTGGCTCCCTTTTGGCACTTGCCGGCTGGGCTGTGTATCTGTCGAATCTCGGCGCGGCTTTGCTGTTGCCGGCCTATTCCGCTTACTTGACCCAATACCAAATCAAACCCGAAGAGCGAGCGCTCCTCGCCAAGTTTGGCCCCGAGTTCGCGCGTTACATGTCGTCAGTACGGCGGTGGATATAGCAACTCAACCTCGGCACGGTCGAAAAAAACTCAAATCACTATGGAATTCGCGGTTGGAATCGTTGCGGCTACCGCCGTTGGCCTCTTCGCCACGTTAATCGGCTTCGACAAGGACCGCAGCTTTTACCCCGTGGTTTTGATCGTCATCGCCGCCTTGTACCTGCTCTTCGCGGCGATGGCTGGCTCCACCGATACCCTCGTCGCGGAGGCCATTCCTGCACTCGGGTTTATCGCCATGGCTGCGGTCGGATTCCGGAAGACACCCTGGCTGGTGGTTGCCGGCCTGGCCCTTCACGGTGTTTTTGACTTCTTTCATCACGCGGTGATTGCGAACCCCGGCGTCCCAAAATGGTGGCCAGGCTGGTGTCTCGCCTACGATGTCGTGGCGGCTGCCTACTTGGCTGTGCTGATCTTGATCCGGAAGACAGCCCATTCCACCTAACGAGGCGCCTCCATCGAAGGTCACGATGGCAATCTGGTTGAACGGGTTGAACGGGATGACGCGCCAGCCTTTCATCGTCAAACCCTGGCAACCGAGCGCGCGACCGTATGAACTGGAAATCGCCTTTGCCTTTGATCCTGAGCGTCATGGTAATCCCCGCCACGGTCTGGGTGCTATGGAGTATTGGGCGTCCTACCAACTGCGGTGGTAATTCTGCGGCTTTAAGTCAGGTTCGCTCTATTGCCCTGACGGGCCTTGCGGCGGCGAATGAGGCTCCCAGTCGTTCATTTCGCATCGCCGCTCCCAACTCGGAGCAACGGGCCCAACTTTCGGCATTGTCGTGGTGTCATTGGATCGCCGAAGCTCATTTTCTCGTCTCCACGAATGCGTTTCTCGAACCCGAGCCGCAGCCAAAACGCATTGTAGCCATCTGCGACAGGCCCTACAGCAACGTGCCCCGGCGATGGATCGGTTCTTCGCCCCTCTCCCATGCCGTGGGCTTTGCCGATGGGACCGGCGGCCTAATCTCGCAGACGGAGTTCGCCGCCTTGGACCTGTCGACCTTCGTGCGCCTCGACGAGCTGTTCCCAGCAAGGCCGGAATGAATCCAAACTGCGTTGATTTGCGTCCACGGCGGGCTTTGGGTCTCTTCCACGGCTCCAAACGTTCGTCCGAAACCACGTGTAACCGCAGAGACCGGGATTGAAAACCGCCGATGACGCCGAGGGGCGCAGAAATTTCGGGATCCGCCAAAGGATCGGATCGAGGACCACCTGTAAACGATGGTTCGGGTTCACGATTGCGGATCGCCCTGTTTTTATCTGCGGTGATCAGCGTGAATCTGCGGTCAGGGATTCTTCCGCCGGGATCCGGGATAAAAGAATTCCTGTCGAACATTCCCTTGACCGATCGCCTCGTCTCTGTTACCTAAAGCGCCACATCACACAGACGCACGAATCCGATGCCCCTCGGGTTTGACGTGTGAGTCTCTTGCTCAATTAACCGTCGTCCGATCGGCTTGTTCGTTTGGCCATTTTTGCCGTGACCCGTAGCCAACAATTCAGCGTTGAAGCACTCGAGCCTCGAGTTTTGCTGTCGGCTGATCCGTTGGCGCAAACGGCCCCTCCCGCCCCCTCCTCCAGCGCTAACGGCCCCGGTAATTTGCAGGCCGTTGCGGTGACGGAATCGACCATCTCGACCCAAAGTCCGACCGAACTTCTGGCCTACGATGCCGCCGGCCAGATGGAGAATATTTTTGGTGGCGCCGAGGTCGCTGGCGACGCTCTAATCGCACCGGCGGGAGACCTCGTTGGCGAAGCGGAATCGGGCTCAAGTCCGGACGCGAAACCCGACGAAAATGCCGAGCACAAAACCGGGTCTGAGGCAGCTTCGACCGCCGACGCGTCGACCGATTCAACAGGTGCAACGGGCGCCGAAACGACGAGCGGATCAGCCACCGCCCCAGAGAGAAACTCGGGCCAGAATGACCCAGCTGCTCCCGTTGCGCAGAACGCACAGGCGAATGCAATTGGCGCTGAAAACGTCCCAACCGCCGGCGCGGTTAAGCCCGATGTCACCCACTCAGAACTGCCTCCTGGGACAGTGAGCCCGGCCGATTCGAAGACCGCAGAGCTGGTTGAAACATTGCGGGCAGCCAACGCTCCTCCCGGAGCCGAAGGTGATGAACCTGGGATCGCTCCGGCGGGTGCTCCGGCGGTCACCACGGTTCCCACCTACACCCGCGGTGCGGATGACGTTCAAGTGATCCGAATCGGCGGGACGTCGGTCGGCTCCTACGATCGAATCAATGTCACGGGAGCGGCGATCTTTGATGGCACCCTAAAAATCCAGCTCGTGAACGGTTTCGTGCCGTCCGCTGGTAATTCCTTCACCATCTTCACTTGGGGGACTCACACCGGAGAATTTGCGCATTGGCTTGGAACCACGGGTGTTCCGGGGCACCCGGACTTGGCTTTTGTCCCGACCTATGGCGGTGATCCCGGCACGCTTACCCTCACCGTCGTCTCCACGCAAATCGTCATTCCGTTTGTTCAGACCGCCCTGACCTCCGGGCTCACCACGCTGGGCAACGTCGGGAACTTACTCAATGACGTCGACGCCTTCGCGGAAACCATTCCGCTGATCGGCGATCGCCTGAGCAACTTCATCGACATGGGCGACGCAATCCTGACCACCATCCGCGACCAGATTCAGTCGCTTTGGAATGCGCTCACCAAAGAGTCCGAGGTCACCTCCGAAATCGAATCCTGGAACAACGCCACGTTCGGAATCTTCACCGTGAAGGTGAACGGCGTGCTGGGACATTATGGCATTCCCTTGGTGGATCCGATTTCCTGGGATGTGACCCTCGAGATTTCCCCGACGGCCGTCGATCGACTCCTTCAGGATGTGACTGGCGCCGTGTTCGGCGCGGTCTTCAATCCCGACCCGACGGTCGAGGTAAAGAGCGCCTTGGTTCTGGATTTTTCCTTCGGCTTTGACGCGACCCTCGCTTCGTTCTACGTCGACATCCGAAGCATCACCGCGAAAGCCGAAGTGGACGTCACTGGCCTGTCCGGGTTCGACCTCGATTTGAGCATCGCCTCGATGGCGGTCACTGACGGTTTTGTCCACCTTGCGGCGTCGGTTACCGCCGCCCCGGACGAGAGCATCCTGACCGACGGCAAGATCACCTATGCCACCCTATCCGGGTTGGGAGTCGGGACCGTCGCGGACGCCTTCAACCTGACCAAAGCCGGAACGGTCAGCGCTTCCCTTACCCTGGCCGGGACTCTGAACCTCGGACCTGTCATCCAATACTCGGGAAGCCATACCGCCCTCATTGAATCGGACGATCTCTTCAGCGGCGAGGACCCAGACCTGACCTTGAAGCTGGTCGGAACGCTCACCCTCCTAAACCAGAACCTGACCGGCACGTTCATCTTCAAGAAGACGGCCACGGAGACGGTCGTCGAAGCGTCCGGCGTGACCCTATCCCTGACGTTGGGTCCGACCGATATTCGGGTCCTCAAATTAAAGGATGGCTCAGGATTGTTCCTCCTCCTCGACGATGATCTGGCCGGGACGGCCTCCCTGACGGTCGATGAAGGACCCGCCATTCCTGGCTTTGACATCGCCGGCACCGTTCTCAACTTGGCGTTCAATACCTCCGACCAACCTGTCACCACCATAGACGGCAACACGGTCAATCTTCCCGCGGGAGACTATTACCGAGTTTCGGGCTTGGCGGACATCAGCTTGGCCGTCCCACCCATCACCTTGACCGGCGATTTCGTCTTTGAACCGCGGGACACGGACCTTAACCCCGCCAACGGCGACGAGGAGGTCCGGGTGGGCGTAGCCAATCTGACGTTTGATTTCACCATCGGTGGGCTGGACCTGCTGTCGGTGACCAATGGAACCGGCGCTTTCATTGTCACCGACGACGGGTTGGCGGGCGTCGCAGCGGCGGACGTGGCCTTGGACGTGGAAGCCCTCAATTTGGGCGGCGACTTCCGCGTGGTGGTCAATACGACCAATGCGCCGGTAACCGCCCGAGACATCGAAGTTAACGGAACCACTGTCCGCCTCTCCCTGGACGAAAGCGCGCTCGTCAACCTCCCCGCCGGGCCGTATCTGCGGGTGTCCGGTGACGACGTCGAACTGGATATCCTGGGCATCGGCCTGTCGGGCAACTTTACTTTTGAGCGCAAGCAAACCGCCGACACCCAAGAAGTCATTACGGTCGCGGTTTCGAATGTCACCTTTGACCTGGGCTCTGAGGCCAACGATTTGGTCAGTGTCACCATCACCTCAGGCGCGTTTATCATCACGAACGACGGTTTGGCCGGAACAGCCACGGCCACCGTGGACCTGGGTGTCGATAGTGTCAGCTTGGTGGGAACGTTCACGGTCCTGGTCAACACCAACGAAACGGCGGCCGTCAACGAGACCGTCGAAGTCGGTGGGTCGAACGTTAACATCAACGTCCCCATCGGCCCGTATCTGCGGGTCAGCGGAACCGGGGTATCTCTCACGATTCTCGGGGTCCAACTGAGCGGCAACTTCACTTTCGAGCAACGCAACACGGTGGCTGGCACCCAACTCATCACGGTCACTGCCTCCAATGTTTCTCTCACCTTTGGAGCCACCAATTTCATCACGGCAACCAATGGCCAGGGGCTGTTCCTGATCACCGATGGTGGCTGGGCCGGCCAGGGCAGCATCAACATCAACATCAATGCGCTGGGTGGTTCGTTCACTCAGCCCGTCACGTGGAACTTCAATGAAACCGGCGGGCCCATTGACGACCAAATACCGGCAGCGGGCGGCGGTGGCGGCAACCCAGGCGGCGAACCGCTCTTTGCACCAGCAGCTCCACCCAATCCCTTTCAAGACTTCAATCTGCCCGAAGGCCCTTACAACCGATTCAGCACCGGCGGGCCCATTCCGCTCACGATCAACGTCGCAGGAGTTCCTCAAGGGATCACGGCCGCCTTGGTCATCACCCTCGTTGACGCGCCAACGCCGGCCGCGGACTACGCTACCGTCGGCGTCTCCCAATTCAGCGCCACCCTGGGTGCCGGTCCTTTGGCCCTCTCGGTCGCCAATGGCACGGGAGCATTTGTCATCCTCGACTCGGGTATCGCCGGCGAAGTGACGGTCGGAACAGCGACTCTGGCCGGGGCCGGGGTGCTGGGCATCAACGCCTCCAACGTCGAGTTTCGCTTCAACACGACCGCCGGTGACCTCGGCAATCCCACGCCCATCGTCGTCAGTGTCTCGGACAGTCCGGCCGACGATGTAAGCATTCAGTTCATCGGCCAACCGCAGTATCTCGCGGTCGAGGGCGCGGCAGAGATTACCGGTCTCACCGGCTCCGTGACCTTGGGCGGCATTTTTGCCTTCCAGAAGGCCCGGGTCGACACGAACGGCGACACGATTCTTGAAGACGTATTCAAGGTCGGCGCCAAGGACCTGCATTTTCAACTGAAGGCAGGTTCGCTCAGCATCGTTTCCTTCGAGCACGGCATCGGAGCCTTCGTCATCACTCCGAATGGTATCGCCGGCGTGGCGGATTTGGATTTTGAAGTCGGCATCGTCGGCCTCGCCGGCGACATCAAGCTTGAGGTCAACACCACCTCAGCCGCGGTCAATACCAGCGTGGTCATCGATGGCGCCCCGATCTTCATCAACCTGACCGACACCCAAATCGTCCGCGTCTGCGTCAATGGCCATCTCCTCCTCGGATCCGTCTCCCTGCCGTTGAGCCTGCTGGTCCAAGTCGACACGCTGACCAACACGGTGGCGTTCAAACAAAAGTCGCCCCCAAACACGACACTGGTCAGCATCGATGCCGCGGGTAACATCACCACCAGCCTTTCCTTCGACGACTTTGCGCGGCCCGGTCCGTTTGAATTCGTCAGCATGCTCCGGCAGCTGCTGGTTTGGATCGAAACATTCCGCGACTCCGAGCTGTTCGACGTGGAGATACCGTTCACCGATGGCACGACGCTGGGTGACACTTTCGATTGGACTCAGCTGTTCCTCGACGAGATCTGGAGCAACCTGATCAGCGTGGAACTCCAATCGTCGCTGCTCCGCACGATCAACCCGGTCACTGGTCTCCCCACCACGGACAGCGGCACGCTCGTCAATGCCCGGTTCAAGATCCAAATTGGCGAGGAAACCCCGGTGGAAGTCGCATTGTCCGGGGCGTGGGCCAGCGTCAATGCGCTCGTCACCAAATTCAATGCCAGCCTGCCCGGCTCACTCGTTGGCCGCATTGAAGCCCGCATCAATCACGAGGATCAGTTCGTCATCGCCCTCCTCCCAGCCGAAATCGCCGCCGGCCGGGGACTTAAGCTCATCGATCTCAATGGCGAGGCGGAAGACCTCGGCTTTGGCCCGGCGGATTCCATTTACGGCGACGCTACAGACGTCACACCGGAACAGGTAGGGCTGGAGACCTCGCGCTACGACGTGGAGGACTTCTTTGAGGCGGTGCGGCAAGTCGTGGCTCCCTTGGCGCCGCCGATCGTCTACAACGCGGCCCGCCGCGTCTACACCTTCGCGGTGGACGAAAGCGCCTCCTACGGCGTCGATGTGCCTTTCGCGTTCGGTGCGGACCTGGGGCCTGTTGCTTCGGCCGCCCTCAGCGGCATGCTGCACCTCGCCGCCGAAGTGGGCTTTACGTTCACCCTGGGCTTTGACCTCGGCGCCCGCGAAGTCCCGCGCATTCTGACGTCAACTTTTGTTCCCACCCCGGCCAATGGCCGCATCAGCGCCGACTCCCATTTCCAACTGCTGCTCAATGATGACGTCACCTGGATCAGTCTCACCCTGCCCAAGTCATACACCGACGGGACCGATGCCTCCGACCCCGTCCCGAACAACACCATCGATGACCTGGCGCGCGATCTAAACCGCGTGTTCCACGAAAACTTCCGCGGCGCCGACCGCCTCGACCAACTGGTTCTCGCCCAGAAGGCCGGCTCCGGCCTGGCCATCTCCGCCTTGCACGAGGATCGCGACGACGATGGGCACCTCGACGTGGACGAGGACGCCAACAACAACGGAATCTTTGACGGGGGCGAGGTCGATGCCGACGGCGACGGACACGTGGATACGGTCAACGAGGATCTCAATGGTGACGGAAACCTCGATCGTCAACTCGGTCTCATCAATCGTGTCGTCATTCGTTCTTTCATCAACGACACGTTCGCGACAGAGCTGGGCTTCGGGGTTGAGATCGATGATCTCGACAACAACGCCCTGACGACAAATGACCGTTACTTTGTCTCGTCGTCGAACTCCACGATCCGCGGTCTGTTCATCGAGAACGTCGCCCTGTCAGCGAGCCTGGAAGTCACGACGCCCGTGCCGATCGCCGGCTCGCTCCAATTCGGCTTCGTTGAAATCAGCACCAGCGGCGGACTTCTGGGAACGTTGGACGATCAGGGTAATCCCAATCCTTTGGCGGCCACTGTCAGCCTCGAAAATGGCGCCACCGGGGAGACTCGCTTTTACCTGAGCGACCTTTTCAACAGCTTGTCGTCGATCAACATCGGCAACATGATCCATGGCCCCGATTTCACCGGCAGCTTCCTCGCCAAACTGGACAACATCTCCGTCGGCGGTCTCGGCTTCAGCTTCCCGCTGGGCAGCAACCCGGAAGTCTCCGTCTACATCCCGGACATCAACGACCTCGAATTCAATCCGGATCCCTACAATGGCACCAACACGGGCATATTCCTTACTTACCCCAATCTGGGCGGTCTCCAGAATTTCAGCCGCCTGAGCTTCACGCAGATCATCCGCGCCCTGAATATCATTGCGGATAATCTCAGCCAGCTCAGCGCTTTCTCGTTCCTCGACGAAAAACTCCCGCTCATCGATATCAGCATCAATGACATGGTCGATTACGCGACCAAGTTCGCCGATCTGATCGATGCGGCCGCCGCCGGCGGCAGCCAGTCTCTCCAGGAAACAATCGCCGAGCTCGAGACGCAAATTGAGCTGCTCTTCAATCTCGATCCGAATGTCCTGACCATTTCCCTCGACGAAAACGGCATGCCCGCCGCCAGCCTCATCACGAGCGGCGGAGCAAACGGCTCAGCCGCTTCCACCGTCACGGTCAATGCGAACGGTGACAACAACGCGATCCGCATCACCACCACCAGCCTGACCAACGCCGGGGATCTGAACGGTTCGGTCATCCGCATCGTGGGCGATCCGTCCGTCACCAATGCCACGGCCCGCGCTCAGTGGGATTCCCGCACCAAGGTGCTTACGGTCCTCATCAACGGCGGAGTCACCACCGCCAACGCCATCGTCTCGGCCATCAACAGCCTCGTCGGTTCACCTTGGACCGCCTCGCTTGCGACGCCCGATAACGGTGTCGGCGGAAATACCGGCACCGGCACTCTCACCACGACCGCGCTGAAGTTCCATTTCATCTTCGAGGCCGCCTACGCCAATTCCCTGCCCTTCCAACTCGATCTTCGCAAACTGGTCAGCGACCTCGCCGGCGATGACAACGTCGCCCAAGCTTTCCTCGAGGCGGCCACAACCCTGATTCAAATCTCCGGATCCGGCCAGCTCACGGTCAGCGCCAGCGCGGCTCTCACGCTCGATTTCGGACTCGACCTGACCAACCCCAGCACCATCCGGCCGTTCTTCTACGATTCCACCGGGGTCGAACTCCTCGCCAAGGTACTGGGCACGAACATTGAAATCGAAGCCTCCCTCGGATCAGTCTTCGGCATCTGGATCAAGGACGCCACCGTCACCATCGACGCCGACGGCGATCCGGAAACCGATGCGGGCGATGGCGATCGCGGCGCCAATTTCCGCCTTGGCCTGAAGGACAACAACGGCGATGGCCGCCACTATTTCTCAGAAAACTGGTTCGACTCCGACAACATCGATCTGCACCTCCAAGGCGGAGTGCGGGCCACCTTGCCGATCTTCGCGCCGTTCGAAAGCACTCCCCTGGACGGCGACAGCGATGCGAACGGCGACGGGTATCCCGACAACTATCTCGTCATCGACATCCCGGACCTGGTCCGGCTCTTCATCAGCGAGGCCGTTTCGACGGAAGCCACGGGCGCCAGCGCCACGGTCCTGTTCGCCGGGAACAACAACGACCTGGCCATCCACAGCACGCTGCATTCGAACTACGACATCGTCTTCCACGATACGTTGAGCGGCGCCGCCGCCAATGCCAGCTTTGACATCCCCAACAACCGGCTCAACGTCAACATCGATGCCGGCAACACCACCGGGTTGACCGCCCGCAACGCCATCCGCAGTGTCGCCAGCTTTAATCTCACGGAGCTTACGGCCGACGACGACGGCCTGGACGGATCCTCGGGCAACAACGGATCCGGCAAGCTGGAGAAACTGTTGCTCATCACGCCGGACTTCGGCGCGTTGTTCGAAGGACTCGACTTCTGCGAGATCATCGCCAGCCAAACCGGCCTCCTGCTGGACGGCCTCGATTCGCTGCTCGGCTCCATTCAAGACGGTCTCAATGCCATCGTTCTCAACCAAAGCCTGCCGCTGATTGGCGATGGCCTCGCCGGCGCGGCGAACTTTATCGAAGATTTTCGCAGCGGGCTCCTGGCCTCGCTGCGCAAGGAGGTCGACGAAGCCGGCGGAAACGGGTTAACGGCCGTCGAGAACGCGATCAAGAAGGCGTTCTGGAACACGCTCGGCCCGGACGGACTCGACCTGCTCGTCAATGCCGACACCGGCGCTCCGCTCGACCCCGCCCTCGGCTACAGCCAGCTCGACGTGGTCCTCGATTGCGACAATGGCCTGAGCGTCAATCTCCGCCTGAACAAGGAAGCCGCCCTGCTGGATACCACGATCGCCTTTGACGTCGGTGTGCCCGGCTTCGGCCTCGAAGTCGACGGTGGCGTGCAAGTCAAAGTCGGCTTCGACCTCAAATTCGGCTTCGGCATCAACGCGGAAGACGGCTTCTACTTCAACTCCTCCGCCCCAGAGGATGATCCTGAACTGCGCGTCTTCTTCGAGGCAACCATCCCGTCGCTCCACGTCGGCGGCCAACTGCTGTTCCTCCAGCTCGACGTGATGGATGACGCCGATGATCCGAGCTCGTTCGTTGGCGAGTTCATCGTCGACCTAAAAGATCCCAGCGGCGACGGAAAGCTCACCTTTGCCGAGATGACGTCCAGCGGCACGGAGTTCTCGGACATCATCTTTGCGAATCTCCAGGCGGACGCGAATCTCAACCTCGATTTGGCGGCAAGCTTCGGCGGAAACACGGCGTTCCCGCGCGTTCTCGCCGAATTCCATCTCCTCTGGCACTTCGACGTCCTGAACGGCGCGGGCGACCCGCAAATCGCCTTCACCGACATCTACCTTGATCTCGGCACATTCATCTCGGACTTCCTCGGGCCAATCCTGACCGAGATTCGCAAGGTCACCGAACCGCTCCAGCCGCTGATTGATGTCGTCACCGCCCGCCTCCCCGTCCTGTCGGATCTCGCCGGCGAGACCGTCACGCTCCTCACCTTGGCCGAAGTGTTCGGCCTGCTCGAGCCCAGCACGGTCGACTTCATCGAAGGCGTGCTCGAGGTGGTCGAGCTCATCAACAGCCTTGAGGGGCTCGGCGAAGGCAGCATCCTGATTCCGTTCGGCGCCTTCAGCCTGCTCGAGGACGGCAACGGTGAACGACGCAACCTCGCCGTGCTGGAGGAAGCCGTGGAACTGACCGGCGACGCCCTCCAGGACGCGATCGACAACGCCGGCGGCCCTGGCACCAGCGAAACGCACAAGGAACAAGTCTCCGGCTTCGCGGGCGACGTCGGCAGCCTCTCCAATTTCAGCATCCCGATCTTCGACAACCCGGCTGAACTGTTCAACTTGTTCATCGGCGAACCCGTCCGCTTGGTGGAATGGCGCATGCCAACGTTCAAATTCCAGTTCACCTACACTCAGAAGATCCCGATCTATCCCCCGCTCTACGCCCAGTTCGGCGGATCCATCGGCGCCACCATCGACATCGGTTTCGGCTACGACACGTTCGGCATCCAGAAGTTCATCGAGTCCGAAGACAAGAACCCCATCGACTTGCTCGACGGCTTCTATGTCATCGACTTCGATGCCGCCGGCAACGAACGGCCCGAACTCACGCTCACCGGCGAGATCTTCGCCGGCGCCTCCATCGACCTCGTGATCGTCAGCGTGGGTGTCAACGGCGGCATCTCCGCCACCATCGAGTTTGATCTCAATGACGTGAACGACGACGGCAAGGTCCGCGTCAGCGAGATCATCGCCAACGCCTCCCAGGATCCGCGCTGCATCTTCGACATCCATGGCGAAATCGGCCTTTTCCTTGAGGCGTTCCTGAAGGTCGACCTCTTCTTTTTCAGCTTTGAAAAGAAATGGCGCTTCGCCGAGATCACTCTCTTCGAATTCACCATCAGCTGCCCCGAACCTGTCCTCGCCTCCAAGGACGGCATGGGCGTGCTCACCCTCCACGTGGGTGCCGACGCCGAAAAACGCAAGGAGATCGACACCAACGACAACTCCGAAACGTTTATCGTCAAGCAGCTCGATGGCGGCCAGGTCGAAGTCCAATGGTCCTCCTGGAAACAAACCTATGATGGCGTCACCAAGATCCTCGTGCGCGACGCCGGCGCGGGCAATGACGTCATCGACACCCGCGGCGTCAAAGTCCCCGTCGAGATTCACGGCGGCGCCGGCAATGACACCATCTACCTGAGCGACGCCGCCGGCTCCACTGCCTTTGGCGACGAAGGCAACGACGTGATCACTCCCAGTGCCGCCAATACCGCGACCGGCGTGGTGATCCATGGCGGCGCCGGCGACGACCAACTCGCCGCCGGTTCCGTGGCCATCACGATCTACGGCGACGGCGGCAAGGACACCATCACGGGCAGCGGCGAAGCTGATCTTCTCTACGGAGATGACGGAACCGGAACGGCCTCCGATGGGGCGGACATCATCGATGGCGGTGCCGGGGCGGACGAGATCCGCGGCGGGCTCGGCAACGACGAGATTGAAGGTGGCGCCGACGACGATTGGATTCTCGGCCAGGGCGGCAATGACACCATTCGCGGCAGCCGCGGTGACGACATTCTCGACGGTGGTGACGGCGATGACAAACTTTACGGCAGCGCCGGAAACGATCTGCTCGTAGGCGGGCCCGACGACGATTGGGCCAATGGTCATGGCGGGATCGATCTGCTCATCGGAGAGAACTTCGGCACGATCAACGGACTCGCCCTCACCGCGGCCAACCTCGGCGCAATCCGCTCCGCGCTTGCCGCCATTCCCGCTTCCGGCATCACGGTCAATGGAATCACCGGCGGTGACGTCGGGAATCCAAGTGCGATCACCGGCAACGACCTGCTGATCGGTGGTGGCAACATCGACGTGCTGTTCGGCGGTCCCGGCGTCGACTACCTCTACGGCGGGAATTTCCTGAACACCGGTGAAACCGACGTGATTGAGGAGGACGCCAATGACTTCTTTGACGGTGGGCCGGGCAACGACACCATCTTCGGCGATGACGCCATGGGCCGGACCGGCGATCGCGACACCGGCATCGCCATCCGCGGCAGCATTTTCTTCGACTTGAACAAAAACGGACTGCGCGACGATGACGAGGTGGGCTTTGGCGGCGTGCTGGTCGAGCTCTATCGCAACGACGGCTTGAAGATCGGCGACACCGAGACTGAGAGCGACGGGTCGTATTCGTTCACCGGCCTCGATCCCGATCTCTATTACATGATCTTCGAGTCGGTGCCGGGCATGAACTTCATCACTCGGCTGGCCGGCGGCGCGGCCGATTCCGAAGCCGCCAGCAACGATAGCGATGTCTACGAGGTGGCCCCGCCGCCCTTCCATGTGGTCGGCCAAACACCCGATTTCACGCTGACCTTCGACGAGACTGAAGCTGCGGTCACCGCGGGTTACGAAGGCGATCCCATCATCTCGGTCAGCAACATCTCCGTGGAAGAAGGCGATGATGGCCAAACCGCCGCCGTCTTGACCGTCACCCTCTCCGGACCGCAGGTGTTCCTCACCTCGCTGAGCTACGCCACCGCCGACGGCAACGATCTGCTGCACCCAGAACGAAACGCGACTGAAGGCAATGGCGACTTCATCGCCGCCGCCGGCATCCTTCAGTTCGGTCCCGGCGAAATTTCCAAGACCATCACGATTTTCCTCAACGGCGACACCGCCTACGAAGAACATCAACAGTTCCGCCTGCTGCTCTCAAATCCGTCCGCGGGCATTCAGCTGCCGACCGCTCCGATTACCACGGTGCTGGTCACTATCATCAACGACGATCCCGTTCCGCAGATCTCGATAGCCGATTACGTTCCGCCTTCGACTCTGTTGGAAGACGGGTCGCGGATCTACACGGTCGGTGAAGGCGCTCCGGCCACGTTTGTGGTCAGCCTCTCCAACCCCAGCCAATACACCGTCCGCGTTCGTTACCTCGTTGACTCGCCCTACACCTTCGCCGGCCTCGATCCCGAGAATCCGGCCCGCCCGTTCCCGCTGTTCCCGGATGGCGACTTCATCATACCAGGCACGACGACGGTCACGTTCCTTCCAGGCGAGACGCGAAAGACGATCACCGTTCCCCTGGTCGATGACGCGGGCAATCCGATCGACGAGTACGACGAACATTTCTTCGTCGACCTGTACAACCCCGAATATGCACGCATCGCCGACGGCCGCGGCTACGGCATCATTCCCGACGATGATCCGGAGGTTGCCGTCTCCATCGCGCCGCTGGCACCCATCGGCGGCCCGTTCCGCACTGAGGTCGTCGAAGGCTCCGGCTCATTCCTCACCACGGTTCCCCTCGTGGTCAGCCTGTCGAAGGTGAGCAATAAACAGGTCAAAGTCGGCTGGGCCACCTCGCCGGGGACCGCCGTCGAGGCGGTGTATTCGGTCGACAAACTCAACGGCGATGATCTCGAGGATTATGTTCCCTTCCCGCAGCCGTCCACGCCGGACGCCAACCTGCAATTGGTGTTCGCTCCAGGCGAGATCTCCAAGATCATCTACGTCACCATCAACGGCGATAGCTTCGTGGAAGGCGACGAGATGTTCTTCGCCAACCTGATCAGCGCGGAGAACGCGGTCATTGCGGAAAACCCGCCCGCTCAAAGCAACCACGTCACCATCGTCATCAAGGATGACGACACCGGTGCCACGGGTGATCCCGGCCCGTGGGCGATTCGTTTCAGTTCCACCACCTACACCGTGGCCGAACCCGAATCCGGCACCGCCCTGGTCCCCATTACTCTCCTCCGTGCCCCCGGCAGCTCGCACGCCATCGCGGTCTTTTACACGACGGACGGCACCGCCACGGAAGGCGCGGACTACGACGGTTACTTCCGGCTGCTGGTCGTCTTCGCAGACAATGAACTCAGCCGCACCATTTACATCGCCGTCCACAGCGACACCGCCTCGGAAGGCGACGAAACTGTCTTGCTCTCCCTGCGCAATCCAACGGGCGGAAAGGTGCGCGGCTCGCCGGATACCGCGGTGCTGACCATCACCGACGAAGATGTTCCGAACATCACGCTCGATTCGCCGGGATTCCTCGTGTTTGACCCGGAGATTTTCGCCATCCGCTTCGAGCCCGGCATCGTGGAAGGCAATCCGACCCTTCAATCCAGCACGACGTTTACGATTAATCTCGATGAACCCGCGCCGCCCGGCGGTGTGTTCGTCACCTGGGAGACTTTCAGCCTGACGGCAAGGGCGGGCTCTGATTTCACCGCTGCAACCGGCGTCGCCTTCATCCCCGCGCTCGGCACCTCGACGACGTTCTCGGTCACCGTCGCGCAGGACACGACCCCTGAGCTCACCGAACGCTTCGCCGTTCGGCTCAAAAACCCGGTCCGCGCAAATCTCGCGGCCGAAGATAGCGTGGTGCTAACCCCGATCTTCGACGACGACTTGAAGGAAGTCATCGGGACAGTCTTCCACGATACCAACGGCAACGGCTTCCTCGACCTGGGCGAGAAAGGGATCGAAGACGTTGACGTCACGATTTCCTGGATGCAGAACGGCGTGCAAACCTCCGTCACCGTCCCAACCCTGCCGGACGGCACGTATGCCGCCAATGTGGCGCTCGGGCCCGTAACCATCTCGGTCGACGGCAAGACCGTGAAATCGCCCTACCAGAAATCGTTCGGGTTGCTGTCGCTGCTGAATTGGTCGGGCGAATATGTCACCACCACCGACAACGAAGTTCAGGCAGAGGAATTCGATGGCATCATCGGCATCTCTCCCTTTACCCCCGTCGGATACAAGAACAGCTTCACCTTGAGCGCTCCCGAAGGCGCTGATGACGTCGGCCGCGGCGGCACTGACGATACGATCTTCGGCGGACCGGGCGACGACATCATCGACGCCGGCGCCGGCGATGATCACGTGGTGGGCGGGCACTGGCAGACCGCGACGGACAGCAACATGCCCATCAACAAGGCTGCGTACAACGCGATCGTCGTCATTGTGGACGAGGACACCGGATTGTTACCCGGGGAATCATTGCACCCCATCTACGATGCGGGCCCAATCTTCTCCATCACACCCGAGCTGTTCGCGGGAGTGATCAAGGGCCAAGTCTGGCGGGAAACCGACACGAACAAACTCCAGATCAACCCGGGCTTCATCGTTGAACCGCCGTTCACCGGTGAGGTGCTGGTCCACCTGCTGGACGGCACTGGTAACACGGTCAACACCATCGTTACCACCACCGGACTCTACACGTTCGACAATCTCTATGTGGATCCGGCAAACCCCGCCGCCGAAAGCCACTACATCATCCAGTTTGATCTGCCCAGCGGCTACACTTTCACGGAACCCAACACGCTCGACGCCAATCCGAACGACGACCTGAGCCCAATTGACAGCGATGCCGAACTGGTCAACCGCACGCGCAAAATTGCGCTGTCGGCCAATGACCCGGCGGAAAACGACATCGATGCGGGCGTCATCTCCTCCACCACGATTCCGACCGCCACCGGCCTGGCCTTCGAGTTCACTCGGGGTTCCTACAGCGTCTACGAGAAAGACGGCTACGTCGTCATCACCATCGTTCGCGGGACCTCCTACAACGATCAGTCCGTCCTCGTCCGCACCACCGACGGCACCGGACCAGAAGGTGCGCTGTCCTCTCCCGCTGCCACCAAGAATTACACCGCGACCACCAAGCTCCTCTACTTCCCGGTCGGAGAAACGATCGGAACTCTGCAAATTCCCATTTTCAATCGGCACCTCGGCATTTGTGACTTCCGTTATTTCACACTGACCCTGCACGATCCCACAGGTCGCCGTCTTGATGACGCCACGGTTTACATCGTCGGCGAAGGCAACGCCACCATCAGCGACGACGACCACATCACCGCCGGCAACGATTGGGACATCGTCATGGGCGACTCCGCCAACATTCCCGGCTATGCCGTGACCGCCGAATACGCGGACATCGGATTACCGGCCAAGCTCGGCAACATCAAACGATACGGCGGCCCGGGCGATGACATCATCCACGGAGCTGGTGGAGCCGATTACATTGACGGCCAGCTGGGCGACGACGTGCTCCAAGGCGACGACTCCGTCGACATCGTGCTCGGCGGCCTGGGCGATGACCAAATCACCGTCGGCCAGGGCAACGACGACGTTCGCGGCGACCACGGAAATGACACCGTCCTCTCGCGGCGCGCGGTTCCGGGGATCAAGCTCACGCCCACCACCCTTACTCATCTGCGTAGCGATGGCTCGGTCTTGAACATCCACGCCCTGCGCGACCAGTTTGAGATCGCCCGTCTCTTCGGCGATTCCCAGGACAACACCTTCAATTTGGAGTCCTGGAACCGAACCGCGTTCGTTTCCGGCGGCATCGGCGACGACACGCTCGCTGTCGCCAACGACACGAACATGATCCTGCGCGATGCCACTCTGGCCGAGCGCCTGCTCTACCTCGATCTCTATCAATTTGCGAAGGACGCTTCGCTCAGCCTGGCCACCAACAGCACCTACCATCTTGCTTCGCTGGAGAACGTCCGGCTGAGCGGCGGCGGCGGCGGGAATGCCAACGCCTTCGATGCCAGCAGCTACTCCCGCCCGGTCACGTTCGTCGCCGATGCCGGCAACGACACCTTTATCGGAGGATCGAGCCGCGATACGTTCGTATTCGTCGCCAATACGCCCCTCGGCATCGACACGCTGACCGGCAACGGCGGCGCCGACACGATTACGTTTGTCGATGATTATCTCGGGCTGGCCACCACCTCGGGCGTCACTGTCGATCTTGCAGTGCACGTCGCCCAAGTGATCAACGGGAACCTCAGCCTCGTCTTGATTGATGACTTCGAGAATCTCACCGGCGGCGACGGCAATGACTTCCTTAAAGGCAACAGCTTGGCCAACGTGCTGCAGGGCGGAAAAGGCGACGACACGCTCGAGGGCCGCGGCGGCAACGAAATCTACGCGTTCGATACGGATAATCCTTGGGGCTTCGAAACCATCATCGAAGATGTGGGCGGCGGCGTGGACACGCTCGACTTCTCCGGAACCACCGGCCGTTCAATCTCCGTCAACCTCGGCGTCACCGCTCCCCAGACCATCAATGCGAATCTTGTCCTGAAAATCCAGAGCTCCGGCGGTGACGAAGGCGAAATTGAAAACCTCATCGGCGGCAGTCGCAACGACACGCTTCGCGGCAACTCGTTCAACAACCGCATCCGCGGCGGCGCCGGCGACGATCTGTTGGACGGCAAGAGCGGCGACGACCTGCTCGATGGCGGCATCGGCAACGATACGCTCCAGGGCGGGACGGGTTCCGACACGATCAACGAGCAGGGCAACACCAACTTTGCGCTGAACGACACCAGCCTCACCCGCGGCACCGGCGAAGTGGATTCGCTCGATAACATCGAGATCGCCAACCTCACCGGCGGCGCAGGTGCGAACACGTTCAACCTCACGGGCTGGACCGGCACCGGCAGCCTTAACGGTGGCGACCTCCCCGGCAATCCGCGCATCGACACCGTCATCGTCAGCGCCGACGCCAATTTCACGCTCACGGCAGGATCCCTGACTGTTTCAACCATGCTCGGCCCGATCGCGCTGACGTCCATCGACGCCGCCGTGCTGACCGATGGACCCGGCAGCCACACCCTCGACGCCTCCGCCTTCGCCGGATCCACTGTCCTCACCGGCAATGACGGCGACGACATTTTGATCGGCGGGGCCGGCATCGACATCCTTCGCGGCGGGCTTGGCAATGACACTCTTACCGGTAATCGCGGCAATGATTTGCTCGACGGCGGCGCCGGCATTGACGAAGTGGTCGAAAGCCTGACTGGAGCCGTTTGGGAGGTCGGTTTCGTCGTCCAGAATACCAGCCTGCTGATCGTGCAGAAGGACCCGACGCCAGCCCCGGTCGACGACACGATCATCGAGTTTGATTTCTTCCTTGGCCTTGAATCAGTAGACCTGACCGGCAGCCCGCAGAATGATTCATTCGATATCTCCCGCTGGACCGCGGGTTCGATTGATCTCCACGGCGGTGCAGGCGTCAATTCACTCCTGGCTTCCATTCCCGATCCCGATGCCGACCCCGAACCGGACCCGGTCACCGTCACCCTGACCAATTCCGCCATTACATTTACCGGCGGATTCGGTGCCATCACTTTCAACAACATTCAACTCGCCTTCATCACCGCCACCGAGGCCGACGACATCATCGATGCCTCAGCCTTCACTGGCGCGGCCCGCCTGAACGGCGGCGCCGGCAACGACACGCTCATCGGCGGGCCCGGAGTGAACATCCTGGACGGCGGCGACGGTGACGATCGCTTCATCTTCCGACCCGATGGCGCACTCGACCTGGATGGAATCATTGGCGGCCCCGGCATCGACACGCTCGACTTTTCCGCGTTCGCTGCTGCCATCACGATTAACCTCGGAACGCTCGGCGTCGCCCAACTGGTCGTGGCCGGCGAACTTCAGTTATTGCTCACCAGTAACACCCTCCCTATCGGTGATGAGATCGAGAATGTCATCGGCGGCACGGGCGCCGACGTCATCACCGGCAACGCTCTCAACAACACGCTGACCGGCGGCAACGGCGCCGACGTCATCGACGGCCAAAGCGGCACGGACACTCTGGCCGAGGTCGCCAATGCGATCTCCATGGTGTTGACCAACGGGGCGCTGAACACCGACGGCGTCATCGACACGCTCGCCAACATCGATCTGGCACAACTGACGGGTGGCGCCGGCAACAACACGATCAACGCCTCAGCGTTCACCCGACCCACGCTCCTGACCGGTGGAGCGGGTGACGACGAGTTGATCGGCGGCAGTTCCAGCGATGTCCTCGTCGGCGGCGGCGGCAACGACAAGCTCCGCGGCCGCGCCGGTGACGACCGCTATGACTTCGACGTCGATGATGTGCTGGGCCAGGACCTGATCGACGAACTCCCCGGCGTCGCCAATGGCAATGACACGCTGGACTTCACCACGACCAACACCAAGTCGCTCACCGTCGAGCTTGGCACCGCCACCCTGCAGACGGTTCACGCCACAAACCTCAAGCTGACTTTGTCCGATATTAACAGCGTGGAAAACATCATCGGCGGCGACCAGGCCGACACGCTGAAAGGCAACGCGCTCGACAACATCTTCCTCGGCGGCGGTGGCAATGACACCGTCTCCGGCGCAGGCGGTCTCGATCGCCTTGTGGAGATTCGCGATGCTGATTTCGTCTTGACCAACACCCGGCTCGTCATCACTGAAAATGGCGTCATCGATGATAATGCCATCGACGACATTGATTCAGTGGTCCTCCTCGGAGGAGCCGGCAACAACCTGTTTGACGCCTCCGCTTTCACCGCCGGCACGGTCTCCCTGTCCGGCCTGGGCGGCAATGACGTGCTCCTCGGCGGCTACGGCAACGACGTGCTGCGGGGCGGCGACGGTGACGACACCGTCTTTGGAGGCGGCGGTGCAGATGATGTGCGCGGCGATGCCGGCAACGACACCCTGGGCGGCAGCGGCGCCGTGGATCTGCTGCTCGGTCTGGACGGCAACGACACCCTGCGCGGAGGCACCGGCAACGACTTGTATATCTTCGACCAAAGTTTCGCCCAAGGAACGGACACCGTGATTGAGTTCGTCAATCAGGGGTTTGCCGATTTCCTCCAGGGCGTTGGCCTGGGCGGCATTGTCATCGATCTCAACCTGGGCGGGGCGCAACTCATCAGCCCGAACCTTTCCATCATTGTCGCCGGTGACCTCGGGGCAATCGAAGATTCATTTCCGTGACGAAGCGATGAAGTTATGAAAACGCAGGTTTCCAATCGAAGGCGTGGCGCCTGGGCTGCACTGGGGCTTGCCCTGTGTCTCCTGGCCCCGAGTGCGTTCGCGCAATTCACTGCCAGCACCAAACTCGGCAGCGGCGCCACCGGCGCCATCGTCACGAACGCGGCCGGCAATTACTCGGTCCTCGCCGGAGGGCAGGACATTTTTGGGATCGGCGATCAGTTCACTTTTCACAACTTCTCCTCCCAGGGCACTCAGTTCGATTTGCGGGTCCGCGTTCAGTCACTCGAAGCCAACGCCCGCCTCACCCGGGCCGGCCTCATGGTTCGCCAAAGTCTCACCACGAACAGCCGCATGGCTTACGTGCGGGTAACCCCCACCGGCACGGCACTCAACAACGAAACTGGCGCCAACGACGTACGCTTTCAGTTCCGCACCGGCATCACCACCGCAGCCCAGGGCCAGAACGAGGAACCCACCGCCGGCTTCCCTTCCCCAGCCTACCCCAACGCCTGGGTCCGCCTGGAACGCCATGGCAACATCCTCGGTGGCTACAGCTCCAACGACGGCACCAACTGGCTGCTCCTCGCCAATCAGGACACAGCCACGTGGGAAGGAGGCGCGTTCCCGTCCGTCTTCTTCCTCGGGCTCGCGCAAAGTCGACACCCGCTGGGGAGCAAAACCACCAACGCGGTCGAATATCGCAACTTCTCCGCCGCCGGCAATTTCCCGCCAGTAATCTCTGACCTTCCAAACGTCAGCATTCCCGAAGATACCAGCTCAGCCGCGCTGCCCATCCTGATCGGCGATTTCGAAACCATCGCTTCGAATTTGACGGTGACCGCCTCGTCGGCCAACACGACACTCCTCCCCAATGCCAATTTTACATTCGGCGGAAGTGGATCCAACCGCACGGTCATCTGCCGCCCGGCGACCAATCAAACCGGCACGACGATCGTCACCGTCACAGTCAGCGACGGTATCCGCACCGCCAACGACCGCTTCCAATTGACGGTTACCCCCGTCAACGACGGCCCGTCCATCACCGCCATCGCCAACCTCGCGATCAATGAAGATACCTCGACCGGCCAGATTCCATTCACGCTCTCTGACCCCGACACCGCACTGGCCAATGTGACGCTGACGGCTTTCGCCGATCAGCCTGCGCTGGTTCCAACGAACAACATCGCCTTCGGCGGCGCCGGCGCCACCCGCACCGTTACAGTCACTCCCGCGCTGAACCAATTCGGCACCACCCGAATCACCATCCGGGCCAACGATGGTGCGCTCGCCGCCACGGAGATTTTCACCCTGACGGTTCAACCCATCAACGATCCGCCTACCATCAGCGACATCGCCGACCGAACAATCGCTGCCAACAGCAATACGGGCGCGATTCCATTCACCATCGGCGACGTCGAAACGCCGGCAACCAGCCTCACCCTGACCCGCGACTCAGACAACCTCAGCCTCGTGCCGCTGACGGGCATCGTCCTGGCCGGCAACGCCGCGGCCCGCACGGTCACGATCACACCCGCGGCCAATGCCTTCGGCAGCGCCCGCATCACCGTGACGGTCAGTGACGGCACCAATTCCGTGCCGGACAGTTTCGTCGTGAACGTCCTCCCCTTGCCGCCGTCGTTGATCTCGCTGCCGCAAAGTCAGACGGTGCCCGAAGGACAATCGGCGACTTTTTCAGCCGCCGCCACTGGTTCACCGCCCCTCACCTATCGTTGGCTGTTCAACGGCATCGCCATCGCCGGCGCCACCGACAACGCCTTCACGATCCCGGCTGTGAAGGCAGCCGACGCAGGGAACTATACGGTGGTTGTGACGGGACCAGGCGGTTCCACCAGTTCGCCTCCCGCTGTTCTGACCGTGCAAGGATTGGACTTCGGTGACGCCCCAGAGCGTCCGTATCCCACCAAGCTCGCCGCCAACGGCGCACGCCATGCCATCGAACCCGACTTTTTCCTTGGCAGCCGCATCGATGCCGAGCCCGATGGTCAACCAGACGCCGCCGCCACGGGCGATGACTTCAATCCAACGACCGCAGACGACGAAGATGGCGTCAAATTCCTCACTCCATTGACCCCCGGCCAGGCCGCCTTGATTGAGGTAACCGCATCAAAGGATGGCCGCCTGGATGCCTGGGTCGACTTCGGCCTCGACGGAGACTGGGGGACGGCCGGCGACCGCATCTTTTCCAGCCGGCTTTTGGTGCCCGGAGTAAACACGCTCGCCTTCGCCGTTCCGACCAGTGCGAAGATCGGCTCCACCTACGCCCGGTTCCGCCTGAGCCGATTCGGCGACTTGAACTTTGTGGGATTCGCTTCAAGCGGCGAAGTCGAGGATTACCGCGTCAACATCGAGCAGGAAGCGCTCGATTTTGGCGACCTGCCGGTCGCCTATCCAACACTGCTCGCCAACAACGGCGCGAGGCATCGCATTCTCGCCGGATTCCATCTGGGCCAGGCCATCGACTCCGAGGCTGACGGCCAACCCACCAACGGCGCTGATGGTGACGATGCGCCCGGGCCCGCGAACTCGGATGACGAGGACGGAGTGACGTTCACCTCCCCGATTGTTCCCGGCCAATCCGCCCAGCTGCTGGTCGTGGCCACCGCCAACGGCCGACTCGATGCGTGGATCGATTTCAACGGCAACGGAAGCTTCCTTGACCCGGGTGAACAGATCTTTCTATCCGTGGCCACGCTCGCCGGAACCAATTCGTTCTCGTTCACGGTTCCGGCCACTGCCATCCAACGCGAGACCTACGCCCGCTTCCGGTTCAGTCAACAAGGCGGACTAAGGCCAGAAGGCCTCGCGCCCGACGGCGAAGTGGAAGACTACCTGATCGGAATCGAACCCCGTGAGCTCGACTTCGGCGATGCCCCCCAGAATTACCCCGTCCTCCTGGGCAACAACGGCGCCCGCCATCAGCCATCCGAGTTGAGGCTCGGTCAGTTCATTGACTTCGAGGGCAACGGGCAGGCCAGCGGCAACGCACTCGGCGACGATGTTTCCCCCGCTGGTGCTCCCGACGACGAGGATGGCGTCAAATTCCTTACCCCACTGATCCCCGGGCAAACCGCCCAGATCGAGGTCACCGTCAACAACAAGTGCAACCTCGACGCCTGGATCGACTTCAATCTGAACGGCAGCTGGGCTGAGGCGAATGAACGAATCTTCGCCGTCGAACCGCTGAACCCCGGCCCCAACGTGCTCAGCTTCGTCGTGCCCACCGCGGCGCTCACCCGCGACTCCTTCGCCCGCTTCCGCATCTCGAGCAAAGGCGGCCTTTCCTTCACCGGCTTCGCCCCCGACGGCGAGGTCGAGGATTATCAAGTCACCGTCCAAAGCCGGCAGCTCGACTTCGGCGACGCACCCCAAAACTACCCGGTCCTGGCTGCAAACAACGGCGCCCGCCACGCCATCCTTCCGGGCTTCCACCTCGGCCAACGCGTCGACGCCGAGACCGACGGCCAACCGACAGCCGATGCCCTGGGCGATGACATCAATCCGCCCACCGCCGATGACGAGGATGGCGTTCGGTTCCTTTCACCGCTGATTCCCGGACAAAGTGCCGCCGTCGAAGTCACGGCCTCGGCCCAAGGCGTCCTCAACGCCTGGGTCGATTTCAACATCAACGGCTCGTGGGCCGATGACCTCGAACACGTCTTCGTGGACGTCGGAATCCCCGCCGGCACCACCACGCTTTCATTCTTCGTTCCCGCCAGCGCCACACCTCGCGCCACCTACGCCCGTTTCCGCTTTTCCCGCGACGGCAAGATCAACTTCGACGGCCCCGCTCCCGACGGCGAAGTCGAAGACTACCGGGTCGAACAAGGACGCCCGCGCGATTGCGATCAAAACTGCACCGGAACCAACTTCTGGGTCGCCTTCCCGGGCAACTACGCTCCGGACACCAACAATCCCCCGCAGCTTTCTCTTTGCATCGTTGGGCCCGCCGGCACCCCCATCAATGTGCGCGTGCCCGGACTCGGCTTCGTCTCTCCCGCGGCCTCCCTCAATGCTGCCGGCGTGGCGCTTATTTCCCTGCCCCGCCAAACGGATCTCGGCGACGCCAACGACATCGTGACCAAGAAAGGTGTTCTGATTCGAGCCGGCAATCCCGTCTCCGTTCAAGCCCTCAATCATGTCCGCTACACCACCGACGGATTCACCGCCATCCACACCGATGCGCTCGGCACGGAATATCTGGTCAGTTCCTTCGCCAACCTCCATACCGGCGCTGCCGATCTCAACGGCACGCAGTTCGCCGTGGTCGCCAGTCAGGACAACACGCAAGTGCGCATCACCCCACGAATGAATGTCGGCAGCCACCCGGCCGGCGTTCCCTTTTTGGTCACGTTGCAAGCCGGCGAGACGTATCAACTCCGCGCCACTGAAGACGCACCGGCCGACCTGACGGGCACACTGATTGAGTCCGACCGCCCCATCGCCGTGTTCGGCAGCCATCAATGCGCCAACGTCCCGTCCAACGATCAATGGTTCTGCGACTACCTGGTCGAACAACTCCTGCCCACCAAAAACTGGGGCCGCGGCTTTCTCACCGCTCCCCTGGCCACACGGAACGGAGACACTTTCCGGGTTCTCGCCAGCGCGGACAACACCACGGTCACCATCGGAGGCAATCTCGTCGCCACGCTCGCCCGGGGCGAGTTTCACCACCTAACGCTCAAAACGGCGGCGGTGATCCTCGCCTCCGCTCCCGTGAGCGTGATGCAATACGCCAATAGTTCCGACTTCGATTCGGTAACCGACGCCGATCCATTCATGGTCATCGTGCCGCACGTTCAGATGTTCAACCCCACGCACGTGGTCTGCACCGCGCCCCTCGATTTCACCGCGCACTACGTCAACATCATCGCACCCAATACCGCCATCGGCGCTCTGACGCTCGACGGCGCCGTTGTCCCCGCCGCCGCGTTCACCCCCATCGCAGGCAGTGTCTTCTCATACGCCCAACGCCCCGTCGGGGTCGGCGTGCATACGGTATCGTCTCCCAACCCCGTCGGCGTCGCGATCTACGGCTGGGCCGAGTACGATTCTTACGGCTACCCCGGGTGCCTCGCCTTCGGTGACACCACCCCGCCGACTCTCACGTGCCCACAAACGAACGTCACCGTCACGCTCGGGTCGAACATCGGCGCCGCCCCGTGCGTGGCCGTAGTCCCCGACTTCCGGAGCCAGGTCACCTACGCGGACAACTGCGGTCTGTCACCCAACGCTTTCCCCCGTCAGGACCCTGAGCCCGGCTCAATCGTCGGGCCGGGCGTCCATCCCATTCGCATCTCGATCACTGACCTCCAGGGAAATACGTCCACTTGCGTCAGCACTCTGACCGTGATCGACCCGTCCGCCCCCATCCTCCAGTGTCCCTCCAATATCGTGGTGAATTGCACGGGGCCCACCGGCGCAGTCGTTCGTTACACCGCAGTGGCTCGAACGACCTGCATCCAGAACCTGCCCGTCACCTGCACGCCACGCTCCGGCAGCGTCTTCCCGGTTGGGACCACCGTCGTCACGTGTCAGGCCAGCAACTCAGGCCAGTTCGCCACGTGCACATTCACCGTTCGGGTCCAATGCTCCGCCGTCAACATCGCCGTCGGCCCCAACGGGCAGGCCACCGTAACCTGGGACGCCGGCACACTCGAAGGCGCGCCTTCCGTTACGGGCCCGTGGACCGGAGATCCCAACGCGAAATCTCCCTTTGTCGTGCCGCGTGGAAGCCCCACCCGGTTCTTCCGCGTCCGCATCGAGCCCTAAACCGAAGATTTTCTCCACGGTTTTCAAAGCTCCACCCCTCGCAAGAAACACGGTTGAGATGGTAGGGCGCACGCTCCGTCCCCGCTGATGCCACGTCACAGCAAGGCCACAAGCGCACGCCCCACCCGAGGCCGAACGATTGGTTATCCAAGCCGGCCGCTCGCCCTAGTCTCGACGAACTCTCGCCCGTTTCCCGGCCTCATATCTTTTCGTCAACGGGTGCTTTGGATCCCACCATGGGTAGGGAGCCCAATCGATCGGCGATCCATCACATCCCGGAGTTCCGCATTCCAGCCAGTGTCCACCCGAAGGATCGCGCCAGACCCGGACGGAATGCCCGTCAAACTCCCGTTCGCAATGCAAACACCAGTTCTTTTGCTCCAGGGTTGGAAACGGTGACTGAAAACAATGCGCCTGCAGCAACCTCAGCTTCTTGGCGTCGGAAAGCACCACATAGCTACTCACGGCGCCCTCCTTCCTCCGCCACGTCGACCGCGACCTGCACCGGGATCGGCGCCGACTGCTGCCGCAATTCCTGGTAATGATGGATCAGGCTCCGAACCTCGTTCCGCATCGCCGTAAATTCTCGCCGAATCATCGTCAGCCAGGCCGACTCCGCCGCACACAGATGCGCGGACATGCCGGCATTCTCTGCTGCCTGCCCCAGAGACCACCGGGCCTGTTGCAACCCCGCGACGATTCTTCGCAATGCAGGTTCTGGCGGCGCTTCGCTCGCTCGGGCCATGGCTCGCGCGAGTCGAACCCACGCTTCCACCGTGGAGTCGATCATGCTTTCCAACGAATGATTCACCACGTCGTCCTCGGTAAACAGTCTGCGGGCATGGCTCTCGGCGATGAGTTGCAGCACAAATTCGGAAAGGCGCCGCACCGCGGGGTGAGGCTCGGCGAAGGCGGCACCCGCTGCTCTCCATGCCCGCGGCGCGAAGGGATCGGCCGATAGTTCGCCGTCGAGCAACGAAGAATCCTCCTCGTCGTCCCACGTGATCAACATGTCCTTTTCCTTGTTTCGCAACGACCATTGATGCCCTTCGTCACTCAGGACCCAGGCCGGTGAGGTCTTTTCACAACGGAAACCGCTCCCCTCGATCAACACCCGGCCGTTCGGTCCGAACCACTCCAGATGAAGCGACTCGGACCACCGCGTAGGTATTGTCACCCGGGCCCGAACACAGCGGGCCACTTCGTCATCCGGAATGGTCGGAACGCGAACCATTCGATTGGCCGTCATCGTGCCGGCCGTTCCACATTGCCGAGCGACGAACCCGTCGGCATTGGAAACCGGACGACACTCGGCAAGACTTTGAAAGGTCAAGCGTCGACCCGCGATGTCCGGATCGCAGTCTCCCTCCAATTCGAGCGCAATCGGTTCCGGGATGCCCTCGACATAGAGGGTTCCCTGAATGATTCCCTGCAGGCGATTGTCGATCTCGCCGCGCACCACACTTTCCCCAATTCTCCAAGCCATCGTTTCCTCCTTTTGCTCATTGCTGGTTGTTCGATTGCCCCGTTGCCATCACCGGCGCCCAATTCAGCGATCGCGGAACGACCCGCGTCGCTTCGCTGTTCAGCCTTGGCGTGGCCTTTCTTTCTGCACGGGATTTTGTCTCGATCCTTGGCCGAGACCCGCGAGTTTTATCCCAGCCATCTGGTGTGTCAAGCCGCGAAGCTGCCTGCCCACGATTTTGCAGGGGTGCATCCAGCTCGGAGAAAATACGGGCGGGCGGCGGAGCCACGGGCCGATTGCTTCTGGAACTCAAGAAACTGCCGTTCCATGCCGATGGGAAAATCCGTTGACGCGTGAAAGCGAGTTTCTGTAGATTGCGCGTCCTGTTGCAGTTCCAGAGTAGCTCAATGGTAGAGCACGCGGCTGTTAACCGTGTGGTTGAAGGTTCGAGTCCTTCCTCTGGAGCCAATTCGAAAGTCGTTGCGCCGCAACGACGGTTGTCCCCGGAAGGAGCGAAAAAACCGCGTTTTTAGGCCTACTGTCAGGGAAAGTGCCAGGGGAAATCGGCGCCGCGCAGTCCTCCGTCACTGCTCCGCCTAATCCAATCCTGCTCCCCGACAGCTCCTTAACCGGTTCCCGGCACCCAGCGCAAACTGCGCTCGTGCCCATGAAATATCGATTCTGGCTCTTCCGGCGAGGCCGGATCTACTACGTCGAAGACACCCTCACGCGTCGTCAGGAAAGCCTCGGCACTTCCAACCGCACTCAGGCCGAACAGCTTCGTTCCGCCAAGGAATCGGCCGTCACCCACCCGCACGCCAATCTCGCCATCGGTAAAGCGTACCTCGCCGCACACGACCCCCAGTTGGTCCGCCGCACCTGGCGCACAGTGATGGACGACTTCATCGACCGCGGCCAACCGCACACGCACGAACGAAAGCGACGCGCCATGCGCAGCGCCCCCTTCCGCCTCATCGCCAATCGGAAACTCGTCGAGACCACAGCCGACGACTTCCGACTGGTCCTGACCGCCGGTGGCGTGTCCACGAATCACTTCCTCCGCTGCCTGCACAATCTGGCCCTGGGCCTGGGCTGGCTGCCCGGCCCGATCATCCCGACGAAACTATGGCCAACCTCAAAACCGCGTCCAAGACGAGGCATCACCCTGGACGAGCACCAACGCATCGTCGCGGCCGAACAGAACGAGGAACGCCGGCACTACTACGAATTGCTCTGGGAGATTGGGGCCGCGCAAACGGACACATCCTTGTTGACGGCCGAGCACATCGACTGGACCCGACGCGTCCTCCAGTATCAGCGCAAGAAGACCGGAGCCTGGGCCTGCATCCAAATTGGCCCGCGCCTCGAAGCTCTGCTGCGCAAGCTGCCGTCGAGCGGCCCCCTCTTCCCGTCCATCATCAAGTCCACGGATTCCGCCCGCTCCTCGGAGTTCTGCCGACGCTGTCGCATCGCGGACATCAGAGGCGTCAGCCTCCACTCGTATCGCTACGCCTGGGCCGAACGGGCCAAAGCCGCCGGCTACCCGGAACGCCACGCACAGAATGCGCTGGGGCATAATTCCCGAGCCGTGCACGCGGCGTACGCCAAAGGGGCAATCGCGGTTTGCCCATCTTTAGAAGCCTACGAAACAACATCAGCGTCGTCGTTCCCTGGGGGAACATTCGGAATCAATGAAGAGACGACGAGAACACCAGACGGGTACGCTCGGCCGTATGCCGCTGCCGCCGTCCCCAGCTCATCCAATTCTGGTGAAACATCAGCCGCGATCGGAGCCGGCGTTGGCACCGCTTCTCACCGAGAGCGTCGTCGATAGTTGATACCGACGCCGCCACCCTTCTGCACGTGCTCCGCAAAGGCACGGTCAGCACCAATGGCTTCCTCCACGCCGCCCACAACTTCTGCGTCAAAATGGGCTGGCTCCCTTGGCCGATCGTTCCGCCCGGGCAATGGCCGGCCATGAAATTCAAACCGCGGCGCGCCATCACGCTCGAAGAGCACAACCAGATCATCGAATGCGAACACAATCCGGAACTGCGGGCCTTCTACGAGATGCTCTGGTTCACCGGCGGCGCCCAATCTGACATCGCCAAACTCCAAGCCGAAGACATTGATTGGCCCCAGCGGACGGTGGCCTATCTGCGGGTCAAAACCGGAACACGTTGCGTGCTTCACTTCGGGGACAAATTGGAAAAACTCCTCCAATCCCTTCCGAAGGCCGGCCCCCTGTTCCCCCGCATGAGCGTGATCGACGCGAAACACCGCGCAAAAGAATTTCGTCGCCGTTGCCTGGGTCTTGGTATCGACGGTATTTCGCTCCACTCCTACCGCTATGCCTGGGCCGAACGCGCCCGCATCGCCGGCTACCCTGAACGGTTCGCCCAAGAGGCTTTGGGCCACAGCAGCAAAGCCGTCCACCGCGCTTACGCGAAACGTGCGTTGGTAACCTTGCCCTCGCTGGAAGCTTACGAACAGTCGGCCGGACAAAAAACCGCCCGCGATTGACCCATCGGCGGTTCCGCCCGTCAGACCGAGAAGACTGGAGGTGGGCCTCAATCAAACTGGCCCACGTCTCGATGCTCTGCTGCGCAAGCTGCCCTCGAGCGGTCCCCTCTTCCCGTCCATCATCAAGTCCACGGATTCCGCCCACTCCTCGGAATCTTGCCGCCGCTGTCGCATTGCGGACGTCAAAGGTGTCAGCCCTCACTCGTATCTCGTATCGCTACGCCTGGGCCGAACGGGCCAAAGCCGCTGGCTACCCCGAAGGCCACGCGCAGAACGCCCTCTGGCACAATTCCCGCGCCGTCCATCTTGCCTATGCCAAAGGAGCGATTGCGGTTTGCCCTTCGCTGCAAGCTCATGAGACCGAAGCCAACACCTCGGTCTTGACGAGCAGGTAAAAACAGCCCTCAGCACGGCGGAATGCCGGCATGTGCTCCATTTCGCCCACCAGCTTCGAGATCGTCTGAGCCTCACCGACCAGGGTCGAGAGGAATCGGACGGTAAAACCGATGGGGATAGTTTGGTGCGTCCTCATCGACCAAGTCTAGGAATGCGCCAGTCGCGACGTTGGTCGAAATCGTTACCCATCGGGAAAAATCTTCCGTGGCCTGAACAAAATATGTCCGCTCTGGTTCACTAGGCAGAAACAGGTCGACTAGTCCCGTGGTTGGGTCACGAAACACCGGTGCAACAAACACTCTGCCACTACTGGTGGTGACGGGAGCAATGGCCAGCGAATTTGTCCGAGCCAGAATCACGTTTGCCAGCCCAATCGGCCCGGATCCAACACGCTCGCCAGACGGGACGTCGAACCCCAGCGTGGCAGTGAACCCGTTAGTGTTCAAGATGGCGTTGGTTCGCGAGTAAACCAAGACTCGCCGAACTCCAGGAGAGATTTCTCGGGAACGAATCACATGTCCGGTATGGCGGGTGGCCAGCGTAGGACTGTGAAGGGTGCCTTTGACCGGATTGTAGGTCAGGTCAAATTGGGCGGCGACGAGATTGGTCGCCCGCCGAACTCCGACGGGCACGGTCGATGTCTGCTCCGGAAATCCACGCGCCAATCCAACACTCACCGAAGGCTGTGCATTTCCAAGGGAGATCGAGAATAGCAGCGCAGTCAGGCCCGCAAATCTTGCAATGGTCGATTGGGTTTTCATTGAACGTGAGTCAGGTTGGACGCGAACAGGGAGGACAGTTCTTTTAGTTGCGCTTCGTCACTCCGATCGTGAAATTCGCATTGGTTTCGAGAATGTCAGACCAGACGACCAAGCTGTAGCGACCGCTCCTCGACAAGGTTGCGTCGATCGAACTGGACGCACTAAACTGCCAAAGATACACGCCCTGAGGGTCGAAGCATCGAACGTTGGCCGTCCCCGTGGAACGAGTCAATGTCGCGCGAATGTTGTCATTCACCAGGCCATCGAATTGGTAGGCGAGCTGTTGTCCCCGATTTGTAATCGCGCCCGACACCACCTGCCCGTAGCTGACCAATACCGGTGAAGCAATCGGCCAGATTTTCTGCAGCCCTAAGGTGTAGCCGACATTGGTATTCCGCAGGTCGTTGGCCCGAACAATCAAGGAATAGGAACCCGTCCGCAGCAACGCTTGTTCACTTGAGCTGCTGGACGAGAACTCGGTCACGTAGGTCCCCTGCGGATCGTAAAGTCTCACCGAGACAGCCGGACCGGGAACGGTGGTCTGAAACAACGTCACACGCACGAAATCATTGGACTGGGCGTTGAACCGATAGACGTCCTGCTCACCTGCCAAGGCGACCACGGATGACACCACATCGCCGTAGTTGATCGGCATCGCGACTCCCACCGGCAACACCTTTTGCAGCCCCAACGTGTAGCCGACATTGGTATTCCGCAGGTCGTTGGCCCGAACAATCAAGGAATAGGAACCCGACCGCAGCAACGCTTGTTCACTTGAGCTGGTGGACGAGAACTCGGTCACGTAGGTCCCCTGCGGATCGTAAAGTCTCACCGAGACAGCCGGACCGGGAACGGTGGCCTGAAACAACGTTACACGCACGAAATCATTGGACTGGGCGTTGAACCGATAGACGTCCTGCTCACCCGCCAATGCGGCCACGGATGACACCACATCGCCGTAGTTGATCGGCGTCCCGACTCCCACCGGCAACACCTTCTGCAGCCCCCAGCGATATAGCCGACATTGGTATTCCGCAGGTCGTTGGCCCGAACGATCAAGGAATAGGAACCCGTCCGCAGCAATGCTTGTTCACTTGAGCTGGTGGACGAGAACTCGGTCACGTAGGTCCCCTGCGGATCGTAAAGTCTCACCGAGACAGCCGGACCGGGCACGGTGGTCTGAAACAACGTCACGCGCACGAAATCATTGGACTGGGCGTTGAACCGATAGACGTCCTGCTCACCTGCCAAGGCGACCACGGATGACACCACATCGCCGTAGTTGATCGGCGTCGCGACTCCCACCGGCAACACCTTCTGCAGCCCCAACGTGTAGCCGACATTGGTATTCCGCAGGTCGTTGGCCCAAACAATCAAGGAATAGGAACCCGTCCGAAGCAACGCTTGTTCACTTGAGCTGGTGGACGAGAATTCGCTCACGTAAGTCCCCTGCGGATCGTAAAGTCTCACCGAGACAGCCGGACCGGGAACGGTGGTCTGAAACAACGTCACGCGCACGAAATCATTGGACTGGGCGTTGAACCGATAGACGTCCTGCTCACCTGCCAAGGCGACAACGGATGACACCACATCGCCGTAGTTGATCGGCGTCGCGACTCCCACCGGCAACACCTTCTGCAGCCCCAACGTGTAGCCGACATTGGTATTCCGCAGGTCGTTGGCCCGAACGATCAAGGAATAGGAACCCGACCGCAGCAACGCTTGTTCACTTGAGCTGGTGGACGAGAACTCGGTCACGTAGGTCCCCTGCGGATCGTAAAGTCTCACCGAGACAGCCGGACCGGGAACGGTGGCCTGAAACAACGTCACGCGCACGAAATCATTGGACTGGGCGTTGAACCGATAGACGTCCTGCTCTCCTGCCAATGCGGCCACGGATGACACCACATCGCCGTAGTTGATCGGCGTCGCGACTCCCACCGGCAATACCTTCTGCAGCCCCAACGTGTAGCCGACATTGGTATTCCGCAGGTCGTTGGCTCGCACAATCAGGTAATAGGAACCCGTCCGCAGCAGCGCCTGTTCAGTTGCGCTATTGGCGGAAAACTCGGTCACGTAAGTCCCCTGCGGATCGTAAAGTCTCACCGAGACAGCCGGACCGGGAACGGTGGTCTGAAACAACGTCACGCGCACGAAATCATTCGCCTGGGCGTTAAAGCGATAGACATCCTGCCCCGCCCGTCGAGCGATCAAACCGTTGGTCACGGTTCCGTATGGAACCAACGTCGCAGTGGGTTGCGGCCAGAGACGCTGGATTGCAAGCAGGTAGGTGCCGACACCGTTGCCACTGACGGTGACGGTGTGCACGCCATTGGTGGAGAGGCGCTGTTCCCATTGTGTGTTCACACCAGAACTGCTATTCAAAATGCGACCACCCGGCTCCCGCAACGTAACGGTGGCGGAAGCACCACCTTCACCCACAAACGAGATGCGAACGCTTTCGTCTCCAATCGCGGTAAAGGAAATAACGTCCGGCAGTCCATCTGAGCTGGATCCTCCATCCACCACGAGACTGCCACTGGCCAAGCTGTCTTCGAATACGCGGAAGCTCGAAGTGAAGCGGTTCGTCGTGGCGTTGCCCGCGCGATCGCTAACGCCTGCGTCCAGGGTAATCAGATATGAGTTGGTAGGCAGAGGTGTCGCAAACGTGACGGTGGCCAGATTCAAATCCTCCCGGTAGTCGAAGTCACCTACCACCAGCTGATCATCCGCCGTCCCCAGCGCGCCATCGGGCCCAGCCGCAAGAACTTTGAGCCGGGCTGAGACCTTGTCCGCCTGCACTGGCTCAGAAAAACGCACGAAAACAGCGCCGACCGAATTCGGGCGAGTGATTGCGTGGTCGCGCGGCGTCACGCGGGACACACGTGGCGGCGTGGCATCAGGCACGAGAACGATTACGGCCTCGGGTGTCCAGGCGACGTTACCTCCGGTATCCGTCGCCTTGGCGCGGATGGTGAAGTTGGTCCGGCCGCCCGCACGAACTGGAGTCACAAACCGATGCTCGAACGGGAAGTTTCCGTCGATCACCGCAAGCTGTCCATCGATGTAGAACTCGACGTTGCGCACCTGCACGTCATCGGTGGCGCTCGCAGTGATGCGCACCTGCTTGCCTTCTTCGGCAGTTCCGTTCGTGCTGCTCACCAAAGAAAAGCTGGCAGCCAAAGCAACCGCCGGATTGCTCCCGCGATTGTCGTAAGGCAGGTAGTTGACTACTTGCAGGCCGGCTTCACCGTCAGCCACGTAGGCCAGGCCATTGTAGATGGACAGTGCGAAAGCGTTACCCGGCGTAGAGAAGCGGGTGATGAAATCCGCGTCAGTCACGCTCGGATCGCGCAGATCGTAGATCGACACGTCATTGGGCCCTTCCAAACCAAAAGTCGCGTCGTCGGCGGTCACTGCCAGACCCGAACCGTTCGGGATGAGTTGCCTCCAATCGCGCTGGGTCGAATTGGCGGCGGTGACGAGCACCGGCGCTGCCGGATTTGCCAGACTGAGGGTGTTCACGCCGTTGAGTTGAACAGCGTGAGCGTAACCTTGTCCAACGGTCAGGCGGCGGTGGCCCGAGCCAAAGGTCAACACCGGGCCAACCCCCGAAAGGTCCCCGTCTCGCAGGGAAAAAGTCCGCAAACCAGTGGTAGTAAGCGCGTAGAGATAATCCCCGCCCAAGGCCAAGTCCACTACCGCGTTGCCGGCAAAACTCTGCTGGAGAATAGTGCCGCTGCCGAGATCAACCGCTATCACCACGCCGCTATCCAAGCCCACGTAGGCAATGCCACCTGCCGCCGTGACGGCCTGGGCCGAACCCCCAAGGTCAACCTGATACCGGATTCGAGCCGCCGGCGGGTCGCTGATATCGACGATGGCAAGACCGGCAATGCCATCCGCAATGGCAACCAAATCACCGGAACAGGCCACACGCTGAGCATTTCCGGGAGTGTCCACCTGGGCAATACGGAGCGGATTCTGTCCGGCCGCCACGTTGAAAACGGTGACGCCAGCGGCGCCGTCTGCGACAATCGCGAGGTTGTTGATGGCGCAAACGTCGACCGCCGTGCCAGGGGTGTCGGCAGAGCCGATAACACCAGTAACGACGGGTCGACCGTCAAGTGGGTCAGTACCTTGCTCAATTTCGACCCCATCGGGTATGCCGTCGGAATCGGAATCCAATAGCGAGTTATCCGTACCGAGTATTTCCTCCACCAGATCCTTGAGGCCATCGCCATCAGAGTCACGAAAGGAGTCTAGAGGACCAAGATAAAAACGAGGCAGAGTACCGTCAGTGAATCGAGTAGGAATGATAGCTCCGACCCTCTGTCCGATCGGATCAAAAAACCTAATCCTCTCCACTCGTCCGTTTCTCGGAACAAATATACGATATTGGCCGTACGCTCGAGTCTGACCTCGAAGCACAAAGCGTTCCTCCCCACGAACAACTTCGGCCGCAAAATTGACTGGGTTGGCCGGCGCGTTACCTAACGGATCCCTCACACGAGCGCTTATTTCTCTCATTGTAAATTCACTCCGTGCAATAATCCCGTCCAAGTACTCGTCGACGTTTCCACCCGAAAGCGCTTTCGGAATCTCTGCAAGACGTCTGACTTCAAGCGCAATCGCTGTGGGAAGCAGCTGCTGCGCTTCCGCATATGCACGGACCAACTGTCTCATCCTAGCCGTGGAGGTGTTTAACGCGTCGATTACCGGATCGTGCGTCGGGCCAGTCCGATCAAAGTTACCAACCCCTACGCCGCCGCCACTTGGCCCGCTGCAGGGTTTGCATGGCGGAGGAGTATCCCCTTGGTCCCAACCTGATATATTATTGATGATACAGTCTGCATTAGGACCATAATTGCCGATCTGTCCAGCGATTGAATCCTTCGCGTAATCGTCCATCACCTTTCTGCATTCTTCTTCCTTTTTTGCACATTCGGCGCGTTTTCGCTCCTGATCACTCTGGTCACGATCCTTGCACTCTTGCGAATTCTGGTCAGTGTCGCAATCACAACACGATTCCGATGCCAACTGAAACTGAGGCTCTCGCGCCGAAAGTCGGGCTGTTGGAAGACATGGAGAGTTGCCAGGGCAACACATCGAATTACAGCCTGTCGAATCTGTCGGTGGAGGTCCAGAGCCATGCCATCCCGGCTGGACAATCCCCACTCCCGAGTCGGTACATATCGCCGTCCCATCCGCGCTGACTGTCATGGGTCCGACCACCTCCCATTCGCCTTTGTCGTGGTTAAACGAATACAATGAATTCTTCGTCCCGGGCGGCAGTGGCTGCCCCGTGACCGGATCCGGAAGGTTCGGAAAACAGATAGGCACTGGTCGGTCGAAGTTCTCACCTCCGTCTGTTTGTACAGTGATGACGAGTGGAAACTCCAATCCCGGCGGGAGCACGCCGGGCAGCCGGTCAGGCGGCACCGGCGCGATCCCCACGCGTCCCCCACGGGTTCCGTTGGCGCTGAAAAGCGAATTGGGGGGCACGATAAGTTGCACACCCGCGAGCGCCGGATTGTTGGAAGTCACGCTCGCCGGAAAAGTGATCAGCGTGTCGTTGGTCATGCTCACGGTTTTCAGCGAGCCCTGCTGAATGAGAGGCAAAAACACCCAGCCGTTGGTACTCGCCTGGTTGGTGCTGCCGGTCATGAACCCGGCAAAGTTTGTGCGGCCAGCAGTGCCATGCCAGACTTTGCCAACGAATGGATAGTAGGACTGCTCAGGATAGCGGATGCCCCGGGTGCTGTCCGCCACCGTACGCCCGTCGATGTGAACGAAAAAGTCGCCCGCTGGACAGGGATGCAGCAAGAAGTTGCCATTCACATCGGTAACCGCGCGGAGAGTCTGCTCCATCCCGTCGACGGAAATCGTCACGCCAGCGAGCGGGCGATTGATGAAATTGGTTTGAGAGGAGTTGGTCGTAACAGCGACGGGCTCAGAAGCAAATACAGTCCCGCGAATCGCTGTACCGCTGACTGGCGTAAGGCTCAACGTGTCAAAGTCGATGCTCGCCATGCCTCCCGCCTGTCCATCGCCGTCAAGATCGACGAATCGACCCAGAAAATCCTGCAGCCCAAATGCGTCAAAGGTCACGCGCACACGGGCTCCACCAGGGAGGGGCTCGGCGTAAAAGAGAGTGACGGTGCGGCGATCGCTTGAAACTTCCAGGCGAGACAGGACCCGCCGTCCACCAAAAGTGGCGAAAACGTGATTTGGCCCAAGAAAAGTGTTGGTTGCCAGCGGATAGTTGAAGCGGAAGACGGTTTCTCGCGTAACGGCCACACCAGTCTCGCCACGAGTGGGGGAAGTGTCGCGAATCGTGGTGATCGGCAGTTCGGTCACCGGCAAGATGCCGAGAATCGTATCACCAATCGCGTCAACGTCTGACTGGTTTACAAGGCCATCCTGGTTGACATCGGAGAACACCTGTCGCGCCACAAGGTTTGAGTCAAGAGCCGAAGGCGAGTTCGGCTGGCCGTTCAATTGATTGATGAGCCGGACAAGGTCGAGAACGGTGACTTGTCCATCTTCATCCAAGTCACCCAGCAGCGTAGGCAATGCATGTGCGGTCAGCATTCCGTTTGTGACAAGCAGAAGAATGAACAACAAGTAGGCGAGAAAATGACGACCTGCAGTGATCCCGGCTCCAGAATGTGTTAGTCTTCTCATGATGCGCTGTGATGGGCAAACGTGATGCGAATAAGCACAGGTTTTATCAACGTGATCTTGCGCCGAGCAATCGCATGAACGGACTAATTCTTTAGTGATGTGGACTACTGTAGTAGGCAATCGCTGCAGCGCAGCAGCCGGTTAGTTAACGACAACAAAGGGTGACTTCTCCTAAATCTGGCACGAGGCTAAAAACCATCCCTGGAATGCCCCTGGAATACGGCTCCCTATACCCATCGATTGACCCGTGAGCTACGGCATGGGAGCTGCGCGAAAGAACTGGTACGAAGAGTCGATTGAGATATCGAGCTGGAAAGGAACGAGATTGGTCATCAGCGACCGCCAGGTCATAAGGTCGTTAGATCGTTGGATGACGTACGCGACTCCACGCGCTCCTTGAACTTCCGCTACAAACCGGCTCGTTTCAGCGCCTGCCAGGATTCGGATCAAACCGGGACTCGTGTTTGGCAGCAGGGCAGTCCGCATGACGTATTCCCCCAAGTTGCGGCCCATCTCTATGCCGTCCAAGTCCGCGGAGAGGAAATGGATACCACCGTAAATTCGGCTCATTCCGATTTCTTCCACTACTTCTGTGAGATTCTCGTAGGTCCGAATGACGCCGGGCATGGAATCGGATCCGACCGCGAATTGAATCCGGTCCGTGCCAAAGAACTCAGCGAGGACGGCGGCCGCGGCCGCGCTGAAGGTGCTATGTCCCGAAACGTATTCGGGAAAAGGTGGCGTCGTCAGGAGCGGTGTCCACTCGACGTCCGGCTCGGTCAGCTCGTTGCCGTCTGTGTCGGCGGCCCGGATGGCGGTAACCGGGCGCCAGAAGTTGTAGGCGTATTTGGTGTCCCAGCACGCGATTCCGGCGTCGGCCATGGCAAGATTGAGCAAGGCGAACAATCGAGCATTGCGGAGAACCGAGTTCGTCCGGTTCGTTGCGATCGAATGGGCAATCTGATTCCAATGCCCAGGAGGCGTGGAAGTGAAACTGAAGTCAGACCAGAATCTGGCAATCAAGGTCTGCTCCTCGGTGCGACGAACGCTATCAATTCCACCGAGTTCTTTGGTCAACAAAAAGTCTTCGGCGTATCCAACCCCGGTCAGGTCTGGAGGTCCGCCGGCACGAAACTGCGAGCCGTTAGTCATGACAAACGGCATGACGTTGGGCCAGTGCGGCAGGTCTGGCGGGCGGAAGAATGGAGGTGTGCGCCGCCAATTCCCGGGTGCGGCTCCTGGAATGTATGGAACTGTCGTCGTCGCACCGTCGTCACCCCGCCAAGCGAGGGTCAGAATGGCGACTAGCCGGCCGAGGGTGACACCGTCATCCCGGTTTGATCCCGCCTCGATGACACCGAGTGTTTGCGATAAAGTTTGGTTAACAATCGCGGATTGACTGGGGTAAAGGCGGAGGAGGCATTCACTCGCCGCGCCGATGACGGCGGATTCCAAGGAGGTTCCAGGAGGGGAGTTGGGTTGGAAAAGGTAGGGTTCGAATCGGCGTTCCACGGCATTCGCGGCATCAAACATGGCCACATGAATAATCGCGAGGTTACGCGCCGCCAGCGGAGGCGGCGTGGACTCAGTCCGAATTGCTTGCAGGGCCGTGCGATTCCAGTCAGTGACAACATCGGCACCGAGGGGCGACAAGCCTCCCACAAAAAAGATGGCAATCTCAAATCCCGTGAAAAACCACGACTTCATGTGCGATCCCAAAGCAGACCCGACTCAAGGCAAATGAATCACTCGCGTTGGTCAAAGATTGGTTACCAGCCCGCTCCGTTGAGAGGCAATAGCACGAAAGAACTATTCTTCTGTCGCGGCGGAGTACGCGACTAGTCAACGCCGAGGAGCGGGCGAACGGTGTGGATTCGAACAAGTCCGCCAAACAAAGAATCAAATCCCCGGAATGGCTTGGTCGCGATAGACCGCGGCTGCTTCGGCACGACTGTGAACTCCAAGCTTTTTGTAAATGCTGCGAACATGGGCGCGGACCGTGTCGGTTGCGATGCCAAGGTGTGCTCCGATTTGCTTGTAGGGCAAGCCGCTCGCGATCTGATGCAACACTTCACGTTCGCGGTCGGACAAGTCATCAGTTTTCGAAGTGCGCGGGACTTGTTGCTGAAAGAACTGCGTCACCTTCCGCGCAATACCTGGAGACATCGGGCTGCCACCACGGATCAATTCCCCCAGTTCGTCTGTAATCTTGGACCAAGATTCCTTCTTCAAAAGGTAGCCGTTGGCGCCGGCCCTGAGACTTGCAAAGATCCGATCAGAATCCTCCGACACGGTGATGACGCACAAAAGCAAATCCGAGCGCCGTTGGCGCAGACGTGCGGTGCACTCGACTCCATCCATTCCTTTGAGCGAGAGATCCACAAGGACCAGATCGACATCCTTGATGGGAAGCTGCGAAAGTGCTTCCTCCGCGCAAGCGTGGGCGCTGACCAATTCGAATCCCGGCGTACCCCGAAGAACAGTCCCGAGCGCATCCCGAAACCTGGGATCGTCTTCGATGATTGAGATACGGGTCGACATTCAGAGTGGGAATCAGATAGTCAAAACAGACCTAGATGTCGACTCAAAGCTTCCATCGGTTGCGGAGTGAAAGCCAGCCGGGCCATCGCCGTCGTCGCCCACTCAACGGCGCGCAGATTTTGACTTGGGTTCCCCTTGGCACATTGGAATCGACGCGAAAGGTGCCGCCCAGCTCCATCATCCTTTCGCGCATGTTTCGCAGGCCGTCGCTCTCATCGGAAATCACCCGATCGGCGAGCCCGCGTCCGTTGTCGGCAACAACGATGTGAAGTTCGTCGCCGGTCAATTCCACGCGGATTGAGACCTCCGTGGCACCTGCGTGCTTCACCACGTTGGCGAGCGCCTCTTTTATGGTCAGAAACAGATTCTTGCGTCGGTCCGGGTCGAGGACCCGATGCGGCAATATGTCCGGAATGTCGTAAGTGCATTGAATCCCGGCGGGCGCGCAGAATGGAACGGCGTACTGTGTGATGAACCGGACGAGGTTTTCGACGGTGTCATTGGCGGGTTTGACCGACCAGACAATCGCTTCCATGGCTTCAATTGCTTCACGCGCGGCCGACTCAACCTTCTGTCGTTGCTCCTCGGCTTGCGGCGTCCCCGGGGCGATATTCGCCTGCGGTCGCATCAACAACTGAACCGCCGCAAGGCGGGAGCCAAGGTCATCGTGAAGATCACGAGCAATGCGCACACGTTCCCGTTCGGACTCCCGACGCGCGCGGCGCGCTAGCCGCACAATAATGCCTGCCGAAAGGCTCGCACCAAGAACAACAATGAAGGCCATAATCACAGTCGCCCGGTGCGACCGGATCCCAGAGCCGGTCTGTTCCTCCCAATTATTCGCGGGCGCGACGAACGGTGCCACACGAACATAAGTGGAGGTTGAGCCGAAGAAGACGTCCACCCGGCCTTGGTGGATTCCGAACCCAGTGTAGCCGGGAGTGCCCACGGCGAAGTCATTGCAGCCGTCTCCGTTGATGTCGCCAACGGCACAAATGGAATCGCCGCAATGGGCGCCCACCTGTCCTCCCTCAATCGTCCAGACCGGCTCACTACTCAGCCCGTTCGTCGAACCCAAATGCACACTGACTCGTCCGTCCATCGGGTACATCTTGGAGTATTCAGGAGCGCCAATCACAAGGTCATTGAATCCGTCGCGGTTGAGGTCCCCTACTGCTGCGAGAGTATGCCCGAAAATGCAACGTGGACGGTCGGACTTTAGGACGGCGCTCGGTTCTGCTGGAAATCCGTTTGAGTTGCCGTGAAAAATTGCGACGAACTCAACTTCAACAGCACGAGTTGCCTGTCCCGGGACACCAACGGCGATGTCGGGGTATCCGTCGCCATTGACATCTCCTAGGCCGGCCAACGATCGAGCGGCCAACCCTTGAGCTTGCGGTCCTTTCCAGATCCAACTCGGTTTTGCCCTAAGTCCGTCTGGTGCACCGAGGAAAAGACATGCCGAGCCGGCATTTCTATTGGTACCGTTTTCGGCGAATGGTGCACCGATTAGAACATCGGCAAGCCCATCATGATTGACATCGCCTGCCGGCGTCACCGAAAAGCCAAACCGGCGATCGACCCGACCACCGACATGTCGCCAGACCGCGTTGGTCTGAAGGCCCTCTGGGCTTCCAAGGTAGAGAAACGCTGCGCCTTCATACCGCCGAAGGGGTGCAGTCGTATCGGGCGCGCCGACGACCGCGTCTGGATATCCATCGCCATTCACATCGCCAACATCGGCGAGGACAAAGCCAAACAGACGGACGTCGCCTGGCTTCGACCGCAATTGCCGACCCGGTTCCGCCCCATCCCCGGTTCCCTTGAAATACCATACGATTCCGATCGGATCGGCCATGTAGTCGCCAATGAGAAAATCCGGCGTCCCGTCCCAATTGAAGTCTCCGACGGCAGCGGCAGATTTACCTCGTCCCCCATAAATCCTTTCGCCCGTCCAAAGATTGGTCACCTGGAAGGCGCGGTTCTCTTCCGAAAAAGTAAGAAGGTCGAAGCTAGCGTCAGGCCGCGTACCCGAACTATGAGCGGTGCCGCCGATGACGACCATCGGCGGCGCACCCTTCATTCCCCATTTCGCAGCCAGCGAATCGCCAATACGTGCACCGGCACGGTTGACCGTCATGCGCCAGCTCCGGTCATCCGTCTCCACGACCCTACTGTCCGGCGCGTTGGTTGCACTTGAGAAGCCCGCAAGCGTGATCCGCTGCGGAACAAGGGCCGCCGCCCGATCGCCGGTGGACGATTCCAAGCTTGAGGACGATGGCGTGGGTGTTTGCCCGTTCGCCTCAAAGGCCCCTGACCAGCAAAGGGTGACTGCAAGGACACCTCGCAAACACCAAAAGACCGGTCGTTCCCGATTTGATCGCTCGACTCGGGACTGCCAAGTTAGACGGCCTGCGGCAACGGCATGAGATGCCCAGCGCCACGTGACACCGCCCCACTTTGAAACGGAAAGATTCGCCTTCAAGCCCATGCCCCTGCGTTTGCCGACTATTGCAGTGCTTGCAGAATCAGCACAAGCACAACGCGATTCACAGGAAAGCTTTTGAGATCAGATTTACCCAAAGCCGCCGGCTACTCCGAACGGCACCCGCAAATCGCATTGGGGCATAATTCGCGAGCCGCGCACGCCGCGTACGCCAAAGGGGCGATTGCGGTTTGCCCGTCGCCGGAGGTGTTCGAGACCAAATCGGTTCCCTCTGGTCCTGGAGGATCGTCAGCGTCCGTCTCGTCCGTCATAAACGACAGGAATGCCGAGCTTTCCCAATCACATTCTCAAGTTCTCGCTTAAAAAAGCCTGCTTTCCAGAGGGCATGGGCCCACCCGGGATGTGCCAGCTTTGAAACGGAGCGTCGCCGGTCTTTTCGCCCATCGAGATTTCATCTTGAGGTTTGCAGTCAGTTTGACACCGTTGCCGAATATCCACGGATTGGCAAAAGGCCGATGATGACTTGTGCTCGGGCCCCCATTTTTTTAGCCGCGATCGTATTGGGAGTCTTGTCGCTACTCCCCGCCGCCTCACCGCTCCCAGCACAGCACCAGGATCCGAACAGCAATGGCGCTAAGGTCATCCTGCCCGATCTGAACAAACCAACCCCCAGACGCCTCAGACCTCGCACGGTAGTGCTTCGCCCTCTCACCAATTTCCCCGAAACGATTGAGTTTCACCGTGGACGCTATAGGGAAACTCCTACGCACTTCAGCTTTGAGGGACGATGGAAGGATATGCACCTTGGGTCGAGCATCGCTGCCGCGGGCGATCTAGATAGAAACGGGGTCGACGACGTGTTAGTCGGCGCGCAGAATGCACCGGAGAAAGGATTGGGCGTCGGTGGGGTCTTTGTTCTTTCCGGATCCGACGGCGGTTTGCACATGTCCAATTACACCTTTCTCGCCGGCGTAAATGTTGACTCCGCCTTTGGCTCGTCTGTAGCCGCCGTTGGCGACGTGAATGGCGACCGATTTTCGGACGTTCTGATCGGGGCTCCGCTCGGAAAACCACAGTTCACTCATCAGGGACAGTGTTTCTTTGTCTGGGGACAGGCCGATCCAAGAAAGATATCGCTGGGACCAGCGATCAACGGTCGCGACCGGCTCGGACGCTTCGGAAACTCCGTGTGCGGCCTGGGAGACATGGATCACGACGGATTCTGCGATTTCGTGATCGGCGCGCGCACCGCCTCTCATCGATTTCGGGCCGAGGGCGCCGTTATGTTTTTCAGGGGCGGACCGCAAATGCTAACCAACGGCCCCACCTGGCAGGTGACCGGCGGCGCTCAAACCGCCCACTTCGGCACCGCTGTGGCCAACGCCGGCGACGTCAACGGAGACGGGTTTAACGATCTGTTGGTCGGGGCTCCAGAGTATTCGATCTCCAATCGGACCTACGGACGCGTGCTGCTTTATTTTGGTTCCATCGCCGGACCAAGCACCAACGCCTCATGGATTGCGAACGGGCCGTACGAAAGCTGCCGGTTTGGCATCGCCGTCTCAGGGATTGGCGACCTAAACCAGGATGGCTACGCCGACTTCGCCGTTGGCGCACCGGGCGGTACGAATCTCACCGATTTTGGCGGCATGGCCTTTGTCTATCTTGGAGGTTCAAACGGACCCGCTGCTGGCCCTTCGTGGGCAATCCGAGCCACCAACCTCTTCTCCTTATGTGGTCGTTCCGTCGCTGGCGTTGGAGACGTCAATGGAGACGGCTGGCCCGATGTCCTCATCGGTTCGCCCCTGGCCAACGGAAAAGAAGTTGATGAAGGCTGCGTCGCTCTTTACCTCAGTTCGGCAAGCGGCTTGGAGGCTGAACCTTCTTGGGTCATATACGGCGGCCAACGCAATGCGCGCTACGGCTGGGAAATCGCTGGCGTCGGAGATGTCAATCACGACGGATTCTCCGACTTTGCTGTGGCCACGCCATACTATGACGTTTTGGAACAGAACGTCGGGCGAGTCGATATCTACTATGGTTCACCAACCAATTATGACCGAATTCCGGCAGGTCCGGGCCAGCATGCGCTGGTCCTCAACGCAACAGACTCGTTCGGCTACACCAACACGACTCCGCGCACAAATGGCCTAACCCTGGCAAACTCTCGGGCCTCTACCAGACCGACGTCTATCACCGTCATCCTCACCGCTGTTCCGTTAGTCTTGGTCGCGTTGTGGTGGGGCATTCGCGCACAAAGGTTGGCCACCGAGCAGGAACGGGCCCGAGTCGCACGCGATCTCCACGACGGGTTGGGCTCCCGACTGGCCCAACTCTCCCAAAGCACCGCCCCCCCATCCAGTGCCACCGCAGATCAAGCCGTTCAAAACAAAAACAGCATTCCTCACCCACTCGCCCGCGAGTTGGACGAAATCGTCTGGGCGCTCAATCCGGGGAACGACACCCTGGAACATCTCGTCAGTTTTCTGGGCGAAAGCGGTCAAGCCTACTTCGAACGCTCGCCGGTTCGTTTTCGCCCACACCTTCCCTTCGATGTCCCGTCACGTAAACTGCCATCAGAAGTCCGCCGCGATATCGCCATGATCGTGAAGGAAGCCTTTGCCAATGTGCTCCGCCACTCCCAAGCCACGGAGGTCATTCTACGCGTCACGTTCGACGCTTCGAGCATGCTGGTCGTCGTTGAAGACAACGGCATCGGATTGGCGGCTTCCCCACCCACCGCGTCAGCGGAGGGACGGCTCGGCGGCGGGAACGGATGGAAAAACATGCAAGCGCGGGCCACCTCACTGCGGGGCTCCTGCACTCGAGAAACCCGCACCGAGGGAGGCACTCGCGTCACAGTCAGGTTTCCCTTACCCCGGTAGCGCACTCGACATTCCTCGCCGCATCTACCACGCTCCTCCCACCGCATGATTCACATCACCGTAGTCGAAAACGATGATGAGCCGAGACGGCACCTCGCCGCTCTTTTCACCGGGGCGCCTGGATTCGCTCTCGCCGGCGCACACGCTTCAGCGGAAGACGCCTTACACCTGCTCAAGGCGCATTCGCCGCACGTCTTTCTCGTCGATATCAACTTGGGAGGCATGTCGGGAATCGATTTTGTCCGGGAGCTAATGCCCAGACACCCAGGAGCTCTTGTTCTCATGCTCACCATTTCAGAAAGCACCGAGCGCATCTTTGAGGCCATCAAGGCCGGAGCCCACGGTTACCTGCTGAAGCCCACACCGCCCGCGGATATCGTCCGCGCCGCCACCGAACTAGCCTCCGGCGGGGCGCCCATGACTCCTTCCATTGCCCGCAAAGTGATTCTCCACCTTCAGCAGGCACCTTCCCCACAGTCCAAATCCGCTACGTCCGAACTGACCGAGCGGGAACGAACGATTCTTCTGCACGTCTCCCAAGGAAAAACCTTTAAGGAAATTGGGGGAGAACTCGGCATCGAAACCTCCACAGTTAGCGTCCACATGCGGAACGTGTATCAGAAACTCCACGTCCGAAACCGCACCGAAGCGGTGGTCAAGTTCCTTGGCCGCTGAGCCGTTTTTGATTCCTGAGCGGTCGAGTTCGGTGAGCGCAAGGGCATGCGGCAAGAGTCGACGATCATCCAATTGTCGCCGGGCCCGGACTCCACGCACAGGCCGCGATCGTTCCTCCCTCTCCCTGGGGGAGATAGCCGAGGTGAGGGTGATTCGTAACCACTATTTCGCGTTCAGCCGTGCTGGCGGAATTCCGAAACGCTCTACCCTGCTCTAAACAAGCCTACCTCCTTTGAGCCTTCGACTTCCGTTCTCACCGCCGTGTAGCCTTTCGTCATTCAGCTTGGTCAAACGAGAACGACCGTTCGACAACTCGCTCAAAGATGGATACTGCAGCCCGATCGGCAACGGACGCCAAGGAGCGTGAAACAATTTCTAGCGGGGGCGTCCCTCGGCGCACCAGCACGCTGCCCACTCTAAGTCGGTCTTGGCTCTTAGTCCTTCTGCTCTCCCTCGGGGTTAGGTCAGCACTGCCGGCGATACCGACCCTCCTTGGCGATTTGAACAACGACGGCCAAGTCAATGTGTTGGATGTCGTCATCCTCAACAACCACATCAACCGCACCGCCAACTCGGCGTCCAACACGAACGTATTGCCGTCCTCAATTTTCCCCTATTTCGCGGATGTAAATCAGGACGGGCTAGTAACCGACGCCGACCTTGGGTATCTCGCCGACATCGTGCTAGGCATCAATCCGCTCCAACCGATCCCGCTGACCCGTATCCGAGAATCGTCGCCCGCGGCGGGCGAGACTGGAGTTTCCGTCACACGGGAGACGGTCTTCCGCTTCAACTATCCGCTCGCGACGAATACGTTCCTCGACACACGTCATGTCTATGCCACGTTCGGCGGCCGACGGATCCTCTCCCGGGTCGAACTCTCCAGCGATCACCGTACCGTAACGCTTTTTTCTCCTCAGGAGTTCCTCCCCGGCAGCGCCCGCATCCGGGTTACTTTCGACGCCTTTGGACTGCAGGACGTTCTCGGACGTCTGGTCGATCTCAATGGCGATGGCCTGCCTGGCGGCGCAGCAACCGTGGATTTCGACACTCTCAGCCTTACCGCAGTCGCCGGCACAGCCGTTCGTGGAACCGTATTCGCATCTGAACCTGTCCCGATCGGGACAAACTCCACAACTTCGCAGACCAACTTTGTGAACCGGCCGCTCGCCGGCGTAACGATCACGGTAGACGGCCGGGAGGAGACGCTTCGCGCAATCACCGACACCAACGGCAACTTCCTCCTCCAACCATGTCCCGCCGGCGATTTCTTCGTGCACATTGACGGCCGCACACTGACCAATCTGGATCAAAGCATCCGGTATCCCGACAAATCGTACTACCCATTCGTCGGCAAAGTTTGGCACGGCACGGCAGGACGCACCAACTTCGCCGGCTTCATGAGCGGAAGCACCAATCAAGCGAGCACCAACGGTTGGGTCTTCCTACCGCTAATCAATCAAGGCGCACTTCAGCCCGTGAGCATGACGAATGACACGTTGATCACGTTCCCGTCGTCGGTGATTTCCAACAACCCGGCATTGGCCGGAGTGCAACTCATGGTGCCGCCCGACTCACTCTTTAGCGCCAATAACACGCGTGGGGGGAAAGTGGGTATCGCAGCCGTGCCACCCGACCGGCTACCCGGAGTTCTGCCGCCGGGCTTGGAGTTTCCGCTGGTCATCACCGTACAAACGGACGGTGGGGAAAATTTCGATCGGCCCGTTCCCGTGTGTTTCCCAAACTTGCCTGACCCCGGCACGGGCCAGCCGTTGCCGCCCGGAACGAAGAACTATCTCTATTCCTTCAACCACGACAAAGGCGAATGGGAAGCCGTCGCGCCTATGACTGTGAGCGCAGATGGAAAGACAATCTGCACGGATCCGGGCGGAGGCATTGTGCAGCCGGGATGGCATGGGAGCGGGCCCATGCCAGTTGGACCTCCACCGCCGCCCTCTTGCAATGGATTTTGTTGTCCTACACCAGGCGGGAACTCCGGCGGCCTTCAAAGGTGTATGCAGGACGCGCACACGCGCCTCGCTATTTGCGGCGGTGTTGGCGGGACGCTCGCAGCAGCCGCGTGCGCTCTCGCAGGAGGAGGGCCGCTTGGAGCGTTTATCTGCGGCGGTGGCGCAGTTATCGTGTGCATGGCCGACCACCTTAATGAGGTCTCGCATTGTCTGCGGGACAATTGCTCAGCCACAGCTTCAGGCCTTAAGGCCGCCTCTGCCGGCAGATTTAGTCAGGAACGCCTCGCACAATTCCGAGCAATCCAATCATTGACATCAAGCGCGATGGATCTCGCAAATCCGTACATCGCAAGCGGCAACCCAGTGCCCGCGGAGACGCTTGCGCAGGCGGATGGATTGATATTGCAGGCTGATGTGGTTGCCGGCGGCAATGCACTGGCTTTCCTTAAAGAATTCAAAACCGAAATCGAGCAAGAGCTAGCAGGATTAGAATCATCCGATGGCTTGGTCGCCAACGTACCAACTCACTCGGTCAAATATCTGGCCATAATAAAGACCGCTACAGGATCTCTCTTCATAAGAGGTAGAACTCAGCCGGGAGGCCAATACTCGCTATTTGTTCCTAGGGAAGGAGTGGTAATCTCCGTTCACTTCTACGACGCTTCCACGAAAACTTTTGGCTTGGTTACTCCTAACCTGCGAGAGGAGTCTCCATATCTATTCCCCCACTTTGCACTGGCGAAATTCGCCTCGAATGCAAGCGATTCTGATGCTGACGGTCTCCCGGATCTGGCCGAGATCGTTCTGGGCAGCAATCCTGAAGATCGCGACTCCGACGGCGACGGGATCTCCGACGACGCCGAAATCGACCAAGGCACAGACCCGCTTGATGGTCGTCCGGTGGTGACTGGAATCATTGCGTCCGTCGATACTCCCGGCACTGCCGTGGATGTCTGCGCGATCAACAACACGGCTATTGCCGCGGATTCCGAGGCAGGCATCACCGTCTTCAACGCCAGCAATCCCCAGAGCCCCATTCGGGTGGCCCAAGTGGACACGCCCGGTACCGCCCTTGCCGTATCATGTTCCGGCACCTTGGTCGCCGTCGCTGACGGGAGCGCCGGGCTGGCTGTCGTCGACATTACCGATCCGCCTGCAGCTAGAATTGTCCGGCAGATTCCGCCAGCTTTTCTTGGGGGAGGCGTAGCCCAAGCCGTAGCAGTGGCAGCTGATCTTGCATTCGTAGGCACGGATGCCGCCTGGGTGAGCATGGTGGAACTGAACACGGGTGTCGTGCTCCAAAAGCTCAACCTGGGTGGCCGTGTCGAAGATCTTTCGATCGAGGGCGTGACCCTCTACGCATACGCAAATGGGCGGGTCCACGCTATTCCATTTCAACGCGGTCTCATGGAATTGGCAGGTTCAGCCGCATCACCCGGAGTTCCGGCGTTCGGCTACCAAAGGGGCAGGCTTTTCGTAGGCAACGGTATCGCTTACGCCGTACAGGAGAACGGATACAATACGATCAGTGTTTCCAATCCCGCCGCTCCGGCAGTTATCGCGGTCGGAAATACGACGCAGTTTGGTTGGAAACAAATCGTCTTGAACGGATCGGGCTTAGGCGTTGCAGCCGTTGGCCCAACGTCACGCCCCGACAGCTCACAGAACATTTATCTACACGACACTCGCGACCCTCGCGTGACGACCAATTTCATTACGCAAATCGAAACACCCGGCGTCGCCCGAGCAGTCTCGATCTACAACGGACTCGCCTATGTAGCCGATCACGCCAACGGGTTACATGTCATCAATTATCTTCCTTACGACGCGAATCGCCGCCCACCGTCTGGACGTATCGTGACATCCGCTCTGGACGGCACGGCACCAGCCGGCAGTTTTGTCGTTGTCCGCGCTGAGGTTGAAGACGATGTCCAGGTCCGGAACGTTGAGTTTCTTCTCAATGGCCAGCGAGTGTTGACCGACGGGAACTTCCCTTTCGAACTAGTCTACCGCGTGCCCACAAACGCGGGAGCAACGCTGAGCTTTTCCGCCAACATATTCGACACCGGATTGAATACGACCAATGTCATTGGCCCGAGCGTGACCGTGACGCCAGACATCCAACCGCCGGCAGTGGCCATCGTTCAACCCGAGATAGGTTCGATTTTCTTCGAGCATGATGATGTCTACGTCCGCGTGGCGGCCATCGACCAAGGCGGTGTCGAGCGTGTATCATTGATGCTCGACAACCTGTCCGTACCTGCACGACGCCTTTCCCTGTTCGAGTGGCTCATTGAGGTGCCAATTGCACCCGGGGCTCACACAATCAACGCGGTAGCCGTGGATTTTGCGGGCAACGTTGGAGTATCGCCACCAGTGGCGATCCGCGTCCGACAGGAGGCCATTGGGCGGGAGTTCTCGGTCTTTCACTTCGATGCCAGTCTTGGCCAGGAAGCAATTTCACGGGAATTTACGGTCTTCCACTTCGATGCAGCACCTGGGAATGAGGCCATCGGACGTGAATTCAGCCTCGAGCACAAAGACCAGTGACCCTCGTCGCGTATATCGACCATGCGTGAAATCGAAGCTTTGAAGAACAAATGCCCGATAGACCTATGAGAACATCCATCCAATGCGTCCTCGTTATGTTCAGTTCGCTGGTCTCAGTCGCTAGCTCCGGCGCAGCACAATTGAATCTTCCCTTTGCAGATGGTTCCGATGGCGTGTTTGCGCCCACCGTCAGCACAACTGTTGATCTGGCGTTGGCGACAACCGGGTCTTGGACGAACGCGAGTCCGAATTCGGGACGTGGAATATACGATCCCGAGAAGTGGGCAGTTGTCTTCAAGTACTCGTCCGTGAGTATTCCCAACGGCGTAACGGTTTATTTTGGCAATCATCCATCCGGTGCACCTGTCGTATGGCTGGTCAACGGAGCCGTCAGTGTGGGTGGCACGATTAACCTGGACGGGCAGACTCCATTCAGATCTGAGGCAACCACAGTGCCCGGACCAGGCGGATTCCGCGGTGGAAATCGACGCCTAAACGCTGCATTTCCCGAGAGCGCAGGCTTTGGGCCCGGAGGTGGAGGATATACCGGCAGCCCAAATCAGAACGGCTCGGGAGGATATTCGACTTATGGTGAGGCTTGGGGCGGTATCTCCGGCGGCATTACGTTCAACGAACAAAGCGGACGAACATACGGAAATACAGGCATCCTTCCGTTGATCGGCGGCTCTGGTGGCGCTGGCAACTACATCCACCCACAATATCCTGGTGGTGCAGGAGGTGGCGCAATCCTAGTCGCGACTCCGGACAGAATCAGAGTCGATGGCCAAATAACCGCAAACGGCGGAGGCGGAGGCTATTGGGATGGCCGTACTGGTTCAGGTGGAGGTAGCGGAGGCGCCATCAGGTTGCTTGCTAGCGAGATCGTTGGAGGTGGCAGTTTGACTGCATACTGCCCAGTGTATCAGGCGAATTCGATTGAGCGAACGCTTGCTGGGGGAATCGGAAGAATTCGCCTGGAGTGCTTCACAACAGATGGGCAGTTGAGAGCGACTCCTGCGACGGTGACCGTGGCTCCTGATGCGCCGCCAACGCTGTGGCCAACATCTACCTCTCCCCGAGTCCGGGTTCTATCTGTCGGAGGAAGCGTGGTTCCGGACGATCCGCGGAGTAGCATGGACACCGCTCCTGCTGATGCGGCGATTACAAACTTAGCCAATGCTGAGGTGGTGTTGGAGACCGTAAATGCGAACACAAATTGGTTCGTTTTCGCGAGGGTAGTTCCAAAGTATGGCGCGAATATCGTGACTCCATATGCCACTGCCATATCGAGCAATGCCAATGTGATCGTCTGGCGCACATTCGCTAACCTACCCAAGGGCTTCGTTGCGATCCAAGCCCGTGCTGTCAGCCCATGAACATTGCGACGCTCGCCCTTACTCTTTGCATGTCTGGACGCAACGGCGCGATAGTTTGGCGCCGCGGTTTGACCGCGTTAATTGTCCCGCTGGTTGCCGTGTCGGCCCAAGCGGCAACGTTTCGCTACGACCTCCCGCGAGACTGGAGCGACGCGAACAATCCGAACGGTCCGTGGTCTTGCAACGAAGGCGACAATGTCCTCCCGCGTGTGGAGTCCTGGCAGCGAGAGTTCGAAGGCAACCCGTGGCCAAACGCCCAGCCGGGATGGGCCAAGAACGAGACCAACAACACTCGCATCCCGGTGTGGTTGAAAAGCAAGGTCACGCCCACCGATCTCAATTCTCGGTGGCACGAAGGCGATGTCGTCGTTCATACGACAGATGGCGCAAACGGAATAAGCAATGGCCCGGCAAACGTCACATGGACCGCGCCCGCCAATGGTTTCATCTCCATCGAAGGCTACACCTGGAACGCGGCCACAAACGTCGAAAGCGAACTACGAACCAATAAATGGGCCCTGACATTGGACAGAACGAACTTGGCCACCGGCGTCACCAGCCTCGGCAATGTGACCAACACCTTCACGGCGTCGAACGACTTACGACAAATTGCGGTTTGCTCTGGCTCCCGAGTGAAGCTCCAGATCGAGGCAGTCAGCCTGCACGGCACATGGTCGGGCGTGAACTTGCGCATTAGGTTTACAGAATCGGTCGTCCCGATTTCGATCGAGCGGAGTGCCGAGGGGAAAGATGCTCTGGTCCGTTGGGGGACGGAAATCGGCCTGATTTATCAATTGCAGTGTGCATCCGCCGTGACTGGGCCATGGACCGATCGTGGCGGTCCCATTGCCGGCACTGGCGAGGAGGCATGCCAGAACGTCCAACAGGATCCTCCGGCCCGGTTTTTCGTCGTGCGTTGCTCGCGTCCCGGAACAAACACGGCTCGAGAACGGTTTTGATGCGGCCAAGTCTATCGAGTGAGCGCAACCCGACAAGCGTCGGTAGCAACGTGGGTTGACAACTCGCGGTGCAGCCCGAGCACGCGAAGCGTTTTGGGACCGAGAAAGATGGGCGAGAACAATGTGCTAAAAATTGCGCCAGAGAGCTGTCGCACTCTCCCGCATGGCGGGACTGGCGCCAAGTCGAGCGTCCTCGAAACTCGCGGGAGCGTCTTGGAGTGCGGCAGCCCCCTGCCGCTTTTCGATCCGCAAACTTTCATACGATTGCGCGGGACCATAGAAAATTGGCCATGGGCGCCGGGCCCAATTCTCAACTCTTATGCGTATCACAACCATCCAGGCCCTGTTACTGAGTGTCGGCCTCATCATCAGCGCAGCGCCGGTGCTCGCTATACCCAGGTTCGCCGCCAACGTCGTACGCGGCTTTCCGGGGCGCACCGTGGACGTGCCTTTGACCTTGCGTTACCGCACCAACGACGTTCGTGACGTGGTGGCATTTCAAGCAGACCTGGTCTTCGATGCAACCGGCCTTACGGACAGCGCACCAGCTCGTGGCGCGATCGCGTCGAATCACGTGCTTAGTTCGAGCGCGCCGTTCACAGGCACCCGCAGACTGCTGGCGTATTCGACCGTGAATTCCGTCTTCACCAATGGCGAGATGGCTCGCATCCCGTTCACCGTCGCCGCCAACGAATTCCGCAACTTTTCGCTGCGTTTGACTAATGTGATCCTTGTACGCGCTGATGCCTCGCGGGTATCCGGAACGACCGCGGATGGAGCTGTCGTCATCAGCTCGGTCTATCTCGCGCCTGGGGGAAACGCCGACGGATTTCTCAACGTGGCGACAAACGGAGCGGAACAATGTTACATCATCCAAGCCACGACGGATTTTCGGTCCTGGGTCAATGTTCACACCAACAGCACGGACACCGGGCTGCTCCAGTTCGCCGATCCGCAGGCAGGTGGTTTTCCGAAGCGATTTTATCGTGCCGTCGTCTGCGACGCCGGTAACGGACTCCAGATCGGCACCATCACCCAACTGCCCGGGGGCCGATTTCAGTTCGACTTCGCCGGAGCGCCCGGACGCAGCTATGTCATCCAGGCCAGCACCAATCTGTCTGATTGGCGCGACCTCGATAGCGTCAGAGCTTCCGCCGGGCCGGTGAACTACACCAACACCATAGGGCCAGCCGTCCCCTATCGGTTCTTCCGAGTGAGAGTTGAGCCGTAGCGAAAACGAGGGCCACATCGAAACCGTGGAAGGAGAGACGGACATCGGGATTAAGGTAAAAGATGGGCCGAAGCTCTGAGCGTTGCGCTGCCGGTTTTCACGACCGTCACGAATCATCTTTTACCGTGCTTCCCTGCTCGCCTTTTGAGGTCGGTTATCTGAGGCTCGTCGAAGTCCGCCGCAATCAACTTTGTCATGATGCATTGGGCTCAAGTCGTTTCGTGGTTCCTTGCTTTCGCGCTCACCGGCGTCCTTCCCGCCGCAGGCGATGTCGTCACCATCTGGAACACAGCGGCGCTGGACGCCATCCGCAACGAGTCGACCTCCCCTCCCCTGGCCGCTCGTAATCTGGCCATCCTACATGCCGCCATCTTCGATGCCGTCAATGCGCTGGATCGGAATTACGACCCTTGCCTCTTTCAACCGAATGCACCCACCAATACTTCGCCGTCGGCGACGGTGGTAGGCGCGGCCCACGAATGTTTGGTCCGCCTTTACCCCAGCCAAACCGCCCTCTTCAACCAAACCCGGGAACAAACGCTGGCCGATCTGCCGCCGGGAATCGCGCGCGAGAACGGACTCACCCTCGGTCAACTGGTGGCTCTCCTCACGATGGCTTGGCGCGGTTCCGATGGCTCAAGCACCACGGTGCCATATATCCCAAGCGCGGAACCCGGCGCTTGGCGACGTACCTCCCCGTTTTTCCGTCCACCGGAACTTCCCCACTGGCCTTACGTGGTCCCGTTCGTCATGACCAACGGCGCCCAGTTTCGGACGGCGGGCCCCCCATCCCTGACCAGCACCCAGTATGCGGCCGAATTGAACCTGACCAAAGAGCTCGGCGCGCTGAACTCGCCGATTCGAACCCCGGAACAAACGTTGATCGCTCGATTCTGGTCCGACTTCAGCTTCACCGTCACCCCGCCAGGCCATTGGAACCAGATCGCTCAGAACATCGTGACCAATACGACCAACACGCTCATTCAGAGCGCCCGGCTCTTCGCCCTGCTCAATCTGGCGCTGGCCGATGCGGGCATCGCCTGTTGGGACACCAAATACGCCTACAACTTCTGGCGCCCGATTACCGCGATCCAGGAGGCGGCGCTCGACGACAATCCCGATACGGAGCCCGACCCGAGTTGGACACCCCTGCTCAACACGCCGCCGTTCCCCGAGTATGTTTCAGGCCACAGCACCTTCAGCGGTGCCGCAGCCAAGGTTTTGGGCACTTTCTTTGGCACCGATCACGTTAAGTTTACGGTCGGATCCGACGCTGTGCCCGATGTGTTCCGGACCTACGAAAGCCTGGAAGCGGCCGCCGAAGAAATCGGCATGAGCCGGATTTACGGAGGAATCCATTTCCTGTCGGCCGATCTCGACGGTCTCCACCTGGGTCATCAAGTGGCCGACCTAGTCTGCGCAACGACTCTCCTTCCCAAGGCCGGGCCGGCCCGCCTTCAGATCGGTCGACTTGCGGCGAATGCGGTCTACACCATTGCCATCCAGGGAACCGCCGGACGAACCTACATTCTGGAAGAGTCACCCGATTTGCGGACTTGGAGCCCGATCGCGACCAATGCAGCGCCATTCGACTACGAGACTTCCTACCCGACCAATCAGCCGAACCACTTTTATCGAGCCGTCGTTCACTAGCCACCAGCTTGCCCGACTACACGCGGGTGGGCGGCTGAATCCTCTTCAGCCTCTGCTCCATCGCCTCATAGTCCCCCAGATGGGCCCGCATCAGGCTTTTCCAGAGTCGGCCATGGTTCGGGACGAAAAAGTGCAGGAGTTCATGCACGATAACGTAGTCCCAAAGACTGTCGTCCGTCCCGAGAAGCTCATCGTTGAAATTCAGGTGACCCGCCGTGGAACACGAAGCCCATTTGTTGCGCATCGGACGCACCCCCAGCCAAACGATCGTCACTTCCAGCTTTTCGGCCCACTGGTATACCCGTCGCTTGAATTCTTCCTTCCGGTCCGTCGCGGTCATGGCATGGCTAAATCCGATTCGCCTTCTCCAGCAACGTGAACAACTCATCGACCAAGGCGGTGACCCGGTCCAGATCGTCGGTCTCGGCGAAGATGGCGAACGTCACTTTCTTGCGCAGCTCGCGCAACGCGTTTTCGCTCCGTTTCCAGTCAGGAAAATCTGCGAAGGCTTGGCGAATTTTCCGGCTGACCGCTTCTGCATTTTCAATCTTCGCTTCGAGCAGGCTCCGATAGACGAAATAGGTCAGCCCATCAAATGACTTGTCGGCCTGTTCCTTCTTTCGGGTCTCGTTCGTTTCGACTTCCTTGAGCAAGGCTTTCAGAGCATCGGCGGTGGTAGTCTGGCGCTGCTCGAAGCTCTCCTGCACAGCCTGCGCACGCTCGGCCATGGCAATCAGGTACGGATCGTCGCTGCCTTCTTCGGCCAGCTTCTCGATGCTCTTGATCAGGTTGATGACTTTCGTGCTGTCGCCACCCTGCTTGTTCTTGATCAACTCGATGGTCTCCGCATTGATCTCGACGAAATCCTCCACTCGCTCCACGCCGTAGCTGCCGACTTTCTCCTGGACCAGCAGGTTGGTCTTTCGCTGGAAATCCCGATCTGCCATCACGGTCTTGGTGTAGGCTTTGCGCACGACATGATAGATCGCGGAAAGGGTGCCGTAGTCCGCAATGAACGGCCGCAGGAAGGCATCAGGCGAGATGATCTCGTAGAGCATCTCAATCTCTTTGTACTCCTTGAACAACTCCTTCCGCCGCTCGGGGTCACGAAAGTGTTCAATCAAGGTATCGACGTCCTTGTCGTTGAAGTTGCGCTCGATCAAGCCGAGGTAGCCCGGCGCCTTGGACTCCATTTTGTTTTTGAACAGCACCTTCAGCAGCTTTAGGTCCTTGACGATGGCGTTGATCTCATCGCTGTCGAAAGCCAGGGCCTTCTCCAGCTTGTCGAAGATGCCCACGAAATCCAAAACGAACCCGTGTGGTTTCACCATCTCCTTCGCCTCGTTCTCGTAGGGGCGATTCACCCGGGCAATGGCCTGCAGCAGTGTGTGGTCGCGCATCGGCTTGTCGAGATACATGGCGTAGAGCACGGGCGCATCGAAGCCCGTGAGCAGTTTCTCGGTGACGATGAGGATCTTCGGCTGCTGGTCGAGTTTGCCGAAGCTCTTGCGGATCTGCCGCTCCTTCTTCGGGTCGAGATGGAATTCCTTGAGGAGCGCTGAATCGTTGTTGTTGCCGGTGTAAACGACTTCGGAATATTCCGGCGGCAGGAATTGATCGAGGGCCTTCTTGTAGTGGGCGCACGCCTCGCGGTCCACGCCAACGAGAAACGCTTTGTAGCCGAGCGGCTCGACGTTCTCCCGATAGTGGTCGGCGACAAACTTCGCCACATTCCGGATTCGTTCCCGGCCCTTGAGGAAGTTCTTCAGGTTCACCGCCCGCTCGAGGATTTTGTTTAATTCCTCGATGTCGGCCACGCCCTCGGTTTCGGCCAGGGAAAGGAATTCCTTGTCCAAGGTCTCGTGCGGCACGAGCATTTCGTTCGGCGCAAGCTGATAGTAGAGGGGCAGGGTCGTGCCGTCCTCGATGCTGTCGGCAATGGAATACTTGTGCAGGTATCCCTGGTCATCCTCGCAACCGAAGGTCTTGAAGGTGCCCTTGCCGTAAACGGTCTTGTCCACCGGGGTACCGCTGAAGCCGATGAAGGTCGCGTTCGGCAACCCAGCCATCAGGAAGGTCCCCAAATCGCCACCGGTGGTTCGGTGCGCTTCATCGATCAGAACATAGATATTCTCCCGCAGGTTCAGATTTGCCGGCATATCGCGGAACTTGTGGATCATCGTCACGATGATGCCACGGTAGTCGTCCTTCAGCAGCTGGTTGAGCCGGGCGATGCTGCCGGCGTGTTCCAGGTTGCCCAGGCCCAGCGCGGCGAGGTTCTTCAGCATCTGATCTTCCAGCTCGTTGCGATCGATCATCAGCAGGACAGTCGGTTTGTCGGCTTCGGGCTCCCGGAACAGCCGATCCGCCGCCTTGATCATCGTGAAAGTCTTGCCGCTGCCCTGGGTGTGCCAGACCAGTCCCCGCGTGCGATCCGGATCCAGCGCCCGCCCCACGGTCGCTTCCACCGCGCCCGTCTGGTGCTGCCGCAGGATGTACTTGTTCAGCTCTTCGTCTTTCTCAGCAAAGACGATGTAGTCCTTCAGGAATCCAAGAAGCTGCGGTATGGCGCAGAAGCTTTTGACCTTGGCTTCCAGCTTGCCGACCTCGTCGTGCTTCCAGTTGAAAATATTTCGCCGCACCGTGTTCCAGGTCACGCCATACGAAAAGCCGATGGCGTCGGTGGCGGTGAACACCTGTTGCGGAACGAACAGTTCCGGGGTCTCGCGGTGATATCGCCGAATCTGGTCCACCCCCAGGGCGATCGCCCCATCCTTGCTGGCGTTCTTGCACTCGATCACCAGCACCGGGATGCCGTTGATGAGAAAGACGACATCCTCCCGCGTGCCAAAGTGGCCGTTGTGAAAGGCGAATTCCTCGGTGACTTCGTAAACGTTCCGCGCCGTATCGGCGTAATCGATCAAGATCAGGTCGCGTTCCCGCTTTTCGTCGTGGTCGACGTACTTCCCGCGGTTGCGCAGGAAATCCACAAACTCGCGGTTGCCATGGATGTCCGCGTGGAGATGCCGAAGCTGCCCCAGCAACGCGCCCTCGGCCTCCACGTAACGCGGGTTGAACTCACGCACCTTGGCATCGAGCAGGTCGTCGAAGAAGAGGGAAAGGCGCCTTATCTGCTCCGCAGTAGGAGAGTTCCCGCTTGTGCCACCGTAGCCTTCGGGCGAAGGCGCACGCCGCCGCTCGGCCTCTTCACGGGGCACCAACGACCAGCCAACGGCCTCGGCGTAGTCGAGGATCCGGGCTTGGACGGTTTTGTGTTCTCCGGGGGTGGGCATAACTTTCAGAGAGCTGAGAATCCCCAATTGATCCACTTCTGTGAGTGGCTGTCGAAGTGCGAAGCGGGCAATCCCACGAGAAGTGCATGACGAGCGCGTGTCATCGCGACATATGCCAAACGCCGCTCCTCAGTGTTGTTTCCCGCGTCGATGGCCGCAGCGACGGAATTGAAAAACTTTGACGACCCAAGCAGCAAAACACCATCGATACTCTCACCCTTAACTTGATGAATCGTTTCTTGACGAATCGGCGGGAAAAGAGTCTGCGGCTGAAAGAGCGGAAGAGCTAGCTGAGCCTGATCAAGCCCGGTCCGCCGGATTTTTTGGCCCAGTTTTGGAGGATTTCTAATTCCAAGCTCTCTTAGCACGGCAGCTAAGTTATTCTTCAATTGTTCCACCCAATCCGTGCCATTGATCGCGACTGACGGCAGCCCTTGGGGTGATTTCGTGAACCTCCAAGTCGTGAGCTTAAAGCGCATCGCTTCCTCGCCGTCTGGAGCTTCATCAATTCTCTCCCAGAGGTCGGGCTCGTCGACAATCTCGCGGATCGCGTTCTCAACAAGTTGGACGGCCTTTTTGTAATGTCGACGAACATCCCTAAAGAACGCCGCAAGGGCCAAGTCCTTTGTGAGGCCCTGAAGATCCGTGTAATTGGCCACCCCACGGATAGTCACTAGTTGCTCATGTGCCCGGCAAAGAATCGCTGAGGCGTTCTGAGGAATTCCGGCACGAACAAGGAGCGCATCGAACTCTGAAACAGATCGCCCGAAACCACCATCCGGCTCCCTTACAATAAAAGGCCGGCAGTGCTCATTGCGACCTTCTCCGCATCCAAGGAATCCGCTGTTGCCGCTGATAGACCTCATAGCATCGGCTATAGGATCGTTGCAGCGAAACGAACGACTCAGAGGCAATTCTGGGATGTTCCACTTCCCTTTCAAGGCCGGCAGCGAGGTCGCATCTGCCATGCTAAATTCATAAATGCACTGATCCGGATCGCCAACCAGTGTAATCTTCGTTCCCTTATCACGGAGAAAGTCTAGCAGAATGAGAAGCCAGACATTGGTGTCTTGCGCCTCATCAACAATGATTTCTGGGAAGCGTCGGGCCAAACACGCGGCAATGTGTGCGTGCTCAAGCAGAATACGGTACGCGAAATACACCCGCTGCGAATGGGTGTAGAAGCCCAGCTTGAAGAACTCGGCAACTGGGTTGCCCCACTTGAAGTCTAACGTCTTTCCGCCAAACTCGTTTGCGGCGCGGTAGGCCACTTTGCCGTCAAGCGGGAACGGGACGATTTCCCACACTGGGACGAGTCTCTTCTGCCCGGCATTTGTTTCGGTCCAACCCTGCAGCTTTTTGTTCTTCCAGTCGCCGGGACGCGGACCTAGAAAAAGTTTGGGGCGTTTGAGCGTTCCGTAGAGGAGGTGACCAAACGGAGTAATGATGAAACGCTCGACGAAGGAATCAAAAGTTCCAACGTAGTTGGGGTTCGAAAGGAGGTCTCGCCTACCAACTTCGATGGTCGCCTTGTGAAATTCTCGAATGGCTGCATTTGTGAACGACAGAAGCGCTAGACCGCCAACCGGGTGATGCCAGTTCGCACCCCGCCAGATAAAGCGCCGACAAGATGTCCATGTCTTGCCGCTTCCGGGGGATGCCCGAAGCAGAAACTCCAACTCGTCCGCAAAAATAGCGTCTCTTTGCTGATCAGTTGGCTCCTGGGACAGGATCTGTTCCCGCAGTTGCTCCGTCTGGCTCATTTGCAGTCTGATTGTTGATTACCCGTAGGAATTCCAAGGCAGCGCGGATGTATTGCGGCACCGAGTCAAGTGACAGCCCGCCCGCACCAGGCGCAGCAATTGCAGCTTCAATCAAGCCTGCCAGCTCTTGGGCGAATTCCCCTTTTGAAGTCTTGCATCTCAAGAACTCGTCGAGGAAACAGTCTGCCTTTTGATCAGGGGTGCTGAGGGCCGCAAGTCGAGTGTTCAACGCGGCGGCCAATGTGGGTCTCAGGTTCCGAAACGCTTGGAGCATGAATGGAAGAAAACTGGCTGACCGCGCTAATTCGTGCTCGAAGGTTACCTCCCCAAACTCGACGCGAAGATTTGGAATCGTGGCCTCGTTTGCCTTTAGTCCGGTTGCGGTTGCAGATGGCGTTCCAGTCCGGTCGGCATCATCCCCGTCGGTCAAAATCGCAACGGACAAACCAAGGCGACCGTTTCCGAAGAGCGGAATAAACGCATTAAAGTTAATACCATCGGCGTTCAGCACCGTAACACTTGAGTCCTTCAGGTTACCCCCGGCGATCTTGGCGAGGAGTGGGAGCAAAAGGGCCTCGGCAATACCCTCGACCATGAGAATGCGCCGGGCAAAGAAGAGCTCTGCTCGCGTAGCATCAAGAAACCGTTGAAGCTTCTTCTTGAGCGTTTCATCGTAGGCGATCGAACAAAGGGATACGCCCGTCACTTTCCCACCCGACTCATGCACGGAAATCACGGAATCAATCGGGGCTTGGCTCGCCAGGATTGGCGAATGAGTGCTCACCAATACTTGGACTGGATTCCCTTCGGTGTCCTCTGCTGCGTTTACCAAGTGGCGAAGCAAGAGAACTTGCAGATGCGGGTGAAGATGTGCCTCTGGCTCCTCAACGATAATCGAACGGAACGAAAGATTCTCACTCCGTCGAAGGGTTCCGAGCGTCGCAGCCGTAAACACGAGGTTGTTGTAGCCCAGACCGTTTAGCGCGAAAGGCAATCCGTCGATCTCAGGTTGTAGCCCTGCGATGATTCGGTGAAATGTGGGGTCGCTGAATATGAGTTCGGTCTCTTGGGCAAGTTCGGCTCCAGCTATGGAAGTCAGTTGCGTGTCGATATCTGCTTTCGCCTTCTTAACCGAATCAAGCTTACGGATAAGATTGTTGGCTCTGGTTGCAATGGTTTCGAACCTGCCTCGTTCATCTACCTCGGTGAGGCAATCGATCAGACGGGCAACTTGGGAGTGTCTGCCTGGGCGCAGGCCACTCTCCGGGTCACGGAGAGGTTGGAGGTAAATAGAACTGAGATGGTCGTAGAGGTTTGATGGAAGTGTGCCTCCTTCCGTCTCGCCGCCCCACATCTTCACGTTAGCCCGTCTCGTGGTGGAGTTGAACTCCACCCGCGCGTTCAGGCGTGCGTGAAACTTCCCGTTGCCAACGTCCACGAGGCACTCCTGAAAGTGAACTTCGTCGGAATCGCTGAGATCACAAAAGGTGCAGGAAATTTCGATTGGCGCATTCTGCGAGCCTCGCCGGAAATCATCCTCATTCAGTCGCAGCGCTTCAAAGTCACGACTTGAAAACAACATCAATCGCAAGGCATCGATAATCGCGGTCTTCCCGGCGTTGTTCTCTCCAACGATTACGGTCAGACCTTTCGGGAAGGTAAGCAAAAGGTCTTCGATCTTGCGGAAGTTTCGGATGTGAAGTTTGAGTAAACGCATCGTGACGCTTTGTTATGAGTTGCCTCCTGCCGCCGGCAAGCTGACCGCATCAACGCCGGTCTTTGCGGTCATCAGTTCGTGAAGGAGGGTGCGGAAGAGGTCTTGGAGTTGGCTGCGCTTCTGGGTTGCCACTCTAGTCTTCCGATGGGTCGCGGAGAATGCTTCGGCTATTTCCCGTTGCTCCTCAAACAACGGCAGCGGAACCGGCCAAGGCTTGAGAAACTGGATGTTGATGTTCTTCTGCGTGCCCTTCGGAGCGAGTCGATCCATCTCCGGTTGCTGCGTGCTCAGGTAGTAGTTCAGGAACTCGGTGTAAACGTTCTCATTGGGCGTAATTCCGATGAGGCTGTCCGGGCAGGCGGAATCAAACTCCAAGATTCCTGTGAATCCGATGTTGGCGGCGATCGTGATGAGAATGGTGCCGGCGGGAAACATCTTGCTAATGCCAAGTCCCGCGTCGTTGAGAGTTTGAGTGTAGGAACGAACGTAGCCGTCGCAATTGGAGACGTCGCCAGTTTGAACGAAGGGATACTCGCCTCCGTAGAAACGGGGCTCGTTGCGCGGGCGGTGCGAGAACTTGCCTCGTTCGATCTTCGCAATCTCGCCCAACTCCACCACCTCCCAGCTTTCGGGGACGGGGCCGATTTCGGTTTGTTTCTGTCGTTCCCCGCGGAGCCCCTCGGTGAAGAGCTTGTGCATGAGGGCCTTTTTCAGCTCGGTTGTGGTCCGGATGATCCGCTCCTGCGCTTCGATCGCCCGCTGCACCGTCGATAGCACATGCGCAATCTTCTGCTGCTCGGGGAGCGGGGGGAGGGGGAGGCATTTCTCCGTTAGCGCTCTGAAATGTCGATTGTAGCCGCGGCTGGGAAGTTCGAGAGCCAACAGTGCAAAGTAATAAAACTTTGGGTCGTAAAGTTCCCTTTTCGGCGACAAAACCTTTGTACCGTCAGCTCCCAGGATGAAGGGGAAGTCGACGAACTTTAGGCACCGCGTGTGATCGCCGAAAATGATGAGCGGCAAATCGAAATCAATCAGCTTCTCCGGATGATTGCAGTATCCGGAAATGAATTCCTGCCCTTGATCAACAACCGGAAACTCGCCAACCGGCGCAATGTCTTTGGCGGGAATCTGGTTTTCTCGGCCAACCCTTGTTTTCACAAAGGATGCAGATACTTGGCATGTACCCCAGTCACTTAGGCCCCGCGCTCTCCCGTGATCCCCCGCAGCAGCGCAAGATTTTTCCGAGTCAGGTTTGGTTTCCCCATCGCGGAAATGAATGGCCATACTCCCCTTCCCCCTCATTTCCCGCCTCCCTTCTTCGGCAGCTTTTTGAGCGCGGCTTGAAGGTCCTTGTCGACGCTGCTCGGCTGCCCGTCCAGAATCTGGCGATAGCGATCGTATTCGCCGATGGCCTTTTGCCGGGCCTGATCGGCCGAGATACTCCCGGCATGAGTGAGGATGTCGTGGTCGCCAAGCTTGAGAAAGTCGTCGAGCTTGGTGGCCCAATCGGCCATGCGCATGGGGCGTTGGCGCCGGGCCTGGAGTTCCGCGAATTCGAGGTAGGCGGTGACGATGCGGTTGAGCACCTCAAGCTCGTCGGCGTTGAGGTAGTTCTTGGCGACGGTGACTTCCGAGCGGACTGGCTCGGGGCCGGATGTCTGGGCAAGGCCCATGCGGGGCCGGGTGGCATCGGCGCGGAGGTGAATCACTTCGGCGGCGGTGTGGCCGTGGGCCGCCCAGTGAACCTTGTTCTGAACCTGCGCGAAGAAGGCCTGGCTGGTCTCCGCGCTGCCGTCGTAGTCGATGCTGGTGGCGTAGATGTCGCAGAGTTTCCGCCAGAAGACCTTCCCCGACGAACGGATGTCCCGAATCCTGTCCAGCAGGCGCTCGAAATAAACACTGGATTCCGGATTCTTGAGGCGCTCGTCGTCCATGACGAAGCCTTGGGTCACGAAGTCCCGCAGCCTCGCCGTCGCCCAGGTCCGGAACTGGATGCCCCGGGGAGAACGCACCCGATATCCGACGGCGAAGATGACCTCGAGGTTGTAGAATTCGATCTCCCGTTCCACCTCGCGGCCGCCCTCGGTTTGAACTGTTGCATATTTTGCAACAGTTGCCTCCCGCGCCAGTTCGCCGTCCTCGAAGATCGATTTCAAGTGCTTCGAAATGACGGATTTGTCGCGCCCGAACAGCTCGGCCATCTGATTGAGCGAAAGCCGCAGCGAATCGCCCGAGAAGCGGCATTCGACCCGGGCCCGCCCGTCATCGGACCGGTAGAGCAGGAACTGTCCTTGAGGTAGTTCCCCGCTCATACACCCAGCTGTTTGAGGATGTGTCGGAGCGCCTTGTCCGTCTCTCTGGCCTCGGCCTCGATGGCGTTCAGCTCCTCGACGATCTCCGCGATGGGCCGGTATGTTTCGGCGTCGCTGGTGTGGATGTAGCGGCTGGGGGAGAGGTTGTAATCGTTTTTCTTCAGCGACTCCCGGGCCGGGCCGCCCGCGGGCGCGTCGGCGATGGGGATGGTGCGACTGAACTTCTCCTCCTCCTTCCATTCGAGGAGCGCCTGGACGATGCGATCGATGCCGGTGGGGGGGATAAAATTCTTCGGGTCTCCCTTTTCGAACACCTGACTGGCGTTGACCATGAACACCCGGCCCTGGCGTTCCTTTGGTTTGGCCTTGTTTAGGAACAGCACGATGCCGGGGGCGGTGGTGTTGTAGAACAGGTTTTCCGGGAGGTAGAGCACGCTTTCGATCAGGTCGTGGTCGACGAACCATTGGCGGACGGTCTTCTCCTTGTTCGTGCCGGCATTGCCGGATCCGCGCGATGCGGCGCCGGTGTCGAGGACGACGGCGGCCCGGCCGGTGGCATTGAGGCTGGCATGGATGTGCTGGACCCAGCCCCAGTCGGCGGAGGATTTGCCGGGGAAACCGGCCCCGGCCGGGAAGCGGTCGAGCTCGTCGTTGTCGTAGTCCGCCTCCGTGAACCAGTCCTGGTTCCACATCGGATTGGCGACAACGCGGTCGAACGTGCGGAGCTTGCCGCGTTTGTCGCGGAACTTGGGGTTCTTGAAGGTGTCGCCGATTTCGATTTGGCCCTCCATGTCATGAATGATCATGTTCATGTTGGCCATGGCCCAGGTCTCGGGGGTGAATTCCTGGCCAAACAATTTCAGGGGGGCGACGGTGCGCTTTTTGCCTTTGGCACTTTCCTCCATGGCGATCTCGCATTTCACGAGCAGGCCGCCGGAGCCGCAGGTGGGGTCGTAGATTTCCATGCCGGGCTCGGGCTGGAGGACCCGGGACATGATGGTGCCGACCTCCGGTGGGGTGTAGAACTCGCCGGCACTTTGCCCGCCGCCCTCGGCGAACTTGCGGATCAGGTATTCGTAGCTCTTGCCGATGATGTCGGCCTCCACGTCATCAAGACCAAGGCGCTTGGTGCTGATGGCCTCGATGAGGTTGGAGAGGCGATCGTCGTCCAGATCGCGCTGGCCGTGGGTGGTGGCATTGAAATCCACGCGGTCGATGATGCCCTGCAGGAGCGGATTTTCCCGGGCGATGGCCCGCATGTGGGACGTAACCCCTTCCCCGATTTTGTCGGACAGCTTCCTGATGACGGACCAGACTGGCTGCTCGGGGTCGGGTGGAACGAGGGGGAGATAAAAGCGGACGAGTTTGTGATCCGCCTTCGCGAGCTGGAACGCCTTCTTGCGCGAACCAACCTCCCGGGCCATGCGGTTCAGCTCATCATCGAAGACATCGCAAAGGCGCTTGGTGAAGATGAGGGGGAGGATGTAGTCCTTGTATTTCGGCGCGTCCTTGGCTCCCCGGATGGAGCAGGCGGCGTCCCAGATCCAGGATTCGAGGGATTTGGACTTTTCAGGAGCGGGCATTCAGTTTTTCAGAAAGTCGTGGTGCAAAGATGCCGACTGCAGCCATGGCCGATGATTCGGCGCCGGGCATGGCGGCAGATCGGAAAATACGGGACGACTCCGCGGGGACCGCAGGAGGAGCAAAAGGAGTTGGCGCCCTCATTCATTGGCAGTGACGGGGCGGATGATGGGGAATCGATCCGGAAGATGCATCAAAAAAAGGGCCGGCCCAAAATTGGAGGATTGGGAGGCTTTGAGCCGCGGACGATTGCCGTCTCCGTGCGCATGCGGTCGCCTCAGCGCGTTGATTTAGGCTCAAGGGCCAATGAAAACATTGGATCGCCAACGGCCGATTGATCCAAGATCCCTTCGCTTGGTTGGGAACCGAAACCGCTCACACGCCATGAAGAAGGCAGAATCCGAAACACGCACCGTCAGGATCTACCATGCGGCGGATGTCCATCTTGGGCGCCGACGCTTGGACGGGCGTCTGCCAGATTCAGATTTTGCAGAGGCTTTTCGATTCATTGCTGAACAGGCGATTTGTGCAAAAGCCGACGTGTTCCTGCTGGCGGGAGATCTTTTTGATCGTCCGCAGGTGGACCCGCCGCACTTGCGCCAAGCGCAACAGATTCTCCAGAAGTTGCGCGACGCCGGCGTCCCGGTGATTGCCATTGAGGGCAATCATGACAAACAGTTCATCAACGGCGATCCACCCACTTGGATCCGGTTCCTGGCTGAAGACGATTTGCTCATCCTACTCCGACCCCGATTCTGCGCCGAGGGCGTGGAACTCGACCCGTGGGATCGGGCAACACGCTCGGGGGCATGGGTGGACGTTGCGGGCGTACGGTTCGTGGGCGCCGGCTACTTGGGTGCAGCGACCCCACACAAGATTCGCCAGGTGGTTTCAAAGATGGAACATGGGCGGCCACAGGTGCTCCTCCTCCACGCCGGCCCGGAATATTTCGTCGGAGAAGGCGGCGGATTCAGCGCCGAAGACCTGAAACTCATCCAGGACAAAGTCACCTACCTTGCGCTGGGCCACATCCATAAGCCGATGGTTCATGGCGGATGGGCTTGCAATCCCGGCTCTCCGGAGAACTGTGACCTCCGGGAAGCCGCCTATTCCATGGGCAAAGACGGTGCGGCCGTCGCACGCGGCTACGCGGTTGTCGAAATTGACCTGGACCGGCCGGACCGGCCCGCCTCGCTTGAAGTTCAAACGAATCCCCGTCGAAGCTGTCTGCGAGTGGAACTGGACTGCGGCGAATTTGGACAGAAGACCAAACACGGCACGGCCAGCCTGATGACCGCCGCCGTCGAAGCGATTCGCGCTCAATCTCCCGACCGCGCCGCAGTAGTGCACCTCGTCCTGATCGGCGCTCTCAATCTCAATCGCATCGCCCTTGATCCCGTCCAGATGGCCGGGGAACTCGCCCAGCTCACCGGAGTCTTCGCCGTGTCGGTGGATTCGACGCACTTGAATCTCGAAGCCGAAGGCAACGCTCAAGTATCGGCCGTCAGTGCGTTGCCGCGCGAGGAGGTGGAACGTAGGGCGATCTTCGAAACCTTGAAAGATCAGCCGGTCCCTTTGCCCGAGGCCGACTGGTACTCGGTGGTGGACCTCTTCTATAACCTCAAGGAGTCGGTGCTTCACGGCCGCTCGGCCGAAGATATTGCCAGTCAGATCGCCGCGTCGGCTTTGGTGGAAAAAATCTACCTCGCCAAGGACGAAGCGGCATTCCCGTCAACCGAAGGCAGCCCAAATCCCGCGACCGCCGTTTCCTCTGGTCTGCCCAGCCTGGGATAATCCGATGTTTATCCAATCCATCCGGCTTCGAAACATTAAGTCCTACGGCGAGGGACCCGACGGGACGGGGACCACGATCCGTTTCGAAAAGGGCATAAACCGCGTGTCTGGCCGCAATGGCTGCGGCAAGACCACGCTGATCGAATGCATCGGCTACGCCCTCTTTCTGACCAATCCGCAGTTCGAGGAAAATTTTCAGAACGAAACCTATTTCTTGAGCCACAAGGCCAAGGAGGGCGAAATCGAGCTAACGTTTTGGTACGACGGAGAGCACTATCGGATTTTCCGACCGATCGGTAGAGCCACAAAACGCCGCTCGCGGGTAGTTCAACTCAACGACGAAAGCGTCTGCGCCGAGGGAGACGAAGATGTGGCCGGCTTTCTTTGTCGGCTGCTGAAACTTCCCTCATCCCGGGAGTTGTCCGACCTGTTCTCCAAATTGGTGGGCGTCCGCCAGGGTCGACTGGCCTGGCCGTTTGACTCAAAACCTACGGAAGCCAAACGTCACTTTGAGCCGCTGCTGCAGGTCCAGATATTTCGAGACTGTTTCGACCATCTGAAAGGCTCGACCGACATTTTTCAGCGTCAAAATCAGGAGCGCGCCAACAAACTCGCCGCGATCCAACAGCGGATCCAAGATCGTGCCGACAGCCAGGCGAGACTCGCCGCCGCCCGCGAAACGGTCGGCGCCACTACCAACGGCCTCCACGCAGCCGAGGCGGACCGAACCACCGCGGCTGCCGAGTTGGAGCAATTGGAGGCCAAGGCCAAGGCGATTGCGTCTTTGCAAGCCGCCTACAACCTGGCCAACAACAGCGCGACCCTTACCAAGTCGATCCTCACTGACCTAGAAGCTCGACTGTCCGAAGCGAAAGGCGCTGGGGAAATTCTCGCCGAGACGCGGGCGGGTTACGTGTCCTACCGTGAAGCGATTGAAGCCCTGGCCGAGCTCGAACGCCGCCGAGACGCGCGCGACGAACTCAGGCAGAAACGGGACGCCTCGCAATCCCAGGTGTCCGAACGCCAACTTAACGCCAAAGCCGCGACCGAGCAGGCCGAGACGTTTTCCGCTCAAGGTCAATCCAAACGGCAGGAGCAGGCGCGACTCGCCGAGAAGATGGCGACAATCAAGACATCGCTTGATTCCACAGCTGCCACCTATCAGCGCTCGGCTGAGCAGGCGGAAACCGCCGAGGAATACTCGAGACAGATCGACGGCTGGGTGAGGAGCTTGCCTAACTGGGCCAAATCCCAGCGTCAGGTCGCCGATACGATTGCGAAGCTGGCGACGGAAATCGCTGCATGGGATGGCACCCAGGTAAGCGCGGCCGTGAAGGCCGACGAAACCGCTCGGCTCGATCACATGTCGGTGCAGGAACAGCTGACTCGGGCGCAGCAGCGCCAAACCACTGTCAACGAGCAGCTCCACCAGATCGCCGGCGGTGTGTGCCCGTTGTTGAAGGAGACTTGCCGGCAATTCGATCCCGCCAAACTGCAAGCAGACCTCGAAAAGCAAACGGCCGCCGTCGTTGCGCTGACCCAACAAATACAAAAGGCAAAATCAACGTGTGACCAGACCGGCGCCGCCTTGGTCCAACTGCGAGCCACCGAAACGACGATCGCCTCCAAGACGGATGAGCTAAACCGGTCATTGAAAAGCTACGCCGAAACGTCGCAGACGTTGATATCCCCCGATTCCATCAAGTCCTGGAATTGGCTGATGGACTGGGAATCCCAGCTGCCCCCCTTCCCCTCTGCTCCGAACCCGCCGCCGGAGCCGTGGGGTCCACCTCAGGTCGCCCAAATTCAAGAGGCGTCTGAACCCTTCGTCTTATCCATCGAAGCCTGGTGGAAGCAGGCCGAGACATTGCTCAAGGCCCGCCTGAAGGCGATTCGAGACGAGGGCGCCGCCCGAAAGTCCGACCAAGCCACGCTCGCCCTGCACGCCCGTCAGCACGACAGCCTTGCTGAGGAAGTCACGAATCTCACCGCCCAGGCCGAGGCCAAAAAGGCCGACGCCGTCCGGCTTGAGCTGGAGGCCCAGCAACTTGCTCTGGACTTGGTTCGCCTAAACGAGGTGCTTTCTCCTTTCGCGAACCTGGACACCGATCTCAAGCGAGAGCAGCAAAAGCGTGACGGCCATCTCCCCCACCATGATCGATTTTTGAGTGCCCAAAAACTGGCAGAGGATCTGCCGAATCGGGAGGCCCGGAGGGATCAGGCCCAGAGTGCGGCCGCCGCCGCGCAAACTGCCTTGGATCGAGCCTCGACCGACTGGCAACTGGCACTACAGTCCTTCGACCCAAAGCAGCTGGAGGCGGCCAAACTTCGATACAGCACCGTGCACGATCGCGTCGTCACGCTGGCCGCAAACTTGAAATCCGAGCAGGCGGCTGTCGAGATTGAGCAAAAGCGCTGCAACGAGTGGGAGCAAGCGCGTCGCGATGGCGCGCTGGTCTCGGCCGAAATTGGCCGCTGCGACGCCGCCATCAAACTTACAAACCTCGCCCGGGACACTCTAAAGAATACCGCGCCCGCAGTGGCCCAGCACCTTTGTCGGCGAATCGCGGGCCGGGCTCAGCGTGTCTTCAACCAGATCAATCCCGAACCGATCGAACTGGAGTGGAACGCCGAACGGTACAGCCTGCGGGTGAATCCGGGCGATCGTCGGTTTGCGATGTTGTCCGGCGGAGAACAAACCAAACTGGCGCTGTCGATGACTCTGGCTATGATCGACGAACTCTGCGGGCTGCGCTTTTGCTGCTTTGACGAGCCGACCTACGGCGTTGACGCCGAGAGCCGGCACAAGATGGCCGATGCCATTGTGCAGGCGCAGGAATCCGTCGGCCTCGACCAGCTCCTGCTCGTTTCCCACGACGACGCCTTTGAGGCAAAGAGCGACCACGCCATTCTCTTGGAGAAGTCACTATCAGGCACCGCGATCGTCGCAACGAGTTGAGCAGATTGCGGTGCACCCTCGACGCCCCACTCCCCTCCTCGCGGAGGCCCGCGACGCGGGAAATCGGCAATTAATCCATTGACCGTCCGGCGCATAAACCCTGTCCGTCCCGCATAGCAGACACGGGAATAGTGGCGAACGGTAAAACGTTCCACAGACGGCACAGCGGCGATATCCGTCCACTTGCATTCCGCCCAACGCCGGGTTACGAGGAGACCCGCATGGACGATGCAAAGAAAGACTTAGGTGACGCCCTGGCACAGCATTCGAATGGCCTCCGGTTTATCGGCATCATGGGCACGAGGAGTCGGTATTTGAGCCTGAAACTCTATGTTCGACTGGTAACCCCTTCGACGGGCGCAATTGAATTGTTTGAGATTATCTGCGCCAACGCTGTTGATTACGTCATTCGGCCACGCAATCCGAACTGCATCGAAGGTGGCCCGCGGATCGAACTTCATGATCATCATCCATGGCTGGAGGATCCTCGCCTTCAGAGTGTACCGGGAGGTGATGGCGAAGATTTCGATCCACCTCTGAAGCTGAAGCTCCTAGTCCTGGAACAATGCCATGTCTTCGCCGAAAAGTTTCAAATCCAGCCTTGGAATCGTTCCGATTTCGACTGATGTTCGGGCCGTACGACCTCTAGAACGCCGCCGCCGAGCCGGCGTTGGAAATGAAGTCCCCTCGTTCGCCATATTCAATGCCGACGAGCTGGCTAGCGCAACCACAGCAATGCCGCTTCGACGCGGCTTTCGACGCCAAGTTTGGCGAATACCGTGCTGAGATAGTTTCGGACAGTGCCCTCACTGAGGTGCATTTCCGACGCAATCTGCTTGTTGCTCTTACCCAGTGACACCAGTTCGAGCACGCGGGTTTCCTGGTTGGTGAGCATCTTAAAAACATCGGAGCGGGGGTGCGCCTGAGCAGGTGGTTTCGGGCGCTGGGCTGAATTGACCTTATTCAATACCAGCCGTGTGACCACTGGGTCGAGAACTGAACCTCCGCCGGCCACAGTGAGAATTGCGGACGCAATGTTCTGCCCGGCCATGGCCTTGAGCAAGTAACCATCCGCTCCTGCTTCGATGGCCGCCAGAATGGTTTGGTCATCCGCGTATGAGGTCAGAAATAAGACTGCTGGCGAGGGCGTTTCCAGCTTCAGACGACGGCAGACTTCCAATCCGTTGACGTCAGGCATGCGGAGATCCAATAGAAGCACATCCGGATGATGCGCCGCCGCGAGTCTGAGGGTGTCGGCGCCGGTCCCAGCCTCGCCGATGACGGCGATGTCGGGATGAATGTCGAGCAGTGAACGCAACCCGACTCGCACGATCAGATGGTCGTCCGCGATGATGACGCGGACTGGCTTTTCATTGGTGTTCGGCTCGGGCGTGTTCATCTGCTTTTCGATCACGAAGGCTGATGGTCAGCGTTCTCCCTCTCTCGCATCGCGGGCAAGGGGTTGGGTGAGTGAGCGTGCTCCGAGGAAACGTCATCGGCAGGATTGGTTTGCACGTTCGTGACGAACTCGACCTTTACCCGCGTTCCGCAACCAAGGTTTGAGGCGATCTCACTCCGGCCTCCCAACTCGGCCGCACGCGCCATCAAGTTCTTCAATCCTCGCCCATGTCCATTGACCAGCTTCCGGTCAAAACCGCGTCCATCATCATTGATTGAGACGACCCAATGTTGGTCGGTTTTGCCGGCAACCAGTCCGCAGCGCTCCAGCCGCACTTCAATGTGCCGGGCGTCAGCATGGCGCATGGCATTAGAGACAGCTTCCCGCACGATGTTTAACACCTGAACGCCGGTGCCGGGTGCGAGCGCGCCGGCCTCCTCGTCCACGTGAAGTTGAATGTCGATTGGTGTGGTCTTGCGGAGGCGTTCGACCAAACCCTCCAGCGCGCTGGCAACGGTGTGATGCTGGAGATTGTCCACACCAGCCGTTAGGATGAACTGCCGCAACTCGGCGATGGAATGATCCAGCATCGCCAGGCTGTCGTTTAACTCTTCGCGCGCCCGGTCGGGTGAATCCGCGAGCACTGTTTGCACGCGCTGGAGGTGTAGCCCAAGTCCGTAGAGGTTTTGAATGCTGCCGTCGTGCAGATCGCGCGAGAGGCGTTCCCTGTCGCGATAGGCCAGCAACAGTTCCGAGTTGGCTGCGCGCAATGCCTTCAGCACGCGCGTTTGTGCTTCCCGCGCCCGCTCCTGCACAATAAGCAGGGCCGCCGCCAACAGCGTAAGCAGGGCACCGGCTCCTGCCACGGGCCAGACCCATTTGCGCAGCGACTCCGCTTCGAAAGCCTCCGTTGTCCAGACGTCCACCCACAAACGTCGATAATAGAATCCAACCGCGATTGTTCGGCGTATCGACGCATCTGGCCGCTCGCCAGAGCCGGGAAGGAAATCCCCAGAATCCGCGATCAGATCGAGTCTCTCGCCGTCGGCACTACCACTGAAGATGCGGAAGCCCACGAGCGGAGTTTTTGAGCCATACCAGTCCTGCATCGCCTTGCGTATGTCCACGCTGACAAAAAGAACCCCGCGCCACGCCGTTGGTTCAAGGGCAATTCTGGGATCGGGGGGCTTTTGCCTGAGCGTCCACGGCACGTACAGTTGCAGCCCTTGAATGGGCTTTCCGTACCAACCCGCTGGGGCAATTTCTTCCAGGGAAGATGTCTGCAATTCATTGCGTGCGGCCACCTCTTCCACTCGACGGGCGGCTGCCCACGAACGCCGATCGTCGAGGGATTGAAACAGCAGGTCTCGCCCCAGGATGGAGTGATTGGTCAGCCAGAGGCGCCGTTCCAAAGCCCGCGGCGAATAAACCACCACCGGCAAATACGGCTGTCCCGCGAGTTCGCGGATAGGTTGTCGCACTTGGGCCGCTCCGGGATGCACGCGGTAAGCAAAGCCATGCCGGGCCGACCATTCGGCTTCATGGGCGGCCAACTGATCGGGCAAGACCTGCTGGGCGAATCCAACCCCAATAACCCCCTCGTAGTTGGCGGGATAATTGTTTAACCCAAGCCAGGATTCCCACTCCGCCTGCGTCAAGTTGGTCTGCGAGGAAAGCCAACCTCTCGATCGGAGCAACAGGTCATCTATTTTGTTCCACAAAAAATCTCCATCCTTCCTAAATGTGCCTAAGACTCTGTCCATGCGCTGCTCGTCCGCCTTGCGGACTTGCTTGGCGATCACCACGGCAACCAACGCTGAAACTGAGAGGCCCACCATCAACGTCCAGCGCACGGAACGGTAGCTCGGTTGGAACATCACCACCAGCGAGTGCGCCAACCAGCGACGCGACCCAGGCATCAGTCTTAAGAAGCTCATCGTGGATATCCCCAGCAATGCCAGGGGCCAACCGCGGGTCCAGACTTGCGCTGCCTGGGCCGCGCGCCCCACTTCCGGGACCCAGGCGCCACGTCCCCGCTTGGCCAGGCTTGCCAGTTCCTCCGCTGGGACCACGCGGTCAAACGCCACCACGTCGTCCTGTTCCACCTCACATCGAGGTCTGACGTCTGGCGTGAGGTTATAGAATTCACTGGCCAGCCGTAGATTGGCCAACGCCAGCGATCGGTCCAGATAGCCTCGATGCTCCGCAACCGGCGCGCCATTCAATACGAGTCGGCGTAAACCACGGTCCGTCGAAATTGCCAGGTGCATCCATTGGCCGAGCGGAACGGCCTCATTGCCGGCCAGCTCGATATTCTGCCAGATTGGCCGGTTTCCATCTCGGACCAGAGAACGAAAGATTGCTCGTGGATGCCCATGCTCGAAACCCACGTGCATCTGGAAGCTGGTCGACAGGGCAGTTCGTACTACGACAAAGTTGGTGGGCCAAACGCCACTCGCGATGTTTATCCTCACCCAGCCCGCCCAAGTCCAAGTGTCTTCCTGTTCACCCCAGTGTCCCAATGAAACGAAGCTTGCATGGCCGGTGCGAAAGGCAGGATTGCCGTCCGCTGCGGTGACTTCAGAGCCTTCGTCGACGGTCGAGAAAAAGTGCGACAGCGGCCGGCTGCCCATTCGGTCGCCCGTCCACCAAGCCACCCAGCCCTGCGTCCAAGGAGCGGCGGGCCGTGCGAGCCACCCGCACCACGCAAACCAGGCCAGTGTGACTGCCACCAATACATACCAGCCTCTCCACCACCAGCGATCGAAGTGGGATTTAGGTTGAGCGACGTCCATTTTGAAACAGGTGGCAGCCGACCTGAGGCTGTTCTGCATTTTCCGGGAAAAAGATGAACATGGGCGCTTGAGCGTTGCGATTGATATGTGCCACCGCCGGCGTATTGGGCGGACCATGGCCGCAACGCGTTCGCGCAATAAACAACGTAAAATCTATCGTGCCGAGAACCTGCATGGCTCGCGACGATAGCGTCTGTGCCCACCGGTCCGCTAGCCCGGAAATCTCATGCTTGTTCGACGAAAAAGGATTTCCGGGCTCAGGAAGCCGCGCCCGAGTTGGTCGCTCGTGCAGGCGATGGCCGGATGCCCCTCAAGACCATCGCACCCCTTGAGCGGCGTGAGAAGTGACAGCGTAGCGAGGCGTGCCTCAGACCACTTCGGAGACCGCTCCACGGCGGAAAGCGTCAGCGCGTCATGGTGAAGTGGGCAGTGCGCGGTAAAAGCGCTGCCGGTGAACCCTGCCGGCCTCCTCCTCGGTCATTTCCAGCAAAGGGCCTGTGGCGAGGTTGGTGGAGAGCGTGAGCCAGTCAGTCAGATTCGTCGAAGCCTGCACTAGATAAGTCTGCTCCGAAGTCACATTGAGGTAGAAATCCACCCCCCCATCCTGACGTAGGAACACCGGACTGATCACAATCAACCCCGACCGATTGGTTGAGACAAGCGGTTGAGCGGCCGCCGTTGCCACCACTACGTTCGTAAGCGTCAGGCGGTAGACTCCCTCGAAGATGTTTGAGCCGACCACCACGGGTAACTGCACAATCTCGCCGTCGTTCAACGGTCTTCCGTCAGGGGAATACAGCAACAATCGCCGCACGCCGGGCGCTGGAGAGCTCGAAACCAGTCTGTTACCCCCAGTCGCGGTCCCGGCGTTCGCCGACGCCAGCGCCAACGCTCTGGCGTCATGCACGATGTCCGCCTGCAACGCCACGATGTTACTGCGCGCGGTCAGCGTCATCGGAATCGTAATGGCGGTGGCAGGATATCCCCTGCTTGCCCCGACTCTCATGCGTACTTGGGCGTGTGCCGGCGTCAGAATGAGGCCGGGGATCGCAATCGCTAGCATGATCCCGAACCAGGTCCCTCTGCGACGCGGCGCGCTTCGAGTCTTCATGATCATCTGCTCAGCGCGTCCAGGCATTGATCGTCACCAGCGTGTTTACTGGCAAGGTGACGTTGACCGTCGCAGTGGCCGGATTGGAGGCCGCGTTAAAGATGGTGGCTGGATACACGCGCGGCAGGCCCGACTCCGGAGTTATCACCACATTGATGGGAACGGAACTGCTGAAGTCGCGTGCCTGCACGGTCACCGTCCGGTTTGTGGTCGACCCGAACGGCAGCACCACCTGGACCGGTGACTGGACGCCCTCCGGAATGTTCGTGTCCGCTGCCTGGAGAATATCAAGTCGCGGCAACGGAGCAGGAAAGGTCGCCATGTAAGACCCCACGCTCGCCGGTCCTTGAAAGGTCAATTGCAGAGTTGTCCGATCCAATGTGTCGATCCGGATGCGTCCATTACCGCCTGTTCCAGAAGCTCCCCCCCGTACATCAATGTTGCCCGTGCCACTCACGACAGGCGCCAGCAACCGAATTGCTCCGCCACTGCCGGGTCCCCAAGGAGAAAAGGAGGAATCCAGACCACCAAGCGCGCGGATGCTGCCCGAGACCGTGACCCGGGTACTGGACGCGATCAGGATCGCGCCGCCGCCTCCACCCCCGCCATAGCCGGCGGTGCCAAAAGATCCCGTGCCGCCGCCTCCGCCCGACCCGCCAACCAGGGGCACCAGCAATGGACTGCCGTACGTCACTCCACGGTTCGTTGAGGAACCAGAAGTTCCAACAGTGCTGTAGGAACCGCTTCCCGCACCGCCAGCGCCGTAATCCGGTAGTCCTCCTCGGCCGGCTCCGGGCCCGTATCCGGCGCCCGGTAGTACGGCGTCGATCCCCGGCACGCCACCGTCGAATCCGCCGGGGCCGCCTTTGCCGCCGACCGGTGGCGTTCTCGTACCGGGGCTGCCCGAAACATCGATGGTTCCGCTGATGGTCACGTTGCCGGTCGCCAGCAGATACACGGGCGTGTTGAGCGCGTTGCGATTGAACAGCAAGGTGGCTCCCGCCGCCACATTGATGGTGGTGTAATTCAAGATGCCGTCGGGCGGCAGAGTTACCGACTGGGTTCCCGAGGCGACATTGAGTGCGCCGTTGGCGCCGGTACTGCCGGACTCGAAGCCCTGGGCGTGGGATTGCGCTGACGAGAGCACCGCCAAGGGCGCGAGGAGCAGGAGGGTCTGATATGTTTTCATGAGGTTAGATTGCTGACGAGATGCTGGTTCGAGGCTGATATTATTGAGTGTTGAATCTCAGCGTTACCGGCGGCTTTCCGTTAATTGTATTGGGTGCCATCCCACCCCCATTGGCGGATGGCAGCACAAAACCAACGGGTGGCCGCGCCACCGTGGTGTTCGCTGAGAGACCCGTAGCGCCTCCAATGCCAGGGAGGACAAAGCTCACTGGGGGTTTCGCAACTGTCGTACTGGGCGCGAGCCACGAGCCAATCCCGATACCCGGCAGCACGAAACTGACCGGTGGCCGCGCTACGGTGGTGTTGGCGGGTAAGATCGAGTCGTTAAGTCCGGTCATCAGGACACGAATAGGAGGACGCGCAGTCTGCTGCCAACTGGGATACGAGGCCGGCTCCAAGGGATCGGCACCGCAGACGACTTCTACCTCATCAATCCACCCGTCCCCATCCGTATCCGGCGCGCGCGGGTTTGTGCCGGCGAGAATCTCGTCTCGGTTGAGCAGGCCATCGTGATCCAGATCCTCGCGATCATCGGGAATTCCGTTTGCATCGGAATCCCGCAACCGAGGATTATAGCCAAAAACGATCTCCCACTTGGTGGCGAGGCCATCGCCATCCATATCTTCATCACCGTCCCAGATGCCGTCCAGATTGGTGTCAGGGTTCTGGGGATCGAGTCCCATCGTGAGTTCCACATCGTCCGGCACGCCATCCTGATCGCTGTCATCGCCCGGCACCACCCAGAAGAACCACGAGTAGAAATTGGTCATCGCGTTGCCGGCCAGATCCGCGATCGGCGGCAAGACGTGTGCCGCATAGAAACCCGCCGTAAGGTTGGTGGCGAACGTCAGAAAAGCGCCCCTGACGTCTTCGCGATAGGATACAACTCCGTTGGTAACGACGAAATCATCCGACGTTCGCATGATGCCGTCGGCTCCCGCGACGACCAAAAGGAAGGAAGAGGCGTTCAAAGTCGCCGGCCGAATCGGCTCATTAAAGTAGGCGGCCACCAAGCTCACTCCTCCCAAGACGACGGCGTGCGCCGGGAAAGTCCGCGTCATCCGCGGCGGGGTCACGTCGGGCAGCAGGCGCACCATGATTTCCTCGCTCCAGGTCGCGTTGCCGCCGGTGTCCACAGCCCGGGCGCGCACGGTGAAGTTGCTCGTACCGCCGCTCAAGGATGGCGCAACGAACCGGTGTTCGAACGGGAAGTTGCCGTCGGTCAAAACTCGCTGGCCATTGACGTAGAACTCCACGATTCCCACCTGCACATCGTCGGTCACATTGGCTGCCAAACGCACCGGCTGTCCCTCCTCGATGGCGCCATTGGTCGAAGTGCTGAGCGAAAAGTTGGGCGTCAGTTGAATGATCGGCGCCACACCCTGACTGTCGTGGGTGATGTAGTTGACCACCTGAAGTCCCTCGTTTCCGTCCGCCACATATGCGAGGCCGTTGTAGATCGATAGTGCTTGGGCTGCGCCGGGTGTAGGCAGACTCGTCAGGAACTGGTTGTTCGTACCGCCGGGATTCAGGCCGTAAAGCCAGACATCATGCGAGCTGTTGGGGAACGAGTTGACCCCCATTGCTGCTATGCCCAACCCGGATCCATTGGCGGCCATCTGATGCCAGCCGAATTGAGTGGTGGAGACATCCCGCTGCAGCAGCGGTGACGTCGGTTCTGTGAGGCGGAAGATGTTGTAGCCGCGCGAGTGCGACGCGTAGGCCAAACCGCCGCCCATGAAGAGCCGCCGCCGGGGCACGGCCGCTGACCCGGGTGCACTGACGGTGGTCACAATGCGAAAATCCGAATCGGCCAGGGAAGCGATCTGCAGAGTGAAACTGTTCAGAATGTAAAGGAACCCGGCGCTGACGGCCAGATCCTGCACCGCGCCTGAAGTTCGCTGGTAATCCAGCACGGTGCCGCTGGCAATATCCACCGCCACCACCATGCCAGACGCCAGACCCACGTAGGCAATGGCTCCATCCACCGTCACCGCCTGTGCTTCACCGCCCAGCCGGACCTGGTGGATGATGCGCGCGGCGGGAGGGTCGGTGATGTCGATGATGGCCAGGCCGTTCGTGTCATCCGCCACGGCCACGAGATTCCCGGAGCAGGCCACGGCCCGCGCGATGCCTGGCGTATCGACCTGCGCGATGCGCGTCAGGTTCTCGCGATCGGCGATGTTGAAGATGACCACGCCTGCCTCGGAGTCGGCCACGAAGGCGAGATCGTTGACGGTGCAGACATCGACGGCATTGCCGGGGGTGTCCGAAGCGGCGATGACGCCGGTGATGACCGGGACGCCATCAAGGGGATTTGTATCTTGAGTAATTTCCGCGCCGTCTGGAACACCGTCCCGGTCAGTATCCGCACGGTCCGGATCAGTTCCCAAGGCCTTCTCTCCCAAGTCGGGAATGCCGTCACCATCCGAGTCGAGTCCACCGAATTCGAGGAATTCCACAGGTTGGCCGATTACATCCGAGCCGTTAACATTACCACTTTCGCCCGTGAGGCCGGACAATTCAGTGGCGCCACTGTAGCTTGGCATATAGAAATACGCGTTGTACGGAGTGTTCGCGGGAAGGCGCACGCGAAACGGCACGTCCGCCTCGGCAACACCGGATACTTCCACTCCGTTTTCGAGAACGTAACGATAATAGAGGCGCTTGTCGGACCGAAGGCCAGTTCCAGCCGCAAAGAGGATGGGCGGCAGTTCCACTCCTTCAGTCGTAAGGATGAGTTCTGTCGGTGGGTCCACCGGCAGCACTCCGTCTGGCGCTATCGCAAGCTGTGCGGTCGGCAGGGCCACCGGCGGAGCGGGGTACTCAAAAGGCACGTCTAACACAAAAACCCGAACAAGGAACCAATGGGCGTCACAGTGGATTTGCAGATAACGCGCGAGCCAGTTGCCGGTTGCCTTAATTAATCCTGCTGTGTATTTGACAACCCACACCACATCCTCGGGCAGACTGGCATCATTAGCATCAAAACCATAGGTGTCTTGGAGTTCATAGTTCATTTTCCCGACCCACTTCCTACGCTGGAACGTCACGCCACCGGCGTCGTACGTGCCGTCCTTTTCCAGCCTTACGGTGCCGCCGGCTTTGACCTTCTTTACGCCTCCTATCGCCCATGCGAGATCCCTGTTATCACTTTCCTTAAACTTGCCAACATCTGTGCGCGGAGTGCTCCGCTCCACCATCCGTTTGAAATCGAGGTCTGTGGGTGTCTGGCCAGTTCGGAGCATCTCGCTGAGATCTGCGCAGGCCTGGGAGAAAGTTTTCCCGTGAATCCCGGCATATGGTGGTTCAAAGAACCCCTTCGTTTTCTTCACCATGTCGGCTACGCCATCCGACCCTCCCCACGCAATCTCTGTGCCAGAGCCATCGAGGAAGTGCCCCATATGGTGCTGGGCGATGGGCAAGCCGAAAAATTTAATGTTCTTGACGAACAACATGGCCTGCCTAGCGACAAATTCGATGTCAGAATCGCACATTCCGTCACTGGTTTGCTTGTCGTCATCGGGATTGTTTTGGCTCTTCGCCGGATCTCGCACTTTCTCCCGCCGTTCGGATCCTGGTGGCGTTGGTGTAACGGCATGCCAACCTGGTTGTCGGATGCCGACACCGGGATCACTGACCACGAACAGGCCATCCTCGCTTACGGTCAGAAGTCCCTGCATTTCCCAGCGCCCGGTGTCGTGGTTAAAACTCCACAACTCGCTCTTTGCACCCGGCGGCAGGCGCAGGCCGGTCACAGGATCCGGCAGATTGGGGAACCGAACCGGCACGGGCCGGTCGAAGTTTAGGCCGCCATCACTCTGCACGGTGATCACCAGTGGGAAGTTTAATCCTGGCGGCAACGGCTCGGGCAGGCGATCCGGGGCGACGGGCGCGATACCGACCCTCCCCCCGCGAGTTCCGTTGTCGCTGAACAGCGAATTGGCGGGCACGTCGATCGAGACGCCTGCCAGCCATGGGTTGCTGGCCAGTACACTGGGCGCAAACGTGACGACCGTATTATTGGTAATGCTAACCGCTTGCAGGCTGCCTTCCTGAATGAGCGGTAGGAAAATTTCCCCGGAGCCGCCAGCCAGGTTATTCGTCCGCCCTGCCACCGCCTCCCACGCCTTACCCACCACCGGATAATACGCGCCACCGGGCCATTGGCTGCCCACCGCTGAGCGGCCATCCACATGCACAAAGAAGCGGCCTGCCGGTACGGGTTCCAGCCGGAAGTAGCCGTTGGCATCGGTCCGGGTCCATAGACGCTCCTCCGCACCGTCCACGGAGACCAGCACACCCCGCAAAGGAAGATTCACGAAGTTGGTGCTGTTCGTACCCGGTACGGGTTCCGAGGCATACACGTGCCCGATCACCGCCGTACCGGCGACTGGCGTGATGCTCAAGGTGTCGAAGTCCACCTTAGCGGCGCCGCCACCCACACCATCGCCGTCCAAATCCACCGCTCTGCCTAGGAAGTCAGTCAACGCAGCGCCGTCGAACGTCACCCGAATGCGGGCGCTGGCCGGCACTGGCTCCAGGTAGAACAACGTCACAGTTCGACGGTCGCTGCTCAGGTCCACGCGGGAGAGAATCCGCCGTCCGCCAAACGTGGCGAACAGGTTCGAGGTGTTGACCACCGCGTTGGAGCTGAGCGGCAACGTAAGGCGAAAGATGGTTTCCCGGTTCACGGAAACCCCGCCCTCACCGTCAGCCGGAGACGCTTCGCGGATTTTTGCCAGCGGAAACCCTTTGAGCGGAACCAGACCGAGGATCACATTGCCCAGCGCAGTGACATCGGTTTCGTTCACGAAGCCGTCTTCGTCCACATCGGCCAGGAAGACGTCCGCTTCATTGAGCGCACTCACATGACGCAGGTGGTTTTGGAGTCGAACCAGGTCGAGGACGGTTGCCAGGCCATCATGGTCCAGATCGCCCAGGTGTTGGGATAGGGCCGGCACGGCAGAGACAAACAGCAGCAACCCGAACGCCATCGCACACACGATCCTGCTCGCTCGACCAGCCAGTCGGATGCGGTTAACGCCCGCCTTTTCGGTTGCCAAATCCGCCGTCGCGGCTCTTAGCGTCGCCCCTGGGCCGCCTTCGGCTCCGCGCCGTCCATGGTTGTCGTCGTGCTTCATGAGTCGTTCGCCAACGTTCCTTCCCCACCTCCTCGGGGCCTGTTGGAGCCGAGGATTGCGAATCCCATTGATTGCCGGTAGTGACGTACCGCCAAAGAATTCCGGCGAGACTAGTGACAAATGTCATGTCGCTCGTGTGACAGACGGCACTAGACGGGCCCTGTCGCCCGGCGAAAGGTTGGTGAAATGGATGCCCGGCCGACGGCTTGTCGGCGTCGTTGGCGGTGCCTTGGGCATTCGCGCGGCTACGGGCGGACGAAGTTCACGGATTCCTCAGTGGCGAGCTGTTTCCTGAGTACACACCTGAGTCAGACGCGGAGCCCCTGGCGACGATCGGCAGAATCCACCGCAATTTGTAGGGCGCGATTCTCCACCGCTATTCGGTTTTGTCTGATCTCGTGGTCGCCCGCCGAGTCGGGAACACTCGGCCCCTGATTCTTGGTCAAGTCGAGTTTGTCCTCAATCTCCCCCCGACGCTTGCTCAAATCTAGGTAGCGGTCTTTGAGATCGAGCACGGCGCCGACGCGGCCCTCCAGCTCTGCCGCTCGTTTCCGAGCATCGCCAATGGCTGTCGAGAGGCGGACGGCGGATTCGCCGAGGCCGTGGACGGTCGATTCGAGGAAGCGGTTCGTTCCGAGAGCAGAATCGGTGACCTTCGCCGTATACGTGTTGCGGCCACGCACGACCCGTCAGGGTCGCTAAGGCAGCCCGCCCGGATGGATAAGTCGAAGCCAGCCAAGCGACCGACACGGACTTCGTCGGTATTTTGACTGCGAAGCTTTGCGGCATGCCGAATCAATAGTTCGCCGGCCACGCCTCGGTTGGTGATTGTTTACCCATCCTTCGGCGCGTTGTTGAATAAGTTCCTGCAATGGATGCACGAGGGCGTACGCGCTGGCAAGCGTTTCGGTGGACTGGTTGAGCTGGCCAAGGCTTCCTTCGACGAACTACAGCAGGCTCGAGGCGTAGGCCAGTCCAAGGCGGCGACGAACCGGTCCACTCTTCTATCACATCATCCTGGGTCGGAATACTCAGGAGCGCCCGCGAGACTACGCGTCCCTCCGGGAACTGGGCTACTGGATGCAGGGATAAACCGCGGTAGCCGCTGATTCATTGTGCCTCGGCTCCCCACATCAACTGCATCAGCTCGCGATGCTTGGCGAGAATGTCTTTGGCGAATGGATTAACCGTCTCCAAGACGGGAGAAACGATAAGCCGCACCTCCGGTATCGGCTCGTCGTCGGGCAGAATTTTCTGTGCCCAGGCGAAGTCAACAGACGCCCATTCACGGAGTTTCAAGGCTGCGGCGGGATTGGCCTGAAGTCGGGCAACTTGTTCCCGATAGACGGCGCGCTTCACAGCCAAGAACAGGGGGAAAGGCATCTCGGATGGCACGGCCGCGGGCGCCTTCGCACTCGGCGACGGCGTCAAAAGGATGAAAAGAAGATCGCTCTCGTCCGGCTCGCCCTTGGTCTCGAGCGTCCCACAGAACAAAAGCTGTTCCGGGCCGAGCGGCATGGCCTGCATTTTCTCCAAAAAATCGGCGTAGCCCGCAAGCAATGCGGCGAGTGCTCCAAACTTCAAGCACTCCACGGCTCGATCGTCCAGATCATGATCGAAGATCACGATTTTCTCCGCCAACTGCTCCGGCGTCCGGACACACCGGAGCGTGTAATCATTCATAAACGGCGGCACGGCAGACTCCTCCCCGGATGGCCCCGGATTGAAGCTGATCATCAGTGGCCGGCCCATGTCGTGATAGACCATTGGGTAGCCAAGCATGAGAATTCCCTGACAGCCGGAACAACGCAGCCGCAGCAGGTCGAGTGAGAGAACCTTTTCCTTGAGCTCAGGGTTCAACGAAACATTGACGGAATCCCAAAGCACGACCTCCTGTTCGAGCCGACAGTTGGGGCACTGACCTCGAATGGTTTGCATTTTGGACATGGATCAAGATTGGTAAAGCGACCGAATGCAGGCAAGCCGGACCTGCTCCACCCGTCCTAAAATCCCCCCTCCGGAGGAGCCTTCTCCGTCCGGCAGCGCGGGAGGGAAACAGTGTCCCGCCAAACAGGCGGGACGGACGAGGTGGAGCAGTCGAAGGTTCATGATTCACAGCCCCAATTCGCGTGCAGTGCAGCATTGCCGGTTGCAACTTCCCAGGAACGAGCTCACCTGCGCGCAATTCCTAAAGGCAAGATTTGGCGGAGCGAGGAGGGTCCAGGTGGAGCACAGCCGGCTCCCCTACCCCATTTTCGAGAACCCTGCGACGAGAGCGCAATCGCGGCACGGAGCCGGCGAGCAATACCTTGACGCCCGGAGCGCCGCCATAAAATCGCCGCTGGAATTGCATGATCGAATCACCCGAACGGTCTTGGCGATGGCCAACGGAGTCGGCCATCGCCAAGATTGGGAAACGAATTGCCGCACGCCCTAACTGCGCGTCAGTGAATGTTGTTGATGACGCCCGCGGCAATTGTCGAAACGGTATTGGGTGTGCCGTCGTTAAACTTGAAGTTCCACGATCCGGCAAGCAGCTCCATGTCGTTGGTGAACGTTCGCCAGGCCCCTCCATAATACTGAATACACGTCCCAGTACCAGAATGGACGAGTCCGGTCTGAAACACGACAGTCGCGTTCGAACTCACGTTTTGGGTCTTCGTCACCCGGCCAAAGGCGTAGTCCACGCTGAAATTGTAGTTCCCACCCAGCAACTCCACGATTGCCTCACCCGAGGCATCGGTGAACCCGATATCCCGCCAAGCTCCCGCGTAGTACTGCGTCTTCGCGCCCGCGATCGGGCTTCCCGCGCTGCTGATCAGACGCGTTGTCACGCGCGTGGTGTTGAACACCACGTTGGAATCGAGTGCGATGTTCTGGGTCTTGGTGTTTCGACCAAAAGCATAGTCGACCGCGAAGTTGTAGTTGCCAGCCAACAGCTCGATTTCAGCGTCACCGTTTGAATCCGTGTATCCAATATCCCTCCAGGCACCCGCATAATACTGCATTCGTGCTCCCACCAGCGGATTACCGGCGCTGTCTCTCAACTTCGCCACAACTTTGGTGGTCGCGAACTGGATATTCGCGTCAAGCGAGACATTCTGGACTTTGGTAAATCGCCCGTAGGCATAGTCGACGGCAAAATTGTAGTTGCCCGGGAGCAACTCGATCCCGACGCTGCCGTCCAAACCCGTGGTGCCGATGTTCCGCCAAGCGCCGGCGTAGTATTCAGTATGCGCGCCAGCGAGCGGGGCTCCAGCGCTATCCACAAGCCGGGTGACCACCCGGAGGGTCTGAAACACCACGTTTGTATCGATGGCGATGTTCTGGGTCTTGGTCGTGCGGCTGAAGGCGTAGTTCACCGAAAAATTGTACGAGCCCGGCAGCAGCTCGATGCCCACGCTGCCATCCGGACCTGTGGTGCCAATATTCCGCCATGCGCCCGCATAATACTCGGTACCAGCACCGGCTAAAGGCGTGCCTTCGCTGTCAAGCAGGCGAGTCACCACACGCCTCGTTTGGAAGGCAACCACCGGGTTTATGCTGATGTTTTGAGACATCGTTGTCCTGCCGAAGGCGTAGTCGACTGAGAAGTTGTAGCTCCCGGGATTCAGTTCGGTTGAAACCACGCCGTTGGAATCGGTAAAGCCGATGTCATGCCACCCTCCGGAGTAGTATTGGGCACGCGCACCTGAAAGCGGGCCGCCGAGGCTGTCCACCAGGCTAATCGTCACCGTGGTAGTCGTCTTGACGACTTGGTTGAGACTATTGCTACTTGCGAGATGGTTGTCGTCGCCGGCGTAGATCGCCCGAATCGAATGGGTGCCGAGGGTCAAAGCAGAAATGTTAATTGCTGCAGTGCCCGCCGAGAGCGCAACAGTTCCCAATTGAGAGGTGCCATCAAAAAACGCCACATTTCCCGTGGCTGCGGACGCAGATATGGTTGCTGTGAACGTGACCGGTTGTCCAACCTGCGAAGGATTCGAGGATGACGCCAGGTCCAGAGTTGTTGGCGACGGCGGGGTGGCGAACGGTTCAAAGATTTCCGCAGTCGCCAGATTACCGAAGCAGTTGTTGTAACCGGCTGCGACTAGGACGCGACCGTCCGGCAAAGCTCCTCCCGTCGGATATGATCGCCCGGTATTCAGACCACATGTGGGAGTGAACTGCATGGTCAATGGATTAAACACGTCAGCCGAGCTGAGACTTTCACCCGCAAAGCCGTAGCCCCCTGCCACCAAGACCCGTCCATCCAGCAGTTTTGCGGTCAAGGGGCTATATCGCTTGTTGCTCATCGGCCCGGTCGCGACAAAGTTTCCGTTTGATGGATTGTAAACCTCCGCACTGCTCAGGGAGAGCGTCTGACTATCCGAACCTCCAACAATGAGCACCCGCCCATTGTCGAGCCTCACCACATCGGGATAAACTCTCGCCATGGTCATGCTTCCCGCCGGGGAAAACGTGTGCGATGTCGGGTCGAAGATCTCGCTCTGCACGTAGTAAGATGACGTGCTCGGGTCGTAGCCTCCGGTGATCAGCACGCGGCCGTCGTCGAGCAAAACGGCCCGGCAAGCCAGTCGAGGAACGGCCATCGTGTTGGATACCGCTGTGAATGTATTCGAGGCCGGGTTGAAGATCTCGGCGCTCGCGAGCGCAACACCATTGAAATATCCACCGACGACCAACACGCGGCCATCGGCCAAACGCACCGCGTCGTGATAATACCTCGGAACGCTCATGCTCCCGACGTAGAGGAACGAGCCCAGACCTGGGTCATAGACTTCAGCGGTAGCCGTGATCACACTATTCTCTCCCCCCGTTACCAAAACACGCCCATCAGTCAGCGCAGTAGCCGTGGCACCAGACCTCCGCTCATTGAGGCTTCCTGTTGCGCTAAATTTATTGGAAACGGGATCAAAGATTGTGGCCGCAGCCACCATGGTATTTGGCCCCTGAATTCGGCCTCCAAGGATCAGCATTCGTCCATCGGCGAGCCCCGCAGACCGTGAACGCGTGCCATGATTGGACGGCATGATTTCCAGATCCAAGAAGTGCCCGGCCGGAACGATGTTAGGGTCGAAGACCTCCCCACTCACCAGGTTACCATGACAGTTGTTGAATCCAGCCGTGACCAGGACGCGTCCGTCTGGCAAGATCCCGCCGGTCGGATACGAGCGGCCCGTGTTGAGCCGGCATGTGGGAGTGAACTGCATGGTTACTGGGTCGTAAACATCAGCTGTGGCGAGGCTTTCACCAGCCAAGCCGTAGCCACCGGCGACTAGGACTCGTCCGTCCTGCAACTTGGCCGCTAAAGGGCTGTAACGCTCGCTGCTCATCGGCCCGGTCGCAACAAAAAGGCCGTTCGACGGGGTGTAGATCTCCGCACTGCCGAGAGAAAGGTTCTGGCTATCCGATCCCCCGAGGATGAGCACATCATCATTATCGAGCTTGAACACATCCGGATAAACCCTAGCCATGGTCATGCTCCCTGCCGGGGAAAATGTGTTTGATGTCGGGTCGAAGATTTCGCTCTGGGCGTGATACGATGTGCCGGGATTGTATCCTCCGACAATCAGAACCCGCCCGTCACCCAGAAGAACCGCCCGACAGGCAAGTCGGGGAACGGTCATCGCGTTAGGAACAACCGTGAAAGTGTCCGTGGTCGGATCAAAGATCTCCGCAGTTGCGAGAGCCGAACCATTGTAAAATCCACCGACGACCAACACGCGGCCATCGGCCAAACGCACTGCGTCGTGATAATACCTCGGAACGCTCATGCTCCCGGCGTAGAGGAACGAGCCCAGACCCGGGTCATAGACTTCAGCGGTGGCCGTGATCACACTATTCTCTCCCCCTACCACCAAGACACGCCCATCAGCCAGCGAAGTCGCCGTGGCACCCGACCTCGGCTCATTGAGACTCCCTGTTGCGCTAAACCCATTGGTCACGGGATCAAAGATTGTAGCCGCAGCCACCATGGTATTCGGTCCCTGAATTCGGCCTCCAAGGATCAGTATTCGCCCATCGGCGAGCCTCGCGGAGCGCGAGCGAGTGCCATGATTGGCCGGCATGTTGTGGAGGTCCGTAAATACTCCGGCCGCCGGTGCGGGCTGAGCGGCGAAGATTGCACTTGTGCCAGCGGCTAGCATTGCGGCCGCTACCACCAAAGGTCGCAGGCAATTTTGAAGAAGCTGATTCATGGTTCGGAAAGAATTGTAGTGATTGTCAACGTAGCTTCGCAGTCTGAACGCACCCTCTTTAACGACCTGCTTCCGGCCGGAAGCTCGCCTCCTGAATTGCACTTTTGCGAGCCGCTTTAGCGAGCGCCGCAACCGTGGCCTCCATGTTGGCGACTTGGGCCTTGAGTTCAGCCATTTGTTTCTCCAGCGATACAATCGTGGCACTCCTTTCCTGCACCACCTCATACAATCCCTTGATCGCGGAAAGCGCCTTGCCGGACATGTCCATCGGACTGATCGTGACATCGTCGACGCCGAGCCCGGTGAGCCTGTGCCAGTCCTGGGCCATGGGCCCCTCGTGTGTATCCGCCGGCGAATTCGTGAAACTCCAGGAGTAAACCGGCAGTTTCAACACCGTCGCCAGACTTGCCCGATGATTCAGCTCGACGATGTTGGTCTTCTTGGTGCGATCACTCGATGCGACCACTGTCCCGTTCACACGAAACGTGACGTCGGCACCGCCGTCTCCGGTGATGGAGAGACGGCGATTCCCGTCATTGCGCAAGCGCACGTTGTAGTCTTGGCTCGCGCCAACGCCGTAGTGAAAGTCAATATATGGACCTGCTGCCGCGGAGTTGACTGCCGGCCCCAACTCAAGGGAGCCGCCTTCATTTCCCACAAATCCGGCGCCGCTGGGGAGGCTCATCTCCTTCACCGTGAGCGTGCCAGCGCGATTAACCGACAAGACCAGAGTATCACTTGACTTGGGTCCATCACGGTAGATCCGGAAGATCGCATTGGTGGCATCCCCACCAGCCATCAACAGATCCAAAACAGATCGCGTGGAACCGGCCAAGTCCACGAGAGCAGTCGGGTTACCAGTGCCGACGGCAATGCTGTTGTTGACGAGATTGATCATCCCTCCTGAGACCCGGGTGAGGGAGGCAACATCAGAAGCCAGATCGCCCGCAGAAATGGTCCCATCCACGATGTGGACGCTGCTGACTGCTCCGCCTTGAATCGTTCGCCCGCTGACTGACGCATCGGCCAGTTTAGGTTCGCTAACCGAGCGGTCCGCGACTTTCGAGGTATCCACGGCCCCCGATTGAATGGTGCGCGAACTGATCGACGCGCCGGCAAGCTTTGCTTCAGTTACGCTTCCGTCGGCCAGCGTCCGCGTGCTCACGGACCGATTCCCGAGCTTTGGCTCGGTGACAGAGCCGTCCGCAAGCTTGGACTCAGACACCACCCCGCTCTGCAGGCCGTCTGCGGCCACTCCGCCGGCCGCGACGCTCCCCGCCACGTGGGCGTAGGGCACGGACCGGAGCTGTTGATCTGGCGTGAGAAGTTGGTAGCCGCTGTTGGGAGATGTGCTGAACCAGACCCGCAATTGACTGTCGGTTGCGGAAAAGGCGCTAGTCGGAACTGGGACCATGTTGACCAGGCGCGTGTCGCCGAGACCGACCGTGAACAGCCCGTTGATAACCGGCAGTTCAATGCCAGTGGACGGGAGTTGGCCCCCGGAGCTGCTGCCATCATTGCTCCAGTAGGTCGCTGTCCCTGCCCCATTCACAATAGCAAACTTGAAGTAAGCCGTTCCGAAGTAGTTGGTGTTGGCGACCACCAGTTTTCCTTGATAGCTGATGGTCTGGGGGACGGCCGCCATCCCAAGATGTGGCGCGGCGAGCGAGGAGGCTAGAATAAGCCCGGCGATGAATCCTTTCATATGTATCTGAGAGCTGTGTTAGAGGTTGGATGCCTGCGATAATTGGTTGAGACGTATCAGGGAAGCTGGTTGGCGCGATAGAAATAGTAGGGGCTGAAGGCCACTCCGGGATGCGTTACCGTAGCAACGCCGTTGACGGTTCGGCCCGTCCAGATCGTTGTCCAACTGTTGGTCAGGAGAGTTGTCGAGGCTTGCACCCTATAGAACAGATCGTCCTCACCAAACAAAGGGACGATGACGTTGGTTGGAAACGAGAAGGAGACGCGCCCAAGAATGGGTCGAATTTTGATCGTTTGTCCGGGAAATCCAACATAGCACTGGACGACACCACCAGGGTTGGTCAGAACTCCAGCAACTTCTCCGATCGAGGAGTCGATCGTGATATTGCTGGCGGAGGACCGACCACCTCCCGCGTTGACTGCCGATGGGTTTACGGCTGGCTGGTTTTGCGCGGGTAGCGGCTCGACGACTCCAAATACGATGGAGATCCAAAGCCACATCGACAGGGGCGGGCGAAGGTCAACAAACCGAATGATTCTGGATAGTGCTTTCATTTCCGAGCGGTGTTTGGCGTTGGTCCAATTGAGAACTACGTTTTGTAAACGCTGTGGAACCGAGGGCGAGAGATGGGTGACGAACGCTTGGATTCAGGGTTGAGACACGACCAGACTCTTCGGATGGATGCAAACTGCTTAGGAAGCAATCTCCACGCGTTCATAGGTCGGCCAGAGCGGGTGAAAATCCTTGGAAGCAGAAGGTTTCGGCCCGGACGTAGCAGGGCGCTGGAATGCACCTCAAGCCGGCGGCCGGGCCGATTCCCACAGACTCCCTTAGCGTCAGAGCGGAAATCCGAAAACTGCTTCAATCTCCCCCGAGACTGAAGTGCCCCTTCCTGGAGCCAAGCGCGATTGTCATACATACTCATCCATGCACCGACGGAACCTTGGTCACCCAAGCGAAAAGTCCGGCGGATTCGTGGCACAGGAGGACCTTAGGGCTATGGCCAGGCAGATGCCTATGGCATGAAGGCACCAGATTCGACGATTGATGGACTATGTCGAATAGTCCTGGAAATACTTAGCCCGGTGGAGCCGGAGGCCAGATCAACTGAGCGCGGACTTAACGTAGCACGCCGTGGCCGCAGCGCGGGAATGCACATCGAGCTTGTCGTAGATGCTGCGGATATGGTTACGAACAGTATTGAGCGAAATCCGAAGTTGATCGGCGATCTGCTTGTTCAGACGACCGCGGGCCAACAAGTCGAGCACTTCTCGCTCTCGGTCGGTAAGGTCAGCTAGGCCGGAGGTATCGCGCTGGGTGCGACTGCCGTCGTGAAAATGTTGAGTTACGCGCCGCGCGATGGAGGGCGACATGGGACTTCCACCGGCGATCAACTCGGAAAGTCCATGCACAATTTCGGCGGGCGGCGTCTTCTTTAACAAATAACCTTTGGCACCAGCCCGCAGGCTTTCGAAGATGCTTTCCGGCTCTTCATGCACGGTAATTACGCAGACCAACAAATCGTTGCGCTTGTTTCTCAACCTCCGGACACAAGCAACGCCGTCCATTTTGCCATGACCGAGCGACAGGTCGACAAGAACGAGGTCGACCCGGTCCACCGGCATCTGGGCGACGGCATCCTCGCCGCTGCCGTGCTCGCTGATTACTTCGAAACCAATGGTCCCCCGAAGAATGGTTGCCAACGCCCGCCGAAAATCGCGGTCATCTTCAACGATGGAAACTCGTGTTACCATAGTTCAGCTCCATTTAATTTAAACGGGACTTGCGGTCGACTGCTGCTTCCCGACTCAGACTTGTCCACCGTCGCCACCAATGAACTCGGCCACGCAATGGAACGGATATCATTACAGCGGTTCCATTCGGATGGCGCGGACCAATCTCGAAGTCCCCGCCGAGTTCCCGGGTGCGCGCGCGCATATTATCCAGACCGTCAGCATCATCGCCCGACGAGGCTGTTACCGATATTCCCCTACCGTTGTCCGCCACTTGCATCCAAAGCGTTTCACCGTTCAGCCTTACGTTAATCGACACCTCGGTTGCACCGGAGTGTTTCACGACATTGGTTAGCGCCTCCTTGTAGATTAAGAAGATGTTTTTTCTTCGATCCGGCGGGAGTATCCTATTTGGCAATACAGTGGGAATTTCGAACGAGCACTGGATGCCAGCGGGTGTGCAGTAGGGCCCGGCGTACTGGGTCATGAAGCGCACAAGATTCTCCAGCGTGTCGTTGGCTGGCTTGACCGACCACACGATGGTTTCCATGGAATCGAGCACTTCCCGGGCTTTTCGGGCCATTTCATCTCGATGATGTTCTGTTTGCTGGGTTTCGGTGCCACTCTGCGAAAGCAGTCCAAGGGTTGTCAGTCGGGATCCGAGTTCGTCATGCAGGTCCCGCGCAATACGAACCCGTTCACGCTCCGCCTCACCGCGCGCCTGCCGAACTTGATAGACAAAAGTGACTGCGAGAATCGACGTGCCGAACGCGATGATGCACATCACAAGCCAATTCGTCTGAGTCGTTTCGAGCGGTGCGGCAATCAGGACCTGCGTGCCGTCGGTGGATGGACTCTTGGTCGCGACGCGAACGTAGGCGGAGGTCGAGCCCAGGAAGATGTCGACCCGCCCTTGATTAGCAGCCACTCCAGTGTAGCCGGGGGAGCCTACAGCAAAGTCGTCACATCCATCGCCATCGATGTCACCCAGGGCGCAGATCGCGTCCCCACATCGGGCCTCCTCCTGCCCACCCTCGATCGTCCAGACCGGCTCATTTTGGAGCCCATTCGTCGAGCCAAGGAAAACGCTGACGCGCCCGTCGGATGGATGAATCTTTGAGTAGCCTGGTGCACCCACGACAAGATCATTAAACCCGTCTCGGTTAATGTCTCCAACGGCCGCGAGCGTAAGTCCAAAACTGCAGTAGGGACGGTCACTTTTCAGAATGGCACTTGGTTCGGGAGGAAACCCGCTCTTGCTCCCATAAAAGACGGCCACGAACTCTTCGGGACCCGCGCGACCCGCGTGGCCTGGAACTCCCACGGCGATATCAGGGTGGCCATCCCCATTGACGTCACCCAATCCCGCCAACGATCGCCCAGCAACTGAGAAGGCATGCGGTCCTTTCCAGACCCAAGTTGGTCGGTCTCCAAGCCCATCAGGTGCCCCGAGGAACAGGCACGCCCGGCCGGCCTGTACGTGGGCTTGATTCTCAGCAAGTGGAGCGCCGATCAGGACATCATCCAGACCGTCATGATTCACGTCCCCCGCCGCCGCCACCGAATCGCCAAACTCTCGTTTGACTCGACGTCCGGAGTGTTTCCAAACCGAATTGGTTTGAAGACCTTCAGGACCGCCAAAATATAGAAATGCAGCGCCCTCGTGTTCGCCTCCAGGTGAACTCGTGTGGGGCGCGCCGACGACCACATCGGGGTAGCCATCACCATTGACGTCGCCAACATCGGCAAGGCTGGCCCCAAACCTGCGAATATCGCCTGGTCCGGCGCGCAGTAGCGCGGTCAAATTTGAACCATTCGTCTTTTCCTGGAGGTGCCAAACCCGACCAATGACAGGGGCGGCATAGTCCCCGATCAATAGGTCCGCGCCTCCGTCAGAATCGAAATCACCAATCGCGAGGTTCAATTTGCCCCACCCCCCACGCGCCCTCTCTCCCTTCAAGATATTGCTTAACTGATAAGCGCCGGATTCAGTTGAGAACCTCAGGACATCAAGGATTGCATCCCGCCTTGCATCGGGACCCCGAACTGAACCACCGATGGCGAGGGTTGGCGGAGCACCTTTCCGACCACGGTTGGCACCAAGCGAAGCGCCAAAACGAGCGCCCACACGGTTGATCGTCAGTCGCCAACTCCCGTCACCAAACTCCAGAATGCGATCCTCGGACGATTTTTCGCCTCTTCGAAACTCGGCCAGCAAGATTCTTTTCGGAATCAAAGAGCCAGTGGCACCGCCGGGCGAAGATCTCGAGGGTGGCAGTGCAGGCGTCGCGCCGATATTGTCGATTGCGTCCGACCCGCAGGCCCTGATCACAAGGCCAGCACTAAGGAACCAGGGCATTAGCCCAGTCCAACACGCACCAACACCTGGAAGGAAATCTGCAGGCCGTGGGTTGGGAACAACATCCATCACCCGACGCCGCGTGCCCCCAAAATTATTTCGCGCGAATATGTTCACTATCAAGCCCCTGCCACCCGCCGACGAAGAGTCTTGCAATTCGCAGAATCTCAAGACAAGCCGAATACGTGGCCTTGCCTGCCTGCCTGCCTACAGACCCCTCAAGCGATAGAAGGCGGGATGGCCTGAGTGCAGTAGTTCAGCATACGGTGGCGCTGGCGGCGGCGCGATTGCTGTCCACGGACCTATCAGGCTCGGCCCAGTTTCCAGGACGCCAACCCCGCCCCAATCGAGTTGGATTTGGCCATCGATCACGACAGGCGGGAGAAATTTCGGGCGGGCCATATCCAAAATCGCGGTGGGATCGAGTGGCCGTGCGTTGATGCGCACTTCGTCGATTGTCCCTCGGAAGAAGTTCTGGTTAACCGTTCGCCCTCCAATGCTCACGTTCAACGATGAATTGTGCTGAACACCGGGCACGCCGACACTCACTTCGCCAGCAAGCAAACCGTTGGTGAATAAACGCAGGCTCGGTCCGCTCGCATCGTAGACACCCGCAACATGCGTCCATCGCCGCAGCGGCACACCCGGCGCGTTCACCGAAATGTTCACACTGGCCGATATCGCGACCTGAAATGCCCAGTGGTCCGTGCTCTCGACGTTCAATGACCATCCGCGCTGGCCCGGTCCGCCACCTTTCGTCACAATTCGTCCACTATCTGAAAGAGACTCAACGTACACCCAGGCGGCTACCGTCATGGAGTTCGTCAATGCCAAGGCCGGATGAAGGGCCAGTTCAACCCGGTCGTTTACGCCATCGAACCCGAGTGCAAAGTCGTGCAGGCCCGGAGTCCAAGCCGCACCATTCAAAAGTCGGCCCACAATGCGATACCTCGACTCGTCGGCTATGCTGATTCCCGACCCCTCGTTACACCTCCAGTGCCCGACCAGGCTTTGGTATCGAAACACCACCGTCGTCGGCTCGATCGTGTTGGGTGGTTCACCCAAATCTTCCAGCCCCCTGAAGGTCAATCGGTAGTTTGCGCTGTCCTCCAATGACTGAATTTTTAGCACAACAATTCGCCCGTCCGCCTCGAGTGTGGCCGACTCCAAGCCAACCGCCACGCCGTTGCTATCCACGATTGTGTAGTTCGATAGATCAATCACACCGGCCGATGCTACCGCCTCGGAGAAGGCGATCACGACCGCATCTCCCTGCGGATTCGCCAACGCCGCTTGAATCGTCGGAAGGGTGGTATCTGGTGTCAGGTTCAGGGTTACTACACGCGAATCGACAATCAATCCCGCCATGTACGCTCGAACTCGAAACCGGGCACCGTCGTCCGCCGGCCGAGCGAACAACTGGAAAGTCCCAGCATTGGCACCTGGAATATTGGTAAATCCGCCCAGGCCATCGTCTCGTTGCCATTGGTAGATCAACTCCGACTCCGGAGCGCCGGTTCCGGTCGCCGCCACCGTAAACGTGGCCGTTGAATTCTGGGGAACAGCTGTGTCGCCTGGCTGGCGACTCAGGGTCAAACTCGCGCCGTTGAACGTCGTATCCCTATAGCTACGAAACGCCGCCGACGCTCCGGACTCAGTGCTGTTGCGCGCGGTGGCGGCCAACCCCAGGAGGATAGGCTCCGTCAACTTGGCGGTCACCTGACCGAGGAGAACCCATTGCGTCCCGTTACTGCTCGCATAGGCCGAAAAATAATCGCCGGTTCGGCGCAGGCGAAGCCACAGGTCCGGAACGGTGATGGCGGAATACGGCGGGCTCCAACTTATGGCTTCTCCAGCTTGAACTGAACGAAGCCAGGATTCCACCAATCCGCGTCCCGCGGGCGGTGCCGGGTTGGCCGAGACATACAGAGTCGGACTATCCGCCTCAAACGTAGCTCGAACCATCAGGCCCGCTCGCGCGACTTCGCTCGCCGCGGTAAATCGCGTCAACTGGGCGTGGATGTCGAAGTCGCCCGAAACCGACTTCAAGACGGTGTGCCCCCGATCCAGATTGGCGTTCGTATCCGCCCCGCCCGCCGCAATCTCAAACTCTCCGGTTGCACAGGAGAACGTCGATCCTGCCGGCGTTGGACTACCCACGTCCGACGCAAGCATTCCAGCCACGCGACCGATCACCGAGCTGTCCTGAGGCAACGAATTACCCGACAGATCGACGACATCCCGGACGAGCAGTGTGAATTCGCCCTCGAGCGCGGGCTCAGTGTCCTGCAGTTCGAGCAAGACGCTGCGCCCATCCGGACGAAGCGTCGCCCGACGCAATAACACCGCCCCGTCGTTGATTTGGTAATTGAAAGGGTCGGCCGCCGTGACCCCGTCCATCCCCTCGCTGAAACAAACCCCAACTTGGCGTCCATCCACTGACCCCGCCGACACCAGCGCCGGAGGATTAGTGTCCTGGGTCACGGTCAGAACAGCGTTGCTGCTGGTGACGCTGGAAACGAAGTTGCTGACAACCACGGCATAGATCTCGCCACTCTGGTCCATCGTCACCGTTGGAATAAGATAGTTTGGCCCGCGAGCGCCGGCGATGGGTTGCCCGTCCTTCAGCCATTGGAAGAAGTGTGGTGGCGATCCGCTCACCTTCGAGCTGAACGTCACGGACCGAAATTGCGCGACCGTCCGGCCTGCTGGCTCGATGGCGAAGCTCAAGGGCCTTGGCGCAACCTCCGGGAGGGTGCCAATTTCCTCGCCGCTCAACGCCCGATTGAAGACCCGAACCTCGTCAATGCGACCATCGAACTCCGTCCCATTTTCCCGCCGCCCGACGAACACGTTGGCCGGAGAATTGAATTGTGCTCTCGGCACGTCGTTCCGCTCCGCGACCAGAGCCCCGTAGATATAAAGCCGCATCGCCGGAACGTCCGGATCGAAGACGCCCGCCACGTGGACCCATTGGTTGGTGATCACCGGCGACGCATTCAATGCCACGACGGTGGTGGAATTGGCCGCAACCTGAAATGCCCACACCCCAGTGCTTTCCAAATTCAGGGACCAACCGCGCCGGCCGCTCGCTCCGCCCTTGGCGATGAACCGTCCGCTTCCTGCGAGACTATCGACATTGACCCATGCGCTGAGGGTCATGGCACCGGTCAACTGCAGTGACGTAGGATTCCCCAAATCAACTCCGTCCGCGCTGGCACCGAGGTCCAAGGCGAAATTGCCGAGAGGACTGGAGACCCAACTGGGCCCATTGACCAGAGTGCCGCTCAATCCGTTGCCGGAAGCATCCGCCGTGGTCGCGCCGGAACCTTCCTCGAACTGCCAATGGCCAGCCAATCCGGGAAGCGATGCCGCAAAGAGAGGCTGGATTAGTGCGGAGACTAACACACACAAAGCGATACGACAGAGAGGCAGGGCGTGCGGGAGGATATTCCAGTGGCGCAAACGATTGACGTTCATGAGTTGACTTGTTTCGAGAATAGACCTCGACGAGGCGTCAAGTCGATGCGGAATAGTGGAATGGCGCGTCTTTGACAGACATGCACCATCCCCAGGCGAACAATTCTACAAGCAGTGTCTAGATGATAGGCGCGCGCCTTTTCACACTCGGCAGCACCACGGATTTTGCTGGCACTTGTGCCGGGGGAAATACCTCAAGGACTCATGACATTGTCCCGACCAATTTCTTCTCGCCGATACTTCCAAGGCGCGTATTCTTCGTGCTGTCCCACACGAAGCGAGGCCAACAATTTTCCGCCCGTGTGATAGGCAGAGCGCAAAACTTGTCCAAGCCGCAGCCCAAATGAGCATTCCAAAGTACGACGAACTGACCCGGCCGCTTCTCGAACTGCTGAAGGACGGTCAGCTCTGGTCCACCGTGGATGCGGCCACAGCGTTGGCAGATCGCTTTAAACTGAGCGAAGAGGAACGGAGTGCCCGGCTGCCCAGCGGGATACAGACCTACATGGTGAACCGGACCGGCTGGGCGGGCTTCCACCTTGATTTGGCCGGGTTGGTAACGCGACCGAAACGGGGCCGGTGGCAGATCACGGACGAGGGCCGAAAAATGCTCGAAAGCAGCCCCGCGAAGCTGGACCGACCGGCTCTGATGCAGTTCAAGTCGTTTCGCGACTACATGAATAGCCGGACGAAATTGCGAGGCCGCGAAACCGGCGCCGCTGATTCCACCGCGGAGAACGGCGCGGAGGTCCCACCGGAAGAGCGAATGGCCAATGCGTTCAGCGAACTGCGAAGTCAATTGACGAATGACTTGCTCGGCATCGTTCGCCGAATGGATCCGGTACGCTTCGAGCGACTCGTATTGGACGTGCTGCTGGCGATGGGCTATGGCGGGTCCCGGGAAGAGGCGGCGCGGATGACCAAACTGTCGCATGACGAAGGAATCGACGGGGTCATCAACGAGGATCGGCTCGGCCTGGATGTCATCTATGTTCAGGCCAAGCGTTGGCAGAACACGGTCGGGCGAAAGGAAATTCAAAGCTTTGTCGGCGCACTCGCCGGCCAACAAGCTCACAAGGGTGTTTTCATCACCACAGGCGAATTCGCGGACACTTCCTACGCCTTTGTGAAATCCATCGCGCAAAAGGTGGTGTTGATCGACGGTGAGCGCCTGGCGGAACTGATGATCGAACACAACGTCGGTGTTTCTCGATCGCACTCATACGAAGTCAAGCGGGTCGACAGCGACTATTTCGAGGAGGCGTGACCCACTCTGCCGCATCGAATGTCGCTATGATCACCTGCCCCTCGTCGTCGTGGCTACGCGCCTCCGTCTGGCAGGGATTGCTGTCGTTCCTCACCTTCGTGATCGCGAACGGCCAGGAACAGAATCTCCTGCGCAACGGCAGCTTCGAGTTCCCGGTCTCCCGCACCAACTGGCTGGACAGCATTGTGCCAGAACAGTGGGAAGTGCCCAGCGTCGTCTACGTCGCGAACGGACAGGTGAACCTGTCACCGCCTTGGGCCGGATTCCCCTATCCACTGGCCCAAGACGGCGCGCAATACGTCCACCTCGATGGCGGGCCCCAGGAGGATCTGGCGCAGACCGTCACGGTCACCAACCAGCAGCGCTACGTCCTGCGGTGGTTCAATTGCAGCGTCATCGCTCCCGGCAGCACGGTCACGGCGGCGCTCTACTCCGTTCGCTTCGTCGCCGACCCCGCACTGCTCGAAGTCGTCCGGACGAACCTCGATGCTTTTCATCGGGAATGGAAGCCGCGGAGCCTGGCGGTGGACCTCTTGCCCGGGACGTATTCAATTCGATTCAACGCGACGGCGGTTCCGAACAGTTCAGGAGTATTGATCGATAACGTCGAGTTCGTCGAACAGCCCGAGGACTTGCACGGCGCGGTATCTGTGTCGGAAGTGGCGTTCAGCTGGCCAGGTCGAACGAATCAGCTTTATCAGGTGCAGTTCCGGAACTCTGCGTCGGGCGGAGATTGGAAAAATCTGGGAAGCCCCGTGTGGGGCAACCGGACGAATTGGGTCACAGACGCGGTGTTGGGCTCGGAACGGCGATTCTATCGGGTGATTCGAGTCCCCTGACCTGAAGCAAGAACGTGGGGCGACACCGATGCGCTCACGTCGGCAGAGGAGTTGGTCAGAAGCCGAATTCTTCCGCAGGAATGAAACAAATGCGGTTCCTTCGCTTGATACCCAGGCGATATGAATCCCGATCATGAAAAATTCCTGCGCCTGGAACGATGGCCGGCGCGATTGACCGTTGAACAAACAGCCTGGGTTCTGGGCGTCCAGCCGCACGATATTCCCATTCTCGTGCGGAAAGGATTGCTCCGGCCGCTGGGACATCCTTCGCAATCGAGCACAAAATACTTCGCTTCGTGCGAACAGGAGGAACTTCGAAAGGACGTACGGTGGCTGACGCGAGCCACAGATGCGATTTACGATCATTGGCGCCACAAGAACTCAGGTGACGATGGTGAAACGGCCAACGAGGCTGCCTGATTCTGAGCGCGCAACAGTCGAGGCCCCGCGCGCCAATCAGCGTCCGCGAGGCCGAGGCGGACGCTCTCAATAACTCCCCAGGAATTCTCCACCCACCCTCCCGTTCCTGCCTAACAGTTCCGAACGCAATTGAGCCAACATCACGGCATGACATCAATCAATCTCTTAACCCTCGCTGTAGTGAATCCCACCCACGCAATGTCGTTCGGCCTCGACTCGCTCGCGGCCTCCGCTTTCGAGGCGATGAGCACCGTGCAACCCGTCTTCGCCGTTGGAATCGCCGACTTGAAGGACAAGCTGCGACAGGTTCTCGATCTCGTGATGATCATCGGGTTCCTCTACGGGACCGTCCGGATTATTGGCGGAGCCAACCAGATTCGTCGCGGCGAAACCGAGGAAGGCAAACAGGCGATCCTGGCAGGGGCGTTGATCGCGGCGGCGCCGATGATCATGCGCGTCCTGTTCTCGATTTTCATCGGCTCGGACGCTGGCCTGTGAGCACGACTCCATCAACGGACGAGACGCTGTGCGTCACGGAGACCAACTCCGCTGGAGACGAGTCTCAGGGCACGATCTGGGGTGTGGATTACACACTGTTTTGGCTGGCGCTGAGTGGCGTCTTCGTCAGCGGCCTGCTTTTCGCAGCGCTATTCCAGGCGGGCTGGACGCTTGGCGGGAGCTTGCTGACGGCCAGCGTGCCGGCGGGAGTCATCCTGAGTTGGGTCATCTTTAAACAGACCCATCCGCCCGGATACGACACCGATCTTTTGGATCTCTGGCTTCGTGGCCCTGGCTTTGGACCTAAAATCATTGACCCCAACCTACCGTGACCTGCCCTGACGGACTGTTTCTTAACAACTTGATCGTGTTCCCGCACGTGGCGTCACGCGGATATACGCTGACGATTCCCGTTCTCCGTTACGCGCAACCGGCGGTGTTAAACCAATTCAAGACCGCCTGGCAGAACTTTCTTCTGCAGTTGCCAGACGGCATGCGATTGCAGATCCAAGCCACGCGAGAAAACGATCTGCAAACCGCCCTGCAACGCTACGCGGAAGTGACCAACCAGACCGCGAATCGGTGGTCCCGTCGGATTCGTGAGGAGCGCGCGCAACGGTATCTGGATCGCCTCCGAGCGGGCACCTTGATTCAACAACGAGTGGTCATTTTCTTCGCGGTGACGCTGCCCGATCTCCCGTCGTGGCTGGCGTCCCCCATGGGGTTGGAAGACCGATATCGCAAACTTCTCGAGCGCGCTTCGACCACCATTCAACAACAGGCCGACAATTTGGCGCGACAATTGAGTTCATTTGGCGGAAGCCTGAGTTCGTTCAACGACGAGCAACATTACCGATACTTCACGCTCGTGTTGAACCCGTCGCTCATCAAGCGCAGCGATTTTGATCCCGCCACCGCTTTCGATCCGGAGCGGTCGATTCACTCGAATTGCTGGTGGAGTGAGGCGATGGGGACATCCTTCGGGTTTTTGATGGACCGCCAATATCACACGCTTCGCGTGGCGACCCGTTGGCCGCGCGTCACCTCGCCCGAGACGACCCAGTCGTTCGAGCGGTTGGCTGGCGCCAACTACCGATTCACCGTGAACATTGCGGCGCTTAGCATCTCCGACCAAATCAAGAAGGAAGAACGGGCGCTGAAGCGACTGGAGGGGCAGTATGCGATGGAACGAAAGCCGAGCTTGTTGCCGCCGATCGAAAAGAAACGGCGCCGCATTCAGACGCTGGCGGAGAGGCTTCTCCGTCCGTTCCGCACCGAGTTCCTCGTCCACACTTGGGCGGAGTCACCCGAGCAAATGACCGCGCAGGCTTCCGCGACCGAGCAAGCGATGCAGGCGGCCGGATTCCAGTACTTTGCTCCGGTCCTACCAACGACCCACCGCCGGCTGTTTGGGCAGATGTGGCCAGGGTTTCCATATGGAGGATACGACCACTACCAGCTCTACTCGGAGTCTTCGTTCGTGCCAGACCTGCTGGCGCTTCAGCCAAGCTTTACCGGGTTTCTGGACCAAGCGGAGGCGCTGTTCGAAAGCCCGGATGGAAGTCCGGTCGGGATTCGGACGATCACGGGCGGCGCGCCGCAACACTTCCTGACGATTGGTGGCAGCGGCTCCGGAAAGTCGATGTTCCTGCAGGATTTCATCACACAGATCTGGCCCCACCTCGGTCTACTCTTTCTCGTCGACTACGGCGGCTCGTACGAGGTCATCGTCCGCGCGCTCAGTCCGGGCTGCCAGCCGTTGGTGATCCGGCCGAATGCAACCTTCGTCATCAACTACCTGGACACGCAGGGTCTGCCGCTAACCAACGAACTGCTTGGGGAGTGCGCCGCCATGGTGTCGATGATGGCTGGCAAAGTGGACGAACGAACCGATCGCTTGCGAAGGGCGGCGGCCACCAATGCCGTCAGACGCCTGTTCGCCACGCGCTTTGACCAGATGGAGCGGGACAATCCCGAACGTGCGATGGAAGCGGCGCGTTTCGCACTCGCCTGGGAGGATTTTCGCAAAGCCAGAAACGAGGATTCGAGCATCGATATGCTGGAGTCATTCGTCGATTTTCGGGATTGGCGCGCGGCGCATGCGGAGGAGGCCCTGGATCGACAAGAGAAGATTCCGGAAGATCGATTGGTCCGTTCGTTGAAGGAACGGGACTCCCGGGAGCGCATCATCCAAATCGCTTGCGCGTCCCTGGCCCCGAGCGAGCAGCCAACGCATAGCGAACTGCAAGACTGGTTGAAGCTCAGCGCATCCGGCCAGGATGGCTCCGTGGCGGCGGAGTTGGCCGAACTGCTCAAGGAGTGGTGCCGTGGCGGTTCATGTGGATCGTTTCTCGATGGTGAGTCGACTGTCTCGTTCGGCGGCGACCTTATCTGCTGGGAACTAAGCCAAATCGGCTCGGATGTGCCGGCGTTGCAGTCGATCGCGCGACACTTGGTTCTGACTCAATCGGTCCGTCAGATCTGCGGACGGTCGCGCGCCGTGAGAAAGTTGGCGTTGTTCGAGGAGGCAGCGGCGTTTCTCGATCTCGAAGGAGCGGATGTTCTGCTACGACGCGGCTATGAGCAGGCCCGGAAATTCAACGCGGTTTTCGGGTGCGTCATCCAGCAGTACGAACGGCTGCGCCAGATGAGCATTCGCGCGGCCCTCATGGGCAACACGGAGCAGTATTTTCTGTTGAAACAAAATGACCTCGCAGATGTGAAAGCATTGGCGGAGGACCTGGGTCTTCCACTGTCGATGCAACACGCGATCCAGTCATTTCCCAAGCCCGCCGAAGCCGGCCACGCCGCGTTGGCCCTATTCGCCCGTCACTCGCCTCAGCCGGTCTGCGGCGTGTTGCACCATTACCCGTCGGCTGAAATGCATTATGCCAGCTGCTCCAGCCCCAATCACGTGGCCGAGCGGCGTCAGGCGCTTCGGGGCGGAGGCGACCTGGTGGACAAAATCAAGGGAGCCATTCGATGAAACGCGTGCTTTGTCTCTTTTCCCTTTCGGTTCTCGTCACTGGCTGCAGCGCGCCGCTGGGGCGGGTCCTGGTCGACGCGGGTGCGGGGGCCGGTGGCGCGGTGATTGGCAACGCTTTGAGCGGCGGAGACCTGGGCTTCACCGCGCTGGGCGGCGCAGGTGGCGTGGCGCTCGCCGAGGGAGCTCGGGAGTTGTCCGAACGCGCAAAGCAACGTCACGCCCGCGACACGGCCGAGTCGATTCTTGGGCGTGAGGCGAAGTCGGATTACTGGCGCCGCCAGCAGGAGCACCGCGGCAAAGAGAGCAGCGGTTCGCAGTTTTACCCGGTTCCCCTCCCGGAGCGAGTCACTCCGGATGGGGTTCGTCTGGAACCGGGGGTTCAGTGGATCGAAATACGAAAATGAATACGAAGAAAACTATCATTGGCATGTCCGTCGCGCTCGGGCTGGCAGTGCAGTCCGGCCGCGCTCAGTTCATCGTGGATACACCGATTGCTCGGGCCGAGAACACGCTGCATCACATCGAGCAAATTCTGAAGATCGTTCAGACCATTAAAGAATTGCGCGAAACAAAGGATCGGCTGGGGGACGCTTCATCGGTGGCACAAGTGTCGGGCGCGGCCCAAGCGATCGCCGATCTCGGTCAGACGTCGGCAATACCCCGTTCGGATGGCTCAGCCTTCGCTGTGCCGAGCACTCCGGGCGGGGAGCCGGTCAACGGAGACAACCAATTGGCGCGGGAACAAGCCATCTTCCAGGCGGTGGCAAACTACGATGCTGTTCGTGAGCAGGTCGTCCGCCGGAGCGATGCTTTGAAAGTAGCCCTGAAAGAATCCGTGGTGCAGGCGCAGGCTGCCGGCACGCATGCGGAGGTGCTCAAGGTCAATGGCGTCATCGCTGCCGAGCACGCGGCGCGCGAGGCCGCTGCGTGGGAACTCGACGTGGCGGCCCAGCAGGCCATGATGCTCGATATTCAGAACCGCGCGGCCAAGGAGGCTGCGGAAAAGACCGCCCGCCAGGAGCAGTCCGTCGATCTGGCCGATGGATTGCGCCATTTCACGCAGAATCTTCGGCCGCCCTCGTTCATTTCCACACGATAATGAGTTCCGGCATTCCATATCCGTTGTTCGATTACAACCTGCTTTACAATTGGATGTTGCCGGTTGGAGTGCTCCTGGCCACGGCAGGAACGGTGATGCAACTACGCAAGGCGGCCGGCGCGCAGGACAAGCTGATGATCCTGGTCAGCGCCGCCGCCCTGGTCGCGCTCATGGCCAGCTTTGACTGGGCTGTTCAGGAAACCAAGACGCTCGTGCACACCATCGTCCACAAGGGCTTGCACGCCACGCCGGAAGAAACCGCTCAAAAATTTGCCATCAAGATGCTGGAACTCGATCAGAGTCCGGGCGGAAGTTCGTTCTGGGATAAAGTCACAAAGACGGCGGAGGTTATGTTCCATGCCTTTCTGGTGAGTCTCATTCTTTTCGCCTCGCTGGTCGCGTTCTCGCTGAACTTTCTGGCTTACCTTGCGCAGGAGATGGCGTTGGAGTTTGGCATCGGGTTCGCCCCGCTGATGACCGGATTCCTCTTCCTTACCTCGACCCGCTCGATTGGCGTGCAGTTCCTGCTCTACATGCTGGCCATCGCACTCATCCCGCTGGGGTGGGGCGCCGCTTCCCTCGTTTCCGATCGGCTGATTGACATGGCCACCAGCGGCCAATTGGGGAGTGCGCCCGATGGCAGCACTGGCGGGGCAAGCATGACCGTCGCTTTTCGCACGCTCCTCTCGTCATTGATTCTGGCGATCTGGATCGTGCTGAGCACCTTGGTTGCGCCATTCGCCATTATTCGAATGGTGACGACGGGTGTGCATATCTCAACGGACCCCATCAAACAACTCATCCGGATCGCTCTGCGTTTCTAAGATTATGACGACTCATTCCCCACGTCGATCGGTGGACCCGGTCCGCCTGTTGGTCGACATGAACCTCGCTGCCAAGGTCTGGTTTGGCCTTTTCGTTCTCAGCCTTCTGACCCAGATCGCGACGCCGGTTTGGCAGTTCTTCACCCGGGCCACGACGGTCGAGCGGTTCATTGTGATCGACGGTCAGGGTGTGACCCGGTCGGGATACGTCACCGCATTAACCCAGGCGACCAACGTTCAACTTCGGACCGCGGAAGACGCGACCCGGGCGTTGCTGGATCGTCAGCCCAACGATTTCGATCGGCCGCAGCTTGTCGCCGAATTGTTTCTTCCGGGAGCCTTCGCCAAAGCGCGGGAATGGGCTGAACAGGAGCGGCCCGAGCGGGTGGCTCGGATGTTGCATCAGAAAGCGGAACCCAGCCGTTATCAACTCGCGAAACTGAACGATGAACGGGTCCTCGCCACGGTGAGCGGCCAACTGGTACTCGCTGGATCCGTCGGGGGACAGCCTTTGGCCGACTCCGCGAAGTTTACTCTGGAACTTCAATTGGTCCCCAATCCTGACCTCGCCAATAACGCCCGAACTCCGCTGGTCGTCAGCAATTTTCGCTATGAACTTTTTCCGCACTAACTTCTGGCGGGTCGTCCGCCTCGCTCTTCGCCCTCTCTTGGGTCTCGGAGTGCTGACGTCGTTGCCGGTCTCGGCTCAGATCGCGGTTACCAACCTCCCGCTGTCGGCAGACCAGGCGGTGGTTGTGCCGGTGGCCCTCTACAACGTGACCACGGTCAATTTCCCATCGCAGATTCAGGCCATCGATGCGGCCGGAGTGACGACCGACGGACGGAGTGCCGCCGTATTTCAACTGGCCTACCCGCCGCGCAACCGGTTCTTTTCGGTGCGCGCGCTGCATACGGGCGCCGTGGTCAACGTCAACATCCGCTGTGCTGACCGCACGTATGTTCTTATCCTCAAGGAAAGCCAGGCACCGTGGCTGGTGGTCAACTTTGAACCGACCAGCGAACCCGCCGAGAGCACACGCACACTGCCTGATCTCTCATCGACTCAGTTGCTCGGGGTCCTGGATCGCGCGAAGCATTTTGACGATCTTCAGAAGTTTCACCGGCATCTGGTCGCCGGCGTCAGCGTGGCGCGCCCGCGGTCGATCACCGACTACGACACGTTCACTGTTCGGCTGGATGAAGTGTTTCGCTTCAACGAGGCAGATGCCCTTGTGTTTCACCTGACCCTGGCGAACAAAACCCCGCATGAGATCCGCTATCGGCCGGGGTCTTGGGCGGCGCGAGTGGGCGATCACGTTTTTCCGCAGGCGTTGAGCGACGCATCGGGAACGATTCCCGCAGGCGGCACCGCGACGGCGTGGTTCGCGATTCATGGCACACCCGACGGACAGCGCGGGTACGTGTCGGTCAAAAACTCGTTCATCATCCTCGTCAACCCGAATTGAGTTTATGGAAAAAAACTTGATTCAGCGCGCCGTTCATTTCGTGACTCAGACCACGCCGGGCCGGGTGTTGGCCCTCGGCGTGGCGGTGGTTCTGGCCATCGCTTTCGTCGGCCTTCGCGGGCGGCGACCGGCGGTGCGCGAGTTCGTGGTGCCGACCAATTCCCAACCGTTTGGCGATTACGGCGGCGGGGTGTCGCCGCTCCCGACACCGGCGCCAAAACCTCCGGCGACGTCGAAACCGACTCCAGCGAAAACTCCTGATCCGCTGACACCCATCTCGATCTACGATTCGACTGGCGTCGAGCCAACACCACCACCGCCGCCATTGCTGCCGTCGGGTCGGATGATTTCCTGCAAGCTGGTCAACACCGTGGATTCCTCTTCGCTGGATACGCCGGTCATCGCCTTGGTCACCGAAGACCTCTGGTTTCGGCAAAGGTTGATCGTCCCGAAGGGCACCGAAGTGCTTGGACGGGCGCAGTCCGAGAAGATGCGCGACCGGATTGCCGCGCAGGGAACGTGGAGGCTGGTCTTCGACACTGGGGAGGAATTGAGCGTGAGCGGCATTGCGCTGGATCAAGATAGGCTTCCGGACGGTTGGGGCCCGACGGACGGCACGGCCGGGCTCTTGGGCCACGTGCGCCGGGCTGACCATCTTCAAGAGCTCAAGCTTTTCCTCAGCACATTCCTCGCCGGTTTGGCCGAACCATTCAAGGAACGCGAGAGCACGGCTTTCGGATTGCAGGTGGCGCCGACCGCGAAGAACGCGGCTGTCAGCGGGATTGGCAATATCGTCGAGTCCTACGCTGAGCGAGTTCTGCGATCCATCGAGGCGCAGTCTGTTTTCGTCCGAGTCCCGGCCGGCAAAGCCTTTTGGCTCTTCACCAGTGAACCGCTCTCCCGAAACCGAACGTTCCCAATAAGCGTCAACACCAACATCAGCCTGCACACGTCCACACCATGAATCTCTATCGCTTCGCTCCCCTCCTCCTCATTGCCGGTTGCGCAACAGGACCAACCCCCACGTTCGTGGTTCGCGAGGTTCCGGTCGCTGTGAGTTCGACCAACCGGCTCGACGTCATCCGGTTTCCGGCATCCTACCGCGCCTACCACGTTGGCCGCCGAATTGATTCTGGCAATCCCACCGTCTTGCACGAAAGCCACGTGCTTTACGTCCGCGAGCAACCCGAGCGCTGGAATCTTCAGCCGTCGGCGACCGTTCCGGATCTGCCCGGAGCGCCCCAGGCGCCGGCTGTGGTTCCTTTGCCCATTGAAGGTCAACTGCGGTTGGAGCTTCGGAAACAGGAATCCGCCACGCAAGCGATCGAAGCCCAATCTCAGAAGCTCAAAGCGGTGACCGACGCCATTGAACCCCTGATGCAATCGACCAGCGCGTTGACGTCTGGCCTTGACGCTCGGCAGAAGCGCATCGAGGAAAGGCTTCGTTTGTTGGAAGTCGAACGCGGCGCCAACTCGGTGGGAACGCCCCTCATCCTGACCAACCGCTGACCCAGCCATGAACCCTAAGTACGAACGCCTAATCGACGGCACCGACTACCGCACGATTGAGAGCTACCTGCTCGATCCACGAGAACCCATTGAATTTATCCTCCACGTGCGAAGCCTGGAGGATCTGTCCGACTTGGCCGCCCAATTGGATCAACACCTGCAGCAACCATACCGCGCTCAGGAAGCCGTTCGCTCGATCCTTCGGCCGCTGCTGGAGCAAGGGCGTCTGCTGTTGACGCCCGGGCGGCCGGTGATGGTGCCGACCGAACAGATGGTCCCTCCGGGTCAAATCGCGGCTGACATATTCTGCCAGACGATCTACCTGCCGCCGTTTTATCTGTCGCACACCGAAGGCGTGTTCGAGGCCCGCGCTGTCAAGAACAGCCCGCAGCCGGCCCTCGGCCCCGCCGCGCAAAGCAACCCCGGACAGCGCATGAAGATTTGATGATGCCGTTTTGAGTTCCTCGCACGCAAACCACCAAACCCTGACGGCAGAATTCCGCATGGCTCCCTCCCCATCGCCCGATATCGGCGTCAAAATTCGTCGCGTCGAGGACATCCTGGCACAACGTGTTCTTGGGCAGGCGGCGGCGACCACGGAAATGGCGGCGTTGATCAACGCTTGGTTGTGCGGCACGACCGAGCGGGCACCGCGCCTTTTACTGCTTGGCCCAACCGGCGTCGGCAAGACTGCCAGCGTTGAGGCCGCGAGCGAGGCGGTCCATCAACGGGGGCCGGACCGGTTCGACATGAGCGAATACTCCGAACCCTACACCATCGGCTGGTGGCTGGGGGACCGGTCCGGGGATTGCGGCCGGCTTCAGCCCATCGTCGAATCCGGCCAGCGCACGATTCTACTGCTGGACGAAATCGAAAAGGCCGACCCGAAAGTCATTCGGTTGTTGCTGCAAATGATGGAACCCGGTCACCTGACGCTCGCCAGTGGCCGGCGGCTGGACCTGCGGCAAATCCCCATCATTTGCACCAGCAATGTCGCCAGCGCTGCCTTGGTTGACGTCCACAACCTCTTGCCGGCAGCTCAAATCTCCCACGTGCTCACGCAGGCGAAGAAGGAGATGCGCCCCGAGCTTCTCAATCGCTTTGACGCCGCCGCGGTCTTCCTCCCGCTCGATGTTGATCACCAACGGGCGGTGCTCCAACTTCACCTGCGCACGTATCTCGAGTGGCTGGACGAGCGAGGATTCCGACTGACGTCCTCGCCGACCGTTGAGCGCCTGCTGATGTTGCGGGGATTCGATCGGGAGAATGGCGCACGCCCGCTGCGCCGAGCCATGCGGCGTCTGATCGGCGACGCGGTCGTGGAGGACCTTCGCAAGGGCGGCTGCGGTACGGGTGAACTACGCGTCAATCAAGACAAGCTTGTCATCCACAAGCCCGACGATGCCCGCTCCTGACCCGATCTGGTTCGCCTGCATTGTCGTTGGCGGACTTGCCGCCGGCGGGCTGATTTGGGCCGGCCGCCCCCGCGAAAAGACGATCGTCCGGCTCGGTGGTTTGGGTTGGACGACGCGGGACTTCGTGCGCGGATGGTTCATCACGGGCGACATCGGCTCTGGCAAAACGTCATCCGGAATCGTCCAGTTGCTTCGGCAATTGTTCCTCAACGTTCCTAACTGGGGCGGGCTGTGCATCGACGAAAAGGGCGTCTTTGCCGAAACACTCATCAGCCATGCCGAACATTTTGGTCGAAAAGAGGACGTGTTGGTACTGACCGTCCGCCCGGACAACGGCGCCCCCGACTGGCGGGCCGAGTGTCGTTACAACCTCGTCGGAGACCGCCGAATCCCCAATTCCGCCTACGCCAGCATGGTCATCGACATGGTGTTGGCCTTGGGCCAGGAGAACGATCAGTCCTTCTTCCGGGAGCAGGCTGAATTAAACATCGCGGCCGCACTTGAAGCACTGGCATTGACCGGCCTCGACGTGACGCTGGAAAACGTCTACACGATCTTTCATCGCGAATCGGAAATGCGCATCATCATCGGGCAACTGCACCAGCTCAAAACACCCGCCGCTCTGCGCCTGGCGTCGCATTTTGAGGAGTTCCTCGGCCAACCGCACGAACAACGCCACGGAACGATGGGAACCGTGAACAATTACCTCCGCCACTTTTCGGAGCCGGACGTGGCCGAAGTGTTCTGTCGCGATTCCACTTTCGATCTGGCCGCGGTCGACCAAGGGCGGATCCTCTGCCTCCAAATGCCCAAGAGGATGATGAAGGAGCGGCGCTACGTCGGCGTTTTTCTCAAGGGCTTGTTCTACCTTCATGTGCTGCGTCGGTATGACCGCCCCGCCGGCCAACGGGCGACAGACAATCTGCTGGTCGTTTGCGTGGACGAAGCCCAACGGTTCGTCACATCGGCCAAGAGTGGGTTCGGCGAACATCAGGTGGTCGACATTGTACGGGAAGCCGGGTGCGCCGTCATCCTCGCGACCCAATCGGTGACGTCGTTCGTGCCGCCCTTGGGCAAGCCGCTGACACAAACGGTTGTCCTGAACTTGCGCAACCGGATCGCATTCTGCGCGGCCGACGACGAGGATGCCGAGGAAGTCGCACGCCGAATCGGCAAGAGGAAAAAGAAGAAAACCAGCTATAGCCATGGTCGAGACGGCACCCGCCGCAACGTCGCGGAGGAGGAGGAGTTCATTCTCTCGCCCCACAAAATCCGGAAGCTACGCCCGCACCAATGTATCCTGATTCACGCCCGCCATCGACACCGACGCGTTACCCTACCACCGCTCGAGGCCGATGGCCGGGTCGCATCGTGGTATCGGCGGTGGTAGTTCCGGCGAGGTCGAGGCAAATTGAACGAACGCTTGCGAACTCCCGACCGAAACAGAATTGGGCGAAGACTTTCGGCGCACCGCGAAGCCGTCAGCGATTTCTAAGTCTAATCAGCTGAAATTGGCTCGCCGCCCGCAAACGTTGAATAGCGAACTCCATGCCTGCCAAGGAGATGAACAAGTGCCTGATACTCAGAAATATCTGTCAAAACATCCAGCACTGAGGCGTGATCGAGTAGGTGGCGCTCAAGCGCAAGCGCGATTAGATCCAAGGAGATTTCAGGGTACGCGGCGACTATCTTGACCTTTTCTTCTTCAGGTCTTCGAAAGAAGGTTAGCAGCTTCTGAGATGTCCGCTTCACAAAAGCGTCGTGAAGCCGGTCACGACACGTTTCGGCGGACGCTTCCTTCTCTGCCCCTTGTGAAACCTCAATGAGTGCTTCGGCGCTCAATACGTGCTGCGATGCAATCTCAGCCAGGTCACACCCTGCGAAGCGAGCGACCCCTTTTAGACAAAGCGTCAACTCTGGGAAAAACTGGCTCAACCGCTCCTGCTTGCTCGAATAGGCGCGAACCGCACGGAGAAGGCATTTCGCCTCTGCTACGGAGAGATGATCCACCCGCCGACGACTGTGACCTATTGCGGATTTTCGTGATTTGGGCATCGATCCTGCCAACGTTCAGGCGCAATCTAGCGTCCAGCTATCAACGGCTGAAATGCGACGGTCTGTAACAGGCAATCGGCAGCCTGCCCGAAACTGCGAATTTAATCCAGAACACGATTTGGATCGAAGGTCGGACGTCAGCCCATCGACCGCTTGTTCGGACGGTGGTGGTAAGTCCGCCGCCCTACGCCTGCTCTCCGAGCAGGTCCCTAAGCGCCTTCAGCCCGCGAAAATAATGGACTCGGATTGTGGATAAATTCATTCCTGTCAACTTTCCAATATCCGCGTACGAAACATCCCTGAGCACCTTGAGTTCGAGAATCATGCGGTACGGTGCCGGGACTTTGCTTAACGCCAATTCAACTTTTTCGAATTCGCCTGATAGCACAGAATCGCCAGCTCCATCGGTGCTGTTCGCCACGATCGCATTCGCATCAAACTCATTCAACGGGACGCAGCAATATTTTCGAACGCGCCTTATATAGTCCGGCACGCGTTTGGAGATTGCCCAGAACACAAAAGCTCGAAAGGGCCGTTCGCGACCCGCATCGTACTTCCGTGCAGCGTAAATAAGGCAATCGGCAGCGAGCTCTTCTGCATCCTCCCTCGTTAAGATGCCGTAGCCGCGACAATACGCATATCGGACCGCTGGGGCTTGCGCACGGCGGACCGCGTCTTCAATCTGCTCAGGAGTTGTCGGAAAATCCTCCGAGATCAAATGGGGCTTCAACATCGAAAGTTCCGGGATCATTGCCAATTCGCTTGAAGGTTTCATCATGCTTGAGCGCGAATCCGACGCCAATCGCCCGAATGTTGCTCTTGCTCCCGGGCGGCCGCTTTCGGCTTGAGCGGGTTTGGTTTCGCTGTATTCATTTGGCGTCGAGATTAGAGGCGACCGTTGGGACGAAATCCGCGTGTCGCACGGTCAGAATCGGTCTATGCCAGGGTTGCCGCGACGAACAAGAACCCGACAAGTCGTGTACAACTGTCTACATATTGATTGCCTGTTGGGTTGAGTGAATCTCAGTGCGTCCTCTTGAGCAAAAAATTGGGAAACCGGCCGCCCGCCAGCTTGAATGGCTGTGGATGCAGGATTCTGGGAGTCGGCGTGCGTTCGCCATTAAGGTCGCTGCTTACTTTGAACCGGGAAAAAGGTTTGACCCAAAGAGCAGCGCGGTGGACTCCGCCGAGATGCGGCTCAGGCGAATCTTGAGCCATGGGCTATTCTCGGACGAGACTCAGAGAGCGGTAGCCGAGGCTCTCGGAGTTCCGAGCGAGACTCTGAATCGAATTCTTGGCTCCAAGGTATCGGATTTGAGATCCGCCGTGATTGCTGCAAATCGACTGCTCGGGGAGGTCGGCCGGACCAGATTCGCCGTCCTGCGAATCGCGCTCGACCTGCAAAATTACCGAAAGCGATTTTTACAGGCGGAAGGAATCATACAGGTCCTGTCGATGGCACGACCTCGCTTATTGGAACAGGTATTCACCCCGGTGCACGTCGAGGCCAGCGCGGCTTTCGGCCTTTTAGGAGCCGCTACACCCAAGGATTCACCAAACCCGACTACGGCCAAGGTCAGGACGCGACCACTGAAATCCAGCGGAGTTCGGTTGGTGGATGCTGTTGTTCTCGCAGACGCTGAACCCCGGTTGAATCTACTCGGCGAACCGGGATCGGGCAAAAGCACTTTACTCCGGCGTCTTGGAGGATTGGCGCTGCAGCGTCTTTTTGGGGAACGTCCGAAGGAGTATTCCCACGCTGCCCTGCCCGTCCTGATCGAATTGAAATCACTCGATCCAGCCACTGGAGATCTTGCGACAGTCGTTGATCGACTGATGGCAACGGCGGGCTTTCCCGTGGAGTTCGGGAGATTTCTCTCGGCGAACGACAGTCTCCTTCTGCTGCTCGACGGGTTGGACGAAGTTCCCACAGCCAGAATGGATGCGGTGGTGCATCAACTGAGTTCGAGTATGATTCGTTGGGGCGAAGGGCGATTTGTATGCAGTTGTCGAACCGCCGCGTATGCAAATCAGCTGAAGGGTTTCTGCACGGCTACCTTGGCGGATTTTGACCAGCAGCAAATCAGGACATTCATTGAGAAAAAGTGGTTTGCGAATTCAAGTGGCGACCGAGCTGTCGGCAGGCACCTTTGGCAACGCCTTTCGCATCGACGCAGCGCGTCTTTGTTGGAGCTAGGACGAACACCTTTGCTCCTCACGTTTCTTTGCATCGTTTTCGAGGCGGAGAAACGCTTGCCGTCCAATCGCAGCCTCCTTTATGAGGGGGTCTTACGCGTCATCCTCCGTGAGTGGGGGCGAAACAAAGGAATAGTCCCAAAACGTCAAGGCCCCGGACTGGCGTTGGAAAGCGAGCTGACGCTGCTGCAACGCATCGCCGGGCCGTCGTTCGAAGAGAACCGGGCGATCTTCGGGCGGACCGAACTGATTCAAAAAGTTGACCGGTATTTGGCAAGCCAACGACGGAAGGCGTCTCTCGATGATCATGAAGCCGAGGCTATTCTGGTGGCCCTTCGAGAGGAGAAGGGAATTCTCGTCGGGGACGATTCGCAGTTTGCGTTTTCCCACACCACCCTCCACGAATTCCTAGCGGCCCGCTTTTTTCACCAATCTGGAGAGGATGTGCGCTTGGCTATCGAACACCTCTTTGACGTGCGATGGCGGGAGGTCTTCCTTCTGATGGCAGGCTTGGCTCCTGAGAACTCGACTCAGCTGCTTGAGCGGATGCTCATAAACTTGCGCACCTGGTGGTCAGCAGATCCGAAGGCGAAAACGCTGCTGGTATGGTCGGCTAGAGTGAGCGCGGACTCGACGAGCGGAGCCACCCGCGTCGCCCGACAGTTGGGGGTTATGTTCATGGCCAGGTTGCAGAGTGCACTTCGCCACGGGTCAGCTGCTGATGTTTCCCTATTTAGCGCTGCCCATTACGACATGTTGATTGCACGCGAGGTTATCGTGCTTCTGTCGCCGCAAATCGCCAGCCAACTCGGAATCGTCGAAGGTTTGGACTGGGATATTTCTAGATTCTTGCAGCTGGACGTCGACGCAAACCTTGCGCTGGTTCATGAATTCGGGGAATCGGGTCTCCTCGTCCGCACTGTCGCCGAGTCCCTGAAACAAGAAATGCAAGCGGTCCACATGGAAACATATCGGCCGCTCGACCTTGCTCGACCGCCGCGTGGGAAAACGTCTTTCGCATTCCGAACAGGTGCGGAAGCATGGATGCGGGGAATGGGGGTACCCAAAGACCTATGGGAATGGTCGACGGACGAAGCCTTGAAACTGACGACGGGGTTACATGCTCTGGAACTCATGGTCGAGTGTTGCCAGATGGGTCGAACTTCAGCCGCGCGGACAGACCACCTACTGTCACGCGCCCTGACCCCCATTTGAATTCCACACCACGGTAAACGCGCCGGAATTCGTCGAACTCCGGCTGGCGGAGAGTGCTTTTGAGCTCGCCGCCGTGGTCGCCGGAACTTCCTATCGAACGATAGGAGTTGGTGTCCTCCATAAAATTCTTCAAAATAGGGTTCGGAATTCCAACCGGGTTTCGCATCGGATGCGGCATTGCGGCTGCGACAGATGGAGGAATCATGGGGCAATTCCTGGACGGGTCGGCAATAACAGTGAGCGGAAACGGACCAGCTGCATCGGAAGTGGGCGCTCGGAGAATTGACCTGGGCTCGCGCGCCAATCTGGCGCGGGCCTGGATCGTCAAAAAATATCTACCGCCAAAGGAACGAAGAACGAGGTAGCACTCGCCTCACGCCGCCCGGAGAATTGTCTCCCGCAAATCCAGCCCGGGCACATACACCAGATAGACGGGCGGAAGGAAAATGACCCGGCAAGGGGTCTCGGCCGGTAACACCTCCAAGTCCACGCCGTAGCCCGGGGCTATCCGGTTCTGGGCGACCTGTCCGTCTTGCAGCCATTGGCGCCACTGTTTGAGACGGTGGCTCGACGACAGGCCGCTCTCGGCGTCCAACGCCGCTGCAACCGCCGGCAGTAGGTGCGCCGCCGCGACGAACAACACCTCTCGAATCGGCGAGGCGGAACTGTTGAGCTGACTTCGGACGACGCCAATGGTCGTCGGATCGATGAGCTGGCGGTAGTTCTCCATGGTTGTTTCCTCCGTGATAAGGCCGCTTGGCCAACAGGCCACTGGACCTTCCTTTTTCATGACGTTCACGAGCCTTGTATCAGTTTGCGCGGCCTTTGTCAGCAGGTTCGGCGCGAAGCGTCGGTCGCTTGGCGTTTGGCGTTAAAAGTTTCCTACAGCAGCCGCTCCCTCTAATCCCTGAAACAAATCACTGTCACCGCCGTGAATTCAGAGTGACGGCTGCCCCTATCGACGAATCGCCCGTCACCAATGATCACCGCCCGACCCCAGAAAAACCTTCGGCACGCGAAAGAATACTTCCACGAGCACCTGTCCTGCGGCGACTACTACTCCGAAAAGCACGCCGTCGCCGGTCAATGGCAAGGCCGGGCGGCGGAACGCCTGGGCCTGCATACCTCGACGCCCGTAACGGAGGAGGCATTTTTGCGACTGTGCGAAAACCAGCACCCTCAAACCGGAGCCAAGCTGACCGTCCGCCAACGCAAGGAAAGGCGGGTCTTTTACGATTTCGTCATCTCCGCGCCAAAAAGCATCAGCATTCTGGCCATCACGATGGGCGATGAGCGTTTGCTCGGCGCGCACAACGCGGCCTGTCGGGACGCCATCGCGGAACTGGAAAAGGCCGCGGCGACGCGCATTCGCACGCGCGGCCAACGCGCCACCCGACTGACCGGGGAATTCGTGGCGGCATCATTTCAGCACGACTGCTCCCGTGCGTTAGACCCGCAACTGCACACGCATCTCGTCGTGTTCAATGCCACATGGGATTCGGTGGAAGGCCGCTGGAAAGCGTTGGAGCCGGAACACATGTTCGCTCAGACGAAATTCCTGACTGAAGTTTACCGAAACGCCCTGGCGACGGAAGTCGCGCGCCTTGGATACGAGATTCGCCCCGCCGCTCACGGATTCGAGATTGCCGGCGTATCGGATGAAATCATCGCTCGATTCAGCAAACGAAGCCGAGCGATTCGCGAAGCCGAGGCAAAACTCGCCGGGAAACTCGGACAACCGTTGACCAATGACGGCCGCGCCGCGCTGGCGCACTCGACCCGCGCCCGAAAACAGCGGGACTTACCCTCAAGCCAAATGGTGGCGCTGCAGCGCAGCCAATTGACCATTGCAGAATTCCAGGGTCTCCAACGACTGGTCCAGACCACGCTCAGACCAAAAGCCAAATCGTCGACAAGCTGCGAAAGTTCAGTAGTGGCGGCCCTCCACGCGGCTCGCGATCACTTGTTCGAGCGCCACTCGGTCGTTCCCGAACACGAACTGCTGCGGCACGCGCTCGCCTTCGGACGCGGAACCGTGTCCCTCGGTGATCTCACCAACGCTCTGGCGAAGGACCGGCAGTTCATCCGCAAGGCCGGCAACGTGACCACCCGCGATGCCGCGGCATCCGAGTATCGATTGATCGACCTTGTGAATGCCGGTATCGGGGCCTATCCCGCACTGCGGACAGGACACTCGTTGAGCCCCCACTTGAACGGGGAACAACGACACGCAGTTCAGACCATCCTCCGCTCCACGGATGGCGTCATCTGCCTTCGTGGTGGCGCCGGCACAGGCAAAACCACCGCCCTGCGGGAGTTGGCCCAGGCTGTCAGCAGTCATCATCGTGAAGTGCTCGTGCTGGCGCCGATGTCCGGGGCCGTGGAGGTACTCCGGGAAGAAGGATTCTCGCGCGCTGAAACCCTGCAACGGTTCCTGGTCGACGATCGACTTCAAGCGGCGATGCGCGGCCACGTCTTGATTGCTGACGAAGCGGGCACGTTGTCGGTCCGCCAACTCCATTCGCTGCTGGAAATCGCCCGTCGAAACGGCTGTCGAGTCGTTCTGTCCGGTGACACCCGGCAGCACGGCAGCGTTGAAGCCGGCGACGCCCTCCGTTTGCTCGAAGACCGAAGCCATCTGAGAACCGTTGGCCTCAATTCCATTCGCCGTCAGATCTCTCTCGAGTATCGGCGGGCCATCGACGAAGTCGCCAAGGGACAGCCGTTGCGCGCATTGACCCGCCTGGATCAATTGGGTGCAATTGCGGAAATCGAAGGTGAACTCCGGCATAAGACATTGGCCAAGGACTACGCCGCCTCGTTGGCCGCCGGCAAGAGCGCTCTGATCGTATCTCCGACGCGTCGGGAGACCCAGCTCGTCAACGAATCCGTGCGCCAGGCGCTCATCGCGGACGGGCATTTGACTGGAACCCCGGCTTCGGTATCCGTGCTGAGATCAGAGCAATGGACGGCTGCGCAACGACGGGATTTCCTCGCCTATCGACCGGAATACGTCTTGGTATTCCACCGGGCGACTCGAGATTTCGCGCGAGGCGAGGCAGTGCAAGTCGTCTCCGCGAGCGCCGACCGCCTCGAAGTGACCACTCGCACGGGGAAGTCCCGAAGCGTGACCCGAAAGCAGAGCGACGCTTACGACATAGCGACTCGGCAGGATCTCGAAGTCCAACCCGGCGATCGCCTCCTTCTTCAAGCGAACCAGCGAGACGCCAAGTTGCTGAATGGACAAATCGTGACCGTGCAGAACATTCGCGCTGATGGACAATTGGACCTCACGGACGGGCGTTCAATTCCACCTTCCTTTCGTCAGTTCACCCACGGCTACTGCGTCACCAGTCCTGGCTCCCAAGGCAAAACTGCCGATCATGTTTGGGTTGCCATGGATTCCGCGTCTGGTGCCGCCGCCAATCAGAAACAATTTTACGTGAGCGCTTCGCGCGGCCGGGAACAAATCAAGATCTACACCGACGATCGCAAACATCTTCGGGAAGCGGTCGAGAAACCCGGCGACCGACTCCTCGCCACGGAATGGTTGAAGCCCAAGCAAGCCGTCCGGCCAACCGAACGTCCCGCCCCCAAGACAAAAATTCGCCCATGAGCCTTCTGCGTGGAACACCCACCGGCGGCGCACCCGACGCCCGGCCAAACAGCATTCCCAACGCAAACGACGCCACCTTTACCGTGGAACCGCATCCCGCCATTGGCATTCGCTTCTATCCCGGCCGTGGCGCGTTTTTCCTGCCTTACACCCTCCTCCAAAGCATGACCTGGGACGCCGACAATCTGGTGCTAAACTACGCCGGCGACACGGTTACCCTCGCTGGCGCCGGCCTCCATGACCTGTTCGTCGAGATCGCCGGACACCGGGTCAGCCGCATCCACGCCCTCCCCCCGGACGACTCCGTTGCTGCGGACCATACCGCTGTGATCTCCATCTCACGGCTACCGAAAGAATAACCGTTACCGGTCTGGGTTCCTAGGTGAAGGTCTGTAGGTCTCAAAACGTGGGTTTCGTTCTTGTCGCCGCCACCCGGAGCCGATACGGTATCGGCTAGCCATGAGAAAGCCGAATCCCATCATTGACCGACAACACGCAAGCTTTGGCTTTCCCCGAAGGAGCCATGGAAAAGTGTCTCCCTTTCTTGTGAAGCAAGGATGCCCTGTAAGCCGAAGAATTTCATCAATCGCGCAGTTTCTACGTTGGCGTCTAGTTTTGAGCATCCTGGTCGCCGCCCTCGTAGGGAGCTTTCCCCTGGCCGGCGCGGCCCGTCTTGAAACAGGGGCTACGGTGACTGGATGGAATGTTGGCCTGGCAGACATTCATGCGAACGGGCCACTTACGAACGTCGTAGCCTTGTCTCCGAACCATTGCCTTGGACTAAACGCCGACGGGACACTGGCAGGGTGCGAGGCCGGACTGCCCTCACTAACAAATGTCGTGGCGGTGTCACGGAGCGAACTGCACAGCCTGGCGGTGCTCTCGGATGGAAGCGTCTCGGCCTGGGGCAATGATACCTTTGGCCAATCCACCCCGCCCTTCCTCACCAATGCAGTTGGCGTTGCTGCCGGCGAAGTTCAAAGCCTGGCAATCTTGCGCAATGGTCGCGTCACCGCGTGGGGAAGGAGGGAGTTCAATCAAGCGAACATCATCAATTCGGTAACCGACGCGCAGTCCATCGTTGCCGGGCAGTATCACAGCATGATCCTCCGGTCGAACGGAACGGTAGTGGGGTGGGGCCGCGTCCCAGTGCCCAACGGGTTGAGCAATATTGTCGAGCTTGCAGCCGGGACCACCCACAGCATTGCGCGACGAACGGATGGCACCGTGATCGCCTGGGGAGACAATCAGTCGGGCCAGCTCAACATTCCCGAAGGTTTGAGCAATGTCGTTCAGGTGGCCGCCGGAATCGCATTCAGTGCAGCCTTGCTAGCCGATGGACGAATGGTGGCTTGGGGCGACCGGCGTCCCGTGGCCGTCGCTTCCAACCTATTGGCGATCGCTGCCGGCTACGAAAACGCATTCGGTCTGACCCGTTGGCCGGTGCTGCTGCGCCCGCTTTCCGATCGAACCGTTCTCGCCGGAACCAACGTCGAATGGGTGGCGGAAGTAGCGAGTGGGGATCCCGTGACCTACCAGTGGGTCAGGTCTGGCTTGAATCTGACGGGCGAGACAAATCGATCGCTTGTCTTTCAAAACGTGCAGACCAACGATGCCTCCGATCTTTCGATCATCGTTCGAAATAGGCATGGGCAGGTGGAATCCGCCCCCGCACGGTTGCGCGTTCAGGCGAATCCTCCGGTCTTCCGCGTGCAGCCGCCCGCCGGGGTTCAATTGCGTCCTGGAACGAACTTCGTGCTTAACTCACAGGTGAGTGGGGCAGAGCCAATCTTCTACCAGTGGCACTGGGACGGCTCGGCAATTTCGGGTGCGACCAATGCTTCGCTCGAGCTGGTCAATGTCTCGACTGAGACCTCCGGGAGCTATCGTCTTACCGCGCAAAATCGCTACGGCACGACCGTCAGCAGATTCGCAGCTGTAACCGTCGTGATGCCCCCAACCATGAGCGCATCGGCTGAACTGCTAACCGTTCCTGAAGGAACGAATTTCCTGCTGCGGGCCGTCGCTGAGGGCACGCCGACTCTCGCCTATCAGTGGTTGAAGGACGGGGCGTTTCTTCCAAACGCGACAAATGCCAGCCTGCCTTTCCTCGCGATTCAACCGGGGCAGTCAGGCAATTATTCCATCCGGATTCGCAACACGATTGGCACCATTACCGGCGCAGTCGCAACGGTGGTGGTCCAATCTTCGGCTCCCGGAATCATCACATCTCCGGAGAGCCGCCGATTCCAATCCGGACGCAGTGCTCACCTGACAGTCGTCGCGTATGGCAGTCCCCCGCTTTCCTTTGAATGGTATCGAGACGGTCAGTCGGTTTCCGGTCAAACGAACTCGATTTTCTTCATCGACCAAGCGTTTAAAAGAGATGCGGGTGTCTACCACGCAGTCGTGCGGAATGCATTCGGAACCGCCACGAGTCTGATGGCGACGTTGTCAGTAGAGGATTCAGCTGACGCTATCTCCGAGTGGCCTCGTCTGAGTTGGAGCACTCCGGTCTTTCAAGCCTCGTCGCCTGTCGATCTCGTCAACGCGGGTGATGGAAGCAGGCGACTGTTCGTGGTGGAACTGGGCGGACGCGTGCGGGTGTGGGACGGCACGAACTCAACGACCACCCTGTTCTGCGACCTTTCCGATCAGGTGCTCGCTTCCGGCGAGCAAGGTCTTCTTTCGATGGCCTTCCCCCCGGAAGGTTGGGGCAAGAATCAATTTTATCTTAGCTACAATCGAAAGGCCGATGGCGGCCTTACGGTTTCCAGATTTACAATTGGAGCCGACGGTCTTGGCGATGCAGCGAGCGAAGAGGTTCTGTTAACGTCCCCTCCACCGGCACCCAATTCGGTGGGCGGCCAGATTCGGTTCAGTCCGGAAGGGCTCCTCTACATCGGAGTCGGTGATGCCAGCAATAGCTTGGCTCAGTCGCCCGACTCGTTCCTGGGTAAACTCCTAAGAATCGACGTCCTGAGTGGGGAAACTCCATATCGCGTTCCTACGGACAATCCGCTCGTTGGTCAGGCTGGAGCCCGTCCCGAAGTTTGGTCGTGGGGGCTAAGGCACCCGAGACGTTTTTCGTTCGATCCGGTTTCGGAGGCGTTGTATCTGGCCGACAGCGGCGCAACGGTCGCTGAAGAGCTGAATTGGCAACCCTCAGAGACTGGCGGTCAAAACTACGGTTGGCCAATCGCGGAAGGCTCAGTTCTAAAAATTCCAGGTGCAGATACCAATCGCCTTAGTGGCCCAATAGTCCAGTATGGCCGTGGCGCCGGTTCAAAGATTGTCGGGGGACTGGTAGGTCGGTCAGGAGCGCCGGAACGGATGCGCGGAATCTATTTCTTCGCCGATGCCACCTCCGGACGGTTTTGGGGCCTCGCTCCTCGTTCCGGCGGGTGGCGAACGCAAGATCTGCTTTCACCAGACCCGGCCCGCAGGTTCAGTACGTTCGGACAAGACGATCAGGGGCAACTTTACATCGCTGACTCAGAACCGGGTAGAGTTTTTCGAATCGACGATGCCACATGGCTAGACGGCATCGCCCTCGCGCCGGGGACCGGTTCATATGGCGATGTCGTCACGGTCGCGGTGACGTTCACAAATCCGGCTGTGCGGATTCACTATACGACGGATGGGCGCAGTCCCACCGAGCTTGATCCGTTCGTCTATTCCGGAGCGGTGATCAGCGTAACCAACAGCACGAGCTTGAGGGCACAGGCATTTCGCATAGGCGCTCCATTCGGCCTCCCGGCTGCCGCTGCCTACACTTTGGCGGTCACCGCGCCAGTGTTCGGTCCGGCCAGCGGCGCCATCACCAATCAGACCAGGATCGCGATCTCGGCGACCTCACCGGGTGCAACAATTCGCTACACCCTCGACGGAACTACACCGGGTCGGAACTCTCCCCTTTACGCGGGCCCACTGAGCTTGAATGGAAACACCACGGTTAAGGCCCGCGCTTTCCGTCCTGGATTCGTGGACAGCCCCGTTCAGTCGGTTACCTACGCGTGGGCAAGAGTTGCCACTCCAGTGTTTTCGCCTACCCGTGGGCCGCAACCCAAGGGATCGACTGTTGCGATCAGCGTCTCAACTCCAGGCGCCGTGATCTATTTCTCCCAAGATCCAACGGAACCGATATCGCAGTGGCGCCGATACAGCGCGCCACTGGTCCAGGATGCACCGTGGACGTTGCGGGCCTACGCCCGCCTGGAAGGATGGGACGATAGTGCGACCGCAACCGGCTACTTTGGTATCAGCGACTATGAGCCCACAGTCGTCTCGACGCTTGCTGGGACGGGTGAGGCGGGAACCAATGACGGCCCTGCACACCTCGCGCAATTCTATCGCCCCCAAGGTATCGCGATCGATGCCAGAGGACGACTTTACGTCGCCGACACATGGAACAGCCGGATTCGCCGCATCGATACTAATGGATTCGTCACAACCGTCGCTGGTTCGGGCGTTGCCGGAGATTCAGATGGGCCGGCAGGCACTGCCCAATTCAACTACCCGACGGGTGTAGCGGTCGATGGAGATGGCATTATCTATGTGGCCGACGCAAACAACAATAGTGTCCGTCGCATTGATTCCGTTGGCTTTGTCACTACGTTGGCGCGTGTAAGGGTTCCCCCAGCTGGACCGAGCCTCTACCAAATCGAAGTCTCCCCACAAGGAGAAGTCTTCGTCGGCAGTTTTGCCGCACTCGTCAAGGTGTTGCCAAATGGCAGTTTCGCCACCCTTGCCGGCGTCGGCTCGTGCTGTCCTACGGTTTGGAGCGAAACGATTGGAGTCGGACTGCAACCGGACGGGCACGTACTAGCCAGTATGGGAGGATCGCACGTCATACTGCGCATTTCTCCTAGCGGCCAGGAGGAACTCTTTGCCGGCGGAGTGGGCGGATACTCTGACGGACATCGCAGTGTCGCTAGGTTCGAGGGCCTTACGGACGTGGCGGTTGGCGGCGACGGAAACGTCTATGTTAGCGAATTAACGCGAATCCGAAAAATTCGACCCGACGGAACAGTGACAACCCTGGCAGGTTCAGGGCTGGCAACTTACGCGAACGGTACTGGGTCCAACGCCGCTTTTCACATTGTCGGCAGTCTTTGTGTGGATGCTCGTGGCACAGTCTACGCGGCAGACTCGGTGAATCATCGGATTCGACGCATCCAGTTGGACCAAGATAGGGATTCCGTGCCGGACATCTACGAAGCCCCCCCTTCCCCGATGATTGTCGGCCTTGATGATCGAAGGATAGACTCTGATGGCGATGGGATGAGCAATGCGGACGAATTTCACGCTGGCACCGATCCTTCCCGTGCCGATTCTCGACTGCGTGTTGCCGCGGCCTATTTTCCCGGCGAAGGACTGCACTTAACTTGGCATTCAGTTGCTGGCCGAAACTATCGCGTAGAGGTGTCGGCAAGTCTCGCAACCTGGTCAGTCGATACGTCCGCCATCCGCGGGACCGGAGACCAAATTGAATACGTCGCAAATCCGGTTCCCGGTGTACCCGTCTCACGTTACTACCGGGTAGTTGCAGAGGCGCCGTAAGCAGAACTTTCTCGCACATCTCAGCTTTGAGCGCGGCTCGCACCGTCATCGCGTTTGCAAACTGCCAGAACGAGATTGACCATCAATCGTCAATCTGAGGAAACGGACCCGAGACGGAGCTGGGAATTTATCATCTAAGGAAGAAGTCCAGTGGAATCGGTGCCAGCAGTGCGAAGCCACTCTTCGATTGAAGGGACTCTCTCCCCTCGTGCTCGCGCGAACTCGGCAAAGGCGCTGGCCTGGCCAAGTTCGCTTTTCATGGCCTGACGGGCGTGATGACCGAGGCCCAGCTTGTCCATCAGCAAGTTCTGAGCGGCCTCAAACTCCTCGTAAAGGTCCGGCATGTCGCGTTGGTATCGGCGTAAGGTTTCCACCAGGAATCCATCGTAGGCGGAATGCTGCCGGTCCCGCTCAGCTGCGGCTGCCTTGGCAGCGGCCTCTTGGCATGCGCGTTTCTGATTTGCTCGCACCATCCGCACGAAGTCCGGCCCGCACTCCCGGGCGCACCACACGAACGAAGTCTTGCCCGGATGTTTCCGGGCGACGAACTGACCAAAACGCCTCCCCCACTCTGCCGCAACCGAATCGTCGACGGTCCCGTTGACCAGCTGGCTCAGGATCGATTCGGCGTCCTCGGCGCCGTGTCCGTTGGGCGCAAACATCGGTTTGGCCAAGCCACGCACGGCGGCATGAAAATTCGTGACAAAGATGGCGGCGGGAGTAATCCCTCGGCTTTCCGGCTTTGGCCAGTCCTGTTCAATGGCACGTCGCAGCAGACCGAGCGGGTTGCGTCGCGCCCGCCGCAGTGGGAACCACTCCAATTGACGACGGATGACGTCCGGTGAGAAGTCGCGGACAAAGTTCGCCGCAATCGTCGAATCGAATCCGACGGTGACCAACGCTTTAACCAATTCTTCACCAGCAGCAGCAGCACCTGTTGCAGGGGCAGATGGCCCGGCCTCAGACGGCGACGGGTCGGCGGGCACCCCTGTTAATGCTGAAGAAGTGTTAATACTCTTGTTAATACTTATACCGTTTCCTTTTTCGGACCGTTCCACGTTTCCCATTTCGGACTGATCCCGTGCACCATTTCGGACCGATGTGCCGTTTCCCCTCTGGGACTTTTTCCGTATCCCTTTTCGGACCGATGCCTCGGGCGTGGGCGTCGTTATTGACGCGTAGACTGGAGCCACAGCTTGTCGGGTCCATCGAATGGCGTAGGTCGCCGCGTGACTGGTCGTTCCGGCAGCTGGGTCGAATCGTCCTTCCTGAACCCGGACCAGGTACCCGCGCTCCAATGCCTCGGTGACCGCTTCGTGCACGTGCCGCCGCGTCATGTGGGTGAGGCGGCACAACTCCGAGATCGACATCTGCACGGGCACCTTCCGTTCGCCGCCTTCGCCCCACTGAATGCTGCGAAACAGCATCGCCCCAACCACGCGAATCACCGACAATCGTTCGCGACGCAACAAATAGTCGAAAAACGCGTCGGGAATGTTCTTCCGGGCTGACCTTGCGCGACAGCCGTCCTGGTCGCTCTCGGTCACCGCTTCACCGCTGAAGAATCCGTCAAGTTCGTCTGGCCGATTGGTGTAGTGATTGGACCAGCGCAGCGCGTAGACCGCGCTTTGGGCATTTTCACCAGCCCGCTTGGCATGGCCGGCGCGCAGGCAATCAATCAGCTTGTACTTCACTGCCTCGGCCAGGGCAGCAGCAATCGAGTCCCTCGACACAGCCGCGAATTTCATTAGCTCCCGGTAGGTGAATCGGACCTGGGTTTCCCGCGGATTCCCGTACACATCGACGTGACCCAGGATTCGCCGGAGCATGTAGCCGACAATCCGCACGCAGGCGCGGGACCGGTGCGGGATAACCGCCGTGAAATACTGAAGCGGACTGAACGTAATGTTCGCACGAAAATCGGGGAAACCCGGAAATTCATGCGGAGTTTGTGGAGAGTCCGTCATCCGGGGCTCCTGGTGTGAGGCAGGCTGTGGGCACGACCGGCGGACGTGGAGATGTGCGGGACCGGGTTGCGCACATGGCACGTTCCAAGGATCTGGAAGATGAACGGCAAATCGTTCCTCTCCCCTGCCCTCTCCTCCCGCCTGCGAGGTCGAAGCTGCTTCGGCGCGTTGACCGTCGGCGGCGTGCTGAAGCCGGGCGCAATTGAGATCGCCAAACGTTGTGTCATCGAACGAATGTCATCACTGGAGCGGCGAAATGTTTCACGGCACGGCAAGTTCAAGGGGCAGATCCTCCGAGTGCAGTTCATCGCAACTGGCAGGTGGGCACAACCCCCTATCTGCGCGTTCAGCAAAATCGCACTCGCCAATGGGCCAATGGGCCATCGGGCCGACTGACGGTGAACGGATGGGCTATTCGCGGAAAAGCGAAACCAGCCAAACGGGACCAAACCTCGGCCAATTGGCTAACCCGCTGGCCCTGTCGCCAAATGGCCACAAGGCCCGTTGGCGGGCGGGACGGCCCGCGGGCCAGCTGGCCAATAGGCCACTCAACCATTCCTCCGCGCAATCTGGGCGATCCGCGGTCCTCAACTTTTTCTCGCCTAGTCGTGGCCTCGAGTCTGAATTGACCTCTTTCGCAACCTGCATGCACGTGCCATAACACCAATGGGCACGTTGGCCCGTGGGCCAGCAGCGAATTGAGAAGGGAATGCGCCCTTTGGCCACTTAACCAATTGGCCAAAGGGCCAGCGGGCCGCAACAGGAAGGAGGACAAATGCAAAATGATCAACCCAGACGCGACACCGTCATCATTGCGGTCGGCAATCAGAAGGGAGGAGTGGGGAAGACCACGAACACGATTCAACTGGCCAGTGCCCTGGGCGAGCGCGGGCGATTGTCGCTAATCGTTGACCTGGACATGACATCCGGCGCCACGAAGGCGTTGCGAGCACCGACCGAAGGGTGGGTGAGTTCATACGAACTACTCACCGGCACGGAGAATGCCGAAGACACCATCATTACCAATGACGAGCCGGAGGTGCATTTACCGCCGAATGTGCATCTGGTGTCCAGCTCCCGGAAACTCGCCGAGCTCGACATCTTCCTGGCGCAAAACCCTTGGCTGATCCACCAGGACCTCCTGGTCGAACCGATGCGGCGATTGCGCGGGCGATACGACTACATATTCCTCGACACGCCACCGCAGAAGACCAAGACCACCATCCCGGCGCTCAAGGTCGCGGATTTCGTTGTTCTCAGCGCAATGCCTGATCATTTGGCGGTCAGCGCCTTGGCAGAAGCACTCCAGGACATCGCCACCGCCCGAAAGCATGCCAATCCGGAACTCGCACTCCTGGGCGTTGTTGTCTGCGCCCTAGCCCGGCCGAAGACACGGCTGGCCCGCGAGTTGGTGGCGTATGTCGAAAAATCCTGCGTCGGAGTTGATAGCCAGACCCTCAAATTCAAAACAGAGATTTCCCGCAGCGTCGTGGTCCAGGAGGCGCAAAGGGTGGGGAAGAGCATTCTCCAGTATCAGGGCGATCATCCCGTCGCCGACGAATATCGGGCACTAGCCCGCGAATTAGAGGATCGATTAACCACGCTTCAAGCTGCCGAAGCTGGCCGCTGCGAATCCAACCGGGAGGTTGCCAATGCCTAAGAAAAAGTTTGAAGACACCCCATACGATCCCATTGCCGCCGACCTCGTGCGTGATGTGGTCGCCAGCCGCAATCAATCGACCGCGCGAACTTTGGCCCTCGCGACGTCGCTCTCCATCGACTCACCTCCAAGCCGACCGGCAATGGGTTTAGTGCCCCCTGTCGAGACCGCACAACTCGAGGCGTCCTCGCCCGACCCGGAGCCCACGTTCACAAAACGGTTTTTGCTCAATCGAGGTGAGAACGAGGATCTCAACGCCTTTTTGCTACGCGTCCAAAGGAACGCCGGCACAAAGGTGACGCTGAGCATGTTCACTCGGGCGTTGTTCAACGTTGCAATGCAGGCCGAAGCGGCGCTGCTGTCCGAGGTCAACCAGGGGCGGCCTCGGCGATTTCCGTCAACTCACGATAGTATTGCCCAGGGTATCTTTGAGGATTGGTGGATGCGTTGCCTGACCAACGCGCTTCGGACGTTACCACGGGCGGGGACGTAGGTTTCCTCGATCTGGTGATCTTCATTTCTGGAATTCAGCCTGGAACACTAAAACTCAGACCGAAGAGCACGCCATCGCCGGCGGACAATGGCCCAGAAAGCCACCGCCAGCGAAATCGCTTTTGTCACGCGAGCACGGCCTTTCGCCACCACCCAATCAGCACAACGAAGCGTCGTCTTCCAGCACGTCATCGCGGCATGTTTCGTCCGTCGCCTCACCCTTCGGAAGATAAGCCGTGGCCAAGGGCGCCGGCGCTTAGGCTTGGCACAGGCCGAATTGATAAACTCCACAAACGCGGGATCCCGTGCGGCCTGAGTTCGCTTCCAGACCTCTGACGCCAGCGGCAGCCGGAAAAAGGCGCCCGCATCCCTCGCCAGCACCGCTCGGCTGACCAGCGAATCCTGACACGCCAGAAGCCAGCCCGTGTGGAAGTGGACGATAATCAAGAGCAGGAACTCCTCTTCCGCCGTGGACAACGGCTGTTCCAGAAGGTCCACCTCAGAAGCCACCACTCGAGCCAGTTCGGGGCGACGGTGCAAATCTCCCCACAGCTCACGGTGTTCACTGGCCAGCGCCAGGTAGTCCCCAACCCGGCGTGACCTCCGTTCCCGCCGCATGGCAGCGGCCGTCAGCAATATGCTGATGATGATACCCGCCGACTGAACGAGCGAAAACCAGTTCGCGCTCAGCCAGGCAATAGCTTCCGTCATCGGCCGACGATAACACGACCCATGGGCCGAGAAAACCAGCCGCATTGGCGTGTGCCGCTTGGAGTTTTGGAACTCCAAACGCCACAGAAGGAGGCTGCCCGTTCGGGCCGTCTACATGCTGGCCGGAATGTCGTTTCGGGCGAGGACCAAGGTTCGGCGCGGCACCCGCACGATACGCTCGTCCGGGCCGCAGCCGGCGTCGCTGGGAAGCGCCAGCAACGTTTGCTGTGTTATGTCGCGACCGATGACGGCGAAATCGCCGTCGGTCATTTCAAACAAATCGGGACAAGTGCGGCCGCCTGCGCAGGGCAAGGGGCCAGGGCCAAGTCGTCGTAGAATCATGGGATAGGCTGGTTGAGTTGATTGGTTTGCGGCTATCGAGTGCTTCCGGCGGAGTTCCCCGCCATACCGTCTGGCACCCTTCAGCTCGGTGACGCGCTATTGCTACTATAGTAGCATCTGTAGTCAAGCGTGATTTCGGGTAATCGAACGGGGTGCCAGCCGAATCAAACCATGATCAAATCTGCGCGAACGTTGCCCGTCTGCTTCGGGAAGAGCGCGAGCGTCGGAAACTCTCACTAAACTCCGTCGCCCAGCAGGCTGGGCTGTCGCGACAGACGGTTACCTTCATTGAGACCGAGGAGCGGAATCCCACGTTGATGAGCTTGCTGCGAATCACCGCCGTCCTCGGCGTTAACCTTGAGGATTTGCTCGCAAAAGCAAGGGCCGAGCGGTCATTACGAAAAAAATTCCCGACCGGGTAATGTTTCGTGCGATGCAAACATCGGAGCTGAACTTCCCACGCTTCCAGCACAATTAGCCTGCAGAGCGGGTTGGGTCGCAAGGGTCGTCCCGGTTATCGTTCGTCCCTACGGATACCGCACCCGATAGAAGCGGTATTGGAACAACGATGTGGTGAAGTCCTCGAATTCCACCCATGGCTCATTCGCCAAATCCGTCCACAGTGGCGACCAATCGGTGAGATTGGTCGAGCCTTCCGCAATCCACCTCCGCCCCGGCTCGATGAAGAAGCCCAGAGTGAAACGTCCGTGATCCATTCGTACGGACGGACTGATGGTGAACGGGGTCGAATTTGTGCGCGGCCCCAGTGTGGGCAGCAAGCCGAGCGAGAAAGTCACCGAGTTATCGCCCGTCCGCGTCGTGCCGACGAAAGGCTGGCCCAGCGTCACGACGCCGCCGTTGTTCAACGCAGCTGCGCCCGCGACCAGGGCGGCATGGTGCTGTTCCAAGGCATGCACCCAGTTCCCCACGATCGCAACGCCAATCACCATTAAGAAATAGGTTCGTTTCTTCATACTTTGCTCCCGTCAACGCCCAATCGTGACCATGCCGCCCGCCGACTCGATTAGCATCGGTTTGGTGACTTCCAGTGTCTCCGCATATGCTCCCGGACCGACCCGCAGCACGCCGTAGGTGGCGACCTTCTGCGCGCCTTGGGAAATGGTGACGTAAGGTCGCGAAGGCAATCCTTTCTGAAGTCCCGGATTGCTCACTCGCACATCGCAAACAGGTAGGAAATCACGGTGGCCCACTTCCGTTCCGTTGACGAACGAAGGTTTCAGCAAACTCATCGCTTCCAGATTAGGTCTGAGCGGGTCTTCCCCACCGTAGCGTCCAAACGCGGCCCATGGCCCGTCGACTTCCCGTCGCCACATCTTCGATTGAAACGCCGGGCCTTCTGGAGGGCCGCCGCGCCTGCCCCAGCCCCCCGGATATTGCAGGAACAATTGATTGTCCAGACTCCCCAGCGGAAAATAGGCCCGCCCTTCCACCGACGCGCCTTCCGGCCACGGCGCTTCGCCGATATTTGGAACATTGGCCGTAGCATAGACATTCCCCAGGCCCTGATGCTGCCGGACGCAACATTCCTCGGGCAGGATGTCGCAAATGAACTCACTCAAGGCGAATCCGTCCATCTGCGGCCACCCTGCTTCCCCGTCGGTTCCCGCGTTGGGCCAGGATTCGTTGGATCCCCGCTCCAAGAAGACGAGGGGATGCTCATTCTCGAAATTCAATGCATCGCGTGTGACGAATATTTGCTTTCCGTGAACGTGGTAAATGCCATGAATGATCGCAGGCCCGCCGATTGCAGAGGCATCGACGCCGTAGTCCACGCACATGATGTCCCCATCGTGCCTGAAATCGTTGAAAACGTCGCAATCGCCGGACTCGTTCCACGTAAAGAGCATGAAGTATTGCACCGAATATAGGTTCGGATAGCGCTCCGGCCACGGATGCCAGACCCGGCCATAAACCCCGCGCCGTCGGGCGATCGCGTCCGGCCAACTTGTGGGATCGATTGGCGAATCGCCCCACTTCCAATCCTCATCGCGGAACTTTAGCAACAGTCTCGAAGCGGCTGACCGGTTAACTATGGAGTAAATCAACAGCGACTCCGGTGTCGGGCTGGCCAGCACCGGCTGGAAGACCGCCCCTACAAGGCCTGGCCGGTTGGTCATGTATCCCAGATCCGTATGCTGAGCAAACCACGACGCACTCACTGGGATTGCACGAAACTCACCCGGCGTAGTGTTGAGCTGATCGATTTTAACCACCGGCGCAAAGCGTTGCAGAAGCTCGTCTTCGAACTCGTCTGGGATTCCGTCGTTGTCATGATCTGCCGAGCGCAAGGGCAAAGCTGGCATACACATTGCGATGAAGCACATTGAAGCAAGGATGGGGCGAAGGCTTGACAACACACCGCTGTCCGACGAATTGCCAGGTTGAATCTCGTTGGAATTCATCGTGCCTCGCTTCGTTGCCCAGCCAGCTCGGTGACGAGGTGCTCCAGTTTTTCCAATCGCTTCTGGAGCGATTGGACTTCGGCTTCGCGGGCGCACAGGGCAGTTTGCTGGGCCGTCACGAGCTTATACAGACCTTGGATGGCGGCGAGAGCCACGCCGTCGGCATCGACGGTGGCGATGTGTTGTGCGCTGTCGCCGAGGGCGAAAGCGGCGTGGAAATCCTCCGCCACGGGGCCGAGGTGCCGGACGCCATGGCTGTTCGTATAGGCCCAGGTGGCGATAGGCAGCGCCGCCACCTTGGCTAGCACAGCAGCCGCGTCCACCGGCGTGAAATCCTCCTTTGCAGCCCGGGCGCTGGTGATTTGGAGAACGGCGGTCCGAGTAGTGCCAGCAACTTCGAGAAGAGCCGATGGCGCCTGAGTCCCAACTCCGACATTTCCATCTCCCTTAACCACAAATAGCACCGTCCCCTCTTTGAAAGCCCGCAAGACGTCAAAGTTTTGGGCAGACCCTCCCTGATTGCGATAATTCACCGACAATCCCATGTCGAAAATATTCCAAAACGGATCGTGAGCAGCGAAACGAGCCGTTTCTGTTTCGGATACATTTCGAAAGTCTGAATCGATTCGTAGGCCCTGTCCTCCGGTCAGTACGCTTATCCGTCCGCTTTCGACTTCGGTGCGAATGTCCAATCCCACGTGAGGTTCTTTCGTGCCAATACCTACATTTCCATTCGTGCCGACAAAAATGCTGTTGCCCAGCGTTGCTGCGCTTATCGCATACGGCACAGCTGTGACGAGCACGCGAGGCAGAAGTTCCTGGCTGGCATTGACACCTTGGACGGTGATGCCCAAGTAGCGTGTCTGCCCGTTGAACCAGGCTGGCTGAACCGGGACGGCGGTAGAGGCCACTCCGCCGCTCACCACAACTCCCGCCACCGTAATCGCGCCGCCCACGCGGTTGGTGGCGGCAGTGGCCGTCGGGTGGTCCCAGAACTGAAACCCTAGCGTGTAGCTCCCATTCGGCAGATTTTGATCGCCAGGCCCGGATAGCGCACCTTGAAAACTGATACTTGTAGCGCTGGATTGAGCGAGTGTGGAAGCCGTTGCACTAACAACAAAAGCCAAAAGAGTAGTGGCGAGCCGTTTGGTGGGTACATTATTCATGATGTTCCTGTGTGGCTACGAAGGTTCACTAGCAGGGGTGATTGATAATCGAACACAGAAAAATGTCGATGCTATCTTCTAGCCGCTTTCACGGGTTCAAAACGTTCCAAGCACCGAGCCCTGGGCCAAGGCTCTACAGCTCCATCCGCAAACTCAGTGTCGGCGGTTCCTGCTCAGCTCGGAGCAGCATCGTCGCCATAACTTTCGGCCGACTGCGTATCAGCGCCGAGACCAGTTGCTCTCGATCTTCAGCTACTCCGAAGATCCGAGTTTCCAACTTCGCGCGGGAGGCCTGGACGTATGCCGCTTCGCGATTCTCTGCGGCGACGTCGGCATAGATACACGCCCGCTTCACCGTGAGCCCTTGAGCCTTGTGCGTAGTCAGGGCGTAACCCAATTGAAAATGCGGATAGCGTTCAGGATCGAACGCCACGACGGTCTTGTCATCAAGTCTTGCGGTGATCTTCCCATCGCACAGGCCGATGATTTCAGCGAGTTGGCCGTTCCAGACGCCGAGGCTCATTGAATTTCGGGTGAAGACAATTCGGTCTCCGACGTGAAACAGGTTCGCAGCGACGACAAGGTGGGCCTTGCTCAGTTCTCCGGCCGAGCGGCGGGCATGTTGAATACGCCGATTGATGAATTGGGCGTCGGCGACTCGGTTTGCGACCACCAAGGTCGGCTCCGCGGTTGGTGCCTGGGATGCTTGCTCCGAGCAGAGGCCGGCCATGGCGCGAACTGGGTCTTCATCCATTGTCACCCAGCCATGCGCATCGTACAGGTCAAGGGCCTCGCCTGCTCTGCCATCGGCGAAGGCAGCCACCGCATGTCGCATCCAATCCTCCTGCTGACGTCGGATCTCCACCAGGTCGGCGGCGCCAAAGCGGCGGGCAAGTTCGGGGAAGATTCCGCCGGCCTCAATCGCCTGCAATTGCCGGGCATCGCCGCACAGAATTAGGGTGGCCCCAGCCCGAAGACAATGTCCGAGCATTGCATCCATCTGACGTGTTCCAACCATGCCCGCCTCATCGACCAACACCACATGGCGTCTGGTCAACGTGAGCCAACCGCGATCCAGATCGAGCAGCATCCGCTGCAACGTCTGCGCCGGGATTTCCGTCGCGCGTGTCAATCCAAGAGCCGCTTTCCCCGCGAGACATGCGCCATACACGGTGAGCCCCTGGCTAGCCCAAACTTCGCGCGCGGTGCGAAAGACCGTCGATTTACCGGTTCCCGCCATCCCGGAGATAATCCGGATCCCGCCGATGGCCGAGGTGACATGTCGCAACGCTGCCTGCTGTTCCGCAGACAGCCCGTCTGCGCGGGGCTCGGTTGGCAATGCTTCCAGCAGCTGGCGCTCTCGAGCATGCATGGCATTCGCCAACTGCAGCGCGTGCGTCTCGATGGCTAGCATCTCAGGCGTGGTCCATTGTGGCTCTCCGGCAACATCTCGAAGCAACACGACGTTGGGCGAATTCAAAAGCGCCGCGTGCATTTCGAGCACGGCGTCGGCATTCAATCCCCGGCCTTGCCCCTCCTCGGCCAGCGCCTGGATCAAATGTCGCGATGCAAAGTGACTTTCGTTGATTGTGACTGCGTGGAGCGCCACGGGCCCAGCCATAGCTCGTTCGATCTCCAGATTGCGCGCCGGATGCGGGTGGTTGCGTATCCAGTCAATCTCCTGCAGACCCCAGTGGTGTTGCTGCCCCACGTTCCGCCAGCGAGGAAACAGTTCATCCCGGGGTAGCGCCTCTTTGTCCGGTCGAGTATCGAGTGCCGCCATCTCTGCTGCGGCCGCTGTGTTCAAGCCCAATTCCGCCAGCCGGGCCTCGATTTGCGCCCGACGTTTCGAAAACTCATCAATCAAGGCCGCCGGTACGCCTATGACTTCGAAACAACGTTCGGCGCGGCGGGCACGAAAACCCAAACGCTGTTCCAGCCGCGACGCCAGTTCCGCACGAAACAGCGCTCCGGCAGCCAGTTGATGACGATACAGCTCGCGTGGTTCAAGCGTGCCAGTCGTTCCGTCGGGACGGATGCCCAAGTTGATGAGGATGGTGTGAACGTGGAGCTGTGGGTCCAGCGCACGACTGGTCGAATGTTCAAAGGCAGCAAAGACCAGTTTGGCGGGCTCATGGACCACGCCGTCGGTGCCGCGTCGGCTGACCACTCCGACTGTCTCGAGAAAACGAACGGCACGCTGGACCGATGCCCGAACCTCCAGCTCAATGCCTTCGCGCAGTTCTGGCGATGCCTGACTCCATAGCACGGACACAGACTTTGGAACCGACCAGGTCAGATCCCAGCCCGACCGTCGGAGTTCTGAACCAGCGTTATGGACCAGACGGCGGGAACCATCCGGACTGAACCCGCTCAGCAAGCCACGAAACTCCTCGCCAGCAACCGCTCCCGACAAACCCAATTCCACGGCGGCGGAACCAAGCCAAAACCCGGGCGGCTCGACGCCGTCCAGGAAGTAGTCTTCCCGAGCAAGGTTCAGGTAGTAGTCCGCACGGCCGGCACCCTTGAATGCTTTGGAGATGGAAAGCAGCGCTGTTCACCTCCGAGTTTTGTCATTCGGGAACCGAATGCGTGGGGTGTGGAGCCTCCAGACCGTCAAAGGCCGAGGAACGGGTATCGGGAACAAATGTGTGCAGCGGACGGTACGCCGCCGGGCCGAACCGATGAAGTTGGGGCTACTCATTGGCAGCTGCCAAGGACTGGGCTCTGCCCGCAGCCACTGGAATGCCCACGCGCGCAGCGTCGTGATCGGACCATGGACGAAGGTATTGATGCGACTCAGGCCGTGGAACAACGTTGGGGACATCAAGCGCCGGAGGCTTGAGCCGGTCGCCAAGCCAACGGCCCGGAAGATGATCGCGGAAGGCTCCGGTCACCGGACTAACGAAGATTCCCGTTAGTCCGGACTCGAACGATGTCTCAGGAAAATCGAGAAACTCAGAGTCGAGAACCAAATCCCGTTTGCTAATTGCATCAGAGAATGAGACGCCAAAACTCGCACCTTCGCGTAGTCCGTGGTCGCGGATGTCGTGGCTTCGGCTGCGGGACTTGCGAGTCTCGATGAACTCGCTCGCGCCGACAACCTGGGAGGCCCATCGTGCGGTCTCCGGGCTATTGAGCCGCAGAATTGCCTTGGAGTTGCACTGTCCAACAAGTTCGTCCGCGGCCCCGCGACCGTAAACCTCGCGGACGCCGTCGATGTCCTGAAATCCCAGCAGAACGGCGGCACCTTTGCTGCGGCCCTTCGTCATGAGCGCGGAAAGACCGTCCAATTTCCCGGCCTGCCGCACTTCGTCCAGCAGCAGCCATGTCGTACGCGAGTCGCCCGGCGCAACCTCGGGCTGGGCCAGAATCAATTCCGTGAGCCGTTTGAAGATGAGCTGGTTCATGGTGTCGATGGCAGCACGATTATCCTCGTCGTTGCCGAGCACGAGAATCGAGTCCGATTCACACCAAGCCCGCAGACTGACGGAATGCTCAGCCCGATCCCACGCCGCCGCAATGATTTCAAACGGAGCCATGCGGGTGAGGACGGTCGACAGGATGTTCTGGAACGTCGCCGCGTGTTCAAAATACTGGAGGAGATAGCTGGTGGCTTCGTGCGATCGCAGGAGACGGCGCAATAACGATTCGCTCCGGAGCACGAGCACGACGTGTCGCAGGGTCCAACGTCGGGGTGCCTGCAGAATGAACGCCAGCAGAACGCCATAGAGCAGATGCCGGGCAGCGTTGGAAAAGAACGGATTCGCATCGCTGGTCGCCTTCGGAATCAGCAATGTCGCCGCCTGCCACGCGGCCGCCGGAGACGTCACGTCCGCCGCCATATCCCAGGATACCCCGCGTGAATCCAGCGGATTCAACAAGTGCACGGGACAGCGCAGACCCATTCCCGCAAGCAACGAGGAGATATCCTGTTTTGCATCGTAAACCAGCGCCCGCTGATTTCGGCCGGGCACAATCCGTGGAAGGACCGACTGCATAAGGAGACGTTGGAGGATCGTCTTGCCACTCCCGGTGGCACCGACGATCGCCGTATGCCCACGGGCCACGCGAAGGGGCACCTGACATCGGCCGAACTGGAAGCCTTCTTCAAGAGCGGCCAATGTCAGCTTCACATCTTCAGCAGCATGCAGCTTTCTCCCCCGGAAATAGCGCACCGTCAACGCCGGGCGACTGAGCCTCCACGCCCGCCACGTGGACACGAGGATGACGCCGACGACGAACGCCGCCAGCACCAATGAAAACGCCCAATCCCTGAATATGCCCAATTCAATCCTCCGTTCACCCATCATACAATGGGACGAACACTCACCCGCCAGTCCCTTTTTGAACACGCGGAGAACTACCCGAGTTTTCCGACGAATGTGAGGAATGTGCGGATGGCACCTATTGACCCGGTCGACCAGAACGTGATACCTGAACGGCGGAGGCAGAACGTGACGCACCTTTCGCAATCAAATCAGGTATCAGACCCACAGCAAGCCCTGTGGCCGCATATGCTGGCGCCCGTTGTTCGCGACCACACGTATCGCGGCGAACGTGCCCGCAACGGGCAAGGTCGAGTCTGGATCGAAAGCGCCCTGACAGACGGCCAATCTCCCGTTCGAACCGAACTGCCTTCGCTAGTCCGGTCCGCTGGCGGTATCTCCACCGCCTTCGGCTGGGGCCACGGCGGTACTGAACCGACCAACCTCGCATTGGCACTACTTGTCGACGCCTTGGGCGATCGCGCCCTTGCGGAACAACACTGCGAGCGCTTCAAGAGAACATTCGTCGCGACGTGGAAAGAGCAATGGGCCATCTCCGCAGAGGAAATCCGCCTGTTCGCCCTAAAACATGCCATCCCGCCGACCACCGCCGAGAAACCCCACTTTGCCTCAGGCCAAATCGTCGCGACGCCCGGCGTATTGGCTCAGATTCCGCACGAAGAATTGGTGCAGAGTTTGCAGCGACATCTGTCCGGAGACTGGGGCGAACTCGACGAACACGATTGGAATGCCAACGAGTCCGCGGTCCGCGACGGTTCACGCCTTGTGTCGTCGTTCGTCGCGGCCAGAGGCGAAAAGTTTTGGATCATCACCGAGGCAGACCGGTCGAGCACGACCGTGTTGCTGCCAGAGGAGTATTGAGGCATTTAGAAATTGGCTACCAAACTTTGAGGAAGATTACCATGGCAACATCACCAACCACGACCCCGACCGTGACGCGGCAACAACCCGTGCAGGAGATCCGCCTGGGCGCCATCAAGGCGGCGGTCTGGCAGAACGAAACCGAAAACGGGGTCCGTTTCAACGTAACCTTCGAACGCCTTTACCGCGACGCCGACACATGGAAGTCGTCCGACTCATTTGGTCGCGACGACCTGCTCCTGCTGGCGAAAGTCGCCGACCGCGCGCACACGTGGATACTGGAACAGCGCACTGGGGAACCGCGGAGCGCAACCACACCCGCCGCCGAGGACTCCAGCCTCGCCGGCAAACGATTCCCGAAACGGGCAGCGGCAAACGAAGGAAGGGCGTAAACAACAACAGCCGCCGAAAATGGAGAGATCGCCCACCGCAAATTGATGCGTGTTGATTGCAACGGGAGTTGAGGTGATACGCGATCCCAGATGGGTCCATTCTCGCGAGCTCCAACGTTCTTCGTCCTTCCGCAGGAACTGCGGAATCTTGACGGAGGTGTCGCCACCGGCTGGGTCGCACTGAATGATGTCCAACTACACCTGAATCCCGTCGACGCCGGTTGCCTCTCACACGACCATGGTCACGACGGATTGGCGTTGTGGTGACAGTTACTCCGTCATTGGCGGGCAGGGACGACGTGCGCGGTTGACGATTACGGCATTCCGTTTCTGCTCAACGGTCGCTCGCTGCGCCACATTGACACGCGTAATATTGACTCACACTCAATGCTCGTATACGACATCAAGTTTCGCCATTCGACACCAAGAAAATTTAAAGAGGTCTCCGTCCAAGGTGAGGGGTAGACGGAGGTCAGCACACGATCTCCTATGGACGCAAAAATGTGCTGGCCAACTCAATACCCAGTTAGTGCCCCACACCAACAGGAGCCTCCTTCCTAATGCGGAAGAACATTTGGCGATTCATCGTCGCTGATATCGGAACGACCTGAGGTTCGCTACTAAGCTGCCCTCGCCATTCGGTTCGCCAACGTGTGTCGACGCCAAAGCTCGTTGTGGACTCGATTGTATACGGGGTCCCGGATGCCCCCTGAGCCTGCAGCATGAGTTGGCCGGCGCTATTGCGAATTAGCGCCAGTCCTGGCGTGTCATCATCGCGTCGCGCCCGGTAGAACATCAGCCGATTGGGGCCCGCTGTCACCGGGATTTCTTGGAACAGATTCGTCAGTGTGCCCCTCCAGAATTCCACCGGCGGCGCAATTGTTTCAAAGTTCTTCCTTGATTCCACCACGTAGTTGGTCGCTGGTAGCCCATAGAGGATAAGCTCCGGCTGCCGATTCGTTCTCAGCACTGCCTCCAGCAAAGGCTCCCGACCAACGATCACAGCACGACCGGCTTGAGGTGCAAAGTTTCGCACTTCGCTCCCGTCAGGTTGCCACCCAACAGTGTTGTCCAGGTTGAGCGTCACGAACGCGGACGACTGATTCGAGACCGACTTAAAGTTCAGCCAGGCGACTTGCTGCGTGCCGCTAAGGAACTGTCCATCGCAGGTGCTCAGTTCAAGCAGGTAAAACGAGTTGGTTAGCGGGAGGAGCCGATAGGAGCACACCTCCGGGACGGCTGGCTCCATTGGATTCAGCGAGAGACCCGTGATGCGGTCCGCCGGGGCCTCGACCGTCATCGTGAGATTCGTAAGGGGCACGCTTGAGATGAGATTCACGGGGACTCGCCCGGAATCACCGGCCAGCACAACAAGTCGGCCCAGACCCGGAATCACGCACTCCCGAACCGCCACGGTGAACGTGGCGGCATCCATTAGGTTGGAGTTCGTCGCGTCTGCTACCCAAATGGTGATATGATTCGTCGTATTGGCTTGGTGGCAAGCCGGCGTCCACCGCAACACGCCGTTGGTGGCATTGAGAGTCGCTCCAAATGGAGAGCCGTATCCAAGTGTGAACAGATAGGAACCTGAGGCTCCGCCCATCGCCCGGTTTGTGATCCTAAGGGAACCGCCCACGTCCGCAATCCGATCCATGATCCTGGCGATAATTGGCACATTCGTTGGAATCGTAGTCGTCGCTTCCGCCGTCACGGCTTTGCGCTCCACGTGGCCGACGAAATCGCGCGCGATACTGCGGAAATGGTATGAGCTGCCCGGCTCCCCGACGAAAAGAGCAGAGTTAACAGTCGTCCCGGTGAGCCATCGCACGAAGTTCGTGCCGTCTTTGGCTACAAAGACATCGTAGCTGGCTACCCCGCTTCCACCTGCATCGTCTAGCCCGGACCATTGGACAATAAACGTGCGCCCACTCTCCGCGGCCAGCGGTTGAACCTGGCTCGATGGCGGCCCCGCATCGATGGTGTTGAAAATATCCGGGGTACGAACCGGCTCATTGTAGTCGAAATAGATGTCCGCCGCATTGACGATGCGCGTGCCAGTGACCGCGTTCGCCTTGGGCCGGATGGTGTAGGATACGTAGCCTTGTCCCGGGTGAATCAGTGCACCCGCAGGCCGGACGCCGCAACAGCCGTTAGTCTCTGAGGCGTAATATGCCAACTCGGACCGATTGGGCGGCAGGAATCCAGCGTAAGCGTCATTTGGGATAAGACCAGTGTTTGTATCGACGCCAGTAAGTGTAATCGTGAAAACCTTGGCTTGAGCGTCTAACCCAGCTTCGACATCCACATACATAGGCGTCGCACCTTGATGCCAGCCTATTTCCTCCCTCCAACTCCAGCCGGAGTAATCTACGCGAGCCTGGAAATGGTTTAACCCACCGGGGACGGACAGAACCACGTTCCCAAATCCAATGTTGTGAATTTCGAACGTACTTAAATCAAAGGCACTATCTATGTAGTTTGTTAACCTAACGACTGTAGCAGCAGCGGAGGCGGCCGAGATATTCTCGAAGCTAATCCGATACGCCTGTTCATAGTTCGGACCTATCCAACGTCCGGAACCAACGCCAACAGGTCCCTCGATCGTGTTCGGATCTGTCGCCCTCACGAATGGTGCACAACTGGCGCGCTTACAATTACGTTCTTCCTGAACACAGACATCGCCAACAATATGGCCCAGGCTATTCACAACGAGCTCCCACTTAACGCAACTTTGAAAACATACAAGTGGACAATCGCTCGGGCTAGCCGGGGGAGGTGGCGCACCGCACATATCACCTGACATTGGCATGCCGGAACATTCCGAATCGCAGGGATGCTCGCAACAGTACTCACATGCAATAAAGTCAATACCTACGAGAGCTTCACAGGGTAACACGACCGCCGGAACGACAGTTTCTGCACATGCCAAAGCTAGGATATATGCTGTTAAGGCACATTGGGCTTTGCAGCTCACCTCCCCACTGGCTCCTCCACCAACGCCACCAAGAGCTCCGCCTAGGAGATTAAATCTCGCACCTTTTGCAATTGATCCGTTGGTCACGATGTTTACGTAAGTATCCAGCAGTTCGTTCTCCAAAAACTCTCTGAAGTTTGCATCTACTGAATGCTCCCTTAGTGCTCGTTTACGAGCACCATCAAGACGCGCCAAAAGCGGACCTAGCAAGTACGCCTCTCTGGAATACGGCATTCCGTCGCCTGCAACGGAGATTGTAGAACGTGTATACGCCTGACCAGCATTGATGACTAAAGGAATCTCGATTCGCTCCCCGGGCGCTAGATGTTCAAGTAGCATGGATTGCATTAAGTATGGGCCAACAGAGACAAAGGCTGGACCAGTCGCTGAGTAGAAGTTTATGGCTAAGGATGGCCCAGCGATTGCACGCACGAAAACTTCTGCAAACTGAATATCGACACTACCTGAGTTTTCTACCAAAAGTTGAGCAGTGCTAGGCCTTCCAGCCCGGAGGCTTGTCGGAAGCACAATTTCGGTTTGGAGCATGCGTTGAGTGCTTAAGGTATCGACATTGATTGCCGCAGTCCGCATGGCGAATTTACCCTCTAGATCCCGGGCGAAGATATCCAAAGTGCCGGAGGACAATCCAGTGAAGTCAAAGGTAGCTTTGGCATCTGCGCCCGATCGAATATGCACTTGTTTCGCGGTAACGAATAGATTGTTTTGCGGATTCACAAATCCAAATGTTGTGTTTGGGCTCCAGCCCGAACCTCGAATCGTGACAGTCACCTCGCCAGCCCCAACATTCTGCGGATGGACCGATTCTAAACCAAAAGGGAGCGATTCTGCCAAAACGGTGAACGGTGCCTGGGCGTTTGGTAAGGTGTCGGCGTATGCAAGGACGTAATATGTGCTAGCCGTGGTGCCCGGCACGCGAAGAACTTGATCGGGCGCGAGAGGGGCGCTGTATCTTGCATCGAAGACCGATCGCGTTGGCACGGCTTCTCGCCGAATGTAGAGCTCCGTGCTCCCAGTGGCCGCGACCAGGTTCAGTGTTAGTCGCAGATCCTGATCATTTGTGGCGGTCAAGCTGTAGTACTTTGAATGCTTCTCTTTCAGGAACGAATCGGAGACAGACTCACCCCAGTTTATCTCTCGGGTGCGGACTTCGTATTCGGAAACCCATACATTGTTTGTTTCGTTGGGGCCCTCCTTCTCCTGGTTCAGGATGTCGGATCGCAGAATCAGGTGATAGCGGCCTGGAAGTGTGCCCGGCACGAAAGCTGTCGTGGCATTTGTGTAGGCGCTGTCGGGTGCCAAGCCCCCATTGTGGAGCATGGTGGACATGAGCAAATCGTTGGCGTCCCAACGATCGTCCTTCGACAAATAGATGCCGTCCACCCAACTGCCAATCAGAGACGCGCCGGCGCGGTTGCGTCCAGACCAGGTGATTGTGATTGGCTCTCCGGACCATAGCAAATTGGTACTAACAGTGACGTGGTCAAAGACTAGGTCGACCGGAACCAAATTAAAGCCCCCTAGTTCTGACGTTGACGGCGAAAGAGGGTTGCCGGCCAAGTCAACAAGCTGCCCACTCGTCTTCAGCTGATACCTGCCTAAGGAGGTTTGAGGTGGAAACGCAATACGATAGCGATTTCTCGCCATCTCCAGAACTGAAGTAATTGGGATCCGGGTTCCCGCAGGATTAGCCAGTTCAAGATTTACGGGTTCAATGCTAGTCAGATCTATTGGCTCGTTAAACCATAGGTCGATTGATTCAACCGTTCCGGTGACATCTCCAAACGGTTCGCGCCCGACGAGTCGGGGTGGCACACCATCGAGGGTAAGGTCAAATTCATAAGAATCCTCCTGTTCGCCGTCGAGACCATTGCCATTCTGATCCAGTTGGACTCCATCTGCGGCAAGAAAGCTAGGCAGGAGGGTAAAATGGTATAACCCGTTTGCTTGCAGGTGCGGCAGAGTGAACTCATACGTGAGAAGAGAGACCGGATGGATGCCGAGTGCTTGACCAATTATCCCTGGCCCGCGAACCAACAACATCGAGGCGTTTCTGGAATCAGGCATTACCGGCCAGTTGAAGGTCAGCTTTAGAGAATCTAACGAGCTCACGTACCCTCCGTTTCTACCGTGCGGATCGTGCCACCAAACGCGAGTGGACGGGGGGCGATTGGTCGGAGCGAAGACTTCGCCAAATATACTGCCGTCACCTCCGATCTGATGACCATTGCCTCCGGCAGCCTCGACAACTCCTTCGAAGGAAGTTGCCTCATAATTTAGCGCAATGCGTCCTCCCGACCCTCCTCCTGCTTTTGTGCCTCCGCTGGCTACACCGCCATCACCCCCATTGGCCTCGATGGCGCCAGCCCCCGCAATAGCGGTCGCTTGAATGAAGATACTTCCCCCCGATCCACCACCGCCCGCATAATCATCGAAAATGGCGCCGCGCCGCGAGCCTCCACTTGTTCCGTTGGCGGTTATCTTACCGTCAACTCGTAGAACGCCTTGTACGATCAGATGGACAGCACCGCCACCTCGCCCCCCGGGCACATTCACGCTGAAATTCCGGTCTACGGTTGATCCGCCGCCGCTACCAAGCTCTTTGGGCTCGATCACGTTGCCGTAGGCTCTACCGCCCGACAGTGTCTGCCCATTGCCCCCAGCACCACCATACCCACCTCCTCCGGCTCCCCCAGGGCCGTTCGCTCCTGCTCCTGCTCCAGGACCTTCTCCAGCACCAAACCCCCTTCCATCTGCGGACACCCATCCATCACGACCGATGTGTACGTCACCTTCCACATGGAGCACGGAATTCGTATCACCCACGGCGGGCCCAACAATACCGCCCGCCTCAACTTCGAGGTTCCCGGCAAAATGGCTTTCTCCGTAATACTCCGTTGCCGCTCCCAGGCGTCCACCGTTGCTCACATACTGCACGCCTTTCCCACCACCGTTGTTTTCATATCTACTTCCAGCGGCACCGATGACATACCCAAGTCCGCCGATGGTTTGAGCAACACCAGCAAAGCTGTTTGTTTGTGTTACCAGGGCGATGCGTCCTCCCGACCCTCCGCCTGCTTTTGTGCCTCCACTGGCTACTCCGCCATCACCTCCATTGGCCTCGATGGCGCCACTCCCGGCTATAGCTGTCGCTTGAATCAAGATACTTCCTCCAGATCCACCACCACCAGCATAGTCGTCAAAAACGGCGCCGCGCCGCGAGCCGCCGCTTGTTCCGTTGGCGGTTATCTTGCCGTCAACTCGTAGCACGCCCTGGACAATCAGATGGAGGGCACCGCCGCCTCGCCCCCCAGGCACATTCACGCTGAAATTCCTGTCTACGGTTGATCCACCGCCGCTACCAAGTGCTTTAGGCTCGATCACGCTGCCGTAGGCTCTACCACCCGACAGTGTCTGCCCATTGCCCCCGGCACCCCCGTACCCACCTCCTCCGGCTCCCCCAGAGCTGTTCGCTCCTGCTCCTGCTCCAGGACCCTCTCCAGCACCAAACCCCCGGCCGTCTGCGGATACCCGCCCATCACGCTTGATGTGAACATCCCCTTCCACATGGAGCATGGAATTCGTATCGCCCACGGCAGGCCCTACGATGCCACCCGCCGCAATTTCGAGGTTCCCGGTAAAATGGGTTTCTCCGTAATACTCCGTTGACGCTCCAAGGCGCCCACCGTTGCTCACATACTGCACGCCTTTCCCGTCACCGTTGTTTTCATACCTACTTCCAGCGGCACCGATGACATACCCAAGTCCACCGATGGCTTGAGCAACACCAACAAAGCTGTTTGTTTGCGTTACCAGGGCGATGCGTCCTCCCGACCCTCCCCCTGCCTTTGTGCCTCCGCTAGCCACTCCACCATCACCCCCATTGGCCTCGATGGCGCCACTTCCCGCTATGGCTGTCGCTTGAATCAAGATACTCCCTCCAGATCCACCACCACCAGCATAGTCGTCAAAAACGGCGCCGCGCCGCGAGCCGCCGCTTGTTCCGTTGGCGGTTATCTTGCCGTCAACTCGTAGCACGCCTTGGACAATCAGATGGACGGCACCGCCACCTCGCCCCCCAGGCACATTCACGCTGAAATTCCTGTCTACGGTTGATCCCCCGCCGCTACCAAGGTCTTTAGGCTCAATCACGTTGCCGTAGGCTCTACCACCCGACAGTGTCTGCCCATTGCCTCCGGCACCACCATACCCACCTCCTCCGGCTCCCCCAGAGCTGTTCGCTCCAGTTCCTGCTCCAGGACCTTCTCCAGCACCGCCCCCCCGGCCATCGAGATTCACTCCAGAACTTGCGGCAAAGACCGCCTCATTAGAAACCACGAGAGCAAGACCTCCTGTCGCACCAGCCGCGTGCGTTAACGCGCCCCGGTTGATAACCAACAGATTCCGCAGACGCTGCATGCCATTGATCGTCACCACTGCTCCGTCAACGACGATATCCCGGCCTTCTAAACTGGAGTTATTCGTATCAATGGTGGTCGGTGTCCTTATCAGGAATGGGCTTTCAGGCGTAACAATTAGACGGCGCACCTCACTCGTCACGGAGCCGAAAAGATTGGAAACAACAGCTAGATACGAGCCGCGTTTTGTCACTTCTGCAGGCAGCAGGGCCAAAACAGGCTGATTTGCGCCAGCTATGTTCTGACCTTCAAATTGCCATTGGTAGACCAGAGACCCACTCCCTGTGGCAGTGACCGAAAAAGTGGCGTCGCCTCCTTGTTGCACCATGACATGCTCCGACTGCCCCAGTATCCGCGGCGGCTTGCACATTCCCGCCGACCCTGCAGCGTAAATTGCCGCAACTTCGCTCGAACTCAATGCTCGGTCGTAAACGCCAATCTCGTCCAAACTCCCGCTGAAAGACGTGCAGGTTCCGGATCCTCCAAATCGCAATCGGGAACTGACGTGGGGCCCAAAGCCCGCCTGGCTAAATGCGGCAAGCTGGCCATTTGTGTAGAGAAAGAACCGTGTTCCATCACAGGTGACAGCTAGATGCACCCACTCGTTTACCGGTGGAGTCCATCCTCGGACACTAACACTGCCCCCCGTGGCCCCACCGAATCCAAATCCGTTCTGATCGAACGCCATCTGGTACTGAATTCGCTCCGAGCAATCGTCGCGCTTGCCGAGCAGATGCATGACAGGCCCGGTTCCCGTGCGATATGCCCAAAGCTCAATTGTCATCGCTTGAGTGCCGGTGAAGTCTCCGATATCAGGAGACGGGACCTCCAGGACGCCACCATTCTCGAACTTAAAGCCCGTCCCGACCTGTGCCGGAGAAAAACTAACAGTGCTTATCGGTAGAAGACTTTGATACCCAACGAAGTCACTGAAAGTCCCATCGGCAGCCCATGCCGCGATGGCTCCGGACGGACGCCGCAGACACTCTTGAGCTGAAGCTCGCTCCGTCATCAGGCACGACCATAGGAAACCCATTGCAACCACGGCGGCTCTCCAGACTGCGGGAGTCGAATGTGCGCGCGAACGGGAGGCACTCGAGCTAATCATAAGTCCATCGATTTCAGCGGATTCCAAAAGGCGGCGGGACAGCGACTTCCATGCGAAGGACATTCTTGGCGTCTGTTGCCCGCTATTCGTTTGCCGTTTCCCCGCCAGGCAGCGGCGCTTCGTTGCGTCGCTTCGGCCCTTGCGGGGTTGAGTTGGGTCAAACGCTAGGGATTTGCATCGTCACCGCCTATTCCCGGAAATGGTAAGTCCATGGTGAAAAACTCTTGGGAAAGCGCAGCAACTACCCGCTTCCGGTAAGTGCGGGACACTAACAATCGCCCGACGACGAATGACGAGGGAATGAAACTAGGGGAATTCTACGAACGAACTCTGGCGTATTTTGCGATGGCCTCCGCGCGAGAACTGACGTTGAGCTTCGCACAGACGTTCTGCAGGTGTTTGCGCACGGTTTCCGGGCTGATACGCAACACCGCTCCGATCTCATCGTAGGTATGTCCTTGTGACATGAGGTCGAGGATTCGACGTTGGTGATCGGTCAAGCGATTGATATCGGCCAAGACTCCACCGCTCTGATGAATGTGGCGGACAACCTTGGCCCCGACGGCCCGCGACATCGGGGCGCCGCCGGCGAGCACCTCGGCGACGGCGGCGAACAGTTCCGGATGCGGCGAACGCTTGAGGACGTAGCCGTTGGCTCCGGCCTGGAGTGCCCGCAAGATCTGATCGGTATCCTCCCAAACGGTGTACATGAGCACCGGCAGTTCAGGCCGTTGAGATCGGACGTGGCGGACGTAGTCGATACCCGATAGCCGTTTCAGGCTGATATCGACCAACAGCAGGTCCACCGACCGCAGATTCAACTTGGCGAGAGCATCCTCCGCATTGGAAAAGTCTCCGACGCACGCGTAACCGGCGGTCCCTTTGAAGAGGGCGACCAGCATGGTCCGGGTGTCAGCGTGATCTTCGATGATGGCAATTCGGACTGGCACGGCCGACAGTCTATGGAGAGAGACGAATTGCAGCAATGAGAAGGTGGCAGTTCAGGTCCTCGACGGGCATTGCAACGGGACGGAGAACGTAATCCTTGCGCCGGTGTTGGCATCGCTCTCGATGTGGAAATGACCATCAATGGATTCGACTCTACTGCGCATGTTCGAAAGTCCGTTGCCAAAACGGCGCGTCTGTTCCGGGAAGCCGCATCCGTTGTCGGAGATGCGAACTTGCAGGACGCCATCGAACCATTCGAGTTCAAGCCGCACTTCGCGGGCACCAGAATGCTTGAGTGCGTTGTGCAACGCTTCCTTGACCGTGAGATAAACCGCTTTGCGCAGTCCCGGCAAAATTGGCAGTTCGGGCAGGTCGTGGGGTTGGCGATAGGTCAGCTTCATCGCGGCATCCGCGAACATCCGGTCGCCCTGTTGACCGAGAAACGTGGCCAAGCTTTCCAAGGTGTCGTGTCGGGGATTGGCCATCCAGACCGTTTCATCAAACGACTCAATCACGCTGACGATTTCACGAGCCGCAGCCGGCCCGCTGGCTCGGGCGATACGAGCTATTTCCGGGCCGATTTGATCGTGCAAGTCCTGGGCAAGACTGGCCCGCTCGGCCTGCCTTGCCTGCCGATCGATTTCGGTCTTGAGCCTCGCAAGTCGACTTCGCTCGCGCACACGGCGAAGTCCGGCCGCGATCCCGGCGAGCGCGCCGATGGCAACGAGCGCCAGCACAGCCCATCGCCAAGGCGCCAAGCCTGCATCAGGCGAATCGAGTCTCCATCCCGAGGAACTGAGCAAACCGTGTCGCGTGCCGAAATATAGGCGCACGAACCCGGACTGTGGGGAATCGAGGACCCGTCTGGGCGCGCTGACAGCGACGTCCGCTATGCCGTCGCCGTTCACGTCGCCGGCCGCAGCCACGGCCGATCCGAAATGCTGCTTATTTACATCCGACTCAGCTGTCCACGCGGGCTGCGGGCGCAGCCCAGCACGGGACCCAAGGAAGACCGCGCAGGCACCTTCCAGAAGCTGGCCGTGGGATGCTTGCATGGCACCAACGATGACGTCGGAAAACCCGTCACCATTGACGTCACCAAGTCCCGCGGCGCTGCACCCAAACAAGGCATGTTCCTGATTGCCTTCCGAGCGCCAATCGGGCTGCCGGCTCAGACCGAAAGCAGACCCGTGATAGACGAACGCCAGTCCTTCGTTTACTTCTCCGTGATCACCGAACCACGCAGTGATGATCACGTCATCATAGCCATCGCCGTTCACATCGCCAGCCGTGCCGGCGACACTGCCAAAATGCTGATCAGCCGCCTTGTCCTGACCAGGGTTGGCAGGTTCGTAGACGGCCTCCCAGTTCGGCTCGAGGCTCAGTCCGACGGATGATCCGTGGAAGAGAAACACCTTACCGTCGCCAACTGCTCGATGTTGGTAATCCGGAAAGGTCGCAAGAACATCGTCGAAACCATCGCCGTTCACGTCCCCGGCGAATGCAAGTACCCCGAACGTTCTCAATCCGGAAGCGACCCAGTCGGGCTTCGAGGAAAGCCCGGCAGCCGAGCCGTGGAAAACGAGCAATCGAGTTTCCGCGTTCGAACCGTGATGATCGCAAAATAGCCCGATGCCGAGATCCGCATGGCCGTCTCCGTTTACATCGCCGACCGCACTCGTCGTAACGCTACAGTTCGGACAATCTACAGGCGGCGTGAACCGCCAACCCGGCTCCGGGCGCAATCCATTCGACGACCCAAAATGGACAACGACTCGGGCTGTCCCGCCACCCTGTTCGAGAGCGATCACAACGTCGTCGAAGCCATCCCCGTCAATGTCACCCGCCCGAACGACCTGAACTCCAAAACCTCCGTCTAGATACGAACCCCAGAGTTCCGCATCCGGAGTTGCCTTTGGACCCGACGCGGAGCCGGAGAAGACCAGAACGGCACCCACGTGTTCCGCTCCCGCGCGGCTGAAACGAGGAACTCCAACGGCAAGATCTCCGAATCCGTCAGCGTTTATGTCACCGATGCCGACCAGGAAACTCCCCGCCGAATTCGTCGGCTGGGTGCATTGCCAGGTCCACGTGTTGGGCAACCCGTTCGTACCTGTGAGCACCGCGAACGCCCTTTTTCGACGGAGTGTTGGGTGGTGATTTTGGGGTGGGCTTTCCGAGACAACCGGGCGCCGCGCGGTCAACTTCTGGGCGAAGTCCGACGGAGGCGCGCATATCGATTCGCCGGTAACGAAAAGTAAAGCCGTCAGGAGAAACACGATTCGTCCCACCCGCTTTAATCGGCCGCGGCGCTTCAACGCATTCAGCAGTGAAGTTGGCCGGGCATTGAACATCTGATGGAGTAACCCGCCTGTTCTAAAGACGTCCACTCAACGGAATGACAAGGTCATCGGGCGGTAGACGCGGTAGCCGTTCTCGGCTCCAGGATAGTTTTGCGCACTGTTCATCGCTTTCAGTCAAATTCGGGAAAATGCTACCAAGAGCGAATCCCGATAGACAAGCAGGCAGCAGGCAGCGAACGGAACGGAGTGGGGGAGACCCGCTTCGCAGGCCGGCCCTTGTACACCAGTATTACCCGGTCGGAGCCATTGGACCTGAGGTGAGCCATCACCAAACCTAGACCCGCAGTCCTTTTGACGCCTGCAGTTTATTTGTGGACGCCTGGTTGCCAAAATGGTGGACCAGCTTTGGCAGGCTCGTCTCTCGGATTTCCCGCACCGTCGATTGATCCATCGTCACCGGCGTCGCACCAAGGCTCCGGAGCTTCTCGACAAGTGCAGACGAGGCAGCGATCTGTTGCTCGAGGACCTCTGCCGACCGTTTAATCGAACCAATCTCCGCCCCCAGACGCTTGTCTTCGTGGATGAACTTCCGCGTTAGATCGGAGATCTTGCCGACGATTTCCCGACGTGATTTCGGAGACTGGAGGCTGGTCATTTTGCGGATCAAGCCCCGACGCTGGGTTTTTGCGGCGCGAAGTTCGCGGCGAAGCTCTCGCCCTTCGCGGGCCAAAGCGGGGCGCTCCACGAGCCAGTAGCGCCCCGCCCAGCTATGACGGCGGCTCCATTCCTGCCGCAGCGACAACTGCCGCAGTTGCGAACGAATCGTACGAACCCGAGAACTCGCGTCCGCCAAGGACTTCATCGTGTTCGCCCATGCGGGCCCGTAGACCGAAACTTTGGCAAGCCGGCGAGCCGTTCCAATACTCAGGGGAGTTTGACCACCGGGATTGACCGTGCTGCGCTGCTGATTCAACGCCCGCACTTGCGAGCGCATTTCATGGCGGCGATTGACCATCGCCGCCGCCCGATTTCGAATTTCCTCGAGCCACCGGTCCGCCGCTTGGGTGACGCTCTCCCGGTTCTGATTCTCCAGCGGCGACCAAGTGTAGCCCAATCCAAGCACGTGAACGCTCCACGCCATCGTTTCCACGCCGCTCCAGGGCTGAATCGCTTGCGGGACCAGTCGAACGCGGCAATTTGCAACGACCCGAACATCGGTCTGCGCAGCCACCAAGCCTCGTTCGGTCAAGAGCATGAGATGCCGCTTACCGTCGTACTCGATCCACGAATCGACCGCAATTCCCTCAATGGGCTTCTCCGGCCGTTCAACGGGCACTGTACGCCTGGCTTCGTTGTGCGTGCCGGAAAGAGCGTACAGAAACGTCACTCGCTCCCGGTTCTCCGCGGCCTGCGAGTCCTCGGCGAGCCCAAGGTCAATCCTCTCAATTTCGTCTGGGGTCATGTCGGTCGCAATGGTTCACGAAACATCGATCAAGAGCTCGGCGAGGCGCGCCAGCAAAGGCGGGCCGCACACGTCCGCTTGGGTCCAACTCAATTGCGGCGGAGTCGATTCGGCTCCTGCACCTGGGCGTGAATCCACGAGTGCGCCTGGTCCGCCACCTTTGCCAGCAGCAGGAGATCGTCCGGACCGAAGGAGTGGCTAGTCTTCCAAGTCTCGCCGTCGCGGAAGATGCGGCTAAACGTCACATTGTAGTGGAGATCGTTTGCGTTGGTATTTCTCCAGACTGCGGCTTTGACCCGGCCGAGCCTGATTTCGTGAATAGGCTGTGTCTTCGACGTTTTCATAAGCTGTGCCACTGGCATATCAACGCCCGCCTTCCCGAATGTTTCACCACCTTTAGGGGCAGGGCCAGGCGCTTGGCGCTTGGCCCTCGCCAAAAAAACTGGTTCGCTCGCGACAACTCCCTCAGTACTCCCTAACACGATCTCTCAGTCCGGCACATGCTCGTTGGATGAAATCCAACGTCGCCGACGGCGCCCAATCAACCCCTCCTGTGCCTCGACGCATTTCCTTCACGCAACTCGTCCCTGGCGATAATTGCAAGTGTGACATCAACTTTTCGTTTCGTGACGGCATTGCTCTGGTCATCCAGCCGGGCGAAGGCGTCATTGTTGAAGGTAAGCTTCTCGACTGTCCCGAGCAGGATCCGGACACAGGTTGGGTCGTCCTCGAAGCCGGTGGACGATTGATCGCCGCAGCATCTCCGTCGTTCCGCCAATTGATGATTGAGAACTCTCCCTGCCACCTCCGTCTCGAATCGGTTTGTCGCCCTGACCAAACGGGACGCCAACATTGCGACTGGATTGCATACGAGCTGAGCCCGGCTGGTGGTAAGATCTTGGTCAGCGATAAGCCTCCCGTAGAAGAAATCGTCGCTGAGCCCAGGGAAGATTTAATGCCGGGCGGCGAGCCGGCTCTCCTGGAGGAATATTCTCGTACGTGTTCCGGGCAGACCAAAAACCGGCGCGATCCAAGCGCGATATACGCCCGAAGCAAGAACTGCCGAGCGGGTGGGGGAGGAATCGCACGCGGTGTCATTGCGATGTTCGTCTGCCTGGTCGCGGGCTGTGGACCTTCCCGTCAAACCGCAATTGATCCACTCGACGTCAAGTCTTCCCCCGCCGAGCGACGAGACAATTTCGTCCGCCAGTTGAACAAGCCCTACAATCCAAGTTGGCCCGTCGAGAACCCGGAAGCCGCTGCCGGTGTCCTGAGCAATATCACGGAGACGCTTCGATGGTTTGATGACCTGAAAAATCTCCCACCCGACCAACGCGAAGCAATTCTCGACTACCTGGAATCGACGCGTCGGCCGCCTTGCAGTCTTCGCTGGTAATTCTTTGGAAGGCCTATGCGCGATCCAGACTCATCACAATCAATGCTTTGGTTTCCAATGTGCGGAGCCGTTTCGTGTTCACGGCGCTGCGCCGCGCTTGGCGTCCCCGTTGCCATGTCGCCGAAATGATCGGATAACCGAACCTGAGGATGCCCCATGAACGATAAACCCAAATCCGCCCCAACCGTCGCGCTCAATCCCGAAGCAACGCCCGAGCAACGGGCGATTGCGTTGGCCCAGTTACGCCAGGGGTTGCTTCCTCCCGCCCCCGTTCCGACCGCGGCCCTTCAGTTGCTCTATGAGACCGCCTGTGAAGACACCGGCGGCAGCCAAGCCGCTCGGAACTTCCTCTTCTGGATCGCAGGACTTCCGGACCCAACAGGATACACTGGAAAGGGTGGCCTGGAACTCCGCCGGCTCGACACCGAACGTCGTAAGGCCGCACTGGAGGTTCTTGATTGGTGGTCTGGTCCGGTCAAAAGTGGTCAACCGCTTTACGAACTGCTGTTCCGGCTTTGCTCGGCCGTTTCTGGCGAGGCCAAAAAATAGTAGCGAATCCGATCCGACCTTACCGTTCCATTCCGGGTTCACGCGGCCGGGGAGTCGAAGGAGGAGGGAGCAACTCACGTCGCATCTCCCGCAGAAAATCGATCGGTTCTAGGATCACGATGTCGCTGAACCGACGCCGAAACTCCACCGCTTCCGGGTCATGCCCAGTCCGCAGGTCGAGGATATCGTTGTCCCGGCTGGCGAGAAAACGCGCTCGCGCCTCAATTGCCAGATTCAGATAGGGCTCGTCCTTGGGATCACGCGAGTAGGCAAAATGGCGACCGACTTCAGGGTAAAAAGCCCCGAAGCGACGAATCGATTCGAGAAATTCTTTGACGACGGTTTCGGTCACGGACGGAAACCGCGCCTGGATCTCCGGACGAAGTAACACATCCCTGACCTCTTCCAGGATCTGCGGGCTCAGGCAAAGGCGAACATGGCCTTGCTCGGCCAGTTCGAGGCACGCACCGGCGACGCTCGTCTTCCGGGCTGCCGCCTGCAGGAAGACCATGCAGTCGAAAACAACGAGGGGTGCCACGATGGACGGAGGCACGGGCGACTATCGCCCATTCCGACGACGATCAGCGAATGCGCTCTCGCGTGCCTGGGAAAAAAGCACATCGAGCTGCGGTTCCGTCAATCCGCTCTGGTCGATTTGCGCACGGAATGGGGCGAGGATTTCGTCCAGACTCCGGCGCGGAATCGATTCACTGGCGAATGATTGGCTGAGGTAATTCTGGAGAAATGAGGGGAGATCCTGGCCAACGCATGAGGCCGCGCGGGCGATTTTCTCGACCGTTTCCGTGCTCAATTCAAGTGAGACATTCATATCAGCCATTCGGGCTCCGCTGGTTCCAACTACTATCTATCATACTCCATTTATCGGAACGTCCGCAAGTCCCCCAAAACATCGAGTCGCAGGCCTCTTAAACAGCCCTCCGCCGAGCCTGTTCGCTCACACCCACCGACCTCATTCATTGAACAAAAAAGACCGGGCAGCGGACGCCAAGGAGGTGGGGGTTGGGGAACCCCGCTGAAGAAACGTTCCGCCACCCGATCTGGTGAAAACTTGAGCGAACACGTTCGGCCGGTCAAGCGCGGCGATTGGCGAAGATGCGCGCGGAATGCTCAAAGCCCAACCTTGCTCGCGGCGTTCGAGCGAAAAATGCAGGCGTCGCGAATGTAGCGCCGGAGTATCGTGACGCTATGATGCCCGCTCTGGTCTTGGATCGATCGTTCCGACACTCCGGCGATGGCCGCGGAGGTGATGAACCCGGCCCGAAGCGAATGCGCACTGAAGCGGCTGGCGTGCTTTCCCACCGCCATCGCGTAGTGCTTGACGATATCCGCCACGATTTGGTCTGTGAGCCGCGATTCCCGAATGGCGCCATGCTTGTTGACACTTCGAAAAAGGGCGCCGGTGGAGATCTTGGACTGCTCCAGCCACGCCAAGACCGCCTTCACTGGGCAAGTCTCGGCCGTTTTTCCATAAGGAACCCCGATCTTGCGGCCTTTCCGCTGCTGATCCGTCTTGCTCTTGTTAAGACTGACGACGAGCCCTTCCGGTGCCAGCGCCAAATCCTCGAAGTTCAGGCCGACAACCTCGCTCCTGCGCATGGCACCTGCAAAGCCGAGCAGCAGAATGGCGCGGTCGCGACTGCCGGTCAGGGTTTCGGGAATTGCGGCCATCATCTTCTTGATATCCTCGGTGAGGAGCGGAGCCTTACCTCGTGCCGGCGTGCCGTGTTCGCTGCGGAGGCGCCGGAGCGTGTTCCGAACCACCCATTCCTCGGCGGGTGACGCGTAGCCGTTGGCCTGATGATGCTCGGCGATGGCCGCGAGGCGCCGCGCGGCGGTGGCAACCTTGAGCTGCTTCTTTTGCACCAGGTGACGCAAATAAAGGGCGACATCATCAGACAGCGCGGGAAGCGTTGGTCGATCGAATTTTTCGAGAAACGAGGCGAAATCGTTCCAATCAGCCCGGTAGGCGCGGACCGTGTTCTGCGACTTGGACTGTTCCGCGTAAGCGCGAACGTCCTCCAACTCGCATCGCGCCTCCGGCACGGGATTTGCCATAGTCCACCTCCTTAACACATCCTAACAAATAGATGCGTATAGAGAAAGAGGCGGTGCAAAACAGCAGTCAAAACAAGCGGATGGATCCCCTAACAACCGATAACGGTCACTTATCGGTACTCAGGAATAGCAGAACTCCGTCATATTGCACGCAGCGACGGCGCAATTGCACCGGCACCCATCATGCAGACTTAACATTCCCCTCCTTCTTTTCTTGTTCCTCGCTTTCGGCGAGTGTCGCAATCGAATAACCACCATCTCGAATCCTCGATTTGTTCTGCGGCTGCGTCTAGTCCATTCGATTGCCTGTCGGCGCGGCCGGCAAATCGTGCATCTTATTATCCCGGATCTGATTGCGTCGCGCTGTCTTTTCAACCTCTGCGGATCGTCAGCGTCCAAGAATACCGATCAACTCGTGATTTTTGGCTCGCCCACTACGAGCCGAATCGCCGGGGTTGTCGCTCTCGATCAGTTCAAACCTAAACCGAGTAAGATTTACGTCAGCAGTCGTGCCCGAGTTCACACATCAGAATCTGCCTTCTCGCTACGGCGAAGACCTAGAACATATTTTTCCGCAATTGTTCGGAAATAGATTGCCATTGCGGATGGGCGCTGGTAGCTAAGGGTCACTTCAAACGAAGCTCTCCGCACTCATAGTGATCTGTTACAAATGGTCGTGTGTTTTAGGATCATCTAGTGCGGAGACAAGGTCGGTGGGTTGGATTTTTAATCCGCGTTTATGCAAGCGAGCCGAAGAAGTTGGGGGGTGTTTCTCCGTGGCGGTCTTTTCCTTTTTTCCTGCCTGTCCTTGGGCGCGCAGGGGATTCCTGAGCCGCCGCTGATTTTCTACGGGACGATTCGCAACACGGCGGTGAACAATCTGCGGATGACCAGCGGGGTACTCAACTGGCAGGTGCGCAAGGTGAGCACGGGGAGGACAATCAATCTCAGCACCATCGTGAGCAATTACCCCGGCTTTTCGTATGTG